>DGPA01000027.1:98281-119748 GCA_002389505.1 Halieaceae bacterium UBA4452
CCGCACGTCCCATAGCGGCGTCGTAAGGCGACTTGTGCAAAAATAGTTGCTATTCCCTACGTCGTCCGGTGTCTTCTTAATCCGTCGCTCAACGATCTGACCGACCATGATAGATGGCAGTTAACAGTATGACACGGGCAAGGCTGCCAGAATGATTCATACCGATGGGTTTTTTCTTGTGCGCAATAGGTTGACCAAGGCGTAAGGCATCCTTATACTTCTGCGCCTCTGATCGAGACAATAGGCTCGGTCGCAGTGACCGCCAGCAGTGAGTAACTGGGTTACCACAGCGTCAAAAGGGGGCAGTCATAAAATGTTTTGATGCGGGGTGGAGCAGCCTGGTAGCTCGTCGGGCTCATAACCCGAAGGTCGTCGGTTCAAATCCGGCCCCCGCTACCAAATCGATGATATTTGCGCTCAAAATATCATCACTTATGAAGCCCCTGTTTGGGGCTTTTTTGTACCCAAAGCAAATGTAGCGGGCACAAAACAGGAGACATCAGCGATGTCAGGCAAAGAATCGCGATTGACGGAGCTTCTCGAGCCGACTATCAGTTCGCTGGGTTTCGAACTTTGGGGGTTGGAACTGATTTCTCCCAACCGCAGATCCACCCTTCGGCTTTATATCGAAGGGGAGAACGGGGTGACTGTTGACGACTGCGCCAAGGTGAGTCGTCACGCGAGCTCCGTGCTCGACGTAGAGGACCCCATTCAGGGAGAATACACCTTAGAGGTGTCGTCTCCCGGGGTCGATCGGTTGTTGTTTAAACCGGAGCAATATGGGCTGTACATTGATGAGCCCATTGACATAAAACTTCGATTGCCTTTTGAAGGTCGGCGAAATTTTCGAGGCTTTCTGGTAGGTATCGAAGAGGGCGACGTTGTTGTTAGGGTAGACGATCATGAGTATCTACTACCGGTACATCAAATTGATAAGGCGAGGGTAGAGCCTCGTCTAGACAGTGCTAACGGGAAGAGCAAACAAACGACTGATACGGCAAAGTAACGCCAGATGCTGAGAGACGGATAATGAACAAAGAAATTTTGATGGTTGCTGAAGCGGTTTCAAATGAAAAGGGTGTCTCGGAAGAGATTATCTTTGAGGCGATTGAGCTAGCGTTGGCCATGGCCACTAAAAAACGATACGACGAAGAGTCCGATATTGAAGTCAGCATCGATCGGGAGACCGGCGCTTATGTGACGACGCGTCGATGGCTAGTGGTGGCTGATACTGAGTTGGCATTATTAGGTACGCAGTTCACCACTGAAGAGGCCGCTGAGGCAAGCAGCGACCTTAAGGTGGGTGACATTCACGAAGAAGTGGTCGATAACGTCGATTTTGGCCGGATTGCCGCACAAACCGCGAAGCAGGTCATTGTTCAGCGAGTGCGAGAGGCGGAACGCGCGCAAATTGTTGAGCTGTATCGCAATCGAGTTGGCGAGCTCTTGGCCGGCATGGTAAAGAAAGTCACGCGAGACAATATTATTATTGATTTGGGTAACAACGCAGAGGGATTGCTGCCGCGCGGCGAGCTTATTGGGCGAGAAACCTTCCGAATCAATGATCGAGTACGCGCGGTGTTGAGCGAGATTAATCCCGAATCTCGTGGTCCACAATTGATATTATCCCGAGCATGTAAAGAGATGCTCATCGAGCTCTTTAAGATTGAAGTACCTGAGATCTCCGAGGGCGTTATCCAAATCCGTGCCGCAGCACGTGATCCTGGTTCAAGAGCCAAAATTGCGGTCAAGACAGGCGATCAGCGCATTGATCCAGTGGGTGCTTGTGTTGGTATGCGTGGGTCTCGAGTGCAGGCGGTGTCAAACGAGCTCGATAATGAACGCGTTGATATTATTCTTTGGGATGATAACCCTGCACAAATGGTCATTAACGCAATGTCACCTGCGGAGGTTGAATCGATAGTTGTTGATGAGGATAGCAATACCATGGAAGTGGCTGTTGGCGAGGACAATCTTGCTCAAGCGATTGGCCGCGGCGGCCAAAACGTTCGCCTAGCGGCAGAGTTGACCGGCTGGACGATCAACGTAATGAGTGTCGACGAGGCGGTGGAAAAGCAGGAGGCGGAAGCGGGACAGATCATGGGCACTTTCATGGAAGCACTCGACGTTGATGAGGACGTTGCCGGTGTACTTGTCGAAGAGGGTTTTACGACGCTAGAGGAAGTGGCCTACGTTCCCCTTGAGGAAATGATGTCGATTGAAGGGTTTGACGAAGATATCTCGGAAGAGCTGCGGGCTCGGGCTAAAGACGCTCTTTTAACCATGGCTATTGCCTCTGAGGAAGAGCTGGGCGCCCACGAGCCAGCGGAAGACTTGTTGACTATGGAAGGTATGGAACGTCACTTAGCGTTTGTTTTAGCCGGTCGTGGTGTGGTCACCATGGAACACCTTGCGGAGCAGAGCGTTGACGACCTAATGGACATAGAGGAAATGACCGAGGAGCGTGCAGCGGAGCTGATTATGACAGCACGTGCACCTTGGTTTGCGGAGGAGAAAGGCGCGTAACACGGCGCTACTTTCAACATCAACGCAAACCCATACGGATCAGGGAGTATTAGATGGCTCAGGTGACAGTAGAACAATTAGCAACGACGGTCGGCGCTTCCGTTGAGCGATTGTTAGCCCAGATGAAAGAGGCTGGCTTGCCGCATGCAGCTGCGGATCAGCTGGTGTCAGAAGAAGACAAGCAAACGCTGTTGGCCTACCTGAAGCGTAGCCACGGTGAAAGCACTGATGGGCCAAAGAAAATAACCTTGAATCGCAAAAAAATGAGTACGTTGCGTACGGGTGGTGCAGGTAAACGCACCGTGAATGTCGAAGTTCGCAAGAAGCGCACTTATGTAAAGCGTGACGACGTCGAGGGAATTGACGGCGGTGATTCGGTAGAAGAGCCGATTGCCCAGTTGGTCGACGATAGTGTGATAGTCGAACCACTCGATACTGGCGGGGCGCTGACAAGCGACCTACCGCCAGGCGAGCCGCCTACAGAAGCTGCGTCTGTGCCTAGTGCTGAGATAGCGTTGGAGGAAGACGAAGATCCCAGCAATGTTGATCCTGAGGTGTTGCGACAGCGTGCGACTGCGCGCAGACAGCATGAAGAAGAGCAGCGACAAAAAGACCTTGAAGCCAGAGCTTCAGCGAAACAAGCTCAAGAGCAGCGCAAACTAGCTGGGCAAAAGGCGCTTGTGGAGACTGCTCAACTTGCCAATGAGGCGGATGGTTCGAAGTCGGCAGCAGCCCTCGATCGAAAGCCTAAGCGGCTTCACGAGGCCCCCGCCAAAGAAGAGGCAGCGAGAAAGAAAGGCAGTAAGACAGGGCGTTTAGATAGAACGTCTATGCTTGGAGCGCGAGGTAAGCAGCGCGGTCACAACCTCTCCCTAAGTGCGCTTGAGGCTGCAGAGGGTGGCGTTGGACGTCGTCGTGGCGGTCGACGGAAGAAGGGCTCTCATGAAGAGCACGGTAAACATGGATTCGAGCAGCCTACTGAGAAGATTGTTTATGAAGTGAATCTGCCGGAGAACATTGCCGTAGGCGATTTAGCCCAGCAAATGGCGGTCAAAGCCGGTGTTGTCATTAAGGAGCTCATGAAGCTGGGTGTGATGGCAACGATTAATCAGATGATTGACAGAGACACCGCGTCCCTCATCGTCGAAGAGGTAGGACACAAGGTTAAGTTTGTCAGCCTAGATGTGCTCGAAGAAAAGTTGGAGGAAACGCTCGCCAGTCATGACGGTACCTTGACGCCGCGAGCACCCGTGGTCACTGTTATGGGTCATGTTGATCACGGCAAGACGTCGCTGCTAGATTACATTCGGAAGTCGCGTGTCGCCAGTGGTGAGGCAGGTGGCATTACTCAGCATATTGGCGCTTATCATGTGACAACCGAGGGAGGTATGGTGACCTTCTTGGATACGCCTGGGCATGCGGCGTTTACGGCGATGCGTGCGCGCGGTGCCAAGTCTACCGATATTGTCATTCTGGTGGTGGCGGCGGACGATGGCGTCATGCCGCAAACCGAAGAGGCGATTCTTCACGCAAAAGCGGCAGGGGTGCCCCTCGTAGTGGCGGTGAATAAAATTGACAAGGAAGGTGCCGATCCCGAAAAAGTCAAAAATGAATTGGCAGCGAAAGAGGTTATTCCCGAGGAATGGGGTGGCGAGAACCAATTCATTAATGTTTCTGCGCATACGGGCGAGGGCGTAGACGCCTTACTCGATGCCATCTTATTGCAGGCTGAATTGCTTGAACTTCGGGCACCCCATGATGTCCCAGCTCAAGGTATTGTTATTGAGTCACGTCTTGAAAAGGGCCGTGGCTCGGTAGCGTCGCTTCTTATTCAAGCAGGGACACTCCGAAAAGGCGATGTTGTCCTGGCCGGTCTCCAATACGGCCGTGTTCGTGCAATGCTCGATGAAAACGGTAGTCCAGTGGAGTCCGCAGGCCCGAGCATCCCCGTTGAAATACTGGGTCTTGACGGCACTCCAGATGCGGGTGATCCGATGGCCGTTGTAGAAAGTGAGAAGCGTGCCCGAGAGGTCGCCGATTTTCGACACGAGAAAATGCGTTCCAGCAAGTTGGCGAATCAGCAGGCAGCTAAACTCGACAATATGTTTGAATCGATGACGGCGGGTAATCGGCAAACGCTCAACTTAGTGATTAAGGCGGATGTTCGAGGGTCCCTCGAGGCATTGCTGGGCGCGCTAGCCGATTTGGGTAACGATGAAGTCAAAGTCAATGTCGTCTCTGGTGGTGTTGGCGGTCTGGCTGAGTCTGACGTCACTTTGGCGATGACCAGTGAGGCTATTATCATTGGTTTTAATGTTCGAGCTGATGCGGGTGCACGTCGAATTGCTGAACAAGAGAGTGTCGAAGTTCGCTACTATAATGTTATCTATGACTTGATTGACGATGTAAAAGCCGCCCTTAGCGGTATGCTGTCACCAGAGCTACGCGAGGAAATTATTGGGATTGCCGAAGTGCGTGATGTGTTCCGCTCACCGAAACTGGGTCTCATCGCCGGTTGTATGGTGACCGAGGGTACGGTTTATCGCTCAAAACCTATCCGTGTCCTGCGTGACAATGTGGTTATCTACCAAGGTGAACTTGAGTCACTGCGGCGCTTTAAAGACGATGCGAATGATGTTCGTAACGGCATGGAATGCGGTATTGGCGTAAAAAACTACAATGACGTGAAGGTCGGCGATCTCATCGAAGTTTATGATGTGAACGAAGTCGCTCGCTCGCTCTGAGGTTGGTGTGGCGCGCGAATACAGTCGATCGCAGCGGGTGGGTGATTTTTTGCAGCAGGAGTTGGCGCAGCTCATTCAGCGGGAGTTGCGTGATCCGCGGGTAGAGTTGGTGAGCGTGACAGGGGTGGATGTCAGCCGCGATCTCAGCCATGCAAAGGTCTTTTTTACTCAGCTAGGTGTCGATAACATTGACACTGCTAAACCTACCGCGGAGACCCTGAATAAAGCAGCCGGGTTTCTACGCTCACAGCTTGCCCGATCGGCAACGATGCGAACCGTCCCAAAATTGCATTTTAGGTTTGATGAAAGCGTTGGTCGTGGGCGAGATATGGAAGCCTTGCTGCTCGATGCGAAGGCTGCAGATGCCCACCTCAACCCTGCGCCAAGTGATGAGATCACGGATCCTAGCGAGAGACCTTGAGCGATGGCTCGTAAACGTCGCGGACGGCCAGTCAACGGCATATTGGTGCTGGATAAACCCAGCGGCATAACCTCTAACGGGGCCCTGCAGCGTGTCAAGCGATTGTTTGATGCCGCGAAGGCTGGGCACACTGGTAGTCTCGACCCGCTGGCAACGGGGGTGCTGCCGCTGTGCCTGGGGGAAGCCACTAAGTTTTCACACTATTTACTCGACGCCGATAAGGGCTACCTCAGTACCTTTGTCTTGGGTGTGGGTACCGATACGCTAGATATTGAAGGTGAGGAGATTGCCCGAGCCGATGCATCGTCTATCGACGCGGCTGCGGTTGAGCGCGCCATGATCGCGCTTACTGGCGCGCTTTCCCAAATTCCGCCTATGTATTCAGCCCTCAAGCGTGAGGGTCAGCCGCTCTACAAATTGGCTCGAGCGGGTATCGAGGTAGAACGACAGCCGCGGGCCGTTACCATTCATGAATTTAGTCTGCGAGGGCTGCGATTGGGGATGGTCGCTGAAGCCGATGTTGTTATTCGCTGTACCAAAGGGACCTATGTTCGCTCGCTGGCTGAGTCACTGGGACTGGCTTTGGGTGTTCCTGCCCACGTTAGCGTGCTGCGTCGGGATATTGCTGGACCTTACCAGCTGGCACATGCGGTCAGTCTCGATACCCTTGAGACGTTGGCGCAAGAGGGTCAGGACGCCCTCGATGCCCTGCTGACGCCCATTGATGACCCACTGAAGGCATTGCCGGCTGTTCAGGTGGGCGATTCTGCCACTTACTACCTGAAACTGGGACAGGCTGTACTAGTGCCAAATGGACCAAGGAGTGGTATGGTTCGCGCCTACTCGGCGTCAGGGTTGTTTCTCGGCGTCGGTGAAATGCTCGACGATGGGCGTGTTGCCCCGCGTCGGCTGGTGGTTCGTTAACCGCCGGAGGAAATAATTAACGAACCCGTCTGTAAACCTGCACGGACGGGCTCGGTCAATCAAGCAGGTTGGAGAACGTACCATGGCGTTGAATGCAGCCACGAAAGCTCAGATCGTCAAAGATTACCAGCAGTCAGAGAGTGATACCGGTTCCCCTGAAGTTCAGGTCGCACTACTAACCGCAAATATTGAGCAGTTACAGTCACATTTTAAAGATCACACTCAGGACCACCATTCTCGTCGTGGCCTGATTCGTATGGTCAACCAGCGTCGTAAACTGCTGGATTACCTGAAGAGCAAAGATACGGCGCGCTATGCCAGTGTCATCAAGCGCCTCGGTCTACGTCGGTAATCATCAGCCCAATGACCGGCTCTCTGCCGGTCGTTTCATATTTTGGAGATAGTCAGTGAATGTAGTCAGAAAAACTTTTCAGTATGGTGATCAAGAAATCACCCTAGAAACGGGCCGTGTTGCCCGTCAAGCCTCCGGTGCGGTACTCGTCAGTATGGGTAACACCAGCGTGTTGTGCACGGTTGTTGCGGCACGTAGCGCGCGATCTGGACAGGATTTTTTCCCTTTGTCAGTCCATTACATCGAAAAAACCTACGCCGTGGGTAAAATCCCCGGTGGTTTTTTCAAGCGCGAAGGCCGTCCAAGCGAGAAAGAAACCCTGACCTCACGTCTTATCGATCGACCTATTCGCCCCTTGTTCCCAGCTGGGTTCATGAACGAGGTGCAGGTGGTTTGTACGGTAATGTCAGCCGGTAAAGATACCGACCCTGATATCCCTGCCATGATTGGCACGTCAGCTGCGCTGGCGCTATCAGGCTGTCCATTCAACGGTCCAATTGGTGGTGCACGCGTCGGGTTTGACGCGGAGACAGGCTACATCCTCAATCCAAGCTATGCACAACTGGCCGGCAGCGAACTCGATATGATTGTTGCGGGAACCGCTGACGCGGTACTTATGGTCGAGTCGCAGGCAAAAGAATTATCTGAAGATCAGATGCTCGGTGCGGTGCTTTTCGCCCATCAAGAGATGCAGGCAGTTGTTAAGGCGATTAACGAACTCGTCGCCGAAGCGGGCAAGCCGCGCTGGGAATGGCAAGCAGCACCCTTTGATGCAGAACTTCTCGCAGCGGTGGAAGCGGAAGCTAAATCAGCACTCGGTGAGGCTTATCGCATTACCGAGAAGGCCGTGCGCTATGAGCGGGTGAGGCAGATCCGGGATGCCGTCATCGACAAGCTGGCCACCGAAGGAAGCGCATCTAGCGATGACATTAAAGATATCTTTAAATCGATGGAGAAAACTATTGTTCGCCAGCGTATTTTAGCGGGTGAGCCACGGATTGACGGTCGCGATTCACGTACTGTCCGTGCTATTGAGTGTGAAGTTGATATTTTACCCATGGTACATGGCTCTGCGCTATTTACTCGGGGCGAAACGCAAGCGATTGGCGCTGTCACCTTGGGTTCGACACGCGATGCACAGATTATTGACGCCCTCGAGGGTGAGCGACGTGATCCCTTTATGTTGCATTACAATTTCCCTCCATACTCGGTCGGCGAGGCGGGTCGCATTGGCGCTACAGGTCGTCGAGAGGTTGGCCATGGACGTCTTGCACGCCGTGGTCTTGCGGCGGTACTACCCAGCGAAGAGGCGTTCCCTTACACCATTCGCTTGGTCTCAGAAATCACTGAGTCAAATGGCTCAAGCTCAATGGCATCCGTCTGTGTGGGTTCGCAAGCTCTCATGGCCGCGGGTGTCCCTCTGAAAGCACCGGTGGCAGGCATTGCCATGGGGTTGGTGAAGGAGAATAACCAGTTTGCGGTGCTCACCGATATCTTAGGTGATGAAGACCATCTCGGTGACATGGACTTTAAGGTAGCCGGTACCGCTGAGGGCATCACGGCGTTGCAGATGGATATCAAAATTGAGGGTATTAACGAGCAGATCATGGAGGTTGCCCTCGAGCAGGCGCAGCAGGCGCGTTTGCACATTTTGGGCCAGATGAATGCCGTGCTCGATAAACCCCGTGAAATCACCTCTGAAAATGCACCTAGCATGATTGCTCTGAAGGTCGATTCAGACAAGATTCGCGACATTATTGGTAAGGGTGGCGCCACTATTCGCCAAATTACCGAAGATTCAGGTGCTACGGTCGATATCAATGACGATGGCACGGTTAAGGTGTTCGGTCAAAACCAGCATGCCCGTGACAAAGCAGTCGATATGATTATGGCAATTACCGCGGAAGCCGAAGTGGGCGCTATTTATGAGGGCACGGTCGCTCGAATCGTCGATTTCGGTGCGTTTATCAATATCTTGCCAGGCAAAGATGGGTTGGTTCATATTTCACAGATTGCCGAAGAGCGCGTCGAAAATGTCTCCGATTATCTTTCAGAGGGCCAGACGGTGAAGGTCAAAGTACTTGACGTTGATCAGCGTGGGCGTATTAAGCTGTCAATGAAAGAAGTCGCAGAAGACGCTGGAGATGCAGAGGTAGAAGACCTCAGCGCCGAGTAAAATAAGGTGACGCCCTCGCGGAGTTAGGCAAGGGTCTAGCGCTGCTAAAAAAACCGCCGCCAGAGATGGCAGCGGTTTTTTTTGACCTAAAAATCACCTTGATTAGCGGCCCCTGTAACGGCCTAGGTGACTCCTGTTTCTACGTGTGACCTATCAGGGTTTGCGGTGGGCGATGAGATCGTCGACCACCGACGGATCTGCCAATGTTGATGTATCACCCAGATGACTCAGGTCATTTTCGGCTATCTTGCGCAGAATGCGCCGCATGATTTTTCCCGAGCGAGTCTTCGGTAACCCGGGAGCCCACTGGATGACGTCGGGCTTGGCTATGGCGCCGATTTCTGTCACACACAGATCCGAGAGTTGTTGGCGGAGCTCTTCACTGGGATCTGTACCCACCATGGGGGTGACATAGGCGTAAATCCCTTGCCCCTTAATATCGTGAGGAAAGCCCACGACTGCCGCCTCGGCAATCAGCTCGTGCCTGCCGAGCGCGCTTTCAATCTCGGCGGTGCCCATGCGGTGTCCTGACACATTGAGGACGTCGTCGACTCGACCGGTAATGCGCAGATAACCGTCACTATCTCGCAGCGCGCCATCGCCGGTAAAGTAGTAACCCGGAAAGGGGCTAAAGTAGGTATCGAGCATGCGCTGATGGTCTCCATATACCGTCCGTATCTGACCCGGCCAAGACTGCTTAATGGCCAGGTAGCCCTCGGTGGCGCCTTGAAGCTCCTCGCCTTTTTCATTGAGTAATACCGGGACGACACCAAAGAATGGAAAACCTGCATAGCCGGGCTTCAGCGGATGAACACCCGGCAGGGGGGTAATCATGATGCCGCCAGTCTCGGTCTGCCACCAGGTGTCGACAATAGGACAGCGCCCGTCCCCGACCACGGCGTGATACCACTCCCACGCTTCGGGATTAATGGGCTCGCCAACAGACCCGAGGACCCTTAAACTGGCGCGGGAGCGCGTGGTGACTGGCGTATCACCCATGGCTTGCAGTGCTCGAATGGCTGTTGGTGCAGTGAAGAACAGATTAACCTGATGTTTATCGACAACGTCCCAAAAACGACCCGCATCGGGATAAGTCGGTACCCCCTCAAACATCAGTGATGTGGCGCCGTTCGCAAGCGGTCCATAAACGATGTAGGTGTGGCCAGTGACCCAGCCCACATCTGCGGTGCACCACCAAATCTCACCGTCCTGATAATCGAAGACATATTTGAAGGTCATCGCAGCCTGCAAAAGATAGCCTCCAGTGGTATGAAGGACCCCTTTTGGGCTGCCGGTAGAGCCTGAGGTATACAAGATGAAAAGCGGATCCTCTGCATCCATGCTTTCTGGCTCACAGTCACTGGCTGCCATGGTTGTGGCGCTGTGGTAGCAGATATCGCGACCGTCTGACCAGGCAACTGGGCCGTTGCTGTGTTTGACGACAATGACCGAGTCAACGGATGGGCAGCTCGCTAAGGCGGTATCCACATTGGCTTTTAGCGGTATTTTTTTACCGCCGCGGATGCCTTCGTCAGCGGTGATGACTAGGCGACAGGAGGCATCATTAATACGGTTCTGGAGCGCTTCGGGAGAGAATCCGCCAAACACCACCGAGTGCACCGCACCAATTCGCGCACAGGCGAGCATGGCATACGCGGCCTCGGGGATCATTGGCAAATAAATACACACTCGATCACCCTTTTGGACACCCCGGTCGCGCATAACATTAGCCAAACGACAGACCTTATCTTTTAGCTCTGCGAAGCTTATATGCGCGCTTTGACTAGGATCGTCCCCCTCCCAAATGAGCGCCGTTTGTTCAGCGCGACTTGGGAGGTGGCGATCTATACAGTTCACAGACACGTTGAGCTTGCCACCAATAAACCAGTGAGCCCTGCCCTGACGGATATCGTTATCAGCGATTTTCGACCACTCGTGGTCCCAGGTCAGGAACTCACGAGCTTGCTCAGACCAAAAATTTTCAGGGTCATCCAAGGATTGCCGGTACATAGCGGTATATTTTTCAGGGGTAACATGTGCCCCAAAAAATGCCTTAGGAACCGGGTAGCTGCCATCGTCGGACATCGATACTCTCCACATTTCGATTGACTAGAGTTTATCAGTTAGCACTGGGACAGCCTAGAAAACCCACCTAGGTCAAGTTTCAGTTCTTGGGGCACTCATTGGGTCGAGTTCATTTCATGAGGCCGGCCACACAGTGGTCAAATTTGCCGAGTGTCTATTGGCACTGACCCTTAGGGTCAGACTATGATAGCTGCTGTGACCAAGGCAATGTCCATTGGAGGAGAATAATGTCTCATTTGTCAGAAAGCCGCGCCAAGGAGTATTGGCGAAGAAATAAACTGCTCATGCTTAAGCTTGCCTCCGTCTGGTTCATCGTCAGCTTTGGTGGCGGTGTGCTGTTGGTTGACGTGCTCAATCACATACAGGTGGGTGGCTACAAGCTGGGGTTTTGGTTTGCCCAGCAGGGTTCGATTTACACGTTTATTGCGCTCATTTTTTATTACGCTCGCGCCATGCACAAGTTAGATCAGGCGTTCGATGTCGAGGAGCGCAACTGATGGATCTTACGACGACTACCTACCTCGTTGTCGGCTTTACCTTTGCCGTCTACTTGGGCATTGCCATATGGGCCCGAGCTGGCTCAACCAAAGAATTCTATGTGGCGGGTGGAGGCATTCACCCTATTGCCAATGGCATGGCCACTGCAGCAGATTGGATGTCGGCGGCCTCGTTTATTGGCATGGCGGGGCTGATCGCATTCATGGGCTACGGCGGCTCGGTGTTCTTGATGGGTTGGACGGGAGGTTATGTCATTCTCGCGATGTTGGTGGCACCGTACTTGCGAAAATATGGCAAGTTCACCGTTCCCGAATTTATCGGCGATCGGTTCTACTCTGACACCGCCCGTATTGTTGCGGTGCTGTGTTTAATTATCTGTTCGGTGACCTATGTTATTGGTCAAATGAAGGGGATTGGCGTTGCCTTTTCTCGATTTCTGGAGACCGATTACGCCACCGGTTTGTATACCGGTATGGTCATTGTATTTTTCTACGCGGTGCTAGGTGGCATGAAGGGAATTACCTACACTCAAATAGCACAGTATTGCGTGTTGATTCTGGCGTACACCATTCCTGCGATATTTATTAGCCTGCAGTTGACGGGGAACCCTATTCCGCAGTTGGGGCTGGGCAGTACGCTGGTCGGCACCGATACCTACCTGCTCGATAAACTCGATCAGACCGTACAAATGTTGGGCTTTTCCCAATACACCACCCAGACCCGGATCAGCTCGTTGAATATGTTTGCCTACACGGCGTCCCTGATGATTGGCACGGCGGGGCTTCCGCATGTGATTATCCGTTTCTTTACGGTGCCTACAGTAAAAGATGCCCGAAGTTCTGCGGGATGGGCTTTAGTCTTTATTGCCATTCTCTATACCACCGCTCCGGCCGTCGCGGCTATGGCACGCTTAAATATCATGCAAACCATTGAGCCATCACCCGGAGAATACTTGAAAATAGATGAGCGCCCTGATTGGTTTCGCAATTGGGAAAATACAGGTCTGTTGGTGATTGAAGATAAAAATGGCGATGGTCGGATTCAATACAGTGCAGATGCTGAAACGAATGAATTAGTAAAGCTTGATAGGGATATTTTGGTGCTAGCAAACCCCGAGATTGCTCAGTTACCGAATTGGGTCATTGCCTTGGTAGCGGCGGGTGGCCTTGCAGCGGCGCTGTCTACGGCAGCCGGTTTATTGCTCGCCATTTCCTCAGCTATCTCTCATGACTTATTAAAGGGTACTTTCATGCCTAATATCTCGGAGAAAGCTGAGCTCAATGCCTCTCGCTGTGCCATGGCAGCGGCTATTGCTGGGGCGGGTTACCTGGGATTACACCCCCCGGGGTTTGCTGCGGGTACAGTCGCATTGGCCTTTGGCTTGGCGGCCTCGTCTATTTTTCCTGCACTCATGATGGGCATCTTCTCTAAAACAGTGACTCGAGAAGGGGCTATTGCCGGTATGTTATCGGGCATTGGTGTGACCTTATTCTATGTCTTCCAGCACAAAGGGATTATGTTTGTTGCTGATTGGACTTACTTGGAGCATTTGGCGCCACATTGGTTTTTTGGCATTGAACCCAATGCTTTCGGTGTGTTTGGTGCCATTGTGAACTTCTCGGTTGCGTTACTGGTGAGTCAGCTGACGTCAGCGCCACCCGAACGCATTCAGGCTCTGGTGGAGGATATACGTATACCCATGGGGTCAGATGTGGCGGTCATCCACCCTTAACGTGAATCACGCAGACAAAATGGTGATGGTAATGGGGAAGCAATAGCGAGCTTGTGAGCACGATCACTTCACTACTCAGCAATAGGCATGTGGTGCTGGCGTTACTTGTAGCCCCGGTATTGGCGGTGCTGGCATGGTATGGGGTTGAACTGCTGGTCGGTACGACCGACAAAGTCTCTCAGGTAGCCCGCTTGGGCGAGTCATACCCCCTGCTAGAGCGTTCTGGTTGCCGTTATGCTGGCGGGACATGTCAGCTGAGTAATGGCGATTTTACGCTGACCGTCACGTTGAACCCCGCGCGAGGAGTCAGTATTAGCTCCGCGCTGCCGCTGGAATCGCTATTGTTGGGATTGTCGTCGGAGGGTGATTTACCCCCTTTACTGGCGAACCCTGTCGACAGTGAGCATCGTCGATGGTTTCATACCTTCAAACAAGCACCCACCCCAGCAGACCGCTTACGCGTCGTGGCAGTGACGGGCGGGTCGGCTTACTTTGGCGAGGCTTCTCTGGTATTTATTGAGCTGCTTGGGGATTGAGGTTTATCTGCACATTGTCAATGAGACGGGTGCTTCCCAGTGTGGCCGCGACAAAGAGTGCGAGTTGGGTGTCATTGTGATCTGCAGACATAAGGTCAGAGCAGCGCCTTATTTCAAGATAATCCACTTGAAAACGCTGCTTATTTAGCTGCTCTCTGGCATGGTCACATAGCGCGCTATAGTCACGTCGACCGGCTTTTATCGCGCCAGACAGTTGTTGGAGAGTTTCATACAGGGCCGGTGCGATGATGCGTTCATCGGCGGTTAAATAGCTATTGCGAGAGCTTAGGGCTAATCCATCATCAGCACGCACAGTTGGAATACCGACAATTTCTATTGCCATGGCGAGATCGCGAACCATTTTTTGAATAAGTAGTAACTGCTGTAAATCTTTTTCGCCAAAGACCGCAACGTCGGGACTGACCACGTTCAATAGCTTGCAGACAACAGTCGACACACCATCAAAATGGCCCGGGCGGCTAGCACCGCAAAGCACGTCGGTAAGCCCGGGCACGGAAACAGTCGTGAGGGTTTCAACGCCCTCGGGGTAAATAGCGTGCTCGCTTGGGGTGAATACAACATCCGCGCCGAGGTGGTGTAAGTGCTCCATATCGGCCTCCAACGTACGCGGATAAGCACTGAGATCTTCGTTTGCAGCAAATTGTTTTGGATTGACAAAGATCGATACAATGACTGTGGTGGCCAGATTTTTGGCCGCCCTCACCAGCGCTAAGTGGCCGGCATGAAGATTACCCATCGTTGGGACGAATGCGATGTTACCGCCCAATGCTTTCAATTGATGCGTGTGGACTGAAAGCTGCTCGTTGTCGGTAATGACCTGCATAATCGGCCTTCAGATTTACTGGTAAGCGTGTTCTGCGCGAGGATATTTACCTGATTTGACGGCTTCAACGAAGGCTTTTAGCGCATCTTTTACTGATGTCTGCTCGGCCATGAAGTTTTCTACGAACTTCGGGGGTTTTTCAGTAAGGCCGAGCATATCGTGGAGGACCAGCACCTGTGCATCTGTACCCGCACCCGCACCAATACCAATCACGGGGATGTCCAGCTTCGAACTGATATCCGCAGCGAGATTTTCAGGAACACACTCGAGCAGTACTATGCTCGCACCCGCATCCTGAATCTCAACCGCGTCGGCGAGAATAGATTTGGCTTCTTTGGGGGTTCTACCTTGGACTCGGTAGCCACCGAACACGTTGACGCTCTGCGGTGTTAGCCCTAAGTGAGCGCAGACGGGAATGCCTCGTTCGACCAATTGATGAATGCTGTCGCTGAGCCATACGCCGCCCTCGAGTTTTATCATTTGCGCACCCGCCTGCATAAGCGCCGCCCCCGACGCGAGTGCTCTCTCAGTCGTCTCGTAAGTCATAAAGGGCATATCAGCAACGATAAGGGAGTGCGGTTGGGCTCTGCACACACACGTGGTGTGATAGACCATGTCCTCTAGCGTCACCGGGATGGTGGTATCGTGTCCCTGCAACACCATGCCGAGTGAATCACCGACCAAGATGGTTTCCGCTCCGGCTTCACTCACCAGCCGTGCGAACGTCGCATCATAGGCGGTAATCATAACGAACTTTTCGCCAGCGGCTTTCATGGCGTCTAGGGTGCTGATGGTTACGCGCTTACTCATGAGTGGTCCTTGGAGAGAATGTAAGTAACGTTTGCGCTTGACGACAGACAGCTTACCCGAAGAAGGTGGGGTTGAAATAGTGTCTACCGCTGCGTATGTCCAGCAAATAGTCCACCAGCTGCACAAAATCTGACTCACCTCGTGCTAAATCTATTTCGTTGGCGTTAACAATTAACAGGGGTGCAACATCGTAATAGTGAAAAAAATCGCTGTAAACCTCATTGAGCTGCTCAAGATAGTGTTTATCAATGCGGCCCTCACGGGCTATACCTCGCCGCTCAATGCGCTCCAGTAGTCGATCGGGTGAGGCCTGAAGATAGATCACTAAATCGGGTATTGGGGCATCAATGGTGAGCTGTTTGTACACTTTATCGTAGAGGGTGTATTCATCACTATCGAGGTTTACCCGGGCGAATAGCGGATCCTTTTCAATAAGAAAGTCAGAGACTCGAACAGGCTCAAAGATGTCTTTTTGGCGCAAATCTTGAATTTTTTGCGCTCGCTGAAAAAGGAAGAAAAGCTGTGTTGCGAGTGCTGCTTCCGCTTTATTTTGATAAAAGCGCTCAAGAAAGGGGTTGTCGTCAGCTTCTTCAAGCAACACGTCATAATTAAATTGTCTAGCTAGCCGTTGTGCAAGAGTGGTTTTACCCACCCCGATAGGCCCTTCGATAGCAATATAGCCCGGAGGTTTTCGGCCCCGCATATCTAACTCAAGAGTAGCAGGTGTATTGTCAGACATGTCGTTGTCCTAAATCGTTAAGCGGACTCAGTAGTCGGTGGGGTAGCTTGACGCAGGTCGATGCAGTGCACTGACCGATCAGTGTATCGAGTGACCCGAAACCGCCAATGGATACAGATCCCTCTAGGAGGTCTAAAAGGGGCATTAGGACAAAGTCTCGATCCTTCAGGCCAGGATGAGGGAGCGTTAATGTGGCACAGTCATGTACCAATTCGCCATAGAGAAGGAGGTCTAGGTCGATACATCGCTCGCCCCAATGCCTGCGTTTAATGCGCCCCATAGTGCGCTCAATTCCCTGTAGCTCAGTCAGTAACTGATGGGCCGTCAGATGTGTCTCCAATGCCGCGCAGGCGTTATAGAAATCAGGTTGGTCTTGAGGCCCCATTGGCGGCGACTGGTACACTCCAGAAAGTTGAGTAATGGCGGTGCTAGGTAGAGCAGAGCAGGCATCTATGGCCTGTTGTAGCTGATCTAGGGGATTACCCATATTGGCGCCCAAGCCTATGTAGGCAGTCATCACTGGCGATTCCGTTGGCGTGGCTTACGACGGGATTTGAACTGCTCTTTATCAGGGGCGGAGCCGACGACATCAGGGTGTAGTCGCTGCTGCTCTGTCCAAAAGTCACCACAGTGATCAAGCGTTGCGCCCGCTTGCTCTCGCAACAACAGTAGATCGTAAGCCGCCCTGAAGCGTCGTTGGCTCATGATGTTCAATATTTGTTTCGATTTTCGCGCCTCCAGTTTAGGCTGCATTTCCCAGATTTCACGCATGGGGATAGAAAATCGTTTGGGAATTGCCAGGCGCAGGCAGGTTTCTGCACTGACCTGTTGTCCCGCACTATTGATCGCTTGATTGGGGGCCTCACCAGCTTGCTGCAATGCGTCGCTGCGATGTCGCACTGCAGGCCAGAGCATAGCCGCCAATAGAAATGCGGGCGTGACCGGCCGATTTTGTCGAACCCGTGCATCGGTATTACCCATAGCCGCTTTGACCAATGTTTTACTGGGCGCATCTTCTGCGACGCACTCAGCAGCCCCAGAGATAAGGTAGGCTAACAAATGATAGTCACACAGCAGTAAAAACGTGCTGTGGGCATGCCCTGACATAAACAATTTAAGAAACTCATCAAATAACCGCGCCGACGGTATTTCGTTCAGTAATGGCGCACAGGTCGCGATGGCATCCGCCGTGTTAGATTCGATATCAAATTGTAATCGTGCTGAAAAGCGAACGACGCGCAGCATGCGTACAGGATCTTCTTGGTAGCGAGTGACGGGATTGCCAATAATACGTATGAGTCGTGCTTCGATGTCTTCTAGGCCGCTTTGTTGATCGAGTATTGTCTCGTTGTCGGGATCGTAATACATGGCATTAACGGTGAGGTCACGGCGTTTAGCATCATCTTCCAGAGACCCATAGACATTATCGCGCAATAGCAAACCTTTATCGGATTGCTTGCTCGTCGATGGCTTCGCATCATCACTGGTATGATGCCCTCGGTAGGTCGTGACCTCGATGATTTCTCGCCCTTGACGAACATGGACAATTTGAAAGCGACGACCAATGATGCGCGCGCTTCTAAATAGTGCTTTGGTCTGCTCTGGCGTAGCGCTGGTCGCGATATCGAAATCTTTGGGTTTACCGTTAATCAGTAGATCACGCACCGCACCCCCGACGAGATAGGCGTCGAACCCAGCCTCCCGCAGGCGATGAACAATAGTGAGCGCAGCGCGGCTAATGGCTGCCTGGTTAATGGCATGCCTGTCTTCGGTGATAACCCTCAAAAAAACGCCCTTTTTCTGGAATGATGGCAGAGCTGAAGTCTACTAAGTTACGACGCCAGTGGGGAGGGTAATTGTCAATTGAATGGAACTTTAGTGTTTCAGCGTAGTCTATAACGAAACATGGGGAAGAAATCTTCCCCACCCAGGTCCGTTGTAACGCTTATTATTTTTGTTAGGCCAGTTATTATTATTTCAGCTCTTGTTAAACTGATGCATTCTTTGTGCCACGAAATAAAAAATATTTATAATCAAAGACTTATGATTTTTCAGCACTAGTGTTTGAACTACTCGCCCCTCATACAAATGCTTTTTGTTACCTTTCCCCACTGGCGACGTTACCTATGGTGGCGTTTAGTGACAGGGCGTTAACCGTGCTGCTGCTTTAGTATTTTTTTTCGTGGCATGTCGAGTCGCTGTCGACGCTCCCATAGGCACTTGCGGCTGATCCCCAATTTTTTGGCGAGCTCGGTTTCTGACATGGAATCTTGGTGCTCTAGGACAAACCGTTGGAAGTAATCTTCAAGCGATAGCTCATCATCAGTGGCCGGCGCCGGTCCTTGGGCCAAGGACGGAGTGACCGCTAGTGGCAGCTCGGCTACCGGTGCCACGTAACCCTGTCCTAAGGGCTGTGGTAAGCCTAAATCATTGATGCCAATCTCCGCCCTGTCGGCCATGACGACGCCCCGCTCAATCGCGTGTTCCAGCTCTCGCACATTGCCTGGCCAACGGTACCGCAATAGCGAATCAAGAGCATCGTCACTGAGAAGACGCTTAGGTCGATCGAGGCGCTGCGCCACGGCGGCCGCAAACCATTCAGCCATGGCGCGAATATCATTACCCCGCTCTCTCAGGGGCGGTACTTTCAGGGGTAAGACGTTAATACGGTAGTATAAATCCTGTCGAAACTCATTGATTTGCGCCAGCGCTGAGAGATCCCTGTGCGTAGCACAAATCAAGCGCACGTCAACACGTTTGCTGGTAACAGCACCTATCCTTCGTATTTCTCCTTCCTGAATAAAGCGCAGCAGCCGCGCTTGCGCCGCTAGCGGCAGTTCGCCAATTTCATCTAGGAACAATGTGCCGCCGTCCGCCGCTTCGATAAGACCAATACGATTGGTGTTGGCGCCGGTGAAAGCGCCTTTTTCGTAGCCAAACAGCTCCGATTCGATCAATGAATCGGGAATGGCGGCGCAGTTCACTGCCACCATTCTGCGGTTAGCCCGGTGACTGGCCTCGTGCACCTGTCGGGCGGTCAACTCTTTTCCTGTGCCCGTCTCACCTAAAATCAGCACGGTAGAGTCAGTTTGGGCGACTTTTTTAACATTGGTGTTAAGTTGTTTCAACGACGGACAGGTGCCTTCAAAATAGCTGCTTTGCGCCGCACCGCTTTTGTCCGTTGCTGCCTGAGGGTTCTGATGACTAGCAACCAAGGGATATGTCGTTAACGCTTCTTGGACAACGGCCAGTAGATCCACTGCTGAGCAGGGCTTGGCGAGATAATCGACAGCGCCCTTTTTCATGGCATCGACTGCAGAGCGCAGACTGGCGTAGTTAGTCATCACGATGACGGGAATGGGGTGGGCTAGTTGAATCAACTCACTACCCGGTATATCGGGTAGCCGCAGTTCTGTGATGACGAGATTAAAGTCGAGCAGGTTAACCCCGGTGCTCACTGCATTAACACTGTCGGCTTCGGCGACCTTGATGCCTTGGGATTCAAGAATCTTCCGAAGTGATTGTCGTTGCGAGGGTTCGTCGTCTACCAATAGAACGTGTGGCATGAATGTGGGCTCCACATAAAAACGTACGTGCTTGCACCACTGTACAGTAACAGCAACAGTAACAAAATGACAAAAGTGTTACCTTTTCACACTCTCCCTATGCCATTGAGTAACGCTCCACCGAAGGAAGTCCGCTGGACTGCTGATGCTGGAGGGCGCTTGGGGAAGGCCTAAATGATGCGCTGCTGCGCATAGATTAGCCAGGGGAGATTCAGTAGACAGGGCTGTGGCGCCTGTTTGCTTGCTGAGTTTTTGGCCATCCGATCCGCAAACGATGGGTAGATGGCCATATTGTGGCGAGGGTAAGCCGAGAATTTCTTGTAAAAACAGTTGTTGGGGAGTGGATTCCAGCAAGTCGACGCCACGAATAACGTGACTAATGTCGCGCGCATCATCACACGCTGCGGCAAGTTGGTAGGCGTAAAGGCCATCTTTACGACGCAAAATAAAATTCGCTTGTTGCTGTCCCAATAAGCAGCGTTGGCGGCTGAGTATGAGGTCGTCAAAGTGAATGGTGGTCTCGCGTGGTACTCGAATGCGAAGGCTTACCTGCTCATCATTCCCGTAAGCGCGGGAGTCGCAATCACTAATACACACCCCGCCAGGGGCGACATTATTGCGGGTGCACTTACAGGCATATACTAACCCTCGCTCTTGAAGCTGCTCGAGCGCCTCGGTGTATCGCTGTCCGTGGTGACTCTGGTGGTCGACGCGATCGGGATGTAGGGAATGAGCGATCAGCACGTTGATGATGTCATGTCCGGCACCTGCCATTTCTCGCGGTGGGTCAATGTCATCAATACGCACTAGCCAGCGTCCTGAGTGGGCCTTTGCGTCGAGGTAACTGGCTAGGGCAGCTACCAACGAGCCCGCGTGTAGCGGGCCGGTGGGTGAGGGGGCAAAGCGGCCAACATAGGGTATGTCATGCGCCAAAGGGGTTATGGACTCGGCGGTCGGGATGCGCTTAGCCCCGTTCTTGCTTTTCTTTGATCTCTGCAAGGGTTTTGCAATCAATGCATTCGGTCGCTGTGGGACGAGCCTCTAATCGATGCACACCGATGTCAATACCACAGGCATCGCAAAAACCGTAATCGTCATCTTTAATGCGTTCAAGCGTCTTATCAATTTTCTTAATAAGTTTGCGTTCGCGATCGCGGGTTCTTAATTCAAGACTAAACTCCTCTTCTTGAGTAGCACGATCGGTAGGATCTGGAAAGTTAGCTGCTTCGTCGCGCATATGATTCAATGTGCGACTCACCTCATCAACGAGCTCAAAGCGCCAAGTCAGTAGCAGGTTTTTGAAGTGCTCTAGTTGCTCATCGTTCATATATGACTCGCCACGGCTAGCTTTATAGGGCGTAAAGTCGTCAAAGCGCTGCACGGCACCGACAGCTCGCGCCACATTGCGGGCAAGGCCTTTTTTAGCCACCGCTTTTTTGGCCACTGGCTTTTTAGCGGGTGCCTTGTTGACGGCAGCTTTTTTAGCGGGTGCCTTGTTGACGGCAGCTTTTTTA
>DGPA01000004.1:0-43866 GCA_002389505.1 Halieaceae bacterium UBA4452
CCAAAGTTCCCAATTGGCGCCAAAGTCCGTAAATTATGCCACTTTTCTGCCACTCATTATCAGGGCTTAATCGATGAATCAATCACTGCACTACGACGTGCTCATTATTGGCAGTGGCGCTGCTGGCCTAAGTTTAGCACTTCAGCTGCCATCAGACGTCAGTTGCGCCATACTGTCGAAGGGGAACCTAGCCTCTGGATCAACATTCTGGGCCCAAGGCGGTATGGCCGCGGTGTTACACGATAGAGACAGTATTGACGCGCACGTTAATGACACCCTGGTTGCGGGGGCCGGATTATGCCATGAGCCCGCTGTTCGCTACAGTGTTAGCCGCAGCAGAAACGTTGTCGACTGGTTGATGACTCAGGGAGTTGAGTTCGATTTACGCGAAGATCAACCTGACGATGAATTTCGAGAGTTCCACCTCACCATGGAGGGAGGACATAGCCACAGGCGAATTGTTCACTCAGCAGATCGTACCGGACGCGCCATTGCCGAAGTCTTGACCGCTCGGGCTAAAGAAACCAGCAATATTCATTTACTGACGGAGCGATGTGCCGTCGACCTTATTCGAGAGGCCGATCGCTGCGTGGGTGCGTGGGTACTAAACACTGCCACCAACGAAGTAACCGCAATGGGTGCACGGGCCGTGGTCATGGCGACAGGAGGTGCCAGTAAGGCGTACCAATATACGTCGAATCCCGATGGTGCGAGCGGTGATGGCATTGCCATTGCATGGCGTGCTGGCTGCCGCATTGCCAACCTGGAGTTCAATCAGTTTCACCCCACCTGCCTTTACCACCCCAAGGCAAAGTCATTCCTGATTACCGAGGCATTACGGGGTGAAGGTGCCATACTGACGCTGCCGAGCGGCGAGCGATTTATGCCCCGATTTCATGAGCAGGAGGAGTTAGCGCCTAGAGACATCGTCGCACGAGCTATTGATCATGAGATGAAACGCTTGGGGCTTGAATGCGTCTATCTCGACATTAGTCACCGGGACAGTCATTTCGTGAAGTCACACTTTCCAACGGTGTATGCGCGCTGCTTATCACTGGGAATCGATATCACCCAAGAGCCGGTGCCCGTCGTACCAGCGGCCCATTACACCTGTGGGGGTGTGGTAGTCGATCAACATGGCGCCAGCGATTTACAGGGGTTATACGTGATTGGCGAGACAGCCTGCACAGGCCTGCACGGCGCAAATCGCATGGCCAGTAACTCCCTATTGGAGTGCTTTGTCTATGCGACTGCTGCCGCCGCACATATTGCCGCACAGCGTCCCTCCTCGGTGCAAAAATCGCTGCCACTGTGGGACGACAGTTTGGTGCGAAGCTCCGATGAAAATGTCGTCATTAAACATAATTGGCGGGCTTTACGGGGTCTTATGTGGGATTATGTAGGCATTGTTAGAAGCGAGCGCCGTTTGCAATATGCACGCGGCACCGTCAAGCTGATGCAGGATGAAATTAATGATTTCTACCGCCGCTTTGTTATCAGTCGGCCGCTCTTGGAACTGCGCAATCTCAGTCAGGTGGCGGCACTGATGATTGACTGCGCCCTCCATCGCAAAGAAAGTCGTGGCCTACACTTCAACAGTGACTACCCCGACACCAACAGCCTAGCTGAGAACACCATATTGGTGCCCGCTAATTCGCCGTTAAAAAATAGCCTAGCCAGTCCTCTCCTAAAGCTACCGCGCTACGACAGCAGCATTTAGGGGGTGCTTGGATCATTAAGCTTTGCGTCATTATGGGCACGAATACTCGCCACTATTGCCAACAAAACACTGTCCTTCACGGGCTCCCGACCCATAATCCAGTTCAGGATATCTTGGTCTTGCTCCTCAACAAGTCGGCGAAAATCCTGCTTTTGTTGATCGTCCAAATCGCGATACTGCGCCTCGACAAAAGGAGCGAGCAATAGATCTAACTCGAGTAACCCGCGGCGACTTGCCCAGCGCATGCGGTTGAAGTCTTGATCATCGGTCATGGGAGTGTCCGTTTAGTAGCAGCGCTGATTATTGGCCTTTGTGGCCAACCTAACGTTAACATAGATCAATCCACCTCACTGCCACTCTGGAGTACTCGATGAGCGAATCTATTTCCCAGCAACCGACAATAGCCACGGGTTTATCTGGAGAAGTCATCTTACATCTGAGCGGCCCGGATGGCAGCCAGTTCCTTCAGGGCCAAACCACCGCGGATTTTGTCAAGGCTCAGCCAATGACAATGGTGGGTGGTGCTTTCTGCGACCTTAAGGGACGAGTACTGGCAGATTTTCTGGCACTAGTGATTGACCCAGAGATTATTTTGTTACGTACCCAGCACAGCCTGACAACGCCACTCCTTGAACATCTACGAAAATACCTCATGTTTTCGAAGGCTGATTTGACCATCTCCGAATACCAAGTCGCGGCGCTGATAGGCAAAGAAAA
The DNA here is from genome assembly GCA_002389505.1 of Halieaceae bacterium UBA4452. GTDB lineage: Bacteria > Pseudomonadota > Gammaproteobacteria > Pseudomonadales > Halieaceae > Luminiphilus. The sequence goes on from DGPA01000004.1 coordinate 2,438, forward strand.
CCATGAGCGGCTGGGTATCGATACTGCCGTGCTGTTGCCGGACGAAGCGGCTGTGGTGTCCAACGATGTGGGCGGTGGGTTTGTTCTGCGGCGACAGCCAGATCAAGAGAGGCCCATGAGCGAGTGGTGGTTACAACAGCCAAAGCTCGATCTGGGCACTGATAGTAGAGCTTGGTACGGCGCTGCCATTGCTCGCGGTGAGGCGAGAATCGTATCAGAGACCATGGGACGTTATTTACCTCAGGATCTCAACTATGACCTTAGCGGCTGGGTGAACTTCAAAAAAGGCTGCTATACCGGTCAAGAAGTGATTGCCAGATTACATTGGCGTGGCAAACCCAAACGCCGCTTATACCAAGCGCGGTGCGCCACCCACATGAATCCTGCACCCGGCACTAAACTCGTCGATCGTGATGCCAAGACTCTCGGCAGTGTCGTCAATTCAGTCGCGATGTCCGGAGAATCCCTCTTAGCTATCGAGCTTGTTGCTGATGGCTTTGAGCGAGGATTGTATCTAGAGGGCAGCGATGACTGTGTCACAGCCCTCTAAGGCCTATCCCTCAATCTTTTAACTGCCAGTCAATAGGCTCATAGCCCTGAGCCTGCAAAAATTGGTTCGCCACGCTGAAATGCCTGCAGCCAAAAAAGCCGCGACGTGCTGAAAGAGGTGACGGATGCGGCGCCGTCAATAGCTTGTGGCGACCCGCATCAATAGCTAACCCCTGCTTTTGCGCATGCGCACCCCAGAGCATGAAGACCGTGGGCTGGGCGCGCCGACTGATATAATCGACGATGGCATTGGTGAGCTGCTCCCAACCTCTGGCATGGTGTGACCCGGGTAGACCATGCTCCACCGTTAAAACACTGTTGAGCAACAGCACTCCTTGTTCTGCCCAGTGGCCTAGACATCCATGACTGGGGTACGGGCAGGCTATGTCAGCGGCCAGCTCAAGAAAGATGTTTCGTAGCGAAGGGGGTATTTGCCGATCTCTGGCCACAGAAAAACACAATCCCTGTGCCTGCCCAGCACCGTGGTAGGGGTCTTGACCCAATATAACGACACGGACAGTACTCGGGGGGGCTTTATTTAAGGCCCGAAAAATGTCTTCCGTCGGCGGATAAATGCGTCTCCCTGCTGTACGTTGCGCACACAAAAAATCGTCCAGTGCCTGCATATACGGCTTGTCAAACTCCGCCGACAACGCTTGGAGCCATTCAGGATGCACCATCAGGTCACGCATCGCGGTCATCTTATATTTTTCCTTGAATCACTAGCACTTTCTCAGCGATAAAGTGACAATAGCGCTTTCAACTCGGCAGTGAAAATAATTAGGCCACCATGAGTCAAGACGCAAACACACTCGCTGCGCAAGAACCTCGGATTATAGCGCTAAAGAGCTATGTACAAGGTCGGTTGGAACCGCGTATTAAATTAGTGTTCAGCGAGTTAGTCGACCATTTATTCAACCTCTCATCAAGCTCGCAGCTGACGTCAGACTCCCGTTCACGGTGTTTTGAAGCGTTTTCACTGTTGAATTCCCATGGAAAAACCTTAGTCGCTGACACCCTTACACACATTGATGCTGGCTATAACCATCTGATTGTAATAGACAGCGAGGAACAAGAAGACGTATCCGGTGAACTCGACCTTGTTGATATCGGTGATTTTGAGGATAACTTAGCCATTGATCGTATTGTCAAACTGGGCACTGAGCGTTACTGGATTGCTCTGGAAGCTATCACTATGCGGTTGGCAATCATCATCGACACAGATCCTGCCAAACTACGGCTTCCCTTTGGCGTGCGTGAGCTGTGTACCGCCTACCGCTCGGTCATCAAACCGATGGAACTATCAGCCGAGATTATTGATGAGCTGGACAAAGCCTTTGCCCGCAAATTACTACCAGAGCTGAAAGGAACGTATAAAGAAATTAACGAGAAACTCGAGTCGGAAGGTCTGCTACCCGGAGTCGAGAAAGAGATAGAGAGCGGTGGTTCAAAAATAGCACCTGCACAGCTCAGCGAGGCGTCTCAGCGAGAAAAGGCGGCAGCACAGTCACAGGGTCGGACTGACGATGCGCAAGCAAGTACTGGAGGAACGCAAGGCCAACAGGGTGGCAATTATGGGGGCGGCTATGCAGCACCGGGGCCTTACGTCGCCGGGCCTCAGTTCGCCCCAATGACTCAGCCAGGTCCTGGACAAGCGCATCAAACATCGCCTTATCTGAGTGACATGGCATCGAGTCAACCTGCCCACAGTCCGCAGCAGGCATCGCAATATGGTCAGGGACAAGGCTTCCGTTTATCCGACGCACTTCTGAATCAGGCCATGTTAGCAAACCAAGCGCAGCCAATACCGCAATCCCTTCTCGATCAGTTGGCGATTGAACAGGGCGTTAGTAGTTATCTGCCGAGTCATGGTTCATCGTCTTCAGCGACCACGGTTAACCTCGATGTCTTGAATCGCTTGCGTTCCACCGGTGATTATGGCCTGCAAATTGATCAGCCATCGAGTCCAAGCGAGTTGGCAGAAAAAACAGAGGCATTACTGGGTCAGCTTGTTTTGTTGCAGGGCCAAGGGCTTGAGCAGTCATCAACATCGGCACCCCTGAGCGATCAACTCGATCTGGAGACCTTAGGCCCTGAGGGGGAGGTTCTACGGGGCAGCATAGCGCTAATTGATAAGCTCTTTGAAACACTCGCCAGCCCAATAGCGACCAACGCTTCACTGACCAATAGCTTTCACGCATTGAAGCCGCCGCTGGCACAGTTGGCACTGACAGATCCTGATTTTTACCGTAACAGGGAGCACCCCGCACGTTTGCTTGTTGAGCGACTCAGTGAGCTGCAAGCACTAGCGCCGCAAAGGAACGCGCGCATCGAGCAACGCCTCAATGACATTGTTAGCCGCGTAAGCGCGGACTATGACGGCGACTTAGACGTGTTCGATAATGCTCTGGAGAAAGTGACTGAGCTGGCCCTCACGGTGTTGCGCCAACAGCAGCGTAATATTCAGCGCCAAGTGGCCGCAGAAGAGGGCAAAGAGAGGCGGCACATTGCACTGCAACGCGTCAATCGCGATTTATACGCCGCCATACCTCAGACAGCAGTAGCAGGACATTTAAATCGCATTATTAAAGAGCTGTTGCGGGATGACCTGACACTGCGAGTACTGCGTGACGAAGATGACGAGCAATACGCCACTATTCTCAGTACGATTAAGACTATTAATAGCGCGCTACAAGGAGACTCGACGCTTGACGCCGAACAGCGAGTTAGCGCTATTCGATCCCTGAGACAGTGTCTTGAAGAACGCGAATTACTGACCCCGGAATACGAACCGCTCCTCGAACAGTTAAAAGAACAGCTGCTTGGCAACGGCCACATTGAATTTGTCGATTCAACCTATGGTGACCGCGTTTTATTTGCCGAACCTGAGTTCTCAGAGCGGCTAAAGCTGCTAGCCCGGCTCAATCGCTGGGTACGGCGAGCACGCAGCTTAGCCGTTAATACCTGGCTCATGGAAACGGACACCCATCAGGGCTCGCGTTATCTTCAGCTAATATGGATAAATCTGGCAGAGACTCGCTTTGCATTAGCCAATGAACAAGGGCAAAAAGTTTACGATTTCGATTTAATCGCTTTCGCCCGCGCTCTCGCCAAAAATATGCGCCCACTAAAGCAATCAGAGCAGCTATCCGTGGTCGAGCGCAGCGTATTTTCCACCCTCGAGGAAAAACAGGCTGATCTCACTGCGACTAATCGCGCAAGTATGGGTGAAGAGCTGTCACGAACGGAGCTGATCGATCAAGTCCAGAGTATGTTGCGCCGAGCCAGACGAAAAGGCCCGAGCCATGCTGCATTAGCCATCCATGCAGATGCGCCAGACGCCCCATTCCGTATTATTGGCTTACTGGAAAAGGCTGGCCTCACCATCGACGCACGGGGGTTGCTATCCCCAAGCACCTGGGGCTTAGTTGTCCAAACCGACTCTATTGAACAACTTCAATCCGCCGTTAAAGATCAATTGGGAGAGGCCGACACTGCGGGCATAGGCATTGCAGTGATTAGCGCGACGTACAATTACGCAGACGCCCTCTGGAAATCTCTCGCAGAGACAGCACAGCGCGGACTATCGTTATCTCCCAATATTGGTGTGGTGGCACCTCAGGAAAATCGCCAAACAGATTTAGCTGGCGCAGTCCGTAAAACGTATGGGCGACTGAAAGACGACATGCCGCCGCGATTTTCATTGCGCCGAGTGCAACGTTCTCGAGCCGGCGACCCGAGCTTGAGCGAAGACGTTTTTCAAGTATTACTCGATGGTACAGCCGACGCAGCTGCAGAAGTTAGCCAGCAGACTGGCTATCATTCCGCCGCCCTATCGATAGCGCTGGATTGCGTCAAGGTAAACGCCACCTGCGCTTACGCTGAAAAAATCGTCAACGCTGGCAGAGAGCTACCCGTCTTTCATGTGAAAATATCGACGGACTCGGCGCTACATAATGAGTTCTTAGATTTCATATTAGGCGAAGTTTCTGACAGCGGAATAGGCACGGATCGCCTGTGCATAGAATTGCGGGACTCTGCTCGGCTGCGCGAAGCAGATCGCGCAGCCGACTTCGCGCGAACCCTGCGATCAATCGGTTGCCAAATCAGTGTCAGTGAAGTGCACCCATCTAGAGGATCAACTGCCCAACTGCAAACGCTCAGTCCCCACATGCTCGCTCTGGATGCGAGCCTTTGGCCACCCGGCGAAGACAACAAACTGTCCTCGCTCAATCAGGCGATCAGTGATTTACACCACCTTGTGGGAGAGCATGTCGTGCTACGCGATTCTCGAGAGCGTGTCCAAGCCACTGAGTTAGGCATAGATATCATCGAAATAGTTGACTCTGGCGAGCTCGACCCACAACAACTATTGGATGATCTTCCTCACATCCAGCGCTGACCACAATCGGATCACCGTCGGTCCCCACTGGCTTGGGACGCTCGGTTCGCTCGCGCTCTTTAAGGCGAAGCAAGACTTGCCGGTCTTTTCGGCATACCCCCAAGTAGCGCCACGCCGCACATTATTAGTGACACCGATCAGTACAGCTGCGGATCATTAAACGTCTTGCTGGGCCACCTTACGCAGGTGCCGGTATCGGCGAATATTATCGCCGATAATAAATGCCAATCCACACCAGACAATAGCGAAGGACAGCAAAGTGAGTATTGGCGTTTGTTCGTGAAGAAAAAATTGCGCAACGATGAGCTGCAGCGACGGCCCTACATACGACATGAGTCCAACGGTGGACAATGGCAGCAGACGGGAAGCCATCACATGCGTAATCAAGGGGATAGCCGTGAATGCACCCGACAATAGAAGAAAAGCGTCCACCCGTAAGCCAAAGGCCCCATACCCGGCTCCATCATGTAACAAAATCCATAGCAGACCCGCTGGAAATAAAAACAATGATTCTATAAATAGCCCTTGAATAGCATCGGCTTGGACTTTTTTACGGATGGCCCCGTAGAGAGCGAAGGACAGCGATAGCGTTAAAGAAATAATAGGGATAGTGCCTACCGCCAGTAGCTGCACGACGATGGCAACCAATGCCATACCGATGGCTACCTTCTGAGATAGCGTGGGCCGTTCACCAAAAATCACTATGCCCAGTAGTACTGAAAGAATAGGCAATAGAAAATAACCCAGGCTGGCCTCGGTAGCATGGCCATGGGTTACCGCATAAAGAAATGTGCCCCAATTCACTGATATCAGCGCTGCCGCGAGCAACATGAGGAACAGGGTCTTCGGTTGCTTTAATAAGCGTGCAGTTGAGAACACTCTTCGAGAAAGAATGAGCACTAACAGTACAGCAGGTAGGGTCCAAGCACCCCGATGGGCGAGTACATCAATAGAATTTACCGGCCTAGTCTGTAACCAATAAAATGCCGCCCCTCCCCACACCGAATTTGCGATCAGACTCAGCGTAATACCCAGACGAAATTGACTGTTCCCAGATTGGGTATTGTTTATCATGATGGATGCGTCCTTGGAGGTGCGCTCCAGAAACTGACAGCTAACGGCATCGGCTCAACCACTACAATGACCTAGGTTCGACAGGGATCAATCGACCGAGTGCAACGAAGAAAAGCGCACATTTCACAGGTCGCTGTTGGGCCTCCAGCGCCGTTAGCAGTCCATGATAGTCAGCTAATTGCTCCCCATAATGTTCTATTTCCCTGATCAAAAACGACTCCATGGTTTCATCTGGCTGAGGCGTGCTGGTTTTATAGTCAATAATCCAGCGAGTATCGGTGAGAGCATCAATAAACGCTCGATCGATAATACGTTTGCGTGGCTCTGGACGACCAGACCACAGCACCCACTCATTGTGAGGATCCTGGTGAGGACTCAATACCCAGCGACCATCATCACTATTGAGTGTTTCTCCAATCATCGTCTCGGCTTGCTCCCGTAACGGCTGCAAACGTTCTGCCGAGAACCCGGCTTGCCGCAGACCTCGCTCGATAACGCCTTTAACTGCTTCGCTGCTTGCCTCCGGTATTGGAACTTCATCCGCTATGCGCTCTAACACTCGGTGCACAACGATACCCAAGATTCGCTCGTCCCGATTACTCGATCGATAGACGGTTATCGGCATGGGTGTTTGCGTGATTGCGGCGCTAGATAGCTTACGAGTACCCATGCAGCTATCGGGTAAACGACGCAGAAACTGATGATCGACGATAGTTGTTTCATCGACAGCCACCAGAGGCTCCGCATCTAGATCATGAAAGACAACATCCGGCTCAAGAGCCGTTCTCAAAATTCCCATCGGTGTTTTTGCACTGGGCCAGGCTGGCCAATCACGGTCACTGACTGCCTCGCCCGTCAGCCAAACGCGAGATTTTGCTCGGGTGATGCCCACATACAAAAGCCGCCGTAATTCCGCTGCATCTCGCTCACTTTGCAACCAATTTAGGTAACTGTATAAACTGTTAGCGTGTTTGTCCGCACGGTCATCAGCGGCAATAAGCAGGCCGCCAACATCGTTGCTGTAGTGTCCATCCTGAATATGGAGATGCCATCGCAGCAAGGCGCGATCATTGCCTGCCGCACTCTTGTGCAGCGCAGGCATGAAAACGTAATCAAATTGTAAACCCTTCGATTTATGTACCGTCATGAGCTGTACAGCATCAGCAACCGCAGGATGGCGCGCATACAGTCTATCCAGTCGCTGACGCAGCCAATCAATATTGAGTCCTACCCCCAGCATTTCTGCCTCTCGCAGCAATGCAAAAAAACGTATCGCATCTTCATGATGACCGGCTGCGGTCACTCTATCAGCCTCGAGTCGCAACCAAATTTGTTCAATCCACACCGGCAATGACAATCTATCTCGATGCTCGGCGGCCCAATCCAAGGCCTTGAGTAGGTGTTCCGAACGCTTCAATGCATTGCTCGGCAAGAGGCTAGGCGCATGGCGCAAGGCATGGCGAAGATCTAAGGGTCGTGCCTGCTGCCAAAGCGCATGAATGGCGGCCAGTGGCAAGCCACAAAACGGCGCTCTGAGGAGCGCCAAGGCAGCGACCTCATCACTCGGATCCGCAAGCCAGCGACAGAGCGATAGCAGATCTCCCACTGTCGGCGTCTGACTGAGGGATTCCAAGTCTCTGCCAATAAACGGAACCTCGGCGGCTCTCAGCGCCTCAATGATCGGTACAGCATGACGTCGAGCCCGGACAAGAATGACAATGCTTGCATCGGGTTCACGGGTGCGTAACTCCACGATGGTTTGGGCAATAAAGGTGGCCTCCCGCAGCCCATCACTGGCTGGAAAGATATGGCTCGCTATGGCTTCACCGGGCAATCGGCCATGGGTAGCCTGCGCAGGACTATGGGAAACACGTCCTCTTGACAGATCATCAGCCGCAGGTAGCAACTGTGCGAAGACGTCATTAACCCAATCTACCAAGCCTTTTTGTGATCGGAAATTATGACTCAACGCCAATGAGTCAAGCTCAATACCGCCGACGCCATGGTCCCGAGCGCGTAAAAAAAGTGACACGTTGGCATAGCGAAAGCCGTAAATTGACTGCATGCCATCACCCACTAAAAACAAGGTTCGAGGCGCTCTGCCCGAGTGATTGTGCTCAGCCCAACCCCGAGTTAATTTCTGTAAGAGATGAAACTGTTGATCTGAAGTATCTTGAAACTCATCGATTAAAATATGTTCAATTTGGTAATCGAGGCGCAACGCCAAGTCAGTAGGCGCTTCGTCGGACCCCAAAGCTGTCTCTGCAGCTAAAGCAATGTGGGTGTAATCGACCTTCCCTTCACGTTGAAAAACCAATAGCAATTGGGCGAGTAATACCGGCAGTAATTGCGACAGATGCAGTACTAATTCCCAGCTTTCATGGTGTTTGGAAGCCAGAGGTAGTCGACGTAGCTCTGTGATGAGCTCTAGCAAATCAGCTTGTCGGCAGGTATCCAACAGCGTTCCTAGTCGACTCTTTTCGGCGTTACTACCCGTCGGAAAGCCAATGGTTTTACGAATGCCCTTGGCACTGCGCCAATCACCGTCTTTTTTGACCAACAAATCACTCGCCTGTTGCCAAGCCGCCAGTGCACTCGCCTCTGTCGATAAAACGACAGCGGGTAAATCGAGATTCTGGGCAGCAATATTGGCTAGGGACTCGAGCTCAGCCGCCGCCTTGCCCAGCCGTAGAGCAACCCGAGCAATCACTCCTTGGGTCAGTTCGGCCATCGTCGCCAATAAATCGCGTTCCGATTGTTCGGGACTGTAATGCATTCCCAAGCGTCGTCCCCAGTCCCCGCGCCGCTCTAACAGCCGCACCAGCAAGCCAGCTAGTACCTGCCAATCATTATCAAAATGTAGTAACAGCGCACGTAGCGCAACACCGATACTGTTTGCTTCCTCGCTGCGAGACAGTAACGCGCTCACCGCCATTTCAAACAGTGGTCGGGATTGATCGGTGACATCTACTCGACCACCAAGCGCACTGATAATCGGCATTTGGCCGGTTAGATCACTGCACAAGCTATCAATGGTGCGTACGTTAAACTGCTCAGGATCTAGCGACCAGCGCTGATCTTGGGCATGAGCGAGTACCGCCAATGCAAGATCTCGGGTGATTTGCTCATGACTTTCCGTGACCAAGGACCCGTCTCTCGCCTGCTCAATTTTCTCAACCAAACGGTCACGCATTTCTGCGGCAGCTTTGCGCGTGAAGGTAATGGCCAATACCTGCTCGGGTCGCTGAACCCGGGCCAGTAAGGCCAATACACGCTGAGTCAGAAGTTCGGTTTTCCCGGATCCCGCTGGGGCGGTGACACAAAAGCTGCGGCTGGGATTTAACGCTTCGCGCCGCGCTAAAGTATCGCTATCAGTCATACTGATACCCCCGAGCTGTTGTCATTGATACGGCAAACACTGGCGAAATCACAGTAGTCGCACGCCTGAGGGAGAGGATCGATCTGCGCCTCACCGCGAGCATATTGCTCCGCCAAGACGGTTAGATTTGCTCGCCAGGCGCTCGTTAAATCTTCCCAACTGAGTACCTCAGCTCGACTCTTTTTAAGCTGTGCGGTCAATCCTTTATCACCTGACTTGAGACCAAGGCCCTCACCTAAACAAACAAACTGGGTCTCTTCTCTGCGCAGCTGAGCAAAGCTTAGTCCCGCCACACGATGATCGAGCAGCACATATAAAGGCAGTTGTGGTTCGGCGGGACGATCTCCCAGCCAGCTCGAGACTTTGCCAGACCCGGTTTTGTAATCAAGTACCACTCGACGCCCGTCAGATAATTGATCAACGCGATCAGGCCGAAGGGTTAGTAGCAGAGGACCTACTGATAGCTCATGATCCCGCTCACGCTCTATAACTGTGAAATCCTCGCTGCGTTCTCGCTCTCGCTCGAGCCAATCCATCAGCAGTAATTGGCATCGCTCAGCCTCAATGTCTAAACAGGCCGATCCGACACGCTTTCGGATCGCTATGCCTGAAGATCGAGACGCTCGCTCAAGTTTTTGTAACGCGAAGGTTATTCCGTCTGTCACCAGCGCCATAAGTGCCTGAGACGAAGCGGTCGATAATGCTTGCGCATCACCCAATTGCCCCCACAAATAGTATAGCGCGTCATGCACAATCGACCCGCGCTCTGCTGGGGTTAACCCTAAACGTGGCGATGCAGGGCTATGGGGGCCCAAGCGATGGGTAACCCACGCTCGAAATGGACACGCGCTTTGATTTTTTAACACCGAGGCGCCGCCGCCGTAAGCGACCATTTGCGCCTCGATTAACGGTGGTGCTATACGATCATCAACTGCTTCAAGGGGTATAACATCGCACCAATGACTGGGTCGTTGGGCGCTGGCATCGGGATAAATACTGTCAATACTGACGAGCGGACTGGCCTGCTGCTCTACGCCATCGCTGGTTCGTCGATAGCTACCTTTTAACATCCCATGACTTGCACGCCAACTCGATATCAAAGCCCTCGCTTCACTCGCTAACCGCTGCGCATCAGCATTAGGCAGACCCCAATCGCGCTGTAATGACCCGGGGATAAACGGTAATAATCGCGGACGTGTGGGTAATACCCCCGCCTGCAGTCCGCACACCCATAAGGCATCAAAACCAAGCCCCACTGCCTCTAATGACCCCATTACCTGCAGATCCCCCGACTGGGTTTTGGGCTGGAAAATGAGATCGTCCAAACACTGAGACCACAGACCAATAGCTCGCCGGTAGCTCATGCGCGACTCATCAGTGGCCAACCCAGCGAGGCTATCAAGGCTGCGCTCAAATCGATCAAGTTGCTGATACTCTACCGAGTCGAGCGCAGCACGATTCGGCCAACCCCATAGCGCTAACTGGCGCCTTATGTATGCACACCAGGACGGTAGATCCTGTTTACTGTGTCGCTCCTTATCGATTCGCCAGCCAGCAATCACCTTCGCTACATTCGATTCCGGCGCGCAACGATGAATCAGGTGCTGAAAATCATCAACGCCAATGGGGTCGATCAGCATCTCGGCGATTGAACTAGCCAGTCGCAAGCCACCGGGAGATTCAGCGAAATTGATGCCCATGGCATAGGGTGATCGGATCAACTGGCTTATACGTTGGCGGGTCAAGGGGTTGAAATCCAAAGATAAAGCGAGCAGTGCATCCCTGAACATAGGCGTCTGGCCGAGCGGCATACCGGTAGAAAAGTTGACCGGCAGGCTGTTATAGCGCGCGTCGAGACAATCGAATTCTTGACGCAAGAAATACTCCAACACCGGACGATCATTCTTTATATCCATTAATACAATGCCAGTCGTCTCTTTCCCTTGGCGATGCCGGGCCGCCGCCCATCGAGCGACGCTCGCCAACTCGTGATCACGATCCTCATATTGGCCTATGGCCAGCGGCGTCCACGGCTTTGCAGGACTCTGGCTAGCATGATCGGGAGAAGGATCATCACCCACAGTATGAATGTCACCCAAGTGACTCAAGGCTCGCAATGTCAGAGGTGTCAACTGCAAACAGTGGCACAATACTAGGGGTTGCCGATCGTTAACCGTTAGGGACAGGAGCTGACGATACGCATCGGCCCGGGTAGCCCAGCCCTGTGCGCGCAATCGAGCGTCGAATTGCTGGCACCAAGCCGCGAAGGCACGACAGTCTGCATCACTCTGAAACAGACCTCGCGAGCGCAGATCGTCCTCCGTTGGAGCATAGTGCATGAGTCTGTCACGACATACACGTGCTTGCTCTGCGGCAGCTGAAGGCTGTAATAAACGGAAGTCGCCCGAGTGACTATTCTCCGTTTCGACGATGGATTGCCATAGTAAACGCTCTTCGAGCTTACTCATCAGTCGCTGGGGAGCAAGCTGGCCCCGCTCTACGGCTACAAGCCACTGCGCCTCAAGCCAGGCATCTATGGGTTCAATGGTCGGCTCCATCACCACTTGATGAGACTCGAGTGACTGCCTCACCCACTGATCGGTCAGCTGCCTAGCAAGGCGGAGTCCCGGAGTTAACATACGCCGACCCGCCTCAAGGTGGGGCGTTACCGCGCTCAAATCAACAAATGTTCTCAAGCGATGACCTCAAATAGTGGCATGTGACATGACGCAGGGACAATCCCACGGTAGACTTCGCAATCGCCAGACCGACGCTGTCTCGTCCCCAGTCCTATAAAGTGAATTTAGCATGTCTAATCTTCGAATCCACAACGTCAACGTAGCCTCGCAACAAGTTCTAGTCGCACCTGCCGCTTTACGCGACAGGGTGCCAGTCAGCGATACCATCTATGATCGAGTAGCAGAAAGCCGCCAGACGATTGAGGCCATTCTCGATCGCAGCGATGACAGATTACTCGTGGTGGTCGGTCCTTGCTCGATCCACGATATTGATGCGGCGATGGACTATGCGCGCCGACTCAAGGCACTCGCAGAACAGGTAGATGACACCCTGTATATTATTATGCGGGTTTATTTCGAAAAACCCCGCACCACCGTGGGCTGGAAAGGACTCATCAACGATCCTCACCTCGATGACTCCTTTGATATCGAAGCGGGCTTGACCATCGGCCGTACCTTACTACGCGACATTCTCGACCTTGGCTTGCCAACCGCCACCGAAGCGCTGGACCCGATCACGCCGCAATATTTACACGATCTCATTAGTTGGACAGCGATCGGCGCGAGAACCACCGAATCCCAGACGCATCGAGAAATGGCAAGCGGTTTATCGTCCGCAGTGGGCTTCAAGAACGGCACTGATGGCGGCCTTGATGTGGCGGTCAATGCCATGAAGTCGGTCTGCGATCCGCACCGCTTTTTAGGCATCAACAGCGAGGGCAAAGTCTCGGTGTTCAAAACCCAGGGCAACCGCTACGGTCATGTCGTATTACGCGGGGGTAGCGGCGGACCCAACTATGACAGCGTGCAAATTGCCTTATGCGAACGGGCCCTTGAAAAAGCCTCTTTGCCACGCAATATCATGGTTGACTGCAGCCACGCTAACTCCAACAAAAAGCCAGAATTACAACCGCTGGTCGCTGATAACGTTACCCATCAAATCCTAGAGGGCAATGACTCGATTGTCGGATTAATGCTGGAAAGCCATATCAACGCTGGCCAGCAGAGCATCCCCACTGACCTCAGCCAATTAGCTTACGGCGTGTCGGTCACTGACGGCTGTATCGACTGGCAAACAACCGAGCAGCTCTTGTTGAACATGGCCGCTAAACTGCGTAGCAGGCTGTCTAATCGCAGCGAATAGCTCGCTTAGAGGCGGGTAAGGTCACCCATCAAGCGCAACGCAGGCGGCGGTGCCCAACGTAGAAAACTCTGATTACCCTGGCCTTTAGGGACTGGGTCCCCTACCAAGGTTAATAATAGGCCTGGCTTCTGTCCGTATGATCGGTAACGTCACGCACCCCAGCAAGCTCGGGTATCTGTTCCGTCAACGTTTTTTCAACGCCGTCCTTTAAAGTCACATCAACGGCGCTGCAACCCTGGCAACCTCCACCAAAGCGTAAAATCGCAAACTGCTCATCGGTCACCTCCACCAGAGACACTTCACCACCATGAGCGGCCAAGGAGGGATTGACCTCGTTATAGAGGACATAATTGATTCTATCTTCAATGGGACTGTCGCCATCCACTCTCGGCATTTTCGCGTTGGGCGCTTTAATCGTCAGCTGACCACCCATTCGGTCTTTCGCATAGTCGACCAGTGCATCCTCTAAAAATGGCACGCTACGGGCTTCAAACCAGGCTTTAAATGCCTCGTACTCATGTTCAATGTCTTGGGGGTCAACGTCGCCCTCACGGCAATAAGCAATGCAGGTTTCAGCGCGGGGAGTACCCGGCTGGTTGATAAAAACACGGACACCCAACGCATCGTCTTGGCCAGCCAACAGCTCAGCGAGGTAGTCTTGCGCGGATTCTGTGATAGTAATCATGCTCTTCATTCCATGGTCGACAACAAGCGGAAGACAAGGTTAGCACATCGAATTGCTGATGCTCATCACTAGAGTGGAGAAACTGGCTCATATTGACAGTAATAACACCGCCTAACGGTCCGCGCTCCATAAAACTATGGATAGTGCGCAGGCTCCCACCCGCACACCGAATACGTTGTCTCGCCCTCACTGCCAACCGATAAGGTGTCGTGGCTTACCATGGGTGGCGTGATCTTCGTGCGGAAAAGGGTACTCATCAGCCAGTAAGGACCCTGGGTGAGGTTACCTCAGGTGGGCATGCCGCCTAACCACAGTGCCAACCCCAGCACAGCAACAGTCACAATAATCACCGCGGCAATCGCATCGGCGGTGCCATCGGCTAACTTTCTATTAGCCATAAGGTTTCTCCTGAAGGCTCTACTGTAGACGTAGTAAAGGGTCGAACATTCTGGGATAGAACGCGCGCGCGCGTCAACGCTTTTTGCCGCCTTTGTGTAGCGCGACAATCTCACCGATCTACCCTACGCAGCGAACGGGGGAATCCGTGCGGTTATCAGACCAAGTGGTGTCTAACTGGCGAGCTCTCCGGGCAGGCCTTTCGTCCGCTGAGCCTGTAAATTGTCCGGTATACCTAATGCCAGGCGCCCGAATGCCGCATCGCTCATCCCTCTGAATGAGAGCGTAGTTCTCGACTTAAGTCGCTAACACACGTTACGCGGCACATACGACGCTCCTGAACGATCGACTCGACCGGAGAGTAGTAATTGCCGTACACTCGACCGCGATGAACGATGGCCGAGGCTTGTCGATGGGGCGAGTGCTCAGGGAGGCGAGCTTCACCGAGGAGCTGTGCGTCACCGTGTAAACCTTCGGGGTAATAGTATGGACACTGGCGGCATTACCTTCACCTTCGCCGCTATCTTCTTGGGCGCAGCAGCCCTCGCATCAGCGGCACTCTATACACGCCAACCGATTATCATTGCCTATATAGCGCTCGGCGCTCTGCTGGGACCCTACGGCGGCGGCGTGATTACCAACGTACAGCTGGTGGCTGATGCCGGGCATGTCGGCATTATTTTTCTGTTGTTTTTACTCGGGCTCGACATGCAACCCAGTGCGCTGCTCAGCAGCCTCAGGGCGTCATCGTTGGTGGCCGTCATCAGCTCAATTGCTTTTGCAGGCGTGGGGTTGGGCGTCGCGACCAGTTTCGGTTTTAGCCTCAGCGATAGCATTGTCATTGGTGCGGCACTGATGTTTTCATCGACGATCATTGGCATAAAATTACTTCCCACTACCGTATTGCACCATAAACATTTGGGCGAGGTGCTGATCGCTCTGCTGCTTTTTCAGGATTTAATCGCCATTGTGTTACTGGTTATTTTACAGAGCGCTGGAGGGGAACTGGCAGCTAACCTCGACGTCATGATCATGCTTCAACCACTGGCCTTGCTGCCCGTTGTGGGTGCCCTATGTTGGTTGTCAGTGCGCTTTGCACTCCTGCCTCTCATTCGACGTTTCGATCGCTATCATGAGTATATTTTTTTACTGTCAATCGGTTGGTGTCTGGGGGTCGCTGAGGTCGCTGCGCTGGTGGGTTTATCGGCTGAAATCGGTGCTTTTATCGCCGGCGTTAGTGTTGCCACCAGTCCCATTGCACAATACATCGCGATTAGCCTGAAACCTTTACGGGATTTTTTCTTAGTGATTTTCTTCTTTTCAGTCGGCGCGCAATTTGATCTGAGCACACTACCGACGGTCATCTGGGCGAGCATTACATTAGCATTAGCTCTATTGGCACTGAAACCGCTGATTTACCACGGGTTGTTACGGAGGGTCAGCGAGAGCCACTCTCTGGCCTGGAATCTCGGATTTCGCCTGGGGCAATGCAGTGAGTTTGCGCTGCTCATTGGCGTGGTCGCTGTTGAAGCGGGCGCCCTGAGCCAACAAGGCAACACCCTTATTCAGGCCACCACTATTATTACGCTGTTACTGTCGAGCTATATTGTGGTGTTCAATTTCCCCACACCCATTGCTATCAAAGAATCACTGCGCAGGGATTGAGCCCGATGCCCAGCCGCTAGAACCCCGCCTGCAAACAGCGATTAATCCTTTCTTTTAATAGGCGAGAGAGCCGACTATTACAGATCATAACCACGCTCATCGTGGAGCACCAAATCGAGACCGACCGTTTCATCTTCATCGGTCACCCGCAACCCAACCAGCACATCAACCACTTTGAAAATGATCACGCTTGCCACAGCGGTATAAACGAAGGTCGCGGCAACGCCCGTCGCCTGCACGCTGAGCTGTCCGGCGATGTTATCTATGCCCTCTGAGAAGCCATTGCCACTAAAAATACCCAAGTTAGGCGAACAAAAAACGCCGGCGAGCAGCGTGCCCAATATGCCTCCCACCCCGTGAACAGGAAAGACGTCGAGACTATCGTCAATGTTGAACCGGTTTTTCAATGCCATGGTCGCAAAGTAACAAACAACCCCCGCTGACAGTCCAATCACCACCGCCGCCGCAGGGCCCACGGAACCCGATGCTGGCGTAATCGTTCCTAATCCGGCCACCATGCCGGTCACAATGCCCAGCACTGACGGCTTGCCATGGCGCAGCCATTCCATAGCCATCCATGATAACGAACCACAGGCCGCGGAAAGATGGGTGACCAACATTGCCATCGCTGCGCTTTGATCGGCCGCCACGGCCGATCCAGCGTTGAAACCAAACCAACCCACCCACAGCATGCCGGCTCCAGTCACGGTCATGGTGAGGTTATGAGGCGGCATGGCAACGCTACCAAAGCCCCGCCGAGGCCCCATCATAATAGCGACCACTAGTGCCGCCACGCCGGCAGTGATGTGGACGACGGTGCCCCCGGCAAAATCTTGCAGTCCCATTGCACCGAGCCAGCCACCACCCCACACCCAGTGACAAATAGGGGCGTAAACCAACAACAGCCAAGCCACGCTAAACAGCAGCATGGCTGAGAAACGCATGCGCTCTGCGAACGCCCCTACGATGAGCGCGGGGGTAATAATGGCAAAGGTCATCTGAAACATGACAAACAAGGCATCGGGAATCGAGCCGTTAACGCCGTCAATGCTAATCCCCGCCAAAAAGAGATTGCCAAGATCACCAACCCATGGGCCCTGCTCAACTCCCGCAGAACCGAAGGACAATGTGTAGCCAGCCACAAACCACAGCAAGGACATCAAGGCAGTGAGCGCAAAACATTGCATCAGCACCGACAGCACGTTCCGTACTCGCACCAAACCCCCATAAAATAACGATAGGCCGGGAATAGTCATGAATAAGACCAGCGCGGTCGCGGTTAGCAGCCAGGCGGTGTCGGCGCCCGACACCTCGGCAGCGAAGACCAATGGCGTGTGTAAACTAAGTAACAACAGAGTGCTAGCAAGCGGTATAAGTTTTTTCATAAGGCTGGATTCTTCGTTGACGTCTAGAGGGGATAAAGTGTGCCATAGACTGACAGGATTCTCATCAATTGCGGAATCAATCGGCACTTTTTTGTTGCACCTTGACAGCCTCCACCCTACTCTAGCCGCTTGATACCGCTGATCACCGCTTAGCTCTTCGGGGACGCACCTTATGTTAAAACAACGCATCACTGCCAAGACTTGGGGGTTAGCGCCGACAGCCCTCGTCATGCTCACCCTGTTGTCAGATGGCCACTACGCACAAGGCCAGGAACCGGTGGCCGAGCCCCTCCCCACGCTTATTTTGTTTATTGGCGACGGATTGGATGATCAGCACGTCACCATGGGGCGGAATTACCTGGCGGGTCAACAGGGCACGTTGGTAATGGACACTCTGCCGATACGCAGCGCGGTGCAGGTTGAAACGGTCAGCAGCGACGGCATGCCAGTGTATGTCGCGGATTCAGCCAATACTGCCACTAGCCTTGCAGCGGGTATCATCACATCAATCGGGCGCGTGGGGACGGACCCCAGAAATAAACCTGTCCCAAGCCTATTGGAATCCGCTGCCCATGCAGGCTTGCGGACCGGCATTATTTCCAGTGCCTCAGTTACCGATGCGACCCCCGCTGCGTTTCTCGCCCATGTCGCTAAACGCGGCTGTGAAAATCCAGCCATCATTCTAGGCGGTCGGCGCTACGGTCAGATGTTTGAAGGCTGCCCCACCGATGCCCGTGGCAATGGTGGCCAAGGCTCCGTCGCCGAGCAAATTGCGGCATCCGCTGCCGATCTGGTTTTGGGCGGTGGACTTGAACACTTCGTAATACCCGACGCTGACACGGGTCGCAGCGCCCTCGACGAGGCGAAAGATAACGGGTTTATCATCACGAAGAATCTCACTGAGCTACGCGAAGCAGATACGCAACAGCCAGTACTGGGTTTATTCGCTAACAGTCACCTACCGGTACGCATGCAAGGTACTGACGGGCGGACCGCGGAAGCACCCGAACCTTCGCTGCTAAACGCACTGGACTGGCGTCTGGGCAGCGTCACCCAACCCCCAGCAATGGACTGCGAATTGAACCCCCGCTTTGCTGGCACGCCGGATTTGGCGACGCTCACAAGCATTGCGCTCGATCGCTTATCCATCGACAACACTCAAGGTTTATTCCTCATGGTGGAGTCAGCCTCTATTGACAAAGAGAGCCATGACCGCAATCCCTGCGGTTCCATCGGTGAAATTGAACAACTCGAGGAAGCTATCGCCGTGGCTCTCGCCTATGCCGACGAACACCCGAATACCCTGATTCTTGTCACCGCTGATCACGCGCAAGCAGCGCAAATCGTGCCTGAGCCAAGCCTTTTTGCATCGATTCCAGTACCTATTTATTCCCCGGGGAAAGTGGCGCGAGTGCGTACGCCTGAAGGCGGCATTATGCGCATTAATTACGCGACTAACCTTTTTGAATCGGAAGAGCACACCGGTGCTAATGTGCCTTTATTTGCCTTGGCACCCCACGGCACTGTTATTCCTGGCTTTTTACGCCAGCGGGATGTCTACGCGTTAATGATGGATTATCTTGGATTGGATCAGCCTTAAATGTTCAGCCTATTCACCAACGAAGGACTTAATCCAGCATGAGTCTCAGCACTATTAATGGCCACAACGTCTCTAAAATTTGTTTGGGAACCATGACCTGGGGACAGCAAAATACCGAAGCTGAAGCTCATGCACAAATAGATTTTGCCCTCGAGCAGGGTATCAACTTTATGGATGCCGCAGAAATGTACCCGGTGCCTCCTCAGGCGGCTACTCAAGGTCGAACCGAAGCGTTTATCGGCAGCTGGTTTAAAAAAACCGGCAAACGATCCGACTGGCTGCTTGCCACAAAGGCTACCGGGCCAAGAGAGGAATTTGCTTACTTACGCGAGGGTCCCCGCTTTAATCGCGCGCAGCTCATTGAGGCTGTCAACGGCAGTTTGCGCCGATGTCAAACTGATCATATCGATCTATACCAATTACACTGGCCTGAGCGGCCCGCCAATTGTTTTGGTCAGCGCGGTTATATACACCCTGATGACGACTCATCAACCCCCATAGAGGAAACCTTAAGAGCACTGGAGACCTTAGTGCGTGATGGTAAAATCAGAAGCATCGGGCTGTCCAACGAAACCCCCTGGGGCGCCATGACTTTTTTACAGCTGGCTGAGAAAGCCGGTTTACCGCGTATCCAAAGCATTCAAAATCCTTACTCGTTACTCAACCGCACCTATGAAATCGGCCTGGCTGAAGTATCCCACCACGAAGATGTTGGTCTGCTTGCCTATTCCCCGTTAGCCATGGGCTTACTGAGCGGAAAGTATCGCGAAGGTAGAGTCCCTGAAGGCTCTCGAATGGCCTTGTTTTCTCGCTTCACGCGCTATGAGGGGGAGCCAGTCTTAACAGCCACTGATCGTTACTGCGCGTTAGCAGAAGAGCATGACTTAAGCCCGACGCAAATGGCGCTAGCGTTTGTCAACAGCCGATCGTTTGTCCTGAGCACCATTATTGGTGCTACTACCATTGGGCAATTAGAGGAGAACATTCGCAGTACGTCGGTCACGCTTTCAAGGGATGTGCTCAGAGGCATCCATGCAATTCATAAACAAATACCAGACCCGGCGCCCTAGCCACAAAAAAAATCGACACCAGCAGACTTTAGGAGTCACCGCCAGCGATGAAGATAGGTATTATTATTGGTAGTCATCGACAGGAGTCGCAAAGCGCCAAGGTCGGGCAGTATCTCAACGGCATGCTGTCAGCGGCTAAAACCGATCATTGGACCCTCGACCTCGGCAAGACGCCCCTACCTCTGTGGGATGAGAGTCTTTTTACCGAAGGTGAGCATTGGTCGATGATGGACGGGCTGACCCAGCAGCTTCGAGACAGTGACGGATTTATTATTATTTCCCCTGAGTGGCATGGCATGGCCACTTCAGGCCTCAAAAACTTTTTTATGCTGCTTGGCGCCCACTCAGGCGTCGGCCACAAGCCGGCATTACTGTGCTCGGTCTCTGCAGTCGACGGCGGGGCTTATGTCATCGCTGAACTGCGCGCCAGCAGCTACAAAAATAACCGCTTGTGCTACATCCCTGAGCAGCTCGTCATTCGTAATGTAGGGCAGGTATTCAATGCCAATGAAGCCGACAACGATCCCGACACCCATAAGTACTTTGTTGAGCGGGCTCGCTACTGCCTGACGTTGTTAGGGGGATATTGCGATGCGCTAGCCCGGGTCCGTGCGCAGGACCTTGTCGACCATGATACCTACCCCAATGGCATGTGATAGCTGAACCGCAATTATCAGAGATTGATCCAGCTATTGAGGGCGCGTAATCGAAATTCGGTGCTGCCCCACCGCAGCACCACGCTATCGGATAAAATATCCTGCACACGAAACCCGCCGTGCCTATCACCCACCGTCAACGCTTCGCCATTGAGTGTGACCTCCCCGCCAGTGCCGTCGGTCCACTCATGGGTACTGTAGATGATAGTCGGTATCGCATTTTTTTGTTGTTGCGATAAGGTGTCGAGTAACGGGGTCGGGTGCGCCACCAGCATAGCTTCCCCAAGATTACCCTGCGCGCGACGCACAAGGTCAGCAATATCAAATACCTCATCATCGCTGGGTGACGGATTTTTTTTAGCGACGTCAACGGCCGATTGGCCATCGGCCAGCGTGGGTGGTTCTATCCGTGCGTGTTGACTCGCGTAGAGGTTGTTGACCGCCGCTGCCTTTGCAGAAAGCTCCGCGGCATCGACACTGGCTAAGTCGGCCATCGGGCTGACAGTGACTGTCTCGTGGGCCTCCCCGGTCCCAGGCGGTTTAGTTGCTACCATCTTCTGGCGTACCGTTGCGATGCTATTGGGTGCCTGCTCGACCGCGGTGACGTCTTTTGCCGGCGGTACCGGTATCGTCGATTCGGAGGGGTCCTCAAACCGCGAGGCTAACGGCGGTGCTGTGGGTCGTAACTGCAAAACCAGCAGTGCCGCTAACAGCGCGACAATCACCAGTCCCACCGCGAGCATCAGCGAAGTGGTCGACGCCCCAGATTTCCCATGCGCGACAGGCGAGTCATCGACCGCTACCTCCCGGTCCTGTCGTATGGCGAGCGTGTCCCGCTGTGAGCGCTTGAGTGCATCGAGAATCATCGACATTACCTGGCCTCCACGAGCGACTCGGCGCGGTTCAATAGCTCGTCCTTGGACAGCGAATTCCGTCGACCTTCCTGCAGGCGCATCAGCGTCGGCCTGTCCAGCAGGCCGTTGATCAATAGCTTTTCTTCAGCCTGGAATAAACGAATTCTTTGCGCGAGGGCCTCGGTAAATAGCTCATCGGCTAAACTCGATGCTTGTTGGTCCAACGCTGCAAACCGATTGGCTACTACCGTAATGATTGGTGCGCTGTCGCCCACCCGCAATGCACCTTGCCACGCCTCTGGGGCTTGCCAAAAATAACGGTAGCCACCCATCCAGTGGCGCGCCAAATCAACCAACGGAACACGGGCTACCCCCTCAGCGGTCAACACCCGTGCCGATCGCGATTCAAAGCTGACAACCAGTGTTTCAGCCGTAAATTTATCGGCGGTTTGCATGGTCAGTGCCACCGGTCGATTCAGTGTCATTAACGGCTCCCAGACTTGTGCTTGTGCCTGTTCGCAGCGCAGTGTGGCACTGTGAGCCGGAGAACATGGCAAAGGGGGTTGCGGGGCATCACTCGATAGCTGCCACAGCCAGAGGGCGGATTGCTCGGGGGAAAGCAGAAATAGTGACCCGGGCACCTCCCCCTCTGTTCGCACTGGCGCTGTCGCGATAGGCACCATCGCCGGTGATACCGCGGTAGACACACTGCTAGTAGCCGGCCCATCAAGGGCATTTGGCGAGGCGGTTCCAGCAGGGGCTGTTGAGGCGACTAACCCTGCCGGTTCGGCAATCCATACACCCGCGGCAACAATGGCGCTGGTCACTACAACAACCGCAAGCGCGACGATCCAGCGCCTTGAATTCACTCCATGGACTTGACCACCAAATACCTCTATCGCTGCTGAACGCACTAGTGCAGGGGTCAGTCTTGCTTGCTGACGGCCATAGGCACCCAGCAGACTTCGGTCACACAGTAAATTAATTTGTCGAGGTATACCCGCGCTTAGCCGATGTATTTCACGGACGACTGACGCGGGAAACAGCCCGTCGGCTCCGCGCAGACCTGCGACCTCGAGCCGATGACGAATATAACTTCCGGTCTCTGCTCCACTGAGAGGGCCTAAATCGTAGCGGGCCGTTATCCGTTGGTTGAGTTGGCGTAACTCAGGACGCCCGAGCTTTTCAGTGAGCTCAGGCTGGCCAATGAGGATAATTTGCAGCAACTTTTCGTCATCGGTCTCTAAATTGGTGAGCAGCCGAATTTGTTCCAAGACGTCAAAATCAAGATGTTGAGCCTCGTCTATCATAAGCACCGATTGCCGGGCTGCCGCGTGATTATCGAGTAAAAAAGTGTGTAGTGCGTCGGTCAGTATTTTTAAACTCACCTTTCGTCGCGAATACTTGATGGCAAATTCGTCACACACCGTAGCTAACAGTTCCACCGCGCTGAGTGCTGGGTTGAGTACAATCGCCAGATCTGTCGTGTCAGGAAGTTGCTCGATTAAACAGCGATTTATCGTCGTTTTACCTGTACCCACCTCGCCTGTGAGGAGAACAAATCCACCGCCGTTGCCAACCCCATACAGGAGATGGGCTAAGGCATCGCGATGTCTCGGACTCATGAACAAATAACGCGGGTTAACCGAAATCGAAAAGGGTGACTCAGTCAGGCCAAAATATTGATGATACATAGGGAGTCAACACCATTTGTGGGTGAAATCATATCAGCGAGAAGCTTGTCATACATTGGGGTTTTCTGGGAACATACTTGAGCGTCAAAAAAACATACTGTATGTTCAAATCCTGACGATTTACTCTTTGTCTGTAAAGAGTGAGCCAGTGACCCGCCGACTTAGGAGACAACACAATGGCTTTGCCTGCAATACTCAACAACACGCTTACACTACCTGTTATAGGCTCACCGTTATTTATCATCTCCAACCCTGATCTAGTGATTGCCCAGTGTAAGGCGGGTATTGTTGGATCTTTCCCCGCTCTCAATGCTCGCCCCGAGTCGGCGCTAGACAAATGGCTGCAGCGCATTACCGATGAGCTTGATCGACACAATCAAGAAAATCCGGATAGCCCCGCAGCCCCCTACGCCGTCAACCAGATCGTTCACGGCTCAAATGGTCGTCTCGAGCATGACCTTGAGATGTGCGTGAAGTACCAAGTACCTATTGTCATTACTTCCTTAGGCGCAAAAGAAATCGTCAACGAGGCGGTGCACAGCTACGGTGGTATCACCCTGCACGATATTATTAACAACCGCTTCGCTAAAAAAGCCATCGAAAAAGGCGCCGATGGCTTGATCGCCGTGGCTTCTGGGGCTGGCGGTCACGCAGGGGGGCAATCGCCCTTTGCACTCATTCAAGAAATTCGTGAATGGTTCGACGGCCCGCTGATTTGCTCAGGTGCAATTGCCACGGGTGATGCGGTACTCGCCGCCCAGGCCATGGGCGCCGATTTAGCCTATATCGGCTCGGCGTTCATCGCCACCACTGAAGCGAATGCGGAACAAGACTACAAGCAAGCCATTGTCGATTGCGGTGCCGATGACATTATCTATAGCAATTTATTCACCGGCATCCACGGCAACTACCTCCGTCCCTCAATTGAAAACGCCGGTCTCGATCCCAATAATTTGCCTGTTAGCGACCCCTCGGCAATGAACTTCGGCTCCGGCGGCGGTAGTGACGCGAAGGCTTGGAAAGATATCTGGGGGTCTGGCCAAGGCATCGGTGCCGTTAAGCACATTGGAACCACCGCCGACTACGTTGCGAAGCTGAAGCTTGAATATAACGCGGCCAAACAAAGAGTGCTGTCAGCATGAATGATAACAAGCGGGTGCCTCGCAGCAACGAGGACGACTACAGCGCAAGGATTGTTGAGCAACGCCAAGCTTTTATCGAAGCGCAAACGGGCGTAAAACTCAACCACACTAAGCAATTCTCCTACGATCCCCATGTCATGGCCGGCAATATTGAAAATATCTGGGGCGTATCCCAAGTACCCATCGGCGTAGCAGGGCCTTTGCTCGTTGATGGCGAGCATGCTCAAGGTGAATTCTATGTCCCGATGGCAACAGTGGAAGGAACTATGCTGGCCAGCTACAACCGCGGGATGAAAGTGATTCGAGAATCAGGCGGGGTAAAAACCACCATTTCAGCAGAGTCGATGCAACGCGCTCCGCTGTTTATTTTTGCCGATGCCCGGGATGCCCGTGACTTCCAGTTATGGCTACGAGAAAACTTTGAAGGGATCAAGCAACAAGCGGAAAGCACCACGTCCGTGGGTAAGCTCCTTGAAATTGAAAACTATCATGCACATAACTTTGTCGCATGCCGATTTGACTACTCTACCGGGGACGCGGCGGGTCAAAACATGACCAGCCGCGCCACCTTCTTTGCCTGTGAATGGATCCGAGATAACTACCCGGGCAAGTTACGTAATTATATGCTGTCGGGAAATTTTGATACCGAGAAGAAAACTTCTTCGATTAATATGCTTAAAGGTCGTGGGCGCCGTGTTACGGCGGAGCTGACCATCCCGCGACAAGTATTGATGGATCATTTACGCATTACGCCCGAGCAAATGCAGTACGGCTATCAGGTATCGACGCTCTCCGCCTTTATGACTAACTCGTCAAATAATGCCAGCCATCCTGCCAATGGGCTCGCCGCTTTATATCTGGCTACTGGGCAGGACATTGCAAATATTGGGGAATCGAACCAATGCACGGTGTACCAGCGAGTCACACGAGAGGGCGATCACTACTTCTCGATTACCTTGCCGTCAATCATTATGGCGAGTTACGGCGGAGGCACACGTCTACCCACTCAAAGCGAGTGCCTACAGATGATGGACTGCCTGGGTAAAGACAAAGCACTAAAGCTCTGCGAAATTGCGGCTGGTCTGGTCGTAGCAGGTGAGCTGTCTTTGGGTGCAGCCACCCGCATTGATAAAGCAACCCGCACCAACGAATGGGTAGATGCCCATGAGCGCTTAGGTCGAAACCGCTAGCACAGTGCCTTGGCTGGAGGCACACTGGCTTAGCTACCTGCCGGAATGTCCGATGTCAATTTTCGCCATCTCAACCCACCGGTGGCGAAAAGCTAACACCACTGCCCAATACACGGTGAGGAACTATCTTGGTAGCGAGATACCTATAAAAAGTCTCTTGTGGCACCGCGCAAATTCACCTAGGTTGTACGTCAAAGACTTACTGGTGTGAAAAGGAGCGATTATGCCCTCTGTGCTGTGTCATCTACCCGTCAACAAGCGCCAACCGTTGGGGTTTACCTTAATTGAATTACTGGTCGCTATCGCCATCATAGGTATTCTCGTCACGGTGGCGTTGCCAGCCTACCAAGATTTTGTTCGCAAAGGACGCAGAGCCGACGCCCGCAACGCCTTGATGGCCGTTCAAATGGCTCAAGAAAAGTATCGAGGCAACCATCTCGCCTATGCCACAGCGATGAGCAGTTTGCCCGTCAATGCCACCTCTGAAGGGGGCTACTATACCCTCACAGTAAAATCGGGCAGCGCAACGGCTAGCACCTATGTTATCGAAGCAACCCCAGGGGGCACTCAAGCCGCTGATAGCTGTGGGACTTTTGCCGTCAATCACAATGGCGCCGACAACAGCAGTGGCTATGCCTCCGCCGATTGCTGGCGCTAGAACAGACAGGACACAGGGCGGCCAGCTGTTGTTGCTTACATCAACAATCCCTCAGCCGATTAGCCACGGCGACGGTCACGGTTGCGCTGTTATTAGCCGCAGTCAACGCTAGGGTTTCGGGGCTTATATAGCAAACAGTTTTGTTTGTTGAGGCACTCACCGCCAAGTTAAGAACGCTGTCTGCTGTCGGGCCGAAACCACAGGTCGCCGGGAATGACGCGTTGCCGCTATTGGACACTGAGCAACTTTCAACATTACTGGCAACAGTCACCGTAAGGGAGGGGTTTCCGCTCTTGACAATGACGTTCACCACCACCGAGCCCGACCATGGCTGTGATCCAGCATTGACCGACCACCCGAAGGAAGCGCTGTCAGTGAGATTGCCGTCGCTGACAGTGGCCGTCACCGCATAGTCAGACGCACTGCTATCGGTGAGTGTGCCGCTGATTTGCCCGCTACTGCTATCAATACTTAACCCCGCAGGCAGGCCCGAAGCAGAAAAAGTGAGCGGGTCATTTTCGGGATCACTGGCGCTGAGAGAAAGGCTCGGCGAGTCACCAACGTCCGTCGATTGATCGCTGACTGCCGCTAAGGTAGGCGGATCATTTACTGGATTGACCGTCACGCTTACCGAGGCGCTGTCGGTGCCACCGTTGCCATCTGATACCGTATAGCTGAACGATAGTGTGCCGTTATAATCGAGTGGGGCCGTGACTTGTATGGCACCGTTTTGAATGGTGGCCGATCCACTAGCAGGTTGCGTCACCGATTCAATCGTTAAACTATCGCTGTTAATGTCAGTGTCATTACTTAGGACATCGACCACGACGCTGGAATCTTCGTCCATGGAAGCGCTATCGTCAGCGGCGACAGGGGCGCTAGCGTTATTAAGGTATCCCGAACAATCCACACCATAGCTCTCGCCGTCACTGGCATCACAAATATCAGGAATACTGTTGCCATCAATATCCTTCAAACTGGCACTCGTCTGTACCGAGCAATTCTCGGTGACACTCCCGGTCGCATAGCTAGCACCACCCGCCCATGCACTGGCACAGCTTGTCGCTAGGGAGAGGCTTTCAAAATAATCGGCATTCAATAGCCCTATACCAGTAAAGTCGACGGACCCGCCTTCACTCACTGTCTGATCGATACTCGGCGCCATTGTGGTGCCCGAACCGACCAGCACTGACACCGTGTACGTGCCTGTGTTCGTAGCGGCCAAGAGTGTACCTAGGGGCTCATAATCCGTGTCATCGATGACCGATGAACGCAAACTCATTGACTTTGTTTGGTTGTCTCCGTCTAGGTACGGGTCAGTCCAACTGACACTCACTTCATAGTCATCGGCCCCATCCCCGTCGGTAATAGAGGGGCTGGCAATGGTAAAAGTCATTTGCGCTGATGCTGACTGCATGGCGTTGATCTGATTAGATCGAAAGGCGGCGTTAGCTGCGTCCGGTCGGAAACGGGTCAGCTCCATAGTCGATGTTGCCCGACTGATGCCGCCATTGCGCATGGAAGCATCATTCATTGCTTGGAACCAATCGGACATGAGCACCACCGTGCCCCCAGTCGCTACCGCTAGTACAAAGGCGGCAATCATGACCTCAATGAGGCCAACACCGCGCTGTCGACGTCGTGACACCATCTTAGTCAATCTCCATATCGGACCACGTTCCTGGAACCGCATAAATGGTAATCCCACCAAAACCTGTAACATCAACCCCCGACAGTGCGGCAGAGTCAATCGCTGTATTGGCGTTTAAATCACTCATGTCGCCATTAACAATCAATGAACCATTCACATCAACCGCGCCCAAACCGTTCATGTCACAGGTCCCTTGCCCAAAATTACTGGCGTCGGATTCCACAAAGACCAACCCCCAGACAACGTTATTACCCAAAAACAGCGAGCTACCCACCGAGTGGCAGTCATCAACGACAATCAGCACCGGCGAGTCAGCGGAGCCCCAGACTTTTCCGCCTTGACTCAGCGACGCATAATTACTGCTGTCTATCCAGTAAATATTGGAAACGGCATCGTTAGTGGCCGCCGCCTCAATCGCTGCTCGAGAAGTAGTAAAAATAGAGTTCCAGATGTCTGAACCATCTAGAGATGGATCATCAACGATTTGTTCATTGGTATTTTTATTTAAGTTACGATACCGCCGGTTGTTAGGGGAGCCCGACGCGTCAATATCCAGCGCAAGATTGGCACAATTATTCGCACTGACTATGGTCGTATCTTCGCCTGGGTTGGCAACGGACACCGAGGGGTTACCCGTCACGTCGTCGATACATTGTGCGACCGTCAGAGGGGCATCGAGGGCAGTAGGATTAATCAGGCCTTTTTTGACATACCACTGGGTTACCGTTGCGCTATTGCCGACACCATTAGAAGCCGTCCCATAAATCTTTATTTGGGTGGCGTCAGCTGCATTCAACTCGAAGCCAAACTCAACTGCGTAGCTGCGACTGACCGTGCTCGCACCACTGCTCTGGGCAAACGCAAGGCTTGTACCGGTGACACGATCACTGACCCATAAAGCATCTGTGGCAGCATTGCCATCGAGCCATACGGCGCCCTGCGCGATGGCCGCCTCTGCCGCATAGAAAGCCTCTGTCGATGCGTGGGTATTGTTAGTTAACCTAATAGAATCCACGGTCGTTACCGTGATGGTGCGCACCGCCACCAAGGTGATAATCCCCAAGACGGCAACCACCACAATGGTATACGCACCTCTTTGACGCCTACCGTTGCGCCTCGCCGATCGGACACGATGATGATAAGCCTCGCTCATGGGTATACCCTCGCAATCAGAACGTCGTTACGGGGTGTTACCAAAATCTCTGCCAATACCTGCCCGTCCGGCTGGGAACCATCGGCTGCGGCAACGCATTGATTATCGGTTGTTTCAGGGTAGGCGCACATGGTTATTGCATAAAGCCGTTCAATACGACAGGACAAAGTGTCCCCACACTCGGCCGTATTGCTGTGATCATCGGCACCATCGCCATCGCAGTCGGTATCAAATGCGCAGCCAGTGTCGGCGTTGAAAACGGTTTCATCGACGACACTGACGTCAAATTGATCGACAAACATCTCACTGGCAATCGTCACTGGCTGCCAGGTACCGTCGGACGAAGCGCAGCTACTATCTCGGCCGCTAGTGGCAAGGTCATAGGCCGTAGGATGAATCTCTGCCACCGCCTCCATCACGCCGTTTGCCGAAAGGCGAAAGCCAAACCGATGGTGCAAATTGACGTCAGCACCAATCCCGCTGCTGGCGCAGGCAGAAAAATTAGCGTCATCCCCGGATTGACATTGATAGCCAGTAACGAAGGTATAGACCACACAGTCGGCGTTACCATTGTTCGTCACCTCGACAGCAGGAAAATCTCCTTCGTCACCCGCCACCCCGGAGCTACCTTGGGTACTCACTAGATAAGTTGCCAAGGTGGTGGGTTCCCCACGATAGCCGGCTCGGCGCATATCGCGGGCAATGGTGTCTAAAATGCTATTCACTTGTTCGCTCGAGCGTACGCTGTCGAACAATGACTTACCCGCGCCGACGGTCGTCACATAAAAGGTTGTCGCCGCCAAAGAAACGAAGGCACCTACAACAATTGAGACCATCAGCTCGGTTAAACTGAGACCACACTCCTTGTTTTTCATGGGTAACACACCCTTGTCATACGCTTGCCCTGAGAAAATAGGGTATTGGTCTTAATCACGAGCAGCCTGTGTAACCCAATGCTCCCGTTGCGGAGCACAGCGATAGGCGCCCCATTAAATTCCTAGACACTTGCACGGATTCGCTAGCTATACCAAAAGTCACGCTACCCGCACCGTCGCTCACTAGAGATCTCAATGCGCTGACGCTAAATTTTCGATCACCGCCAAAGTTATCCGTCGCCGTAGAAATGCTAAGCGTAACAACATCGCCAAAATCGCCACTGCTTCGATCAACGAGGGTGTCCCCAGTCGTAGGCGACGTCACCGTATAAGACCAGTCGTCAGCGGCTGTTACCGTAAACATCACTTGCATCTCATCGATAGGACCTCGCGCTATTGACTCACTACGGGCACGGCGCATATCTGACGAAAATGTTTCAATCGCACTCTTGAGCTGCTGCCTGTCACTGATATTACCAAACGCGGGAATGCCGATTGCCAACAATATGGCCACAATAGCGACCACCGTTATCAGCTCCACGAGCGTGAATCCCCTGTTCATTCGTTGTTTCATCAATGTCGCTTCCAGTGGCTTTTCCATGTTACGACAAACACTCTGCCACAACCCGTCGCAGAACGCGCATGCTCTGTATCTGAAGCGTGACAGACCTCACAGAGAATAGCTTATTGGCCGGCTGTACGTCAATTTGCCTCGCGCAAACTTGGTCATAGGCGCTCAGCTGTATTCACAGTATGATGACCACCGAAATAGCCCAATCCCTCACTCAACTTGGATGCTAGTAGCCATGCAGATCGCATTAAACAACGCGGCTTTCACTCGCCAACAACGGCTGGCTACCGCCCTCTTAGTATTGGCAGCTATCACACTCTTTTCGTCTGTAGTCCTCGGCGAAGCCGAATCGGCAGCTGATTCCTCCCAAGGGGTAGCTGCACCGGCCTTCACCTTGCCCGCTATTAGTAACGAATCCGGTCAATTATCCCTTGCAGATCTACGTGGGCAGGTCGTGTACGTCGATTTTTGGGCCTCCTGGTGCGGGCCCTGTCGACTGTCGCTTCCCGCTATTGATGGGCTGTATCAAGACCTCGCTGCGCAAGGATTTACCGCCCTGGCCGTCAGCATTGATATTGTCGAAGATGACGCCTTAGATTTTTTAAAGCGTTACCCAGTGTCGTATCCAGTGGTCATCGATATCGACAGCGCTATTCCACGACTTTACTCAGTCGAGGGAATGCCCTCGGGCTACTTAATTGATCGTCAAGGGATGATTCGCGAAGTGCATGTGGGCTATAAAAAGGGCGACGAGCGGCGATTGCGGCGGAGTATCGAAGCGCTCTTAGCAGAGCCATTTTAACCATTGAGGGGTGCTAGCTAGGCGCGCACGCGTTATCACATTGTCAACAATGCCCTGTCATCCAAGGAGGCTATCGGCGCGTAAAGTGGACGTATTTCCTGCTGGGTGAGGCACAATGAACACCACTAGTTCCAGTCAATCCGACCGCGCCACTGACGTCCTCTATTACGATGGCCAATGTCCGCTGTGTGTGAAGGAGATGGACCGTTTACATCGCCTGAAAGACCAGCACTTGCTGCTGAAAGATATTCACACGCTGCCAGAAGCCTATGACGATGACCCCGATTGCCCCCAACCCAGCAAAGAGCGACTTCTCCGCGTCCTGCATTTGCAGCGTAATGGCCGGTTTATCACCGGCATAGACGCTAATATTGCTGCATGGCAACACACCCGTTTTGGCCTCTGTTGGCGCTGGCTGGGCTGGCCCTTCATACGACCAATTGCAGAGTTCGCCTATCACCGGTGGGCACAATGGCGTTACCAGCGATTATATTAGGGTCGCGAGAAAACAAGGCCACCGGTGGATGCCTTCGTCGACACTCAGCAAACCCAATCGCCACGCATGGCTGTTGTCAATGGCTGGCAACACCCTAATACCGTTGAGGAGAACCGCGTGACGCACTGGTTAGAAAGCGATTTAGAGACCATGGAGCAGCGCTTTCGAGCGAAGTTGATCAATAGCATCGCCGGCTTCAAACCGGCCCTCTTAGTGGGTACGGTTGATACGCTGGGGCGGCCCAATCTCGCGGTGTTTAGCACTATTTTCCATGTTGGCTCAGCGCCACCGCTGCTGGGACTGCTGGTGCGCCCTGCGCCGGACAAAACCGAGCGACACACCTTGGAGAATATTCTTGCTGCAAAAGCCTACACCTTCAATCATTTTCCAGCGCATTGCGCCCAAGCAGCCCACCAAACGTCAGCACGTTATCCCCAAGGACAGTCAGAGTTTGCCGCTGCGGGGTTTACCGCCAAGTGGCAAGCAGGTTTCGCCGCCCCCTTCGTCGCCGACACCAGCATCCAATTAGGGATGGCGCTGGTAGATCACCAAGTGCTTATTAACAGCACCCATCTGCTCATTGGTCATATCACGCATCTGTGGGTAGCCGATGATCTGATCCGAGGGGACGGCAGCGTTGATCTCGTGAAAGCTGACAGCACCGTTGTAGCCGGCCTCGATAGCTATCACAGTGTCAATGCCGGACAACGTTTTTCCTATGCGAAAGTAGACGGTATACCCACACCCATTGATTGAACTCGTCAGCAACAACGAGTAAATAGCGCCATCTATGGGTATACTCAGCGGACAATTGTTCATCGGTTTAAACATTAACTAAGGACTGCTTATGGCCTCTATGGCGCTTTTACAACGGTTTATTTGGCTGTTCATACTCACCTTTAACCTACCCTCGGGGTTACTGGCTTCGGACGTACCCGAGCGAGCCGACATTCCCCCCGAGTACCGGTGGGATTTGTCCGATATGTACGCAGATTCATTGGCTTGGGAAGCCGATAAAGCCCGAGTCAAAACGCTTATCCCCACCGTGGAAGCATATCGGGGCCGTTTGAGCGAAAGCGGAGCTGTACTCCTCGAAGCCCTCAAGCAGGATGAAGTTGTCACTACCATCGTCGGCAACTTGTACGTGTACGCGGGATTACGCTCTTACGAAGATACGCGTATTGCTGACAATGCCGCGCGCTTTTCCGAGGCACAAACACTGTACTCCGAGTACCAGCAAGCCGTGTCTTTTTTCGCTCCTGAGCTGCTGGCCATTCCCGTGGAACGGCTTGAGACGATGGTGGCGACTACCGAGGGACTGGACCTTTACCGGCATTATTTAGATGAGGCGTCGCGAATGCGCCCCTATACCCTTAGCGAGAGCGAAGAAAAGCTATTGGCCATGGCCGCGGATCCGCTCGACAAATTTAGCGGTGTGTTCAGCGCTATCGATAACGCCGATCTCGCTTTCGGGACTGTTATGGATGAGCAAGGTAATGAGGTCGAACTGACCAAGTCTCGCTACGGCGCTTTCCTCCACTCTCAGAATCGTGCGCTACGCGAAGCGGCTTGGAAGGGCTTATTCAGCGCCTACAAGGGCCTGAACCATACCCTCGCCGCAAATTATGAAGGCCATGTCAAAGCCCGAGTTTTCGAGTCTCGTGCCCGAGGATTTGATACCCGACTAGACGCTGCGACGTATACCAACAGCATTCCCAAAGCCGTCTTTCTCAATCTTATTCAGGCTGCGCGAGATGGCGTTGAACCCCTGCAACGCTTCCTCAATCTACGACGCCAAGCTCTGGGTGTTGAGCAACTCGAAGTATGGGACATGTACGCACCCATGGTTGAGCCGACGATTGATAATGTGAGTTTTGATGAAGCCAAGCACATTGTCGCCGATGCACTAACCCCCCTGGGCGAGGAGTACCTGGAGGTTTACTGGAAGGGGTTTGACGATGGCTGGGTTGACGCCTTCAACAACCGAGGCAAACGCGGCGGCGCTTACAGTTGGGGTACCTATACCTCTAAGCCTTACTTATCGATGAATTTTGAGGGCACTCTTAGCGATGTGTCGACCTTGGCCCACGAGTACGGACATTCGATTCACAGTTACCTCACTCGAAATACTCAGCCCTACGTCTACGGTAGCTACCGGACGTTTATCGCTGAGATAGCCTCCATGACCAACGAAGCCATTCTTATGCAGAAAATGCTTAAAGAGGCGCAAACACCCGCAGAACGCGCGTATTTACTCAGTAGTTATCTTGATGAATTTCGCGGAGGGTTTTATCGCCAAGCCAGCTTTGCTGACTTTGAAATGCAGGCTCACGCCAAGATTGAAGCCGGAGAGGCGCTCACTGCTGATGCCCTCAACGCTATCTATGCAAACGTCTTCAACGCCTATTACGGCGACGCAGTCAATGCCGACGAATTGAATCAGATTGAGTGGAGTCGCATTCCCCATTTCCTACGGGGCGATAATTTTTATGTGTACCAGTACTCGACGTCATTTGTTGCCGCCACCGCACTAGCAAAGCAAATTTTGGACGAGGGCGATCCCGCCCGAGACCGTTTCCTCACCCTGTTGCGCTCGGGATCTAACGACTACCCCATTGAATTACTGAAGAAAGCGGGTATTGATATGACTACTGCAAAACCGGTTTATGACACGATCGACGTTTTCGCCGACTATGTGGATCAACTTGAGGAGGCGCTACAAGAGATGGCGAAGGAGTAGCCGTATCAATCGAGGCAAGCGGCCGTGATCGCGTGCGCTAGCATTCCACCGTGTGAACGGCGAGCCCCCCGGTTGAGGTTTCTTTATATTTATCCTGCATATCACGTCCGGTGTCGCGCATAGTGCGAATGACTTTATCGAGAGAGACGAAGTGCTCGCCGTTGCCCCGTAATCCTAGTTGAGCGGCATTGATCGCCTTGACAGCCGCAATCGCATTGCGCTCAATACAGGGTACTTGCACCAATCCCCCGATAGGATCACAGGTCAGCCCCAAGTTGTGCTCCAGACCTATTTCTGCGGCATTTTCGACCTGCTCAGGGGTACCTCCGAGCACCGCACATAAGCCGGCTGCAGCCATCGCACAGGCTGATCCCACCTCACCCTGGCAGCCGACTTCAGCGCCTGATATGGAGGCATTTTTTTTACACAAAATACCGATAGCAGCAGCCGTCAGTAAGAAATCAATCACCTGCTGCTCACCGACCTCTTGGCTGTATTCCATGAAATACATCAGGACGGCGGGGATAATGCCCGCCGCGCCATTAGTGGGGGCAGTGACAACACGTCCACCGCCTGCGTTCTCTTCGTTGACCGCAAGCGCGTATAGGTTCACCCAATCCATCGCCGACATGCTTGTGCTAATCACATTTTTGGGCGTAGATCTCAGCAATGATTTGTGAAACAGCATGGCGCGGCGCTTTACATTAAGTCCCCCGGGTAGTACGCCCTGATGATGCAATCCCATCTCAATACAATCGCGCATGCTGCCCCAGATAGCCATCAATCCCTCGCGGATGTCTACTTCCTTGCGCCACATGCGCTCGTTGGCCATCATGAGCTCCGCAATAGATAGCCGCTGCGCCTGAGTTAACGCAAGCAATTGATGGGCGGTCGCAAAGTCATAGGGCAATTCGATGTGTTCCTCGTGACCCGACCCTAGGTCTGCTTCATGCTGATCAACCACAAACCCACCACCCACTGAGTAATAGGTTTGCTGATAAAGCAACGCCCCGGTCTGGCGACGAGCGGTAAAAGTCACGCCATTAGGATGAAAGGGCAGAGACCCGTCGTGCCAGCGACAATCTCGCGCCCAAATAAACTCAACGCAGTGGTGATCAGCCAGCAGTAAACGTCCCTCTGCCACGCAGCGCTCAACATTGGGCCTGATGCACTCGGGGTCAACCGTCTCGGGAAGAAAACCCATAAGACCAGCAACAACCGCCCCGTCGGTACCATGCCCCTTCCCTGTTGCGCTCAAAGAGCCGTATAGATCAATCTCTATGGCGCCGACATCAGCTAAGGCATGTTGCGCTCTTACACTCGATAAAAATCGATGCGCGGCCAGCATGGGTCCAACGGTATGAGAGCTCGATGGACCAATCCCCAATTTAAATAAATTAAATACCGAAATGGACATGGTCACTCCTCCACGGATAAACCGAACTCCTTGCTAGCGTCCTGAATCCACAGCCAAATATAATCGGCAAAGCTACGTCGCAGAAGCAATTCGAAGCAATTGGTGTCGATTCGACGAAGGCTCCCCCCGGCTTTTGCAAAGACCGTGGAGACCACTTTTCCGATTGGGAACTGCGATAAATGCACATCGATAGGCGTACTTTTCATCAGTAAATCAAGCACTCGCTCACCCCGCAACGCGTAAACCGTGAAGCCGCCACTACCGTTGACGAGCGCAAAGTGACCCGGCATTGTTGCCATAAACGCTTGTTCCATAGCATAACAATCGTCCGCAGGCAGCGTAATGTGCCACTCGTCGGGGGACATCCAGCGAATAACGCGATGGTCAATACCACTCGATGACAACGGTTCAAGTGGCAGTGGTACGCCCAATAACCTCTCTGCGGCTGCGCGCTGCTGGGAATTTTCGGCTGAGCATCGCAGGGTCAAATGTCCGAGCTGCCCCTGCTCTCGCAGAAAAACCCCGGCGCCCCCTGGCGAACGGCCCGCACCATCAGCCAGCTGCGCATGGGCCAGTGCCGATCGACCTTGAATAGCTGACGAGGGTAATAGATTCATCAGTAGTGCTGCATGGCTAGTAGTCATTTCGCTAGTGCTGTCAGACATTCTGACGCTCCCCCTCTGGATCAAGGAAAATAGGGCTGCAAATTTCAGCCTCGACAACACGTCCGTCAGCCAAAGGGTAATAAACACGTTCACCCATCCGAGCGTGACCGCCCTTCACGAACCCTTGAGCAATACTGCGCTGTAGATTTTCGCTCCAATAACTCGAGGTAATGTGCCCCACCATAGGCATGGGAATCGCCGCGTTGGGATCGAAAACACCCTGTGCACCCTCGGGTAAAACAACGGCAGGATCCTTGGTTTTGATACCCACCCACTGTTTACGATCGTCGCGGACACAGTCGTCTCGAGCCATGCCTCGCTTACCAATGAAGCTAAATGCTTTCTTGGGACTAACGGCCCAACCCATGCCTAAGTCATAGGGATGCACTGAACCGTCAGTATCCTGCCCTGCGATAATAAACCCTTTTTCTGCTCGCAGGACATGCATGGTTTCAGTGCCATAGGGTGTGAGATGGTACTTCTCACCACGCTCAAAGAGCGCGCGCCACACATGGAGCCCATAGTGGGCCTGAACATTAATTTCAAAGGATAGTTCACCCGTGAACGAAATACGGAAAATGCGAGCGGGAACGCCGGCCACGCACGCTGCCTGCCATTCCATAAAAGCCAATTTTTCCGCCGATACATCACCGTCTGTTAATTCCGCCAGTAACGTGCGGCTGCCGGGCCCCGAGATGGTCATTGTCGACCAATGATCAGTCACTGAGGTCATATACACCTCAAGCTCCGGCCACTCGGTTTGGTGATAGAACTCAAGCCACTCGAGCACTCGGGCAGCGCCACCGGTCGTCGTCGTCATGAGGAAATGGTTATCCGCTAAACAAGAGGTCACCCCATCGTCGAATACCATGCCATCTTCGCCACACATCAGTCCATAACGACAGCGTCCTGGTGCTAGCTTAGCCCACGCGTTAGTGTAAATCCGACCTAGGAACTCTCGAGCATCTTTTCCCTGAATATCAATTTTACCCAGGGTCGAGGCATCGAGAATCCCCACAGATTCTCGGGTCGCTAGGCACTCGCGATTGACCGCCTGGGCCATACTTTCATTGGCTTTTGGGAAATACCAAGGCCGCTTCCACTGGCCAACATCCTCGAACACGGCGCCCTGCTGCATATGCCATTCATGCATAGCGGTATACCGCTTAGGATCGAACAGCGGGCCGCAATGGCGCCCAACGATGGCGCCAAAACTCACCGGGGTGTAGTTGGGACGAAAGACCGTTGTTCCCACCTCAGGAATGGTTTTATTCTGTGCCTTGGCAGCAATAGC
The DNA here is from genome assembly GCA_002389505.1 of Halieaceae bacterium UBA4452. GTDB lineage: Bacteria > Pseudomonadota > Gammaproteobacteria > Pseudomonadales > Halieaceae > Luminiphilus. Next base: position 40,383 of record DGPA01000004.1, read on the forward strand.
CAAACCATTAATATTACCTAGCTTGCCTTGGTCGGTACCAAAACCCATCGCTGTATAGCGTTTTACATGCTCAATCGATTCAAAGCCCTCACGACACGCCAACTCAATCGCTGCCGCCGTGACATCGTTTTGATAATCGACAAACTGTTTGGGAGCGCGTGAGGTCGCCTGGGTATGGGACACATGAAATAACGGCATCGATGGTGCACTATCTGGTAAATCCGCATGAGGTATGGCGCTATCGACTGGCGATAATCCCAATGAGGCAAGCGCACTATTCGCCGCCTCAGCACCTTGCTTGAGCGCACCTGGGGTTGTGAACTCGCCGCTGATAGCACCTGCAATCAGCTGCTTTTGGTGGCTATCCCCAGGGACAAACCCGATAACCTCATCATTCCATACGGGACGACTGCCCGTATGGCAGGACAGGTGTACCACTGGGCTCCAGCCCCCCGAGGAGGCGATCGTATCGCATTTGAGATGCTCAATGGCACCGGACACCGTCGAGGTAGTAGGATCGATGGGCGCGATCTCGGCGCCGCTGACTCGCTTGGTGCCCTTTACATTGATGACCGCCGAACCCTGAATAACGGTGATGCCTCGCGCCCGCGTTGCAGCACCGACCTCGGCGCCCGCTTCACTGCGCGTATCGACAATGGCGACCACCTCGCGACCCGCATCGTACCAATCGAGAGCGGCCTGATACGCGCCATCATTGGTGGTCATCACCACCAGTTGCTTACCCGGCACCACTGCGTAGCGACGGATGTAGTTCGACACCGCTGAGCACAACATACAGCCCGGCACATCATTATTACCATAGACCAGCGGACGCTCATGGGCACCCGTTGCCAAAATGACCCAAGCGGCTCTCACTCTATGCAGCCGCTGTCGAGGACCGTTCACGGGACCCATATCGGCCAAATGATCACTGCATCGCTCATGAATCGTGAGGAAGTTATGATCGTGATAGCCGTTAACTGTGGCGCGAGGTAGCAGGGTTACCTCGCCACAACTTGCTAATTCGCTGACCACATCGGCAACCCACTGTCCCGCACTCTTTGTATCGATCGTTTCTCGACTCGACAGTAATTGACCACCAAATTCCTCTTGCTCATCGGCAATAATGACCCGGGCGCCACTGCGCGCTAAGTTGCGAGCAGCCATAAGCCCGGCAGGACCAGCGCCAACCACCAAGACGTCACAGTGTTGATTGACGGTCTCGTAGCGATCTGGATCGCGCTCTAAAGGCGACTTACCCAAGCCCGCTGCTTTACGAATGTATTTCTCGTAGGTCATCCACATGGATTCGGGAAACATAAAGGTTTTGTAGTAAAACCCTGGCGGCATGGCTCTACCGCCAATCTTACCGACAACGCCCATGAAATCAGTTTCTAAAGACGGCCATCCGCTAGTCGGATTGGCTACCAAGCCGTTGAATAGCGCTTGCTGTGTGGCGCGGACATTGGGCACCTGCGTGGCCTCTGTCGCCCCCAATTGCATGATCGCATTGGGTTCTTCGGCCCCCGCTGCAACAATGCCTCTCGGTCGTGAGTACTTGAAGCTACGACCCACCAACCGGATGCCATTGGCCAACAAAGCCGAGGCCAATGTATCGCCACGATAGCCGTAATAGGTTTTACCTCGCCAGGTGAACGATAAGGGTTGACTGCGATCAATTCGCCCACCCTCGGCTAAACGATGAACTTGTGCCATAGCTCCACTCTCCATCACGGCGCCGTGCTCGGCTGTTCACCGACAAGATAGGATTCAAATATTTCGTAACTGCGAGTGTCTCTAGTGACATTGAAAAATTTGCGGCAACCCGCCGCGTGTACCCAGACCTCGTGATGAATACCTCGCGGGTTTTTTCGGAAATACAAATACTCACCCCACTCTTGATCGGAGCAACCATCAGGATCTGTCGGTCTAGCGATATGCGCTTGACCCTTGTAATGGAACTCTTCTTCTTCACGATGTTCGCCACAGTGTGGACAAAAAAGTTGAAGCATGCTGTTGGCTCCTCAGTGCGCAACGCCAGCGGCGCCATGTTCATCGACTAGTGCACCAGAATGAAAGCGGAACATCGAAAAGGGCTTCGCCAATGGATGCATTACACCTTTCGCCAAGGAAGCCGCAAATACATGGCCCGAACCCGGGGTCGCTTTAAAGCCCCCGGTGCCCCAACCGCAGTTGAAATACAGATTCTCTACGGGGGTTTCACTAATAACCGGACAGGCGTCAGGACAGGTATCGACAATGCCTCCCCACTGGCGATTCATACGCACGCGACTAAAAATAGGGAACAACTCAATAATAGCCTGTACCGTGTGTTCAATGGTCGGATAGGAACCCCGTTGGCCATAGCCGGTATAGCCGTCAATACCCGCGCCGATCACCAAGTCACCTTTATCCGACTGACTGACATAACCATGGACGTGGTTGGACATGACCACGGTGTCTAAAATGGGTTTGATAGGTTCCGATACCAATGCTTGGAGAGGATGGGATTCTAACGGTAGGTCGAAGCCAGCCATCTGCGCCAGCACACTGGAATTTCCGGCGACCACGCAGCCTACACGATCTGCATGAATGTCGCCGTAACGGTGGGTCTTCACGCCTTTGACCACGCCTTGTTCAATCATCATTCCCATAACTTCGGTTTGTTGAAGTAAATCCACCCCCAGCGCATCAGCGGCGCGGGCATAGCCCCAGGCCACCGCGTCATGGCGCGCGACGCCCGCGCGGGGCTGCCAAGAAGCACCGAGAACCGGATAACGGGTGTTGGCCGAGCAATCCATGTGGGGGACAAGGGCCTGTACCTGACGCGCATCCAACGCTTCACTGTCAATGCCATTGAGACGATTAGCATTGACGCGACGCTGAATATCACGCATGTCCTGTAGCGTGTGGCCTAAATTGAGCACACCACGCTGACTGAACATCACGTTGTAATTCAAATCTTGCGATAGCCCTTCCCAGAGCTTCATGGCGTGCTCATACAGGTGTGCGGCCTCGTCCCATAAGTAATTGGAGCGCACAATTGTGGTGTTGCGCCCAGTATTCCCACCACCTAGATATCCCTTCTCAACGACCGCGACATTGGTAACGCCGTGGACTTTAGCCAAATAATACGCTGTCGCTAAGCCATGGCCACCGCCACCCACAATGATGACGTCGTAGTGTTTCTTCGGGCTCGGATTACGCCATATTTTCTGCCAATGCTCATGATGGCTAAAACTGTGTGTGAGCAATCCAAATCCAGAATAACGTTGCATCGATAGTGACCTCAGTACTCTCTTTCTATGGCAGCCTGACAGCAGTAAGCTTTAGCAATTTCCCCCGTCGGAAATACCACCGTTAGGATAAGCGTTGGCGGGTAATTCCGCGACAGTGCCGACCGTGTATGTCAGAGCAAAGTCTGTCAACAATTTTTCAACAAATGTTGACTATTTCCATGGAGAGGGGTGTGGGCTTACACTAG
>DGPA01000004.1:43983-51231 GCA_002389505.1 Halieaceae bacterium UBA4452
GTTGCCGGCGCATTGATATGGGCCTTTAGCAGTGGCTTTTTTGGTGGCAGTGACGGTGTCGTTACCCCTCTGCCACCCACACAACCACCGCCCATAGTAGCGCCTCCTAGGGCGGAAGAAGCCGACACCCCTGCCCGCGAACCGGCCTATACGCCAGAGCCGCCGTCTGAATCGACCGTTCTCGCCGAGCCTGATATGACGGTGCAGGAAGCCAATCAACAACTCGCTGATCAACTCGGCACACTCAATCTGAGTGTCCTTGCCACTCAATTCACCAACAAGCCCAACACGATTGAGCGAGCGATGGCGGTGGTTGACAGCATGCGCCGGGGCGAAATCCCCTACAAGCTTCTGCCGTTAGCGCCACCGAAACAAACGTTTCCGTTTTTGGACAGCGGTACAGCGGTCACACTCGATCCAGCGGGATTTACACGCTTTGATGGTCTGTTGACTATGCTGGCCGAACTCAATATCCCACTGGCCATTGAGCTCTTCCGTGACTATCAACCGGTATTGCAGGCATCATGGAGCGCCCTCGGCTATGCCAATAATGACGTTGAGCAAAGCCTTCTCAACGTCCTAGAACTGATTCTGTTGACCCCCGAACTACCGACAGACGCGCGTCTTATAAAAGACGAGGGCAATTGGATCTATGAAGATGAGACGCTAGAGGCTCTGCCGGCGCTGCAAAAACAATTGCTGCGTATGGGCCCAAACAACGCTGAGCAACTACGCTCCTTGGCTCGCGACTTGCGCGGCGCACTACTGGACTCGCAATAATCTGGCACCACACAAGGTGTGAGCGCTGACACGAGCTGAGTGCGACCGACGAGCCGGACTCTGCTGCAGTCACCCTGCTAGCACGCAGAGACGCCTGTTAGGTTGCTCACTAGCGTCAATAGTGATGATTTATGTCGAGCAGATGGAGGAAGTGGTCGGCTTCAAACCCCCGATACTGCATAAACCGCGCACGCTTCGCTCGTTCTTTTTGACGCTCAGCAGAGTCGACGGGCAAGGGTTTGTCGGCAAATTTTTTTAAGTACACGTGCTCCGCGCGCTCAAACCAATCAACGGCTAGCTCCGGCGCATCTGCGCAGCTTTGCCAGGCTTTTCTCACGCCCTTTGCTCTCAGCTCCTGATCGAGTCGTCGCGGTCCCAAACCGCGACTAATCAGTTGGCGGACCATCGAGGCAGCGAAGCGTTCGTCACTGAGTAAGCCTTCAGCGATCAGACGCTCGAGCTCGGCCATAATGATGTTCAAGGCGTTCTCATGACGTTTAAATCGCCGGCGTAGTTTGTTCGTTAGCTCTTCAGATCCGTGCTCGCGCCGAGACAACAAATCCATTGCCGCTAGGCGCACATCAGTCGGATTAAGAGGGCCATCCTCAACCATTACTGCTCGCCGGCGATCTCAATAGGCTCTGGCTCCGCGGGATCGACCACCTTGAGAGGCACTGCCATGGTCTGTTGTCGTATTTGAGCTTCAATTTCTTCAGCGATCTCTCGATGCTCTTCCAGAAAACGGGCAGCGTTCGCCTTCCCTTGACCAATTTTGTCGCCCTTATACGCATACCAAGCACCGGATTTATCGACCAGGTTGAGTTTTACGCCCCAGTCAATGATTTCACCCATATGATAAATACCGCTCCCGTACATTATTTGAAATTCAGCTTGCTTGAATGGCGGTGATACTTTGTTCTTAACGACCTTGACTCGGGTCTCATTACCAATCACTTCATCACCGTCTTTTACAGCGCCAATGCGACGAATATCCAGTCGCACCGAAGCATAGAATTTCAGCGCATTACCGCCAGTGGTCGTCTCTGGACTACCAAACATGACCCCTATTTTCATCCGTATTTGATTGATGAATATCACCAGGCAATTTGTTTGCTTAATAGCCGCGGTTAGCTTGCGCATAGCTTGGCTGAGCAATCGTGCCTGTAGACCAACGTGACTGGCACCCATCTCACCTTCGATCTCAGCTTTCGGTGTCAAGGCGGCCACTGAATCCACCACCAGCACGTCAACAGCCCCCGACCGAACAAGCATTTCGGTCACTTCCAAAGCCTGCTCCCCGGTGTCTGGCTGTGACACAATAAGATCATTGATTTGAACCCCTAATTTTTCAGCATACATAGGGTCAAGCGCGTGCTCTGCGTCAACGAATGCCGCCGTGCCACCGCACTTTTGTGCTTCCGCAATGACCTGTAGGGTAAGCGTCGTTTTACCCGACGACTCGGGCCCATAAATCTCGACAATGCGACCTATCGGCAGGCCACCAATACCCAGCGCAATATCAAGGCCTAGGGAGCCCGTAGAAATAGACGGTAAAACGACACGTTGCTCATCGCCCATACGCATCACCGTACCTTTCCCGAACTGTCGCTCAATTTGTGCAAATGCTGCATCTAACGCTTTCTGCTTATTGGGGTCCATGTCGTGTCCTCTTATGCAAAGCCAATGAAGTAACCGTACTACTGTATATATAATCAGTGTTTTTTCGTGTTATTGCAATCAGTTTAGCGTCCTGTGGCCAGATGACTAGCCCACGCCGCTACTACATGTCGTCATTAGCGACATGTTCGCATCAATATACACCACCGATCCATCCAGAGCCCTCGGGGGCGGTGTCGCTCATCAATGGCCGGCCAGTGGGGCTGAAAGTCCGAAACTGTCGCCTGTTTTGGTGGGCGAACACCGACACATACTGGCCATAACCGGCCCAGATCAATTTTTTAATGCGCAACTGTTGTAGTATCCCGCGGCGTCAATACCGGTTATGCGACACTCTGCTTCAGTCTGGTTACTGCTGGATATAGCGACTGATGCTAGCCAAGAGACTCACCAGCGAAGGGAGGTCATTATGCGCTCAGAAAAAACAGCGCCACCAGCTCGGACAGATCAACCCTCGATTGACATTGGACACGTCGCCTGGCTCAAGGTGGTTGACGTTAATCACTTGGGAGCCTTCGTTGATTGGGGGCGTAGTAAAGACCTGTTCATCCCCTTCGCTGAGCAACATCAGCCGTTGACCTCTGGGCGTCATACAGTGGTCAAAGTGTACCTCGACAACCAGAATCGCCCTGCGGGATCAACCCGGATAGATCATTGGCTTGACGAGACCTCGGAACATTGTCAACCGGGCGAGCAGGTGAAGCTATTAATTGCCGAACAAACCACCTTAGGTTTTAAGGCCATTATTCATCATCACTGCTGGGGTCTGCTCTACAACAACGAGTTGCACCAAGAGATTCGCGTAGGGCAAGTGGTAGACGGCTTTATTCAGCGCATTAGAGAGGACGGAAAAATTGATCTCACACTCAATCAACCGGGTTACAGTGCCCCAAAAATAGACCGAGTAATCAGCGCCATTTTAAGCGCACTAGACGACAATTCGGGGTTCTTAGCACTGACCGACAAAAGTCCACCTCAGGTCATTTACGCGCAATTTGGGATCAGTAAGAAAGTCTTTAAGCAAGCGCTGGGAGGCCTCTACAAACAGCGACGGATCACTATTGAGCCCACGGGGATTAGACTGACCCCGAACCGGTCCGATCCCCTCTGAGTGGTGCTGTGGCAGTGCTGTTCTGTTAGCGGAACACCGCGCAAACGGGCGACTCCCCTCATGGCGTCAATGCCGCCCCATAATCTGGTAAGGGAGTCACCCCCAATCGCCCTCTGGTGCTATCTAACCGGAGCGATCTACCATCCAATGGCGCTGAGTCGGAGCAAGGGGTTGGCGTTTTTTCTGACTGTACCGCCAAAATATCAATGACTCGCCCGTCATACTTCCCTACACTTTCACTGCATGAAGACCTACTTATTTTATATCTCTCAGAACTACAGTTTTGCCATTCTCCGTCCCGTGCAAACACGATTGTGGCGCCGTGGCGATAAAGTGTACTGGTTCTTTGAGGGCAGTGAGGTGAATCCGGCATTTCTATTGCCTGATGAAAAAAGAGTGCATTCCATTGCCCAGATTCAATCCTTAAAGCCCGATGCCGTGTTGGCTCCAGCCAATAAAATCCCCACCTTTATCCCCGGACTGAAAGTCGGGGTCTTTCACGGCTTTGATGCCGGCAAGGTGGATAATCGAGGCAACAATGATCACTTCAAAGTCCGTGGTTGTTTTGACTTGTACTGCACGCAAGGTCCATCAACGACCCGGGTATTTAAACGTCTTCAGCAGTCCCATGGTTACTTCAACGTTATAGAGACCGGCTGGCCGGCACTCGACCCGCTATTCACCACGTCGCCAAGTACTCAGCAAGACAAGCCCACCGTTCTATTCTGCTCGACATTTTCCAAACGCCTGAGCAGCGCAGCGCATTTGCATCCCATCATCGAGCGCATCAGTCGCCAACAGGACTGGAACTGGCTCATTCAGTTTCATCCCAAAATGGATCGGCAAACGGTGGCCAGATACCGCAGTATCCAGCATCAACACCTGACGGTGGTAGACACCGATAACATCATCCCTTTACTGCAGCGGGCCGACGTAATGTTGTGCGATACCTCCTCGGTCATTTCCATGTTCATTGTTCAGCAGAAACCTGTCGTCACTTATCGCAACATTTGTCCCGGTGCTCACCTGATCAATATCGACGATTCAGCGTTAATAGAAAGCAGTATTGAGCGGGCTTTGAGTCGACCGTCAGCACTCATGGCCAACATAGAAAAGCATGTCAACGAGCTTCATCCCCTGCGCGATGGTCAATCGGCTCAACGTGTGGTCGAGGCCATTGACGACGTGTTAGCCGGCAAGCATCCCTTGAGCAAAACTAAACCCGCAAACGTTATCAGAAATCTGACGTTCAGAAAAAAGCTCGGTTACTGGGGTCTTTGACGGAGGTCAGTGGACGGGTCGCTGGGCTTGTCTTGCGTCATAGGGTTGAGTACCGCGGCCATCAACACTGCCAGATAAAAAGCAAAAAACGTCATGGTTCGAGAGCGCTCAAAGATCGCTTCAGTCATAGCAAACCCTGCGAATGCACACAGCAGAATGAGGCCCGTCAAGGCATAAGCGCCGCTGTTTACCGCCCCAGACTTTACCGCCGCAGTGTGTCGAAGATGGCGACAAAAAATAATACCCGGCATCACCATCATAAAACTCAGAGCGAAGAACGACAGCAGACCGCCTTTCGCTAGCACTGACAAGTACTGGTTATGCGGATGGTAATAAAGACTGGCAGTTGGGTTTATCAAGCCGGCTGTCACCATGGCCTCGGCGTGTTCTCTAAACTTACCCCAACCCTCGCCCAGCAGCGGGTTGTCGAGAAACATATCCCAGGCGACACGCCACATCTCGAGCCGCTGGCCTGTTGACGTCATCCGTGCCGGATGCTCCACGCGATCACTCTGGAGGTAACGGGTAATTTCACGCAGCGCGTCATCAATACGCACCTCGACACCCGATTGCGGCAAACTATACAGCGCAAAAAGGCTCGCGAGTATCAACATCAACGCAGTAGCAATGCGTCTTAGGGAGTAATACCGACTATAAAACCACACCAGCAGTCCGCACAGCGCGGGCAATGACACCCAGCCACCTCTAGACAGCGAAAGCGCACTCGCTGTTAACCCAAAGAGTAGAGCGATGACGGGAAATAGGAAAAACCATCGTCGAACCACGATGACCCCGGACAGCGCTGCGAAGGCCATCACGCCCATCGCCAGAGAAATATCGCCAAAAATAATAACGTGAACCGCTCCTTGCGCTCGCGCTAATGCTTCAGGCCCAAATACTTGAAAGATCGCCGCCAGAAAAGCAATCGATGCGCCGAGCATCAATCCTGGCCAGATGAAGACCTGCGCCGCGCGATACTGGCTATAGAGCCAATAAATAGGGATGACTTGAAATAACACTAAAAAGCGATCTGCCCTCGCATAATCAGTCTGGGTTATCAGCGAAGTCACTACCGATGTCACGCCCAGCAGCGTTAGCGATATAAAAAAACCCTTTTCATCATCGTTACTCGGGCCTAAGCGTCTGACATTGCCCACCAGTAAAAGCATGCCCAGCGTCGTTGCCAAAACAAACAATACGCCATAAACATGATCTAGCACTAAAATAGAGGCAGGGAATAGTAACAGGCAGATCACCGCACTCGCGTGATGCACTTTAGCTATTATCTCACGAAGGGGTGTCAATAAATCTCCTCACTCACGCAGCGTGAGCATTGAGACGATTGCCAAGCGTTCGTAGAAACACCCACAACCGAGTTGTATTAGTTAGCACCACAGACCACAGTCAACCCAGCCGTGGCCTGCCTCCCCCTAGTTAGCGGGTAATAGAGATCGGGTCCCAGTCACCCCCTGAACTGAAGTCCTGCTAGCTGTACGGGCGCCGACGAGAGCATAAGAGAATCCGTAGCAAGGATCAAATCTAATGCACTCACCGTTCGTCTACTGTGGCGACCAGCTCATGACCTATCCGTAAAAAAAACGATAGACTCACCTATCACAATCATCCCGCAACCGATTGACAGGCTCATCCATCGCTGCGATGGTTGCGCAGGATGTAAGCCCTGCTTGCGCCACCAGCCATCGTCCATGTCTGCAGAGAACCACATGACTCATCTAAGCGCGTCTGAAGACGTCCACACACCCATGATGCGTCAGTGTATTAACCCTTATAAACACTAGCTCTTAGCGATAATCTGTCTTTTCAACATACACCGCAGACTACACTAGCGTACTCAGTCACCGTGATGGGCCCTTGCTAACCCCGAGAATCAAGAACTCTCTTTAGGTTCTGTAACTCAAGCTGCTCTCCACTACTAACTGAGAAGGCTAAAGCAGGAAGGCCACCAAAAAATCGGTCGATTGAAGCGACCAATTTAGAGCCGCCAAAAACCCTCGCAAAAATGAACATTACCAAAGACCAGTCAAGCCAATGGCAGCGGCTTGTCTCTAAATCTGTGTGGCGTCAGCCACGATGGTACCAAATGACCTGATTCACTAAGAGATAGTTCTGCCACTTTTAAACTGAAGTACAGGAGTATCATCATGAGCATGTCAAACACAGAGAAGACGGTCAAAGAAATACGCCGTAACACCCGACGCAAGTTCTCCACCGAGGAGAAGATTCGTATAGTCCTAGATGGCTTACGAGGCGAGAACTCGGTTGCAGAGTTGTGCCGTCAGGAAGGCATCAATCCCAATCTCTATATCAACAAAGACGCCACTGAAAAAACCATGGCATGGACTACTGCGGGCTCTCGTTCAGGAATGGGCGGATATGAA
>DGPA01000004.1:51333-68628 GCA_002389505.1 Halieaceae bacterium UBA4452
TCTCAACAGGCCCTTTATTCTTCCTATAGTTGACTTAGGTTCGTTTTTTTGTAGCGAAACGTTTCGACTGGTGTTTGAGATAAATTTATGGAATACTTTTCCATAAAAAGATTGATAGTTCCATTGTGAATGTGCGGTTCGATCTGAGTTTGAGTGCACGTTCCAATTCTGTGTTAGACGCACCACGGCTTTGGTGTGTTGCGTGTCAAAACCGTTGACGAGACAGGAAATGGCCCAAATCGTAAATGCGGCATGGACGGCTCGCATCCTAGTGTTATTTGAGCGGACCGCTTTAGGAGGTTACTTGAGATACGGAGGTCTCATCTAAGTCCCAAGAAAATAATAAAGTGATGGGTAGTTGTCTGGCTACCCACAGTAATAGGAGTATTGGATGGATATCCGCAGATGGAGCCTCAGGCTTGCGCTAGTAACAACACTCCTGATGTCTGTTCCCCTACTTGCAAATGAAGCTACCTTGCGTCGCGACGCTTCACTGACTGAAGCGCCAAAGCCCGGTGCCACTGTGTTGGCCGACCTGGTTGCAGGAGATGCGGTCTCGGTTAAACAGCGTAAAGGCCTGTGGGCTGAAGCTTGTCAGGCACAACTCTGCGGTTGGATACGGGTGACGTCGTTGGCTATGGCTCGATCGGGTAGTACCACATCGTCTTCGTTGGCCGGCTTAAAATCTGGGCGCGAGGGTGCTGGGAATGCGGTGTCTAGCACGGGCGTCAGAGGACTTGACGCTACCAGTATTGAACTTAGCAAGCCTGATTACACAGCGCTCGCGGCACTAGAGTCCGGACAAGTGCCCCTGGCTGGGGCTCGCGATTTTGCGGCCGAGCTTAACCTTGAACAACGATCATTGGCACTACTCGCTGCCCCCGAAGTTTCAGAAATGCCAACTGACCCAGCGTCTCAGACCAGCAGTGCGCCCTCGCCACCAGTACAGAAAAAACCAAAGCCCAACCCAGAAAAGGATGCGTACGATGATGATTGGTGATCCTCGCAAGGTTGTGAGCAATGTATTAAAGATTGTGAGCCACACAATGCCTTGGGTTCGACGCACTATGGCTTTGCTAGTCGCCACACTAATCAGTGTGACTTTGATGGCCGCTGAGCCAACAGATGAGGTGCAAGCCGGTAAAGAGATTACCGCCATTTACCTTGGTGCCGCTCCACTTTTGAAAGACTCAGCGGCTCAACGTTATGTGAATCTTGTCGGTAGGCACTTGGCCGATCAATCAACGCGGCCCGCTTTACCTTGGACATTTGGCATTTTGGCAACAGAGTCTGTAAATGCTTTCTCTGCTCCAGGTGGCTTTGTCTTACTCACGCAGGGGCTCATGGATTTACTCGAGTCCGAAGACGAGTTGGCTGCCATCCTAGCCCATGAGATTGCGCATGTTGTTCGCGAGCACCACTGGGCCATTATTCAAAAACAGCAGCAGGCGGCAGCACTGATTGCGCGCATGCAGGGCAACATGAAGAGTCAGAACGCGCTATTTAGTGAGATGAACTCGCTGTTTTCAGACATGATGACGCGAGGTCTCGACAAAGAGGCAGAGTTTGAGGCAGACCGTGATGCCGTGGTGCTTGCTGCTAATGCAGGTTATGACAGCTCGGCCATGTTATCGGTGCTGGAAAAGCTAGATAGTCTCAAGGCGGACAGCGCAGAGACACAGCTTTTGTTTCAAACCCATCCCTCACCATTGCAACGCCTGGATCAGCTAACACTGGTCATAACATCTGAAGTTGAGGGTGCGGCAGCGCCTACAAATATTCCGCTCTATCGAGGCCTCCGTTAAATGATTGCGAGATCTGTCAGATGAGCGCTCGCCTGCTTACATTGCTTACGCGGACGCTGTATTCGCTGGGTTTTTTGAGCAGGGAGTTTCGCGGGCGTTTTTATGCGGGGTTAGCGGCTGTTTTTACCGTCTATACGGTGGTCCATTTTTCACCTCAAATTCTTTCTGGGTATTCAGCCGACCGACTGGATTACGACGGTGGAACCTTGGATCTGGCTCTTGAATGGCGTTTGTCATCACCAGCGGCAAGCGACGATATAGTCATTGTAGATATCGATGAGCGGTCACTTGCATTGCTTGCCGAGGATTACGGTCGATGGCCCTGGCCTCGTTCGGTGATGGGCGATTTCTTGGCCTTGTTAAGTGAGCGCGAACCAGCGGCTATTGGCGTTAATGTCATGTACAGCGATGCCGATCTCAACGACCCCGATGGTGATGCACTCCTAGGTGAGATTATTGGGTACTTGCCTAACGTCACCTTTCCTATGACGCGGCTGTCGCCCGAAAACGACAGCCTAAGCGAGGTTGTCGTAGGGCAAATCCCCGGTGCAGTGGTGGCCGACGGGCAGGACCCGCAAGGCACCTTGTCCCTGCTGTACACACTGTTCTCCGAGGCCCATGCGAATATGGGGCTCAACAATTTAGTCCTCGATGATGACGGCGTGGTTAGGCGACAGCAACCGCAATGGCTCGATGATGGCTTCACACTGCCTTCCATGGCGTATCAAATGGCTAGGCTGGGGGGGGCGATAGCTCCGGACGCTTCACCCTTACACCCCGAATACTTGCTCAACTGGCGCAACAAGCAAAGTGACTACACCCGGCTTTCCTTTGTGGATGTCTACAACGCTTTACTAGAGGGGCAGGAGGCTAGTACCGCTAATCTCGCAGGAAAGTTCATTATTGTGGGTCTGACGGCGCCGGGGCTTGCAGTTCTCAAAGGCACTGCCTTGGGGCCTGCAACCGATGACAATTTGATCATCGCTACAGCTTTGGATGATTTGCTCTCAGAGACTGGTCTACTCACCTTGCCCTGGTGGTTAACCATGGCGCTAGCCATTTCCACGTTTTGGGGCTTGGCTTGGTGCTACCTCAACGGCGTGGACGAAGAGCTCATTGATTTGGGGTTTGTGATTTACGAAAGCATCGCCGTCTTTATTACGATTGGCTCCATTAGTTTTACACGTTACGCGGTAGACCTTTCCTACGTCGTTCTAACCGCCATGGCTTTCTTTACAGTAGCGTTTGTCTATGAAATGCCAGCCACAGGTTCTAAGCGAGCAACGCGACGCTTTTTTGCCTCGCGTCCGTGGCTTGGCACTTCGCGAATTTGTGCAATTGCCTTCTATGATCTGGATGATGCCTTTGAAACTGCCTCGGGAGTATTTCAAAGGCGATTAGGCGCAAAACGGGTTTACCCCATTGATAATTTGTTCTCGGGCGCAAGTATAGCGGCAGACTTTTTGGAGCCGGTTCGGCTATTACTACTGCTAGACCCCGTGCAGGATGATGACGATTTGCGGGCGCTTGATGCTTGTCATGGCATCACGGTGTCATATATCAGTAATGTCACCGATGAAGATGCGATACGTAGCGCCATTAGTCAGGTCACGTTACAGGCTTCGCTGGATTTGTTGGAAGAGGTTAAAGGAGTAGGTGGTGAATAGTTTTTCTCGATATACGCATCGGCTAACCCAACGGGTAGCGTTAATGCTTGCCTTGGGCATATGTTCGTCTGTGGTATACGGGCAAGATGACCCGCACACCATACTCTGGGCAGGTATTGCGTTTCGGGGGAATATGTCCGACACCGCTGAGTTGCTGCCGTTGACCAAGTCGGTGATCGATGAAGTCGGCCTCGCTAAGCTGAATACAATAGCCTGGGAAGGCATTCAGCGCATCAAGCGAGACGATATTCGGTTTAGTCAAGCGGTGGGAGAATCAACCTCAGGTGATGCCATTGCCCTTGCTCTTGCGTTGGACTTCGAACAGTTTCAGGAGAGTGTGGTTCGCGGTAATGTCTGTGCTTTTGGGCGACTTTGGGCTCAAGTGCTGGTATTCGATTTTTCCGAGAAAAAGTTGATCGGCGCTTTCCCTTTGCGAGTTGAGACGCCTAACAGCTGTGAGCGTGACGTTACTGTCTTTCCTGAAGACAAAAAGCGAGCCCTTGTGCGTCAGCTACTTTTTGAGGATGCCTTTAAAAGCATACTTTCAGCTTTTGAGCGTCAATTAGCAGACCAACAATTTCATTCGGGCTGGCAGGCTAATATTAAGGTGACCGAAGTTGCGTTAGGTAAGTTCACCAAGGAAATGCTCAAGGAGAGTGCTTGGAGCGAAGCCGCTTACCGCAGATGGTTAGCGGCTACCTTTGCGGCAGCCATGTCTGATCAGCAACGGATTCCTGTTCTACCTTACAGTTTAGGTGGTGCTATAGCGGGCGCCATGCCTTTGCGCTTTGGTGACAGCGAAGCCTTCAACATTACGCTACCGCCCGAGGACTACGCCGTTAAATTAACAGCGCGTGGTTACGTAGAGAAAACCTTAGACGAGTCTAAGAGTCGAGTCGCGAAATCACATATTTTCAGTTTGGGCGTGGATTTTTATGACCCAGATTTCGGGGACCATTACCTGAATGAAAATATGAATATTGCGAGAACGGGCGAATACGCCAAGACCGATAGTATCGACGTGGTTCAGATTTATGAGGAGATCACCTCGGTACTGGTGAGTGAGTTTCTTTCACAATTTCCCAAGCCGGACAAAGCTTGGGTAACGAAACATGTTAAATCCAAAGCTAAGTGGAAGGCCCTTCAAAAGAATTTTGAGGCGGTGGATAAAGAAATCTTTGCCAATATCCGAGGAGACTAATAGTGATTCAATCGACACATAATAAGCTAGCGAGTTTAACGCTGTGCTGCCTTTTTGCTTTTACACTGTACAACCCCGCTTGGGGTCAAGATGATGATGGAGAAAGCGAAACCGCTGTTGGTACACAATATGCCAAAGGGATGGCCAGCCAAGCGGTAAGCGGTCGCTGGCTCTCGAAAGCTTGTAAAGGCGAGCAGGCAACGGACAACGATGAATATATGGCTGTGCTGAATTCAGCGAAAGCGAGTGCCCTGCGTGCTTGGGCGGCTCAGAAAAGTATTGCCTTCTCGGATTTATTTGCTCGCGCTGAAGATGACGTGATGGCCGATATAGATCGCTACTTGCTGAATTCCAATGTGAAGCAAAAGTGCAAGGGCAAAGAGCTACAGATTGCGGTACGTGGCGAAGTTAACGAAGGGGCTATCTCGCAACTTATGGCGAGTAAACGCACTGCCGTGCAAGGGCCGCGCTCGCGTATGACAGCTGTCTTTGTGGCACGCCGTCAGGCATCGGTTAAATCTTACGACGCTAAAGTCACCAACATTTCCGAGCAGAAAGAGTTTTCTGAAGCTGAGCAAACTGCCGATGTATCGGGCGCTTCTATGTCAGCATCGGGCATGAGCTCTACGCGCACCGTTAACACCACGGGGGGAAGTACAGAGAGGAAAGCAGACAAAATTGCCTACGATGTTTTTCAGGCCGACGGTCTAGATGCCGCGGTAAATCAAACCTTTGCATCTGCTGGGTATCGGGCTATTGATGCGTCTCAGGTAGCAGGCCGCTTCCCGGGTTTCGATTTGAACGCATTGCGCGCAGAGTTTGCCGTAGGTGACGACTTAAGCCCCGAGACGAAAAATGCTGCGTTCAATGCCATTGCAGGAAAGATACCGCTGCTTGTTATTGCTACCGTTGATGTCGAAGTAGCTGCGGAGTCCAAGCAATCCGGTAGGATTGGGAGCACGGTGAAGGTGAAAGGTACCGTGTATCAAGATGATGGTTTATTTTACGAGGTTGTCGCGTCGGTGGCGCCCACACAAGTGTACCAAGAAGGGCGAAGTCAGACTTCCGCAGAAACCAGCGCGCTTATTAAGGCGGCTCAGCAAGCCAGCGAAGAAATTATCAATCAACTCTATGCTCAGGGGATCTACTAATGAACCTTAAATTATTAGCGGTATTACTCAGTACAGCCTGCCTCGCGTTACCAAGCATTTCTCATGCGCAATTTGGTGGATTACTTGGCGGTTCCAAAAAAGAAGAAAGCAAAGATAGCAGTGCCAAAAAGAGCAACCCTTTCGGCAGCTTATTAGGTGGTGGTGGAGAAGAGGCCGATGAAGCCGAGGCTGAACCCACGTTAATCCCGGCTGCTGCTTGGCTAGCCATGGATGAAGAAGGACAGGCGGCTTATGTGGCCGAATTGCGAGAAACTTACCCAGAGAATCCACCTCTTGGTAGTAAGGAAGCGGCCGAAGCCGCGGCAGCAAAGGAAGAGGAATCTGGCGCTATGGGGTTCTTGAAGGGGGCTTCCAATATGCTGGGCGGCGGCGGGGAGGTCGATGAGGGAGAACTCATTCGTGGTCTCAACGACGAAAAGCTCGCGGTGTATCTCGCACTCGATTCTCAAAGCCGTATCCGTTACGCGTTGGCATCAGAACAGGAGGCGCTGGTTAAAGTATTTAAAGCGGCGACGATTGAGGTTGCTCAAGGTCAGAGTAAATTATTGCGCGCCTTTAACCGCAATGATGAGGCCGCAGCATTGGAAGCCAGTGCGGCGCTGGCCGCTGCCGATTGCGATACTGCCTGTCTCGAGGGAGTGATTGAGCAATCCGCTAGTTCCACAGAGCTCATCAGTGAGCTCACCGACAACCAAGAGCAGATGACCGAGGAAGGTAAGGCCAGCTATAACAAGGCCTGGGGTGACTTTGCACTCGGTACAATTAACGCATTACTCGTAGTGCCTGTAGCCTCCGAATGGGGTCCTAAAGCTCTTAACGCTGTTGCCGAGGAAACGAGCGCGGGCATTACCGGCGCGATGAATGCGGCCACATCAAGTATGCAAGCCGAGCTAACAGCCACAACGATGAGCGAGGAAGAGAAGGCGGCTTTGGGTGAAGCTCAGCAAGCTCAAGTAGCCGAGGCCAACGCAGCCATGGAAGCCATGTCAGGTAAGCTTGCTGAGCTCTTGGCGCCAGGAAAGCTAGTGGTGACCAAGGGGATCCCGCTTATCGTCGATTGGGGCAAACTTGTAAAAGGCCTACTCACCTATGGCAAAGAGCAAGAGCTAGACACATCGGGTGCCGATGAGTTCGATTTCGGCGATGTTTGATACGACGTATCACAACCAGCGGTCGGCAGCTATTAAGTGGCTGCCGGCCTTACTTATTGTATGGGCGATGCTTCTGCCCGGTAGCTTGTGGGCAAAAGACAAAGTTGTATTGGTTGAAGTTGAGGCGTCGGCTTGGGGCGAGACCAAGCGCGCGGCAACCTTGGCTGCCTTGGGTGAAGCTATTGCACAGGTGAACGGTCGAGCGGTTGCAGCGGCAAACTCAATGAAAAGTGCGTCGGTTGAAACCGGTAATGACGACGAGTCATCTTACGAGTGGCGAAAAGAGCTTCAGAGTGAGGTGATCGATGCACTACGGGGTGTTGTAGACAGCTATAGCATCCTATCGGAGATCTCGGAAGGTGCCGGTTGGGAAGTAAAAGTACGGGCCAATGTTGCCAAGCTGGTCAAGGGCACGAGTCAGCGCAAGCCGCTAGCCATTATTCCCTTTACGGCGGGCCGCGGTGGCGTGAATGTTTTTGGCGACGCGTGGGATGCCGGCGATGCGGCGCGATTACTGACTCAGGCCCTTGTGGACAAAGTCACCAGTACCCGTCGGTTTTCTGTGATCGATCGTGAGTTTGTAGCCGTTACGCAGCAGGAAGCCAGTCTTAGGGTGGATAACCCGCTGACGCCTATGACCACGCTTATGGAACTTGCTAACCGTTTGGTGGCCGAGTACATGATAGTCGGTCAACTCGAGAGCCTGTCAGTACAAAATAGCAGCACCTATGTTGAAACCATAAAGCGTGAGATTACCCAGACCACGGCAACGGTAACCATTGCTTTTAGGGTGCTCGATGTGGGTTCCGACCAAGTAAAGTATGCGGGCACCGAGGTTTTTACATTCCGTGACGCTGAAGTACCCAGCACGGGTGGACCGGTGGCAGTGGGAACCCGGGTATTAGATTTAGCCGCGGACAGAATTGTCGAAGCCATGATCGATGCCATTTATCCATTGCTTATCGTCAGTGTAAACGGCGATGTAGCAACAATTAATCAAGGTGGTGACACCGTAAAAGTGGGCAGCGCCTATGAGGTATACCGCTACGGAGAAAAAATGATTGATCCGTATTCGCGCGAGTCGCTCGGTCGCTCTGAGACCTTGGTTGGTGTGCTGACTGTGGAACGGGTAAATCCAAAAACTGCGTTGGGGCGGCTTTCGGCGACTAATGAAGATTTAGGAGCTACTTTTAAGCCCAAAAGCTTGGTACTACGCATGAAATCGCGGGGTGATACGCCCGAAGTAGCGCAAAAGCGTCAGGCAAGCGCGCGTGCTAAAAAGAGTATTGAAAACAAGAGAAAAGCAACGGATGATGACTGGTGAGCGGGTAGTTATTATTCAGCTTCCATTCAGTAAATGATCATTACGCTAAGTAAATAGCGATAGGAGCACCATTATGTTTAACAAACTCAAAGCAAGAGCTTTTATGGCGATTTTTATTGCTGGATCGAGCTTGAGTGGATTGTCTGCTGCCCAAGAAGATGGTGGTGCAGATGTCGTTTTAGCGGCACAGACCGATGCTGCGCCTGTTCAATCATCCCCTTACCCACAGGAAGTGCTGTCTGACTGGGTGGCAAGTAAAGGCTGGGTTGAGGGTTGGGATAGCTCAAAAAATCGCTTCGTTTTGGTGGGCGAGGTGAGCGGAAGAATACGACCTACCCAGCGAAACTTTCTTGATAAGCGTGCGGCTTTGTATACTGAATTAGAGTTGCGTCTCAAGGCAAAGATTATTGAATCGCTTTTTCAAGAAGTAGATGCGTCGGTAATTATCAAAGTTCCCGGAAATCCATTGGAGGCGCAATTTAAAGCGCTCAAGGCGGAGTACGATAATGCGCGCGCCGCTGCGGACGAGGCACTTTTTGCCGCTATTGATGATTATGAGGATGTTTTAGCCGCTGAAGAAGTTGCTTCACTTGAAGCCCTTGAGGGCGTAACCACGCTCGATCGCTGGAATGCCATACTTGACGGTATTGCTAAGCGACTGGATGAGACCTATAGCAGTGCCGATATTGAGCAAGCCAAGAAAGACCGTGCTGCGGAACTGAAGGCACAGCTCGACGAGGCTGGGCAACGTGTTGCACGCGCAGCCGATCTGAAGGCAGAAGTTGAGAAGCAAGCTGATGCAGAGCTGAAAGCGATTAAAGGAGAGTTCGCAAAGTCGCAGGAAACGTCAGTTAAATCATTTTCAGCCATGCCATTACTCGGAGCCGTTATGCTTAAGACGGCCGAATCATACGATGGTAAGCGCGACTATCGCATGGCAGGAGTTCTAGCATGGAGTCCAAAGTTGCAGGAGGATGCAGCGGCCTTGATGCTGGGTAATGCAAAGCTGAAGCCTCGACCCAACAAGCAAACGTTTACGGAATGGGTGAATGCGCTTGATATGTCAACAATGATTGGCACGCGACGTTATTTAGCGGCTGATGGTAGCGTGAACTTTGTAGGTTTCGCGGCGGCCGAATATGATCCGGATGATGTGGGGCGTGAGGCTGAAATACGGTCCTTTGTCAGCCAGCAGGCAAAAGGTATGGCAGTACTGTCTATGAAGTCGGATGTTGAAGTGACGCGACTCGCCGAAACAAAGTCGTTTGGTGTCGATACCGCAGAAGGGCGAGAGGATTTCACGTTTCAAAATATGTCAGAAGAAATGATGCAGAGCACCGACGGGGCGGTAGCTGTCAGTGGGATGGTGTCACCTAGCCCCCGCAGGGCTATGCACACTCCATCTGGTAAACCCATCTTTGTTGGATATGCTTACATCAACAGCGATATTGCGGCAAAATCTGAAGCCTTCCGCGAAGAAACGTATGCATTAAAACGCTGGATTAATGAAGATCAGTCGGCACGCCGTGGGCGAGAAGCCGGTCGTAAAGCTGCAGCCGACGCAACTAAAAATGACCCTACGACATACGCTAAGGGTTACCAGGAAGGTAAAGCGGGTGTTGAAGCCACCGATGCGGCTAACCGAGCAGCGGCAGCACCCGCACCTGAAGCTCAACGGCCGTCACCGGCGCCTGCACCTGTGCCGCCAGCCACAGGACAAACTCAGTCGGGTACTTTCATTGACGATACGGATGTTGAGGACGATTTCTGAGCTGTAACGGCGCAGAAATAGGTATGACTCAAAGGAAGTTAAAAAAACACCGACCCATTCGGGTCGGTGTTTTTTTGGGTCTATTTTCTAGCGGCTGCTTGTCTAGTGCCTCGGTACTCGAGTCCTTTGCCGCGTTTGCCGAGCACAAAGACGCCATACTAGCTAGCGAGCAATCACTAGCAGTCGACGGCTTCCAGATGTTTCCCTTGAGCATTGAGTTGGACCCAAAAGCAACTTCTGATGAGCTGAGGCAGTCTATCGCTATTGAGAGCGCCGCGCTGTTTACCTTGCAACTTCAAGCGGCTACGCGTGAGATCTGTAGTGCAGCACACACTCGGGTACGCCCTGATCAATCGATAAAAGTGACAGGCTTGCCAATGCAGATGGTCCATAATGTTCGAACGCGCAGTCGGTTTATCAAGGTGCTCAGTACGCCCAAGCAGCCTTTAGAAACTGCGCTAAGTCGTTACTGCGAACCTCTCTGAAATATTTCCAGTTCTGGTCATAGTGAGCGAATGCGTTGCCTAATAGCCGAAGACGAGCCGCAGCTTAGGGAGCAGTTAGAGCGCGAGCTGCGTGCGGCCGGATATACCGTTGATGCGGTTGATAACGGTCCTGAAGCGCTTTTCCAGATTGAGGAGTTCCAATATTCAATCGCTATTCTTGACCTGGGATTGCCCGGGTTCGGCGGGCTGGATGTCATCAAGCAATGCCGCAAGCAAGGGAATAAGACGCCCATTGTTGTGCTTACTGCGCGTACGCGTGTGCAACAAGTCGTAGAGGCGCTTGAGGCAGGCGCCGATGACTATCTTAAAAAACCCGTCGATCCAGACGAGTTGTTGGCTCACATTGCTGCAGTGTTGCGCCGTTTCGGCAACCCAGAACGATTGGCTCAGGTGGAGTGGTGCCTTAACGGGTTTACTCTCGATACCAAGGGCCGGCGACTGCTGCGAGACGGTGATCTCGTTCCATTGACAGCCTCTGAATATGCCATTCTTGAATTGCTTTGGGCCAAAGATGGTGCGGTGGTCTCTAAGCGCGAAATTGCCCAGTGTTATCAGCGAGATCCAGACATAGAAATGTCGGCAAACAGTGTGGAGGCTCTCATTGGTCGGTTAAAACGTAAGTCTGGCACCGACGTGAAAGAGAACAGCTTGCCAATCGTCACCGTCCGGGGTGAAGGGTATCGCTTTGAAGGCAGTGACGTGTGAGCGGTGCTGCTTCCATGCGCAGCACGGTGGTGTTGACGTCGGTCATTGTTACTTCCGCGGTTATCGCACTTCTGCTGGTTGTCGCACGCGCCGAGTTACATAAGCGTCTTGAAGCCGCTTATCAAGCAACACTAGCAGATTTTGCACCATTCCTTGTTGAGTCACTTGTGTGGCAAGACGGCGAGTGGATTTTTCAACCAAAGAGACAATTTTCATCTCAGGATTTCGGCGTATCCGTAAAGGCTGCCACACCCGGTAAACCCCAGGCCGGACTTTGGCTCTCTTCGGACGTTGTCGAATCGGTCAGGCCAGTGCTAGCACAGCAATCGGTGGTCCCATTTACCAACGGCAGTCCTCTCAATGCGTTATTGCTGGCTGGTGATAACACCGTGCTGTGGCAATCACCTTCCACCGTGGATGCAGACCTACGTCACTCGATAGATAACGCTACCCCTGCAATCCTAGGAGCCACGTGGGCTGACGAATCACTGTGCGGCATTGACCGAGGTATTATATGCACTCGGCAGGCATTTAATACCGCTTCAGGTCAACCGGCTACTCAGCTGGCACTGATTTGGCAAAACGCTGGCGCTCAAGATTACTTAAAACAGCTACAAACCACCTTGCTGGTTGTGTTGCTAGCGCTGGGTGTTGTTCTTATCGTACTTCAAGCGTTAGCACTGTCATGGGTGTTACGCCCTCTCAAAAAAGTGCAGGCAGGCGTAAACAAGGTGATAGGTGGGGGGCAAGCTAGTATTGAGGGTAGCTATCCAAAAGAGCTCAATGGGCTGGTAGGCAGCTTCAATACCTTGATAGCGCATGAGCAGAACAGGCAGCAGCGTTTACGTCATTCTCTCGAGCGACTAGCGCATGTGTTACGTACACCCCTTGCAGTATTGAGTTCACGACCATTTCAAAACGTAGATGACCGTCTGGCGGTGACCGAGCAGTCAGAGCGCATGATGCAAATTGTGGAGTCGGAATTACGCAAACTAACCCTCAGCGAACAAACAAC
This sequence comes from Halieaceae bacterium UBA4452, assembly GCA_002389505.1. Classification (GTDB taxonomy): domain Bacteria; phylum Pseudomonadota; class Gammaproteobacteria; order Pseudomonadales; family Halieaceae; genus Luminiphilus. Next base: position 63,651 of record DGPA01000004.1, read on the forward strand.
TGGCGTACTGTCAGAGTCTACGCTCATCAAGCCGGTTATTGAGCGCATTACCAGCGCTTACCAGCTACTACCACGCTCTGGTGCCAAGCAAGCGCCGCTGACATTTCAGCTTGAATTCCAAACACCCTCGGCTAGGTTTCCTGGCAACCAACAGGACTTACAAGACTTGTATGGCACGTTGCTAGAAAACGCCATCCGATTCGCCAATACCGCCATCCGCTTTACGCTCAGCCAACCTAATGAACCGCAGGCGAAGGTGGTTCTTATGCTTGAAGACGATGGGCCGGGTTTCAGCCAAGAGCAACTCCAGCGTCTGATCGCTGAAAAAGCACACTCGGAGCCTTCGTCCGATGGATTTGGTCTGGGCTTGAGTATTGTTCGAGATATCGTGAGTGCTCACGAGGGACAACTACATATTGATCAATCGCCTTTGGGTGGTGCCAGAATAAGCATCGCGATATAAAAATTCTCTGCATTCAGCAACTGTTCAGCTGCCACCGCTAACACTGTCCCTATAGTCAAAGACCAAGTTATTGGTTGGCGTAGCGTGATAGGTGAGCAATGCAAACGAAAGCGAATATTTTTAGAGGTCAGTGGGGTGGTTCCACGCTCATCGGCCTATTTCTAGGCTTATGTCTGGGTATGCTTGCACTCATTAAGTGGCCCCAGCTAGAGGTGCCGATAAAGGCATTATTGGCAGAGCATGACATTCAGATTGAAACTGATGTCGAATCTGACAAACGGTTGCGGCCTAATTTACCGATGCCCGGCGACCTAGCACACGATAGATCCAAAAGCTCTGTGCCCAGCGCAACACATGCGACTAGCGAAAGACAGAGCAAAGAAGGGTCTTCGGGTACTGCATATCTTCATGTCACTGACACAGGGGCTGTGGACAGCACAAGCGATGTCCTCATGACAACGTCTGCTGCCGCGCCCGCTATTAAAGGGCTGGCTCAGAACTTAGAGCCAGACACCTCACGCTATGAAACTCGGGAAGTGTGGCAGGCCTTCTCTTCAGAATCTGCCGCGAAGGCATTTGCGACCACCGTATCGAATGCACTCAATATTGAGGTCGATACTCTGCGGCAGTCGGATCACAAAATTGTACCCATCGTGCGCTGTGATGAGCGAGGAACGTGCGATGCCATGAGCGCAGAGATCACTGCATTCCTGGCCGGCTCTACGGATTTGGGGGTGTATGATGATATTTAAGACTTTGGCGGCAGCGGCTTTGTTTGGGCTCGTGGCCAGCACAACTATTCCCAACGCAGCGAATGCCAATGTGTGTGAGGGTGATTGCGGCCAGTGGACTGGCATGGAGAAACAACTCGCGCGCCCACTGCCATCAAGCGTGCCCTTCAAGGCTTGTTTCGAAGACGCGGCTGAACGTTACGACGTACCCCAGCGGCTACTCGTTGCCATTGCTGCCGGGGAGAGTGATTTCAATCCTTTGGCAGTCTCCTCTGCGGGTGCCATCGGCGTTATGCAAATCATGTGGCCCATAACGGCACGCCACCTTGGTGTAGGTAACAAGTCGCGCTTATTCGACGCTTGTCAGAACATCCACGCCGGCGCGCGATATTTTAAAGAGTTACTCGAGCGCTACAACGGTAATGCCCACCATGCTTTAGCGGCTTACAACATGGGGCCCGAACGCGTAAAGCAAGGCGCTATCCCCGCTCACGGTAAGCGCTACAGCGACTATATTTACCGACGGTACTTAGAGCTCGATACTGTTAAATCCAATCCGCTCTACCTTTTCGAGGTCGATAACGGCCGGGTAGCTGACCGCTGGATGCGGGTTTTGCGCCGACAATTTCCTACCACCCATTTTTCGACACGGCGAGGCTCGTCGGGCCAAATTCAGATTGTTGCTCATTCAGATCGTAATACAGCAAATCTGATGCGCCATGTTAATTCCATTTTTTATCCAGAATCGTAGTTACCCAGGAGGCACACTATGTCTAATGTAATACCGTCAATAAGAGGTTTTTCACTTGCCCTAGCCATCACCGCGTTTGGCGGTGTGACGACCGCGCATGCTGTTACGGCTACCGGGCCATCGGTTAATTTATTTAACGCAGCTACCATCGAGAGCTTGTCAAATACGTCCAAGACGGCGCGCGCGCTCGAATCATCGCTAGAGAAGGTGATCAATCAACTCGAAACACAAACAGCGCTCTACGAGTCAGCGGGATGTGCGAGCTCAAACGACGCCGGCTGTATTCAGCTGCGTAAGGGCGTAAAGAAAAACTATGCCGAGCTACTCAATGAAATTCAGGAGCAACTGCCTGAGATCAAACGCAACATAACGTCGACTCGGGACGCGTTGGGTAAGCAAATGGTATCGGAGCTGGGCCGCAAAATGTCCCCCGGTGACTTGCAGCGCTTATTGGCTGGTCGTCACGGCAAGCTGACACCAAGCGCGCCCGCTTTAGGTAAAGCCAAGACTGGCCGTCTTAGCGGCTTATTTGAAGGCTACTACAACCTTGTACGAAGAGGCGGGAACTCGTCGGGCAATAGCACGGTACTAGCATCTCAACTCTATATTGATGCCGTTCACTCCGCCAATTACCTCGACCTTATTGGTGCAGAAATCGACTCACAGCACACAGAGCTCTTGCTAGAGCTGGAGTGGGGAGAGTTGACCGCCCAGATGACAGGCACGGTGGGCAACGTTAAGCAATTGCTGTGGGGTACCGAGGATATGCGCCAAGACATTCTTAATGTTGGGCTGCAGAGCAGCCAACCTCAAGAAGCCTATGCCGACCTCTACGTCGATTAAATTCAGGAGATCATCATGAAACTAGTTAACATATTACTTATCTCAATGGCACTGGGTTCAACAGTTGCTTGTTCTTCAGTACCCCAGAGTCGCAGTGTCTGCGCAATTCCCGATGCCCGAACCGTTGATACGTTCGTGACCGCGGCGAAATACAACCTTGATAACAGCAGTTGCATGACCTCCTTTGGCGATTACTTCGATCGACTTATTGCGCTGTCACGAGAGAACCCGGGTGCCAATAATAAACAAGCGTTTGCCGATCTCATTCGATCTGGCATTACGAATGGCTCTATCTCGAAGCGTGACGGAATGGCTCGTTTCAACGCATATTTTGAGGCTGAATTTTACTCACTAAAGACCGATGTCCGCTCTAATTGTGTGGCACTCAGTGACCGGCAAAATGACATGAGGGCACTGGATGGCGAGTTGCTTAAGAAGCGCATTGGCTTGCTTGAAATCATAGGCGACAAAGAGCAATTCCGTAAGGCTCAGCAGTTTTATCAAGAATTGACGGTCGTAATGGATGCGGTGAGACATTCATGCGATGCGGCGCTGGCTCGGCGGTAAGTGCCGTGTATTTTGCTCTAGCCGTTTTGGGTGGTGTGGTATTGGCCTTTGTCATGAGCATCGCTGTGGGGTCTGTCCTATCTGTGCAAGCGGTCACGAATTGGATAACCATCAACCTGGGGCTTAGTGCCCCATTGTTTATGATTCTGACAGCGCTGGGTTGGTCTTATGTAGGTCGTCTAAAAAACACGTTGACGGCAGCGCAAACTCCGCCTGCCCGAATCGCCCATCTCGAGCAGCGCATAGATCTAATTGTGGCGCTACTATTTGGCGTGGGTGTGTTGTATACCGCCGTCGGCTTACGCGCTGCCTTAGTGCAGGCAATTGACACGTCATCGGACCATTCGGCCTCTGACATGCTTGCCGTCTTGGTGAACGGCGGTATTCTCAGTGCAATGACCTCAACAATCGTTGGCGGAGTCTTGGGTTACAGTTTACGAATGCTCAAATTGTTTCGCGTGGGTCATGCACTTGATGCTTACTACTCAGAACAAGACCTGCAAGTTATTGAGCGAAGAGAAGATATTTTGAAAGAGATCCTATCTGAATTGCGGCAGGGTAATGTAAAGCATAATGGCTAGACGCTATGGTCGACTTACTGCAGTCCACGCGGATGATGGCGATCTGCATGTGGATGTTATGCGTTTTTTTGCCATTATTGCGATGTGCCTGTTTGCCATACTGCCGCATAGAGGGGCTCCAAAGGTGCAGTCAGATAGCGATCTTCAGCAAATGCCCGCCATGGCAGAAATCGCTGCTCCCACTGTGTCAAAAGTCATTGCTCCGGCGCAGCCGTCACAAGAAGCTGCGTTATTCACAGCTGGTCAGTCTAATTTACCTAAGGCTCTAAGCACTGTGGACTCGCTGTCTCCGGTTGAGCAGGTTGTTGTCGCGGAGCCGCAACCGTCGCCTCTGCCAAAAGTCGCATCGACTATGCCGGCACATAGCGAGAAGAGCCCTTCCGTGGGTTCTCGGTCGGAGCAAGAAGAGGGCGTACGATTTTTAAATAGCAATGCGTTTGCGGTGGCAGTGAGCACGGGAGCGATTGCGTTGGTTTACCACGGTCAGAATAAGAGTTTGGTTTTTGATCCTGCTGTGTCTCGTTTTATACGGCTTGGTGATGCATCGCTGCAGATATTTGGGCTTGCCGCGTCCGAAGTTCCATCGGTTTTTCACCGTGCTCTACCCAAAATACACCAAGCAGATGTCATGGGATCGCAGTGGTTTATCACATTGCCTGAGCGGACGCTGGCGTACTTGTTGAGCGCTCAGACAAGAAAAATGACTAGAGTGGTCTTGAATAACAGAGCCCAGCCTATCTGAGTTGCGCCCAGATTGCGCTGACCCAAGGGCCCGTATCTTCGTTTGTTTCATCTCGCAATGTATCGCCTGTTTTCTGTTGCTTGCCTGGGTGCGCCTACTTACCATCGCCGGCTTAAGAGCCGCATAGCCGCGTTAAACGCCGCTCGAGCTGCAACACGTCCTCGTCGGGCATACGCGAACCATAAACCTTTAAAGTCTTTCTTCAACAGTGTGTCGATATTGGAATTCAGGTTAAAGCCCGGCATGCTTGGGGTCTTTACGCCCTTCACTTTCCCTACAAGGAAGTAGCTTCACCTGCTG
>DGPA01000041.1:0-79702 GCA_002389505.1 Halieaceae bacterium UBA4452
ATATCACCGTCTGAATCTCGATGTATACCCGCAACACTTAGACTGGGTAACTCCAACCGCTGAGAAATGTTCCGGACAGATTCAATTTCAAGGTTAGGTGTTCGACGCACCTCATAGAGTCCCGTTCGGAAAGTACCAATGAATAGGCGATTATCGTTACCATGCTGTATATCTATTAAATTTAAGTTATCTGGTACGCGCGCTAAATTGTTTGCCAAACTTATAAAAGCGGTTTCTACAATTTCTCTGCCATTGTCAGTAATTTTCGCTAGACCTTTCTCATGCCCTACGAGCGTTGAGCCGTCGTAATCTAGGAGAAACGCGTAAATGACATCGCTTGCCTCACTGCCAGCCGTCGCATGTATAGTTCGTATCACTGTGCCAGCTTTATCAACGACAGAAACACCACCACCAAATGTGCCAACCATCAAATTCCCTGAGTTGGTTAGCTGCAGCGATGTAATACCTAGCGCATGTAATGCGTTAGGTTTGTTTTGGTCAAACTCTACTGCTGTTAATGTTTTGTCCCCTCTATCATATCGGAAAAGTCCGTTTTCAAAGGTTCCTATCCAAACAGAGTTTTCGTCGACGGCTAGCGACATTATCGTATTGTCTGTGAGTTCTGGGTGAGTAGCTGAATTTATATATTGAAATTTATTTTGGCCTGGGCGTCTGAAGTTAACGCCATATTCGGTGCCAAGCCAAATTGTCCCGTCTAGTGATTGAGTTACCGCATTGATTCGTTCATTTGAAAGATTACTATTATTTTGGTTTATTGAGTAAGCAACGCTTTTTCGCCCCTGAGCGAGTCCAGCGTACCCCCCGACCCAATAGGTTTCATCTCGGCTTTTGTAGATGCTATACACGGGTTCATCGTTTAAGCCATCATTGAAGTTAGCATAGACAAAAAAAGACCGGCCGCCGTCTTCGCTAATTGCCAATCCTTGTCCCGTGCCCACCCACAATCGATCTTTTTCTACCAGTATCGACGTAATCGCTTTACTTGGAAGTTGTGATGATGAGGGTCCCGCCTCGATATGACTTAAGTGCTTACCAGTTTTATCAGCTATAAAAAGTCCTTCGTTCGCGGTGCCAAGATATAAATTGCCATTGCGAACAATCAACTGTTTTGGGATAGCTCTTTTCAATGCATCATTGGAATGAATAACTTTGGCTTCTGTAATAGTATCTTCTTTGATTCGTATACTCGCGATACCTAAATCTTTTATGGCGGCAAATATACCCCCATCACTATCCACAGTTATCTTCATCGAAAAGTTGTTAGAGGTGGGTTGCATCAATGGCAACGGGAATGTGATGAGCTGATCAGATAGCGGGAGGTAAACAGCTATTTCATTTTCTAGTGCGAGCCAAATCCTTCCTTGAGAATCTAGCTGGAAATCGTAAATCCCTAAAATGTTATCTCTAAATGGCTTTGCGGTGGTAAAAGTCTTCTTTGCTTTGTCATACGATTGAACAGCTGTTTGAGTGATCACCCAGAGTTGCTTAAATTTGTCTTCTTTCGCGCCGAGTATTGTGCCACCGGCCAACCCGTCGGCTGCCGCAATATTTGGAACAAAATTTTCTACTCGCTTACCGTCGTATCTGTTTAAGCCCTCTTGAGTCGAAAACCACATCGCGCCAGTAGAATCTTGGTAGATGTCGGTCACTACGCTTTGGCTTAACGAAGGGGCTGCAGGTGACGGCCAAAAGGTTAGCGGCAAGGGGTAATAATCGGCGTCAACCGGCAAAGCAATTGACGTCATTAGAAGAAGTACTAACTTGAGGTAGGTGTGCAGGAGGCGCATAGATACTCTAGCGATCATCTAGCGCCTGATTATGCAGCGAATGAGCGAACTATGAAAGATAGTCCGCTGCCATTTTCTTACTTCGGCGTCGGCTTATTGCTTCCGCCGCCGCTTAAAAGAAATGTGCCTTAATTGTTTAGCTTGTGTGACCGTATCAACCAGCGAGCCTTACTTTGCNNTTGCTCCGCATCAACTGCCGCAGTCAACTCACCATTTTGCCGAGAGCGTTGTGCCCACTTAAAAGTATTACCGGTTGCTTTGGTTGTGTTGTTAACAACGCTGCCACGCTGCTCATTTTTGTTGATCCACTTAGAATTACTGTAGTCGCCTTTTTCGCTTATAGCTGAAGCGACATTGCTCACTGCGGTCATTGCACCGCGCAATTGATCATCTGCATTAACGCCAGTGGTTAGTATGGTTAGACTAATGGCTGCAGCTAGTTTGATTAGTGTTTTGCAGTAGTTCATCTTTAGTTCCTCACTCTCCCCTGACACCTCATGTGTTCAGAGATCGAATTAACGGTTGTTAGTTCGTTGTGGGACCACTGTAGGATTGCAGGGCGGCGACTGATACCAATGACACTACCCAAATGGGTTAGCTGGCCAATAAAGTACAAATGGGGTGGTTATTGCTGTGGACTAGGTATTTCTGGACGACTCAGGCGCTCTATTTTTTTACGCTCACGTTCATAGATGTGTCCCCAATCGAGGGGGACGTCATGGCTCTGAGGCTGCTCTGTTTCTACGTTAAGACGCTTTAAATGCTCTGTCACACCCCAGCGTCTTTGGTCACTCAAGCCTTTTTCAGACGATTCACTCGTCACTATCAGCTCAAGATTGGGCAGGGTTGGACTACCATCGACGGTGCTTTCGGCAGGTCCGGTTAATGTCTCTTCACCGCGCACCGCCGCATCAATATCTAAGGCTTGTTGCTGACAGTCGGTTGACCCCAGTGTCAGTGCTCTAGACACGTTCGCATAGCCCGCGCCTTGTGTGAAAGGACTGTAAGCCAAACGACCATCTCTATTTATTGCCGGTTCAGCACTGGTTGTGATCAGACATTTCACGTCGTCATTGCTCAGCATCGGATCAGCTTGAAAAAGCAGGGCGGCCATACCGGATACAACCGCCGCAGCTTGGGAGCTCCCGGTGGAGACAAATTCCCCCGTCGTCAACAGGTAATTTGGATTTTCGACGGCCAGTTGCGACGCGCGAGGTATGATGCCGGTAATATGTCCCCCTGGGGCCACTACGTCTGGTTTTATATGCCCCGCCGGGGTCGGACCTCGAGAGGAGAAGTCAGGAATATAGTCATCATTTCTGGTATCAGCTGTCCAGGAATCGGTAACGGCACCCACCGATAATACGTAGGGATTATTAGCTGGGGAGCCGACGGTACCCCAATCTGGGCCGTCGTTGCCCATAGCCGCGACGACCAGAATCCCCGCTTGCCACGCTTTAAGTATGGCCTGATTGAGCGGCTCATCCCAATACATCACCTGCGGCGTTGCTGACAGCGACATATTCAACACGCGAATATTTAGTCGATCCTTATTGGTGACTGCCCATTGGATGGCCCGGATGATATCCATGAAATCTGCATCACCCCTCGGGTCAAAAGTGGTAATGGGAACCAGCGATGCATTGGGCGCCATGCCTAGGAAGCGCGGCGTTTCCGCAGACGTTATTGATGAACTATTGGCAATAATGCTCGCCATGTGCGAGCCGTGCCCACCTAAGTCGACAAGGGGCGCATTCTCCTGGTGCTTTCGGGCATCGTAATGCCCTACCACTCTAGGTGAGCCAGTGGCATCGGTGGTCAGTGCAGCAGTATCCCACAACCCAGAGTCGATAATAGCGACGCCAACCCCGCGGCCGGTGATGCCTGCCTTGTGCAATAAATCGGCACCTGATATCTGAGGAAAGTAATAGTTCTCGTGGTTATTTTTATAGGCCTTTGGCAGCTTAGTGCTGCAGTTCGCTAGGCTCAACTCAATAGCGAGGTCATTTTGAGTGGGTGGCTCAATGGCGGTGTTGAAGGTGAGGCCAATCTCGGTAATCCCAGGCGGCAGGAGAATGTCGCTGGGCATTGACTCTTTCGCCGGCCAGTTAAATGCCGTCAATGTGTTACCTGTTGCTGGGTGCTTGAGGGTTATTTCTGCCATGCCAAATGTGTCTGCCCACTGCAAATTCATAGCAGCAAGGCGCTCATCTTCAGTACTAAAATTGTAGACTGACCACGTTACGGAGCTATGGCTGATGGCCATATCGAGCCCGCCACCAATCGCACAGTCGCGAGGCTCCTTGAGTACTATTGGGTTGAAATCTTCGGTGAGATGATTCACGGCTGAGTGTGCACGAAGCCGAGGCAGGGCATGCTCTGACACCGTTCCACCCATGCCGCTAACAATGGGCAGCTCATGGGTGACTGTACCACCGACATCATCAATGAGCGCTGCCAGAGCAGTAAGGTTTTTTCCTTGTAATAGGACTTGTACGTCTCTCAGTGGGGGTGAGTCAGTGCCGTAGGAGAAGCAGGTGACAGCGATGCCACACGCTAACGAAAGGAAGGCGCGCATTGACATTGAATCTCTTTTCTTATGGCATTCATTCACGACGCGCTGAGTTGATCACTGAAGTCCTTAGTCGCAACGTCAGCAAGCTGGTCAAGCGTTAGCGGTTTAGCTAGCAAATACCCTTGTAGGAGCGTGCAACCGTTGGCGCATAAAAACTGAGCCTGCTCCATCGTTTCCACACCTTCGGCAACAATGCGCAGGCCCAGAGCGTGGCTCAGGCTCAATATGGCTTTGACGATCACGTCACCATCGGTAGTCCCCAAATCCATCACGAAGCTTCTGTCTATTTTTAGGGTATCAATAGGAAATTGGCGTAAATAACTCAGTGACGAGTAACCGGTGCCAAAGTCGTCAATCGCCAAGTCAAAACCAGCTTCTTTCAACTGTTCGAGTTTACTGAGATTGGTGCTTGCATCCGACATGACCACGCCTTCGGTCAACTCGAGTTCGACTTTAAAGTGAGTATCTAATTCTTTGAGCATTTCTTTTAAGTGCGCGACAAAATTTGACTGCGTGAACTGTACCGGCGAAACATTGACGCTAATGGCCGCGTCAACGGGAAATTTGTTACTCGACAGCCTTACATCGTCGTTGATCTTACGCATGATCATATCGCTCAGCGGAATAATCAAACCACTGCTTTCAGCAATCGGTATGAACTTGGCGGGCGAAATTGGCCCCAGCTCAGGATGATTCCACCTGACCAAAGCTTCTACGCCGGCAATTTTTCCTGTGGCCGTATCTATCTGAGGCTGATAGACCATTGAAATGTGCTCACCTGAACTCAGAGCCGCTCGCAGCTCGGTCTCCAGTAAAATTCTTTCTTGGGCGTCATTATTGAGAGATTCATCATAAATTCTCAGGCGCGCTCCACCTTCCGTTTTAGCCGCGCTTAGGGCGGCAGTGGCATTGCGAAGTAGCGCTGCTGGAGTCTCTCCATGGACGGGCGCCAGAGCAATTCCCAGACTGGGGCTTACCACCAGTTGTTGCGATTCAAGTGACATAGGCTCAGCCAAAGCTTTCAGCACTTCGCTAGCAATCGTTTGTAGTTGTGCTTCATCGATAGCATTGCGCACCAAAATACTGAATTCATCTCCCCCTATTCGGGCTAGATCAACTAGACAGGTTGTTTGATGGGTGGCGCTCTCATCTACCAAATTATCAGAGATGGCATACCCAGCCGCACGTAGATGATCCTGCAGGCACTGTGCAATACGGCAGAGGAGTTGATCCCCGCGCTCATAGCCACAGGAATCATTGATTCGCTTAAAGTGGTCTATACCGAAAACAATTAAGCCCGTCTTGGCGTTTGCTGGTTGTGCATTGACGAGATGTTGATTCAGCTGTTCGCTAAAACGTCGGCGGTTGGGCAAGTCTGTCAGCTGATCAAAATAAGCAAAATAACGTAACTTATCTTCTTGAGATTTGAGGTCCAGAAACGCCTGTGACGCTCGCAGCATATAGCGAATGTCGCGTGACAATAGCGTCCAATTAACAGGTTTAGTTTTGTACTGGGTAGCGCCCACTTTGAAGCCGTGATCAATTGACCCTTTGTCATCGGCGCCGGTGGCGATGAGGACAGGCACATTTTTGCCATGGGCAGTGGCGCGTATTTGTTGGCATACTTCGAAGCCGGTTTTCCCTGGCATATCCACGTCTAAAAAAACCAGGTCGGGCTGTTCGAGCGCAAACATCGCAATAGCTTCGTCGCCATCGGCGGCTTCTACTACGGTCATTCCAGCCTCTTCAAGACACTCGCGAGCGAGTAGACGCACCATCATATCGTCGTCGCAAACGAGTATTTTTGCACTGTTGTTTACGGTTGCTGCGCTGCTCACATTATAACCGGCGTCTATTGGCTGTCGTGTATTGTCATTGTGCGTAAAGCCTACCATTGATTACAGCGCTTTTGTGCACTTGGATTGTGCTATATTAGTGGACCGCAAACTGCCCCTCAATTAATCATGTCCATTGCTCAAGATAAGCTTATTCGGATTCGCGAGCAGGTGCATCAACACCTCGATCGCGCTCAACAGCCAGCACTGACCGCCGAGCGACAGGCACAGTTAGAAGACCGGTTTAAGGCATCCCTGGCCCACGAAAATGCTGTCCTAGTTGCGCATTACTATACTGCGCCAGAGATTCAGGCGCTGGCAGAGGCGACCGGCGGTTGCGTTTCTGACTCGCTAGAGATGGCGCGCTTTGGTCGAGATCACCCAGCGCAAACACTCATCGTCGCAGGGGTTCGCTTCATGGGTGAAACAGCAAAAATTTTGACCCCTACTAAGCGGGTATTAATGCCGGACCTTGAGGCGACATGTTCCCTTGATTTGGGGTGTCCCGCAGAGGAATTCTCACAGTTTTGTGACGCTCATCCCGACCGAGAGGTGGTGGTGTATGCCAACACGTCGGCGGCGGTGAAAGCGCGAGCCGATTGGGTGGTGACGTCCTCTATTGCGCTCGATGTGGCTGAGCATCTCGCCGAGCAAGATAAAAAAATTATTTGGGCTCCGGACCGACACCTTGGTGATTACGTTCGTCGCACCACAGGGGCTGACATGCTTATGTGGGACGGCGCTTGTATCGTCCATGAAGAATTCAAAGCCAGAGGTATTGAGCAGCTCAAGCAAGTTCATCCTGAGGCGGGCGTGTTAGTACATCCAGAGTCGCCAGCGTCGGTGATTGATATAGCTGATTATGTTGGCTCCACTTCGCAAATTATCAAAGCAGCCCAACGCTTACCCAACCACACCTTTATTGTCGCCACTGACCAAGGCATTTTCTTCAAGCTCCAGCAAGCAGCACCCGATAAACAATTCATTATTGCTCCCACCGCGGGAGAGGGCGCCACCTGCCGTAGTTGTGCTAACTGCCCGTGGATGGCAATGAACGATCTTGATCGCTTAGCGGGGGTATTTGATCGCCCTGATAACGAAATAACCGTGGATCCTGAGATTGCAGTGCGAGCCATGCGCCCACTTGATCGCATGCTAGCGTTTGCATCAGAGCTTAACACCGGCGTTATTGGGCGCGCGTAACATGACCCCCAGGACCGTTATTGCTGCTCTAATGCCGCGCGCATTGTGAGCACGTCGTTAAGGCGCTCATGGATTTGCGAGGAGGTGGTGAAGTCATTGCCAATAAGCTGTAAGGCGTAGTCCAATTGCCGCTTTGCTGCGTCAAAGTTACCGACCTTGATGAAATATTCAGCTCTGGAGCGATGCAGGCCGACGATGTTACCACTCAAGCCCTGAACCTCGGCAAGTAGGTACCATAGGTTGGGATCATTCGACTGTCGTTGGCTTTGCGCGAGCAGTACTTCCTCGGCTAAGTAAGCGTTACCGCTTTGTTGCAATGCATGGGCATAGGCCATGGTGAGAGGATGGTTGCCTGGTGACAAGCTAAGTCGCTTGCGCAGTTTATCTGAAGCCAGCTGGGCGTTACCTTGTGCAAGCGCAATATCGGCGTCAGCAATAACATATTCTATGCGATCACTTTTGTCCGACCAAATATCATCAAGGGCCAGCGCGGCTTCGCCCGTCCGACTGGCAGCAGTTAACGCCAGTACTAGACCATAGGTGGCGGCCTCTCGTGATTTAGGCGTCCCCTCAAGCAGTCCGCGGAAGTAGGCAACAGCTTCTTCGGGTGTACTGGCTAAGTGATTAGTCACTCGAGCACGCATTAGTTGATAGTCAAGGCTTATGGGACGGATCTGTTTTGGATACTGCATAGCTCGATTACGCGTATCGGCGATGCGGCGCTCAGAGAGCGGATGGCTGCGCAAAAATTCGGGTATCCGCGAGCCGCTGCTGTAGCGAGTGGCGGCAAGCATGCGCTCAAACATAGCCGGTGCGGCGTGCGGGTCCATACCCGCTTGGTACAATGTGCGCATACCGAGCCGATCGGCTTCCGCCTCATTGCCACGGCTATAGCGCAGCTGTTGATCCTGGAGCGCTGCCTGGGTCGCGGTCATGGCCGCCATACCTGCATCAGTGCCGGCCGTAGCCGCTAACAGTACGCCAGCAAGCAATCCGGCAATATTGATTGGTGATTGCTTTTGAGCTAGCTCGACTCGCCTGGAAAAGTGTCGCTGACTCAAGTGGGCAATTTCGTGGGCAATCACCGTCGCAAATTCATCCTCGGTTTGGGCATATTTGAACAGGCCATTGTGAACGCCAATGATTCCCCCTGGCACGGCGAAGGCGTTGATGTTTGGGTTGTCGACGATGACAAGTTCGATCCTTCGATCTTGCAGTTCGCTGTGGGTTATCAGTTCGAAGACCAAAGACTCAAGATAGCTATACAGGACGGGATCGTTGATCAGCGGTGCTTGACGACGAAACGCTTTCAACCAATTCCTACCCAGTTCATGTTCATATTCGGCTGAGAACAAACTGGTGCTGGTTGAACCTAAATTGGGTATTTTTAGTCCTTCTGTTGCGCCGTCAGTCGTTGGTGAGGCAACTACCAGTATCATCAGGCATGTGAGAAAGGCGCTCAGTGCTATAGCTTTGCGCGCGGCTGAAGAAGTGGGCGTTAGTGGTACGGCGATGAGCATGCGTTAACTTTAACGTAACTTTACCAATGATGACCGAGATTTTTGCTACTATTTAGCTGGCGGGCTGCTAGAGGGGCGGATCGTGTTGAGCCGCTGGAGTAAAGAACTATGGACAGGGAATTTATGGAGTCAGACAACCTTGTTGATGCACGGCATCAACAATGCCCAATGCCCTTGCTAATGGCTAAGCGCGGTTTGCGTGGCTTGGCCTCAGGAGAGATTTTAAAGGTCTTGGCGACTGACCCCGGTTCCGAACGTGACTTTCAATCGCTGCAGCGCCTTGGCGGCCATCGTGTTACCACCACACAAGCTAAAGATGGTGTTTTTCACCATCGAATAATAAAGGCCTAGCTATGATCGACGTATTAAAGAAGTGGTATCACCGCTATCTCAGTGAGGAAGAGTCGGTGCTGCTGCTTATTTTGCTGATATCGGCACTGCTATTGTTGGCGCTTGTCGGCGACGTGCTGACCCCTATTATGGTCGCGGTTGTCCTCGCGTATTTGATGCAGGGTATGGCCAATCAACTGGTGGGCTGGGGGCTCTCCGCTACGGTTGGGGTGTGGATATCAACGTTATTATTTACCGGCGCTTTTTTTGCTTTTTCGCTGGGCCTCGTTCCACTGGTATGGCGGCAGCTCATCAGTCTGGCGCGTGAAGCGCCGACCATGTTGGAAGCGGCACGCCAGGCCTTGTCGGTGCTGCCCGAGCGCTATCCCGCATTGGTGAGTCAGGAGCAGCTCAACCAAGTCACGGGCATGTTGCAGAGTGAAATGGGGCAGGTGGGTCAGGTAGTTGTCACCAAGGGACTCAGTTCCATTCCTGCCTTGCTGACAGTCCTTGTATTCATGGTGCTCATACCGCTAATGGTCTTTTTCTTCCTCAAGGATCGCGAGGTTATTTTACGCTGGAGCCTGTCTTTTTTACCCGGCGAGCGGCCACTGCTAAATGCTATTTGGTCTGAAATGAACCAACAAATAGCCAATTATGCCCGCGGCAAGGTCATAGAGATCATTATTGTTGGTGCCGCAAGCTATCTGGTGTTTACGGTGTTTGGGCTCAATTACGCCGCTTTGCTAGGGCTTTTGGTGGGCTTGTCAGTCATTATTCCTTACATTGGGGCCGCGCTGGTCACCATACCGGTCACCTTCGTGGCGTACTTCCAATGGGGATTAACGCCGGATTTCTATTGGGTCTTTTTGGCTTACGCTGTTGTTCAATTACTCGATGGCAATGTCTTGGTGCCGCTATTATTCTCTGAGGCGGTTAACTTGCATCCGCTCGCCATTATCGTCGCAGTTCTTTTTTTTGGTGGCATCTGGGGCTTATGGGGGGTGTTTTTTGCCATTCCATTGGCAACATTAGTTAACGCCATCATCAGCGCTTGGCCGACCCGCCTAATCGACCACTCAGAGCACGCGTCCTTTTAGCGTGCAATCCCATTGCCCGCAGCGAGGTCCTAGATCCCACCTAGGGAACCGTGCCGTTAACCAGCGGCGAATAGAGGCGCAGTTAGGTTATGCAGCTGCAACTTTAAAGCAACGTCAATCACCGCGGTCACTGAGGTGACCTTAGCCGATGTGCAAGCACACTACGACGAAACAGTGATGGCCGAGGACGGCGCGCGGCTGCTGATTCAGCTACGCAGTAGAGCCTTTGCCAGTGAACCCTTTGCAGTGCTGCCTAATGCCCCGTTATCGACGATATTGAGGCGTTTCATAAGACCATGTCGCAACAGTAACGGCAGACACGCCCGCCAGCCCCCTCGTCGTTGACTGGGGGCAGTTTTTTAGGTCTTTTTATAGTTCTAAAAAAGAACTTTATACTAAAATTACCGAATATGCCTTAATATTTGCTCATTGATACCAGAATCAAGCATTCCAATACAGAATCTTATCCGTTTTAATTAAAGGATCGTTGTATGAGTACAGATTATCTTGATCCAGCTGAACTGCAGGAATGGCAAGACGCCCTTGATTCGATTGTCAAGCACAGGGGCTATCAGCAGGCAGGTGACATGCTTCGCTCAGTATCGGAGCACGCAGAGCAAACGGGCATTCCACTCCCTCAGGCTATTACCACCCCATTCAAAAATACGATTGCCGCAGAAAACGAGCGCACTATGCCCGGCGATCTGTTCATGGAACGAAGAATTCGCTCTCTGATTCGCTGGAATGCTATGGCTATGGTCATGCGCGCCAACGATAACGAAGACGGTTTAGGGGGTCATATTTCCAGCTTTTCCTCAAGCGCGACGCTGTACGATGTGGGAATGAATCATTTTTTTCGAGGTACGGGTAATGGCCACCCAGGTGATTTGGTGTTTTACCAAGGCCATAGTGCGCCAGGTATGTATGCTCGATCTTTCCTAGAAGGCACGATTAACGAACAACAGTTAGAAAACTTTCGTCGGGAGGTGGATGGCAAGGGGCTCTCTTCCTACCCACATCCCTGGCTAATGCCCGATTATTGGCAGTTCCCGACGGTGTCTATGGGCCTTGGTCCATTGCAAGCCATCTATCAGGCTCATGTTCAGAAATATCAGCAAAAACGCGGATTAGTGGACCATCGTGACCGTAAAATCTGGTGTTTTATGGGTGACGGCGAGTGCGATGAGCCTGAATCGCTCGGTGCCATAGGCCTTGCGGGTCGCGAGGGCCTTGGCAATCTTCACTTTGTCATTAATTGTAATCTGCAGCGCCTCGATGGTCCTGTTCGAGGAAATGGCAAGATTATTCAAGAGCTAGAGGGGGTGTTCCGAGGAGCGGGCTGGAACGTTATTAAAGTCATCTGGGGACGCAAGTGGGATCCACTCTTTGAGCGCGATAAGTCGGGCAAGTTACAGCAGATTATGAATGAGGTCTGCGATGGCGAGCTTCAAAACTGTAAATTCAATGGCGGCGCCTATACCCGGGAACATTTCTTTGGTAAGACCCCGGAGACACTGGAACTGGTTGAAGCCTTGAGTGACGATGACATTATGTACCTCAACCGAGGTGGGCATGACCCGTACAAAGTCTACGCTGCTTACGCCGCCGCATGCGAAGAAACTGAGCGCCCCACGGCTATTTTGGCCATGACGGTCAAGGGTTATGGAACCAGTGAGGCGGGGGAGGCCAGTAACGAGACCCATTCTCTGAAAAAGCTCGACATGAAGAGCCTGAAGGCCTTTCGCGACCGTTTTGGCGTACCTATCAGCGACAAACAGCTAAAAGACGTGCCGTTTTATCGCCCAGCTGCAGATAGCCCCGAGATGAACTATATGCGCGAGCGTCGCGCCCAGTTAGGTGGTCAGCTACCCGCCCGACGAGCGAAGGCGACGTCGCTGCCGGCCCCTGCTCGGTCAACCTATGCTAGCCAGTTAAAAGGCAGTGGCAAACGGGAAATATCAACGACCATGGCGTTCGTTCGTATTTTATCGTCGCTCATAAAAGACAAAGACATTGGTGAGCGGGTCGTGCCCATTGTTCCCGATGAGGCACGCACCTTTGGTATGGAGGGCATGTTCCGCCAACTGGGTATCTACTCATCGGTGGGGCAACGGTACACCCCTCACGATGCCGGCCAAATTCTTTACTACAAAGAAGCCGAAACGGGACAAATTTTAGAGGAGGGTATCAATGAGGCGGGTGCGTTTTCGGCATGGCTAGCTGCGGCTACCTCTTACAGCGTATCTGACTATCCCATGGTTCCTTTTTATATTTACTACTCTATGTTTGGGTTTCAGCGGATTGGTGATCTGGCCTGGGCGGCGGGTGACTCTCAAGCAAAGGGGTTTTTGATCGGTGCCACGGCGGGCCGCACGACGCTGAACGGTGAAGGCTTACAGCATCAGGACGGTCATAGCCACATGATGGCCGCGGCAATCCCCAATTGTATTAGCTACGACCCCACGTACGCCTATGAGTTGGCTGTCATTGTCCAAGATGGCATGAAACGCATGTTTGAAGCGGGCGAAAAATGTTTCTATTACATCACCACCATGAACGAGAACTATCGTCATCCCGACATGCCCGAGGACGTAGAAGAGGGCATTATTCGGGGGCTGTATCAAATCAAAACCTCGACGGCACGCCATACACTCCGTGTGCAGCTAATGGGTGCGGGAGCCATTCTTCGGGAAGTGGAAGCGGCAGCAGAGATATTAGAAACGCGCTACAACATCTGCGCGGATATCTGGAGTATGACCAGTATTAATGAGCTGGCTAGAGACGGTAAGGATGCGCAGCGCTGGAATATGTTGAACCCCACTGAAACACCAAAAATTCCTTTTCTCACTGCGCAGCTACAGGACTGCGAAGGGCCCTTTATAGCCGCGACCGACTATATTAAGGCCCATACAGATCAAATTCGTGATCTGGTACCGGGGCGCTTCACGGTACTGGGCACCGACGGTTTTGGTCGCAGTGATACCCGCGCTAAGCTGCGGGAGTTTTTTGAGGTCGATCGACGCTTTGTGGTCTTGGCGGCGTTAAAATCCTTGGCGGATGACGCGGTTATTGACGTTGGTGTGGTTGCACAAGCCATTACTGAGCTGGGCATTAATGCTGACAAACCTAATCCACGCAGCGTGTAGTCGGCAAAGGGAGAGCATTGTGAAGCAAACAACGATAACGGTACCGGACATTGGTGGTGCCGAGGGCGCCGAAGTGGTCGAGGTCTTAGTCAGTATCGGCGACACTGTGGCGCTCGAGCAGAGCCTCATTGTGCTGGAATCTGATAAGGCGTCCATGGAAATACCGGCGAGTTGCGCTGGTGAAGTTGTGGATATCAAAGTGGCGGTGGGTGACGAACTGTCGGAGGGGGATGCCATTGTCATCGTCGCTGCGGTAGAGGCTGCCGCGGATCTCGAGGCGAGCGCCGATCCCGCCGCGATTAACCCTGAAACCGAACAGCAGCTGTCAACACCTCAAGAGAGTGAGTCGGTGCCGCCGCGCAGTGCGCCAGTGACGTCTACATCCTCGCCACCGTCCACCGGCGTGGTAGCAGGTGTATCCCAGGTCGCCTCGACCTCAATGACCGACACGCCAGCCCGTTCGGTAAGTAACGGGGATGCGGCAAGCGATCAATCCAGTGTTTATGCAGGCCCCGCCGTCCGTAAGCTCGCTCGAGAATTTGGTATCAGGCTGACGGATGTCTCGGGGAGCGGTCCTAAAGGTCGCGTGACTAAGGCCGATTTACATCGCTTTGTCCAACAAACTCTCGATAGCACCATGGGGGCGTCGGTGGTCTCAGGTACGGGCATTCCCGTTATGCCCGAGATCGATTTTAGCCAGTTTGGTGAGATAGATGCGCAGCCCCGAAGCCGTCTTGAAAAGCTCACCGCTAGCAACATGTCTAGGGCCTGGTTGACCATTCCTCATGTCACTCAATTTGATGATGCAGATATCACTGAGCTAGAGGCATTTAGGCACTCATTGAAGGCTGAAGCAGAGCAACGTAATACGCGGATAACGCCATTACCTTTTTTGTTAAAAGCTTGTGCGGTCGCGCTCAACGCTAATCCGCAGTTAAAAACGTCTTTGGCCGACGGGGGTGATACGCTGGTGCATAAGCAGTTTTGTCACATCGGTATGGCGGTGGATACCCCGGCCGGACTGCTAGTGCCAGTCATCAGAGATGTTGATCGTAAGTCAATATGGGAGCTATCTGAGGAAGTCAGTGAATTGGCGGCTTTGGCACGGGATAAGAAGCTCAAGCCAGCGCAGATGCAGGGTGGCGTGTTTTCAATCAGCAGCCTCGGCGGCATTGGCGGACGCGGTTTTACCCCCATTGTGAACGCCCCTGAAGTGGCGATACTCGGTGTATCGAAGGCCAGTGTTCAGCCGGTCTGGGACGGAAGCCAATTTTCCCCCAAGACACTGCTGCCGCTGTCGCTATCTTACGACCATCGAGTGGTTAACGGGGGGCATGCGGGACGTTTTTTGACGGAGTTAGTGGGCTTATTGTCGGATATCCGCCGCCTGGTGCTGTAGTGTGGCTAGCCGGTGTTGCGCATGCCTGCTGCGACACCCGCGATAGTGACCATGAGTGCCTGTTCAACGGCGGGGTCTTGGGCGTCCCTTATTCGTCGCAGTAATTCGACCTGTAATAGGTTCAGTGGTGCGGTGTAAACATTGCGCAAATGGATGGACGTCATAGCCCACTCGTCATGAATAAGTAAGCGATCACTTTCTTTTAAAGACAGCAATGTCGCAATGTCTTTTGTGAGTTGTTGCCGTAAACCCTCACCAATACGTTGTAGCTCAGGACTCACTAGTAGCCGATCATAGAGATGAGCGATATTGAGATCTGTCTTGGCAAATACCATCTCAAGCATGGACAGTCGGGAACGGAAAAACGGCCACGCATTGGCCATGGACCTCAAGCTATCCTCATATCCGTCGTCAACGGCGGTTTGTAGTGCGGCTCCCGCACCTAGCCAAGCGGGAAGCATAAGTCGGTTTTGCGACCAGGAAAAAATCCACGGGATGGCCCGTAAGCTTTCTATGCCGCCATCCGAGCGCCGTCGAGCTGGGCGAGAGCCTAAGGGCAAGCTAGCTAATTCTGCCTCCGGGGTCGCCTGACGAAAATAAGGAACAAAGTGGGGTTCCTCTCGAACCCAGCGCCGGTAGTGCAAGCAGGCGTCTGCAGCCAGCTTATCCATAAGAACGCGCCAGGTCGGATCAGGTTCGGGTGGTGGCAGTAAGTTGGCTTGCAAAATCGCCGATGCATATTGGCCAAACGTGTTGATGGCCAGTGATTTGAGGCCTAGCTTGGTGCGAATCATTTCGCCCTGCTCCGTCACCCGTAGGCCGCGTTGCAAGGATCCGGGCGGCTGGGATAGCAGCGCCTGATGAGCCGGAGCGCCACCTCGGCCAATGGTACCGCCACGACCGTGAAACAGCCGTAAAGGTACGTCGTGGTGGGCGGCTACTTCGAGCAGTGATTCCTGCGCGCGATACTGCGCCCAGCCCGCTGTCAGCATGCCCGCGTCTTTGGCGCTGTCTGAATAGCCAATCATGACTACCATGCCTTGTTTCACGCGATCGCGGTAGCGCCCACAGTCTAATAGTGTGTCGACAATGTCAGCCGCATTGTCCAGATCGTCCAGTGTTTCAAATAAGGGAGCTACGGGAATGCTCTCGCAACAGTTTGTGATTTTCAGCAATAACTGCACCGCCAATACATCGGAGGCCGATCGGGCCATGGATATCACGTAGCATCCGAGCGCCTCGCGGGGGGTGTCTGCAATCACGCCAAACGTATCGAGCACCTCCTTCACTGCTGCACTCGGTAGCCAGCCCTTGGGGATCAGGGGTCGTGGGGATTCCAGTTCCTCTCGGAGCCAAGCGATGCGCTGTGGCTCTTCCCACAGTGCATAGTCACCTAGGGTCAGGTATTGACTGAGTTCCGAGAGCACCTGGGTGTGCCGGCTACTTTCTTGGCGTATATCCAGTCGAATAAGATAGGGCCCAAAACAATGAGCTCGTTGCAAAGTGCGCTGAAGCCGTCCCTCGGCGATCACACTCAAACCGGTTGCCATTAAGGATGAATAGCACGCCTCGAGGGGCTCGTTGAGTGAGGCTTGGGTCAGCGGTGCCGGGGGGAGCTGTCCTTTCAAGGCCATTTCAATTGCAAATTTCTGCGTATGTAACGCATCTCTCAGTGGCCGCAAGGTGGCTCGATAGGGCTCGCGGGCATTGTTGGTTTGGCGCTGAAGGGCTGTTGAGGCCGTGTTCATTGACAGCTCTTCATACAGGACGGCCACGTCGGTATGAAACAGCTGGCAGGCCTGCCACTGGGCGAGTAACAGCACTCTCCGAGTGACGCTGGCGGTGACATTGGGGTTGCCATCGCGGTCACCACCAATCCAGCTGGATATTTGAATAGGATGCCAGTCTTTTTTGGGCATCGCCACGCCATGTGTTTTGCACTGCGTAGTCAGTTGAGAGAGAAACTCTGGCACTGCTTGCCACAATGAATTTTCGATCACGGCAAAACCCCAGCGGGCCTCGTCCTCGGGGCTTGGGCGAGTGCTTCTGAATTCATGTGTGTGCCAGATTTGTGCCACCAGTTCGGCTATTCGTTCATGAATAGGGCCATCATCGAAGGACATCTTTGATGCCATCTCGAGGTCACTCAGGCATTGATTGAGCTCACCGTGTTTATGAATCAGGGTACGTCGAGTGATTTCGGTGGGGTGTGCCGTCAGCACCAAGTCAATATGCAGTTGCTCAATGGCCTGCCCGATAGCCTCCGGCGTAATGGACTCCTGCAGCAAGTCTAGCGTGTTGTTGAGGACTGAGGCCGCACTAAAATACTGCTCAGAGTGATTCGCAACGGTATGGTGCTGATCGGCAATATTGGCCAGATTGAGAAACTGCGCGAATGAACGGGCGATGGCAAACACAGTGTCATCATCCAGTTGCTTGAGCATGCGATAAAGCGCATCGAGGCTGTCTTTAGCGCGAGTGCTTTTGGAGCACTGACGAATTTGTTCCACCTTCTCAAATAACGCTTTTCCCTCTGCTTTTTCTATGGTCTGGCCTAAAATACGCCCCAGAAGTCCTACGTTAGTGCGTAGTGCAGAGGTGTCCATAGGGTGGTTCCTCGTCGATGAGTGACGTTGAGTGATAGAGTAGTTCAGTCGCTATCGTCGGGCAGTCGAGTGTTCTTCACGCTGGCTTTGATTCTTGCCAAGTGAGGCAGAAAGCCTTCGCCTCGTTGTAACATCACGCCGATTGCTAAAACATCAAGAACCACTAACTGGACTATGCGTGAGGTCATTGGCAGGTAATCGTCGGTATTTTCCTTGTTGTCTAGGCCAATCACCACGTGGCTATGAGTTGCAAGGGGCGATGCTTCGCAGGTGAGTGACACGACGGTGGCTTCGGTTTTCCGAGCAAGCTCTGCTGCTTCAATAATCGCCTGAGTTCGTCCCGTATGTGAGATGCAAAAAAATAAGTCACCCACGCCACCGCTCGCGGCCAACATTCGCTGCATAAGCGGATCGGTATGGCTAGAAACGGGTACGTTAAATCGAAAGAATTTGTGTTCTGCATCTTTAGCGACGGCCGCCGATGTACCGAGGCCAAAAAAATGAATGCGACGTGCTTGGGACAGGTGGTTGACCACTCGCTCGATGGCGGGCAACGGTAAGGATTCTTTGGCCAGCATGAGCGCAGAGATGGTGTTGTCAAACAGTTTTCGCGGATAGGTATCTATGCTGTCGTCAAGCTCTACCGCACGGCTAATATACTTAACCCCGCTCACTAAAGAGCGGGCTAGTTGGAGTTTGAAATCTGGGAAGCCAGTTGCCCCAAAACGCTTACAAAAACGATTGACGCTGGGCTCACTAACACTGGCCGCTGCCGCGAGCACGGCAATACTCGATCGCGTAGCCGCCTCGGGATTTTCAAGGATCGCATTGGCGACTTTGACCTCAGATTTGTTGAGCTCGGGCAGCGCCGCTGTGAGTCGGGTTAACAGATTACTGGTGCTCATCGGGCTATCATAAGTCAAAATTATGTAATAAAACAAAAATAAATACAGTTTTATTGCTATTTCTAGCGTTTATTTTGTAATAAAACTACATTAAACTATGTGCGTCCGGTAGGCAGAGAATAACTTGGCAGGGGCAGTGTGCTTGCTCAGTGCAGTCGGGGCTGCTGGCAAAACCTGTGCAGGACGATTACCGGCAACAGGATTTGGTTGTCTGTAGGCGTCCGATCGATGACGAGGAGTCAATGCCACATGAAAGTAGCGATTAATGGATTCGGCCGCATTGGACGCACTATCTTACGCGCCTTGTATGAGCGTCCCGCGCTGCGAAATAGCATTGAAGTCGTCGCCATTAATGACCTAGGCGCGGCCAGCATTAACGCACATCTGTTGCAGTTCGATACCGCACACGGTCGATTTTTTATGGATGTTACTTCCGAAGAGGATGCCCTTTTAGTCGGCAACGACCGGATTCAGGTACTGGCAGAGCGCGACCCCGCCAACCTGCCTTGGGGTGCGTTAAATGTGGACATTGTTTTTGAATGCACGGGCCATTTTACACAGCGCCATTTGGCAGATAAACACTTACAGGCCGGCGCGAGCAAAGTGCTATTGTCTGCTCCGGGTGTCGACGCTGATGCTACGGTGGTTTATGGAGTCAATCACGAATCCCTTGCCGCTCACCATCGCATTGTATCGAACGCTTCTTGTACTACTAATTGCTTGGCCCCCATCGTTCACGCCTTGCATGAAGGTATTGGCATTGACAGTGGGTTAATGACCACCATCCACTCTTATACCAATGACCAGCAGCTGTCGGATGTGTACCACGAAGATCTCTACCGTGCGCGCGCAGCCGGTCACAGTATGATTCCCACTAAAACGGGGGCAGCCAAGGCTATTGGCTTGGTACTACCTGAACTCGACGGCTGTTTAGATGGCTTGGCTGTTCGCGTTCCCACGTTGAATGTCTCCTTGGTTGATCTCACCTTTACACCCCTGCGGAAGACCTCCATAGGGGAAATAAATGCGCTCATGCGGACGGCAGCTAGTAAGGACCGGTATGGTGTTCTCGCGTGTAATGACCAGCCCTTGGTGTCGGTAGATTTTAATCACAATGCCTTTTCAAGCAATGTTGATCTCAACCATACGCGGGTTAATAAGGGCTTAGTGAAAGTGTTGTCTTGGTATGACAACGAGTGGGGGTTTTCAAATCGAATGCTTGATACTGCTGGTGTTATGGCCTCCCTTTAGTGTTACCGCGAGCAGCTGAGGCCGCGATAGAGACACCGTTTGGGTGAGCCTGACACCTAGCTGTTGAGCTGTTTAGAGAGGCCTTTGACCGCCTTTTTTTCCAACCGTGGGCGTTAAGCCCAAGTTTCAAGATGAAATGCCATGAGAGTAGCGAAGAACAGCCGCTAATGGGGTGCATACCACAGTTCGAACTTGCCTATCGGTGCGGCAACCTGAGCTATCGGAGCCCGATTGGGTATTTCACCAGACTGTGACGCAGACCGGGCCTCGTAAAGGACCTGCAGTTTGTCGTCCCCGACAATATGGATAAACCCATTGCGGGTATGTGTCAGTCGGGTTAGGGATTGCGTCACCCGCGCATGTGGTGCGGTGGTCGGGTGGGTCATCAGCACAGACTCACTCGTCGTCAATCCAACCGGCGTTTCGCGGGCACAAGGAAAAAGCGAGGCGGTGTGTTTATCGCCCCCCATGCCTAAGATAACCAAGTCATAGCAACCCACTGTGTCGAGGGCGGCTTGTACGGTGAGAAGATTACCGGCTTCATTGGGGTACTGTGGTGTTAAGGATATAGCAGTGGCTGCGGCTGCGTTGTCCTGCAGCAAGGTACGGGTTAATAGCCTTTCATTTGAATCGGGGTGATCGTCGGGTACCCAGCGCTCATCGGCAAGAATAATAGTCACCTTAGACCATGCTAACT
Organism: Halieaceae bacterium UBA4452; assembly: GCA_002389505.1. Lineage (GTDB taxonomy): Bacteria > Pseudomonadota > Gammaproteobacteria > Pseudomonadales > Halieaceae > Luminiphilus. Next base: position 20,376 of record DGPA01000041.1, read on the forward strand.
CGGTCGTCGCGAGCCGACGGAAAAGGCCCTTCGGTGTGCTACCTCCGGATACCACAAAACTCGCGTGCCCGCGCTGGTCAATGGCAGTAGCCAGGATGTTCACAACCGCTTCTGCAAGCGCACTATCCAATGCTTCGACTGAGCCAAAGTGGTGTTCAGACATGCCAGCTTCTACCATCTTTTTCGATAAGAATTTCAGCCTTAGCTGGGCCCCAAGAGCCGGCATGATAAGGTTTTATCTCGACCCCCTGATCCTTACAGGCCTGTAACAAGCCGTCACACCACCGCCAAGATTCTTCTATTTCCTCGCGGCCCACAAATAGCGATTGATCGCCGTTAATGGCATCTAGAAATAGACGTTCATAGGCATCGGGAATACGATCATTTTGGTGGCCTTCACGAAAATCCAAATTCAAGGTATGCGTTTGCAGGGCCAGCTTTTCTTTCAGACTTTGACGCTTCGATACCATGGTCATCTCGATGCCTTCATTAGGCTGCAGTCGTATGATTAATTTGTTCGGTAAATTGGCCCCACCACCAAAAATGTTATGGGGTAGTTCTTTGTACTGAATAATAATCTCGGTGACTTTCTCGGCCATGCGTTTGCCTGTACGTAAATAGAAAGGCACGCCCGCCCAGCGCCAGTTATCTACGTGCGCCTTTATAGCAACAAAAGTTTCAGTGTCACTGCTGTTACGTTCGCTACCACTCTCCTCGGTGTAGCCGGGCACCGAGCGCCCTGTCGACCAGCCTTGCGCGTATTGCCCTCGTACTACGTGATCATCTACCGTTTTTACGTCGATGCAGCGAAGCGCTTTAACAATTTTCACTTTTTCGTCGCGAATACTTTCAGCTTCCAAGCCATTGGGCGGCTCCATTGCCACGAGGCAAAGTAGCTGCATTAAGTGATTTTGAACCATGTCTCGCAGTTGACCTACCTTGTCATAGTAGGACCAGCGCCCTTCAATACCAATGACTTCAGCCACCGTAATTTGTATATGATCAATGCAGCTTTGATCCCATTGAGAATTGATAAACCGATTAGCGAACCGTAGCGCCAGCAAATTTTGGACGGTCTCCTTACCCAAGTAGTGATCGATCCGGTAAATCGATGATTCACTGAAATATTGCGCCAATGTGCCATTCACGACGATTGAGGAGTCCAAATTTTCACCAATAGGCTTCTCGAGTACGATGCGGCAATCGCCAGTGAGACAGTTTTCCTGACTTAAGTAGTCACAGATAGGTGCGAACAAGCTGGGCGGGGTGGCGAGGTAAAACAAGCTCACCCGCTGATCATCTAACCAGGTCTTAATGATTGAAAAATCTGTAGGGCGAGAAAAGTCAGCGTTGAGGTAAGAAAATAAACGGCTGTATTGCTGCCACTCGTCGTCACTGGGTGCGTTGTTACCCATGGCGGTGCTCATGCGCGCGCGCAACTTGCTGAGGAAGGTGCCGAGGTCTATGTTATCTCGCGCGATGGCGGCAATGCGAAAATCTGTCGGCAGCAAGTTTGCGCGATCGAGCTGAAAAAGCGCGGGGAATAGTTTTCTGGCAGATAAGTCCCCCGAGGCTCCGAAAATAATTAAGTCAACCGGCTGCATACTATTTTCCTTCAGGGGAACGCAATGATGTGGCGAGCTGTAACGCCTCGCTGGCGAGCTGGGTTATTCGTTGCCATTGCCTTGCTTTGACCGCATTGGCTGGGGTGACCCACGAGCCACCCACGGCAATAACATTGGGAACCGCCAGGTAGTCGATTAAGTTAGTCAAACCGATACCACCCGTGGGGACAAATGTCGCCGAACTGAAGGGGCCACAGAGGGCTTTAATAGCCGCCACCCCGCCTGAAGTATTGGCAGGGAAATATTTGATGACGGGAAAGCCAGCATTGAGAACGGCCATGACTTCGGTGGCCGTCACGGCGCCGGGTAACAGTGGCGTCTGGTGCTCATTACTGGCCTGAAAAAGATCGTCTGAGTGGCCAGGTGACACGACAAAGTGGGCACCACAGTCGACGGCAGCCTTAAATTGGGTACTGTTACAGACCGTGCCCGCGCCCACCAGTGCCCCTGATACCTGAGCTGTTATTTGCTCAATAGCCGCGAGTGCACAGGGCGTCCGCAAAGTAATTTCGAGGGTAGTCAGACCTCCATCGACGAGTGCTTGGGCTAGGGGAACTGCATCGTCAAGTCGGTCAATCACCATAACGGGTATAACAGGAACGTCGCTAACAAATTGATAGTGATCGGGTAGCAAGGGAGCCGCCTTAATCGTGAAGGGTGAGTGACGCACCCAACAAGCCGGTGGCTTGATGGGTAATGACATAAGTGGGTATGGCTGACAAATAATCGGCAAACCGACCTTTGGCCAGAAACCGTGCACGAAAGTCACTTTGTCGTAACAAATCGAGATACCGAGGCACGATACCACCCGCAATATACACGCCGCCGATGGCGCCAAAGGTCAGTGCAGCATTGCCAGCGGAAGCGCCCAGTACAGCAAAAAACATTGCCATGGTCTCCCGTGCCAGAGGATTAGTTGCCGTTTGCGCGGCAGCGCCAATATCGGCGGCGGTTGTCAGGGTGGCACTTTGACCTCGGAAGTCAGCGAGGGCCTGGTAGATATTAACAATACCTTCGCCACAGCACAGTCGCTCTACTGACACTCGGCCATAGCGCGAGCGCAAGGTTTGCAACACGGCCGCCTCGACATCAGTGACCGGTGCAAAATCAACGTGACCCCCTTCGCCGGTGATGACCACGGGTCTCTGGTGAGCGCATTCAAGCAGCGCACCTACCCCTAAACCTGTGCCCGCACCGAGCGCGACCTTTGGACCCGGTTGAGCTCTCTGTCCACCGCCAATCTGCACTAGATCATTAGCCGCTAGCGCAGGGATGGAGCGTGCCACCGCCGCAAAGTCATTAATGATATGGACTGCCTCAACCCCGGTTTGTTCACTGATTAGTTCGCGAGTAAAGCGCCAACTACTATTAGTGAAGCTGACGATATCCATGTGGGGTGGACCCGCCACGGCGAAACACGCCTTGGCCGGTGTGCCGCTCGCCAGCCCCATCTCGTTGATATCATCTTTCAGGTGACGCAGTACATCGCTGAAATCAGGGTAGTCGGCGACTTTATAATTGGCGACGCTACGGTAATCCCCCGTGGCAGTGTCATTGATGGCAAAGCGCGCATTGGTGCCGCCAATGTCACCCACTATATTCCACCGCACTGAGGTCATAGGGGGGTGTCCGTGGGAAATAAAAAGCTGGCTCCTTGCTCGGCTCCGCTGGTGTGCTGACGGGCATTAGCAAATACTGATCTTCCCACCGTTGCTGGGTTTTCTGGCGCTGAGCAGACTGATCGTTGCGACAGTTCCGCGCTGTCTAGGTCGACGTTTAGTACGCCGCTATCAGCATCGAGGGTGATGACGTCACCATCACATAGGCGGCTAATGGGGCCACCTTTGATAGCTTCCGGCGTCAGATGAATCGCGGCAGGGATTTTGCCGGACGCGCCACTCATTCGTCCGTCGGTCACCAATGCGACACGGTGGCCTCGATCCTGCAATACACCAAGCATTGGCGTCAGTTTGTGTAATTCTGGCATGCCATTGGCCTCCGGGCCTTGAAAGCGAACGACGATCACGCAGTCACGGTCAAGCTCACCCTGATCAAACTTCGATTGTAGATCATTTTGCGAATTAATCACGACGGCGGGTGCGCGCACCTGCCAGTGGTCTTTGGAGACCGCGGAGATTTTGATAACACTACGACCCAGATTGCCCGTGAGCAATTTGACTCCACCCTCTGGCGCAAAGGGTTCGGCTGGGGTCCTAATAATGTCATCATTTAAACTTTTGTCGACCGCTGTGGTCCACGTAATGGTTTCTCCATGTAGGCGGGGTTCACCGACAAATTCGCTGAAATCACAGCCCATACACGTTTGAGCATCTGGATGCATAAGGCCGGCATTGAGCAGCGAGGTAAACAGCAGTGCGGTACCTCCCGCGGCATGGAAGTGGTTGATATCCGCCAGGCCGTTGGGGTAGACGCGCGCAATTAACGGCGTTACTCGCGAGGCGCGATCAAAGTCATCCCAATTCATGCGATAGCCGGCTGCCCGGGCAATGGCAATGAGGTGAATGCAGTGGTTGGTGGAACCCCCAGATGCCAGCAGCGCCACCAGCGCATTGACTAACGCCCGTGCGTCGACCATTTTTCCCAAGGGGCTATAACGATGGCCCACTGCCGTCAGTCGCGCTACTTGCTGAACCGCATAGCGAGTCAGCGCATCGCGAAGCGCTGTGTCGGGATTAACAAATGAACTGCCGGGTAACTGCAGTCCCATGGCCTCGATCATCATTTGATTAGAGTTGGCGGTTCCATAAAATGTGCAGGTGCCGGGACTATGGTAAGACGCACTCTCGGCATCAAGCAGTGCCTTACGATCGACTTTTCCTTCTGCAAACAGCTGACGAATTCGGACTTTTTCTTGATTTGATAGGCCTGTTGGCATGGGACCTGCGGGAATAAATAATGCAGGTAAATGTCCAAATTGCAGTGCTCCCATCAGCATGCCAGGGACAATTTTATCGCAAATGCCCAGTAAAACAGTGGCGTCAAACATTTGGTGCGACAGTGCAATGGCCGTGGCTTGGGCAATGACATCGCGGCTAAATAAGCTGAGCTCCATCCCATCTTGTCCCTGGGTGACGCCATCACACATTGCGGGTACACCACCCGCTACTTGGGCTGTCGATCCAACGGATCGCGCCGCGGCCTTGATTTTCTCTGGGTAATCGCCGTAGGGCTGATGGGCACTGAGCATGTCGTTGTAAGCGGTGACGATGCCTATATTGGCGGCATCCATAAGTTTGATGGTGTCCTTGTCTGACTCGCCGCAGGCTGCAAATCCATGGGCTAGATTGCCACAACTTAGCTGTTTACGATCGATAGGCTGCGCAGCCATTTGATCGATCATTGCCGTGTAGTCGTCGCGAAGATCGCGGCTGCGTTCTTCAATGCTGTCAGTGATGGCGCTGATGACGCTGTGCATGGAGGGGTTCCGTAGAGATCGGGCTGTTAATGTAATAAAATCACGAATTATACGGATAATCCAACGTTAATTACCCAAAAAATGTAATAAAACAACAATTAGCGCGTATCTGTGGGTTCGTTGCTGGTGTTAAGGCCCCAGTTTATGCATTACCGTAGTGTGTTGGTCAATGAGGGGTGATGAGTTGTCAGAGGATAGTGATCTGTCGGTGGCGGCAGTCGTACTGGCGGCAGGGCGTGGGGCGCGAATCGGTGAGCGGCCTAAATGTTTATTGGAGCTCAATAACGAGCCCCTCATTCGTCTGCAGATACGAGCATTATCTGCCGCGGGTATCAGTACGATCGTGGTAGTGTTGGGGCACTACGGGCCGCGCGTGGCCGCAGCCATTGACAGTAGTAAGAACTGCCCTGCGGTGACGTATGTGATGCAAGCGAGTAAGGAACATTCCCAGCCGGGATCGATTCGCTTAGGCCTCGCCGCCCTACCTACTACGGTTGAAGCGGTGTTGGTTTGCCCCTCTGATTTGCCGTTACTGACCGTCGAAGACTACCAAGACGTCATGCGCGCGTTTGTGCATAAACCCGACAACAAGGGCTTTGTCGGCCCGGTAGTCGATAACATCCCCGGAAATCCAGTCATGTTCGATAAGGGCGTGATGACAGATATTTTGGCGGGGCATGGCCAGTTTGGTTGTGGCAACTGGCGCAGTCAGCAGTCAGCATCAGTCTTTCATTGGGCAACGAGTAACAGACGCTATATCACTGATATTGACAGCGAGGACGATCGTATTCGGCTCGCTCGTGACAGCGGTGTTGAGTTGCATTGGCCGGAGGAATTTGCCTGAGCTATTGGCTGGCGTGTAGGGTGGTTATTTTCCGCGCTCCCGACTGCCAAAAAAGCCTGTAGCCCATGCTAAACTTCCGCTCTACCCCCGTCTTGTAACACACGCTTAAGTGGAGTTTCTATGGTTATTAAACCTCGAGTTCGCGGTTTCCTGTGTACCACGACACACCCTGTGGGCTGCCGAGAAAATGTCCGGCAGCAAATAGCCCACGTCACCGAGGGGGGAGCCATTGCCAATGGTCCCCAACGAGTTCTCGTGTTAGGCGCCTCTACGGGTTACGGATTGGCATCAAGGATTACAGCCGCCTTTGGTTCTGGTGCCAGTACGCTTGGCGTCTTTTTTGAAAAAGAGGGTAGTGAGCGAAAGCCGGGCACCGCCGGTTGGTATAACAGTGCAGCGTTTCAGTCGTTTGCCGATGCGCAAGGGTTGTACAGCAAAAGCGTTAATGGCGATGCCTTTTCCGACAACGTGAAAGCCAAGGTGATCGATATCATTAAGGAGGATCTTGGCCAGATTGATCTGGTGATCTATAGTTTGGCTGCGCCACGGCGAGTCCATCCCAAAACGGGCGAGATATTTCAATCAACCTTAAAACCCATTGGTAAGGCGACCACTCAGAAAGGAGTCAATACCGACAAAGAAGTGATTCAGGAATATCACTTGGAGCCTGCCACGCAGGAAGAAATTGATAATACGGTTGCGGTCATGGGCGGCGAAGATTGGCAGATGTGGATTGACGCCTTGGATAACGCGGGTGTTCTGGCGCAGGGGGCTAAAACGACGGCCTACACGTATATTGGTGAGAAAATCACTTGGGATATTTATTGGCACGGTACCATCGGTGCCGCCAAGCGAGATCTCGACAAGCGTGTGGTTGATATTCGAGCTCGTCTAGCCGCGAAGGGAGGGGATGCCCGGGTATCAGTATTAAAGGCCGTGGTCACGCAAGCCTCAGCGGCCATTCCCGCCATGCCTATTTACTTGGCCATTTTGTTTAAGGTCATGAAGGCGCGCGGTAGCCACGAGGGCTGTATCGAGCAAGTGGATCGCTTATTTCGTGAATCTCTCTATGGTAGCCGCGTTGATCCGGATCCGGAGGGGCGACTGCGGGCGGACAATGTAGAGCTTGATCCAGTTATTCAAGATGAGGTGGCGGCTATTTGGGAGCAGATTAATACCGATAATTTGAAAGACCTATCTGACTTCGAGGGGTATCGCGCCGAGTTCTTGCGGTTATTTGGTTTTGGAGTTGACGGGGTCGATTACGAAGCCGAGGTGGATCCCGTGGTAGCCATTAACCACTTGGTCAGCGTGTGATGCAAGAACCCGGGCGTGCGGTATGGTTATCGGACAGGGTTCGACGGATCGTCGCGCCCAACCCTGGGCCCATGACTGGACCGGGAACCAACACCTATTTAATCGGCGTCGAGCAGGTAGCTGTCCTAGACCCGGGCCCCGCAATTGATGAACATATTGAAGCCATTATCGCGGCAGCAGAAGGCGCTATTACGCAGATTGTTTGCACCCACACCCACCCCGATCATTCCCCGGGAGCGGCGCCGTTAGCCGCGCGATTACAGGTACCAATGATTGGCGCGGTGACGGCGGATGACCAACATCAGGATCGTACCTTTCAGCCCGACCATCATTTACGTCACAACGATGTGATCGAGGGACTCGACTGGCATTTGCGCGCCATCCATACCCCCGGGCATGTGGACAATCATTATTGCTTCCTGCTTGAGGAGGAGGGATTGGTATTTGCGGGCGACCACATCATGAATGGTTCAACGGTTGTTATTGTTCCCCCGGGGGGCAATATGCGGGCCTACATTGAATCCTTGCAAGCGTTACTGAACTATGAGGTGAGCGCCATAGCCCCCGGTCATGGTGACATTATTCCTGATTGTCGGGCTGAGGTAGAGAAGTTAGTGCGGCACCGACTGATGCGTGAGAGCAAAGTCCTGTCAGGGCTCCGTCAGGTCGGACCAGCGACCTTAGATGAATTGGTTCTGGTGGTTTATAATGATGTACAGCCCGGACTTCACGAGTGGGCCAAGCTGTCGATGCTGGCACACCTATTAAAACTCCAGACGGATGGCGGTGCGGTGCAGCAGAGGGATGAGCGCTGGGATATCCCGAGGCGCTGAGTCGACTGCGTGTTGCGCTGACAGAAACGTAAAGTCGCCAAGCAGCTCAGGAGATGAGACTGGCTTGGCTTTCAGATGCCGTTGGGTGCTAAGTTGAACGCGCTCAATACGGGGTTAGTTATTTAGTCGTTGTTAATGAGGTATACCATGCAAGGTTTGATGATGAACGCTCCCCTCACCATCAGTTCGATTGTGCATCACGCGGAACGCGTGCATGGGCACAAGGAAATTGTCTCGGTGACCCGAGATAACCCTCGGCACCGCTACACCTATGGGCAGGCTTTTGGTCGCGCTAGACAGTTGGCTAACGCCATCGATCGTTGGAATTTGAGCCTCGGCGACCGCATCGCGACCTTTGCGTGGAACGACTATCGGCACCTTGAAACCTACTACGCATCCGCGTGCTCGGGGTATGTCTGCCACACCATTAATCCCCGCCTATTTCCCGAACAGATCGTCTATATTATCAATCATGCTGACGACCAATGGGTGTTCCTTGATCCCGATTTTTGGCCCATTGTGGAGGCCGTTGCAGATCAGTGTCCCGGGGTAAAGGGCTGGGTAATAATGACGGTTCCCGAGCACATGCCCGAGACTGAGCGCGACAATGTCTTGTGTTACGAGGCGCTGATCGCAGAAGAAAACCGTGAATTTGACTGGCCTGAACTCGACGAAAATACCGCGTGCTCGCTGTGCTATACGTCGGGCACGACGGGCAACCCAAAAGGGGTCTTGTATAGCCATCGCTCCACTGTACTGCATACCTACGCCACGCTAATGCCGGATACCTTGGGTATCTCCTGCCGCGACGTGGTCATGCCTATCGTTCCCATGTTTCATGTCAATGCCTGGGGGAATCCTTATGCCTGTCCGGTGGCGGGGGCGAAAATGGTGATGCCCGGAGCTAAAATGGGGGATGGCGAGACACTGGCGACATTGATCAATGAAGAGGGTGTCACGATGTCGGCCGGGGTGCCCACCGTGTGGCTGAATTTACTGAATCACTTGCGCGCCAGCGGTCAGCGGGTGGAGACCCTCGAACGTATCATTGTGGGTGGGTCCGCCTGTCCGTTATCGGTCATGGAAGCATTTGATGCTTACGGTGTTGATACTCGTCATGCTTGGGGTATGACTGAGATGAGTCCTCTAGGGACCACCAACGCGGCAGGTGCACAGCGCGAAGGTTTCACCGCTGAGGACTTCGCCAAAGTGCGCACTAACGTTGGGACACCGGTGTTTGGCGTTGAGGTGAAGATTACCGACGATGATAATCAGGCGTTACCCTGGGACGGTAAAGCCTTTGGCTCGCTGAAAGTGCGTGGTCCATGGGTTTGCAGCAGTTACTTCAAGCTCGATGATTCAGAGGCACACGCCGAATCTGGCTGGTTTGAAACCGGGGATGTTGCCACCGTCAATCGGGATGGCTACGTGTCGATCACCGACCGCACCAAGGATGTCATTAAATCGGGTGGTGAATGGATTTCTTCCATTGAGGTAGAAAATTGCGCCACTGGCCATCCCAAGGTGGCTGAAGCCGCTGTGATTGGTCGTCTTCATCCGAAGTGGGGAGAACGGCCGCTGTTAATCGTAGTGCGCAACGAGGACAGTGCAGCGTTGACTGGTGATGATCTTAAGGGTTACCTCGATGGCAAAATTGCTAAATGGTGGATCCCCGATGACGTACAGTTTATTGATGCCATGCCGCACACGGCAACGGGCAAGATACAAAAAATGGATCTGCGTGACATGTTCGCCGACTATCAGTTTCCAGACGCATAACGAGCAACCCTGTGTTAGCAGCTGCGTCATTGTATTGGCTATGGGGTACTAAACTATAAGACTGCAGCGCCTACTACATCTGGTGGCTCGTGCACTCATATTATTGAGAGCACGGCGGATTCGGGCGCTGCTGGAAAAGATAAGTCGCCTGTCCTTTAGGCCTGGCCATAGGCTGAATGCAGATGAATTACCGAAACTATTGTCTAAGGCAACCCGACGCTTAATCATTGTTGATGCATCGCACGGTGGAGGCGCTTCAACAGCGAGTGTGAACGCAGAAAATAGCTATCTTGCCGATGGCTGGATGGTTTGTCGTCTTGGGATTGACTCCTTGGGCACACTGACCCTGCGGATTCAATCAGCGGTAGAGCGAGATGCTGTCATAGAGCGGCATGTAGTCGCATTACCTTCATTGGATCTGTCGCTTTTCCAGGCGATCCGCGTCGACTCTCTTGAGGGTTTTGTTGATCCATTTACCATGGCGAACTGGCTTGCCAAAGGGGCGCAAAGCGGGTGTGAACTGTTTATCCAATGGCATGATCATTACATGATTTGCCCCTCACATTTTCTATTGGACAGCCAGTCTAATTATTGTGATGTGCCCCCCGATCCAGTCTGCGCCAGGTGTTTACCTGCGAACAACCACTGTCAGAAAGCTTCACTCCGATCCGTACAGGTTACTCAATGGCGAACTCATTGGTCCTCAGTTCTGATGTCTGCCACCTCAGTTTCAGTATTTTCACCGTCGAGTCTCAATTTGGTACGGCGCGTGTGGCCAGAGTTGCCCGAGGAGAAAATAGTTGTTGAGCCGCACCAGCTACCGCCAATGGCAACGCTGCCTGACAGCTATAGTGGCGCCTCGAATGCACCCATTCATGTCGCGGTTGTCGGTCGAATAGGGATTCACAAGGGCGCGGCGAAGGTGCTGGCACTGGCACAGCAATATAGGCAGTTACCTCTGGATAATAAGATAACGGTTATCGGTACCATTGATATCAATACCCCGAATCACATAGTTACGGAGACTGGACCCTATGACCCAGCAGACCTACCATTACTGTGGGCCGACAGACGGCTCGACGTTGCCTGGTTTCCATCAATATGGCCGGAGACCTTTAGCTATGTGCTGCACGAATTAATGCAGCTCGGTGTTCCGATTTTGGCATTCGATATGGGTGCACAGGGCGATTATTTAAAAAACTATCGATGGGGTCGCTTGCTGAAGTCTGGTTCGACGGCTGCCGCTACTGCAGTTGCGCTGCAAGAATTGGCTGAAGACTATCGAATGGCGCAGGAGCAAGGGAGTGACAATCAACGGTAACCGTCGAGCATTGTTAGTCGCTGGCGCTATGGCTAAATGAGTCGCGAGCACACGCACTTATTTTTGGCGGAACAATAAGTTTGACAGGCTATTCTCTTTGTGGGACATCAAGAGGGCACATTTCTGCTCGTTTACGGCGTGCTTTGTCCCAACGGCTTGTTTGATGTCCTGATGGATCTTACTCATGAAAAAAATAACGCTATGTTAGAGAGATTTCGTTTAGGTAGCTCGGCCATTATTAATCGCCGTATGCTCACTTGTATTTTTACCGGGTTGGCGTCGGGTATGCCTCTCTACTTGCTTATTCAGCTGGTGCCTGCTTGGCTTCGAGATTCAGGGGTGTCTCTTGCTGAAATTGGCTTATTTGCCCTAGTTGGGCTTCCCTACTCCTGGAAGTTTGTGTGGGCGCCACTCATGGACCGCTGGCAGTTGCCCTTGGGTTTGCGTCGAGGTTGGATGCTCTTTGCTCAGCTCGGATTGATCATTGCTATTGGCGCGTTGGGCGGCATAGACCCGCTCAATAATACGCGATTAGTCGCAGTTATCGCCGTGATCATTGCTATTTTTAGTGCGACCCAGGATGTGGCTATTGACGCTTATCGGCGGGAATTACTTCCAGATGCCGAGCTAGGATTGGGTAATTCAATCCATGTACAGGCCTACCGTATTTCCAGCTTAGTACCTGGCTCGCTGTCCTTAATACTGGCCGATATGCTGCCTTGGCCACTGGTTTTTTGGATAACCGCTGGGTTTATGGCGGTGGGTGTAGCGATGTCTCTAGTCGTGGCTGAGCCTCACCGAGAGGTGGCACCTAAGGTCGGCTTGTCGGAATCGGTGGTGGCGCCCTTTCGCGAGTATGCCCAGCGACGCGGATGGCAGAGCTTGCTACTGGCGCTGACCTTTATGGTGGCCTATAAGCTCGGGGATAACATGGCGACTGCACTGGCTACGCCGTTCTACTTGGATTTGGGGTTTAGCAAAACGGAAATAGGCTTAGTGGCGAAACACGCGGCGCTGTGGCCGGCGATTTTTGGCGGACTGGTGGGTGGCGTACTCATGATTCGCCTAGGTATTAACCGCGCGCTGTGGATATTTGGTGGCATTCAGCTATCGAGCATTCTGGGATTTGCCTATTTGGCAAGCCAAGGAGCTGTTTTATGGTTACTGGCTGCGGTGATTGGCTTTGAGTACCTGGGTGTTGGGCTCGGTACCGCCGCGTTCACTGCATTTATTGCCCGAGAGTCCAGTAAGACCTTCGCGGCCACGCAATTTGCTCTATTTACCGCCCTAGCCGCATTGCCACGCAGTCTCGCCAATGCCACAACCGGGGTACTAGTCGAGCAAGTGGGTTGGGTAGAGTTTTTTTTACTGTGCTCTGTTGTGGGTATACCGGGCATGGTGTTGTTGTTCTGGGTCGCACCATGGGGGGGCGATGATTTGCAGCCCGATAGCCCGGTTATCTCGGACTAAGGAGCTTTTTATGCGATGGTTATTACTCCTCTATCCTTGGCTTGAACTGTTGAGCCTTATTCAACTGGGTGTAGAAACCACGGCACTGATAGCCCTCGGCTGGGTCATCGCTATGGTGGGATTGGGCGCCACAATGCTGCGCCGTGTCGGAACCGCGAGTATTGCCCGGTTGAGGGAGGCCCAGCGAGGCGGTAGCTTGCAACAGCACCTCTTCATCGATGACATGGCGGTGGTGGTGGCGGCGCTATTACTTATTATTCCGGGATTATTATCCGATTTTTTTGCCATTGTTGTGCTCATTGGCCCGCTGCGTCGAGGCCTCGCGCGATGGCTGACGACTCGAACGCCGGCTCAAACACCCTTTAGCGGCTCGGGCAGCGCTACGGCTCGAGATTCAACCATCCACCGAGCAGACATTCGTGAGGCCGGGGTTACCCTCGAAGGCACGTTTGAGCGGGTGGATGAGCAGGACGGTGCCGACAAGCCGAGCCACGAAGACAAAAACCTGCACTGAGCTCCCACTGTCAGCTGCTACAGAGGCAATATAGCGAGTTCCACCCGGTTTCAGCGATGTTTTAGCAGTCTTAGTAAAAGAGTGCTAAAACATCCCTTGAAACCTGTTTTGAAGTCCCCATATTAAAGGGGAACCTCGATGATGAGGTCTTGTAACCCTATTAATAACTGGTGGAGAACATAACCGATGAATATCCGTCCGCTGTACGACCGCGTTGTCGTTCGTCGCAAGGAAGAAGAGCAAACCACTGCCGGTGGCATTGTGTTACCCGGATCTGCTCAGGAAAAGCCCAATCAGGGCGAAGTGGTAGCAGTAGGTGATGGCAAGGTTCTGGACAATGGTGAACAGCGTCCACTGGCCGTTAAAGTAGGCGACACCGTCGTCTTTGGCCAGTACGCCGGTAATAACACCATCGAAATTAATGGTGAAGAACTCATCCTTATGGGTGAGAGCGAAATCTACGCCGTCGTCGAGTAAATTGTCTCGCTAACGAATCTGACATTGAAGGAACAAAATCATGGCAGCTAAAGATGTACATTTTGGCGACAAAGCTCGTCAGCAAATGCTTAAAGGCGTGAACGTTCTCGCCGACGCAGTTAAAGCAACACTCGGTCCAAAAGGCCGCAACGTTATCCTAGAGAAGTCTTTCGGTGCTCCAACCGTCACTAAAGATGGGGTATCGGTGGCGAAGGAAATTGAACTTGACAATCGTTTCGAGAATATGGGCGCGCAGATGCTCAAAGAGGTAGCATCACAGGCCTCTGACGCTGCGGGTGATGGCACTACCACAGCAACAGTCCTTGCCCAATCCATCGTTAACGAAGGATTGAAGGCCGTTGCTGCGGGTATGAACCCAATGGACTTAAAGCGCGGTATCGATAAAGCCGTCGCGGCCGCTGTTGAGGCGGTCAAAGGCATGTCGACGCCCTGCGAAGACAACAAGGCCATTGCTCAAGTGGGTACCATTTCAGCTAATAGCGACACCTCGGTCGGTGAAATCATTGCAGATGCAATGGGCAAAGTCGGCAAAGAAGGCGTTATTACGGTTGAAGAAGGCTCGGGACTAGAGAACGAGCTGGATGTGGTTGAGGGTATGCAGTTCGATCGCGGCTACCTCTCGCCCTACTTTATTAACAATCAAGACAACATGCAGGCAGAAATCGAAGATCCGTTCATTCTGCTCGTTGACAAGAAAATCTCCAACATCCGCGAAATGTTGCCCGTGCTTGAGCAAGTAGCTAAGGCCTCCAAGCCGTTGGTTATTGTTGCCGAAGATGTCGAGGGCGAGGCGTTGGCTACTTTGGTCGTCAACAACATGCGCGGTATTGTCAAAGTCGCCGCTTGTAAGGCACCAGGTTTTGGTGATCGCCGCAAGGCTATGCTTCAGGACATCGCCATTCTCTCCGGTGGTACGGTTATTTCCGAAGAAGTGGGTCTGGACCTCGAGTCCACTACCCTTGAGCACCTGGGAACGGCAAAGCGCGTCACTATGGACAAAGACAATACCATTATTGTCGACGGTGCCGGTGATGCTGAAGCTATTAAGGCACGCGTCAGCGAAATTCGTGTCCAGATTGACAACACCAGCTCTGATTACGACCGAGAGAAACTCCAGGAGCGTGTTGCAAAACTCGCTGGTGGCGTAGCGGTGATCAAAGTCGGTGCGGCAACTGAGTTTGAAATGAAAGAGAAGAAAGCTCGCGTTGAAGATGCTTTACACGCGACACGTGCGGCGGTCGAGGAAGGTGTAGTACCCGGAGGTGGTGTGGCCCTCATTCGTGCCATTGCTACGGTAGGGTCACTCACTGGTGACAACGAAGATCAGAACATTGGCATCGCAGCAGCCTTGCGCGCCATGGAAAGCCCCCTTCGTCAAATCGTAGAGAACGCCGGGGATGAAGCCTCTGTGGTGCTCGACAAGATCCGTCACGGTGAAGGTAACTTCGGCTTCAACGCAGCGACCGGTGAGTACGGCGACATGATTGAGATGGGCATTCTTGACCCAGCAAAAGTAACGCGCTCTGCACTGCAGGCGGCGGGTTCGGTTGCCGGTCTTATGATTACCACTCAGGTTATGATTGCTGATGCGCCAAAAGAGGAAGCTGCCGGTGGCGGTATGCCCGATATGGGCGGAATGGGTGGAATGGGCGGAATGGGCGGCATGATGTAGACGGCCTTTTCTGTGAACGAAAAAACCCGGCTTTGGCCGGGTTTTTTCGTTATGGCCAAGCATAAACGGTCATCGAGCGTTAGCCAATCGGCGATAAACGCGCGTGCATAAGCGCGTGCTAAATGCTTTCTTGGCGCCTATACTGCAGCTATAGTTTATTATGGAAAGAAAAACGTTCATTAGTGAACACCCCTAAACACAGCAGGAGAGCATCCTATGTATGAGATTGAATTCCTTGGTCGTTATTTTCATGTGCTGGCTGGCATTGTCTGGATAGGCATGCTGTATTACTTCAACTTTGTGCAAACCGAATATTTTAAGGAAGCCGAAGCGGGCGCCAAGACCGACGCTATGGCCAAGTTGGCGCCTCGAGCCCTGTGGTGGTTCCGTTGGGGCGCCATGCTCACCTTCCTGACCGGTGCCTACTTATTCCATAAAGTGGGCGCTCTGGGCGCGACCATGCCCGCTATCTGGATGGGTGCGCTGGCGGGCACTTTTATGTTCCTCAACGTCTGGTTGATTATTTGGCCCAAGCAACAAATTGTCCTAGGTATGAAAGAGGGGGATGGACCCGCAGCCGCGGCTAAAGCCGGTTTGGCGAGTCGCACTAACACCCTGTTGTCTGGCCCTATGTTGTTGGGCATGCTGGCCTCTAAGCACTTGCCATTGGCTGGTACCGATACGGGTCTCTATGCGGCACTCGGCCTGATTGTGCTGCTTGAGCTCAATGCGCTGTTTGGTGGCCAAGGGCCCATGAAGTCCGTCTTGGGCGTGGTGCATAGTTCATTGGCATTAACCTTAGTGATCTGGGGTTTATTGAACTTCCTCTGAGATGGGTTGGTTGCAACGCTAAAGGCAGTCCGCGGGGCTGCTTTTTTATTAACGGGGGACGAGCGTGTGCCGCCGTCATCGAGGCTACCTATTTCCAAGGGCAGCTCCCCCGAAGCGCTCGTTAATCACTCAGCAAGCATCGGTGAATCGACTTGCAGGTCGAGCTATACTGTAGTGGCTGTGTACAAGGGACCCTGTGCTTATGGCTCGTGACGATTTACCCGACATCCCCTCATTTGCCGCCAATCGAGATGAAGCGGTAGCCAGTGCCCCTCGAGGTGCAATGCCGAGTCGCGCGCGGATGACAGCCGCTTCTGACGCCAGTATGGGGTTAGTAGGTCGTTTGATAGTTACTGTTGCATTGGTAGTAGCCGCAGTGGCCTGCGCTTGGGCGTGGCAGCTTCAACAAACCCTCGACAGCTCTCTGACCACACAGGCGGCGCTGTCCTCTCGGACGACGGACCTGGAGGCACTATTGTCAGATACCGACGAGAGCGTGGCCCAATCCGCCGCCGCGCTGGGTGCTCAACTGCGCGTGGTTGACAAGGAAACTCGGCGTCTCGAGCAGCGCCGACGTGAATTAGATTCGCGCATCGACAAACTGGAGAAAGCTAAAATCTCCCGGGACGTTGTCATCGACACGCTTTCAACCCGTGCCACCGATAGTATCGCGAAGCTTGAGACTCTGACCGCCGACCTGAAGGCGCTTCAGAAAGTTGCGGGGGACTTAGCGCGGTTGTCCACCAGCGCCAAACAAGTCCAAATCAACCTCGAACGCTTGGCCGATAATGTCAATAAAGCTAAGTTAGAGCGTGCTGGGTTGAACAAGCGAGTCGCCGCCAATGAGGAGTGGATTGATTCCATTAATGCCTTTCGACGTCAAGTTAACACCAGTATTAACGGCCTGGAGAGCGCTTTGCGCAGCATGCAGGTGAACGAGCCCAGTCAACCCTTGCAGTAAACGTTTAGCCCCAATGGCGTTGGATGCAGCCGTGACAGGAAGCCAATATGAGTATGATTAAACAGCAAGATCTCATCGACAGCATTGCCGATGCGCTGCAATTTATTTCTTACTATCACCCTATCGATTTTATTCAAGCGGTTCACAAAGCCTATAACATGGAGCAAAACCCAGCAGCGAAAGATGCTATGGCGCAAATTTTGATTAATTCACGCCTGTGCGCCCTAGGGCATCGACCCATCTGCCAAGATACGGGTATTGTTACGGTCTTTATCGAGATTGGTATGGAGGTTCAGTGGCAAGCCGAACTGTCCGTTGAGGCGATGATCAATGCCGGGGTGCGCCGAGCCTACACCCACCCTGACAATAAACTACGGGCCTCTATTCTCAGCGACCCCGCTGGAACGCGACGCAATACCGGCGACAATACCCCTGCGGTTATCCATACTCGCGTCGTGCCTGGCAACACCGTTGATGTGCGCATCGCTGCCAAGGGTGGCGGTTCAGAGAACAAAGCGAAGCTTGTCATGCTCAATCCTTCAGACAGTATTCTCGACTGGGTGGTCAACACGCTGCCCACTATGGGGGCGGGTTGGTGTCCTCCTGGTATGCTCGGGATTGGCATTGGCGGTACGGCCGAGAAAGCCATGGTATTGGCCAAGGAATCGCTTATGGATCCTATTGATATCCATGAACTGCGTGAACGGGGTCCCATTAGCCGCTCTGAAGAGCTCCGGTTAGAAATTATGGATGGGGTGAACGCACTGGGTATTGGCGCGCAGGGCTTGGGGGGATTGACCACCGTACTCGACGTCAAAATTAAGGACTATCCCACGCACGCGGCTTCGCTACCCGTCGCCATGATTCCCAACTGTGCGGCTACACGCCACGCTCATTTTACCTTAAGGGGAGAGGGTCCGGCGCTACAATCTGCCCCAGATATTGATCAATGGCCCGACGTGTCTTGGGAACCGGGGAATGCAGCTCGACACGTAGATCTGGACACAGTGACCGCTGAGGACGTTCGACACTGGACCCCTGGCGAGACTATTTTGTTGTCGGGTACCATGTATACCGGACGGGATGCGGCGCATAAGCGCATGACCCAGATGCTGCAAAGCGGTGAGCCTTTGCCGGTTGATCTAACAGGTAAGTTCATTTACTACGTGGGTCCTGTAGATCCGGTGGGGGACGAGGTAGTGGGACCAGCGGGACCCACGACCGCTACGCGCATGGATAAGTTTACGGATTACATACTCGAGCAAACCGGGCTTATTGGCATGATCGGCAAAGCCGAGCGCGGTCCCATCGCTATTGAGGCCATTAAACGCCGGGGCGCGGTCTATTTGATGGCTGTTGGCGGGGCGGCGTACCTGGTGTCAAAAGCGATTATTGCGGCTAAGGTGGTGGCTTTTGAGGATCTTGGTATGGAGGCTATTTACGCCTTTACTGTAAAGAATATGCCCGTGTCGGTAGCGGTCGATAGTCGCGGTGATTCTGTTCATATCAGTGGTCCTGCGCTGTGGAAGCGCAAGATCGAAGAGCAGGCCATTGAGCTCATCTGAGACGTTTTATTGGCATGATTACGAGACCTCGGGTGCCGAGGTCTCCACCGACAGGCCTTTACAGTTTGCCGGTATTCGCACCGACCGAGACTTCAATGTGATCGGGGAACCGCTGGTCATTTACAGCCGGCCGACCCCCGACTTTATCCCGTCTCCGGTCGCCACGCGTATTACGGGTATCAGCCCGTATACGGCGCTTGAGTACGGATTAGCTGAGCGTGATTTCATTGGTCAGATACACCATGAGCTGTCGAAGCCGGGCACGTGCGGCGTGGGGTACAACTCACTGCGTTTTGACGATGAGGTCACACGCTTTGCGCTTTATCGTAATTTTCATGATCCGTATGCACGCGAACGCGATCAGGGACGGTCGCGCTGGGATTTAATCGACGCGACTCGTGCAATCTATGCGTTACGCCCTGACGGCATTGTTTGGCCGAAGCGAGACGGTGGCCTGACAAGTTTTCGACTTGAAGAACTGACGGGTGCGAACGGCATTGATCATGGCAATGCTCACGATGCTTTGTCCGATGTGGAGGCAACGATTGGTCTTGCAGCGCTGCTCAATAAAGCGCAACCGGCCTTGTTTGATGCCTTGTACGCATCGCGCTTGAAACTTCATGTCGCTGACTTGCTCAATGTCGACGCAATGAAGCCCGTGATTTATGTGTCTGGTGTGCTCGGTGGGTCGCGCCACAATGTGACCATTATTGTGCCACTCGCCGTGTCAGCAAGTAATAAGAACGACGTTATTTGTGCCGACTTGAGTCGTGCGCCCAATTTCTTACTTGAGGAGCCCGAGGCGATAAAGGCGCGTTTATTTGCGCGCAAAGACGATCTGCCTGAGGGCCAAGAACGCCCGCCATTAATAACTGTTCGTATAAACCGCGCCCCGGTTATTTTGCCGATGCAATGGATGACGCTCGAGGTTGCAGAGCGTTTGGGCTATCAAGGTGACCATCTCCGCGAACACTTGCAGCAATTGCGCGATCATAGGGCGGTAAACGCTCATGCTTTTCGGGATTTTATTCAAGCCATCTTTACGTCTCGCGAGTTTGCACCTCGAACGGATGTTGATGCCATGCTTTATGACGGCTTTTTCGATCGCACCGATAGCCAGCAATTCCCATCGATTGTCAACGCCACGGCTGAGGCTCTGAGAGATCAAAGCTGGGTGTTCAAAGATCGTAGACTGCCGGAATTACTGTTTCGGTATCGAGCGCGCAATTACCCCGACAGCCTCCTGCCTGAGGAAGCCCGGCAGTGGCGAGAGCACTGTGCCGCGCAGCAGGCATCGGGCGGTCCGTTTGATCGAGAGGACCTCCTTGATGCGGTTTCCTCAGAACTTGCCTCCGAAGGTTTGTCCAATCAACAGCGCAGTGCGCTCACCGATCTTGCGCGGTATATCAAAGAGTTAGCTCAGAGCCTGTCGGAGCAAGGGAACACCGAGTTACAATAGACTCCTCTTTAAGCTTAGCGGGGTTCGCCGTGCATTTTCAGGGCAGTCACATTCTCAATATTGGTCAGTTTGAACGCTCCGATGTCGATCAGCTTTTTGCTGTTGCCGATGCCATGAGACCCTATGCGCATCGAGACAAAGTAACGCGAGTATTAGATGGCGCCATTCTCGGTTCTATGTTCTTTGAAGCTTCCACTCGAACGCGGATTAGCTTCGGCAGTGCCTTTAACTTATTGGGTGGCCAGGTCCGGGAAACGACGGGCTTTGAGAGCACCGCCATTGCTAAGGGCGAGTCGTTATATGATACCGCGCGGGTGTTGTCGGGCTATTCCGACGTCATTGTTATGCGCCATCCTGCTGAGGGATCGGTGGCGGAGTTTGCAGCAGGTAGCCGGGTGCCGGTGATAAACGGCGGTGATGGTGCCAATGAGCATCCTACCCAAGCGTTATTGGATCTTTTCACTATCCGCAGCGAGCTGCACTCGCGCAAGCGAGAGATCGACGATCTACGCATCGCGATGGTGGGCGATCTTCGCTACGGCCGCACGGTCCATTCGTTATCGCGTCTACTCAGTCTGTATAAGAACGTGGAAATTCGATTGGTGTCGCCAACTGAATTACGAATGCCCGGTGATATTGTCGAAGCTTTGCGGTCGTCGGGACATAAAGTGATTGAAACGGAAGTACTCGAAGAGGGAATCGCCGGTGTCGACATTGTTTATTCGACGCGGCTCCAAGAAGAACGCTTTGCGTCGCCCGCCGATGCTGATTTGTATCGCGGTCGCTTCCGACTTAACCAATCGGTTTATACCGCGAACTGCGAGCCCAACACGGTCATTATGCATCCGTTACCCAGAGATTCCCGTGAAGGTGCTCGCGAGCTAGATGACGATTTAAACGACAATCCTAACCTCGCAATATTCCGTCAAAGTGATAACGGCGTGCTAGTCCGCATGGCGCTTTTCGCCATAATCCTAGACGTTGTCGACCAAGTCAGTGCGCATGCCAGTAAAGTTAATTGGTACACGGAGCGCCGGTTTTGAGCAATTTCCAACCCCGATTCAGCGCCGACGATGTCGAAGTGGTGGGTAGCGATTGGTTATACCGAGGCTTTTTCGGTGTCCGCAAATTAACGCTCCGCCACAAGCTTTTTGCGGGTGGTTGGAGTAAACCTTTTAGTCGCGAATTGTTCGAGCGTGGAGACGCAGTGGCAGTTTTGCCTTGGGATCCCGTTCGCGATAAATTTATCATGGTGGAGCAATTTAGAGCTGGGGCTATCCGCAACGAGGACAGCCCTTGGATGCTTGAGTTACTCGCAGGCATTGTCGAGCCCAATGAAAATGATATCGATGTGGTTCACCGGGAGGCCAAAGAAGAGGCGGGCTGCGTGTTAGACGCGATTAAGCCAATTGCGACCTTTTATCCGAGTGCCGGCGGATGCTCCGAACAAATTCGCTTGTTTGTCGGTCGCGTGGTTGAGGCAGGTGTTGGTGGCGTCCATGGACTCGAGCATGAGAACGAGGATTTGTTGGTTCATGCCATCAATCGTCGGGACGCTCTTGCAATGCTCGATGCCGATCAAATCAATAACGGCCATACGCTGATCGCGTTACAGTGGTTGGCGCGTCACGGTGAGGCCTTGCGGCAGGAATGGCTGAGTTAGACCCCAACTCATCGGTGAATCATGACGACGGCGTCAAACGACGAGGTCTTTTACATTCTAGTGCGGTGGTCAGTGTCGGGACCCTGCTGTCCAGAAGTTTGGGCTTGGTTCGCGACGTCGTGCTTGCGGCATTGGTGGGGGCAAGCAGTAATGCCGACGCTTTCTTTGTCGCCTTCAAAATCCCCAATTTTTTGCGCCGGCTTTTTGCTGAAGGTGCTTTTGCCCAGGCGTTCGTTCCAGTGTTGTCTGAAACCCGCGAGGAGGGCGGTCGCGAGGCGGTCAAAGCACTGATCGATAGAGTAGCAGGCGTATTGGGCGGTAGCTTATTGCTGCTCACTACACTGGCGATTGTTGCTGCACCGGTGGTGGCCCTAGTCTTTGCCCCTGGGTTTAGTCGCGATGCGGCAAAACTAGCGCTGACGGCGGATCTTATAAAACTCACCTTCCCATACCTGTTTTTCATATCGCTAACCGGCTTTGCAGGGGGTATTTTAAATAGCTATGGGCGTTTTGCCGTGCCCGCCTTCACACCTATTTTACTCAACCTATCACTGATTGGCAGCGCAGTATTTTTAGCTCCACAAGTTGATGAGCCTGTTTATGCCTTGGCTTTGGGGGTCCTGCTCGCGGGAATGATCCAGCTGTTATTTCAGCTGCCTGCCTTGCATGGACTGGGGCTTATTCCTCGACCTCGATGGGATATCGGCTACGCTGGTGTTCGACGCATACTCACGCTGATGGTGCCAGCATTGTTTGGGGTTTCAGTCAGCCAAATTAACCTGTTATTGGATACGGTATTGGCGTCGTTACTGCCGACGGGAAGCGTGTCCTGGCTCTACTACAGTGATCGTATGACCGAACTGCCTTTGGGTGTCTTCGCCATAGCCATTGCCACAGTCATACTGCCGGCCCTGTCAACTCAAAAGGCGCTTGGAGAGCAAGCCAGCGATCATCAAGATTTTTCTGGCACGCTCAATTGGGCACTCAGCGCCGTCCTATTGATTGCGCTGCCGGCGACCGCAGCACTAGCTATCTTAGCGGAGCCTATTTTAATGACCCTCTTTCAGTACGGAGAATTCACCCGATACGATGTTCAAATGTCGGCGGTATCGCTGCGCGCCTACACCTTAGGCCTGACCGCGTTTATGCTCGTCAAGGTGCTGGCGCCTGGATTCTATGCGCGACAAGATATGCGCACCCCCGTTCGTATTGGCATTATAGCGATGGTGACTAATATGGTTTTGAACCCGTTGTTGGTGTTTCCGCTAATGTGGCAATTTGACGTGGGACATGCGGGACTTGCTTTAGCGACCAGCGTCGCCGCATGGTTAAATGCAGCGCTGCTCTGGCGAGGCTTGCGTCGAGACGGGGTGTTACTGCCCCCGACTCAGGGTCCCTCTTGGCGAGTTCTGCGCTATGCCATTGCAGTGATCGCCATGTCGCTGCTGTTACTCATGCTGCTGCCACCTATCGAATGGTGGTTGGGGCAGGGTGTGTGGCAGCGCGCTTTAGCCCTAATTGGGGTGGTGTTGACCGGGCTGGTGAGCTATCTGCTAGCACTGTTCCTGGTGGGTATCCGACCGAGCCAGTTTCGCAGCCCAAGCAACCGTTAACACCCCAAAGGCTCACTCATAGACCCCCTTTTTCTATATACTGGCGTTTTTTCAAGAGCATGTGATCACGCGCCCATGGAATTAATCCGCGGACTGCAAAATTTGCGCCCTAAACACCGCGGTTGTGCCGTGACGGTGGGTGCTTTTGATGGCGTTCATCGGGGTCACCAAGCGGTGCTTCAGCGCCTCAAAGCCCGGGCCTTTGAACTGGGCCTGCCATCAACGGTGATTGTCTTCGAACCTTTGCCTCGGGAGTTTTTTCGCCCGCAGGAGGCACCGCCGCGTATTACCAATTTTAGAGAGCGACTGTCGGCATTGGCCGCTACGGGGGTTGATCGGGTCTTGGTGTTGCCATTTAACAAAAAAATGCGCAGCATGAGCGCCGATGATTTCATCACCATGGTGTTCGTTGAGGGTTTAGGTGCACGTTATATAGAGCTCGGCGATGATTTTCGGTTTGGCAATAGTCGTGAGGGTGATTTTGAATACGCTCAACAATTTGCCGAGCAATATAACTATCAAGTCGAGCGGACAGAAACGGTCACTATAGACGGCGCTCGCGTGAGTAGCACGCGTATTCGAGAGGCCTTGCTGGCGGGTGATTTTGCAGACGTAGAACGATTACTCGGTCGATCATTTACACTGACAGGTCGAGTGGAGTATGGCCAGCAACTGGGCCGTACCTTAGGCTGCCCGACCGCCAACATTCGCATTGAGCGTCTGCGAAGCCCCCTGTCGGGGGTGTACGCGGTACGCGTTGATGGTCCGCAGTTGGCAGGGATAGCAGGGGTCGCTAATGTGGGTACGCGACCGACGGTGAGCGACGGCACTCGAGCTAACTTAGAAGTGCATTTGATCGATAGAACGGAAAACCTATACGGTAAGCGATTGACCGTACGCTTCATGCATAAGCTCCGCGAGGAGAAGAAATTCGATTCATTGGACGCCCTCAAAGCGGCCATTGACGCAGACATTCACGCCGCAAGGAATTGGCTGGCGAGCCATCCGGTGGATACTGACAGATAGCCATTACGCCCGCAGTGGCGTCACAAGTGACTCAACCATGACCGATTATAAGACGACTCTTAATTTACCCAGCACCGCGTTTCCGATGAAAGCGAATTTAGCGCAGCGCGAGCCCGCAAGAATCAAGCAGTGGCAGGCTATGGATCTCTACGCCCAAATGCGAATCGTCGGTGAGGGTAAACCTACCTTTATCTTGCATGATGGCCCCCCCTACGCCAATGGTGAACTGCATGTGGGACATGCGGTCAACAAAATTTTGAAAGATATTATTATCAAGTCACGAACCCTCTCGGGCTTTAATGCGCCTTACGTTCCCGGCTGGGATTGTCATGGCTTACCCATTGAGCTTAACGTTGAGAAAAAAATCGGCAAACCTGGCCACAAAGTCACGGCCAGTGAGTTCCGGCAAAAATGTCGCACCTATGCCAGCACGCAGGTGGATAAACAAAAAGAAGACTTTGTGCGTATGGGTGTATTGGGTGACTGGGATAACCCCTATCTGACCATGAATTTTGAGGTTGAAGCCAATATTGTCCGAACCTTGGGACGAATTATTGATAACGGACATTTACACCAGGGTGTCAAGCCTGTGCATTGGTGTCTCGACTGCGGTTCGGCCTTGGCTGAGGCGGAAGTAGAGTATCAAGAGAAAACCTCATCGGCGGTCGATGTGGCGTTCAAGGTCGAGGATGCCAGCGACGTTAGCCGGATATTCAACTGTGACTGGCAGCGCGACGTGAGTGTGGCGATATGGACCACCACACCGTGGACCCTGGCGGCTAATCGCGGGGTCAGTGTTCATCCTGATCTACGTTATGTTCTGTTACGAGTGGGGGAGCGCGCCACCGTGGTTGCCGAGGCATTAGCGGAGGCTTGCGCTCAGCGTTATGGTATCGATGATCCCAAGGTTCTTGGCTCAGTCCAGGGCAGTGCACTCGAGGGTCTGATGCTTCAACATCCCTTTGCGATGATCAGCGTTCCTGTCATGCTCGGCGACCATGTCACCACAGAGGCGGGCACTGGCTGTGTTCATACTGCCCCCGCCCATGGCTTGGAAGATTTTGCTATTGGCAAACGCTACGATCTCGAAGTTTATAACCCTGTGGGGGGCAATGGTGTCTATCTGCCAGGGACCCCTGTGTTTGAGGGTAAGCATATTTTTAAGGCCAATGATGAGATTATTGGCGAGCTTGAGGCCCGGGGATCGCTGCTCTGCCACAAGCCCTTTGAGCATTCTTATCCCCATTGCTGGCGCCATAAAACCCCGATTATTTTTCGAGCCACCCCGCAGTGGTTCATCAGCATGCACGGCAATGGTTTGCTCGATGACGCGAAAGCTGCCGTGGATGGGGTGCAATGGGTGCCTGACTGGGGACGTGCTCGCATTGACAGTATGTTGGAAACGCGCCCCGACTGGTGTATCTCGCGTCAGCGGACGTGGGGTGTACCGATTACCCTGTTCGTTCACCGGCAGACCGGCGTCCTCCATCCACGAACTGCAGAGCTGATTGAGCAGGTGGCGGTATTGATCGAAGATAAGGGCATTGATGCTTGGTTTGATCTCGACGCTGACAGTGTGTTGGGTGACGAGGCAAACGATTACGACAAGGTAACGGACACGCTCGACGTCTGGTTTGATTCAGGGGTTACCCATGCGTCGGTGCTGCGCGCTCGAGAGACGCTACAGTCCCCGGCCGACTTATACTTAGAGGGCTCTGATCAGCACCGAGGCTGGTTTCAGTCGTCGTTATTGACGGGCATTGGCGCTTACGGTGAAGCGCCCTACAAAGGCGTACTCACCCATGGCTTCACGGTCGATGGGGAAGGACACAAAATGTCTAAGTCTCTGGGCAATATTATTCCTGCAAAGAAAGCATTGAATGACCTTGGTGCCGATGTACTTCGACTCTGGGTAGCAGCAAGCGACTATCGCAATGATATTTCCGCCTCTGATGAGATTTTCAAACGCACAGGCGATAGCTATCGACGTATTCGTAATACCGCCCGCTTTTTGCTCGCTAATCTCGCGGAGTTCAATCCCGGCGAACACGCGGTGGCTCCAGAGGCTATGCTTTCCCTCGATCGATGGATCTGCGCTAGGGCAGCCGGCTTACAAGCGGAGATTGTTTCCGCGTACGAGGCCTATCAGTTCCATCAGGTGTTTTCGAAAATCCACCATTTCTGCACCGGCGAGCTGGGTGGATTTTATTTGGATATTATTAAAGATCGTCAATACACGACGCCTACAGAGTCGGTCGCGCGCCGCTCGGCACAGACCGCTTTGTGGTATTTGGCGGAAGGCTTATGTCGCTGGATGGCCCCTATTTTGAGCTTCACTGCCGAGGAAATATGGGAAAACCTGCCCGGTGAGCGAGCTGAGTCTATCTTTTTGAGTGAGTGGTATCAGGGTTTTCCCACGCTGACTGACGATCAAATGGGTGATGAGTTTTGGTCTGTGATGCTGTTGGTGCGTCAAGGGGTCAATAAAGCCATGGAGGAAAAACGGTCTGCGGGAGAGCTCAAAGGTGGGTTGGATGCTAGGGTAGTTCTCTATGCCGAGGGTCAGCTCTATGAGCAACTGACGTCCCTCGGTGACGAATTGCGCTTTGTCCTCATCTCATCGGAGGCAACGGTAGAGCCCATGGCCAATAACCCATCAGCCCTCACCACCGAGCTTGACGGCCTGCGGATTTTTATTGCTGTGTCTCCTGAAGAGAAATGTGAACGTTGCTGGCATCGCCGTGAAGACGTGGGTAGCCATAGCCAGCACCCTAGCCTGTGTGGTCGTTGTATCAGTAATATTGAAGGACCTGGTGAACGCCGTGCCTATGCCTAGCGATGACTCGACGCAGCGTCGTGTAGCGAGACTGAGCGCTGGCTGGTGGTCGCGGCGAGCCCGCTGGGGCTATGCGCTGGCACTACTCGTCATTGGCCTCGATTACTGGACGAAGGACTGGGCTTCATCTGCATTGCTCTATCGTCAGCCGGTTATGGTGACACCGTGGTTTGATTGGCTGCTCGCCCATAATACTGGCGCGGCTTTCAGCTTCCTCGCCGATGCGGGGGGGTGGCAGCGGTGGTTCTTTGCGCTTGTTGCCATGCTGGTTAGCCTCGTTATTATTGTCTGGTTGTCGCGCTTACCCACTGGCAAGCGTTGGGTGGGCACTGCCCTGGGGCTTATTCTCGGCGGTGGGCTGGGTAATCTTTGGGATCGATTACAGTATGGCTATGTTGTCGATTTTATATCACTTCACTACGGTGGGTGGTATTGGCCGGCTTTTAACATAGCGGATTCGGCTATTTCACTCGGGGCTGCAATACTCATAGTCGACAGCCTATTTGGCACGGAAGCATCTGAGCAGATAGAGACCAACAGGACAGAGACATGACGACACTTGCGGTCAGCGAAAATACCAAGGTCACCTTACATTTTGCACTGTTCCTAGAGGATGGCTCTGAGATTGACTCAAATTTTGGTAGAGAGGCGGCTACCTTTGTGGTCGGCGATGGATCGTTGTTACCGGGCTTTGAGCGCGCGCTGTTTGGCCTGCTTCCAGGCACCGAGAGCGAGTTTCTCATTACCCCCGAAAATGCTTTCGGTCAGCCCAATGACAATAACATTCAAGTGGTCAAACGGAACGATTTTGATGCTGAGGCAGAGCTTGAGTGCGGTATGGTGTTTGCTTTTGCCGATGCGGCGGGGGGTGAAGTGCCTGGCGTGGTTGCCGCCTTCGATGATACCGAAGTGAGCGTTGACTTTAATCATCCGTTAGCCGGGCGCAATATTACTTTCCGAGTCCATATTCACAAAGTCGAAGCGGCGGAGCTACATTGATGATGGACGTTATTTTAGCTAATCCTCGAGGATTTTGTGCGGGTGTTGACCGCGCTATTGATATTGTTAACCGTGCATTGGAGGTCTTTGGCCAGCCTATTTATGTGCGTCATGAGGTGGTGCATAACCGATTTGTGGTCGAGGATTTACGCTCTCGCGGGGCGATCTTCGTTGAAGAGTTACATGAAGTGCCGGATGACGCTATTGTCATCTTCAGCGCGCATGGTGTGTCGAAGGCTGTGCAAGCTGAAGCGGTCCGCCGGCACTTAAAAGTGTTTGATGCTACCTGCCCTTTAGTCACCAAAGTCCATGTAGAAGTGTCCGCTTTTAGTGCGGCCGGGCGAGAGTGCGTTTTAATCGGTCATGAAGGCCACCCGGAAGTCGAGGGTACCCTAGGCCAATATGATACGTCTCAAGGCGGGCAGATTTACCTCATTGAAGACGAGGAGCAGGCAGCCGCTCTCGAGGTTAACGATCCTAGCCACATAGCCTACGTCACCCAAACAACGCTATCGGTCGATGATACTGCCCGGGTGATCGATGCGCTGCGACAACGCTTTCCCGCCATTGAGGGTCCGCGCAAGGATGATATTTGCTACGCCACCCAAAATCGCCAGGACGCTGTCAAACTACTGGCAGCGCAAGCCGATGTTGTCCTCGTGGTAGGGTCACCGAATAGTTCAAATTCGAATCGACTTCGGGAGTTAGCAGAGCGGTGCGGATCGACCGCTTACTTAGTGGATGATGCCACGATGCTAGAGCCCCAGTGGTGGGCGGGCGCCAACAAGGTGGGTGTAACCGCCGGCGCGTCGGCGCCGGAATCCCTCGTCGACGCGGTAGTCGCCGCGCTCCAAGCCAGCGGCGCCAACGCAGTGCAGTCGATTGACGGACGACCGGAAAATATTACCTTCTCGCTACCCAAAGAGTTGCGAATACCGGCAAAAAATATCTAGTCGGCCAGCAAACCGCTGACACCGCCTCGCGGTACGCTAATCCACTGTACCTTATAACAGTGGCCTGCATAATTTAGGGCTAATAAAGGTCAAAACGCCTCATGGGCGGCGCCTGATGTGTGGTGCTGGTGATTCTCCTTTACCATTCGCCTTATGGGTGCTGAGAATCAATGTTGCTAGGTGTGCGGCCGCGGGGTTTCACCTTGCTGGAGCTACTGATTGTGCTGGCTATTGTTGCCATCATGAGCACTATCGCGCTGCCGAGCTTCACGCATCACTTGGCGTCGTACACCAATCAAAAGACCGCTCGACAATTACTCAGTGCCGTCATGTTGGCCCGGGGCTATGCTCAGGTTCATCACAAGCCGTTTAGTCTTTGTCCATGGTCAGCTGCGACCCAAGCGTGCGCAGGGGTTTATAGTGAGGGATTTGCGGTGGTGAATGCTGAGGGAGTCCTTGAGCGTGAGTTCGCTACGTCTTCCAAGGTGCGCATTGTTAATCGCAGTGGCTCTCGGCAGGCGAGCGAGCGGTTCCAATGGGATGGGCGTGGCATAGGTAATCGCAATGCAACCTTGGCGGTCTGCAGTGGCCAGCCGACATCAGATAATTGGTCGGTGGTGCTTAACCAACTGGGACGTCCTCGGTTGGTGAAGAACTGGGCGACCTGTGGCGGCGAGTGACAACAGGGCCAGTAACGCCTTGGTTAGTCGTCTATGCCCAGCTTTTTCAATCGATAGCGCAAACTTCTGAAGGTTATCCCCAAGGTTTTAGCGGCGGCTGTTTTATTCCATCCATGCTCAAGCAGTGCGGCATTGAGAATGCGCGCTTCAATGGTGTTGACGTAGCCCTCTAGGTCACCATCCACAGCCTGGAGTAAAGCCGCTTCATTGGGGAGTGGATCTCTCAGGCCGCCACTGGGTTCAAAGTGTAAGTCGCTTACTTCAATGCTATCGCCCTCGGACAGCGCCATTGCCCGGGCCAATATATTTTCTAACTCACGAACGTTACCGGGAAAACTATGCACTTCTAGTGCCGCGACGGCGGCGTGACTAATGGCCGTTTGGGGGTCGTTTTGCTGGCGTTGCAATTTGGCTAACAGATGTCGTGCCAGCAGCGGAATGTCTGCTTTACGCTCTCGAAGAGTAGGCACGTGCAGACCGATAACATTGATGCGGTAGTAGAGATCTTCCCTGAAACGCTGGTGACGGGCTTCTGAAGCAAGGTTTTTATGGGTGGCGCTGAGCAGGCGGACGTCGGTTGCTTGCTCTGCTTCCGATCCGACGGGACGCACGCACTTCTCTTGAATGACGCGCAGTAGCTTCACTTGCGTCGGCTGCGGTAAATCGGCGATTTCGTCAAGGAAGAGCGTGCCTCCCGCGGCGGCTTGAAAGAGGCCCTGTTTGTCCGCATGAGCACCCGTGAATGCTCCCTTGCGATGGCCAAAAAGCTCACTTTCCACGAGTTCAGGAGGAATGGCGCCACAATTCACGGCGACAAAAGGTCCCGCTGCCCGGGGCCCCAGCTGATGTATCAGGCGCGCAACGACCTCCTTGCCAACACCCGATTCACCACTGATATGCACTGGTGCTTGGCTGCGAGCTAACTTTCTGACCTGTGCGCGCAGCTGATGTATCGCTGGGGTTTCACCAATCAAGCTTTGTGTGCCTTCATCAATGGGTTCTTTAATTTCTAAAGCGTGACCGATTAACTCACGTAATTTTTCGAGTGCTAGGGGTTTGGTAACGAAGTCAAATGCCCCGAGCTTAAGCGCTTCGATGGCTGTTTCGACACTGCCGTGGGCAGTAATCATGGCGACCGGTACATTGGGGAAATGCTCTTGCATGTAGCGAAGTAGCGACAACCCGTTGCCGTCGGGTAATTTCATGTCAGTGAGGCACAAATCAGGAATGATGTCAGCGAGCACCGCCTTCGCCTGCTGCAAGGTTTCAGCGCGGCGGGTGGCTATATTCATTCGGGCTAAAGTGATCTCTAGTAGTTTCAAAATATCGGGCTCATCGTCAACGAGTAGTACCGTCTTGCTAGACATTAGCTTCCCTCTTGTTTAAAGCTGAGACGAAAGGCGCTCTCATCCGCTGGGGTTCGGTGGTAAAACAACCCAGCACCATTGATTTCGCACAACTCCTTACACAGATACAATCCCAGACCGCTGCCTTCGGTTGAGGTGGTAAAAAAGGGCTCAAACAACCGTCCAATATGGTGTTCAGTGACACCGCGACCAAAGTCGACAATATCCATGTGTACTTGGCCTTGGTGGTCATCGACCGACAGTCGGATAGCCGCCGCGCTTTCGCCGCTGTCTTGTTTTGAGTGTCGCAGCGCATTGTCCAGTAAATTACTCAGCACGCGTTTTAGGTGATTCGGATCGATGTGTACAGACGCTGCTTGTTCAGTCACATCCAATGTTAGCGCTACGGTCTCAGTTAACTGCTGCTTATATTCCTCAAGGTAACGCGGCAGCCATTCGTTCATAGTGAGTCGCTCCGGGTTGGGCGCTGCTCGGCGCGAGACTTCGGTAACGTTGTCAATGATGTCGCTGACTCTATCGCTATTGTTAACAAGAATGTCACAGAGGATATTATCCGCTTCATCAATGGTGCCGCTTTCAGACATGAGTTGCGCCGCATGCCGAATGGCGGCGAGGGGGTTACGGATTTCATGGGCTATGCTCGCGGTCAGCTTGCTGAGGGAGTTGAGCTTTATGGACTGAGCGAATTGGGTCACCGGTGTGTAATCTTCAATAAAGATCAAATGACTGGAATCCTGCTGGTCATCGAGTCGTGCAAAACTGGCAATCATCACGGGGCCATTGGTGTCGATTCGAAAAGGTTCTTTTCGATGCTGACCGACCTCGCACCACTCATCGTACTGATTGGCCAATTCGGGACTGATCCGCGAGAGCGTTACATCGATACCCGTGGGTAAATTCAGCAAGCGATTTGCGGCGACGTTAATGGGGCGTAAGGCGCCCTGCTTATCGGTAATAAGTATGCCGGTATCCATGTGTAGAATGATTTGCTCATTCAGCTGCTGTAATGCAGCGACACGGAATTCTGCCGCTTCAGTCTGTGCCTCTGCTGCTGACAGACGGGAGGCCATCAATTGCACGAGGAGTGATACCGTAAAGAGCAGGCTGCCCAGTATGCCCGCAGGGAGCAGCGCGCTGACACTAGCTAAACCCTGAGTGACCATCCAGAAGGCATCCGCGAGAATGGCTAGGACGGCGAGGGCCGCAACCAGCGTGGCTAGAATCCGCGTGGACAGCATGACAGCGGCGGCCGCTACAGTAATGAGATAGAGCACTGAGAAGCCATTGAATAGGCCTCCGCTGCCGCTAGCAATGAGCGCAGTGGCAAAGATATCGGCTAGCATTAGGCCAAAAATACCCGCCTCTGATTGCTGTAATCGATCGCCCCATCGACCCGTCAAGAGTACAGCGCTGGCAAGCAGCGCAGCGCAACCGGCGATAAACAAAGAGCGATCGAACCCGGCGAGCAAGCCAGTAGTGCTCGGGTTAATGAGGATGGCCAGTAGGCAAAAGGCAACGAGCGCGCGATAAACGTTATACACCACAAATTGTCGAGCGTTGTCTGTTGGTGTCACAGCTGAGTTGGCTGAGCTTGCACTCAGCCATTGGTCGACTGGCGGTGGGGTGGGTCGTTGGTTCATGGGTGAACTATAGCAGTCGGTGAATTGTTCAGTCGATTATGCGACAAATGAACGTCGAAGGGTGTTTTGCCCGACGATTTTATTGACAACGTGGGTTACAGATATTGTCAAGGCCGTTAAACTGCAGCAGCCGAATGACTAGGAATCATCGATGAAGCTGTGCATGGGACAAATTAACACCTTAGTCGGTGACTGGCGGGGTAACGCTGATAAAATTATCTCGGTGTGTCACGACGCTGCGCTGCATTCACCTCGAGCGGTCGTAGTCTTTCCTGAGTTGACCCTGAGTGGTTATCCGCCTGAAGATTTGTTATTGCGTCCAGCCGTAGCGGAACAGGCTGAGGCTATGCTCGAGCGTTTGTGCGCGGAGTTACCCGCTCATCTGTGGGTCATCGTGGGCTACCCCAAAAAGACCGCCCGTGGACTGTTCAATGCGGCGGGTGTTATTCACGATGGCGCGGTTGTGGCCGAGTATTTCAAGCAGTTCCTGCCCAACTACCAAGTATTTGATGAGAAGCGTTATTTTACCCCTGGAGATGAGCCGTGTGTGGTTGATGTCGATGGCGTGTTACTGGGCATCACCATTTGTGAGGATATCTGGAACCCTGAACCCGCCGCGAAGGCTAAGCGGGCGGGGGCGAGTTGTTTAATCAACTTGAACGCCTCACCTTTCCATCGAGGTAAGCGCCGTGAGCGCTGGGATTTGTTGGCTGAGCGCGCACTGGCCAATGATTTTCCTATTGTTTATGTTAACCAAGTGGGCGCACAGGATGAGCTTGTTTTCGATGGCGGCTCTTTCGCTGTCAACCCCAATGGAGAGTTAGCTGCCGCAGCGCCCGATTTTGAGGAGGGCTCATGGTGGCTGACCTTGACCACTCAGGCGGGTGTGCACATTATTGAAGGCCCTCAAGCGCAGCCCCTCGACGAGCTGGCAGCGATTTGGCAAGCCTTGGTTGTTGGTGTGCGCGATTACGTCAATAAAAACAACTTTCCCGGCGTGGTACTGGGGTTAAGCGGCGGCATTGACTCAGCCGTCACGCTGGCCATTGCGGTTGATGCCCTGGGAGCCCAGCGCGTTCATGCGCTTATGATGCCTTTTCGTTACACAGCATCCATGTCTATTGAGGATGCAGAGGCTGAGGCGACCGCACTCGATATTGCTTATCGGTCGATTTCCATTGAGCCCCTTTATGAGAGCTTCATGGCTTCGTTGGCAGATGAGTTTGCAGGATTGTCTGCAAATATCACCGAGGAAAATTTGCAGGCCCGCTGTCGCGGGGTATTGTTGATGTCTATATCCAATAAAAAAAATCTCCTTGTTCTCACGACCGGTAATAAGAGTGAGTTGGCGGTGGGCTATTCAACACTCTATGGGGATATGGCGGGGGGCTTTGATGCGCTCAAAGACTGTCCCAAAATGCTGGTCTATGCCTTGGCGCGCTACCGCAACACGGTGGGACAGTGCATCCCTGAGCGCGTGATTACTCGACCACCATCGGCTGAGCTGGCGCCAAATCAGGAGGATCAAGACAGCCTTCCACCCTACGAAGTACTCGATGCCATCATTGAGTGGTACGTGGAGCGAGATGCGAGCCCCGCCGATATCATCAGCCAAGGCTTTCAACCCGAGGATGTCCATCGTGTCATTCGCTTGATTGATTTAAACGAGTACAAACGCCGACAGGCGCCG
This sequence comes from Halieaceae bacterium UBA4452, assembly GCA_002389505.1. GTDB lineage: Bacteria > Pseudomonadota > Gammaproteobacteria > Pseudomonadales > Halieaceae > Luminiphilus. The sequence goes on from DGPA01000041.1 coordinate 54,968, forward strand.
GTCGGAGTGCGTATTACCCAGCGAGGCTTTGGCCGCGATCGACGCTACCCTATTACTTGGGCTTGGCGAAACAGTTGAGCCTCTCTGCCAGTAATCGGCAGCGTTGGCAAAGCTCACCCGCCGAGTCATGGTTCGCTGAGGCGGCGTTGCTTTAGGCTCAAGTCGATAGTTTTGGTGCTATGCTCATGCTGACCGGGGCTGAGTATTTAGGCGCTGGGATCTGTCTATTATTACGGGTACGTCACCGAGCACCAATCCACGAGGGCTGTTTATGCGCTATCAACTCCGACATCGCTTGTTAGTCATACCGACCTTAGCCAGTGCTCTGTGGCTTTGTCAGCCCGCCGCTGCTGATGACACCGAGTTGCATGATTATGCCGCGCTGGCCGTTGATTTGTTGGATGATGCGATCAGTCGAGAGACTGTAGCTGGTGCTGGCAATGTGCCCGCCTATGCCGCGTCACTTGAGCAGGTTTTTTTGGCTGCTGGCTTTCCAAAGGAGCACGTAACTGTCATCCCGCATGGCGAAACTGCATCGCTGATCGTTCGCTATCTAGGCGACGGCAGTAGCGGACGCAAAGGGATCTTATTGGCTTCACACATGGACGTGGTGCCAGCCGATCCCAAGGATTGGGAGCGTCATCCCTTTGAGCTACAAGCTGACGAGACCTTTTACTTCGGGCGAGGCGTGCTGGACAACAAGTTCGATGTGTCACTGTTGACCACGCTCTTTGTCTGGTTGAAAGCCGATGGTTTTATCCCCAACCGTGATCTTATTATTGCCTTCACCGGTGATGAGGAGTCCTACCAAGCGACGGTGGACATGTTAACCCGGGACCATCGGGCGTTGATCGATGCCGAATTTGCACTGGTCGTTGACGGGGGTGGGGGTGCCCTTGACGATGACGGACGGGGCTTTCAATACCAAGTGGGATTCGCAGAAAAAACCTATGCGACTTTCAGTATGACCGCTCGAAATCAAGGCGGACACAGCTCTATGCCTCGACCTGACAATGCCATATTTGATATTGCCCATGCTATTCGACGCCTTGAGGCTCACCAATTTGCAGTCGAAAGCAACGAAATTACGCGCACCTATTTTGCTCGCACAGCGCCTTTTCTGGACAACGACGTGGGCGCCGCCATGGCACGTTTTGCTATCAACCCTCGTGATCCCTCGGCGATAGCGCGCCTCAGTGCGCAGCCTGAGTATGTCGGTACGCTAGGTACTACTTGCATTCCCACTATGCTCAAGGCGGGTCACGCCGAAAATGCGCTGCCCCGCTCGGCAACCGCAACGGTGAACTGTCGAATTTTTCCGGGCAACAAGGTGGCAGACGTTATGAGGGAGCTACAGCAGGTAGCCGCTAACCCTGCGCTGGAATGGGCCGTAGTAGGGAAGCCGGTAGCCAGTGATACCTCCCCCTATAACGTCGAGCTGATGGATGCCGTAGACGCTTCGCTGAGTCAGCTTTACCCTGGGGTTCCGGTCATTCCTAAAATGATATCGGGCACCACTGACGGCGCGTATTTTCGTGCGGCCGGCATTCCAAGCTACAGTCTGACAGGCATTTTCCTTAATCCCGCCGATAGTTTTGCCCATGGGCTCAACGAGCGGGTACGCAAAGACAGCATTGAAGAATCGCTGATCTTTTGGCGCTCCATGATAGCTGAGCTGGCCGCAGGAGAAGGGCTGTAAGTCCTATGCTAGCAAGGTCAGTGGCTTGCCAGTAAGTTGCACAAAGCGCGATCAGGGTGGGCTGACACGGCAGCGGCTTGATCGAAGATCATGGTGGGCTGCTGGTCGGACCACGCTGGCCACGCCGGGCCTGTGGCACTGCTAGGTACCTGCTCGGCGATAAACGCTGACCAATAATCGACAATACTCGCGGTCAACGCGGTATCAGCCGGTGCCGATGGCAGCCACGCATCGTGCCGATCAAAGACATACGGTAGCTCAGCGCCGTGGTAAGCGCCGATGGCTTCAAAGCCGGGCCGGATGCGATCGAATCGATACACCCAAGCACGACCCCCCGACTGGTGAACAAGGGAAGCCAATCGCAGCGAGGGACATAGGAAGTCGGTGGCCGTACTGAGCTGATTTATTTTCTCTTTGTCACCCTTGAAGGGCTTGAGATAATCTACCATCCGTTGTCTTTTCTTCGTGGAAAACTGAGCAGTCAGGTAGTTTTCTATTTGATCATGGGGCTCGACGTACATCAGGCTTTCATGGACGTTGCTGCCAATAATCATAGTGAGAGGTGGCATGCGCTTTTCGATTGCCAGGGTCTTTAACGTGTCCGGCAGGCTTTCTGGATCTTCGATTGGATCGAACTGAAAGTTGGCGTAGACGCTTTGTGACGCCTTCATGAGCGCCTCCGCAGGCACCTGTCGTAGCTGAGTCAGCGTGGCATCGGCTCCCAGAAGCGCCTCAGCCAGTAGGGTGCCGCGCTGGCTGGCCTCAGCGGGGCTGGGTGTGCCGTCGAGGGGCCATCCGCCACTTTGGTGGATGACGCCGCTCACCCGCCCTTGGCTCAAAGGCGATATCGCGAGATGTAAGGCATTGGTGGCCCCAGATGACTCCCCGGCAATCGTTATGCGTGTGGGATCACCACCAAATTGAGCGATGTGTTGATAGACCCAGTCAAGACTCATGGCCAAGTCATGTAACGCTGGATTCTCAAGGTCCATATCCGGGTGGCTCAGCCAGCCAAAGACCCCCAGTCGGTAGGCGACGGTCACGACGATCAGCCCTTTTTTCACCAAGGATTGGCCATGATAGTTGGGCTCGTAGCTCCAACCTCCGGTGTTTGACCCACCATGAATAAATAGCAGTACAGGCCGAGGTCCCTCGGCCGCTAAGTCGGTCCAAATATTTAAATACAGGCAATCTTCTGAATAGCTTGGCCCAGTCATTGCTGCAGGATTAATACCGACTCGCCGCATCATACCGTGATACCACGCCAGTCCACTCCCCGACTGCATGCAGGCAGGCGCAAACGCGCTGGCATCGCGATCACCGGGGCTAAACTGCCAGGGTTGGGGTCGGTGCCAGCGCCGATCGCCCACCGGCGCTTGCGCATAGGGGATGCCTTGGAATGACGCGACCCCGTTGGCATCTTGCCGGCCGACAAAGGTAGTGGCCTCTACGGTGATGCGAGGGTCACGGACCTCATCGTTTGCCTGGGCATGCGTGGCAAGCACTAAGGTCAAAGCCACTGACCCAAGCATGGACATTAGTCGTTGGAAGTGATGTCGATCACTACGCATCCTTTTGCCGCTCCTTGCTCGATGATTTCATGGGCTTTAGGCAGGTCTTTAAAGGGTAGAACTGCCGCTACCCGGTGCTGTAATCCGTCTCGCCGTAGAAGCGCCTGAGTGTCGGCTATGGCCCGCTCTTTGGCGTCTTCAGGCATATCGTAGACAATCACCAACCGCAGGGTTAAATCCATGAACATCATGGTCCGGAAGGGCAGGGTGGGTTCAGGTACTTGCGAACTGCCATAGCTGACGATGGTGCCGCCAACCCGAATGCACGTGAGCATATCGGGTAAGTTTGCGCCGAACTCGGCATCAATCACTCGATCTATTTTGCTGCCGCCGGTGTGTTCAAGGAGTTGCGTCGCCCAGTCGGGATCACGATGATTGACCACGGCGATGGCGCCGGCCTCACGACAGAGTGTGGCATCGGTGTCATTACTCGCGGTAGCTACGATGTTGGCACCAAAATGCTGTGCCCATTGAATAGCATAAAAACCCACCCGACCCGCGCCGCCGGTCACCAATAGCCACTGACCGTTTACCGGTCCGTCGGCACTGACGCAGCGGTGAGCGGTGAGTATAGGAATACCAATGCAGGCGCCGACGTTATAACTGACGCTCGCCGGTAACACCGGCGCGCGCTCGGAAGGCAGGCAGACAAATTCAGCAGCGGTACCGAAAGCTCGGTTATGCTGTGCTTGATATACAAAAACGCGCTCGCCCATGCGATGACTGGCGATGCCTGAACCTAGAGCGACGATTTCGCCTGCACCATCACTGTGGGGGATAATAAAGCCGTCGTTGACTAGATCGGGAAAAGCACCCGCGCGTTTTTTTACATCTGAGGGATTGACGGCACTGCTGTAAAGACGGACCAATACCTCGCCCGCTGCGGGCGTTGGTGTGTCGACGTCGCGCCCGGCCAGTACCTGGTCAGCGGGCCCAAAACGGTCAAAACAAAAGGCTTTCATAGGCTGGCTCCGCTAACCGACGTGACGTGTGTTTGTACCGATGACTGCTGCATGGTGACTATCGACATTGAACTATTTCCTCACGGCGCTAGGGTATGGTCAGCCAGCGTCTCAGTATGGCCGTCTATCGCGATGGCTTGGCCAGAGATATTTCGGCCGGCTTCACTGATTAAAAAACACACCATGGCAGCAATGTCGTCAGTTTCTACAAAGCGGTTGAGTGAGTTTTGTCCTTCGTAGACTTGGCGCAGTTGCTGTGTCGATATCCCTCGCGCGAGGGCGTCTTGTTGGATGACCCGATCAATACGCGGACCATTGACGGCGCCTGGGCAGAGCGCATTGGCGCGAATATTCCAAGCGCCCAGCTCCATCGCCCAGGTTTTTGCTAACCCTATAGCCGCCCATTTTGACGCCACGTAGGGCGATCGAAAGGGACAGCCCCCCAGGCCTGCATTTGAAGACATATTGATTATGGCGCCGCTGCGCTGTTGCTTCATTAGCGGGATCGCTAGCCGGGTAAGATAGAACATACTGTTAAGGTTGATATCAATGGTCTGCTGCCAGTCGGTAACGTTGATGTCCTCTACAGGTCCAATCGGACCCGCCACTCCGGCGTTATTGACCAACACATCAAGACGGTCAAAGGCTTGCTTAAAGCTGTCGAACGCAGTGTCGATTTGCTGCGAATCAGCAACGTTGCAGACTACCGCCGCGCGCTCACCGAACTCTGCGCGAAAGGCGTGAACAGAGGTTTCATTACTGTCCATCGTAAAGACCGAGTAGCCCTCAGCGACTAAAGATCGAGCCACTGCCAGTCCGATGCCTGAGGCGGCGGCCGATATCAATGCGACGGGTCTAGGATCAGCCATGGTGGCATGCCAACGCGTTATGCATTAGGGCTTACCATCCCTATGGACGAGGGGCACATCAGCATGCAGCGATTTTAGCAGCCCTGTTCCGGCGAGCCAAAACGTCAATACCAGCGGCAATGACACCACGAGAACGGCGGTCTGTGCCTCGCGGATACCTCCTGCGAACATCAATCCTATGGGCAATACTGCCACGGCAATCGCCCAAAAAAGTCGATGCCAGCGGGGTGGATCGTCGTTAGGATGCATGGCTTGGGTAGCGCTTGCGGCGAGCGTATAGGATGCACTGTCATAGGTCGTCGCACAAAAAATGATCGACACCAGGCAAAATAGCGCGATAACGAGTCCGGACATCGGTAGGGTATTCAAGCCCGCCACCATCGCGGCACTACCGTTGGTGTCGTTCATAATGCCAATGACGTCCAGCTCACCACTAAATTGTAAACCTAGGCTGTGATTACCCAATAATAGAAAGAATAGCCAACAACCCAAGGATCCGAGTACTAACATGCCAAAAACGACTTCTCGCATCGATCGCCCTCGGGAGATGCGGGTAACGAACAGACCGACAAAGGGGCCGTAAGCAATCCACCAAGCCCAGTAGAACACCGTCCAATCTTCGACAAACCCCGAGTCACCAAGAGGGTCAGTCCAAAAGGTCATGGCCATAAAATGTTGCAGTAAATGCCCTACCGAGCTGACCGCCATCCGCAGCAAAAACAAGGTGTCACCTGCGAATAAAATAAACACTAAAAAGACAAAGGCCAAGATGACATTGGCATTACTGAGTCGGCGGATGCCCTTATCGAGCCCGAGCCACACGCTGGTACCAAACAACAGCACACAAATAGCGACCACGGCGAGCTCCAAGGCAAAGCTTTCTGGTATGGCGGTCAATCGTGATATTAATGCAGAAATCAGCGGCGTCGAAAAGCCTAGCGAACTCCCTGCACCGCCAATCAGTGCGACCATGAAAAAACCATCCATACATCGTGCGGGTAAGGAGGTTTCCCCCCCTTTAAACCAGTAGTGCCCCGCCGTGCTGTACTTAAGTTTTGCTACGCCTCGAACATAGAAAGGGTAGGCAATGGCCAGCGTTGGTAAGCAATAAATCGCCCAGGCAATAATGCCCCAGTGATGGAGACCATAGGAAGCGGCCCACTGATAGGCATCGTCACTATAAGGCTCTGCTGCGAAGGGGGGCTGTTGTACATAATAGGCCCACTCGATACCACTCCAGTACATCAACCCGGCACCGATACCGGCGGCAAACAGCATGGCAAACCAGCTGAGATTAGTGAACTCGGGATCTCCCTCCCCAAGACGGATGTGGCCGTAGCGGCTGAAGGCAATATACGTCACTGTTAGAAAGGCCGCGGCACCGGTGACGATGTAAAACCAGCCAAAGGTTTGCGCTATCCAAGCGTAGGCAGTCTGTAAGGCGGCAGCACTGACCGCAGGGAACATCAGCAAGGGAATCGCGAGGGCCAACAATACCGCGAGTGTTAAGGAAAAATTAACTTTGTCGACTTGCGGTGTCATTCCATGATGCTCCTGTTCATCGTTGGCTTCGGGAGATCCACAGCGGCGCGCGATGACCCGCGTTTGGCGCAAAGAATAGCATTAAAAACTCTGAGCAATTCACTTATTCCTTCAGCAGATAGTATGCCAGAGTGACTCCAGAATAGAGGAGTTGATGGCCGTGCAAATGCGCATCCTTTCGGGTATCCAGTACCGAAAGGAACCGTCGGCAGTCGCGGTTATCAAGACCGGTAATGGTTTATTCTCCTTAACTCTCGCCAGTACCAACACCCTGTTGCCCGCGGGGTGATGGTAGATTGAAGTGTATTGAACCGCGGTAGCACCTAATCCTTGGGATGGGATACTGCGGCTAACACAGGTAAAGTAGAGCATAATGATCGGAGAGATGTTCCAATGATTCCACGATTTCAGGCCGATGCTGGTGATCAGCAGTGTGCGGATGCGCTGGCGACGATGGGCGCCGTTATTGTCGAGTCGGTACTCGATGAGGCATTGATAGACGCCTTTACTGCCGACATACAGCCCACCTTTGATGAACAGGGATATTTGTTCAAAAATGAGTTCAACGGCTACCAAACCCACCGTATTGGTGGTGTTGCCAATCACTCCCAGTACTTCGCAGAGATACTGGCTAACGCCAAGGTTTTGGCTGTAGCTGAGGCTATTCTACGACCTCACTGTGAATGTATTCAGGTGGGCAGCACCACCGCTATTGAAATTCTTCCGGGTGAAAAAGCTCAGGTATTGCACCGGGATGACTCTATTTATCCCATAGACTTGTTGCCTTTTGAATTGCAAGTATCGGCACTCTGGGCTCTGGATGATTTCACTGAAGAAAACGGTGCGACGCGTGTGGTCGCTGGCACCGATCGAGTCACCGACGCAACGACGGGAGAAGCTTGGCATACTGACTCGGCGATCATGCCCAAGGGATCGTTGGTTATGTATCTGGGTTCCACACTCCATGGTGGAGGCGCCAATCACAGTTCGCAGCATCGGCGCGCGGTAGTTAACACGTATTGCTTGGGGTGGCTGCGCCAGGAAGAAAATCAGTATCTGACTCTGCCTCAGGCCGTTGTCGGCCAGCAGTCAGAGGCGGTTCGACGCTTATTAGGTTTTCAATCCCACGGCACCGGTCTTGGTCTGTGGCCCCAAGACCCTGATGATCTGTGGTTCGACTCCTGACCGTTAAATGGCCAGCCCGGGGAGCTCAGGGAGCATGATATCGCAGGCTATTATGCGCCTTGAGCGCCATCGGCAAGCCATCAAGTGGCTGGTGTACGGACTACTTTTTATTAACCTCAGCGTTTATGTCATGGAAGATTGGCAGAGCTTCAGCCGGTCAAACACGTTCACGCTCATTACACTGGCAGCGGCCTTTGCAACATCCCTTGATACCTCAGCCTGGTTTGGTTTGCTGGTGGTGTTTGAGATTGAAACCTACCGGCAACAGCTTTATCAGCGACCACCGGTTCGGCTGCTGTTAAACGGCTTGCGATGGGCATGTTTTGGCGTACTCGCCCATACGCTGATGGTCTACAGCCTCGATCTGCTCGCGGTCATTAATGCACCGACACCCTTGGTGAGCAGCCTATGTATGCTGCCAATGGCCGAGAACTATTACCTTTTCAATCAGCAGTACCAGCTTATCACCCACAGTAGCTGCCAGAACTTATCCCTTATCCCAGGGCCCTTATATTCCCCCGAGCCCAACGTCTTTGTGGATGGTCGCGGACTGTCGATAGCGCGGGTGCAAGCGGCCATCAGTGTGATCGAGTGCGCTGCTTGGTTATTGGCTGGCTTTGCGATTGCAGCGCAGGCCTATCTAAAACGTCGGGCCCAGTATTCAGCCCTCGTGACGGTCGGTCTAGAGAAAATAACCCACTACAGCTACCTAGCCATCATTGCTTGCGCCCTCACGTGGGCATGGTATGGCCATTTTTTATACACCTACGACAGTTTGTTGTGGCTGGGTGGTTTTGCCATGATCGAAGCCAATTTATCCGCTTGGGAAAGCTACCTACGGCAAAAGCGTCGCCAAACGAGGTTCTGATGGCCTCGTGGGGGTAACTACAGCGTCTTTTTCAGCGTGGCCAGATACCAATCAATAAATTGCTGAAGCGTTGCCTCAAATTCACTATGGTAAGGGCCAGGCTCAAAGAAGCGTGAATTCACGCCCAGATTGTTGCGCATAATAATGTACTCATCCTCAAGCGTGGTGTGATGCCACAGCCATGTGAGTTTATCAACATCATAATCGGTGCCCTCGATAGCATCACCGCGGACAAACCACACGAGTTCGACATCGGTTTCAGTGAGGGAGCGGGGTAGAAATCGATACAATACGCAGTGGTCTGGGTAATTCAGCATAAAGCTGCAGGGGCCCATCTGGTAGTCACCGACACCACCGTCATAGGCTTTGATGTTGCCCATGAGCGGTGCCAAAGGTTGTCCGTCGGCACTGCCGGTGTCGAATCCCTCATACAGGCCGTAGCGCATAGTGTGTACGCAGGCGCCAAAGCTTTCAGCGTCGTTGTAGATGCGCGTGTAGTGGGTCGACATGCCTTCAATGCCGGTGATCGCCTCCGACTGGGCGAGCATGGCATCGACTACCGGCTGGGACTTTTCCTCGAGGTCTTTTAGGGTGTGCCCGCGCGCATAGGCGCGATGGGATGTCGCGCAGTGGTAGCATTCGAGATAATTTTCTATGGCAAGTTTCCAATTGGCGTTCATCCGATAGGTTCGACGGGCTGCTACCTTAGCGGTGGCGAGGTCGTAGGCCCCTAGCGGTTGCCGAATGTTGTCCAGAGCTGCCAATAGATCACCGGCGTTGGGATCACAATTGATAAATACCAGTCCCATAAATTCGACACAGCGAATGGGTTTAAGCCCCAGAGTCGCTTTATCAAGGTCGGGCATGATATGGGTTTCTCTAGCCGCCTTGAGGCCGCCATCAAGCCCATATACCCAGCCATGATAGGGACAAACGAAGGTTTTTCGGTTCCCGGTCGATGCCTCACAAACCCGTGCGCCCCGATGTCGACAAATATTGTGCATGGCCTTGATGGCGCCGTCCTGAGTGCGCGCAACGATAATGGAATCCTCACCGATATCCAGTAATTGATAATCACCGGGGTGGGGGATTTCACTGATATGTAGGGCGTAGAGCCAACTTTTAAACACTAAGTGCTCTAACTCCCGTTCATGCACCAAGTGGGAGCGATAAAAATAGGGGTCTATGGCGTAACCCGGTTTCTGCAGCTGTGAATCCAACTTATGCCGCAGCCGATCTATCGAGTCGTCGACCTGGGTTGCTATGATATGCATACGGCACTACCTGCTATTGTCGTTGTTACGAACAGCATTAATCTGATTACAGTGCCGGGGCTGGCGTTTGCCGGCGCCGCTGGGGATTGAACAGTGGGCCATCAATAACGGTGCAAGGCGCCATCAGCCGCGTCCAGTGCAGCTCTCGCTGGTAGTAGATCTCGGCGGTTAACACATCGCCCACGTTGCCGTGGGGTGCTTCAATCTGGGCGTAAGCCAGATTGGACTTTACTGTTGGACACCACGCTGCAGAGGTGACCGTACCCACTACTTTGTCGCCTTTGAGGATGAACGAATGTTCCGCAGGTTTGTTACCCTCGATATCGAGCATGGCAAAGCGATAGCGGGATCCCCGGGCTTTCTCCTCAAGCAATGCCAAACGGCCGTTGAACAATGGCTTGGAAAAATCGACTAGCCACTCAAGCCCAAGTTCCAATGGGCTGCGGGTGCGCCCAGGGCGCACGCTTTCCTCTGCGGGCACAAAATCAACGTGCGCCTGTAAAAAGCCTGCCTCAATGCGTGCCAGATCCAGAGCATGGCCACCGATGGGTTTGATGAGGTAATCCCGACCACACTCGAACAGCTGATCCCATAGCGCTTCAGCCTGCTCCGGTGCCACCCAGACCTCGTATCCCAAGTCCCCCGTAAAGCCGGTTCGACTGACCATCATAGGCGCGCCTTCGAAGGTGAAGTGAGCGATGCCAAACGGCTTGAGCTGATCGAGGCCAGTACAGCCCAGCAGGGTCAGTACCGTACACGACGTGGGTCCCTGAACCGCAAGCCCGGCAATGTCTTCACTTTCGTTGTCGATGGTCACATTAAATCCGAGCGCGCACCACTGCAGCCAATCATCAGCGCGCTGGTAAGAACAGAGCCGGAAGTCCTGCTCGCCGAGGCGGAAGATGGTTCCATCATCGAGCATACTGCCCGCATCATTGCACCACACGGCATAACACACTCTATCGATACCCAACTTACTGATATTGCGGGTGAGCATACGATTGAGGTAAGCCTCGGCGTCCGGACCGCTGATTCGGTATTTGTTCATGGGAGACAGATCAAACACGCCGGTGGTACTGCGAATCGCAAAGTACTCGAGTTCCACATCGAAATAGGCATTGGGCGTGGTGTAACCCATCCAGTTACCCCATTCGTTGATAGGGCACATGGCCGCTACTCGAGAATGGAAAGGTGTTGTCAGGAGCATGGTTTCTCTGGGTGAGGTGATCATGCGAGGACTCCTTGCTTAAGTATCTCTCTGGCAGCATTGCGGCCGGGTAAGCCCATTAGACTGCCACCCGGATGCGCACCCGCACCACACAGAAATAATCCGGGCACTGCGGTGCTGTACTGACTTGAGCCTGGAAAAGGTCGCATCATGAGCGCTTGATCAATAGACAATTCACCGTGGTGCCAGTTGCCGCCTTTCATCCCGTAGGCGGCTTCAAAATCCGGTGGCACCAGAAGCTCCGACGCCACTATCTGTGCCTTGAGACCCGGGGCGTAGGCCTCCAGTTGCTCGATCAGGTTGTCGAGAACCGTTTGCCGGTGCGCGTCCCAGCCTCCCTGGGGTTCATAAGGCAAATAGTGAATCAATGCGGTCAGGACATGCTGCCCATTGGGTGCCAGGCTGGGGTCCTCAATGCTTGGAATACTGATGTCAAAGATGTGGTGGTGCCCGCATTCCGCATACTTTATCGGGTTCCAGGCCAACTCTATGGACTCCATTGATGGCGCTATAACCAGACGCTGAGACAACGCGTCATTATCGAGCCCTGTGACAGTGGGTAAGCCGGAAAGAGCCAAATGCAGCTTGGCCGTGCCGCTGCGGGTGCGGTATTGAGCGACGCGCCGTGCCATACCTGTTTCAAGATGCTGGTAGCCGAGTAGATCGGCGAAGGTCGTGGTGGGATCGGCGCTGGATACCACGGCCTTGGTTGGCACCGTGCTGCCATCGGCGAGTACAACGCCACAAACACGATCACCTTCCTTGACGATCTGCTCGACCCGGCAGCCCATTCGCACGGTTGCCCCGCTGGCCTCTGCGGCGCTTTTCAGGGATTCACCCAGGGCCCCCATACCGCCCATGACCTGCACTACACCACTCGCTTGAAGTTGATGGCCCAATGCACGATGTAGGTAGGTGAAGACCGTATTAGGTGATCGGGGTCCCATGCCAGTCCCGGTAATCGCGTCCAGCGCCAAGGCGGCCTTCAAGCCTTGGTGGTCAAAATTTTCGTTCATCACATCGTAAATATTGATCAATACGAGACGCATCAAATCCTGCATGTTGCCCTTGCCCATGAGCTTCAGGCCCAGACCCAGTTTCATGAGTGTCAGCCGATCGGTCCAGTTAGCCTCAACCAGCTTGGGTGCTCTACCCCGGTACAACTTGAGCATGAGTTTTGCAAAGACATTCATCTGTTGGCGAAATAGGGGGTAGGCAGCCTGATCCTTTGCTTCAATTCCGGCACCCCGCAACAGGTCACCGTCAATGCTGAGATGGTCACCATCCGATTGCAGGGCCACGGTGTGCTTGGCACGACCCACGGTCAGGCCCGCAGCCTGTAGTCCCAGATCACGCACAATGTCATCATCGAACTGGTACAACCACTGGGCGCAGTCGGAAATATGAAAGCCCGCCGCCAGTTCCCGTGTGCTGGCGCATCCACCCGGCTGATCCCGTCCATCCACGACCAACACCTGCTTGCCCGCTTTGGCTAGGTAAGCACCACATATCAGGCCGTTGTGTCCGGCCCCTATGATTACCGCGTCGTAATCAGTCATCTGCATATCCTCCGGGCACCGTGTTTGGCCGCTTGAGATCTGAGAGAATCTCCCGGGCCGCGTTGGCCCCAGGCGCTGCCATTACGCCACCACCCGGGTGGGTGCCGGAACTGCACATGTACATACCTTTAATGGGCGCCCGATATTGCGAATAGCCCGGGAATGGCCGATTGAACAGCAGCTGGTCGAACGTCAGCTCGCCCATAAATATATTGCCTTCCGTCAGACCCACTTCGGCCTCAATCTCACGAGGGGTACGGGTCTCGCAGTGCAGAATCAGGTCGCGGAAATTGGGACTGTAATTTGAAATTTGGTCGAGTACCGATTTTTCGAAGCCGTCCTTGTCTTCATCGGTCCATTCACGGCCGTCAATCTTTGGCGGCGCATACTGCACAAATACCGACATCATATGCTTGCCGGGAGGGGCCATAGTGGGATCGGTCATTGACGGAATGAGCATGTCCAGATAGGGATCTTTGGACCAGGTACCGTTTTTCCAGTCGTCGTAGGCCCGCTCCTGCCGCGCCATGGTGTCACTGAAGTGCATTTCTCCCCCCATCATCCTGCTCCTGGGGTCGATGCCATTAAATGTGGGCAGTCCGTCTAGTGCAATATTGAGTTTTCCAGACGAACCCCGAATCTTGAAATTGCGGGCTTTCTTTAGCACATCCTCGGGCAGATCCTTGGGATTGGTGATATCGAGGAAAGTCCGCTTGGGGTCGAGGTTGGATACCACAATGTCGGCCCGGTATTCGGTACCGTCCTTGAGGGCGACGCCTTTGGCACGCCCGTTTCGGACAATAATTTCATCAACATCGGCATCACAAATGATTTCCCCGCCGTAGGACTGCAATGCTTTGGAGAGTGAGTTGGCGATGGCGCCCATACCCCCTCGCGCGAACCCCCAGGCACCGACGTTGCCGTCGACATCGCCCATGTAGTGGTGCAGCAGCACGTAAGCGGTGCCTGGCGAGTAAACCCCCAGCGCGGTGCCAATAATACCGCTGCCTGCGATGTGGGCCTTGATCACGTCGGTTTCGAAATACTGATCGAGGTAATCGCCGACGCTGCCGGTCCAGAATTTAATGGTATCGAGTAGTTTCTCTTCTCCCAGCGCCATAAACGACCGTGCAAACTCCAGCAGATCCGCCAGATCCCGGGGTTTCATTGACGTCGGATCGGGCGGGGTGCGCATAAGATAAGGCCGAATCAGTTTGGTTTGTAAGCTGGTGTCAGCGGCATAGCGATCGTAGGCGTTGGCGTCCCGTTTAGAATGGCGAGCCATCTCGCGGTAGAGCCGGTCATGATCAGCAAAATTGTGAAAATGGTCGCCGTTACGCATAAACGTGGTACCACCCCCAAAGGGCACCACTTGAAGCCCGTGCCGAGGCAGCTCAAGGTCGCGAGTGATTTCTGGCCGCAACAGACTCGAAACGTAGGAGCAGTTGGAGTAGTACCAACCCTTATGCAACTCGCGACTGACGGTGGCACCGCCGATGTAAGGATTGCGTTCGAGCACGGCAACGTTTAACCCCGCTTTCGCGAGATAGGCGCCGTTGGTAAGTCCGTTGTGACCCGCACCAATCACTATAGCGTCATACTGCTTCAAACTGTTCTCCAGATCTCAGACCCACCTAAGCGTAGAGTCTGCCATGTCACATTAAGAACGTCTAGAAAGAATGAACAATCATTCATTCTTTGCTAAATCACGTGGGCTGCCTTACAGTTATGCTGTGTAACGTCATGCGTAGCCGGGTTGAAAATGTTTATGGCTGTAACCGCGAGTGAACCAGAGAGGAAGAGGCGGAAAATTCGCCCCCGCTCCGAGCGTCGGCAGCAACTCATCGACGCCACGATTCGCTGTATCGCTCACTATGGGCTTTCTTCTACCACCATGCAGACGGTGACGCGCGAAGCAGGATTGAGTCTAGGGACTGCTAATCTGCATTTTGATAGCAAAGAGAATCTACTGAACGAAACGCTACTGTTTGTCACTAATGAATACAATGAAGGCCTGCTGGCTATTATGAATAGCGAGGGTATTGCTAGCCTGGCAGGTCGGCTGTCGTTACTGCTCGATTTTCAACTGGGCCCCAGTGTCACCCAGCGGCATAAAATGGCGGTCTGGTTTGCCTATTATGGCGAAGCTGGGGCACGTCCGGTCTATCAAAAAATTTGTTCTCGTCGGGATCGAGCAGCTGCACAGCGGTTTGAAGCGCTATTCGATAGCATCATCGCCGATGGCGGCTACGAGAACGTGGATGCCAAGCAGCTGGCGATTGGCTATTTATCGCTCATTGATGGTCTATGGCTGGCGTTACTGATCGGCCCCAAAGATTTGAGTAAAGCGGGTGCCCGCGCAGTCGCTCAGGCTTTTCTGCACCAAGCATTTCCGAGACATATGGCTTAGATAGACGCTGAAACCCAGAGGGTGGGTAGGCGGATGATACGAGCTGGGGACGATTGTGCTCGTCGCCACAGCCAGAGAGCCATTAGCTTGGCGCTAGCGGTGAACCTTCTCGGGGGGAATGTAATCAAAAATAAAGTTGATTCTGCCCTCAGTCCCTTTATTCATGACGCTGTGTTGTTTTTGATTATTAATTTCATACACTTCGCCAATTTGCATCTGCTGGGGTCTGCCGTCGATCATAAAACGTACCCGGCTGTTGGTGTAAATGGGAATGTGAATACGGTGCCCGTAGTGAAAGGAAGGGTGCTTGTCGTTATGAGGCTTGATAATGCCACCGGCCTGTAGCCGTGCAGCCATGGCGCGGATAATTGTCCCTCCGGGTGGATAGTGGTCCTCAAGGATTGTATGCATCAGCGGAATTGCCTCAGGGGCCAATAAATCCCAGCCTTTGTCTTTGGACACCTCTATGTTGGGCCAGCCCTCGCCATCCGTGAAGACCATGACGATGGATTGGGTGTGCGCATGGACTTCATATTCTAGCTGGCGAAATTGATTACCCCACCACGCTTCTTCGGGCAGTGCCAGTAGTTTGTCACGCAGCGGTTCAATGTCGTATTCGCCCAACGCTTTAATGGCAACGCCAATATCCATAGGCCTCTTACTGTGTCAGCAGAACGTTGATGATGGCGGCATTCAGTCTGCCAATCAAGACCCGCCGGGTAGCCCACTGGCCCAGCAAGATGGTCAATCGTTGGACTGCTGAGAGCCACCGTATCATTCGTTGCCTTGGTCCTTGGGGCCGGGAAAGCGCATTGGCTCTCGCCATAAGGGTTAGTGACTGCCCGCCACGGATATGTGCCGGTACTTGATGTAAATGAGCCCATAAATCATCAGCGCGAGGGCAGCAGCAATGGCGCACAGAACAAACACAGCGTCAAAACCCCAGCCCGCATCGAGGATAAATGAGGCGGCAAGCGGTCCCAGCATTTGGCCGAGACCCTGTGCGCCAGGAATAAAGGCAGCCGCACTGCCCGAGCGATCGGTGACCGAAACGCCGCCCATTTGATAGACGTCGATAAATATCCATAAAAAATTAAAGGCGGCGACACTGAAGACAAAAATAGCGGCGGTTACCTCAATCGCCAGTAGGCCCACCGCGAGTACCATCAGGCAAAAAGTGAAGATAAGAGGCCTGTCGTAATCAAACTTGCGCAGGACAAACATGGCGCCAAAACAACCAAAAAAGGACAGCAATACGGACCAAGCCACCACCTGCGAAGCCCAGGCTCCGTCAAGTCCTCCTGCTTGCGCAGCTAATTCAATATTTGACCAATAGGCGCCAATATTGATGTAAGCGATCACAATGGCAAACACCCCAATCCAGGCGACCACTGGGGGTCGTTGCACTCGCTTAGTAGCGGCGGCATCAGCGTTGATCTTCTCCGCTTCACGAGCGGGCATCCAGTGAACAAAAGGCAGGGTAACGACGTAGGTGGCAATGAAAAAGCCGTAGATTTCGTTCATCGTCAAGTGAGGGATCAGCTGTAGCTCTAGGAATTGGGAGATCGCAAAGGCAAGCAGCATCCAATTAAAGGCCTCGCGAGGCTTTGAGCACGCACCCAATCCTGCCACCGCCACCGCGGTATAAAGCCCTGATCCAAAGCCAGCCCCCACCCGCAACAGCAGCGTCCCTTGGTAGTCCACGAAAACCATGCACAACCCGTTTGCGATTATCGCCAAACCAATCCCGGTATAGATAATGAAACGGCGATTGCCAGTTCGGATCAAAAAACTGGTGGCCACAGAGCCCAAAAAAAGACCCAGCAAGTCGGCGGAAGCGACACGATTGACTTGAACCTCAGTGAAACCCAGTTGCGCTACCCAGGCGCTATTGATGGCGGGTAACGCCACCAATACACTGTAGCCGACTAAGGTCATGTACAGACTTAGAGCAAACGTCCGACGTCGGTCAAAAGGGTTAGTCGTTACCGAACTGCTAGTCGTTGTGTCATTCACGGGCTGGCCTTTGACTGGGTTGAATAAAATACTGACCCTAGTGGGGGGGTTAGTGAGGACTGCCTTAGCCATGGTACTCTCGCATTCCCGTTGTCCAATGGCAATAGCGCGTGCTGGCTGTATCGCTCTATGTTTTTGCCGTGCAAATCTGGCAACATGGGAGACTCAGCGAACACAGTAGGTCGAACCATATGCAGCAGAATCACCCTAAAAGACGATTCGCTCGTGCCATTGAGCTGTTGAAGGGCGGTGCGCGGGGTGAAGCAGAAGCGGTGTGTCGAGATGCATTAGCTGAAGACGCGGGAGACATTAATTTCGTGGCGCTGCTGGGGTCGATCGTCGCCGATCGGGGTGACTTGGAGGAGGCCGCAGACTTGCTGGGTAGAGCCGTGCGGGCCGCCCCGGGCCACGCCAAGGCCCAGGAGGATTTGGGCACCATCTTGCTCAATCTCGGACGAGCAGAACAGGCGCTTGTCCATCTGCAACGGGCACAAGAGCTGCGACCTCCGCATGCGCCGTTATTGAACAAACTCAGTGGAGCCTACTACAAGCTTGGACATGCTGATCAGGCAGCAGCGCTGCGAAAAGAGGCGCTTGCACTATCACCCGGGCAGGCCAAACTCGATGAAGCCACGCGTCTTTTTGTTAGCGGGCGCTATAGAGAGTCAGAGACACTGGCTCAGGCGTTGGTGAGGGAGAATCCCCATGATGTCAATGCTGCGTTGCTGCTGGCACGGCTAGCTATCAACGCGAGTTGCTTCGATGACGCGCGCGCCATTTTAGAAAAAATCAATCAGACAACGCCGCGATTCATGGCAGCCTGGCACGATCTGAGCACCGTTTTGAAAGAGTTGCATCTCTACGATGAAGCCGTTGTATCACTGGAAAAAGCCTTGGCTCTTGATGCCGAAAATCCACTGACCTACTACTACCTTGGTGCTGCTCAGGCTATGGCTGCACGCCCAGAACAGGCGGTGGAGTCCTACCAAAAAGCCATTGATCGAGATTCCAATCTCACTGGGGCGCACATCGGGCTCGGACATGTGCTAAAGACGGTGGGCGATCAAGAAGGAGGCATAGCCGCCTATCGCCGGGCTATTGAACTGCGCCCAAACTTTGGTGAAACCTACTACAGCCTCGCCAATCTAAAAACCTTTCGTTTTACAGAGCACGATATTACGAGTATGCGTAATCGCCTCGCCGACGACAGTTTGCCGGTGGAGTGTCGGGTGCACTTTGCGTTTTCACTGGGGAAAGCCTTCGAGGACAGCAAGGATTATGGGCAATCTTTTGAGTACTATGCTCTAGCCAATCAATTGCATCGTGACACGCTTGCCTATGATCCCGTGCAAACCGAAGTGGCCCATCAACGGATGCGCGAGGTGTTCAGTGCCGACTTCTTCGCAGATCGCCAGTCGGCGGTGGGTTGTGTAGATCCAGACCCCATATTTATTGTCGGCCTGCCACGATCTGGCTCAACCTTATTAGAACAGATTCTCGCTAGCCACTCGCAGGTAGATGGCACCAGTGAGTTGCCCGACATGTCTATTATTGCGCAAAGCTTAACCCAGCCGCGCTCGGGTCAGCTGTTCCCGCAATGTGTGCCCGATTTAGCGGAGGAAACTATTCGAGCGCTAGGCCAACAGTATCTCGACCAAACTCGACGGCATCGCGGCAAGGCGGCTTTTTTCACTGATAAAATGCCTAATAATTTTGCCTATGTCGGCTTCATAAAAACGCTATTACCCAATGCGAAAATCATCGATGCGCGCCGCCATCCCATGGACAGTTGTTTTGGTTGTTTTAAGCAGCACTTTGCCAAGGGGCAAACCTTTACTTACGATTTGTTTGAGCTAGGCGAGTTTTACTTGGAGTACCATCGATTGATGACCCACTGGGATACGGTGTTACCGGGACAGGTATTATCGGTCCAGTATGAACAGGTGGTTGATGACTTGGAGACGCAGGTGAGACGAATCCTTGATTTCTGCGAGTTGCCCTTCGAGGCTGGGTGCGTCAATTTCCACGAAAACAAACGCGCGGTGCGGACCGCGAGTTCTGAACAGGTGCGCCAGCCTATTTACACAGGGTCAGTGCAAACTTGGAAGCGGTATGAGGCGCACTTGGAGGGATTGCGGGAGTGTTTGACCCCCGTCCTTCCTGATCCACAGGGGTTGTTGCCTTGATGGATGCTATCCCCAAATTGGTAGCCACCTCGGTGGTGCGCGGTTCACAAAAGGGCCAAAGCCATGGTGGCGTTTACTTAATCGATTTTGCCTCGCAGCGGGTGGAACAAAAGATAGACTGGAACAGGGGGGAGATCGACTTCACGGGACGCGGTTGGGACCGAGGGCTTCGGGGGATCGAGTTCACTGAGGACGCTATCTGGATTGCGGCGAGTGACGAACTGTTTTGCTATTCCCCGACCTTCGAATTATTGGGCTCTTATCGCAATGCTTATTTGCGGCACTGTCATGAAATTTGCCGCAGAGACGACCTACTGTTTCTGACTTCGACGGGATTCGATTCGATTTTGGCGTTTGATCTTCGCTCTAAGGACTACGTATGGGGGGTCTATGTGTCTAAAAATGGCGCCGAGTGGGTTGGCCAACCGTTTGATCCTCGCACCAAGGGCGGACCCAATTTTGTCAATTCGTATCACCTTAACTCCGTGCGGGTCGATACTGACGGCGTATCTTTCAGCGGCTTGAACACCAAAGCCTTATTGGCGCTGTCCGCAGAAATGACAGTGAGCGAGATCTGTAGTTTGCCAAAAGGATGCCACAACGCCATGCCTTTTGCCGATGGCGTGATATTTAACGATACGGCGTCTGACATGGTGCGCTATGTTTCCCGTAGTGCGCCGCAGGTGGCCGTTCCCGTCCCCACTTTCCCCCCTCAAGAGCTCGAGTATCAGGGGGTCGATGACTCACGAATTGCTCGTCAGGGCTTTGGCCGGGGACTTTGTCCGCTGAGCGATCACCTGGTAGCAACCGGCTCATCGCCGTCAACAGTATCCATTGTTGATATTGTTAAAGGACAGCGACTCACCGCGGTGAATCTAACCATGGATATTCGTAATGCGATTCACGGCCTTGAATGTTGGCCGGCGGGCTGGGATTAAAAAAAACGGGCCTAATGGGCCCGTTTATGCGCAAACATATCAGCGATTAAAAGTAATGCCGTAAGGACACCCCAAAGTTTCTTGGCCGTATGACGTTTGAGCTGTTGCGGCCCCATACGGGATCAAAATCTTGACTATCTTCGTATGTAATGCCGCGTTCATCGGAGAGGTTATTGACGTAGACTCGGGCCTGCCATTGATCCAGTTCATAGGTGAAGATGGCATCGGTCACATCATAGTCGCCTTGAGTGAGTCTTGCCGAGTTAGAGCCATCGGTGAGCTGATTCAATGATTCTCCGACGCTGTTGTGCTGCAGTCGGAATGCGCCAGAGCCACCAAATAGATTGATGTCCGAGTACTCTAGGTACAGCGAATAGCTTTGATCGGCAAACAGCGGAAGGGCTGATTGTGGCTCCAGTCCCGATGCTATTTGGCCACCCGGGGCCCGGGGCTCATCGTAGAATTGCGGTGCTTGGACGTAAGCATCTTGGATGTCGGTGAAGTTGAAGCCGACTTCTAAATTTTCTCCAAGCACGGCTTTGAACTCAATATCAAACCCTTTGACGGTCGCGTCACCCACGTTACCTACCACCACCTGGAACGGAATGCCCAAGTTGAAGCTGGGATCGGTGACTTCAATTTGCATATCGTTCCAGGTCATATCGTAGTAGACCGCATTAAAGACCACGCGTCCGTCAGCAAAGACAGATTTAAAACCAAACTCCATGTTTTCTAAAATATCGGATTCATAGGCTACGGGTAAAGTGGGTCCCCCCTTGTCCAGTCCGCGACCTCGGTTACTGCCACCCACGCGATAGCCTTCTGAATAAACGCCATAGACCATAATGTCTTCGGTGATGTTCAGCTCCAAGCCATATTTAGGAATGAAGCCGTCATCTTTAGCGGTACGGTTGGGAAGGTCTTGGTCGACACGACTATCAGGTCGCTCAACGGTGTAGCTTAGTTTTCGATCCACTTCGTACCATCGACCACCAATAATGGCGGTTAGACGATCTTCAATGATCTCAAAATCCATCTCACCGAATACCGCTTTATCGGTTCGCTCGGTGCCTTGGAATGAATTCCACCACGCATCGGTCGGTGCAATTCCAGGGTAGTAATAGCTCCACGCCTCGAACGCTGGTGAGTTTCGGTAGCCATCAACATAGGTTAAAAAGTTCCAAAATTCTTCGGATTCTTGCCAAAATCCACCCACTGTCCAATTGGTTCGATCGGTAGCCCCGGATAATCTGAATTCCTGAGTCAGGCTCTCGTTGTTCTGATCATTGATGAGATAGCCCGTGGGGTCTAAGCCAAAGTCATAGGTCGGAAAGCCACCTTCACAAGCGCCTGTCACGGCGTTCGTGTAGTAACACTGACTGAACAGATAATGAAAGTAGGCTGCATAGGATTGGGTGTCATGTTGATAGAACATGTCTCGGTCGTAGTAGGACGTCGCCGATACCAACTGGGCGAAGCCTAGGTCCCCTTCGATGACCAGGCTGGTTTGCAGCCACTCGTCGGTTCTGAACTCTGAGGCAAACTTCACTGTCTCCAAGTCGCCCACGTTCGGGTCATAATCATTGAAACCTTTCGCTTCAAGGTCCTGATAATTAGCGGTCGCGGTAACGGTCCAGTTATCGTTCACCAGCCATCGGATCGCGGCTCGACCCCCTTGCCAATCAACATCGTTAATGTCTTCCTTTAAATACGCACTATTGTCTTTTTGCCCGCCCAGTCCTGTGCCGAAGTAGTCATCGACCACCGTATTGCCTAGGACATTGTCAATAAAGCCGGCATCCCGGGAGCTAAAACCTGACAGGCGAATGGCTACGCTGTCGCTAAGCGGAATGTTGACCGTACCGTCAATATCATAGCCATTGCCCCCTTCTGAGGTAGAGGATAGTCCGCCGCCTATATTGGCGCTGAAAGCCTCTGGGTCGGGTTTGTTGGTAATGACCCGGACGGCGCCACTCTGAGATGAGGCGCCAAACAGCGTTGATTGGGGTCCTGCCAGGGCCTCAATACGGGCGATATCGACGGGATAGATATCCGGGGCAAAAGAGGTCTGTGACATGGGTTGTTCATCGAGATAAATAGCGGCGGTTGGATCGACTAGGAAACCACCTCCGTCACTCACCCCCCTAAATACAATGGTATTTTGCCCGGGGGTTGTGGTTTGGATGTTCAGGCCGGCGACGAAGCGCGAGAAGTCTTCCAGCGTGGTAATGCCCTGCTTTTGGATGTCCTCGCCGGAAAGTGACTGGACCATCATGGGGATATCCTGTGATGACTCTGCCCGTTGCCGCGCAGTGACCACGACTTCCTCCAGTTCCGCCCCCCTAGAGGCGCCAGCGATGGACAGACCAATAGCCGCCGCCACACCAGCAACAATAGCCCTTTGCTGGAATGCAGGTCGAATGTTTGTTGTCTTAAACGCCATAGCTTGCTTCTCCTCTAAACGACACATAGCACACGTGCTGGCGCTCGCCACCACTGAAAGACTCGCGACAGCTAAAAACGGCCAAAGTTGAGGACCACATTAAAACATCTTTCAGCAACATACAAATTTTTCTGTGCACCACAGAGCGCCCTGACAGTAGGGTGGCTAGCGCGGGTCTTGCAGCTGATTTCGACGTCAGCGCGCAGTCATGACAATGCGGTCGTAGAAAAGGTTAAAGGCATCATCAACATCCGTATCCTCACGAATATTCCAACCGGTAAATACGGCAATGAGATTGAGTTCGGGCACGACTAACGGGGATTGCCCCCCCATCCTCAGCCGCCAAACATGTTAGGACGATGAGGGGCTGCCTGCCGAAAGTCCCACCATTAATAGCTGGACTTGGCTAGCTTGGGGTTCGATGCTGCTCCGCGTAATCCCACTCATAGCTCGCAGCGACAATGACTCTGCCGTGACGAATAATTAACATGGAGTCAATATTGCCGTGCTGTCGCGCACGGCGCCGACAGACGCTCGGCAAAAGGCGGTGGTAGCTATGTTCATAAGCCGATGCTCCGAGCGCCAAAGAGGGATGTTTCTTAGCAGTGGCGCGAGATGACCCGTTGATCCTTGTGCCGCAGCTGGGTCGTATTTAGAGAGTGGAGCGATGAAAAGTCGACGCTGTCTAGGAATTCGAAAGCGGCATCAAATGCCCTGAGGAGATCCCGTGCCATGTCTCGCGTGAGATTGTTCTTTACCACGATACGAAACATGGTCTGATCAGCATTCTGGTCGGAGAAGAGAGGTTCAGTCTTCTCGGTAGACGGGTGCTCGAAGCCCATGCGGTAGCCGCTGACATACCAGTGATGTTGCGAGAGTACGTGCTGAAGGTCGATGTCGTCATAGGAGAAACCGCATTCCGGATTGAGCATGGCCGTTACTACAGGCAAACAGTGCTGCTCTCCGTCGTCCAGGATGATGAAGCGAGGCTGACCCGAACAGGTCATTGCCTGGAGGCCGGTCCTCAGGAATTGGGCATTGGCCATAAGATTGTCGCAGGACTGTTGGTAGCCGTGGAGCCCAAAGCGCAGAAGCTTGTAGTACTGGACGTAGACGCCAGTAGCGGGGCGCGAGAAATTGAGCGTGTAGGACTCGGCCTGACCTCCTAGATAGGTCACCGAAATGGCTACATGCTCGCTCAGACCTTCCTTCTTGCGCCAAACCAGCCACCCGGTTCCACATGACGAATCGCCGTATTTGTGACCGCTGCTCGATATCGAGAGGACATTGTCTAAGCGGAAGTCCCAAGCGGGGAGGTGCTCTTGGAAGGGCGCGATGAATCCGCCAGAAGCGGCATCGACATGGATGCCCACCTGGAATGTCTTTTGAGCATTTACTTCCGAGACCACGCGGTCGACATCCCAGACGGGATCGTATTGGCCTCCGTAGTGGTTACCCATAATGCAAACCACGGCGATGGTATTTTCGTCGATCGCGTCGCAAATGTCTTCGGCATTCATCTTGAAGGTGTTTACCGAAGGCTCGATCAGCCGAGGCTCGATATCCATATACTTAAAGAGCTTCTCCCAGGCGGCCTGGTAACAGGTGGAGATGACGATATTAGGCTTGATTCCCAGGACCTCCGAATGGGAGAGGCCGTCTCGTTCGGCTCGCCATTCACGCCATCGAAATTTCAGAGCGAGCCCCGCAAGGAGGCAGGCTTCAGTAGAACCGACCGTGCCCGCGCCGGCGAAGGTTTGCGTCTCCGCAAAATGAGATGGCTCCGGGCAATGCCAGAGTCGAGCAAGCATGTTGACGACGCGGTCGTGGAGCTTGTAAGACTGTGGATAAACGGTTTGATCTGCGAGGTTCACCCCCAGTCCGAGCAGAGCTACAGCTTCTTCTTCGGGCTCGAATGTGACGTTGACGTACGATGACGTATTCAGGCGCGGGTCGAAGTCAAGGGCGTGTGCGTTTTCGATCAG
>DGPA01000041.1:79765-102793 GCA_002389505.1 Halieaceae bacterium UBA4452
GCTCCAGTCCTGCTGAGCAGCCGGCGAAATATGAAAACTTTCTATCTCTGAGTCGTAAATCTCTTGGAGCTGGGCGCGCAAACTGCGGACCTCGTCTAGCAGCGCATCAACCTCTTCCGACACATTTCCTCCAGTAAACATTTTGGGAAGCCACCGATTAGAAGAGATTCAGCCTGAGGGTCGAGTCCAGTCGCATCGATTTTTAGAGTGTATCCTGCTTGCAGCCCTTTGTGGAGGAATCAGCCCCGGGCCCCATGTTCGCGGTGAGGTCCGCCGGATTCGACGTTGGAAGGCAGTGCAGAGGAAGATCGGGGGACCGAACACACCAGCCTGTATCGGGAGGCCGGAGCGATTGAAGGTCTCGTGTGCCGCCTGTGGCCCCATCATGTCCCTCGTCAGCCCTGTGTTAACATCCGGCGATACCTTCAACGCGAGTCCGAGTCTGCCATGTCACACCGAGCACTTATCGCCACGCTGCTGCTGAGCTGGCTCTGCAGCCTGTCGACGATTAGCCGAGCGGCCATTGACATTGATACGCCCCAAGTGTTGTTGCGCGGGATTGACTACGACATTCCGCTGTTGCTCGATGACCCTAATCAGCTCAAGCCCCAGCTTCATATTGGCGCAATGGTGTATAGCGCCGGGCAGGACAATGGCGGATGGGTGTATCGCAATATTTCTGTGCACGAGGGGTCCTCGGCGAACCTCGAATTAAGGCTCAATGGCTTAACGGTGGACGACATTCAACTGCCGGTCATTGCCGCGTGGGTATCCGTGTTGCCGCCACTGTTAGCCATTGGCGTGGCGCTGCTGATCCGCAGCGTCCTGCCCGCCTTGGTATTGGGTTTGTGGATGGGTGCCTGGGCGCTGCAAGGTCTCAGCGCAAAGGGTTTATTCATGGGGCTCTTCATCAGCTTTGAGGTCTATGTGGCCAATGCTGTAGCCAATAAAGACCACGCGACGATTATGTTGTTTACCTTTATGGTCGCCGGCATGGTGGGCATTATTTCCCGCAATGGTGGCATGCGCGGTATTGTTGAACGAGTTATCAAGGGCGCGAACACTGCCAAACGCGGTCAATTGGCGGTCTGGTTCCTCGGACTGGTGATTTTTTTCGATGATTATTGCAATACCTTGGTGGTCGGTAACTCAAGCCGATCGATCACTGATCGGCTGCGAATATCCCGTGAAAAACTGGCGTACATTGTCGATTCCACAGCGGCTCCGCTAGCGACCATCGCGCTAGTCACCACCTGGATTGGTTACCAAGTCAGCTTGATTGGCGATGCGATTGCCCCGCTTGAGGGTCTGTCAATGAGTGCCTACAGCCTCTTCCTCAACTCTATTCTCTACAGTTTTTACCCATTCATGGCCATTTTGTTGGTCTTGTCGATCATCATCACTGGTCGTGAATTTGGCCCCATGCTGGCTGCAGAACGTCGAGCGCGGTCGACGGGAGTAACGGCGCCCCCCGTCACTTCTCGGGTTGGACAGGATGACGAAGCAGCACTGGCAATGAAGCCGAATCTTCCGCCCCGAGCCATCAATGCTCTGGTCCCAGTCGCGGTCATGGCCAGTAGCATTGTCGGGGGACTGTTTATTACCGGGGAGGGCGATACCGTCAGCGAGATTATTGGTTCCGCAGATTCCTATCGCGCATTAATGTGGGCATCATTGTTGTCGGCGTTTAGCGCCGTGATTATGACGGCAGTCCAACGGCTGCTCAGTCTTGAGGAGATTGTCGACGCGTGGATCTCAGGCGCGCGATTTACCTTTATGGCTATGATTATATTGGTGCTGGCTTGGTCCATGTCGGCAATCAGTAGTGAATTGCACACCGCTAAATTTCTCATCGCGAGCTTGGGAGATACCTTGCCGGCGTCGATGTTGCCGACGGTCGTTTTTGTTTTGGCTGCTTTTACCGCCTTTTCAACCGGCAGTAGCTGGGGCGCCATGGGTATTCTTTTGCCACTGGTACTGCCTTTAGCCTGGGCCATTTTGGGAGTGAATGATCAGGGCAGCCCCGAGCATTACCACTTGCTGTATTCATCGATTTCAGGGGTGCTGGCGGGCGCAGTGTGGGGAGATCATTGCTCGCCCATCTCAGATACCACCGTCATGTCATCGCTATCGGCGGGGTGTGATCATATAGAGCACGTTCGCACCCAGTTGCCCTATGCGCTACTCGCAGGGGCGGCGGCGCTGCTTGCGGGCACAATACCGACCAGTTTGGGTCTGCCATGGTGGCTTGGCATGCTCGCCGCGGCGACGGTGACGGTCGGGGGCTTGAGAGTGCTTGGGCAACCCGTAGCCGATGAGCCCTCGCATTAATGCGGTGTCCCTGCGCAGTCAAGCTCAGTGTGTTTGCAAACCTTGGGGGCTGGAATCTAGCCTAGCCCACGCTCTATACTGGGTGCTCCTACAATGATCGATCGACAAATGGCATAGCACCATGACGACGTGGACGTTTAAATCAGCAGCAGGCCGGCGTTGGCACACGGGCGCTATCGCCTATTCAATGACCGCCTACGCCACCGGCTGGTGGCTATTAATCAGTGGCGGCACGTTTGGCTTTATTGCCGGCAGCGTGTTAGTCGCCCACGGGATGATTATCGCGGCTTATCTCATCCATGACTGTGCCCACAACACGGTATTTACTAGCAACCAACACAATATGCAGTTGGCAGAGCTGCTGGGGTGGATTTGTGGCAGTTGCTACGGCACGGTGAAAGACATTCGCACCAAACACTTTAGACACCATGTGGAAAATGATGACGTCGTCTGGTTTGATTATGAAGCTTTCTTCAGACAACACCCCTTGATCTACCGAGCTACGATTTTTTTGGAGTGGTGGTACATTCCCGCTCACTGTTTATTGATGCACACGATTATGGTGTTTACTGCGTTCATCATTCCCCAGCGCAGAGATCAATGGCGGCGTAATCTGGCAGTGATTGTGGTCAGAGGGGGACTTTTCGGGGCGTTAGCCTACACCAGCCCACCAGCTGCTGTGGGTTATGTCCTAGCGTATATGCTGATGGTCATTGTGCTGCGATTTGTGGATGGGCTTGAACACGACTACCCCTACCATACGACGTTGTTTACGAACGAGGTGTCGGAACACAAGGGCGACCTAGAATGGGAGCAAGAACATACCTTTAGTCCCGTCCTGTCCTGGCGCTACCCTTGGGTAAACTGGTTGATCCTGAATTTTGGCTATCACAATGCCCACCATGCCAAGCCCACTGCGCCTTGGTATCAACTGCCCCACCTGCACCGAGAGTTGTTCGGTGATGACCCCATGACGGTTATTCGCTTGTGGCCACAGCTGCTAATGTATCATCGCTACCGTCGCTACCGCATTTTCCACGATGCTCCGGGGTTAACCTCTGTCTCTGGCACGGAATTCTTAAGAGCGGCTCAAGCGGCGCAACTGACCGGCGGTAATGCGGCCTCGTTTCTCACTTCTTTTTAGGTCGTGAGTCAGCGATTAGACATTTATCAATCTCTGTGGGGCATGGAGCAACGCATACCCGGTCGATCAGAAGATCTGCCGGAGAAGTCCTTGGCACGTATTGCCGATGCCGGTTATGCGGGGGCTTGTGTCGACCCCAATGTCACCGAGATTGACGATTGTCTGCGACTGAAGCCGCACTTCGAAGCCCTTGGCCTAGCCTGCATGGTCAATGCCTTTCCCCACAGTCCAGAGTCGTTGAAACCGCTCCTTGATATGGCGGCTGAGCTGAACGCCTCGCAGGTGAATATCATTGCTGACGTGAAGCCACTAACAGCGACAGCTGCTGCACCGGTCATTAACGATTGGCTGGAATTGGCGAGCCACTACGACTTTCCCGTACTCATGGAAACCCATCGCAATAGCACACTGAATGATCTTTTTTATACGCTCGAAGTGCTTAGTTTGGTGCCGGAACTGCGCCTTTGTGCAGATCTGTCACATTTTGTTGTCGATCGAGAGTTGCAGCTGCCCCTCAGTGAAGATGACGCCCATTATTTCAGCCAAGTGTTGGATCGGTCAGATTCCTTTCAGGGTCGAATCTCCAATAACCAGCAAATACAGATTGCTGTCGGCTTTGATCAGCATGCGCACTGGGTAAAGCAGTACCTTGCCTGGTGGGAAGAGGGTTTCCGAGGTTGGTCGACGCGCAATACTGATGACGCAACGCTGCGCTTTTTGGTGGAGCTGGGTCCACCACCCTATGCCATTACTGGGGCCGACCAGCGCGAGCTCTCCAACCGTTGGCAGGAGGGGCTAAGTATTCGAGCGTGGGTGCAGTCGATCTGGTCGACTATTCACCCAGCCGCTGACGGTTCGCTATGATGTCATGGGGACTACCCTAGCGGCGAGTAAATCAGTGGCGCTTGACCCTCGCCTGGGGAAACTTCACAAAGGTGTTGACCAGCACTTTGGCAACATTATCTGGGTCAGAACGGCTGAGGGGGTCTTGTCCCCGGCTGCGCAACTCCCCTTCAAAGATTCCGATGATACGATCGAGTGTAAGGTCATCGCTGTGGCTTTCCCATAAACCGCGTGCTGCGTCACTAGCGAAGCCATAACCCTTCCAAGAGATCGAGTAACGCAGCTGATCCCAGTGATAGTCGGCGACCGCTGTTCCAGCATTTTTCAGTAGCCAGCGTCCGTCACCATCGAAACAAAGCCGTGTACCCGCTTCGATAGCGGGCAGTGCCGCGCGTTCTCCCTCGACGCGCTCAACCCCGTGAAAGACTCGGTCGGTATCCAAAATAATGGCGGTGTTGTGGGCTGCGGGGATTGCAGTACGTGGCCCCGAGGGTCCATCGGGGTAGAAGGTGAAGGCGCCGCCTGTGGCTGAGCCGAACCAGGAGACGCAAGTGATAATGGGAATGCGCCAGGCGTCGAACAGTCCTGAGTGCAGCATCGATACCAGCAACCATTGGGGTGTATTTTTACGATGCGCACCGCGAAACTCTGGGACGTCGGTATGAATCGCCAATTCCTGCCCCGGAATTAATATATTGGCATAGACAATGGCAGGGACAACATGGGGGCAAGCCGATAGGTCTTGGGCAGCGATCTGCATCTTTTGGTGCGCAAAGAAGGGTTCAATAGCGGGTGCCAGCAGTTCATCGCCATAGGCATAGGTTTCGCGAAAGTAGTTGGTCCGTTTAAGGGCGATCTCTTTACTGTCAAGATTGCCTCGTCCATCGAGGCCTTGGGCAACATAATTGAGCCCTACGTCAAATCGTTGCGGCAAGGATTCTCCCAAGCTATCGCTGGTGGCCTCTTCGGCATAGGTGCCAAAACTGCCAAACGCTTCAGCTATGCGGAGCATGGTTTCCGCGCTGTCATGCTCGAGTAAAGGATCAAAGTGTGAATAGCGGTAAGCCACCGGTGCCGTCCTAACATTAACTATCATCCACGAACTGTATATCAAGTCGTGGCAAGGAAGTAGTGGGGAATGCCGACATAGGTGTCAAAGCGCCGGGCGCGGTACTTGCTAAATAGGGCGATAGGGCTTGAGCGCTTGATGTGTGCTGTGCGGCATGAGATGTATTGGTGGGAAGTCTACTGGCTAGTAGTTGATAAATAATACATACTTTTTGTTCTGTTTAGTTTTTAGGGAATCTTCAATGGCATCTCATAATAGACAACGAGCCGTCGGGCTGCTGATAACAATAGCGCTGAGCTTTACTTTGATCGCTTGTGGTCGCAAGACCGACGAGGCCGAAACAGCACCCGTAGTAGTCCCCGCCCAACTGGAGCACGAGACCCACAGTGCTCAGGCGTTTTATAAAACCATCAGCTTCTCCTTGGGGTCATCGTCACGCTACGCGTTCTCTTCGGTGAATAATGATCTTTTGATTACCTCCGATGAATCGGGCGTATTTAATGCGTACCGCTTAGATACTCTAAGTGGCGACCGGATAGCTCTCTCTACGTCAGTCGATAGTCCGGTTTATGCGGTAAGCTGGTTTCCAGAAGACGATCGATTGCTTTTCACTCAAGACGGTGGTGGAGATGAACTCACCCACGTTTATGTTCAGTCGGCCGAGGGTGCAGTCACCGATTTGACGCCGGGAGATAATGTCAAGGCTGGAGTGATAGGTTGGAGCCATGATGCGAGTAGTTTCTTTCTCTACACCAATGAGCGCGATGCCGCCGCCTTTGATGTGTATAGCTACGACACCACCGATTATTCCAGAAACCGCATTTATACTAATACCGAAGGGCTTGATATCGGCAGTGTCAGCGGTAACGGCCGCTGGGTGGTGATGGTTCGTAATAACAGCAACGCCGACAGTGATTTGTTTCTCGCAGATCTTACCGCAGACCAATCGACGGCGATAAACATTACCCCACATGAGGGTGATATTACTTATCGGTCGTACACCTTTACCGCAGATAGTAACCAGTTAATTTACGCTACCAACGAATACGGCGAGTTTAATCAGGCCTGGACCTATGATGTAAACAGTGGGCAACACTCCAAGCTCATTAGTGCGGATTGGGATGTGTCTTACGTCAGTTACTCACCGTCGGGACGTTACCGAGTCAGTGGCACTAATGTGGATGCCAGCACCTTGGTGTCTGTGGTTGATAGGGTGACTGGAGAGTCGATAGATTTATCTCATTTACCCCTCGGGGATGTAAGACAGGTGCGCTTCAATCGTGACGAGAGCGCCATAGCGTTTGGATTAAATAGTGATACCGCGCCCTATGATGTCTATCTGATGTCTCTGGATGGTGCACCCCGGCAGTTGACGCAAGCCACCAACCCAGATATTGATTCGCGACACTTGGTCGACGGTGAGGTGGTGCGCTTTGAGAGTTACGACGGCCTTCAAATACCCGGTATTCTTTATCGGCCAAAAACCGCAACGGCGGAGCAGCCGGTACCGGCCATGGTGTCTGTGCATGGCGGGCCCGGAGGACAGAGCCGAAAAGGTTACTCCGCCAGTATTCAACATTTAGTGAACCATGGTTATGCGGTATTTCGCATTAATAATCGAGGTTCTAGTGGATATGGGAAAACATTTTTTCACTTAGATGATCAATCCCACGGCGAAGCTGATCTTGGGGACGTCGTGGCCTCAAAGGAATTTCTGTCGTCGATGCCCTGGATTGATGGGGAGCGCATAGGGATTATGGGGGGCTCTTATGGAGGCTATATGGTGGCGGCTGCCTTGGCCTTTGAGCCCGATGTCTTTGATGTCGGTATCAATATATTTGGAGTGACTAACTGGGTGCGAACCCTCAAGGCTATCCCCGCATGGTGGGGCTCTTTCCGCCGTTCGCTGTACGTAGAGCTGGGTGATCCAAATACCGATGAGGAGCGGTTAAGACGTATTTCGCCGCTGTTTCACGCTCAGCAAATCAGTAAACCTCTGCTAGTGGTGCAAGGCGCAAATGATCCTCGCGTACTGCAAGTAGAGAGTGATGAGCTGGTGGCTGCCGTGCGAGCCAATGATGTGCCGGTGGAATATCTCTTGTTTGATGATGAGGGCCATGGTTTCCGTAAACGGGACAATCGTATTGAAGCATCGGAGGCGTATTTAACATTTTTACAAACGTATTTATGAATTCGCTAATCCAAGAGGGTTGCTCGCGATCCTGTGCCAGCGGGCAGGGAGTTGGAGTTTGAAACCTCCCATCTCCTAGTGACCGTCAAACTCAGCGCCCCCACTGTCTGCAAAATGTGGCGCAGTAGGTTTACGAAGGGGCAGGGCCGTAATCGGCTTTTAACCACTTCACCAGTGACACACACATCAATATGAGTACCGGCACGAGGGGCACCGAGAACACGATGGTAGAGGCCTGGACAATATCGATGCGATCAGTGGCCACGAGGGAAATGGCCAATAGCGCCAGCGCGACAGCCCAGGCGATTCTGCTGTGGCGCGGGGGTTCCTTGTCATTTGGCAGATCTTTACTGCATATCCCGGCAATGGTGTAGGCAGCAGAGTCCAAGGTGGTAGCGTAAAAGATGACACACAGCACCAGGAACACTAACAGTGCAAACGTACCACCGGGAAGATGACCGATGGCTTGGGCTGTAACGGTCGACATGCCGGACTGAGCGAGGATCTCGTGGACGGCCAAGGTGTTTCCCTGAGCTAAATACACCGCATAGCCGCCCATGATACTCAAAAAGGTCGATGTGCCTAATGTGCCCCAGCCAATGATCCCCAAAATCATTTGCCGAATAGTACGACCGCGTGAAATACGACCCAAAAATAGCCCAACAAAGGGTGCAAAGGCGATCCACCAAGCCCAATAAAAAATGGTCCAGTCTTCCGGAAAACCCGAGTTATTAATGGGATCGGTCCAAAACGTCATCCTAAGAAAGTTGTCCGCAAGCAGCCCCAGCGTGTTCACCGACGATTTCAAAATAAACAGTGTGGGACCGGCTATCAGCACAAACAGTAAAGTAAATCCAGCTAGCACCATGTTGATGTCGGCTAATATTTTGATGCCTTTTTTTAGTCCCCGATAAGCGCTGGCACCAAAAATGGCGGTCCACAGCGTCAGTACAATCAGTTTATTGGTGAAGTTGTCGGCGATACCAAATAACTCAGCCAGAATAGCTGATACCAACGGTACGCCGAGGCCCAGCGAGGTGGCGGTACCGCCGACAATGCCCAGAGCAACAATAATATCAATGACACGACTGGAGACAGGGTGTCTGGCTAGAGGGAAAGCGCTTTCGCAGGCACCACTGACTTTCATCATAGGAACGCGCTTGATATACAGCATATAAGAAATGGGTATCGCTGGGATGGCATAGAATGCCCAGGGGATGATGCCCCAGTGAAAAACAGGGTAGGCATGCGCCCACTCCAAGGCGCCACTCGATTGTGGGGTGATGCCGAAGGGTGGTGAATTAATATAGAACAGTGGCTCGGCAATCCCCCAAGCCATCATGCTGCCGCCGATGCCAGCAGTGAACATCATGGCAATCCAATGTAACTCACCATACTCGGGTGGCTCCCCAGGCGTACCCATTACGATGTGGCCATAGGGGCCAAACGCCAGCCAGCCCGCAAACCCGAGGGCCGCGCCCCCCAATAATAAATAGACCCAGCCGATCTGCCCGGTGACAGCGGACATGGCCTTCGCCGTCATCGCTGAGCCCTGTTCGGGGAAGGCAAGCAATCCGCCCCCCAATAGGATGACCAGAAGCAGTGCAGGGAGAAACACTACCCAATCATTGCTCGGGGTCAATACGGGGGTAGATGGTTCTGCTGGTTGCACCCATGCTCTCCTTGCTTAGGCCGCTGCGCGTTTAGAAGCGCACCTCTTGGTTGACGGCATGACCATAGCAGATATCACCATGGGTTGGGACCGTTCGAAATGGCGGTCTGGCCGAGGCGGTCGAAAGCGCCCCACGACTACGACTGAGATCAGTGCGCGGGCTGGTCAGCACTGCTCACGTGGGGCAGGTCATCATAAAATCTTCATTGCGCCGAGACAGGCCTATATCCTCTGGCCTGTCTGGCCTGAGGCGCTACCTTGCTAGCTACTGGGCCGATAATTAAACTGTGGCGGCTTAGGGGGGTCAAATAAACCGAAGGATAGCTGGTTGATCCACGAACGATGCATGCCATCAAGGTCATAGGCACTTTGAAACTGCCCTTCGGCGTTTAGGGATGGATGATCGGGATAATTGGCGTTGAGTACATTAATGCTCTCGACGGCAAGATCGTTCATATCCAACAAGATGTAGGCCTGCGCCATAATAGCCAAGCCGTCGGCGACCGACGGGGTTTGCTGCATATGCTCTACCACCCAACGGCCGCGACTGAGGGCCGCCATATACGCGCCCCGGCGGAAATAATAGTTGGCCACATGAATTTCATGCCGGGCTATCATATTACGCATGTGAACCATTCGCGCGCGCGCGTCAGAGGCATAAGCGCTGTCGGGAAAACGAGCGAGTAACTGGACAAATTCGGCGAATGCTTCTTTGACGTGGCTTATATCGCGCTTAGTATCGTCGGTGGGGACTAGTGACGAAAAGAAGCCTCCGTCGATATCAAAAGCGGCCAAGCCTTTCATATAATAGGCATAATCGACATTGGGGTGCTGAGGATGGAGTCGCGCGAATCGGTCCGCCGCTTCAATCGCGGCTTCGTATTCATAGGCGCCATAGTGGGCGTAGATAAGTTCTAGCTGGGCTTGCTCTGCGTAGCGCCCAAAGGGGTAGCGGCTTTCTAACAATTGCAGGGTGCGAACGGCGGGGCCAAAATTTTTGTTATCTAAATAGCGCTGGGCTTCGAAGTAAATTTGTTGCTCGCC
Organism: Halieaceae bacterium UBA4452; assembly: GCA_002389505.1. GTDB lineage: Bacteria > Pseudomonadota > Gammaproteobacteria > Pseudomonadales > Halieaceae > Luminiphilus. Next base: position 90,060 of record DGPA01000041.1, read on the forward strand.
GGAATCGGCGCCCACCTGTAAGTCGTCGTCATCACCAAAGAATGAGCAGCCAGACAATAAAAGCAGCAGGCTAAGTGAGGCTGGCGCTAGTAACCGGGGTAAAGTATCTGTCAGTCGATTCAAGGGCGGCTCTTCCATCGTGGTAGGCTTCATGGTGGCTAGTGTACCGTTAATCGCTATGTCACTAACAGCCATTGGAGACACGAAATGTTTTGCCCCCGCTGCGCGTGGTTTAGCGGGGCGTTAACCACTAGAGAGAGTAACTGTGAGTGCCGAGTCCGACAAGACCCTTCATGTAAACGCGACAGTGTCATTGGTGCTTCATGGCAGTCGAATGGATCAAGCGGCGGCGGCTTTATTCCCAGATTTTTCCCGCTCAAAACTCCAACAGTGGATTAAAGAGGGCGCAATGACCCTCGATGGAGCGCCGGTGCGACCCCGGGATAAGGTGGCCGTTGATCAAACCCTGGTCCTGAAGGTGGTGCAGGAAGCGGAGGTGTTCTGGGCGGGAGAGGATATGCCGCTAGAGATCATCTATGAGGACGCTGATCTAATGGTCATTAACAAGCCGGCGGGACTTGTGGTGCATCCTGCTGCCGGGCATGCGAGCGGCACCTTGGTCAATGCGCTGCTCAACTATGCCCCTGAATTGGCCCGCCTGCCCCGGGGAGGCATTGTCCATAGGCTCGATAAAGACACCTCCGGAACCATGTTTGTTGCCCGTTCAAGCGTTGCTCACCAATCCTTAGTGGCACAGCTGGCCGATCGTTCAGTCAAGCGAGAGTACGCCGCGGTCTGCATTGGAACGGTAACCGGCGGTGGCACCATCAGTGCACCGATGGGTCGCCATGCCCATGCGCGTACAAAAATGGCTGTCGTCAATAATGGCAAATCCGCCATCACCCACTATCGGGTCAAGGAGCGCTTCGGACATCACACCCACTTGGCCGTGACCTTGGAAACGGGTCGCACCCACCAAATTCGAGTGCATATGGCCTATAAGCATCATCCATTGGTGGGGGACCCTGTCTATGGTGGCCGGCCGCGTATCCCCGCCGGAGCCAGCGAACCCTTGATTACTGGCTTACGCGCCTTCCCCCGTCAGGCTCTGCATGCTCGCACTCTAGCGTTTGACCATCCCCAGTCGGGTCAGCGATTGACGTTTGAAACAGACCTACCCGATGATTTTGAAGCGTTACTTAGCTTACTGCGTGCTGAGGATTCTCCCCATGCCAGCCGCTAGCGCTGTGGTTGCCGCTGATTTGTCGGTGCCAGGTGTTAGAGGCTTTGCAACCGGCCGCGGGTTGAGCACCGACTCGGGCTTTAGTGTTGGCCGCTTCGCGCAGTGGAATTTGGCTAGCCACGTCGGTGATGATCCGGTTGCCGTTCATAAAAACCAGCGTTTACTGGCCACTTATTTGCCGAACAAGGCGCGACTGTGTTGGTTGAAACAACAGCATGGAATTACCGTTGTTCCGGCGCACACTCTGTCACACCCTGTCGAGGCCGATGCGGTCTGGACCGACCAAGCCAATACCGCGTGCGCCGTGTTGACCGCCGATTGTCTGCCTATACTGCTAGCTGCTGCAGACGGTAGTTGGGTCGCTGCAGTCCATGGCGGCTGGCGGGGCTTAGCGGCGGGCATTATTGAGGCAACCCTGGCTAGTATCGACGCGCCTCTATCGGCTTTCCATGCCTGGCTTGGCCCGGCCATTGGCGCACAAGCGTTCGAGGTGGGGCCCGACGTGCTGGAGCTATTTCGTCGGGGATACGGGAAAGCGGTTGATCCCTTTTTCGCGCCGGCGTCCACCGATCGGTGGTTGGCTGATCTCATTGGCATAGCGAGCTACCTATTGGAGCGCCAGGGCGCCTCTAAGGTGGCGGGTGGGGGACAGTGTACTTTTTCTCAGCCGGGGCAATTTTTTTCCTATCGACGCGATGGTCAAACGGGTCGAATGGCGAGCGTCATTATTATTGAGCCCTAGCTGTCGATGTAACCACGAAGCCTAAAGGGATCACTCGTGACTCATAAAGTCTCGCCCTCGGGGTGCTGTTTGCCCAGCCCCTGTTAGGGCGCCGAGTGGATTTTTCAAGGGGTCACACTACCCACTGTGATAGCGCATCTCACTTGAAAACAATCGTTTCAACACCATCTACAGTAGTAAGCAAATAGCGCGCGACAGCGCGGGTGGAGAACGATTATGCGCATGGATAAACTGACCAATCAGCTTCAAAGTGCTTTAGCAGATGCTCAATCTCTCGCGGTGGGCCGTGACCACCAAACCATTGAGCCGACGCACGTTTTAAAAGCATTACTCGAGCAACAGGGGGGTGCTACTCGCCCGCTGTTGCAAAAAGCGGGCGCCACGCTGGGTACCTTAACGCAGGCGGTGGATGCAGCGTTTGAACACTTGCCAACGATAGGCAACCCGGCGGGGGATGTGCATCTGTCTCAGGATTGCATTCGTCTGTTCAATCGCGTCGACAAGCTGGCCCAAGAGCGCAAAGATGCTTACTTGTCGTCAGAGCTGGTATTGCTGGCTATGCTTGACAAGGCATCGCCCCTAGCGACCCTATTGACTCAGGCAGGTGTGACCCAGGGAAATCTGTCACAGGCGATCAATGACGTTCGTGGCGGCGATAATATCGAGGCCGCAGATGCGGAGGAGACGCGCCAGGCCCTTGATAAATACACCGTTGATCTTACCGCGTGCGCCGAGTCAGGCAAGCTTGACCCCGTGATCGGTCGGGATGATGAAATTCGTCGCACTATTCAGGTGCTACAACGTCGGACAAAAAACAATCCGGTCCTTATTGGCGAGCCGGGTGTCGGCAAGACCGCCATTATTGAAGGGCTTGCTCAGCGAGTGGTCAATGGTGAAGTGCCGGAAGGCCTTAAAGGTAAGCGCATCTTGTCACTCGATTTAGGCGCGCTGTTGGCCGGCGCAAAATTCCGCGGTGATTTCGAAGAGCGGCTTAAGGCGGTACTCAATGAGCTGTCCAAGGAAGAGGGACGCATTATTCTATTCATTGATGAACTACACACCATGGTAGGTGCCGGCAAAGCTGAGGGGTCAATGGATGCGGGTAATATGCTCAAACCTGCCCTCGCTCGAGGTGAACTGCATTGTGTCGGCGCCACGACCCTCAATGAATACCGACAATACGTTGAGAAAGATGCGGCACTTGAGCGACGCTTTCAGAAGGTGCTGGTGGATGAGCCTTCTGAAGAGGACACCATCGCCATTTTACGGGGCTTAAAAGAGCGCTACGAAGTTCACCACAGTGTCGACATCACTGACAGTGCCATTATTGCCGCGGCAAAGTTAAGCCAGCGTTACATCACCGATCGCCAGTTGCCCGACAAGGCGATTGACCTTATTGACGAGGCGGCCAGCCGTATTCGTATGGAGATCGACTCTAAACCCGAATCGATGGATCGCCTTGAGCGGCGTCTGATACAGCTTAAAATTGAACGAGAGGCGGTCAAAAAAGATCGCTCAGACGGAGCTCAAAAGCAGCTTGTTTTGCTCGATCAGCAGATTGATAGTGTTGGACGTGAGTTCTCAGACCTCGAAGAGATATGGAAAGCTGAGAAGGCAGCAGTACAGGGGGTTGCGCATATAAAGAGTGCGATTGAGCAGTTGAAAATTGAGCTAGAGGCCGCGCGACGTGCCGGCGATTTGACCCGCATGTCGGAAATTCAGTACGGCCTCTTACCGGAGCTTGATGGTCGGCTCGCTGCTGCTGCCGACACCGAAGAGACCGCCCCACAATTATTACGCAGCCGCGTGACCGAGGAGGAAGTGGCTGAGGTGGTGTCTCGCTGGACGGGTATTCCCATTGCCAAAATGCTGGAGGGTGATCGGGAAAAATTACTGCGCATGGAGCGCTCACTCCACGAGCGGGTGGTGGGACAAGATGAAGCAGTCATCGCCGTGTCTCACGCGGTGCGACGCGCCAGAGCCGGCTTATCTGACCCTAGTCGGCCCAACGGATCATTCTTGTTCCTGGGACCAACGGGCGTGGGAAAAACAGAATTGTGCAAGTCACTGGCTGCGTATTTGTTCGACAGCGAGCAGGCGATGGTGCGCATTGATATGTCAGAGTTCATGGAGAAACATTCCGTGGCACGATTGATTGGCGCGCCGCCTGGGTATGTGGGTTATGAGGAGGGAGGCTACCTCACCGAGGCAGTGCGCAGGCGCCCCTATTCGTTGCTATTACTTGATGAAGTAGAAAAGGCGCATCCCGATGTGTTTAATATCCTCTTACAAGTGCTTGAGGATGGTCGTTTGACCGACGGCCAAGGACGCACGGTGGACTTTCGAAATACGGTGATCGTGATGACGTCTAATCTGGGTTCTGATGTGATTCAAGAGATGGCGGGTGCTGATGACTACGAGGCGATGAAGGCTGCGGTCTTAGGCGTGGTAGAGCAATATTTCCGCCCCGAATTCATTAATCGAGTCGATGAAACTGTGGTCTTTCACCCCCTGCGCCAGGCGCAGATCCGTGGTATCGCCAATATCCAGTTGGCATCGTTGCGGGAGCGATTGTCAGAGCGCGAGCTATCGATTGTCGTCGACGATAAAGTACTTGACCACCTCGCTGACGCCGGATTTGACCCGGTTTATGGCGCTCGACCCCTAAAGCGAGCGATTCAACAGTTAGTAGAAAACCCCCTAGCACAAGCGATGTTGGCAGGTGAATTTGTGTCGGGAGACACTATTGAAGCTAGCCTCAGTGACGGTGTTATTCGCTTTACGCGCGCTACGCTGGTTGCCGTCGCTTGATGTGTTGATGAATCAAGAGTGGGTGAAGGGGCCCGGCATGACTCCCGGTTGGACAGCCAACCCTCGTCGTTGAGGTGCATTAAGCAGCAATAGCGATAAGGTGTGATCATTTTGGTGCGTGGATGACCACAACCTGCTTATTCCATCTCAGACTGATCTCCTGATCAGACTGGGGTGTGGGTGACCATGAAGCGATTACAGGGTTGGCGAGGCTTTACGCTGATTGAGCTACTTATCAGCTTGGCGATCGTGGGCATTCTCATGACTATCGCGCTCCCCTCATATCGGGTCTTTCAAACGCGCACTGTCGCGACTGAAGGTGCGCTGAGCTTACTGACGATTGCCTCGGTGCAGGAGCGAGCACGTTTTGTCCGTGGTCGCTATCTCGATTATCAGCAGCTATTGCCGATGATTCATCTGCCTCGTCGCGTTGAGCAGCATTTCCAACTAGTAGTGAATGTGGCGGATGGCGCTGGCCACTATGTTCTACACTTGGTGCCCAAACCAACCCGCCTAGGGCTAGAGGAGATAACCCTCGACAGCCTTGGCCGGCGCCACCCAGAACGTCTTTGGCGCTGATCGATGATAGATGTCGTCATAGCTTGGTGGGTAAGTGCCGCCGCACTGATGGGGTTGTGGCAGTTGGCAGACACCACCATTGCCTTAAATACACATACCCAGCGGCAGCTACTCACCAGTATTCGGCTGATTGATTTTGAAGGACGGTTTCGCGCGCATGCCGGTGCACATCTAGCATCGACGCCGGCCGCATCGCTTCCCCTCGGTGCTATCTGCCAGGCCCCAGAGATTGCTTGGATTAGCGCGTGGTGCGAGGCATTGGAAGAGGAATTTGCTGATCGAGGCAGCGCCGGCGCTGTGTGCCTTTATCGCCATGGCTATAGCTGGCAAATTGACATCAAAGCCCCCGCCGATGACTGCCAAGACGAAGCTAGCCCTGTCCGGGTAAGTCGGCGGTGGCAACTATAATGCTCGGTTCCGCTGCTGACCGTGGTTTTGCTCTCGCACCTAGAGCGGGGTCGGCGCCCATGGCGGGTTTTAGTTTGGTGGAAGCTCTCATAGCGTTGGCCTTGGGTGCCTTAGTCATTAGTGGCACATGGCAGGGCGTATTACAGCTTACTGCCCAGGTAGCGCGCTCAACTGACCACACAGCGCTTATCGAGCGAGCGCGTCACACGAGTGTCTACTTGGCGGACTTACTCCAGCGCAGTACGCCCCTGCGCGACGGGGAGAGGATCGCCGCATTATGCGATCCACCTAGTGCTACCAACAGCATAGGCGTGAGAGTCCTGGAGGAACTCGACAATCTCTGTGTGACGTTGGAGGGTAGACGAGCACAGTCGCCGGTGCTGTGGGTAGATTCTTTGATCGACTGCGAGGGTGGCTGCCCGGCCGGGATTTGGCCGTCCTACGTCTGGGTGGAGCCGGGTTGTAGCGCGCTGTTTACCCTTGTGGCCCCTGAACTGCGTATTTTTTCTAGCTCAGCCATTCCCATTGAGTGCAGTGGACATGAGCGGTATGCGCTGTGGTCGCGCGCGCTTATTTATCTGAGAGATTATGCCTGGGAGCGCGGCGACGGTATCGGCTCGCTTATGATAAAACGCTTGGGTGTCGATGGACAATTCGATCGCGCCCAGATGCTCGTTGCGGGGGTCGAAGGCTGGTCAATTAAGGCGTCCTCAGTGTGGCAGTTACAGCTGTTATTTCACGGTTGGAAAGACAGCGACGTCTTTAGGCCATCGACCCTCAGTGCTTGGGCCCAGCCCCAGTTACAGCCAATCTTGGGCAATGTAGAGCGGGTAGAAGTGGCGTTCGCGGTCGCTAAACACAGCCCGGTGCTGATTACCCCGTTGGATCATTGATCATTCACGCAGAGCCACTAGCGCCGGTGGCAGGAGTGATATTGTTCGCCTTTAGCTAATGCACAGGCTGAGTAGGGGTGGCTGCAAAAGGGCAATAGGTGGCGGGGGGACGGCGGGTCTGGCTATCGCTGACAATGAGATTGGAGATGGGGTGTGTATGGGTCGGTACGCAAACAATGATGGCAGTCAGCGCGACAGCGGCGCTGCTCAGCGAGACCAGGAAGGATATATTTCTACCACGACGGTGGTGGTATTGCTGCTGGTTGCGACTATGGCGTTGTTAGGTGCTCACGAATTGGCCATTGTTGTCGCTCAATCAGGGCGATAAGAGAGTTATAGAATATAAAAATAGATTTATAATCGAAAATAATATATGAAATCGGTTGTAAATGGCAGAATCGCAGGTAATATGCAAATAAGAAATGCATTTTGCGAGTCAATTTAAGATTTTAACGCAGAGTGCCTCTACAACGAGTCAAAGTCTGTGGCGCACAAAGCCACCGGAGGCGGGGTATGGGTTCTTCCCGGCAACAAGTGAAGCATTTAGCGTCTATAGGCAGCCAAGCTAGGGGCTTCACGCTCATCGAGCTGATGGTAGCGATGGCTATTGTTGGTGTCCTAGTGGCATTAAGTTACCCCTCTTATATGGATTATGTCCGCAAGGGCAATCGCGCGGCAGCACAGGCATTTATGATGGAAGCCGCTCAGCGGCAACAACAGCATTTGCTGAACAACCGCAGTTATGCAGCGAGCATCGATGATCTGGGTGTTTCCGTGCCGGAGGATGTGGCTAAGCACTATAGCGTCACGGGCTTCACGATTACCTCATCCCCCTCGGCTTTTGTTCTGACGTTAACGCCCCTGAGTGGCGGCTATCAGAGCATCGATGGAACACTGTGCCTCGCCAATACCGGCGAGCGCTTACGATTTTGCAATGACGCAACCTTGGAGGTGTCCTGGTGAAAAAATCCCAACAACAGGGTTTTACTGTGGTGGAATTACTGATCAGCCTGGTCATTCTCTCTATACTCGTCTCAGTAGCCGCGCCGAGCTATCAGCGTATGATTGCCCAGCAAAAATTGCGTGGCGCCTCCACGGAGTTACGGGCCTCGCTACTCCTCACTCGCGCTGAAGCGGTAAAGATAGGCCAAACAGCCTCTATGCAGCCTAAGCTGTCCGATTGGAACAATGGCTGGGAGGTGGTGTCTGATGGGAACGTTGTTGGCGATTTTGCTTTACCTGAAGGGGTGTCGGTCGCCGCGGGACCTGCCTCAGGCAAGGTTAAATATACCCTATGGGGTCGCCCGAATTCGCAGTGTGAGCACTTTGACCTCACCGTCAGTGGCTGCAATATGTGTCTATATCTGGACATTGATGGCAGTGTCTTTACCGATACCGGTGCCTGCTCTGCCAGTTGTCCGGCGGCGCCTGAATCTGCTAACAACTGGGTGAAGGCGTGTTCGCAGTGAACACTGGCCACAGTCCGAGGTCGCTCGGGGCCGCTCAGCCAAAAGAACAGGGTTTCACCTTGGTTGAAGTGCTGGTGACTTTTTTGATTATTTCTATCGGACTGCTCGGGTTAGCTGCACTGCAAACCAGTACGATGAACGAGCAGTTTGAGGCTCAACAGCGCATTCAGCTGACGCCGATGCTCGATGATATGGCAGCGCGCATTCGCAACAATCCAAAACCCGCCACCCTCGGGCTTTATACCGTTGCCCAAACGTCGGAATTTGGCTTGCTTGAGCAAAGTAACTGTTCGCTTATGACCTCGTCGACCGAGGCCAATTCCCCTGAGGATATTGCAGCTAGAGATCTTTGTGAGTGGAATAATTTATTGGCGGGAGCGGCGGCTCGAGCCGCCGCCATTGCTGTCGGAGCGCCAGAAGGCACTCGGGGATGTATCGCGCCCCTTAGCACCAGCACGGCGGGAACCACTAAAATCCGTGTGTCCGTTGCCTGGCAGGGAATAGTTAAGTCGGTACCCCCTGCCGTGGGTTGTGGTCGTGGAGATTTTGGGCCTGACGAGTATCGACGCGCCATGTATCGAGATGTGGTGGTGCAGAATGTGGCTAGCTAGAGGCATATGATGAGCCCCAGAGAGGTACCAACAGCTCGGGTATGTTGCTACCAAAGGCAGTGTGGCTTTGGTGTGGTGGAGGTGATGATTGCTCTTACACTAGGACTGTTGCTCATCCTCGGTATCTCTCAGCTATACATTTCCGCCAGCAAGACACAGATGGCCCTTGACGAGTCCTCTCAGTTCGTTGAAAGCGCGATCTTTAGCGGTGACTATTTAATGAGTGAAATGCGCTTAGCGGCTTTATGGGGGGAGGCTAAAATCACAAGAAATACGGTGACGGCGCTGGTGAAAAACGGCGCTACCAATGACATCGCTACCTTTGATAATACCCAGAGATCACCGATATGCGTGGGAACAGGGCGCAGCGGTGAGGGCGTTTTCAATGAGTTAGTGCGGGGCATGGCGAATCCCATGTTTGCAGGATCCGCCGATGCGTTATTACCCGAGTTAGGGCTAGACGGTCAGTGCGCATTCGATGTGCCACTGCCCAAAGACGGCTCAGAGTTTGTCGTCATACGACGGGCGGCGACCTGTTCTTATATTAATCGGAACGGCACGGTCAATGAGACCTGCTTGCCTTTTGAAAGCAACTACCATTTACAGGTAGACGGCTGCCAGTACCGAGACCCCAATGAAGAAAAAATTGTCCTGTCCAATAACCCCAATCTTTCAGAGGGCTCCGAATTCGCTTTTATATCGTTGCAAAGTTCGCTGGGCAATGCCGGTAACTGTGCTTTGTCGAGTGCGAGCGATCGGGCGCCCATTTATCGTTATTTGTCAAAAATTTTCTATGTGGATCGCAGTGATCGTTTGATTGCCCTGGTGCTCTCTCATAACACATCGAGTGACTCAGGATCGGGGCCGCGCTACTGGCCATCGGTGATCGCCCGAGGAGTGGAGCACTTATCGTTTGAATGGGGCATTGATGTGCTCGATGCCGCGGAAAGCGCTGATAACTATGGTTCGGGAATTCCTGAGTTATGGGTATTGACTGGCGACTCAGTCATGTCTAAGCCAGATTATTGGAATTATGTGGTCGCTGCCCGATTATGGTGGGTAGTGAGAACAGACTCGAAAACAGCCAATTTCCAGGACACCAAGAGCTATGACATTCCCGGCTATACCTTTACGCCCGGAGAAAATTTTGTATCTCATCAACGCACTGTCATGACTCAAACCGTCCGCATTCCCAATTTAGCTTGGACGGGAGGGTAGCCATGATGCCTACCGCCGCCGCGCAACGGGGCGTTGTCCTGATTATCGCCCTCATTACTTTGCTAATAGTGACGATACTCGGGGTAACCTCAGCGACGATCGTTAGAACAAGCCTGAAGGTCGCGTCCAATATCGAGGCGCGGGCAACTATGCGAAATGCGATTCAAGTCGCCTTCAGCGAAGCCTTGGCGTATGGGCAGCTGTTCAATCCTAATTTACCGCCGTTCCCGACCCAATGTAGCAGCGGCGGCATAGGTATTCGCTCGACCTGCATTGATGTGACTGGCGATGGAGCTGCCAACGCGGGCGATGACATTGTTATCCAGCTTGATGCGCCGCGTTGTGTTGTCGTTTCACCGGTAATGAACGACGAGTTAGATGTTTTCAATCGACCTGAAGATCGCCAGTGTTATAAGGCGCTCGATCAAGACTCTCTGCACGGGGCTGATAATCAATCGTCGAATGTGTCCTATTGCGTCGATGTCACGATAGAGCTGACCTTCAAGGCCACTGACGCCACGACCGGCGGTGTGATGGCTTATAAATTAGGTGCGGCGCAAAGAGCGACCGAGGAACAAGTCGCCAGTTTATGCGCCCATGCGAGTTGAATGCTAATCCTGAATTGGAGAGTGCTATGCGAATCCGACAATGTGTGACAGTAGCTGCGTTAGTGCTTTTCAGTCAGTTTGCACAGACGGAGGATATTGATCTGTTTGCCAATGGTTTTTCTGACGATGCTAGCGCAACAGCAGTGCCTAATGTCCTTATAGTCCTTGATAACACATCAAATTGGTCTCGTCAGAATCAGCAGTGGCCAGCGAGAGCGGTTTGTCCTAGCAGTGAGCCCTTTTGCGACTGCTCGGCGTCGCCGACTAGCTGCACTATTGTTGATGAGGTGCAAGGACAAGCAGAGATTGCGGCGATCAAAGCAGCGCTTAACGCGATTGGTAAAGACCTCAATGTGGGCTTGCTGGAATTCACCACCCAGGGTAATGCGAACGACGATGGTGGCTATGTCCGCTTTGATTTGCAGCGCATTGGCACAGATTCCAATGATATTGGCAAGCAACGCCTGTTCAACACGCTTGATACTATTTACTCCAATGCCGGAGATCCTATAGAAAAGCGGAACTCAAACACGGCTTACGGCAATCTGATTTACGATGTGCACAACTACTTAGCCGGAGCTACTCAAAGTATGTCTGGCAGTGGTACGCCGTCACTGGCTGATAGTGAGGCGTACACCACAACGTACTCAGTGTTTGATTCTCCTTTGACTGAGGCTGATATTTGCGCCGAAACCTACGTCATATTTATCAGTAATCCCAATGCCAGCGGTCCGTCACCCGATGACGCTGTTAACTCGAATGCACTGAAGTCGCTCTATGCAGCGGTGGGTGCATCACCGGCTGGATTGGCCGGCGACGGCACTGACGGATTAGCCATGCAGCGTTTTGTTGAGTTGTCTGGCAGAGACAGTGACACCTTAGGTTATACGGCCGCGTGCTATGACACGGTGGCTGAATGCAGCGCCAGCGTCAATCAGCCGTATCCGGCTGGTACCGAAACCCCAGCGATCGCATCGGGGTGTCCGGCTAACGGCAGTTGCCGTTGTTTGGGATCGCAGCCTAAAAAAGAAACAGCCGCGGGCGGCGCATGTCTGGTAACAGGAGCGGGAAAGAATCGAGTACAAGCTTATCATTTCCAAGTAGAAGAGTCGGCGGCATCGGGTGGTGTAGTGGCGACCGGTATTGGTGACGTTGACGGTGGTGACTACAATCTCGATGACTGGACTGCATTTTTGCAGGATATTGGTGTTGCCGTCACCGTTCCTGACGGTGATTCACTGCGTGTGCCCGTAACGACGTATACGCTGGATGTATTCAATAAGGCACCCAATGTCGAGCACTCTGCGCTGATGGACAGTGCCGCGAAGAAGGGCGGCGGAAGGCGTATTGAAGTCACTAGCTACGACGCACTTAAAAAAGCATTAACGCGAATTTTTGACGATATAGTCGCGGTTAACACGAGTTTTGCTGCGGTGACACTTCCTCTCAGTGCGACTAACAGAGCGCAGCAGGAGAATAAGATCTTTGTTGGGATGTTTCGACCAGCCAAGCAGCGTAAGCCGCGCTGGTTGGGTAATCTCAAGCAGTATCAGCTGGCGAAATTTGACGGTAAAGTCGAAATGTCCGATGCGAAACGCTACCGAGCCATCAACCCTGAGACAGGCTTTGCGAGTTCCTGTGCCGTCAGTTTCTGGACGGAAGACACGAGCTTAGTTGATCAATCTGCCAGCACTCAAGGGCCTTACTTTAATGGTCTAGGGATTGACCCGCCGCCTGTGGGGCAGTGTTCCCGTGACGCAATGCAAAGCTTCAGTCCGCTATCAGATTATCCAGACGGCGCTTTTGTTGAAAAAGGTGGCGTCGCCCAGCAAATCCGACAGTTGGCGACGGGCAGCGGAGACCATCAGCGCTCGGTGTATCGTTTGTCCAATACCGCCGTCACGCCTTTAGAGGCTAGCGATGCTACCTTGACGTATTTTTTGGGGGAGTCGGCAGGATTAGCAGGGGGTGACTGTGTTGCTTTGGAGGATAGTGTTTGTGTAACTGATACCAACCCAGCAACTCCTGAATCTGAGGAGGTCATGCCATACCGGGGTTTGCGATCGTCGATTCACGGCGATGTTATCCATTCGCGCCCCTTGACAGTGACTTACGGGGAAACAACCGTTAATGGCGAACAGGTCACCAATTT
>DGPA01000041.1:102852-120165 GCA_002389505.1 Halieaceae bacterium UBA4452
CCCACCATCGACTATGCAGGGTTACCACCGGAGCTGTCGTCTGCTAATCCCCCGACTGGTATCGCTGCTAGAGACAAGGATTATTTTTTTGACGGTTCAACGGGTGCTTATTTGCGTTATAACGCCGATGGCGAGTTAGCGGAAGGCATTCTTTACCCAACCATGCGACGGGGCGGTGGCAAGTTGTATGCGATAGATATTAGTCCGAGCGCGATAACGCCAGGGGTTCCCCCGCAGAAACCTTCTCTGAAATGGGCTACACAGTTCGCGGGTGTTTCGCAGCTGTGGTCAACACCCATGACAGGTTTCGTGGAGAGCGAAGGCAGTCAGCGACCATTGATAATATTTGGTGGGGGTTGGGATGAGTGCCTTGATGTTGATGTCAGCTTGCCGGTATCGGATTGTGGTAGCGGCAAAGGAGTTTATATTGTCGATGCAAAAACCGGTGAGTTACTGGCCATGTTCTCAACGACTGCCCCGGTTGTCGCAGATGTGGCGCCGATTGACTTCGACAGTGATGGTTTTTGGGATTATGCCTATGTGCTCGATGCGGCGGGGCATCTGTACAGGCTTAATTTTGGCTACCTTAGTTCATCAACGGCGAGCAGCATTAGTCCGTTAGACACTCCCCTTAGCCCTAATGACCGAGGCTCCAACCTATGGAGCTTGACGACAGTGGCGAAAGTCGGCGCCGAAGAGTCAGCTATTCGTACCATGAATCGACCAATATTGGGCCTTTACCAAAAGCGCGTATTTGTGACCTTTGGTACCGGCGATCGCGAGCGACCGCTACGATCTAACTATCCTTATTCCAGTGAGGTACAGAACTACTTCTTTGCGTACATTGATCGACCTTGGATGAGCCCCAACCCTGGGGGTCTAAACTTACTGGGCAATACCTTGTTTAATGTGGTCACCGACTCGCTGTCAACCGGCCAAACACTCGATGCCTATGATGGGTGGTACTACCCCATTCCGGGGCGAGGTGAGCAGGTCGTGAATCAAGCGGCTATTGCCGGAGGGAAAGTATTCTTCAACAGTTTTAAGCCCGAGGGGGGGCCGACCAGCTTGTGCTCTAATTTGGGCACCGCGACGGCTTATTCGGCGCCATTATTTACACCCGTGACGCCGACAGCCGAAACAATAGATGGCGGGGGTTTGCCCATCCCACCGATTATAGCGACGGTTAGACTTGACGCCAATTCCTCCAGCTGTGAGGGGGACTGTGGCGACGGAGTCATTGACGACTCACTGGTCACGGTATGCATTGGTTGCAAGGGCTTTGATCCGATTGAGATTAACCCTTCCGTAGAGGGCACGTTGCGCCCCACTTATCAGGGTGAGATCGTCGATAGTTATTAGTCGCCGGCGCTAGCAATTAGCTGCCACCACCTCGTTGGCGGTAGCCAGCTGTTCGCTTTGCTCAGCATTGGTCATGAATCTCACGGCGCCGTCTGTATCAGTGACTCTTATTCTAGCGAAAGTCTCCAGCTTAAAAATATTGTCTTTCGCCTGCTGGCACAGCGTGCGCTGTTTGTTGACGATGATCCGCGATTGACTCGCATTGGCATTCAAATTCACTGTAGCTGCTGCCTGAGATGTTGATGTGTTGTCTGATGAGTTGCTCGTCGAAGACTGGGACCATTGATTTTTCATTCCAAATCGTCTGTCATCAATTTTGACGAAGGGCGTGCCAGGGGGCGGGGGTCTATCACTGATGGCCGGGTTTCCATTGGCGTCCTGCCACCGATAGAGTTCTCCGGCAACTAGCTGACAGGTACAGACCCAGAATGCTAAACCCAAGAGGCAAGCGCTAGTAGGTAGCCAAGGCCGAGCATGAACGTCTATTGCCATGATTTCTCTCCCGATACGGCACCGAAAATAACCCAGTGATCCCAGTTTACCCTAGCATACCGGCAAAAGGGCACTATCAACTCGCGCAAAATCCCACCATGACTTGACTTTTTGCCGCATCGATCCGCACAATTGCGTCGTCACGCGAACGGCAACGGCTATTGGTGGGTACCCTCACCCTCTGGCCTACCTTCACAACGGGATAGTTGTGCGGGCTGTTTGCGGGTTCCGTAATGTGCGCTGTGCGCACCTCGGGCTCGACACTGCGCTACCGTGCAGGACGACCGAAACACGGCTTTCGTGATCGGCGTTCGGATACGGTAGTCCGGAGCGATCCGGCCAGTGGTTCGTGAGACAGACGACGACGGTTGAGCGAACGACTTTTAAGTCGACAGCTTGCGTCACAATGTTCACGTCCAGTTGGTGAGAAGTGAGAGCTATGGAAATGTTATCTGGCGGCGAGATGATCGTCCGCGCCCTTGAAGACGAGGGCGTTGAGTATGTCTTTGGTTATCCGGGAGGCGCTGCCCTCCACATTTATGACGCGCTGTTCAAAGCCGATTCCGTGCCCCATATTTTGGTACGCCACGAGCAAGCGGCTACGCATGCTGCCGACGGCTATGCCCGGGCGACGGGTAAGCCTGGGGTTGTTTTGGTGACATCGGGGCCCGGCGCAACCAATGCCATTACGGGTATCGCTACCGCCTATATGGATTCCATCCCCATGGTGGTCTTGTCTGGGCAGGTGCAAAGTCACCTAATTGGCGAAGACGCTTTCCAAGAAACGGACATGATTGGTATCTCGCGGCCCATTGTTAAGCACAGTTTCATGGTGCAGCGTACCGAGGATATTCCCGCGATCATCAAAAAGGCCTTTTTCATTGCAGCCAGTGGTCGTCCCGGTCCTGTAGTCATCGATATTCCTAAGGATCTCACGCACCCGGAACACAAGTTTGAATACGCTTACCCAGAGACAGTGAGTTTGCGATCCTATCAGCCGTCCGAAAAAGGGCACACCGGCCAAATTCGTAAGGCCGCACGGCTGCTATTGACTGCTAAACGACCGGTTATCTACGCCGGTGGTGGAGTCATTCAGGGTAATGGCGCTGAGTTACTCGGTACACTTGCCCGGCGATTAAACTATCCGGTCACTAATACCCTGATGGGTTTGGGTGCCTTTCCGGGATCAGATCCACAATTTTTAGGCATGCTCGGTATGCACGGCTTTTACGAGGCCAACATGGCGATGCATCACAGCGACGTTATTCTCGCCGTTGGTGCCCGTTTTGATGACCGAGTCACCAACACGGTGGGGAAATTTTGCCCCGGGGCCAAAATCATCCATATCGATGTTGACCCGGCGTCCATTGCGAAAATCATTCCCGTTGATATTCCAATTGTTGGCCCGGTTGACTCGGTACTGCGAGAACTCGATGCTCAAATTGCGACGCAGCTGAGCGCCGCTGATCGTGCCTCACCAGATATCCAAGCCTGCAGCGACTGGTGGCAGCAAATAGACAGCTGGAGAGAAGCTCACGGGCTATGGCACGGTCGGCGCTATGGCGACAGCGACTTAGTGATGCCTCAGGACGCTATTAAATGTCTCTATGATGTCACCAACGGCGACGCCTATGTCACTTCCGACGTGGGCCAGCACCAAATGTTTGCGGCGCAGTACTACAAATATGATCTTCCCCGACGATGGATCAATTCCGGCGGGCTTGGCACCATGGGGTTTGGTTTGCCCGCAGCGATGGGGGTGAAGTTGGCGTTCCCCGAGATGGATGTGGCCTGTGTCACGGGTGAGGGCAGTATTCAGATGAATATTCAGGAGCTATCAACCTGCAGCCAATACGGCTTGCCCATAAAAATCATTAACCTGCGTAATAACTACTTGGGTATGGTCAAGCAATGGCAAGACATGCAGTATGACGGTCGTTACTCTGAGAGTCATTACGCCGCCTCGCTGCCTGACTTTGTGAAGCTTGCTGAGTCCTATGGCCATGTCGGCTTAGAAGTGAAGGATAAGAATGACCTCGAGGGCGCCATGAAAGAGGCGTTCAGCCTCAAGGATCGCTTGGTGTTTGTCGACATCTTCATTGAGCCCCATGAGCATGTTTATCCCATGCATGTGGCTCCCAACGGCGCTATGAAAGATATGTTACTCAGTAAAACGGAGCGAACTTAAGATGCGTCGTATTTTATCGGTACTGCTTGAAAATGAGCCTGGCGCATTGTCCCGAGTGGTGGGTTTGTTCTCCCAGCGCGGTTACAACATCGAAACGCTTAACGTCGCCCCTACCGAAGATGAATCGCTGTCGCGGTTAACCGTCACCACCCGCGGCGATGTTCTCAAAATTGAGCAAGTCACTAAGCATCTGAATAAGCTCGTTGATGTTGTTAAAGTGGTGGATCTCAGCGAGGGCGCCCATGTTGAGCGTGATTTGCTGCTTGTTAAAGTGCGTGCGGTCGGCGCGCAGCGAGAGGAGGTCAAGCGCACTACCGATATTTTCCGCGGTCAAATTGTCGATGTGGGGCCTAGTACCTACGTCATTCAACTAACTGGCCCTACCGATAAACTCGACTCATTTGTGAAAGCGCTGGGAGAGACCGAAATATTGGAAGTGGTCAGATCGGGCGTCGCAGGTATGGCGCGCGGCGAGAAGATTTTAGCCCCATGAGTGATTGTCTTATCTACCACAACCCGCGCTGTTCAAAGTCACGTCAAACACTCGCTTTGCTGGAAGAGCGGGGAATGGTTCCAGAGGTCATCCGTTATTTGGAGACGCCGCCCACGGTGAGGACTTTAACCGAGGTACTGGACGCACTTGGACTTTCGCCTTGGGCGTTGCTCCGTCGTCAAGAGCCTTGTTTCAAGGCGCTGGGACTGACCCCAGAATCCCCTGACCATGAATGCATTGCGGCCATGATCGCTAACCCCGTGCTGATTGAGCGCCCGATTGTGGTGAGGGAGGGTAAGGCCGCGATCGGTCGTCCACCGGAAGCTGTTTTATCACTGTTTGAGTAGTCATCCCGACAACGCTGGAGGGGAGTCTTCAAAAAAAGGTCTGCAGTAACGTGAGCCAGTAAAGGCCAATGTGGCGGTACCACGGGGATGGTTACATGGGCTCCACAGGAATCCCGGATAAGCGGGCTAATGCAGAGGGGACTTGTGAGTCATCCCGTGCCCACTCTCGGGTGATAAGCGTTTGTTCAGGTGTTCCCCTCGATAACGCTTGAAGCATTCTCTCTGGGTTAAACACCGGGCCCAATGGGTCGTCAATGTATTCCTCTGAATGCATAAATTCTGTTGCCTGCAGCGGCGACGCGAAATTGTCTATCTGTAATTCTGCAAGACTGCCGTCTGGGTCTCGGTAATACAAAGATGTCGTCGGACCATGCTGGACCGGTGCCACTGGCTCGAGCCCGTCATCTTTTAAAAGACTGTATCGCGCGAGTAGTGCGTCGAGGGATTCAAAGGTATAGGCGGAATGCATGAGCCCCACGCCGTTTGGCGGTCGTTCCAGTAGCCCGCCAGGCATTGCCATAAAGGCCAGGCGGTGGTGCTCGTCGTCATAGGTAATAAAGCACATGTGTTCGTTTTCAAACACAATCTCTGCCTGCAGCAAGTGACAGTAGAAATCCCGCATGGCCTTGACCCGATTCGTTTGAAAGACCACATGCGCTAGGCGCAGCTTGTTGCTCATCCAATGCCCTTATGTTAACCCGCCGTTTGTAGGGTGGTGCTCTCGCACGAGTATAACTCTCGCATCCACAGCAGCAAAGTGCTGGTGTTGACGCGCTAGAAATTGCGCCATTGCCGCTTTTCGGATACCATCCAACTCAGTTTTTTAATGCAAGTTAAAAGCCCATGAATCTCTTCAAGCACGCGCGTATGCCACTGATTGTTGCACCTATGTTTCTGGTGTCCTCGCCTGAACTCGTTATTGCTTCAGCCCATGCGGGGCTGGTGGGTGGTTTGCCTGCACCGAATGCTCGATCGGTTGAGATGTTGGATACCTGGATGGCAAATATCCATCACGCCCTTGCACCCGAGCGACTTCCCTGGGTGTTCAATATGTTTGTGCACTCGACTTACGATCGTTTCGACCAGGAGCTGGCGCTGGTAAAACGCTATCAACCGTCCGTCGTTTCAACCGCCCTTGGATCGCCGACTCGGGTCATAGACGCTGTTAACCATTATGGTGGCTGGGTATTTGCCGATGTCATCACCATTGAGATGGCCAAAAAATCAGTGGCGGCAGGTGTTGATGGTTTGATCTTAGTGACTCAGGGAGCTGGAGGGCACACGGGAAGCCTTCATCCCCTGGCGTTTTTGGCGGAGGTGCGTGAATTTTGGGATGGTCCGTTGGGTATCGCTGGCTGTGTATCTCGGGGAGATGACGTGGCCGCCATGCTCATGGCCGGTGTAGATTTTGTTGTGTCGGGAACGCGGTTCATTGCTGCAACCGAGAGTCTCGCCTCACCCGAATACGTCTCGATGATGGCCAGTGCCACCAGCGCTGATATTGTTGAGAGCAAAGCGGTGAGCGGTGTCAGCGCAAACTGGATGACGGCTAGTCTCACTGCGGCCGGCATTGACCCACACGGAATTCGCCCACCCGGCGCAATCAATCTATCGGATAACCGCGCTGATAAGGCATGGAAAAACCTCTGGTCTGCAGGACAAGGCGTGGGCGTGGTAAAAGGCCCTCAAAGCTGTGCCGATATTGCTGGCGATATGGCCTTAGAATTCGCTGGCGCGTTAAAGAAAGGATTGACTATGCATGACCAGTGGAGCTGATCTACCGCCAACTATTTTGGCGCCACTGTGTCTGATAATTCATGTCTGAGCACTTTCCCCAACGGATTTCTCGGCAACGCATCAACACACTGCAAGCGCTCGGGTAGTTTAAACTTAGCGATACCACAGGCCGTGAGGTAAGCGCAGATGTCGTCAAGGCTTGGCGGATCATCGAGACTTCTTGGCACTATACAGACGCAGATTTTTTCACCCAAAGTTTCGTCCGGGTAGGCACAGACCGCAGCCTCTGAAAGGGCGTCGTGGCCCTCAAGCAAGGTGTCAAGCTCTGAGGGGGAAATCTTCATTCCTCCTCGATTTATGATGTCTTTCAAACGCCCGGCAATACGGTAAAACTCACCGTTATCGCCACAAATATCAACCAAGTCCCCGGTTCGAAAAAATCCATCGTCGGTGAATACATCGCTGCGGTCCGAGTGCAAATAGCCATCAAAGACGGTGGCACCTGAAAAACACAACTCCCCTCGGGACTCTGGGGCGAGCAGTTCCTGACCGGTGTCAACATCGATTACTTTTGACTGAACCCTATCGTGGAGCTCGCCTCGCCACGGCGAGTGTGTTCCGCCGCTTCGAGGAAACAAACCCGCGCGTAACTTGGGGTCCGCAATGGTATCTCGCGATGAAATCAGGGCGATGCCCTCGTTGGAGCCGTAAATGTTAATAATATCCACCCCATAATCTTGCTCGAAGGTAGCGATCATCTCGGGAGACAGGGGGGCCGATCCCGAGCCGATACTGCGAAGCTCGGGAAAATCAAATGCCCCCCACAGCGCCGGCTCTTTGGAGAGCTTGTTTAATAACGCCGGCGGCGCGATGGTGAATGTCACCTGTTCCGTCTGTATTTGTTCGAGGAATATGGGAACGTCTATTGGGTGATGAAGCACCACAGCGCAGCCCAATGTCGCTGCGGGAAAAAGGAATCCACCGAGCGCCGACATATTCACCATGGGGAAGGGATTGAGCAGAATATCGCCGCTAACATAGCCGCTGCCCAAGGCCGTCATTTGACCTGAGGCGAGCCACATATTGTGCGTTCGAGGAACCCCTTTAGGGGTGCCAGTAGTGCCCGATGTCCAACAAACGGTAAACGTATCGTTGGCACTGATGGGGTGCTTTTCTCGATAGGCAATGAGTTGGTCCGTCTCGACGTTATTTAGTCGATCAATCCTCCGAATGCCTAGGTCCGCGCCCATGGCAAAGACCTTGTTCATTGAGACCGCGAACTGACCATTATCAGCAAGGCACTGTCCTTTAAAATGATCGGTTCCAATAAACCAGTCAGGTGATAGCTCGCCGGCCAGCATGGAGATTTCATGGCGCCCATACTGCACGGGCAAGGGCGATGCAATGGCGCCCAGCTTGCTAATGGCGTAATAACAGACCATGAGATCCACCACGTTGGGCATCTGAATCATAATGCGATCTTGGTAACCCACACCGCGGGACAGCAAATCAACGGCGAGGGCATCGCTTGCCATATTCAACTGGCTAAAGGTCAGCCGAATAGGATCTGTTTCTGTGAGTTGCTGGCGCGTAGGTTGATCGGCCGCGGCGAGATTGTCTGGGGTTTGCTGGGCCTGAATGCGCAAATAATCACACAAGGTTTTGTCACTCCAGTGACCCTTGGAGGTGAGTGCTGCAATTCTTCTTTGATCAGGTTTTTGCATCTTGGTTATTGCTCTCACTGTCCACTGCGCTTGACCGCCGACTACCGTGCCGGGCTCTTAGTAGCCACCTTATAAAGCCCCGCTTTACTGGCAGCCAATTCGCTCTTTTGTCATCCAGCAGCCATGAAAACCCGGAGGAATCCGGGTCGGCATATGTACTCGGCCAATAGGACCTTGATCGAGATCTCGTGCATTAAATACTTGGAGTTCTTGGGTTTGGGTTGAATCGTTCCAGACAAATACCACCAGGTATCCGTGATCCTCGGTGACTTGATTATCCGCGGGTGCAAACCACGGTTCGCTGTACCAGCAATGGTCATGGTCATCGGACCAAGCGCCCAAGCGCTCACCGGAGTCTATGTTGTACTTACACACCCCGGTCCAACGTAAAATGGCAGGATCATGATCGACCAAGTAAGCAAATTGGTTTTTTCGACCGGTACGCTGGGTATCAATGCTTGGAAATTCGACGTTGTGATGGGGGTCTAAACATTCCTCACTGCACTCCCCTGTCTTCACGTTCATGCGATAACGCCAAAGCCGCGCATCCATGACTAGCCGTGCAATCATTTTGGCGGTGCGCTCGTCATCAAAACTACCATCATCGTGAATCGCGGGCTGATACCGACAAGCCACCATAACAATCTCATCACCCTCTTCCCACGCGTTAATGACGTGGTAGATAAACGCGCCCGAAAACTCAAACCAGCGAAGTGAAGCGGCTTCACCCATTCTAGGAATAACGCCCAATCGGGTCGGTAAGTTGGAGTCAAATACCACCTTGTGTCGGCCGGCCGTTCGGGCTTGTTCGTCATGAAACACAGGATGGTCATGTAAAATGGAGTAATGCTCGGTGATCGCCATATCGTGGGGTAGTCGGTTGCCGGGTAATTCGATGGGCACTCGATGCACCAGCTGACCGTCTTTATTGACGACGCCGTACCACATGAAAGGCCAGTGATCGCCATAATCAAAATACATCAGCTCACCCGTTACCTCGTCGACCTTGCAGTGGCTGGACATGCCAGAGCTCGGATCATCTAAGTAGTTATGTTGCGGACCGAGAGTCTCCAGAGTGATGGGATCCAGTGCATAGGGCACACCTGCGAGGTACCAGGTACAAATAGCCATCCCGGAATGGCCGATCACATCAGTATTTGCTGAATCTTTTACGGGTTTATCCTCACGGCCTTTCAAGGTTTGCCGAATACCCCAGTACTCCGCGCTTGCGCTGGCGTCCTCTTTCATCCAGGCATCAGTTCTGACCCACTTATTTCGAATCACTAAGCGTCCATTATCAAAGTGAGCACTATGAATCATGCCGTCGCCGTCAAACGGATGGTAGTCTCCCTTGGGCTCAAATCGCGGGTTGGGTCCATTGCGTAGATACACCCCATTGAGGTCACTGGGTAGGCTGCCTGTCACGGGCAAATCAGATAACACCTGCTCTTCAAATACAGGGGCAAAGACGTCCGTCACATAAGGGCCATAGGCGTCTCCAAAGGGCGCATTAGGATCTTTTATGGGCTGGTTCATGTCGCTACTCCTCAACGATCAACACGGTGGCGGCGGGATACTGATGCGGTGGCAACATGGAAGGCTGGTTAGTCTCGGCCCACAACAAAGCTGCATACCGTTGCACAGGACCCACCAATATTTAATGTCGCTATTTGTTCAGCTCCCGCTATCTGCATGGCATCAGCTCGCTGGGTCACTTGGCGGCTGGCATCTAGCAACATACGCGCACCTGTGGCGCCTACCGGGTGACCACAGCCAATCAGGCCACCGCTCGCATTAATGGGCAAACGGCCACCGAAAGCGACAGACCCGTCTGCAATCGCTCGCCATGACTCGCCGGGAGCGGTAATACCAAAATGATCAATAGCCATATATTCGGTCATTGCAAAGCAGTCGTGGGTTTCAATGCCATCAAGCTGTTTGACATCAGCAATCCCAGCGCGATTAAAAGCCTCTTGAATCGCCTGCCTGACATGCGGAAAAACATAGGGTGAGTCCTTGCTGCGCTCGACTTTATCGTGATAGCGAATGCCCGCATTGCGATGTCCCCATCCCCGAATACGCGCGATCGGATCCCGCTTATCGCGTGACTGTCGATACGACGCCATAAATTTCCCCGACGCTAAAATAACCGCGCAAGCACCGTCGGTGATTTGACCACAGTGCAACCGGCGAACCCCGGGCTCAATGACTGGATTGAGCACGTCATCCTCAGCAAAGCTATTCTCGGCGAAGTGCCAGCCCCGGGTTTGTGCCAGAGGATTACGCTTTGCGTTAGCGTAATTCATCTCAGAAATGTCATTGAGAACCTGTCGATCGAGGCCGTATCGTTGATCGTACTCATTAGCCAGCAAACCAAACACCGCGGGCCACATGAATTTACAATCGATATTCTCTCGATCACGCCACGCCGCTGAGTTTTGATTTTGTGAGGCTACGTCGCCGGGCAAGTTTTTGAATTCTTCAGCGCCCAACACAAGCACGCAGTCATATCGCCCTGCCTCGATCTCAGCCATGGCGGCGAGCGCTGCCAGTGATGACGATGCACAGGCGCCTTCATGGCGCGATGCTGGTACCCCCCAAAGTTCGGGTACTACCTGAGAGACCACGGCACCTAGGTGGCCCTGTTGGCGCTGGGCCTCAGCAAATGCGTTACCCACGTGGACGGACTCAATAGCTGAAGCGGGAAGGCCGCAGGCTTCGAGCGCGCCTAAACTGGACTCCCTGATCATGTCGGAGATATCTAAACCTTCACGGGACCAGGCACGTGCAAAATCTGTTTGACATCCGCCGAGGATATATACCGGCTCACTCATGGACTGAGCTCTCCTATCTGCACGCTTACTTGCATAAAAAAACTATATAAACACTAACGGAATTCTCATTAGGACGCAATGGTCAGGGAGTCTGGCCTTGGCGGCTGTTGCGTGACGTCTTTGGGGGCTACCGCTTGATCGCAGACACTGCACCGGGTTGACACTTGCAACGGCTCAGGTGAGCAACGGTGTCTGAGTATCACGTTGCCGCCCTCTGAAGGCAGCCACCAACGCTCTGACCATTTATGCAGCGACATCGCAATCGGTAGGTAATCCTGGCCTTTCTGGGTGAGACGATATTGATACCGCTGTGGCGCGCTCTGATAGGCAATGCGCTCCATTAACTCAGCGCTGACAAGCCACTTCAGGCGATCTGCGAGGATGTTGGTTGAAATACCCAGCCCTCGTTGAAAGTCGTCGTAGCGCCGCAGGCCATAAAGGGCTCCGCCTAAAATCAGGTTATTCCAACGATCACCCAAGGCATCAATGGTATGAAATAAAGACGCGTCTTTGCCTGGGCTAGAGACCTGACTGGCTTTTGAGCGTCGCTTGGAGGCAGGGGTCCGCCGAGGTAGCGCGTTGTGGGCGCGGGTTCGCACATAGGACAGGCTTTGCACAGTAATGGCTTGGTGACAGCGAGCGCAAGCGCAGACCGGGTAAAATGCGCTAGCGCAGGTCCGGTGAACCAAGCGGGGTGGCAATGTGATCGTCGACGCGTTAACCCATTTTTGCTCCCAGGCCCATATCGACAAGGCAAAGTCATATAACCCAAGGCCCTTAGGCGTTAATCGATACTCGTGGCGTAGCGGTTTCGTTTGATAGGGGTGGCGATAAACAATACCCTGCGCCACCAACACCTTGAGGCGATTTGCAAGGGTTGATCGCACCGCGCCCGTGTGCTGTAAGAAATCTTCAAATCGATGGCGTCCTAAAAACAAGTCTCTGATGACCAATAACGTCAAACGATCTCCCAGCAGAGCAAGACACTGAGCGACCAGGCTGTCTAACACCAATCGACCGGTCTCCACCGCCTCCTCATGTGTGAGATTCATCTGTCCACCTGTTCAATTTGAAGAGGTCAGCCTCTCGCTGCCAGTCATAGAACGTTTCGCGGCAAGGGTATCATGCGCAATACCTTTGGCGTTTTATAATGCCAGTTCGGTTATCTGTGCGGGGCTGGACACCAAACACATGCTGCTTCGTGTAAAAGCCGCGCACGTCTAGGAGGCAGTTCTCGCTGACAGTAGGCGTGACGACTGTTTTCCTTATCGTCATGACAGGGTGAGTGACTCAGTAGCGCAGGATTGGGGATTCAGTGCCCTAAAAAAGGAGCCCTTGGGCTCCCTACACGGTTCTTATCAGCACTGCCTCAGGCAGCGGAGGAAATGGCTTTCATGCCCGTCATATGGTCTCGCAATTCTTCGCCAACAATCTCGACCATATGGTTGCGAATGGCAGCGTTGACTTCGATAAGGGTGCGGTTATCTGTGCTATTGCTGCCACCTATGCCCTCGCCAATGGCGTCGGTACCGAGCGTGGCGACGAAATCTTTGAGCAACGGTCGAGCTGCCTGATCGAATAAATAACAGCCGTACTCAGCCGTGTCAGAAATAACAACATTCATCTCATAGAGTTTTTTGCGGGCAATGGTATTGGCGATGAGCGGCGTTTCGTGTAGCGATTCATAATAGGCGGACTCTTCAACGATACCCGCCGACACCATAGTCTCGAAGGCTAGCTCTACCCCTGCTTTCACCATGGCAATCATGAGAATACCCTGATCATAATAGGTCTGCTCATCAATAGGCCCATCGGTGAGTGCTTGCTTTTCGAAGGCTGTTTCGTTGGTTTCTGCGCGCCATTTGAGCAGGTTGGCGTCGTCATTTGCCCAGTCCGCCATCATCGTGCGTGAAAATTCACCTGACATAATGTCATCTTGATGCTTTTCAAACAGCGGACGCAACAGCCGTTTCATGGCTTCCGACAGCTCAAATGCGCGACATTTCGCCGGGTTAGACAGGCGATCCATCATGTTGGTAATGCCACCTTGTTTGAGTCCCTCGGTGACCGTCTCCCAGCCATACTGCACCAGCTTGGCTGCGTAGCTGGCGTCAATGCCAAGCTCTACCATACGGTCAAAGCACAGCAACGACCCTGTTTGCAGCATGCCACAGAGGATGGTTTGTTCTCCCATAAGGTCCGATTTCACTTCGGCAATGGGCGATGACTCCAAAACACCCGCGCGATCACCGCCGGTACCCGATGCCAAGGCTTTGGCAATGGCCATGCCTTCCCCCTTCGGGTCGTTCTCGCGATGAACGGCGATCAACGTTGGTACGCCAAAGCCGCGCAGGTATTCTTCGCGTACTTCTGTACCCGGGCACTTAGGGCAGCACATCACCACGGTAATATCCGCACGTACCTTCATGCCTTCTTCCACCAAGTTAAAGCCATGGGCATAGTCTAAGCAGGCACCTTCCTTCATGAGGGGCATGACTGTGGTGACCACCGGCGTATGCTGCTTATCAGGCGTTAGGTTCATTACCACATCGGCGCTAGGAATGAGCTCTTCATAGGTGCCGACGACAAAGCCATTGTCAGTCGCTCGCTGCCACGAGGCACGCTTCTCGTCAATGGCCGCTTGCCGCAAGGTGTAACTGACATCTAGGCCTGAGTCGCGTAGATTTAGGCCCTGATTAAGTCCCTGTGCGCCGCAGCCAATGATGACAATTTTTTTGCCCTTTAATGGCTCAACGCCATCGGCAAATTCTGAGGAATCCATAAATCGGCATTTACCGAGTTCCTGCAGTTGGACGCGCAAGGGTAGGGTATTGAAATAGTTGCTCACCGTAGTCTCCTGAAGTGCTGGCGTAGTAAGAACAAGGCGATCGACGATACTGGCAGCCGGGCGCGGGGGTTTGAATTCAGCCGCCAGCGCGCTGCAAACCATCGACCAATGAAAAAAACGTCGAGCAGTATACCCTTAACCTCAGGGAAAAGCTGCGAACCAACGGTATTGATTTATTGGGGCTGTTAACCGTGGTGAGCATGCTAACCGGAGAGCTGCTAGAGTATGCTATACACTTTCGTTTAGCCCACAGCGAGATAGTCTGATGACCGAGAGCACAGTTCCGCCCAACACAGACGATGATGATTTAGAGCGCGCTGCCGAGCACATCGAGCGGCCTATTGCGTCATTAGTTGGCGACTATGAAGAAGACGTTAGGGCAAAGCGCAGCTCCATTGACGACGTCGCTTCAGGGTCAAAAGGTGTTTATTGGCTCCCCAATTTGTTAACCACGGGCGCACTGTTTGCTGGGTTTTATGCTGTGATCGCTGGCATGCAAGGCGATTTTTACGCCGGTGCAGTCGCTATTTTTGTGGCCGGCATGCTCGATGGACTAGACGGGCGGGTTGCACGGTTAACTAAGACGACAAGTGCTTTTGGCGCTGAATACGATAGTCTCGCTGATATGGTGTCCTTCGGTGTAGCGCCGGCACTGTTGATGTTCAATTGGGCACTTGCTGACGCAGGCAAGCTTGGTTGGGTAGCCGCTTTTCTCTATACGGCTTGTGCAGCATTACGATTGGCGCGCTTTAACACCCAGCGCGGTAATGCTGATTCAACTGTGTTCACCGGTCTTGCCAGTCCGGCGGCTGCAGGCGTTGTCGCCAGCAGCGTCTGGCTAGGTCACGAGTATGCATTACCCGCCGGCGGCGCACCTTTATCCTGGGTGCACGCGGCGCTATTGATTACCGTGGGCTTCTTAATGATTGCTCGGTTCCCCTACTACAGCTTCAAAACGGTTCGCTTAGAGGCGCGGGTTCCCTTTGCCCGAATTCTGTTATTGGTCACCGTGTTGGGGCTGGTGGCGTTGGATCCTCCCTTGGTGCTGTGGTGTTTGTCTTGTATTTACGCATTTTCTGGACCGGCGCAGCTTTTACAGCGTAACCTAAGGAAGAAAACACCCACTGAGGAGACTGAAGAAGATGTCCCAACGAATCCGTAACTGGCCAATTATACCCTCCTCAGAGATTACCCCCGAACCCGTTTGGTTGCAGCGTCGAGCGTTCATGAAGGCGGCAGCCTTGAGTGCCGCGGGCGCAGTGGGAGCGGGTGTGGCGCCCTCAGGCGCTAGTACTTCTATGCCTTTAACCTATAGCAAAACAGACTGTAGTGGCTGTCAGACCGATGAGCCGATGACGCCCCTCGATGACGTTACCAGTTACAATAACTTTTATGAGTTTGGTACTGATAAAAGCGATCCCGCCAAGTACGCCCATGCGCTGACCACAGACCCTTGGTCAATAGAGGTCGGTGGCTTAGTGAAGAAGCCCGGCACACTCCATCTTGAAGATATTATGAGCGGCTTTGATCTAGAGGAACGCATCTATCGTTTCAGGTGTGTCGAAGCATGGTCAATGGTGGTGCCCTGGATAGGCTTCCCCCTCTCTGAATTACTGGCGCGCTTCGAGCCCACATCGGACGCACGATTCGTTTCCTTCAAAACGCTGTATCGTCCAGCGGAAATGCGCGGCACTCGCTCATTCACCTCGGTTATTGATTGGCCGTATCGTGAAGGACTGCGGCTTGATGAAGCACTGCACCCACTTACGCTGATGACGGTAGGCCTTTATGGCCGGACATTACCCAATCAGAGCGGCGCACCACTTCGGTTAATCGTGCCTTGGAAGTACGGATTTAAAAGTATTAAATCCATTGTCTCTATCGAGCTGACCAGTCGTCAGCCGCAGACC
The DNA here is from genome assembly GCA_002389505.1 of Halieaceae bacterium UBA4452. Lineage (GTDB taxonomy): Bacteria > Pseudomonadota > Gammaproteobacteria > Pseudomonadales > Halieaceae > Luminiphilus. The sequence continues at coordinate 118,788 of DGPA01000041.1, forward strand.
TCTTGGCAGAGCCTTGCTGCCAATGAGTATGGCTTCTACAGCAATGTAAATCCCCACGTAGATCATCCGCGTTGGAGTCAGCGTTACGAACGACGATTGCCCTCATCGCTATTTAGTCCCAATCGAATAGCGACGCAGATGTTCAATGGCTATGAAGCGCAGGTGGCGCCTCTGTATGAGGGGTTGGACCTCAAGAAGTTTTATTAGCGAGAGCACCATTAATGACTTTTCGTGCGATTGTGCGAGCGAATCTCTCGGGTCCCGCCCCCAAGACGGTATTCGTCTGCGCGCTGCTACCGCTTATGGTGATGATCTGGCAGATCGCCACCAATGCATTAGGCCCCGATCCCGCTGAGCCGCTTATGCAAGGCACCGGTGAATGGGCGTTGCGTCTACTGGTATTGGTATTGCTGGCTCGGCCTGCTAGCCGCTTGGGCTGGTCGTTGTTATTCCGACATCGCCGCATGTTGGGCCTGTTCACTTTTTTCTACGCCACGGTCCACCTGCTGTTATTCGCTCAAGTGTACATTGCCTGGAGCGCTCCGATTCTGGTCGAGGAATTGGCGGAAAGACCCTATGTCATTGTAGGCGCTTCGGCTTGGCTGTTGCTGCTGCCTTTAGCGATTACCTCTACCGACGCCATGCGCCGGACACTTAAACAGCGCTGGCGCCAGCTTCACCGGCTTGCCTATGGCGTGGCGGTGCTGGGGGTTTTACATCTGCTGTGGTTGTCGCGATCTGATATTGGCACACCCTTAGTTTATGGCGGCATCTTTGCTGTGTTACTGCTGTGGCGGCTGGTGGTATTCCTACAGCGCCGACGGTCAGTATTGACCTAACAGGTGGGCCATTGCGCGCTGAGTTGGCGACAAATTCTCGAGGATAATTGGCTGACAAGGGTGCCTGATAGCTAGCGGGTATTTTGCCCCACAAGTAGGCCATGAGTAATTTGTGAGTATTTTAAACAAAGTGCTTGCAAGGCGTTAAGAACTGCGTAGAATGCGGCGTCCGCGTCGAGCAACCTCAACGGGTGACAGGTTCGTCGCGGTGTAAAATTGATTGCGAGTATGTGAAAGAAAAGACTTGCATGATGTAAGAAACTGCGTAAGATACGCGCCTCGGTTGAGCAATAGCTCGCCGCAAAAGCCAGCCCTAGCGGCGGCTTGCACCTTAACAATTCGATGAAGACAGATGTGTGGGCACTTGTTAGAAGTAGTTGTCACAACTATTTCAGAAACAACAAGTGACCTATTAATTCAATAGTTCTAGATTGATGTTTCTGAGCTGAGATTTGGATAGTCAAGCGGGTTACTGCGTAACTATCCCCTCTTACTGCGAAGTAGAGGTTAAAGATTCTTCAACTGAAGAGTTTGATCAT
>DGPA01000035.1 GCA_002389505.1 Halieaceae bacterium UBA4452
ATTCTTCAGGTTAAATTGTAAGCAGCGGGAGAGTACAGTGGCCGGTAATTTTTGAGGATCGGTAGTGGCCAGCAGAAATTTGGCGTGCGGTGGTGGTTCCTCGAGCGTTTTTAGCAGAGCATTGAAACTGTGATTCGACAGCATGTGCACTTCATCGATGAGATAAATCTTAAACCGTGATCGAGAGGGCGCGTACTGCACGTTCTCAAGCAACTCTCGGGTATCTTCGACTTTTGTGCGCGAGGCGGCGTCTACTTCCAATAGATCGATCGATCGTCCCTCGGCGATTTCGCAGCACGATGCGCAGTCACCGCACGGTTCAGAGCTTACCCCCACTTCACAGTTGAGGCATTTGGCGAGAATACGAGCGACCGTCGTTTTACCGACCCCACGAGTGCCGGTAAACAAATAGGCGTGATGCAGCCGATCGTGGTCCAGTGCATTGATAAGCGCACGTAGGACGTGTTGCTGCCCGACCATCTCCCGAAAAGTACCGGGGCGCCACTTACGTGCGAGAACTTGATAGCTCATGGCTTTACCGTCCTGCCTCTTGCCCCACATTGACCACTAGCTAGGGAAAGAAAAAATAAGGAGGCGACCTGAACAGCCACACCCCGGCACCCGAATCAGTAACTACCGTTGCTCCCTTCCGGGCCTGGCGGGGTTCACTACCTATCGCTGCGAGGGGACCGCTCAGGTCACCATAAAGACCCGTGCAACACACGAGGACGCCTAGTGTCGCGAAATCCCGAGAGGGACGCAAGCTACTGGGGATCGTCTTTGCGTAAATGCCAATAAAAAGTCGCTTTTCAGCCCTATTCGCCGGCGGGTAAATTTGTTACGCTCACCAATGTAAATGCAATTCACATTGAGCGACTGTGGACCTAACGAGACCGCAGCCGCTCATCTTTGGAGTCGACTTAATGGCTGTTGGTTTACTAACGCGAGGTTCTGTTGTAGCGACAGTCATCGCGCTCTTCGCTATTGCTGCTGCCACAGCATTGATCCGCCTCAACAAGACCGAAACGGTGTCGAGCGATTCTCCACCACTACCGGTAACCGTCGTGCCCTACGAGCGACAAAAACACTACCTGCGCAATACGCGTCTACTAGGAATCGTGCGCCCAAAAAGCGACAGTGCATTGGGATTTGAAGTCTCAGGGACAGTGCAAACCATGCCCGTTAGAGCGGGTACCCGGGTTATCCAGAATGATGTCTTAGCAACCCTCAATACCGACAGGCGAATGGCTCAATTAGCCGCGGCGCGGGCGACCCTAGATCAAATCGACAGCGAGCGCAAATTGGCGGGCTTGCAACGCCAGCGTCTGGCAGATTTAACAACAAAAGGCCTAGCTTCCCAGCAGGCATTTGACGAGGCGCGCCTCGGTGAGGAAGCTCTACAAGCGGCACAGCGCGCCGCACTAGCTCGACTCCATAGCGCGGAGATAGACATTGACAAAAGCACCTTACGTGCGCCCTATGATGGCGTCATTGCCGCACGACTCGTAGAGGAAGGTGCGGTAATTAACGCGGGCACCCCCGCTCTACGCCTAGTCTCCGACACCGGTTATGAAGCCCACATTGGCGTCCCACCCCAGTTAAGTACCCAGCTACAGATTGGCCAACAGTACGCCTTGAGCGTTGGCGATCAACGCTATTCAGTACCACTACAAACGATTCGCACCGATGTAGACCCCGCCACGCTTACCGTGGGCGTCGTTTTCGGCCTCCCAGCAAGTGCAACAGTCAGGACTGGTAGCAGTGTTGCACTGACCATCAAGGAGATGATTGTTGTCGACGGTGGCTGGCTACCCCTGAGCGCACTGCTCGAGGGTGACCGAGGATTATGGAATATTTTAGTCGTCGAGCAAAACGACGGGGGATTCTTAGCCCAACGTGAGGTCGTTGAAGTACTGTATAGCACGGGCCAGCGGGTTTTTGTGCGCGGTACGCTGGGCGACAATGCCAACATTATTGCCACTGGCCTTCAGCGCTTGAGTCCGGGTTCTGCGGTCAGCCCGCAGGTCGGAGAATGGGACTAATGCTCGCTCGCCATCTTTTTAATCACCCGCGCTACTTGGCACTATTCATCATGGCCATGATAGCCATCGGATTGACTTCCTACAATTCTATGGGTCGACAAGAAGATCCGACGATTACGCCATTTGTAGCAAAGATACAGACCTTTTTCCCAGGAGCTAGTCCTGCCCGGGTCGAAGCCCTTATTACCAAACCGATCGAGGACGCCATCCGCGAGGTACCCGAGGTTGATGAAATAACATCCACATCAGCCAGTGGAGTGTCGGTGATCATGATCGAGGTCGACTACCGCTTATCCTTGGCGGAGATCAATCAAGTGTGGTCAGAATTGCGCGATATTATTGCCTCAGAAGCCGCTTCTTTTCCAAAAAGTGTTCAAGCACCTACCTTTGATGACGATATTATTACCGCCTTTGTGAAAATCGTCGCCATCAGCAGTCGTGACGGCCGTGATATTCCCGCCTCGGTATTGCGTCGGGAAGCAGAATTATTTGCCGATGCGGCTCGACGGATTCCACTCACCAAGCGCGTGATGCTCTATGGGCTGCCGGAAGAAGAAGTCCTCGTCGAGATCGATGAAACGAAAATGGCGCGGCTAGGCCTTAGTATCGACAGCGTGAGGCAGGCGCTCAGAGCTGCTGACGCTAAAGCACCAGCAGGCAAACTGACGGGTAGCGGAAGTGCATTAACTATCGAATTAACCGGCGAATTCACCGATTTAGAGCGATTGCGGGCAGTGCAACTACGCGCCTTAGCGGACGGTAGAGTACTGCGCTTAGACGACATCGCTTCGATTAGAAAAACGGAAAAATTGCCCGCTAGTCGCTACGCGCTCTCCCAAGGTAAACGCTCTATTTTAGTGGGCGTTGAAATGAATCAGGGCTACCAAGTCGATAACTACAGCTCTCGCTTCGATGCATTTTTAGCCGACTACCGACGTCAAGCGCCGGCAGGACTCACCATCGACGTCAGCTACGATCAAAGCGGCTATACCGAGGAACGCTTAACGGGAGTCGCTAGCAATTTATTGATGGGCATCGGGCTTGTTCTTGTCGTCTTGTTAGTGTCCTTGGGCTGGCGTGCGGCTCTCGTGGTGGCCGTTGTTCTGCCTCTCTGCACAATGCTATCGATGATAGCTCTGCTACAGTTCGAGGTGCCTATTCATCAAATGTCACTAACTGGTCTGGTGGTCGCACTCGGATTACTAGTGGATGGCTCGATTGTAATGGCGGACGAAGTACGTAAACGTCTTCTAGAAGGTCTAAAGCCTGTTGAAGCAATGGCTGGCGCCGTCACTCGGCTGCGGGTGCCACTCATTTCCTCCACGATTACCACCGTACTCGCGTTCCTACCGATGGCGATACTGAAAGGTCCCGCCGGCGATTTTCTTGGCTCGATAGCCATATCTGTCATTGTTATGCTGGTCTCATCGATGTTTTTAGCGCTGACGGTCACACCGGTTCTCGCAGCGCGCTGGTTACCCAGTGGCATCACGTCGGCAACGCCGCGCTGGTGGCAGGCAGGATGGGTGACGCCAAGGGTACGCTCTTGTTTTATTCGAACCCTCGACTGGTCTATGCGCCACCCCATTGGCGCCATTGTATTGGCGTTGTCATTACCGATCACTGGCTTTATAACGACGTCCACGCTCACCAACCAATTTTTCCCGGGCACTGATCGCGACCAGTTCTACCTGCAGATCACCCTGCCCGATAATGCGGCCATTGAAGATTCACTGAGTTTAGCTCACGCTATCGATGAGGACCTTCGTGCAGAACCCTTGGTGCGTAGAGTGGACTGGAGTATCGGTGAAAGCGCACCAGCCTTTTATTACAATATGCGATCTAACAAGCAGGGCATTGCGGGATGGATGGAAGCGCTGGTGCTGACTAGGGACGAGGAACACACCGACACCTTAATTCGCCGACTGCAAAAACGCTTTGATGAACGTTATCGACAAGCACAAATTATTGTGCGCGGCATTGACCAAGGCCCACCCGTCGCCGCACCACTGGAAGTCTTGATCATTGGACCGAATATAGCCGAGCTAAAGCGCTTGGGTGCGTTATTTCGCCAGCGCCTGGGTTCCATTGCCGACGTAACCCATACCCAAATGTCCATGAAAACCGGCGCACCCAAAATCATGTTTGATCTGCATGAAGATAAACTTAGACGGGTGGGACTGGAGCGCAATGGGGTGGCTGATACCATCGATGCTGCCTTGCGTGGACGGCTAGGGGGCGAATTGTTAGAGGATACCGAGCGACTCCCCGTCCGTTCGCGCCTCACTCGCGATGACTGGTCAACTGTCAACGCTGTTAGTAGCCTGCGAGTACCCATTGCCAACCCCAGCAATGGTCTCGCCGCAGTACCGCTCCTGTCCCTTGGTGAGGTGCGCCTGGTACCCGATGACAGTCCGATCTCACGTGATGAAGGCGAGCGCGTCAATCGAGTACAAGGCTATCTCACCCGAGGCGTCCTCCCCGAGGAGGCCTTAAAAATCCTCCAAAGTGACTTACAAAATAATCCTATTGCTCTCCCCATGGGCTACCGCTATTCCTTTGGTGGTGACGCAGACGAACGGGCGGGCGTAGTGAGAGACTTGCAGTCCCCCATGGGCATGATCGTCGTTGGGCTCATAGCCACCATTTTGCTCACGTTCAATTCCTGGCGACTCACCGCAGTGGCGCTTCTCGTCTGCCTCTGCTCCTTTGGGTTGAGTTTTCTAGCGCTGGCTATTTTCCGCTACCCGTTAGGTATTCAAGCGCTCATTGGCGTCATTGGCTCAATAGGGGTGTCGATTAATGCAGCGATCATTATTCTCACTGCATTGCAACAAGATACCGGTGCCAGCCACGGCGATATCTCCGCCATTCGCCAAGTGGTGCTCGACGCCAGTCGGCACATTGTATCGACCACGGTGACCACTTTCGGTGGTTTCCTTCCGTTGATTCTTGAAGGCAGTCAATTTTGGCCACCCTTCGCCATGGCCATTGCGGGTGGTGTTTTATTATCGACCGTGATTTCGTTTTATTTAGTGCCGCCCCTATTTCTCCTGACACTATCTCAACGTGCGCAGCTACCGGGAGACGTTAACTCCATTGCCGGGGGCAGATAATTCTATGAACCAAGCCATAAAAAATTATCATCACGGTAATCTTCGTAATGCGCTCATTACTTCTGCAGCACGGATCATTGAAGCGCAGGGCTCCCTTGAGTTTAGTATCACTGACGCAGCTCGACAGGCAGGCGTTAGCGTTGGCGCGCCCTATCGACATTTTAATGACAAAGAAGACCTGCTTCGAAGCGTAAGAGATCTGGCCTTTATCGGTTTGGCTGAGACGGTAGAGCACACCCTGCAGCGGGACGAGTTTCCGGCCGGTTCAGTGACCATGATTGTCGCCTTAGGACACAGCTACCTAGCTTATGCTCGGGAAAAACGCGCATTTTTTAGCCTCATGTGGGAGGATCGCGGCGACACAGAAGAGCGCCGTTTAGTCGCGCACCAAAAACGCAGCGGCTTTGATGGATTAGCCGACTCAGTGGCGGCTTATTGTGATCAGATTACGCCACTCGCGACCGGCGCTCCCAGAAGCGGCGACGATCCGATGGCCCTGTCTGTGGCCACCCAGCTGTGGGCAGTAGCGCACGGCATCGCCACCCTAGAGCACAATGGCATGCTGGATTTATTCAATCAAGCATCCACCGCCGAACAAGTACTGGAAGCCAGCACGCGGGCGTTACTCAAAGGCCTGCGGGTTGATCACTCTGGCGCAGAGCTCAGCGACGGATAAACATACGTCAACTTTCTCACCCTATTGAGTCGCTGCTATCCATGTCGATCACCTGCGCCACCCTAGGGTGATAGTGCTGCACCGCCGGCACCTTGCAACCCAGCAGAAAACGCTCATTACCCTTTTTTTGTCAATATTGAGCGGCGTCTAGCGGCATAAATGGTCAGTTCAGTGGCGCCTACTGAGTGGCCTGTGGCATACTCTCGCTCGTTCCGCTCGTAGCACAACCGGATAGTGCAACGGCCTTCTAAGCCGTAGGTTGCAGGTTC
>DGPA01000046.1:0-1977 GCA_002389505.1 Halieaceae bacterium UBA4452
TATTGAGTGGGAATGAACGCAACTATGAGTGAATCATTTTTTAGAAAAGACGGTACAGCCCAGGGAGTAGCAAAGCAACGGTTGATAGAAACTTTAGCCAAACCTGAGGAACGTATCATAAATGATCCTTACGCGGATAGGTTTGTACTAGGTGCTAGCTTTATCAAATTTATGGGGCATGAGTTCAACGTCTGGTTGGGTCAAAAAGTTGTACCCGGTTTCCACGAACATCTGATTTCGCGTACGCGCTTCATCGATGATCTAATTAAAGCTAGTGCTGCCAGTGGAGTTGAGCAATATGTCATTTTGGGAGCGGGATATGACTCCCGAGCTCATCGACTGAAACTTCCGTCATCACTAAGAATTTTTGAAGTGGATCAGCCTGAAGTTCAGTCTAGAAAGCGCTCTAAACTTCCCAAAGAACTACCCAATTCAGAAAATATCACTTATGTGGCTGTTGATTTCACTCACCAATCGTTAACTGAACAACTTATGGATTCGGGTTTCGATCAAAGCAAATCCACCGTCTTTACGCTCGAGGGCGTATCGCAGTACATCACTAAAGAAGCTTTCAGTTCGACGATCAAAGAAGTGGCTACGCTTACTCAAAAAGCCAGTTCAATTTTTTTTATTTCGTATGTGAGCGAACTTCTTGATAATAATCCTGAGGCTTGCTTTGGGAAGGGTTATCCAAACGCAGAAAAACGAGCCAAATTAATAACGTATGGATCAGCAAAAGTAGGTGAACCTTGGATATCGTTCTACGGTGCTGAAGAAATAGAAAGCGTACTTTCACAAAATGGTTATTCGGTAAAAGAAAACGTAACTTTGAAGGATCTCAACTCTCGGTACTTTGCCCCTGTCGGAAGAGCTCTTGCTGAAAACCAGTTATTACTACTCGAACATTTTGTAATATCGGAATCTCAGAATTGATTTAGTGTCTTACCACACAGTTTGTAGTTAGAACATGGTAGGTTATTGATAATGATGGAAGGGAACAAATTGAAAATAACCTGTTTGCAACACACTCACAACACACTCCGTTTCAGCTTCCATCAAAGCCAAGTAGAGTAAGGGTTTCAGAAATCGTCACTATTGAGTTGTAATAAGATGATACAAATTCTATTACCGATACATATTCTTGCAGGAATGTTTGCTTTGATTAGTGCTGCTCTAGCAGTTTCCTCTGAGAAAGGTAAAAGACTGCATGTGCTTTCAGGTAGAACATATTTCTGGTGCATGGTTGCTATCTTCTTAACAGCTATTCCAATGTCGATTATCACCAGCAACATCTTTTTATTTTTAATAGCGTTCTTTTCTTTCTATTTGGCTTTTTCAGGCATCCGCTTTGCTAGAAACAGAAAAGGTATAGCTACTACTTTGGATTGGATTGCTGTGGGATTGATGCTTTTATCCGGAGCGGGGATGTGGATACTGGCTGCAATTTACTTCATGAATAACAACTCTCAATACATACCTCTTTTAGTTTTTGGGTTTTTGGCTATTGTTTTGGGTTACGGTGATTTTAAGAGTCATAAGAACAAAACAGCCATCGGAAAAGAAAGAATAGGAAGACACTTGAGCAATATGATGGGTGGAACCATTGCAGTGATTACCGCTGTTTTAGTTGTGAATGTTAATATTGAGCCTGTGTGGATATGGTGGGTTCTTCCAACCGCATTGATAACCCCCGTTATTATTTGGTGGAAAATTAAAGTTATGAAATAAAGTTACACGCTGTGTAATAAGAGAATGAAAGTTTGTTGATATTGATGAGAAAATTAACTTTCAGCAATCGATTATGGTAGATAGAGAGTTACACGAAAGTTACACGCTTTTATTTTCGTGCTTGTAGCCCTTCGTTTATAAGGCTCTTTAAATCTGCAACTATTGAGTGGGAGTAATAGGCCTCCATAACCAATTTGTTTTATATATGTTGATGAGTTGAAAAGCAGTTACAAAGAGGTCTGTTTTTGG
>DGPA01000046.1:2121-4796 GCA_002389505.1 Halieaceae bacterium UBA4452
GGGAACACTTCAAGAATATCTGACTGACTCAAGCCAAACCATCTAGCCAAGTTAGATGCGTACTGTTCAACGCTGATATCGGGAATCGACAAGTTGTAGAGCATTTTGTCGGTTTCAACATCGAACGCGGGGACTTCACCAATCAACTGACCACCGTTCACTGGCGATCCCATGACGAAGTAATGACCACCCCAGCCATGATCAGTGCCATTCGCGTTAATCGTAGGTGTACGTCCAAAGTCCGACTGGCTAAAGGTCACGACACGCTCATCTACCGCTCGAGCCTCAATGTCGTTCTGAAATGATTCTAGATTTTCAAATAATGCAGACACTAAATAGGGAAGGTCTCTGTCCTGATTGTCATGAGTGTCATAACCATGCATTTGAACCATGATGACCTGTCGATTCTGATTCAGGCTTGGTGCTGCTTCAATTAACCGGGCGGCCATTTTAAGTTGCTGCTGAAAGTTGCCTGCAGCGTGTCCGGTAGTAGACGGATACATGACGGGTGTGTCGTTTGTGTTTTTCAGTATTGCGCTTAGCTCGGCCGAGCTCTCAAGCGTACGAATATTTCGGTTCGCAAGCTCGGCCCCCAGAAGATTGGTGCGCTGGTGATCTTGAAGGTCATAAAATAGAACTTGCTCGTCAGGAATCCGATTTTCATCGTAGATTCGTGGAATATTGTTCACGCCCCGTGGGTCAACGGTAAATGTCGGCATGTTTAACGTCGTAGTAAAAAGCTGCGATCTGTCTAAAGAGATATTGGGTGTAATGGCCGTTGATTGCGGCTGCATTAGCTCCACCATTCTGGCTCCCCATCCCTCTCTTGCGTTGGGGTTCATGCCACCGCTCTGCCAGAGATTAACTTGAGAGTTATGTGAGCCAATAAATATAGGCATGGCATTGGCGTTTTGCTCGATCATCTGTTTTGTCGTTGGCTGGCGGAGAGGGCCGACATTGGCCATCCAAGCGAGCTTGCCACTCTGATACAGATTCGCCATGTTTTGACAGAAGGCGGGCGCGCCGAAGTCGGCTAGACCAAAATCAATGAGTGCGTCTTGCTCAAAAGCAAGATTCTGTCGGATATTTTTGTAGCGCTCATAAGAATCGTTTTGTGAAGGAACAATTAAGCCGAGTGAGTCCATGCCGCCGTGCAAAAAGACCATGACAAGAGTCTTAAAGTCAGTTGGCGCTGAACTGCTGGCAGCGGACAGATTGCTGAGCAGCCCAAGGCCCGAGCCTAAGAATAAATTGCTGGACGAAACACCGAATGAGGCCAACCCAGACTTTAAAAAGGTCCTTCTATTCATTATCAGCATTTCCTATTTTTGCTGTGAGTACTCTGGCGTTAGCGAAATCTGATAGATCAAACTGCCTAATAATCCGTCAATATCAGCAGTTCGATGTGCTTCCGATTGAAAGTAATCAGCCGACAGCGTTTGCTGTATTTTGGGCGAGAAATACTCGAGCAGCTCATTTTTCATCGATGCAGAGAGCTGTCTTTGGGTCATGTATTCGTCGAGGAAGTCAATGACCTCGCTCAGGCCTGACGTTTTCAGGCGATCAATAAGCGGCGCTAAGTCGTGCACCACTGCATAGTTCAAATGCTCCGTGAATTCATCTGAGGGGTCGACGGAGTACCAATAAGCGAGCTGCTCTCGAGTTGACACGTAAGCAACTAGCGAGGCGTCAGAGACGATGGTTTCCGGAGTGATAACTTGAAGCTCGGGGGCTACCAAGCCCAGATCAGCGAATTGACCGTTGGGCGTGTATGTGGGGCTATAAAAATTAAATACGCTGTGTGCGCCTAAGAACGTTTGGCTCGGTCGGTTTCCCAAATAGTTATTGTTCTCCAGATAACTGCCGACATTGAACAGTCGGTTAAAATTGACGAACTTCAAGAGAGGGTCTTTAACTCTACCAAAGTGCTCCGGTTGCTCTGGCGCTGCTTTACGGGCCTCGGGGTCAAATAGTACGGCCTGCACCACTGACAACAAATGTCCGCGCTCTCCGTCCGCGTTACTGTTAAAGACCGCAACCACCCGCGCTAAGTAATCTGTCGATGGATTGCTGGTGACAAAATTCTTGATCAAGTGGCGAGCGACAAAAGGGCCTAAATTTGGGTGGTAAAATAAGCTGTCAATGACGACCTCGAGGCTCTCTGTCGCAGATGCCCCGGCCGGTACATAGTAATTGCGCAAAAGCTTCTTTTGCGTTTTTTGGTGAAAGTCTTCGTACGGGGTCATTGGAGCGAGCCGATCTTGCCATTCTACTGAGTGAAAGGTATCGCCGAATTTGTACGATGGTTGGTCTGCAAAGTACCAGCCTGTAAGAGCTGCGGCGTAGTTTTGTACGTCTACGGGGCTATAGGTCTGTACCGGTAGGTTTGTCGCCTCATCGATTATCGGAGTGCCGTCTTGATTAAGCAGTTGCAAGCCAACTGTAAATAGCTGCATGACTTCTCGAGAAAAATTCTCATCGGGCCGAATGTTTCTTTCGAGGTCTGCTTTTTCATTGCCAAGCATGGCGAGAAACATGCCCATCGCCGGATGTAACGTTACCTCACGGAGCAAATCTCTGTAGTTGCCAAAGGCATTGCGATGCAGGGTATCGGCGTAACCCATCATTAATTCATCTTGGCCTGCGAAATCAAATCGATCTGAAATCACAAACAT
>DGPA01000046.1:4847-16262 GCA_002389505.1 Halieaceae bacterium UBA4452
TGACTCAGCTGCCTGAAATTGGCGTTCTCACCACTATCGATGTCATTGAAATCAGCGGCTATTGATTCCCAGGCGCTGGTGTAAGAATGCAGATCCATTGTGGTCTGATCCTCGAACCAGGCTGCGGCCCCCTGCTGAATCAGTGCGTCAATATCGCCATCTCTTGGTCCGAACGTACCCTGATAGAGTAGACGAACAGCATCGGTTCGATCTTTTATCTTGGGTGTAGGAGGGGCAGTGCTTGCGAACAAGGGTAAGGCGTCCGGCGTTGGTAGGGATGGGGTAATGTCAAGCGAAGCCCGATCTACGCCACCTCGCCCGTCGGTGACTTCAAGGCGGATTGTAAACGTGTCAGCCATATCGGGCTCAAATTGCACAACGTCGGTGTCAGCCTCTTCGAGTGAAGCATAACTCCCACTGGGTGAGTCGAGCTCCCATTTTATAGATAGCGTGTCTCCATCCTCATCGGTACTCGACGCTGATGTGATTTCTACGGCCCTGCCTGCAATGTAGTCAGTGGTCAAGGATTCAATGACAGCCACAGGCGATTTGTTGCTGAGGACGGAGGTATTTGTGATGGCGTCGCCTGACCCGCCACCACCACAACCGGAAGCTATAGCCATGACCACGTACCCACAAAGAAATTTGATTCGTATTGCAGTGGGATATCTTTCAGGAGTCTTGATCAACATAAGGTGCTCTAAAAATATCGCTTTAGGCAAAATGCCGCCAGCATTGTTTGGGAGGCTACCAATGGCTAAAAATCTATTAATCAGTTCTGCGCTTAAGGGTAACCTTACCCCAATAAACAACATATGTAGACTGGACTTCCCAGGGTTTACTAGACGCCCTCTAGCCTAGAAAAATTGGCTTCTTTAAACTTTGCCGGCGACACGCCGCCAGTATGGCTGTGACGTTTCACTGGATTGTAGAACATCTCAATAAAATTGAATATCTCGCCCTTGGCTTCTTCGCGCGTTGCGTAGATCTTTTTCTGAATAACCCGCTTCTTGAATGTAGCAAAAAAGCTTTCAGCAACAGCATTGTCGTGACAGTTGCCTCGCCGGCTCATCGATGGCTCAAGATTGTTCTCCCGAATAAATGCCAGGTAGTCAGCACTCCCATATTGGCTGCCCTGATCGCTGTGCACTCGCACCGGTTCGTTCGGTTGACGCCTCCAAACCGCCATAAGCAGCGCCCTGATAACCAAGTGTCGATCCATGGTTTTATCCATCGATCAACCTACGATGCGCCGAGAAAACAGGTCCAGAACCGTTGCAACATACAAAAATCCCTCGTAGGTGCGAACATAGGTAATGTCGCTCACCCACGCGCGAGTAGACTCGTCGGGATCAAAGTTTCGATCCAGTACATTCGCCGCAACACTCGCCAACTTGCCACCCTTGATATAGCGGCGTTTGTATCCGATCTGCGCTTTGAGCTTGTTCTCACGCATAATCCGAGCAACACGGTGAACGCTACAGCCTTCACCGGATTCACGCAGGTCCTGATGGATTCAGGGACTGCCATACGTCGCGCCACTAGCTACATAGAATTGCTTTATTAACCTCAACAAGCTGATCTTCTATGGCCCGAGCCGTACGGCGACATCAGCTACGGAATAGCCGCGATCTATGACTTGCTTTACCGCGTCGATCTTGAATTCTTGTGTATATCGCTTGCTGGTCATCAACATCTCCAATAGAGTTACATTTTAACGCTATTNNCTATTAGGTGTCTAGCAAACCCTGAGAAGGGCTTAGGCACCAGGGCAGCCAAGCGGGCGATGAAATCCACGGGCTCGAAGGCCACCTGTGTCGTTCCATGCCCAAAGCATTCGCTGCCTCATGGGGCAAGCTTTCCCGGTACGGCGTCTTCAGGGTGTAAACCACCTTGCCGATGGAGCCCAGTGACAGGCGAGGAACTGCCACGGCAGGAAATATACCGACACAGGCGCTCAAACACTGCAGAAATGGTCAAGGACATCCGGCGTAAGACCCGCCGTAAGTTCTCCACCGAGGAGAAAACTCGTATTGTTCTGGATGTCCATTGCCTAATTCAACCCATCTAACGCATCGGGATGCTGCAAGATTTTTTTCCGATAGCCCTTTCATCCATCTTATACGCCGAATGAATATGCGGTTGTCTCTAGAATTTCTACCGGCATGCACGAGCTCTCAATAGGGGCAATTTCCCCACAAATCCAGAACGATTAATGCGTGGGTTGACACTATCTGCTCAGTTGCGCTCGGGTGCAATACACACCGTGCTAACATTGGGGATATTATTCGCGAGGGTAGCAAAGTATGTCTACGCGCCATCCTATTGATGACCAGCGAAGAGCTTTACTGCTGAGTAGTGGGGCAGCGATAGCCGGCCTAGGGCTTGCCGGATGTGGTTCACCACCGCCTGAAAGATACACCGAGGCTGACATAGCCCTGCTGACACAGCAGCGCGCGGTTGAGCAAAAATCCCGGGGGCAAGGCCTTTATGGACACCACGTTTACGCCGGTTATCGCGGTTTGGCGGAGTTGCCGTGGTTTGAACTCGATACTGACGGCTTGCTCCGCTGTAACGACGACAGCGTTCCTTACTCGATTGATGTGCACTGCCATTTGGGTATGTCGGTGCTCTTTCGACCCCACCTTGACCTACTCGCTTCAACACCCCGGGTAATGCACCTCTTAGATTGCGATGCAACAAACCCAGGCTGCCCCCTCGACTTGGATATATACATTAACGGAAATTTTTCTAAACAAGGGCTGGACGCGTTAACTATGAGCACCGCAGCCCAAGCCGTTTGGGGAAGCCGGTTTGCGCAAACGCAAACCATACCTAACTTGCTGCGCGAGATGGACGCTATGCGTGTACAGCAGGCCATGTTACTACCGATTAAGCTGGGGCTTCCCTTCGGTGATCAGCTGGCTGATGATTGGCATGCCGCGGTCAATGCGGCTCAACAGCATCAGCGCTTGCATGTGGGTTTGTCGGTGCACCCGCGGGCAGGTGATGCCATTAGCCGAATGCGTCTCGAGGCGGCGCGCGGCGGACGCGTCATTAAGCTGCATCCCACCGTGCAGCGATTCTACCCCGATGAGCCGGCATTGATGGATCTTTATGCCGAAGCGCAGAAGCTAGGATTGGTGGTTTTTTTTCATGGTGGCAGGGCGGGCATTGAGCCGGAACTGACGCATCGGTATGCGATGCCTAGGCATTACGAGGCGGCGCTGGCCGAATTTCCAAACCTTCAATATATTCTCGGACATGCGGGGGCGCGAGATAGTGAGGCTATGATTGCGCTTGCCGCTCGCTACGATAATGCGTGGTTAGGTATTCATGGTCAGAGTTTGACTATGCTGGAAGCCATGATTGAGCGTAGCAATGAGGATCGTTTGTTGTTTGGCACCGATTGGCCATTTTACCACCTCGGGTCATCATTGGCCAAAGTGCTTATCACGACTGATACGCCCAAGCGCAAGCTTCTGCG
Organism: Halieaceae bacterium UBA4452; assembly: GCA_002389505.1. Taxonomy (GTDB): domain Bacteria; phylum Pseudomonadota; class Gammaproteobacteria; order Pseudomonadales; family Halieaceae; genus Luminiphilus. The sequence continues at coordinate 8,335 of DGPA01000046.1, forward strand.
CCAGAAAATATTGCGGGACAACGCTATGAGTTTGTTTCCTGGACTGTGGGACAGCTAATGTCTACGACGGCAGCGGCCCCTCAACATGTGGATGTCGACATGACTGACCTCGACTATCGATTCATACCGTTAGAATTAACTGAGGAGGAAGTGAGTCACTTAGTGATTTTTTTAGAGCAGAGTTTGTATGATGCAGCGTTGATGCGGTATGTGCCAGAAACATTGCCCAGCGGTTTATGCGTCACCAATAATGACCTGCAGTCGCAAGAAGACTTAGGGTGTGTACCACTGAGCTAGCGTGTCGAACGGGTTAGGCGGTATCCCAGACCTTGCGGGGCACTCATATCCGTCTTTCAAAAAACCCGTATGTTGCGATATATGGGGCTGTTATGATTCACGACTCAGGGAGCTGTTCTTAGGATCGAGTCCAATGATTTTTCGCCTCCGTTATCCATTGCTTCTCATGCTTGCCTTTCCCCTAGCTTGGACCTGTTCACTTTCTCAGATACGCTCGCTTGATATCTTTTGGCATATCGCCATGTTTCGTGATTTTTGGGAGAGTGGTCTTTCTCCCTTTTACGATCATTTGACCTATACCTTTAACGGACAACCCCTAAGCGGGTATCCGCCGATTCTCTTTCAGGCTCTTGCCTATACCTTGACCGAGTGGATGGGCGTCAATGTGGGTATACAGGCGACCAAGGCTATCGCATTTTGGATAACGCTGTTTGCTTGGTTTTGCATTTGCCTGCGGCAAGGGTGGGGCATTTGGGTGTCGATAATGGGCACTATTATTTTACTGGCAGCACTACAAGCGCGGGCGATTGCGCGACCAGAAATATTGATTTATCCGTTGCTTCTCCTGATGTCTGCTTGGACATTGATGTTTAGACATCGTTGGTCCTACCAGAGTCTATGGATGCCTTCAGTATTACTCATTATGGCTGCAATGATTCATTCGGGCGCCATTCTTTGTTTTTTAGCTGCGGGAGCTTATTCCCTTGGGCAAACCCTTGACGGATGCGTTCGGCGAGATCGATCCCTGTTCTTATTTGGCGTAACGTCTGGAACTTTGTTTTTGCTGCTAGGTTTCGTCAACCCCGATGTTGAAAACATAGTGTTAGGGGCATTGGTCCAGCAAGTTGATGGCGTCGATCTACAATGGATTAAGGAGTATCGGACGCCCGAGACCCAGCAAATGGCCGCGCTATTTATTATGTCTCCCTTTGTTCTTCTCGCGCTGCTCCGATGGCTACATAAACGACAATGGATACCGTTACTCCTGTTGGGGGGCTTCGGCTATTTGTCAATCACCATGAGTAGGGCTATCCCTTGGGTGGTCATTGCGCTGCTTCCTTGGATATGTTCAAGCTTAGCGGCTTATGATCGGTGGTGGCGCTCCAGTGGTCGAATTTTTTTGACGCGGGGGCTGGCCATCGTCTGCATTGCTGCTTGGTGGTTTCATCCAGGTAACCACCTGAAAAATCCTTCATTTGGGGTGCTGTATCCAGCTCGTTACCCGATTGGATTGGAGTACAGTTTACATCGTGTTGAGGGTAACGTGTATTCAATATTCGACTTCGGGGGATACATTGCTTATTTTCATCCGCAGTTAAAAACTCACCAAGACGGCCGATCCAATATGTTGTTTCCAGATAAGGCTGTGCGGGAGAACGTACTAGCAAGAAACAATCGCGAAATATTCACAAGAGCGACCTCGGTACCGGTAGCGGCCGACTTTGTACTGTCCCGCAATGATTTCCACATTCTCGCCGAGTCGGCTGCCCGGGATGAGCGCTATACCATTGATGATGCAGATCAATTCTTCTTACTGTTTCGCCGGGGATTTGGGCGCTTCCCTGTGGCCACGGAGCTACTCGCCCAACCACGATGCTGGGGAGGGAGTGGCAAGGCGGAGGCTGTAAAAGCTGAATTAACGAAATTTGTAGATTACCAAGCGAGGATTCCCGAAGGTTTTTCAAAAAGTTCTCGGGGGCTGTCGCTGGTTGAAGCGCTGCACCGAGGGGTGCTTGCGCTGGAAGAGATCAAAAAGGATGGGGCAGCCTTTCCTGCAGAGATGGAGGTGGCTTTTCTCAAACACTATCGGGTTGCAAAGACACTTGCCTGGGTTGCCGGCTCACGAGGGATGTACAGCACCGCAGTTTCCCTGTTTGAACGTGCGAGGGTCAATCCAGACAAGTGGTATCGCCCTGAAGATGTCGAGGCCTATGCGGCAGCACTTATTGCGTCAGGATTAGCGGAGTCGAGGCAGGAAAAGCTATTGCTGATGCGTTCGTCTGGAGAGAAGGCTGCCGATTTTGCAAATCGTGTTATTAATGCGCTTGAAACCGATCCAAATCCTACTTCTGTTTTCGCCTGCGAGCTCGGTTCAGATAGCTTGCTCAGTAGTTGGCGATGACTTCAGTATCACCCACGACATCAAATGTAGTCTTAGCAAAGATTCAGTCAGCACAATAGTGCGTATACTGTGCGGGGATAAATCTTTGGATGCACGAACGATATGATCAAGCACTTTGTTACACGAATAACTATTTTTTTTATGGGCGCAGCCGCTATTCACGCGAAGGCCATTGAGGAGCCTGCTTACGAGCTTCTGAAATCTTGGGACGACCCGACTGTTGAAATACGCTACTACGCACCGAGGGTTCTGGCCCAGACGACAATGGCAGCCGGGGAAAACTCGGGATTTCGCATCTTAGCGGGCTATATATTTGGCGGTAATGCTGCTGAGCAGGAGATTGCCATGACCGCGCCGGTGCAACGCAGCATGAAAGGCAATCCTGACGCTACCATGGCGTTTATGATGCCGACAAAATGGCGGTTGGATGAGCTACCAGAACCTGATGATGAGCGCGTGCAATTTGTTGCCCAGCCCGCTTACCATGCCATTGTTATCCGCTTCTCTGGCAGAGCAACCGAAGAGAGAGTCAATGAGCATTGGCAGACACTTTTGAATTTCATTGACGCCCAGTCCCTAACGATGCTCGGATCACCGACGATGAATCAATATGATCCGCCGTGGACCTTACCGTTTCTACGTCGCAATGAGATCATCATGCCGATTGAAGCGCCCAGTGAGATGCTCAGTAGTACCGAGTCATCAGTATCAGAATCATAATGGCTGTATGAACTACGAACACCCGAGCTTTCAGTGAATGCTGTGTGCTCTGAGGCCCCCAAGGCGTTATCGTAGGCATGTCTAGCTGAGATCGCCCACTGGTTATCGTTTACTAAAAAAAACGCTACTTCAAGGTGTTAGCGCACGGCAGCTGCTTTTTGCGCTGCTAAAACGCTGTATGATGTAGCGTTGATAGCCCTTAAGGCCCCATGATTCTGCCATGTCTCTGTTGAAAACCTTTATGCTGCTGCTGCTGTTTGCCAGCCCTGTATGCGCGGATTACCGTGTGTGGGAGGACACGACAGGCAATGCGACGGCGCAATTTGTTATTGATGGCCAAGAGGCCTTATTCAGCGCCAGAAAAGACCCTTTTATTGGCTTCAGTGATTCCGCGTGGTGGGTAGAGGTTACGCTAAACAATGCTAGTCCTCATCGTAAAGCATTAACCATTGTCTTACCTTACTTCCCCTTGCAGCCGCTTTTGGCTTACAGCCAAGATAATGGCGTGCTATCAAAACAGCAGCTAGGGGCAAATATCCCCATAGCGGAGCGCTCAACAGAGACTCACCAAGCCATGTTTGCCTATGAGCTTGAGGCGGGGCAAGTCAGAAAAATTTATATTCGCCAGGTCAGTAGTTCGACACCCATCCGGATAAATTACAGGGTGATAAATAGTCGAGAATATGCCACGCAGCTCGCGTGGAGCACCACGGTGCTGGTTAGCGCGGTGACTATTTTAGCGAGTTTGTGCTTATTAAACGCGTTCTACTTTGTCACTTCCCGACGACCTGTTTTTGGTTACTACGCGCTGTATTTAGCTTTGTCTGGGGGCGTGGCGATAGCACGATTAGGGGGTATCGCGTACCTGCAGCCAGTAGTCAATGTGCCCATAAATTTTACAGAGATCGCCGGTGCTGGATCTTATGTTTTCTTTGCCTTGACATTGAACGCGCTGTACCGAGACTTGCATAGTAACGTGATTCGCTACGTCACGTTTTTTTGTAACCTTCCTCTGTCACTCATTATGCTTGTGGCCACCCTGATAGATCCATCAGTCGGATTGCAGCTGTTTTCTAAATTAGGTCTGGGTGTCGTTTTGTTATTAGGCATTACGACCGTGATCATCGCAGGTCAAAAATTCGGCTATTCCTCCGCAAAATACATCAGCCTCGGCTGGATAGGTTGGTTATGCGCCTCGATTTTAGCTGTGTTGCATTTTCGGGGTCTACTCGGACCGCAATTCAATGGCGTTCTTATAGTGGGCGTTATGTTTCAAGGAGTCATCTTCACGTTTGTGCTCGCCAACAAGTTACAGTCAGATCTGCAGGCACAAAAGCGTGAAATTGAACAAGCTTATGCGCTAGAGCGCATAACGCAACTCGCGCGGCTGGGAGAATTGGCAGCCAGTATATCTCACGAATTGAAGCAACCATTGGCGGCGATAAAACTGATGACCGAGAACTTACTGCGAGCTGCTAGCATTCACCCGACAAAGGCACTTGAGATGCTGCCTACTAAGTTGGGACAAGTGATAAGCTTGGTGGATAGAGCCACCGATTTGGCCGACCATGTACGCAAATCATCAAGAATGTCTGCCAACGAAGTATTGGCGAGTGACATTCACATCGCGATTGACGGGTGTCGCCTAATTCTCGATCCTCAATTGATGAAAAGGGGTATTGAGCTTAGGCTTTCTTTGGCAGAGAATTTGCCAACAGTAGCTGTTTACCCTCTGCGGCTTGATCAAATATTGTTGAACATCATTGGTAACGCTACCGATGTTATTGACGTCGTTAATCCAGAGAATAAGTGGATAAGTGTTGTTGTAGTCGCCAATAATGACCGGGTCACGCTGACCATTGAGGACTCTGCGGGAGGGATATCAAAAGACGTTATGAATCGAGTGTTCGATCAATTTTTTACCACCAAAGAGGCCGATAAAGGCACCGGGTTGGGGCTCTTTATTTGTAAGAATATTGTCGATGAAGTGGGCGGCGATATCAGTGTTTGTAACACTGAAAATGGTGCAATGTTCACGATTCAGTTGCCCATAGCCAACCCACAAGCGGGAGACCTCTAGCCCGTGTCGCGCTCATCTGATCTTGAAGCACCCCTAGATTTAGATGGGCAGCTGGCCGAGCTAAGAAGCCGTATATGCAATACCACCTTGGTAGCGCTGTCTATTTTGGGGACGCCCACACTCATCGCTAGTTTGAGCAGAATGCCGGAATTTGGTCTTACACCGGTGATGTCCGTCCAGACGGTTGCCCTTATTCTACTGCTGTGGGTGACCTTCAAGCGAACGCGCTTAGGTTACGCGGCGCGCGCAATCACCTTACTGAGTATTTTTTACCTATTGGCCGTCGCGGGCCTGTGGTCATTTGGGCACTTGGGGGGTGGCAAGCTCATGCTGCTTGTTTTCATTGTCCTTACCGCCATGTTTACTGAAAAAATCTATGCCTATTTGGCGATACTAATTAGCGCCCTTACCTTAGCTCTATTTGGCTGGGCATACGTTACTCAGAGTGTTGATATGTTGGTCCAGAGTGATACCTATCACCGATCAATGCGAACGTGGCTAACCGCCATACTGACGACGGTATTGCTGGGTGGTTTTATTGCATCGGCATTAGCAAAGCTAATGGATTTTCAGCGAGCGCTGCTGTCCTCTCTAGAGGACGAAGCCCGTTACAACTCAGCACTTATTCAGCAAGCCGCGGCCTTCTTATTTGTCGTAGATAATCAACTAGCCGTACAAGATTGGAACGCCAATACGGGTAGTTTGTTTGTTAAAGACCGCATATCAGCGGAGGACAAGTCTTTGGGTGCCTGGCTAGTACCCTGCATCGGCAATGAAAAATTGAGCGCTAGTGTGCAAGCTGCGCTACAGGGCAAGTATGTGAATAACTTGGAAGTAAAAGCCGAGAATAGTGAAGGTCAACGTCTCGACGTCATTTGGAATATAACGCCCCATGTCAATACTAATGGCGAGGTCATTGGGGTTATTTCAGTGGGCCAAGACGTTACCGAGTTGAAGCAAGTTCAAGGGCAGGCCTTGCACAACGCTAGATTGAGGACATTAGGAGGTATGACAACATCTATTGCCCACGAGATAAATCAGCCGCTGGCAGCCATTCGCCTGCTAGCGAGTAATATACTCAAGCGCTGTAGTCTCGCCTTAGATAAAAAGGAAGCCTTGGACGTCGAGTTTATAGACTCGAAAGTACAGCGTATTCAGCAGCAAATCGAGCGTGCCGCCGTTATTACCGATCATATGCGATTGTTTGGCCATACCAGTAATGACGTGTGGAGCACTTTTTCTTTGCAAACAGTCATTGATGGCGTGTTGTCACTCACCGGCGAACAATTTCGACTGCAAGATATTCAACTGTGCTATGTCAAGCCTGATGAGGATCTTCTGATTCAGGGCAACCCGCTCGAATTAGAGCAGGCCATACTGAGCATATTGGACAACGCGCAATACGCTGTTAATAGCAGCAGTAGTCATAATAAACGGACAGTAGAGATTGCATTGCTGCAAACGCCTGACAGCCATCAGATTCGTATTTCGGATTCGGGGCCGGGGATTAATGAGGCCCATTTGCCACATATTTTCGAACCATTTTTTACCACTAAGGAAACAGGCGAGGGGACGGGACTGGGATTGTCGGTGACGTATCAAGTCATCTCTAGTATGGACGCTACACTTACCGCGCACAATGGAGAGCAGTGCGGCGCAATCTTTACCATTAGTTTCTCTAAAGTCACCAGCGAACTAACACCAAGCAGTGATCTTTGACGTCAGGTGTTTTGGTATAACCGCCAGGAGAATGACAAAGTTGTATTCAAGTAAGTCAGGGTACGCAAAACAGCGCGTTTTTCTCGGTGGCCGCGATAGGCAAAGGGCGTGGCGGTCAGCAGGGCTTGGATCAGGGTGTTGTCGAGCGTCCTGCTGTAATTGCAGGTGCCCTTTGCAATGGAGGATAAACCGATCCTAGTCCGTTCGGAGGGTTCATGTTCTCGAGGCTCATCGTACAGTGCAGTGCGCAGCTCCCAAAGATGTCTTGGAGCGGGCCCCACTTCTAAAAAATAGCCCCCAGCCCGTAATGCCCGCCTGAGCTCTGTATCATTGATGGGTGCAAATATACTCAGTGCCAAATCGATCGTCGCGGTATCTACCGGGAGATGGCTAGCGCCTGCTACTGCGTAATGATGATGGCGGTAGGTGGCGGCCGCCAGTTTCACTGCAGCTTTGGCAATATCAATACCGTATACCGTCAGATCGGGATGGTGGCGAGTCAAAACATCACCGTAGTAACCCTCACCACAGCCGATATCGAGCACCGTTTGCACTGAACTACAATCATTTATGATCGCCGTTATTTGCGCTGCTAGAGGCGCGTACAAGGCGTTATCATGAACAAGTCGCCGTGCATTGATCATAGCGACGCTATCCCCAGGGGTTTTACTGCGCTTTTTATGCGCGGGGAGTAAGTTAACGTAACCTTCCTTAGATTGATCAAAGCAGTGATGATTGGCACATGCCCACGTTCGCTCCAGCAACACCAGGGGCTGTTCACAAAGAGGGCAAATCCAAACCATGACGCCTGCTTAATGTCAGTTATTAACCGTATTCGCGCTTATGCTACAGGGTTTTTATTCACTGTGTCCCAAACGTGACGCCGATGGGTGTCGGCTTTTTAACACCGATGTAGAGAGCGCGAGAAAAATACACCCTGGTTGTCATGTCCTTTGGAGCGCTAAGTCAACCATGGACTAACAAAAACTC
>DGPA01000046.1:16418-75778 GCA_002389505.1 Halieaceae bacterium UBA4452
AAGAAGAACAGGGCGCTGATTCTGGGCATCTCACCGGGTTCGGCACGCCTTTTTATCGAAACTATGTGCTGCTACTGCTCATGGCTGTGTATACCCTCAATTTTATCGACCGGACACTCATTGCGGTGGTCGCCCAGCCCATTATCGAAACCTTCCAACTGACCGATGCGCAATGGGGGCTATTGTACGGACCTCCGTTTGCTATTTTTTATGCGGTGATGGGTTTGCCGATTGCGCTGTGGGCTGACCGGGGCAATCGTGTCCAGATTATTAGCCTATGCATAGTTATTTGGTCGTTGATGACCGCTTTTTGTGGTCTGGCAGCAGGTTTTGCCACTTTACTTTTTTTCCGCGTTGGCGTGGCGATTGGAGAGGCTGGATGCACACCCCCCGCTAATTCACTGATCGGGGATTATTTCATAGCGCGAAAACGTGCTACTGCCCTGGGTATTTATTCAATGGGTGTAACGCTGGGCGCTGTGTTAGCCAATTTATTCGGTGGGCCGATTGCACAAATGCAAGGTGCTGATGTCGGCGTTTGGCTGAGTAGTGTCGGCTTCGATTGGCTGTTCGGCGGCTTGGACTGGGCCAATATTGAAGGCTGGCGAATAGCGTTTGTTGTGGTCGGCTTGCCAGGGGTTTTGGTGGCTTTGTTGGTATGGAGCACCATAAAAGAGCCACCCCGAGGTTATTCAGATCCGCCCACTGCTGAGATAAAAGCGAGGCCTCCGCTATCAGAGGCATTTAACGAGCTCAAGACCAAGCCATCATTTTGGTGGATGGCTATCGGTGCATCGCTAGTCGCGTTTGTGGGTTATGGCTTGGTAAGTTTTCAGGCGCCTTTTCTGCAGAGAGAACACGGGCTTAATGTCAGGGACGCTGCTATTAATTTTGGCGCGCCGCTATCACTCCTGGCCGCCGGCGGCACATTTTTAGGGGGCTGGTTAACCGAGCGAGCCACCCAGCGTTTTCCCACAGCCATGGCATGGATTCCGGCGCTTGGCCTGTTAGTGGCAGTGCCCGCTTATATTGCCGCTTTTTTTGTTGATGACCTCTATTGGGTGTTCATCTTGTGGGGGATTGCAGCGGTGATGCACTACAGCTATTTGGGCGCTCAATACAATATTGGTCAAGGGGTTGTCAGCAATCGCTCTAGGGCGACGGCGATTGCTGTCTTGCTAATTTTGGTCTCGCTCATCGGCAATGGTTTGGGTCCTTATTTTGTTGGTTTCATGAGTGATTATTTCATGATGGCTAATTTAGCGGAGAGTCGTTTTGCTGTTGAGTTGACCCCAGCACTGTGCCAAGCCAAAGACAGTGCACTCAGTGGCGGGCAGATCGACATCTGTAACACAGCGAGTTCGACGGGTCTTAAGTGGGCACTGGCGGTCACTGTTTGCGGTTTTATTTTCGCAGCATTCTGCTTCATCATGTGCGCGCGCACCTTGAAAGACGATTTTGTTGCTGAGTTGAGCCATCCATAAGAAAACATGCCCACGCTACGAACGTATCGCTAGTGGGGCAAATGGCGTCGGCTATGACTGGGCTGACGCCAGCCAGTCTGGGGCTATCGGCACACCCGCCTCTTACACGTTAAGCTATGCGTGCCCCCAATCTGCTCCCCTTAAATAAACGCCGAATAGCACATTATTTATGCCCCTACACATTGTTCTTTACCAGCCAGAAATCCCCCCCAACACGGGTAATATTATTAGGCTGTGTGCCAACTGTGGGGCTGAACTGCATTTAATAGCGCCTATGGGTTTTACACTTGATGACAAGCGATTGAGACGAGCAGGGCTGGATTACCATGAATTTGCTCAGGTAAAACAATGGGCCGATCTCGACGCTTACCGGAAGGCATACTCGACTCGACGCTTGGTGGCTGTGGAAACGCAGGGTCAATATTTTTATTCCCAGTTTAGTTTTGGCCCAGCGGATTCGCTTCTGTTTGGCTCGGAGACAAGGGGTCTCCCTCAGGATATCCTACAATCGCTGCTGCCTGAGCACCTTGTTCGTCTGCCAATGTTGGTGGGGAGCCGGAGTTTGAATTTATCAAATGCGGTTGCGGTGGTCGCGTATGAAGCATGGCGACAACTGGGCTTTGACCGTGGCGAATAGATTTGATTGCCTGAGTAAGCCACACTGGGCGACTACTTCTACCCACCCTCGCACCTTACTTGAGGTTTATGTGTTGGACAATGTCGAGCGAGACGTGATTGATCGAACGGCCCGTTGGATTAGAGAGTTCGTTATTGAGCTGAATCTCTGTCCCTTCGCGCGTCGTGAATGGGAGCGAGACAGTATTCGCTATCGCTATTTCTCGGGTAATAGCCGCAAACGCCTACTGGCGGTCATTGCAGAGGAGTGTCGCCTCCTCGACGATCGGTCGAGCATTGAAACCAGTTTTATTGTTTTGCCTCATTTGCTGCATAACTTCTTAGACTTTAATGATTTTTTAGAAGCCTGCGAACGGTTTATTGACACGATAAAGCGCACTGGAATCTACCAGATCGCCAGTTTTCATCCCAGCTACCAGTTCGCTGGTACGGATGCTAACGACCCCCAAAATTTCACTAACCGCTCTCCTTATCCTATGCTGCATTTACTGCGCGAAGCCAGCGTTGAGAGGGCGGTCAAGGGCCATCCTGACGTCCACTCAATCCCCGATAAAAATATTGCCACCTTAGACGACCTTGGTGTCGATAAATTGATGACCCAGCTGGCAACGTTGCAGATGCAAAATACGTAATTACGGATAGTCAGCCACGTCGGGTAGTGCGCGATGTCGATAACGGTATAGCGCGATGCCCAACAGACCGATGGGTGCTAGCGAGCCCATCACAATGGCTTGCCAGCCAACACCGCTTAGCACCATTCCAGCGAGCAAACTGGCCAGTGCAGAGGTGCCAAACACCATGGCTTCATTGAGACCTTGTGCCCGAAAGCGCTCAGCGGGTCGGTAGGTTTTTACCAGCAGGGTGGTGCCGCCAACAAAGAGGAAATTCCAACCAACGCCCAGCAGCGTTAGGGCTATGCTGTAATGAATAACAGCTTGTCCACTCCACGCTGCTGCCATTGTTAACCCATAGAGCGCCAAGCCCATCGCCATAAGCCGTCGTTCACCGAATTGTGTGATCAGCCAGCCAGAGGCGAGGGAAGGGAGGTACATAGCCAGCACATGAGCACGGATCACGTCTGCGGTATCGCTCATACTGTGGCCATCCATGACGTGCATGGAAACGGGTGTCGCTGTCATAACAAAGCTCATAATACCTTGACCAACGACTCCCGCAGCGATAGCCAGTAAAAACAGTGGTTCTCTAGCGATAATGCGCAGCGCTCTCGGGTCTGGTTGCGCTATTGGCTCGTTGCGCTGATCGCTCGTAAGCGTCAAGGCCTGTAACAACAACGCAGCCACTAAAAACAACATGCCCATCCCGGCAATGGCTCCAGCAAACGTTTGATCAGGCCAGATTACATGACTCTGAGTCACCAGTTCGGGGCCTATGATGGCGCCACCCACACTGCCCAATAAAATAATAGAAATCGCACTTCCCGCCCTGTCAATAGACACAACCTCAGCAGCAGCAAAGCGAAATTGTTGACTAAAGGCGAGACTCAAACCAATGAGCAGTGTGCTGCCACAGTACAAGGCAAAATCCTGCACAATGAGCGCTGCAATGGCTAGTAAGCACGAAGTAAAAGCGATGAGGGCGGCGCTGATAAACCCTTTTTTGCGTCCAAATCGTTGCATGATCCCTGTCGCCGGCACTGCCCCTAACGCGGTACCGAGCACGGTCAAAGAGAGGGGTAGCGTTGACAGCGCTTGAGTGGGCGCTAGCTGAGAGCCAATAATACCACCCACGGTCACCGTCATTGCGCCACCTGCAACGAAAATCATCTGACTCAGCAGCAGTACCTGCAAGTTGCGATTAGCCAGCAGTGTGAGAGTGTGGCGCATGTGGGTCACTGACGCTTTTGCAAAGGAGTACCCCGCTTCGCGGTTATCTAAAAGAGCGTTAGTGAACCATAGAATCGATGAGCTTGCGCCATTGTTCTTGCGCTGTTGGAGAGGGTTTTTCAGCAGCGTATGCCGACGGGTTGGTTGCGCTCGATGCGGATACGCACACCCGTAACGGCCGTAGTGGAGACTAAGAAGCCGTCGACGCCAAGGGTGGTTGGAGGTGGATTTGCCCATTCTAGGCGGGAATTTCTCAATAATTGCCCTTGATTTGTTGAAAATGGGCATTTTGCCATCCCTTGCCCTTCAGACTGAGCGCTGAATACTGTATAAAGCGGCCTCAAATTTAGAAGTCTGCCTGGGGATAATTTATATCGATCTACCGGTGGGCTATTGGCGTCTTGGATGGGCTCGGTGATTTGTGCACGAGCTGATGCAGCGTTTTTCGCCAGTGTTTGCGAAAACGTTACGTTAAAACACGTAAATTCTGCGGGCCATGGCAAGCGAAATCAGATTTTCCTATGAAATGAGTCGAGCAATGTCAGATCTATCCTTATACAGAAACATCGGTATCTTCGCGCACGTAGATGCGGGTAAAACCACGACGACCGAGCGGTTCCTTAAGCTGACCGGTAAAATCCACAAGACCGGCGAGGTACATGACGGCGCGGCAACCACGGATTTTATGGAGCAGGAGCAAGAGCGCGGTATTACCATCCAATCTGCCGCCACCACCTGCTTTTGGAGGGACCATCGTCTTAATATCATCGATACTCCCGGACACGTTGACTTCACGGTGGAGGTTTATCGTTCCTTGAAGGTGCTCGATGGTGGCGTTGGTGTATTTTGTGGGTCGGGAGGGGTAGAGCCTCAATCTGAGACCAACTGGCGTTACGCCAACGATTCCGAAGTGGCGCGTCTTATCTTCGTGAATAAACTTGATCGAGTGGGCGCCGATTTTTTTAGCGTCGTTGATCAAGTACGCAACGTTCTGGCTGCTAATCCTCTGGTCATGACCCTGCCTATTGGTCGTGAGGACGAATTTACTGGTGTCGTCGATGTGCTGACCAAGCAGGCCTACATCTGGGACGATACTGGCTTACCTGAAAACTTTTCGGTGACTGACGTTCCTGCCGACATGATTGCCGACGTGGATTCCTACCATGAACAGCTGGTCGAAGCTGCGGTTGAAATGGATGATGACGTGATGATGGCCTACATGGAAGGCGAAACGCCCTCTATAGAGGACGTGAAACGCTGCATTCGTGAAGGTACCCGCACACTAAAATTCTTTCCGACATTTTGCGGTTCTGCTTTCAAAAATAAAGGTATGCAACTGGTTTTGGATGCGGTTGTTGACTACCTGCCCAACCCAACTGAAGTTGATCCGCAAGATCTGACTGACGAAGAAGGTAACCCTACCGGAGAGAAAGCAATTGTCAGTGTAGATGAGCCGTTGCGCGCTCTAGCTTTCAAGATCATGGACGATCGGTACGGCGCTCTGACCTTCGTTCGAGTGTATTCAGGCACCATGAAAAAAGGTGACACGATTCTCAATGCGGCTACAGGCAAGACTGAACGGATTGGCCGCATGGTAGAAATGCACGCCAATGAGCGTAACGAAATTGATAAAGTACAGGCGGGTGATATTTTTGCTTGTGTTGGCATGAAAAATGTTCAAACCGGTCACACACTGTGCAGCACCGATAAGCCATGCGCGTTGGAGGCCATGGTGTTCCCAGACCCGGTGATATCTATTGCCGTTGCACCAAAAGACAAGGCGGGAACTGAAAAGATGGGTATCGCTATCGGCAAAATGATTGCCGAGGATCCCTCTTTCCGGGTTGAAACCGACGAGGACTCGGGAGAGACGATTCTTAAGGGCATGGGTGAGCTACACCTTGATGTGAAGATTGATATTCTCCGTCGTACTTATGGCGTTGATCTTGAGGTGGGTCAGCCGCAAGTGGCTTATCGAGAAACGATTACTCAAATAATTGAAGATACCTATACCCACAAGAAGCAATCGGGTGGTTCGGGTCAATTCGGTAAGATCGACTACCGGATCTCTCCGGGAGAGCCTGGCAGTGGCTACCAGTTCGTCTCTTCCGTCGTTGGCGGTAACGTCCCCAAAGAATTCTTCCCTGCTATTGAGAAGGGTTTTAAGGGCATGATGCACGAGGGTACGCTGGCAGGATTCCCTGTATTAGACGTTTCCGTCGAGCTTCGCGATGGGGGCTTCCATGCGGTGGATTCATCGGCCATCGCCTTTGAGCTTGCGGCCAAGGGCGCTTTCCGCCAATCAATGCCTAAAGCAGGGCCTCAGCTCATAGAACCCATTATGAAGGTGGACGTTTTTACGCCCGAGGACAATGTGGGCGATGCGATCGGCGATTTGAATCGCCGTCGCGGCATGATCAAAGATCAAGAGCCCAGTTCTACTGGTATTCGTATCAAGGCTGATGTGCCGCTGGCAGAAATGTTCGGCTACATTGGACATTTGCGGACTATTACCTCGGGCCGTGGCCAGTTTTCTATGGAGTTCTCTCACTACCTGCCCTGCCCCAGTAGCGTATCGAGTGACGTCATTGAGAAAGAGAAGGCGCGAAAACTAGCTAAAAAGAGCTAATTGATAGAGCGCCGGGAACGGCGTTACAAAAACCTGAGCGGGCTAGCCGTTCAGGTTTTTTTGTGCCTGAGTTTGCTGTCATTAGCGTCCCGGTGATACCTAGAAATAGCGTATGCTGGGAAAGAGTTTGACGGGTAGGAGGGTCAGTGCCGACACCACGCTATCGACTAACCGCAAAAGGTATTCAAAATAGCCTAGACGAGCTCGCCTTGCGCGATAGCCGCATTGCTCGAGCGTTACACCTTGTCGACTATCCCGAAGAACGTCGCCGCTCGGGTGGTGTCGATGCGTTAGTGCGCACGGTGATTGGCCAGCAAGTATCTACCCACGCTGCTCGAGCAATTACGCTTCGTTTGGTGGACGTCCTCGGGGGTGAGCTAGGTGTTTCTGCCATCATGGCAGCCTCAGATGAAGCGCTGCGCGGCGCCGGCTTATCGCGCCAAAAAAGCAGTTATCTGCGGGCGCTGGCAGAGGCGGTGAGCGGTGAAATGTTAGTCGTAGACGACTTGCCGACGCTGTCTGACGAGCAAGTGATTACCCTCATCACTGGGGTAAAAGGCTTCGGCGTTTGGTCAGCGCAGATGTATTTGATGTTTTCGCTGGGACGGCTCGACGTGTGGCCGACCGGTGATCTTGCTGTACGAGCTGGCTTTGGCCGCATAATGACATTGTCTGACAGACCTACCCCCAAGCAAACACACACTCTGGCCGAACCGTTTAGGCCGCACCGAAGTGCGTTAGCGCTACTGTGTTGGAAATTCTACAGCGAGGCGCCGCTGTGAATAGGGTGGCGGATGAGCGGGATGAGTATTTCATGCGCCAAGCAATGGGCTGCGCTGAAAAAGCTGGCCAAATCGGTGAAGTGCCTGTCGGCGCCGTTTTAGTCTCTAGCACGGGACAATTATTGGCCGAAGCAGGGAATGCGCAAATTGGCTGCTGTGATCCCACCGCACACGCAGAAATACTGACGCTTCGAGCGGCCGCTTTGGCTATGGGAAATTATCGGCTGCCGGACACAACGCTGTTCGTTACCCTTGAGCCCTGCACCATGTGCTGTGGGGCGTTGATTCATGCCCGCGTTCAGCGGGTCGTCTTTGCAGCCCGTGAGCCGAAAGCTGGAGCGGTTATCAGTACTGCGAGGGTGTTTGACGGGGCTTCACTTAATCATCGAGTAAGCTGGCAAGAGGGCATGCTCGCTGAGCAAAGTGCACAGTTACTCAAAGCATTTTTTGCTGCCCGTCGATCGTGATAAACCGCTTAGCTTGCACTAACGCCAGTGTGAGAGATGACAAAATAATCGTAGGCGCATCTTTCCTTGCTCATCATCAACCACGTTTACAGCGCCGCCGGCAACAGCGAGTGAGTATCAATAGTGATGAGCTCATCGGTGCGCAGCGGTGGTTTAATTCTATTGTCAGGCATGGATTGTAGCTGGAGAGAATTATAGTAGTGGCGAATATTATCGACATAAGTGACCGCCTCGTTGCCTCGAGCGAAGCCGTAACGGGTTGTGGGGTAGCTATCTGGATTTTGGAGTTGTGGTAACTGGGCGCGCACATCTAGCCAGCGATGAGGGTCAAGTCCACTACGCTCAGTGAGGACACGTGCATCTTCCAAGTGGCCCATACCGATATTGTAGGCAGCAAGCGCCATCCAGGTGCGATCTGGATCATAGATGTCAGGCGGTAATCGGCGCTTGAGTGTTTTTAAAAAACGAGCACCGCCACGTAGGCTTTCTCGCGCATCGAGCCTATTTTTCACGCCGAGCTCTTTTGCGGTATTTTGTGTGATCATCATCATCCCGCGCACGCCGGTGGGTGACGTAGCATTCGGCTTCCAATGGGATTCTTGGTAAGAAACAGCCGCCAGCAGACGCCAGTCGAGTTGATACTCCCGGGCGACCTCCTCAATAAGCGGTTGCCAATTAGGCAGTTCAGATCGAACCTTGCGTTGAAAAGTAAAAGAGTTGATCCGTGATGCAAAGGCAACATTACCAAAATGGCGTTCCTTGAGCGCTTCGAGCGTGCCATCTGTTAACGATTGATCGATAAAGGCGTTAAGGTCTGTTAGTAAGGTGGTCGCATCGGGTTTATTCGGTAGATACCACACGACATCTTCATCACCGGCCAGTTCGAGCGCAGATACTAAGCGGGGGAACAAGCGCTGCTGTAGACGAAATTCTACCGAATCAATGATCGCTAGCTCGGCTTTTCCTTCGGTGACCTGTTGCATCAGTTCGAGGGTGTCAGCTGAGCGGATTTCGCGCCATTGAAGTCCGGGTAATTGACTCTTCAATTGAGTCAGTAATTCAACGTGGCTGCTGCTCGCGAGGGTAATTATGTCACGGTGTGCCAAGCTCTCAAGACTTCGAGGACGGGAGGCACCGCTTTTGTAAACAACGAGTGGTTTCTGCTGGAGATAGCCGTTGGTGACCAAAAATCGCGCGCTTCGTTCGGGGGTCAAAGTCAGTCCCGCGGCGGCAAGATGGCCTTCGCCATTGGCGAGCATCGCCAAAAGGTCTTCTAAAGTGAATGCCAACTTTATACGCAATGTTAAGCCGCGAGACTGTGCATAGGCATGAACTAACTCATAGTCAAAGCCAGTCGCATCTTCGGCGTCGAAGAAATAGGTGGTCGGGCTATTGCGGGTGAGTACGATGAGTTCGTCCCCCTGAGACAATTGGTCGAAGTTGAGCTGCCCACCGCAGGCGCCAATGCCAAGGATGAGCACAGCAGCGAAAAATCCTTTGATGAGTTGTTTAGACATGGCACCAGTTTACCGATTTTTCATTGCCTTGCACCGCTGTAGCCTTTGGGCTGTGGCAGGTATACTACGCGTTCATATTTTGGGACCCTCAGTATGTTTCTTTTACCCGGCCACTCCGCTTTAAGTACTCCACGATTCCAAGCCCTGCAGGAGCAGCTATTTGCTATCAGTGAAACGCTAAAGCTGCGTCATGCTGTGTACTTTTATGCCGTTGAAGCCTCTGAGCCCGTCGACCTCGATCGTCTAGCGCGGTTGCTCACACCGGGCACAGCCGAAGTCGATTCGCAGTGGCTCATTGCCGAACCGTGTCGAATCGTCGTGCCGCGCTTAGGGACACTGTCACCCTGGGCATCCAAGGCCACTGACATTGCGCATAATTGTGACTTTGCCACCGTTAGCCGTATCGAACGAGGTGTTCGTTATCTGATCGATGGTGTTGATGGCTCGACCAGCGAAGCTCTTGCCCCCGTTGATGCATTGCTGCACGACCGCATGGTTGAATCAGTGCTCTCTGATTCCAGCCAACTTGACAAGTTATTTGTTAAAACACCAGCGCATAGTTTTACCGTCATCGATGTACTGTGCGGGGGTCGAACGGCGCTTGTCACAGCGAACAGCCAATTGGGGCTCGCTCTAGCCGATGATGAAATTGATTATTTGGTCGATGCCTTCATTGCGCTGGATCGAAACCCTACCGATGTTGAGCTAATGATGTTTGCTCAGGCTAACTCTGAGCACTGCCGCCACAAGATTTTTAATGCGAGTTGGACAGTCGATGGCGATGAATGTCAGCACTCGCTCTTTAGCATGATTCGGAATACTCATGCTAAAGGTGGTGAAGGGGTTCTTTCAGCGTATTCCGATAATGCTGCGGTGGTAGAGGGGCATTGTGCTGGGCGACTGTATCCCGAGGCCAGCAACGGAGAGTACCGCTATCATCACGAGCCTATTCACTTGTTGATGAAGGTTGAAACTCACAATCATCCCACGGCGATTGCACCGTTTGCCGGAGCGGGAACAGGATCTGGCGGCGAAATCCGAGACGAAGGTGCCGTGGGCCGTGGTTCTCGTCCAAAAGCGGGGTTGGTGGGTTTTTCGGTATCCCATTTAACGATTCCGGGGGTCGATCAACCATGGATCATCGATTACGGGAAGCCCGACCGGATCGTATCGCCATTGAAAATTATGATCGATGGCCCCGTGGGTGCAGCCGCGTTCAATAATGAATTTGGACGCCCCAATCTTACCGGTTACTTCCGCAGTTATGAGCAGCACACCCGTGGTGGTGTCAGGGGTTATCACAAGCCTATTATGGTGGCCGGCGGTTACGGCAATATTCGCGAGGAACATGTTGAAAAAGGCGACTTTAGGCCCGGCGCTAAACTCATTGTGTTGGGGGGGCCCGCTATGCTCATCGGTCTTGGTGGTGGCGCTGCATCATCCATGGCAAGTGGTGACAGTGCTGAAAACCTCGACTTCGCCTCGGTACAGCGTCAAAACCCAGAAATGGAGAGGCGCTGTCAGGAGGTCATTGACCGGTGTTGGGCACTAGGAATAGAAAACCCCATCGCCTTTATTCACGATGTTGGTGCTGGCGGTCTGAGTAACGCGCTGCCGGAGCTGGTCAAAGATGGTGGTAGGGGCGGTCAGTTTGCTCTGCGCAGCATTCCTAGCGATGAGCCGGGCATGAGCCCCTTAGAAATCTGGTGTAACGAGGCGCAAGAGCGCTATGTATTGGCCGTCGAGCCCGATAATTTAGCCATATTTGCGGCTATTTGCCGGCGTGAACGTTGCCCTTATGCGTTAGTGGGCGAAGCCACTGAAGCCTCACATCTGTCACTAGCAGATAGCCATTTTGATAACCAACCCGTTGATTTACCGATGTCATTACTGTTTGGTAAACCACCAAAGATGCACCGGACTGCACAGCGAGCGCTACCGCCATCTGATGACTTCTCTCCTAACTTAGCCATTAGCGATTGTGTGCAACGAGTGTTGACGTTTCCCGCGGTGGGCAGCAAAAGCTTCTTGATTACCATTGGTGATCGGTCAGTCACTGGTATGGTGGCGCGAGATCAAATGGTGGGACCTTGGCAGGTGCCCGTTGCTGACTGCGCGGTTACCACAGTTTCGCTTGATTCCCACCTCGGTGAAGCAATGAGTATGGGTGAACGAACGCCGCTGGCGGTTCTCGACGGCCCTGCCTCCGCGCGCATTGCCATCGCTGAGGCAATTACCAATCTGCTCGCTGCACCGGTTGCTAGGTTATCGGATATTCGCTTGTCGGCGAACTGGATGTGTGCTGCCGGCCATGATGACAACGACGCGGTGCTTTACGACACAGTGAGAACTGTTGGCATGGAGTTTTGTCCGGCATTGGGGATTACGGTGCCGGTGGGGAAAGATTCTATGTCTATGCGTACTGCCTGGGTTGATGACGGTGAAAGTAAGGTGGTGACTTCACCGGTGTCGCTGATTGTATCTGCTTTCTCCCCTGTAAGTGACGTGCGTGACACCCTGACTCCGGAGCTCAAGCGTGACGAAAAGACCTGTTTATTGCTGGTCGATTTAGGACGTGGACGCAATCGTCTTGGGGGCTCTGCTTTGGCTCAATGTTGGGGCAAAATAGGCAGCGAAGTTCCCGACGTAAACGCCAATGATGTTAAGGCATTGTTTGCATTCGTTACCGACTGTCGCGCGCAAGATTTGCTTCTGGCTTACCATGATCGCTCGGATGGCGGGGTTTTCGTTTCCTTGGTAGAAATGGCTTTTGCGGCACGCTGTGGTCTGGATATTGAGCTCGTCTCGGAGGGGGAGTCGGCCGTTGCAGAGCTTTTCGCCGAGGAGATTGGGATTGTTGTTCAAGTCGCCGACGATCAAATCCACAGGGTTGAGGCCCTCGCTCAGTCCCATGGTTTAAGCGAGTGCTTACGGTTAGTCGCTCGGCCAAGGCTCGATGAACGCGTCGTTGTCAACAGTCCCACCTTTGAGCTCATGGATAGTCGCCGCGACGTACTGCAGCAAATGTGGTCCCGCGTAAGCCACGGCATAGCGCGTTTACGTGATCATGAGAATTGTGCGGACCAAGAGTTTGCTCAAATATCGACGGTAGATGCAGGTTTGTCCGCGCACTTGACCTATAAGTGTGATGAAGACATTGCAGCACCGATGATTGCCACGGGTAGCCGACCGCGGGTCGCCATTTTGCGAGAGCAGGGCGTCAACGGTCAGCTTGAGATGGCGGCGGCCTTTGACCGAGCAGGATTCTCAGCCGTAGATGTGCATATGAGCGATCTGCTGTCCGGCGACGTAAGCCTGTCTACGTTTCATGGCCTCGCTGCTTGCGGCGGATTTTCCTATGGCGATGTATTAGGTGCGGGGGAGGGATGGGCGAAGAGTATTTTATTCCAAGCCGCTGTTAGGGATCAATTTGCCGAGTACTTCAATCGCTCAGATACATTCACCTTAGGAGTGTGCAACGGCTGCCAAATGTTGTCAGCGCTGCAAGCACTCATTCCAGGTGGCGAGTGCTGGCCACGCTTTGCGCGCAATACGTCAGAGCAGTATGAGGCGCGGTTATCACTGGTGCGTATTGAGCCCAGCTCCTCCATTATGATGGCCGGTATGACGGGCTCCCATTTACCCATTGTCGTGGCCCATGGCGAAGGTCGAGCTCAATTCGCCTCAGAGTCTGCCCTAGACACGGCCGACCAGTCGGGAACCATTGCTTTGCGTTATGTAGATAATGCGCTGCGCATCGCCGAGGCATATCCAGCGAATCCTAATGGTTCTCCTCGAGGTATTGCAGGTTTATGCAGTGATGATGGGCGAGTAACGATTATGATGCCGCACCCAGAGCGGGTATTCAGAGCCTCCCAGCTGTCATGGGCGCCTGCTGATTGGCAAGAGGATTCGGGGTGGATGCGCTTATTTCGAAACGCACGGGTGTGGTTGGCGTGACGGAAGTGCCCTACCGATGGCTCCATAACGCTGACAGGGCTGTTAAAGCGGTCCGGCAGCGGCTAAACTCCGCGCCGACCTAATTATTCACGCCCCAAGCTGCATTGTCGGTGTTGAGGGCCCTTAAACGACGAGTAACCAATGCTCAATCGCTATTCCGTGTCGAAAAATTTATTCATCCTTGCAGCTGTGGTATTTGGTTGCTATTACGCGATGCCTAACCTTTATGCGCCTGATCCAGCCCTACAAATTGGTGGTGTATCAGGATCACAGTCCATATCAGAGATCATGTTAACCCAGGCGGAGGAGGCTTTAGAGGCTAGCGGCATCGATTTTTTTGGCCAAGAGGTGCAGGACGGTGGAAAGACGGCACTGCTTCGACTGACAGATCGTGATACTCAGTTAAAAGCGCAGTCGATCGTTAGTCGGGCACTGGGTGATGATTTCATTGTTGCCCTGAATTTAGCCCCGACTACTCCTGAGTGGCTGCTCAAAGGTCGAGCGCAGCCTATGAAATTGGGTCTTGATTTGTCCGGTGGCGTTCATTTTAAGTTGGAAGTTGATACCGTTGCCGCTACCGATAAACGTATGGAGATGTACGAATCTGGCATAAAACGAGGACTTCGTGAGCAACGGATTCGGGGCATGGTAGCTGTCGATGGCCGCCGCATTGCTCTGCGGTTCAGAGATGAGCAATCTCGCGAGGCGGCGCGTCAAGTGGTCTTTGACACCTATCCTGAGCTAATTCTGGACAGGGTAGATGAGCAAGATAGCTGGCAGCTCTATGCGCAGGTGACTGAGGCCACTATCGCTGAGCTGGTCGATTATGCGGTGTCACAAAACCTGACCACCATCCGTAATCGTGTAAACGAATTGGGTGTTTCTGAGCCCTTAGTACAGCGACAAGGCTCAAACCGCATTGTCGTAGAGTTGCCCGGTATTCAAGATACGGCTGAAGCCAAACGCATTCTGGGTAAGGTAGCGAATCTTGAATTTAGATTGGTAGCGCAGACCAATGCGCCTGTGACTGAGCGGCAACGTTACCAATATCGCAGCGATGATCGGGCCAGCATGACTGAATGGCTGGAACGAGATATCATCATTAGCGGTGAGCGAGTATCTGGGGCCAATGCAGGCTTTGATCAAAACGGTCAGCCCAATGTCTCTATAAGTCTCGATAGTGAGGGTGGAATGCTCATGTCGAGGGCGACTCGCGACAACATCAAGCGACGTATGGGGGTGTTGTTCATCGAGCGTAAATACCGAACCCGGTATGCGCTTGATGAGCAGGGAAAAGAGGTCGCTGTGCGAGTACCTTACGATGAGAAAAAATTACTCACCGCGCCCGTCATTCAATCGGCGCTAGGCGCACAATTTCAGATAACCGGGCTTGATAGTCCCGGGGAATCCTCTGAATTAGCTCTCATGCTGCGCGCCGGTGCTCTGGCTGCCCCCATAACGTTTGTCGAAGAGCGAACGGTGGGTCCTTCCCTAGGCGCTGAAAATATCGCCCTAGGCGTGAAGTCTGTTCAAATCGGCCTGTCGTTAGTCGTGCTGTTTATGATGGTGTACTACCGAGTGTTTGGTGTCGCTGCTGTGGTGGCGCTATCGGTTAACCTAGTATTACTGATGGCTTTCATGTCCTTGCTAGGCGCGACGCTGACGCTTCCCGGCATTGCTGGCATTGTATTAACCGTGGGCATGGCCGTCGATGCTAACGTTCTGATCTTCGCGCGCATACGCGAAGAATTAGCCAATCGTATGGCACCACAAATGGCCATTCATGCGGGCTTTGAACGGGCGGTAGCGACGATTCTCGATGCGAATATTACAACACTGATTGTCGCGGTTATCCTCTATGCCGTTGGAACTGGGCCGATTAAGGGTTTTGCGGTGACCTTATCGCTGGGTATTTTGACGTCAATGTTTACCGCCATTTTAGGGACACGAGCGCTGATTAATTTGATTTATGGTGGTCGCCGCGTCGATACATTGTCAATTGGCACGTTGCCCAAGCGCATTGATGGGGGGAACGCATGACTATTCTACCATTCATGAAGTGGCGTTTTGTTGCTGCGGCTATCTCGATATTGGCGGTTGCCATCGCTGTGGGATCGCTGTCAGTTCAGCAACTGAATTGGGGCTTGGATTTTACCGGAGGTACTCTGGTAGAGGTAGAGTACGCTGAAAGTGCTGATTTGAACGCTATTCGAGGTACCTTGGATAGCAATGGTTATCAAGGAGCCATAGTAGTCAGCTTTGGTACCGACCGAGATGTTTTGGTGAGATTACCCCAGGGTTTCAGCGACGACGAAGGCGTTGCTATGGTCGAGCTATTGCGCAACGCCGCCTCGGTTGATGTGGCGCTGCGGCGCGTAGAGTTTGTCGGTCCCCAGGTTGGCGACGAATTGCGTGAGCAGGGAGGCTTGGCGATGCTTCTCGCGCTGGGGTTGGTCATGCTCTACGTTGGCTTTCGGTTTCAATTTAAATTTGCCGTTGGCGCGGTGGTCGCGTTGGTGCACGATGTGTTGCTCGTGCTGGGCTTTTTTTCATTGGCGGGTATTGAGTTTGATTTAACCGTGTTAGCCGCGTTACTGGCCGTGATCGGCTATTCGCTCAACGATACGATTGTTGTTGCTGACCGCATTCGAGAGAATTTCAGAAAATTACGGCGAATTTCAGCCGTTGATGTGATTAATGTCTCATTGACTGAGACTTTGGGTCGCACCGTGGTAACGTCATTAACCACGCTACTAGTCCTCTCGGCCCTGGCATTATTTGGTGGTGAGATGATTCATGGATTCGCCGTAGCATTACTTCTCGGGGTCGCTATTGGTACCTACTCGTCTATGTATGTGTCGGCTACCACTTTAGTGGCTATGGGGGTTTCAAAAGACGATGTCGCCATTCCGATTAAAGAAGGCCTCGAGTCTGATGAGGCTCAGCCTTGATCTATCGAACATGAAGCGTCAAGCGAGCTTTGGCCCCACGATTTGCAGCACTTGCTTGAAAATTTTTGGTGTCCCGCAAACAATATTGCCGGTGGTTAAGTAGTCCTCTGAACCGTTGAAATCGGCAATTAACCCGCCAGCCTCTTTGATCAGTAAGGCACCTGCTGCAATATCCCAGGGCTTGAGTCCAATCTCCCAGAACGCATCGAGACGACCAGCAGCTACGTACGCGAGATCCAGTGCTGCAGCCCCACCTCGGCGAATACCCATGGTCTGTCCGGCGAGTGAACTCATGGTCTCTGCATAGGCGGGGAGTTTATCTTGCTCGTGACCAAGAAAAGGAATGCCTGTTCCAAGTAAGGATTCGCGTAATTCAGTCGCTTTGGTTACCCGCATGCGGTGTCCGTTGACTTGAGCGCCGCGACCTCTGGAGGCTATAAACTCCTCTCGACGAACGGGATCGACGATTACTGCGTGTTCTAACCTACCGTCCTTCATACAGGCCAGTGAGACGCAATAATGCGGAATGCCACGCATAAAGTTTGTGGTGCCATCAAGCGGGTCGATAAACCACGTGAACTCTGCCGTTGTACTTCCGGTTAAGCCACTTTCCTCGCAGTGAAAAGCGTGGTCCGGAAAGGCTTTTTGCAGGTGATAGAGAATTTCTTGTTCTGATGCTATGTCGACCTCAGTAACGAAATCAGCGGCTCCTTTGGCTTGTGGTCCGATACGATCTAATTCATCTGAGGCGCGAACGATCAAATCCCCAGCCTTTCGAGCGGCGCGCAGGGCGATAGTGGTCATGGGCTCCATCGATGTATCCTCAATTGGGCTTAGTAGCGCGGACGCACATCACTGGAATTGCACCTTGTGGTTCCAATGACGGCGCGCATCATAGCAGGGAACAGCAGATCACATAACAGGGTTTTGTTACACTCAGTCTCTTTTGTTTTCGACAGGTTGTCTAATGCTCTCCGATACCATCCGCGTGGTTCTCGTCCACACCACTCACGCCGGTAATATAGGCGGGGTTGCAAGGGCCATGAAAAATATGGGTTTGACTCGACTGACGTTGGTGAAGCCCCAAGGTCATCCATCCCCAGAGGCTCAGTGGCGGGCAGCCTCTGCCCTTGATGTCTTAGCACATGCGCAAGTGGTAGATACCGTCGAGGCCGCGATTACTGATGCACAGTTTGTCGTCGGTGCCAGTGCCAGAGAGCGACGCATTCCTTGGCCCGTCCAGGATGCGCGTCATTGCGGCAAGCGGATAGTGAGCCATGCCAACGCAGGGGAGCAAGTGGCCATCTTGTTTGGTCGAGAAGATCGAGGTCTGCTCAACGAGGAACTTCAGCTGTGCAACCTCCACTGTCATATCCCCAGCCATGAGTCTTATCCCTCGCTTAACCTCGCGATGGCTGTACAGATTGTTGCGTATGAGGTGCGGATGGCTCTATTGGGTGATAGCTTGCCGGTGGAGCAAGATGCCAACTGGGATACACCCTTCGCCAAGAACGTCGACATGCTGCGCTTTTATGATCACCTTGAGCAAACCTTGATAGATATTGAGTTTCTTGACCCCGAGGCACCGCGTCAGTTGATGCGGAGGTTACGCCGATTATTTAATCGGGTCCGTCTTGACGAAATGGAGCTCAATATATTGCGTGGGGTATTATCCGAGATGCAAAAACGGTTAACAGAAAAGCTTCGAAAGTGAGTTATCCTACCGTTTTATTGGAACTAATCTTGCCAAGAGCAAATTTTGATCCAATGTCCCAATCCCGGCACAATGACGAGATAAAGCAGGTCTCAAAATGATTCAACGATATTTAATACAATGGCTAGGTTCTGTGCTGATAGGTTCGGCTTTATTTGGATCAAGCTGGGTGCTTGCCGCGCAGGGTCATCCTGATTACCCGGTTGCGTTGATGGGTGGACAACTGCTAGATGGTTACGAAACAACGCCCATCAGTCGAGGAGTGGTGGTATTTGACCAGGGACGAATTATTGCGGTGGGTGCGGTAGATGAGGTAGAGATACCGGCTAACACTAGGGTTATCGATATAGGGGGCCACACGGTATTACCTGGCCTTATTGACGCACACGTTCATGTCGATTTGATCGGACACGGCTCTTATGAAGATTATTATGAATTTCTTGGTGGTACTCGACGGTTAAACGAGGTGATGCCGATTGCAGCGAAACAGATGCTGCGTGCAGGGGTTACTACCGCTTTAGATCTGGGCGCTCCTTTTGATATTTTGACGCTTCGACAGGCTATTGATGAAGGTGAGATCCCCGGTCCGAGACTGCTGATATCAGGACCTTGGATTACTCGACATGACTACGATACGGTGCCAGATAGCTATGAAGTAGTCATTGCCTCACCAGAAGAGGGAGCAGCGAAGGCATTAGAACTGATTGCTTTGGGTTCAGATGTGATAAAAACCTGGGAAGGTCTTACCCAAGAAGACTATATCGCCATCGTAAATGCAGCACATTCAAAAGGGGTGAAAGTTCATGCTCATCTGTATGAACCTGATGCGATAAAGATGGCTATTAAGGCGAATGTTGATGTCTTCCAGCACGTTGGATCAGCCGGAAACCCACCCTACGATAACGCCTTAGTGAGTAGCATTGCGCACAGGGAGATACCTGTTGTTCAAACTATTTCCCATAGAGCCTGGGTGTATCCTGCGACACAGAGCTTTCCGACTCGACTAGATCGAGTCGAGTATAAAACCGATATGCCAGCTGACATCTATGAAGAATTCATGGGGTCGTTCGAGGCTTTTCATAGGCTGCCTTATTTTCGGAATGCCGCGACAGAAATTCGCAATGCACAAAAATCAGCGGGTCAATTTATTGCTGCGGGCGCGCGCATAGGGGTAGGCACTGACGCGGCCAGCCCACTCAATATGCATCTTGAAGCCATTTGGCGTGAAATGTCAGCATTAGTCGATAGTGGCATGACCCCCATCCAAGTGATTTCTGCTGCGACTAAAACGAATGCAGAAATATTGGATAAGTTTCACGACAGAGGTAGTCTTGAGGTGGATAAGCTCGCCGATATTGTGGTGGTGGAGGGTAACCCGCTGGCGCAAATAGACAATTTATCTCGGGTGTCGTTAGTGGTGAAAGATGGCGTGCTGTGGTTTACCGAAGGCAGCCAATTAGTCCCCATAGACGCTGCAAACTACTTCGGAAAAACCAACTAAACCGCTAGCTGCCGGGTTTTACTGCCTAGGATTAGCCGCCATACCTATTTTCCTTGGCGCTTTGTCTCTAGGATTCGATCTCCCTCTTATTGCGTGGGGCTTGTTGCTGCAAAAACCCACTAAAATAGTGGGTCTTTTACTTGAGTGTTTTAGTGGGTTTTGTCATACTCTCCCCTGAAGGAGGATTGGGTATGAAACTGACCACCCGGGGTCGATATGCCGTCACAGCGATGCTGGATTTAGCTATTCATGGGGCACAGCGCCCCATATCGTTGGCAGATATCTCCGCTAGGCAGGAGATTTCATTGTCCTATCTTGAGCAATTATTCGCTAAACTTCGGCGCGGCGATCTGGTAGCCAGCGTTCGCGGGCCTGGCGGTGGCTACCGTCTGTCACGGGGTGGCGATGATATTTGTGTCGCGGATATTATCGATGCGGTCGACGAATCTGTCGATGTCACCAATTGCCACGGTAAGGGTGATTGCTACCATGGGGAGACCTGCCTCACTCATCATCTTTGGCAGGACTTGAGCGAGCAAATTCACGATTTCCTCAGTCGTATTAGTCTGGCGGATCTGGTTGAGAGGAACAAAGCTAGAGCCCTAACGGGCACTGGTCGCCTTGATTCAGTGGATGCAATTCAACCGTTAGTGCTTCGTTGATTGAGGCACCTTAGAAGGATTTTTGGGAGTTCCGCAGTATGAACGCAGTAGTAAGCACACCGATTTATCTCGATTACCTATCGACTACACCTGTGGATCCCCGGGTTGTCGAGGCTATGATGCAGTGCCTGTCGACGGAGGGAACGTTTGGAAACCCCGCCTCACGGTCACATGTGTTTGGCTGGAAGGCGGAAGAGGCTGTGGAAAATGCGCGCAGTCAGGTGGCTGAGCTCATAGGTGCAGACCCTAGAGAAATTGTTTGGACCTCGGGAGCGACCGAGTCTGATAATTTAGCGATTAAGGGTGTGGCGCACTTTTACCACAAAAAAGGCAAGCATATTATTACCTCAAAAATAGAGCATAAAGCTGTGCTCGATACCTGTCGCCAGTTGGAGCGCGAAGGTTATGAAATAACGTATTTAGCGCCTAATACAGACGGGCTAACAACGCCCGATATGGTTCGGGACGCCATTCGAGACGATACGATACTGGCGAGTATCATGCACGCTAATAATGAAATTGGCGTGGTCAATGATATCGCTGGCATTGGTGAGGTGTGCCGCAATAGTGGAGTCCTCTACCATGTGGATGCAGCGCAGAGCACCGGTAAGGTGAGCTTAGATATGGAGACAATGAAGGTCGATTTGCTGTCCATGTCGGCTCACAAGATGTACGGACCTAAGGGTGTAGGTGCCCTTTACGTTCGACGTAAGCCCCGCGTCCGTATTGAGGCGCAAACCCACGGGGGTGGTCACGAAAGAGGCATGCGCTCGGGCACACTGGCTACGCATCAGATTGTGGGTATGGGCGAGGCCGCGCGAATTGCACAGCTAGAGATGGTATCTGAAGCCGCGCGCCTTATTGCTCTGCGACAGCGATTTTGGGACGGCGTTAAAGACATTCCCGAAGTCCATATCAACGGGGATGAGCAGCAGCGATTACCCGGTGCATTGAATGTTAGCTTTGCTTTCGTCGAGGGAGAGTCGCTTATTATGTCGCTGCGGGATCTTGCCATTTCGAGTGGCTCAGCGTGTACCTCGGCTAGTTTAGAGCCTTCTTATGTACTGCGTGCATTGGGTCTAAATGATGAACTTGCCCACAGCTCATTGCGCTTCAGTTTTGGTCGTTTTAGTACGGAGTCGGAAGTCGATCATGCCATTATTCAGGTGAGAAAAGCGGTAGAAAAATTACGAGAACTGTCGCCACTATGGGATATGTATCAAGACGGTGTTGATTTGAATTCCATTGAATGGGCGGAACACTAATTTATTAAATGTAATGCGTGCGATGTTCGTGCGCTGTGGAGGTAGGTATGGCTTACAGTGACAAGTTACTTGACCATTATGAAAACCCACGAAACGTGGGCAAGATGAATGACAAGGATGCTGGCGTTGGTACGGGTATGGTAGGCGCGCCAGCGTGTGGTGATGTTATGCGTCTGCAGATAAAAGTGAATGAACAGGGCGTGATTGAAGATGCCAAGTTTAAAACCTATGGCTGTGGTAGCGCCATTGCATCGAGCTCATTATTAACTGAGTGGGTGAAGGGCATGAACGTTGACGATGCTGCTGCGATAAAAAATACGCAGATTGCACAGGAGTTGTCGCTTCCGCCGGTTAAAATCCACTGTTCGGTGCTGGCGGAAGACGCTATCAAGGCCGCTGTAAAAGATTATCGAGAGAAGCAGGATTCATAATGACGATCAGTGTGACAGCCGCGGCGGCTAAGCATGTCAGTGGGCAGTTAGCTACTCGAGGTCATGGCGAGGGCATTCGCATTGGCGTTAAGACGTCGGGGTGCTCTGGCTTGGCTTATGTTCTCGAATTTGTTGATCAGCCCGCGACGGAAGATCAGATATTTGAGGATTTTGGTGTCAAAGTATTCGTTGATCCTAAAAGCTTGGTCTATTTGGACGGTACAGTAGTCGATTTTGCGCAAGATGGGCTCAATCAAGGCTTGGAATTTAAAAACCCCAACGTCAATGGTGAGTGTGGCTGTGGTGAGAGCTTTACCGTTTAAACGATGTCGACTGTGGAACACTCAGCGGTTGACAAGGCGAGAAACTATTTTGAGTTGTTTCGACTGCCGCTGAGCTTCGATGTCAATGTGGACGACCTAGCTGTGCGCTACCGTAAGCTACAGCAACAGTTTCATCCTGATCGAATGAGCGCGGGCTCTGACACCGAGCGCCGAATAGCTGCCCAACTATCCGCGGATATCAATGCTGGCTTTAAGGTCCTCAGTGACCCTGTTAACAGAGCGGGCTTGTTGCTTGAGTGTTCGGGGTGTGACCTGAGACAACTGGAGCGCGAGCCGGTATCGGAAGTATTTTTGTATCAACAAATCGATTTGCGTGAACGGCTGCAATCATTAGCTGATGGAGACCGAATGGCCTACCAACAAGTAGCCAGTGAGACCACCGAGCTGTTCGATCTTTACAGTGCCAGTTTCCGTGACAGCTACAAGCAGGGTGACTTAAAGCAGGCTGGTGATGCCTGGGTTCATCTTTTATATATCAATAAGCTACGTTCTGAAGTCGAGCGTGACAGAAATAGCCATTAGGACATCCCATGGCCCTTTTACACATTGCCGAGCCGGGCGCAGCTGCACCGGCTGTGCCCACCCAAAGAAAGATTGGGCTGGGTATTGATTTAGGTACTACTAACAGCCTTATTGCTCACTTTGATGGCGCTGAGTTAACGGTATTTACCGACTCCCAAGGCCGATCCGCACTTCCGTCAGTCGTTCATTATTCGTCCTCGGGCCATACTGTCGGCTTCGATGCCCTGGAGCACGAAGCGGCAGATCAGGCCGACAATGTTGCCTCTGCAAAGCGCTACCTGGGGCGCTCTCGTGAAGAGTTGGAGGAGGTCAGTCATGTTGTGCACTTTGCGGATAGTAAAAGGCTGGCATTTGCGACTTCAGGGGGTGCCAAAACCCCTGTTGAGGTGTCTGCTGATATTTTAACGGCGCTTTCTTCTCGGGCACGTGACCTACTTGATGATCCCATTGATGGTGTGGTCATTACGGTGCCTGCTTATTTTGATGATGCACAGCGCCAGGCAACACGACAGGCGGCAGAATTTGCTGGTTTGCGAGTCATGCGTTTATTAAACGAGCCTACGGCCGCTGCGGTGGCTTATGGACTTGATGACTCTAGCATGATCGCTGCGCAGGGTAATCGAACTATCGCGGTATACGATCTTGGTGGTGGAACCTTTGACATATCTATCTTACGTTTGCATGAAGGTGTTTTTGAAGTGCTTGCGACGGGTGGAGATAGTGGCTTAGGGGGTGACGATTTCGACGCGTGCCTAGCTGATTTTTGGGTATCGAAATATCAATTAGTCATTACAGAGCGCAGCGCTCGACGAAGGCTACTCGCTTTAGCGCGACGCATTAAAGAGGCGCTGACTACTCAAGAGCGCGTGGAAGTTGATCTCAGTGATGCCATTGTCGGCGCACCCAGTGGTCTGCAACTTGATCGCGATGAGTTTACTGCGCTCTGTGCGGATCTTGTCAATCGCTCGCTAGAGGCTTGCCGTCAATGTTTAGTCGATGCCGGTGTTAAAGCGCTCGATGATGTTATTTTGGTAGGTGGATCCACCCGAATGCCAATGATCCATACGGTGGTGGGATCGTTATTCGGTAAGCCACCCCTCTGCAGTATTGACCCCGATCAAGTGGTCGCCATGGGTGCGGCTCGGCAAGCCGATGTCCTAGTCGGTAATCGCAGTGATGAGGACGTATTGCTGTTAGATGTGACGCCACTATCGCTTGGGGTTGAAACCTATGGTGGTCTCGTCGAGCGTATTGTGCCTCGTAACACAACGATTCCTGTCACTCGGGCTCAAGAATTTACGACCGCACGTGATGGTCAGACTGGCTTAGAAATTCATGCGGTGCAAGGTGAGCGTGAGCAGGTCCAGCACTGTCGTTCTTTAGCTCGCTTTGAGCTGAAGGGCATTCCGCCCATGGTCGCCGGGGCGGCTCGTATTCGGGTGACCTTTCAGGTAGACGCGGACGGCTTGCTTGAGGTGTCGGCACAGGAGGAAACCACCGGAACGCGTGCCCATGTCGTGGTTAAGCCCTCTTTCGGATTACATGAAGACCAGGTGGCTGACATGTTGCGGGCAAGTTACGAGTACGCAGCTGAAGACATGCAGGCGCGGCAACTAGCGGAGGCGCGGGTGGATGCGCAGCAACTTGTTGACAGTGTGTCCTCCGCGCTGGAGGTAGATGGTGACTTACTAACAGACGATGAACGATCGACGCTAGAACAAGCGATGAGTCAATTATTGGAAACCACTGAA
Organism: Halieaceae bacterium UBA4452; assembly: GCA_002389505.1. Taxonomy (GTDB): domain Bacteria; phylum Pseudomonadota; class Gammaproteobacteria; order Pseudomonadales; family Halieaceae; genus Luminiphilus. The sequence goes on from DGPA01000046.1 coordinate 40,879, forward strand.
AATTCTAGTGCGGACGACATCCGCTCAGCCGTACAGCTAGCGGCAAAGGCCACCGAGTGTTTTGCCGAGCGCCGTATGGATCGTAGTATTCAAGCCGCTCTAGGTGGCGTCTCTGTCGAGGCACTGGATAAGGAATTCAAATTATGACGCAAGTGATTGTATTGCCGCATCAGGAATTTTGTCCGGAGGGTGCCGCGATTGAAGCACAACCTGGTGAAAGTGTGTGCAACGCCTTGTTGCGCAACCAGATCGCTATAGAGCACGCGTGTGAGATGTCTTGTGCTTGCACCACATGTCACGTCATCGTCCGCGAAGGCTTTGAATCTTTGGCGGCCGCAGATGAATTAGAAGAGGATTACCTCGATAAGGCGTGGGGTTTGGAGCCTGAATCAAGGCTCTCCTGTCAGGCTTTGGTTGGCAAAGAGCCACTGGTGGTGGAAATACCTCGCTACACGATCAATCACGCTAGTGAGCATCACTAACGTTTAGCCTGTGACCTATTACCCAGACGCAGCTCAAGCTGTTATCAGGGGCGGAAAAAGGCCGTATACTGCGCGCCTCTGGCGAGGTTTTTAGATCCGCCTCGCTTTTTAGTTACTGATTTTTCGGAGAATTTCATGGCTGTTGAGCGTACCCTTTCTATCGTCAAACCTGACGCCGTCGCAAAAAATGTTATTGGTGAAATTTACACGCGCTTTGAGCAAGCGGGTCTGCAAATTATTGCAGCCAAAATGGTGCACCTATCCGATCAGGTGGCGGGTGGCTTTTATGCCGAGCATAGCGAGCGACCCTTCTTCCCCGATCTTGTGTCATTCATGACATCTGGGCCGATTATGGTGCAGGTATTGGAGGGGGAGGGAGCCGTAGTAAAAAATCGTGAGCTCATGGGTGCGACTAATCCAGTGGAGGCGGCTGCGGGAACTATCCGCGCTGATTTTGCTAAGACTATTGATGCCAATGCTGTACACGGTTCTGATTCCACAGAATCAGCAATGCGTGAAATTGCTTACTTTTTCGCAGCCAGTGAGTTGTGCGGCCGTTAGGCCAGCCGGTCAGTGATAAATTCACGACTACTATGACTGTGATGGAGCCCATTATTGCGACTACTGAACCCCAGCAAAGAATTAATCTGCTGGGCCTTACTCGTGGGCAAATGGAACAATTCTTTGAAGGTTTGGGAGAGAAGCGTTTCCGAGCTCAGCAGGTAATGAAATGGATCCATCATCACGGCGTACTTGATTTTGAGTTGATGACGAATGTGGGTAAGAATCTGCGGCATAAGCTGGCGCAATGCGCAGAAATTAAACCGCCTGATATTGCGGAGCAGCAAGATTCAGTGGATGGGACGCGTAAGTGGGCCGTTCGGGTCGAGGGCGGTAGTTTGGTTGAGGCAGTGCTGATACCTGATGGGGATCGCGCGACGTTGTGCGTCTCTTCACAGGTGGGCTGCAGTCTGGACTGTAAATTTTGTTCGACGGGTAAGCAGGGCTTTCAGCGCGATCTGACTGCTGCTGAAATCATAGGCCAAGTGTGGCTGGCCATTGACTCTTATGACGCGTGGCAGCCCGGTAAAGGCCGGGTGGTGACTAACGTGGTGATGATGGGCATGGGTGAGCCGCTGCTCAACTTCGACAATGTGGTCGCGGCAATGAGTCTAATGACCGATGATATCGGCTACGGATTGTCCAAACGCAAAGTTACCTTGAGTACCTCAGGGGTTGTGCCAGCGCTCGATCGTTTGGCGGAATTTTCTGATGTTAGTTTGGCTATATCGCTTCATGCCCCAAATGATGCTATCCGCTCGACTATCGTGCCTATCAATAAGCGTCACCCCATTGCAGATTTACTGGCCAGCGGTAAGCGCTACCTCGATGCCCAAACGGATAAAAAGCGGGTAGTCACCATTGAATATACCTTGTTGGCAGGGATCAATGATCAGCCGGAGCACGCTCACGAACTGACAGTGTTATTGAGAGACTACCCGTGTAAAATCAACCTTATACCCTTTAATAGTTTTCCCAATTCAGGATTTTCACGTCCGAGTGGTAACGCCGTGAGTCGCTTTTGGAAGGTGCTAATTGATGCAGGATTTGTGGTGACGGTGCGAACGACCCGAGGAGATGATATCGACGCTGCTTGTGGTCAACTGGTGGGCGAGGTAGTTGATAAAACGCGGCGTGCCGAGCGTTATCGTGCGCAATATGCTCTCGAGGCGCCACAATGAAGTGGCTGGCGTTACTATTATTCGTTGTCTTGCCCTTAGGTGGCTGCATCACTGAAACGACGGGCGGGTCGGAGGTGGAGGCCGATCCTGCTTCGACGCTGACGCGTCGCGTTGAATTAGCGCGACAATATGTCGGCCGTGGGGATTGGGAGAACGCTAAGCGAAACTTAGAGTTAGCCACATTAATTGACAGTAACAACGCTGAGGTTTATGAAGCGTTTGCCTTGGTGTATCAGAGTACTGGAGAATACGAGTTAGCTGAAAAAAACTTCAAGCAGGCACTCCGCGTGGATAGTGACTTCTCTAGAGCGAGAAATAATTATGCGGCTTTTTTGTTTTTCTTGGGTCGATTCTCAGATGCAGAACCCGAATTTGAGCGCGTGATCCTCGACTCTCTATACTCGGGTCGACCGCTGGCGTTTATTAATTTGGGACTCTGTCGTTTGCGCCTAGAAAACAAGGTTGGTGCTGAGGCGGCTTTTTCTCGGGCATTGCGAATGGATCGGAGCCATCCACTTGCTCTGTTAGAAATGGGTTTTCTAAAGGTCCAATCTGGCGATATACAGGCGGCAGACGGCTACTATGATCTTTATCGCACGGTTGTTAATCCTCAGCCACCGCGCGGTCTGATTTTAGGTTTGGAAATAGCGCTGGCGAACGGTGATAAAAATGCGGTCAGTAGCTATGAGCTTGCACTCAACAACCTTTATGCCAATTCGCCTGAGTACCAACGTTACTTACAAGATCGATTCACACCAGTGGATCAGTAATGAGTTGTGGATACCAACGGAGTACAATGTTTCTCGATGAACGAGGGGTGGTAAATGCAGACTAAATCACCGATAAAGCGTCGAGTAAGCCGGCAGATCATGGTCGGTGACGTGCCTGTGGGTGGTGATGCACCCATTGCAGTGCAGAGCATGACAAACACGGAAACCTGTGATGTGCCTGCTACGGTCGCACAGGTGCTAGCCATTGCCGATGCCGGTGCTGATATTGTTCGTGTATCGGTGCCCAGTCTTGACGCTGCAGAAGCTTTCAAATCGATCCGGGCTCAGGTCTCGGTCCCGTTAGTGGCCGATATTCATTTCGATCACAAAATCGCGTTGAAGGTGGCGGAATACGGTGTGGATTGCCTCCGCATAAACCCAGGTAATATTGGACGAGAAGAAAAAGTGCGTGAGGTAATTGCCGCCTGTCGTGATCGCGGTATTCCTATCCGAGTCGGTGTCAATGCCGGTTCTTTGGGCAAAGAATTAATGCGTAAATACCCAGAGCCAACAGCTGAGGCGCTGGTGGAATCAGCCATGCGAAATGTCGATATTCTGGATCGACATAATTATCCCGATTTTAAAGTCAGTGTTAAAGCCTCTGAGGTGTTTATGGCGGTTGAGGCTTATCGATTGCTGTCGACCAAAATAGATCAGCCTTTGCACTTAGGGATAACAGAAGCCGGTGGTCTGCGCGGGGGTACCGTCAAATCCGCTGTGGGTATAGGAATGCTCCTGATGGAGGGTATCGGTGATACCCTGCGAGTGTCTCTGGCAGCCGACCCTGTTGAGGAAGTAAAAGTCGGCTTTGAAATTCTCAAAAGCTTGAAGCTGCGCGCCAATGGCATCAACTTTATCGCTTGTCCAAGCTGTTCGCGCCAAAATTTTGACGTGATAGGAACGATGAATGCGCTCGAGCAGCGGCTTGAGGACATTCGTACCCCTATGGACGTCGCGGTCATCGGCTGTATTGTCAACGGCCCGGGCGAAGCCCGTGAAGCCGATGTAGGTTTAACTGGCGCAGACCCCAGCAACTTGATTTATATTGCCGGTGAGCCAGATCATAAAGTTAGTAATAAGGATTTCGTCGATCATTTAGAAACGGTGATCCGTGAACGTGCAGCTAACCTAGATGCAGAGCGTGCCGTGATGGACGCCAACGTGATTGCCCGCACTTGAAAACGGAAAGGCTATGAGTCAGTACCGCGCCGTTAGGGGAATGGTTGATATTCTCCCGGATAGTACTCCGCAGTGGCAACGCGTTGAGGGTGCTGCAAAGCATATTCTTGACGGTTACGGCTATCGAGAAATACGGTTACCGATTATTGAATCGACGCCATTATTTACTCGTTCCATTGGTGTGGTGACGGATATTGTCGAGAAAGAAATGTATACCTTCGATGATCGTAATGGCGATAGTCTGTCACTCCGCCCCGAGGGAACCGCAGGCTGTGTTCGAGCAGCGGTACAACATAATTTAATCAGCTCTCAGCAGCGCCTGTGGTACACCGGCCCCATGTTTCGCTACGAGCGGCCGCAAAAAGGTCGTCAGCGGCAATTCAATCAGCTGGGCGTCGAGTTCTTTGGGGTAGCAACCCCCGACGTAGATGCTGAGCTACTGCTCCTTTGTCGTGCACTATGGCGGGAGCTAGGTGTCGAAACAGCCCTGACGCTTGAAATCAACTCTATTGGTCATGTTGATGCCCGTGCTGCTTATCGCTCCGCCTTAGTGGATTACCTAGCGCAACGTAAAGACCAGCTCGATGAAGACAGTCAGCGCCGGCTAGCCAGCAATCCCTTGCGTATCTTAGATACCAAGAACACTGATACGCAACGCTTGCTGGATGATGCGCCACAAATGCTTGACTATCTTGATGATGAGTCACGGCAGGAATTTGCATTGCTGTGTCAAATGCTTGAGGCAGCCGGCCTCCATTATGTGGTCAATCAGCGTCTCGTTCGCGGTCTCGATTATTACAATAAGACCGTATTCGAGTGGACCACTGACGCCTTAGGCGCTCAAGGGACTGTTTGTGGGGGGGGGCGCTACGATGGACTGGTCAGTGAATTTGGCGGGCGCGATACCCCCGCTGCGGGGTTCGCCATTGGTTTAGAACGTCTAGTATTGCTGCTAGATGCCCTAGGCCAGACCCCCGACGAATCGCCGGATATTTACGTTGTCACGGCTGATCAGGCGGCCTTATTACACGCTTTGCCGCGAGTGGAGGCGCTGCGTCAAGCGTTACCAGCAATGACAATCCAAATGCATTTAGGGGGTGGTAGTTTTAAGAGTCAGTTCCGGCGGGCGGACAAGAGCGGTGCGCGCTTTGCGTTAGTCTACGGAGAAACTGAAACGGCAGCACAGTCGGTGACAGTGAAGCCCCTGCGTGGTGAGGGTGAGCAGCTAACCTGTGCCGATGATGAGCTAGTCGCTAGGCTTTGTGAGAGTGCGACTGAGAATTAAGAAGGGATGAGATAATGGCGGATCATTTAGAAGATGACGAACAGGTAGAAGCGCTGAAGCGCTGGTGGACAGAAAATGGTCGCAGTACCCTTGTTGCTGTGGCCTTGGCAGTTGGCGGAACCGTGGGTTGGCAGCAGTACCAGGGGTGGGAGATTGAGCAAGGAGCCTTGGCTGCTGACGCTTGGGCTGAGATTGACATGCGTCTCAATGTAGATGATGCCAGTCAGCAAGCGGCGGGTGAGCGTTTAGCGTTAGATCTGCTAGAAAAACACCCCAATACGGCACAGGCACAATTTGCAGCTATGGCGCTAGCAAAAAAAGCGGTTGATGACGGCGATTTGACCAGCGCCGAAGGCCATTTACGCCGCGCGCTTGCCCTTGGCGATAGTCAATCGGAGCTGGGACAGCTTATACAAGTAAGATTAGCGCGTGTACTGGTGGCATCAGGGGATGAGATGGCGGCAATAGCCATATTGACGCAGATCAAGGGAGCGCTACCAGCCTCTTATGCCACCGCACTGGGTGATTTACACCTCGCTGCTGGCCGAGAGGAAGAAGCGCTTGATGCCTACATTCAAGCGCGTACAGCGACGCTAGACCTTGGCAATCCGCCAGGGTTGCTCGATGCTAAAATTACTAGCCTTCAGTCACGGCTGGTAGATGAGGAGCGTCCATCGTGAAGATGTTCAAGCTTGTTTTCATCGTGACAATCCTTGCCGGTGTAACGGCTTGCGAGACGGTGGGTGGATGGTTTGATGAAGAGGACTACGATCCAACGGCGCCCGTTGAGTTAGCCGAGTTCAATGAAACCGTTGAACTCGATAAACGTTGGTCTCGCTCGGTGGGTAATGGTCAGGGAAAAGGCTTGTACCGACTCAATCCCCTGTTGGCTGATGGGATCATTTATGCGGTATCCGAGGATGGCGAGTTAGCGGCCTTTGATGCGGATTCGGGGCGCGTTCGCTGGGATACCGAACTCGATATTGCCATCAGTGGTGGCGTGGGTAAGTTTCAAGATTCGCTGTTTTTGGGTGGTGCCGATGGTCTTGTCTTGAGACTGAATGCGCAAGATGGCTCAGAAGTGTGGCGAGTGCCTGTCTCTGGAGAGGTGCTAGCGGCCCCACAAAGCAATGGTGAGGTGGTGATTGCTCAGGCTTATGACGGCAAGCTGATGGCCTTTGATTTTGCAACCGGCGAAAAGCTGTGGACCTTCGCTAACGATGTACCCGTCCTAACATTACGTGGTACGTCGACACCGATTATCTCCAATAATATTGCTATCGCTGCGTTTGCCGGTGGCAAGGTGATTGCTGTTTCTCTCGACTCAGGCAATGTTGTTTGGGAGGCGCGCGTTGCCATAGCCCAAGGGCGATCGGAAATAGAACGAATTGTCGATATTGATGGCACTATGGCCACACAGGGAGCTGAGCTTTATGTCGCCAGTTATCAAGGGCGCATTGTCGCTGTTGAGATGCGTGCGGGCCGAAAACTATGGCAGCGTAATATCTCATCGGTTTCTGGTGTGTCCGTTGGTTTTGGTAATGTCTATGCGGCCGATGAAGATGGCACAATCAGTGCGTTTTTACGCAATGGGCAAAGCATTCGTTGGCAAAATATTGACTTGGGTTATCGTGAGCTATCCCGTCCGACACCCATAAGTAGCTATGTGGCGGTCGCCGATTTTGAAGGCTACCTGCATTTACTGTCTCAGGTTGACGGCGTCATTGTTGGTCGAGCTCGCCCAGATGGCGACGGCGCCCGGGCAGATATGATCGCCAAGGGTAACGCCCTGTATGTTTATGGCAACAGTGGTGACCTTATCGCCTACGACATTGAGGCTAAAGATTAAAAAGTGACCGCCGTCATCGCGCTGGTTGGGCGCCCCAATGTGGGAAAGTCAACCCTGTTCAATCAACTAACGCGATCCCGCGATGCCTTAGTGGCGAACTTATCTGGCCTGACCCGAGACCGTAAATACGGCGAGGGCAAGCTGGGAGACCAACCGTATATTGTTATAGATACGGGAGGAATTTCAGGCGAAGAGTCGGGTATTGATGCTGCAATGGCGAGCCAATCGCTGACAGCCATAGATGAGGCCGATGTGGTTCTACTGCTGGTTGACGGTCGCGCGGGCCTTCACCCGGGCGATGAGGCGTTAGTCAAACACCTTCGGCAAAATGAGAAAGCCTTTCATTTAGTGGTCAACAAAATTGATGGGGTAGGGGAAGACGTTGCAGCAAGTGACTTTTATCGTTTAGGTATTACTGACATCCATGCTATTGCAGCCTCTCACAATCGCGGTGTGCTTCGACTGATCGAAGATGTCCTGGCTCCCATTATCCCCGATGGTTTGCCCGAGCCACTCAACGAGAATGCTATTCGTGTTGCCATTATTGGACGACCGAATGTCGGTAAATCTACTTTGGTTAATCGGATGCTCGGTGAAGATAGAGTGGTAGTGTTTGATCAACCAGGCACCACTCGAGATAGTATTTACATAGACTATGAGCGCCGAGGGGTGAAGTACACGATTATCGATACTGCAGGCGTACGACGGCGTAAAAGTGTGAAAGAAACTGTCGAGAAGTTTTCTATTGTTAAAACATTGAAAGCCATTTCTGACGCCCATGCCGTGTTTTTGGTGATGGACGCTCACGAGGGCATCGTTGAGCAGGATCTGCATCTGTTAGGCCAGTGTATTGACGCGGGTCGAGGTCTCATCATTGCGTTAAATAAGTGGGACGGTATAGACAGTGATGAACGTGAGTGGATTCGATCGGAGCTCAAGCGCCGGCTGCAGTTCGTTGACTACGCGGATATTCATTTTATTTCGGCACTCCATGGCACAGGTGTAGGTAACCTTTATCAATCTCTTCACAAGGCCCACGAGGCAGCTACGCGCAGTTTGAGCACCAATCGGCTAACGCGGATTCTCGAGGACGCCGTGGGTACGCATCCACCTCCTATGATTAACGGCCGGCGGATCAAATTACGCTATGCCCATGCAGGGGGCCAAAATCCGCCGCTTATTGTTATTCATGGTTCGCAAACTGATCAACTACCGAGAAGTTATTGCCGCTATCTAGAGAAGGTATTCCGCAGAGAACTCGAACTGCACGGCACCCCGGTGCGCATTGAATTGCGCAGCGGCGATAATCCCTATGCAGGCAAGCGTAATAAGCTGACAGATCGCCAGACTTACCGCCGCCGCAAGCTTATTGCCCACGTTAAGAAAGCAGAGCGGAAAAAGAAGCAGCGTAAAACTCGCTAGTACAGCGATCTGTCCTATGCTTGAGGGTTAATCATGCTATGAATGGCAATCATATAACCTATTTATTTCAAAAATAGGCCCCAGCCCCGTAGACTTTGCCGCTATCAGCCGCCGTGCTGGTTTTTTGATTGATCACAGACACCAGTGGGGACATTTCATGGGCATCTATCTAGACACTATTCAACAACTTGACAGGGTGACCGCCGTCGCCGGCAGCGCATGGGCGGACATTAGTCCTGAGCATGCTGCTCGCATGAAGCTGCAAAATCGATTCCAGACCGGTCTTGATATTGCGCGTTATACCGCCGAGTTAATGCGCAGTGACATGGCCGACTATGACGCTGATACAGCCAAGTACACCCAATCGTTGGGTTGTTGGCATGGATTTATTGGCCAGCAAAAACTGATTGCCATCAAAAAACACTTCGGAACCACTCAGCGGAAATATCTGTATCTCTCTGGCTGGATGATTGCCGCATTGAGATCAGAATTTGGTCCGCTTCCTGATCAATCAATGCACGAGAAAACCTCGGTACCTTCGCTTATTGAAGAGCTGTATACCTTCCTCCGGCAGGCTGACGCACGTGAGCTTGGCGGCCTGTTTCGTGCTCTGGATGCGGCGCGTGAAGCGGGTAATGAGATTGAAGCTCAAGAACTGATGAATCAAATCGATAGTTTTCAAACTCACGTTGTTCCCATCATTGCCGATATTGACGCGGGTTTTGGTAATGAAGAGGCGACGTACCTGTTAGCTAAAAAAATGATTGAAGCAGGGGCGTGTGCTATTCAAATTGAAAATCAAGTGTCCGACGAAAAGCAGTGTGGTCATCAGGATGGCAAGGTAACCGTTCCCCACTCTGATTTTCTAGCGAAAATTCGTGCAATCCGCTATGCATTCCTCGAATTAGGCGTGGATGAAGGCATTATTGTGGCGAGAACTGATTCTCTTGGCGCGGGCTTGACCAAGCAAATTGCTGTCACCAATGAACCCGGAGATTTAGGGGACAAGTACAACAGCTTTCTCGATGGCGAGTATATTCAAAGTGCTGAAGATATCGCTAACGGTGATGTTGTAGTAAAAGCCGATGGCAAGCTACTGAAGCCAGCGCGGCTTCCCTCGGGCTTGTTCCAATTCAAACCAGGATCTGGAGAAGATCGAGTGGTCCTCGATGGCATTACATCACTGCAAAATGGCGCTGATTTGCTGTGGATTGAGACAGAGAAGCCCCATGTGGGCCAAATTGCCGGTATGGTGAATCGAATTCGCGAGGTAGTGCCCAATGCTAAGCTGGTATACAACAACAGCCCGTCGTTTAACTGGACTCTGAGCTTTCGTCAGCAGGTCTTCGATGCTTGGTCTGAGGCGGGTAACGATCTCTCGGCCTATGAGCGCAATGCTTTGATGGGGGTGGAGTACGATGACACTGAACTTGCCCGTGAGGCGGATCAGCGCATCCAGTCTTTTCAAGTGGATGGCGCTCGCGAGGCGGGAATTTTTCACCATCTTATTACCTTGCCTACGTATCATACGGCCGCATTGTCTACTGACAATCTTGCTAAGGAGTACTTTGGCGAGGCGGGTATGCTGGGTTATGTCGCGGGGGTTCAGCGAAAGGAGATTCGTCAGTCAATTGCCTGTGTCCGACATCAGAACATGGCTGGCTCAGATATGGGCGATGATCACAAAGAGTACTTTTCTGGTGATGCTGCCCTAAAAGCTGGGGGTGGAGATAACACAATGAATCAATTCGGCTAATGCCTAGCGCGATAAAGTCGCTTTCTTTATAGTGAAGGCAGCGGGTGTAAACACTGGTTATGCCTGTGTCGAGCTCAACGCCCGACAGCGTTTATTAGGGGATTATTTTGATGGCCATGTGCTGTATTAATCGACTATGAAATGGGACGACATTGATCAACAAGTCTGTTCTGTCGCCCGCGCCCTATCTATTGTTGGCGAGCGCTGGACATTGCTCATCATTCGAGACGCCTTCAAGGGGACTCGTCGCTTTGACGATTTCCAACGAACACTGGGCGTGACCCGACATCGATTGGCCGAGCGATTGCAAAAGTTAACCCATGAAGGCGTGCTAACGCGAATACCTTACCAAGATCGGCCGACGCGGTATGAATACCGGCTCACGCGTAAAGGTTTGGCGTTGTATCCCGTCTTGGTGACTTTGAGCGTGTGGGCCGACGAATGGATGGACGACGGCACTGGGCCACCGTTAACACTGTGGCACAGCCGCTGTGGCAAAGAAACGACACCGGTACTGACCTGTTCAGAATGCGACGATCCTCTGAGACCTGAAGAGGTTAGCGCTCGACTGGGAACAGCGCTACAATCTTTCGTCACGTCCTGTCGGGAGCGTGGCGATGCCATACCCGATGATGCGCGGCTGCCCAGTGCTGCAATGGATTTTCACCAACAACAGCTCGATACGTTGAGCCTGCACAGTAAAAAGGTTAACCATGACTGACGCTGTAACAAATGCAGTAATGAACGCGCCGGATGATTTAAACGCAATGATGCGTGGCGATCGCTCACCGGCTGAAGAGCAGGTTCATCGAAAGCAACGGTTGGCTGCTGCACTAAGGATATTTGGCAAATGTGGTTTTGATGAGGGAGTGGCCGGCCACTTTACGGTCCGCGACCCTATAGAGCCAGAAACGTTCTGGGTGAATGCGATGGGACGTTCGTTTAAGCAGATGCGAGTATCCGATTTACTACGCGTCAGTCATGACGGGCAGGTGCTTGAGGGTCATGGATTACTCAACGCTGCCGCGTTCGTCATTCACAGCAATGTGCATAGCGCCCGACCTGATGCCGTGGCAGCGGCACACGCACATTCCCTCTATGGCAAAGCCTGGTCTTCGTTAGGTCGATTTATCGACCCAATTACTCAGGACGCCTGTGCTTTTTTTGAAGACCATGCGCTATTTGACGACTACACCGGTGTGGTCGTAGACATGAGTGAAGGGCAACGATTGGGTAATGTGTTGGGGGATAACAAAGCCCTCATTCTTCAAAACCACGGCCATCTCACCGTGGGTCAAAGCATTGAAGAAGCCTGCTGGTGGTTCGTTACGTTTGAACGCAGTTGCCAGGCACAGCTCCTAGCCGAGGCTGCAGGCACGCCGAAATTAATCCCTGATACCATGGCCCGACACACCAAAGGGCAGGTGGGGAGCGCATTTGCTGGCTGGTTCAGTGGCCAGCCATTATTTGATGTTATTTTTAAAGAACAGCCCGATTTAGTGGATTAGCTCTCTGAAGGTGCACCCCCACTAGGGTGCCAGACACTCTTAAAAGCCATGAACAACAGCAGGATAATGCCGGCCTCAATAGCCAGCAGCGGCCAGTGGATGGCTTGTACCTGTATCACTTTGTCAGTAACGCCATAGACGCGATGTAAGCCTTCGTAAAACCCCCAAGCTGCTCCCATGCCAACTAAATAGCCACTCTGCTTGGCTATATCTAAGTGGGTTAACGCTTTTTCCTCAACGATGAGCAGCGTTTCACAGCGCACGAGATAGCTGCCCAAGGCAAAGGTGAATTGATAGCCAATATAAATAAACAGCGCTAAGGTTGTATCAACTGGAAAAATCAGTACGCCCATGATGCCGAGCAAAATCACACACTCTACTGAGAGCGATAAAATGAAAAAAGACCGAGTATTGAACAGTCTATGATACTGGGTGGCCACCATCAGCGTACCAATGGCTAAACCTATGCCACCGGCGGAAAATATAGCGGGCGACAAAGGGGTGTACAGTACAAACACTGATCCTATGGATACACCTAAGAAAAGCGAGTTAAAAAATTTGTAGCCGATAAACCAATTCAGCGTAATGGCTGGGGTGTCAGTATCATTGTCCCGCAAGCTAAAAATCCACGCCTTTGCGTGCTTGGATACCTTTCTTGAACGCATGCTTGATGTCTTTAACCTCAGACACGGTATCCATGATTTCTCTGAGGCCGCTACCACCGCCACGACCCGTGACCACGACGCTCTGCTCAATGGGGCGTGACTTAATAGCCTTGAGAATCATCTCTTCGCTTAAGTAGTCAAAAGCCAGCATGTAGGTGAGTTCATCCAGAATCACTAAGTCATAGCGCGCATCGGTTAGCATGCGTTCTGCTTCATTCCACGTCCGTTTTGCCGCGTCAATATCGGTGGTTCTATCTTGGGTGTCCCAGGTAAAGCCTGTGCCCATTTGATAAAAATCTGATGGCTCAAGGCGATCACGCAGGTAAATTTCTTCACCAGAGAGCTGCTCGCCTTTGATAAATTGCACGACGCCTACCTTTTGGTGATAGCCGAGGGCGCGCAGTACCATTCCAAAGGCGGAACTACTTTTCCCCTTGCCATCACCGGTCAGCAATAATGCGACCCCTCGATTGGTATCGGCAGCGGCAATGGCACTGTCAACCACCGTCTTTTGTTTTTCCATTGCCCGTTTGTGTCGAGTGGCTTTTGTTTTACTGTTGTTGACGGTCATAGCATCCTCAGTACTGGTAGCGCAAACTCAGGTACCAGCGCCGCTCGGCGCTAAAGTATCCTCGGATTTGCTGATAGTTTTCGTTGGTGATGTTTTCAATTCGGGCACTTAGCTGGAGTGAACGGGTGAGATCCGCTGTAACCGAGGTATCTAAAAGCGCGTAATTATCCATTGGCTGCCCGAGGGTATCAACGGCATCGCGTGCGAGTCTTCCCGTTAATGCTGTGACAAGCCGGTCGGTTGTCCAAATGATGGATACAGCAGCAGTAAGTTCCGGCCGGTAGGGTCGCTGGTGATCTTCAGCGTCTGTGGTTTCGTTCCAAGTCAGGTTGCCCTTTAGCGCAATATCATCACCCAATTTGGTACGCCCTTCAATTTCAATACCTCGAGACTGATTATTACCCGTTCTTTGCAGGTAGCCTGAATACGAGGCTAGATCAAAATAGATTTCATCATCAATCCGCTGAGAGAACCAAGTGGCAGATAGTTGGTGGTCGGGGGAACCCATTCGAATGCCCGTTTCCCAGCCTTGGCTCGTTTCCTCTTTTAGGATTTGTTCCCTCGCTGGAGAATAGGAGAAAGGGCCTTTGTTATAGGCGATTTCATATAAACTCGGTGCTCTAAAGCCTGTTCCAATAGCAGCAGTAATGGCAACAGGCAGTCTTTCAAAGCCTAAAGATTGAAAGGTGCTCAGTCGCCAGGATGTGTGCGTACCAAAATCATCATTATCATCAGCTCGAATACCGATTTGAATATTCCCTGCCAGCGCATCAGCTGCAAACTCTGCAAATAGCGCACTGTTACCTCGTTCCTTTTTGACACCTTCATCCGAGAGGGATTGCTCCAATATATCAGCCCCTAGCGTCAGCCGATTGGTCGGGTTAAAGCGAATATTGGCAACCATAGACAGTTCTTCTTGTTCGCCATCGGTTTCGAATGTTTGGCTATCGCCAGAAAAAAACTGCCGGTCAATTCGGTTATTTTCATAGCTCACTGTTACATTACTCAGATCACCAGACCAAGCTGCAAAGCTTCTCCAGGCCACTTGCGTGTAGTTATCTGTACAGTCGTTAATGGTGGCAAAAGTACTTGGTTCAAAGCAACCATCGTATTCATTGGAGCCGTCGACCGAGTGTAGACTGACCCCTGTACGCCAGCGCGCACTGACATCCGCATTCAATGTGGCGTGTACGGTCTGGTTATCATAGCCATCTTCATCGGGTGAGTTATCGTCGATTTCTCGGGCATTAAAGCCATGAGTCTCCACTGCAGCGGCGCTGATAGTCGCATCAAATAGCTTATTACCCCCTGCCAGCGTGGCACCGAGGCGTTGAAAGTGATTAGCACCGCCTTCTATCACAATGTCGGCACTAAAGGTTTCTGCCGGTGCTCGGCTGGTCATGGCAATAACCCCGCCAGCGTCGGCGCCGTACATTAATCCCTGTGGGCCCCGTAGCAGTTCGACACGCTGTATACCCTCGCTCAGTAGGTGCTCAAGCCGAGGACTCATTTGTGGTGAGGAGGGATCAGCAATGTCAATGCCATCAAGCTGTATTCGAGTTCGGAAACCTTCTTCGCCCCGAATACGCACGGTCGTTGCTTTACCATAACCGCCGCTACCGGTAACTGATACACCCGGCTGGATATCGAATAAATCGCCAAGGGTGGCGTAGCCCAAAGCAGCAATTTCTACTCGATCTAGCGTAGCGACTGAGACACCTAACGTGTGCAAAGGGGTAGTCACTCGTGATGCGACAATAACCGTCTCTTCAAGGGCGGTTTTGCCAGCGCTCGTCGTGTCAATGTCTGCGGTAGTGACACTACTCGTCATAACGGCCATTAGCGCCAGAAAATCATAGGCGACTGCTCGCCTGCGCGGGCTCTTTCCGATTATCTGGATCAAAGTGATACCTCCCTTACTACTACCGTCGATCGTACGTCGAGTGACTAACAGGCAGTCGGGGAGGGCGGTGTCTTCCTGAGACACAGGCGAGGCGCCACAGAAGTGACTTGTCACCTTACAGAGCCCTCCGCTCTGCGGTTACACGGGTGTTAGGCAGGTATCGGGCTTTCACCGTTGCGGGGGCAGCGCCGGATTGCAGTACTCACCGGACTTCCCTTTTAACCTACTAAGACTGGAATCTAGCAGGCACCTAACGCGCGAACTGTACTGGGCTTACAGTGTCCGGTCAAGGGCTGGCTAATGCTAAGATAGCGCTATGAAAAAGGATCTAACTTCCCCCCACTTTTCGGATCTCGCACGCTTCGCGCCTTATATTGAAGAAACATTAGGTCGTAAACCTCGAGGATTAAGGGCGATTGCAGCCTTTAATCATCTAGGTGATCCCGCGGTGATTCGCGTTGCATCTTTGGTGGAAAATAAACCCTTTCCAACGCTATTTTGGCTTATCGATCCGGCAGTAAATCTATACCTAGATCGGCTCGAGGCAGGGGGGGACATTGCCAAGTTGCAGGCGCAAGTGGATAATTCGTCTGCCCTGCAGAAAGCAATGATGGCCGATCATGTACGTCATAAATTACTTCGAGAGAGCTATTTGACCAACCAAGAACGGGCTTTTCTCAACACGACAGGTATGATGGTGGCGTTGGAGCAGCGAGGAATAGGGGGTATTGCTGAGCCCGATAGAATACGTTGCTTGCACACTTGGTACGCGGCACATCTTGTCGAGCCAAATACTATCGGTGCGCTTATCGATAACGTGATAGTCGCCAGTCCGTGGGTACCGCAGTCTGAATAGGTAACAGTAGATGAGAGCATTAATCGACGATACGCGTATCCGTGCGCTGAAGGAACTGGTTTCGCCGCAGAAACTAGTGAGTGATATTCCCATTGACGCGCAGCTGGCAGAACACGTGGCAGAGTCTCGGGCAGCTATTCATCAATGTTTACATGGCCATGATGACCGGTTAATTGTCGTGGTGGGCCCTTGTAGTATTCATGACCCACGTGCTGCGATGGACTACGCGCAAAGATTGATGCCCGTGGCAAGGCGTCATGCGAAAGATTTACTCGTTATTATGCGTGTCTATTTCGAAAAACCGCGTACGACTGTCGGATGGAAAGGGTTGATTAATGACCCCGATCTTGATGACTCATTCAATATTAACAAAGGCTTACATCTAGCACGCCAGCTGTTGGTGGATATTAATCGCTTGGGCCTATCGACTGGCACTGAATACTTGGATCTGATTTCTCCCCAGTACATTGCCGATCTGGTGACTTGGGGGGCGATCGGTGCGCGCACTACCGAGAGTCAAACGCATCGAGAGCTCGCCTCGGGTCTGTCGTGTCCCGTAGGCTTTAAGAATGCGACTGATGGTGATGTGCAGGTGGCAGTCGATGCCATTGGTGCAGCGCTTCACTCGCATCACTTCTTGTCGGTGACCAAAGAAGGGGGCTCGGCGATTTTTGAAACCAAGGGGAATGAGGATTGTCATATTATACTGCGCGGTGGAAAGACGCCTAATTATGATATGTTTTCCGTTGATGACGCCTGTAAGCTGCTCAATAAGGCAGGGTTGCCCGAGCGATTAATGATTGATGCGAGCCACGCTAACAGCCGAAAAATACCGGCTCGTCAAGTGGATGTGGCGGCGGATATAGGGACGCAGATCAGTCGTGGCAACGATGCCATTGTCGGCATAATGCTCGAGAGCTTCCTCGAGGAAGGGCGACAAAATATAGGTGCTGGAACATCTCTCGTGTTTGGGCAGAGCATTACCGATCCCTGTATAGCCTGGGATACCACTGAACAGGTGTTGGCGGATTTGGCGGCAGCGACTAGACAACGTCGATTGGTCAATGTATGAGCCTGGCCCGCACCTTGACGATGGGCAATTCTATTGGCTGTTCAATGCAACTAATACACTTTGACAGGTAGACCATGGAGCAAATCCTCGGTGCATTGATTCTTATTTGGCTGATTGTGGCGCTTGTTGCCACCCACTGGCCTGTAGCGTGGATTTTTGGTAGCTCTATGCTCGCATGCTATTTGCTGGGCCTCATTGACACCCAATCGCTACTCGACAAGGCCTCCAATGAGGGGGTATTGACACTTGTTCTATTGCTATTGGTCTCTGTGGGGCTTGAGCGCCTACCTTGGTTGACGGCGCTTTCTCAGCGTATTGTTGTGCCATCGTTGGGCGGCTCTGTTCTTCGGCTGTCGACGATCACGCTACTTTTTTCAGCGCTGGTGAATAATACAGCTGTCGTCGCCACGCTTGCGGGGGTTGTTCGGAAAAATAGGCATCATGCCGCCAGTCAGCTGCTCTTGCCATTGTCTTATGCCGCTATTTTAGGTGGCACACTGACGCTTATTGGCACGTCGACAAATCTCATTGTGAGTAGTTTTTTACAGGATGCGACGGGAACAGGACTGAATTTTTTCGCTTTTTTACCCGTTGCATTGCCCGCTGCTGTCGCTGGTATTACAGCCTTATGGCTTTTTCGTCGGCGCCTGCCTATTAATGGATCCAGTCTCGTACCCATTGCGGAATATCTTATTGAGGCAGAGGTGCAATCTAATTCCAAATTAATTGGCAACAGTATTCAAGCCAATGGGTTGAGAGATCTGGGTGATCTCTTCCTTGTCGAGCTGGTGCGTGGTGACGTGGTCTTATCACCGGTTGCACCGACCCAGCGTATTGCCGCAGGCGATAAATTGATTTTCTCAGGGGATGTCACGCGTGTCGGTGCATTGGAGCGGTTTCATGGGCTAAAACTATTTGCGCTTGAGGCGGGACTATTGAGTGCCAATATGACTGAGGTGGTCATTATGCCCAATGCTGCCATTGTCGGGCAAACTATCAAGGAAAACAGGTTTCGAGCACGCTTTGATGCCGCAGTAGTCGGCTTAAAACGCGACGGTGCTCGGCTGTCGGGCAAGTTGGGTGCCATCCGATTGCAAGCGGGTGATTCCTTGATGTTAGCGGCAGGTCCGGACTTTGCGCAGCGTTCAAACTTGAGTAAGAATTTTTTGATCATTGATCAAGAAATCGACTCGTCGAGTCTCCCATTGACCAAGAGTATTTTTTTAAGCGTTTCGCTAGTCGCGGTAATCTTACTGTCGGCCTTTGAATTCCTGAGTTTGTTAAAAGGACTGGCTTTTGTATTGGCTTCCATGCTCGTTCTAGGTGTCGTGAGTGGTAGTGATCTACGCAGGCGTTTTCCGTTTGAAATGTGGCTGACAATTATCTCGGCACTCACGATTTCCCAAGCGTTGGCTAATACTGGTTTGATTCAGGAATTTAGTCATACGATCGGCCCTGCGCTCACCAATGTGCCGACGTACTTAGCAGTCGTAATGGTGTATCTATTGACGTTATTGTTGACTGAACTGATGACCAATAACGCGGCTGCAGCGTTGATGTTTCCTGTGGCGTATTCACTGGCTTTGACTATTGGGGTAGATCCAATGCCGCTCATTATGGCCGTGGCCTTTGGTGCAAGCGCTTCGTTCATTACGCCCTTTGGTTACGCCACAAATTTAATGATTCAAAACTTGGGTGGTTATAAGCGGATAGATTACTGGCGTTACGGCTGGCCAATTTCGCTGATCTACAGTGCAGTAGTACTTTGTTTAATCCCACTCGCCTTTCCGCTGTAGGCCTCGTCACAGGGTAAGCTGATCTTTGCGATCCGCCGAATGTGGTTGTACCCATCGTGCCGG
Organism: Halieaceae bacterium UBA4452; assembly: GCA_002389505.1. Classification (GTDB taxonomy): domain Bacteria; phylum Pseudomonadota; class Gammaproteobacteria; order Pseudomonadales; family Halieaceae; genus Luminiphilus. The sequence continues at coordinate 59,798 of DGPA01000046.1, forward strand.
CGCCATATGCCCACTGAATCTTTGGGTATACCGGAGTGGGCAGCAATCTATTAGCCGCACACTGAGATTTTCATTCATAAAAACGTAGTGGAGCAATCACAATGTCACCCGACCAGTGGGTAGAGAATACCTTGGGACCCGTTGCCGCCGCCTTTGCCAGCGCTGTTTTCTATTCGGTACCTGTTGCCGGCCAACAGCTACCTTTGATTGTTGCTTGGCTGGGAATAGCAGCCGTTTTTTTCACGGTCTATTTTCGCTTTATTAACTTTCGTGGGCTTTGGCTGGCCTTACGTCACGTGCGTGGTGATTTTGATGACCCAAGGGCGCGGGGTGAAATCAGTCATTTTCAAGCGGTGGCAACAGCTATTTCCGGCACCGTAGGTGTAGGAAATATAGGTGGTGTGGCGGTAGCGCTGAGTATCGGTGGTCCAGGCGCAGCATTTTGGCTATTTATCGCTGGATTATTGTCCATGTCTACCAAACTGGTCGAGTGCACTTTGGGTGTCCGTTTTAGAAGATATAACGCCGATGGATCGGTATCCGGTGGACCAATGTACTACCTAGAGGCCTATTTCCGCGATCGACGTTTACCGACGCTAGGTAAACTTTTTGGAGGTTTCTACGCGATAGCCTTGGTAATAGGTTGCTTGGGTATCGGCAACATGTTTCAGTCTAATCAAGCCTATGCACAGATGCTGGTCATTACTGGTGGTAGTGATAGCTGGCTTGCGGATAAGGGCTGGTTGTTCGGTATGGCCTTGGCAGCTATTGTCGCTGCCGTCATTATTGGGGGTATTAAGGCAATTGCTCGGGTCGCTGGGGTGTTGGTGCCTTTTATGGCCGTGCTCTATGCGTTAAGCGCCGCCTTTGTCATTGTCCTTAGCCATGAGCATATCGTGCCAGCCCTGCATTTGGTGACGGCATCAGCTTTTTCAACGCAGGCAGCACTCGGCGGCGGCCTGGGTGCATTAATTGTCGGCTTCCAACGGGCTTTATTTTCTAACGAGGCGGGCTTGGGGTCAGCGTCGATCGCCCATGCCGCAGTTCAGTCCGAGCGACCTGCATCCGAGGGGTTGGTGTCATTGTTGGAGCCCTTTATTGACACGGTGATTGTCTGCAGTCTCAGCTCACTGGTCATCTTGACCACGGCAATACCGAACAACTTGATGAGTGATGGCTTGGCAGGCATTGAGTTGACGAGCGCTGCATTTGCACACCACTTTGCCTGGGCGCCCTATGTGATTGCCGTAGCGGCGCTGCTGTTCGCGTTTTCGACGGCCTTGGCATGGTCCTACTATGGGTTAAAGGCTTGGACATATTTGGTCGGCGAGGGGCGGAAGCGCGCGTTAGCATTCCAGTTGGTGTTTTGCGGATTTATCGTTATCGGTGCCATGTTGCAGTTGGGCGCAGTTCTCGATTTTTCAGACGCCATGGTATTTCTAATATCGGTCCCTAACCTTCTGGCGCTGTATTTGTATGCGCCCGAGGTACGAAAGGAGTTGATCGCTTATATCGCTGAGTTGAAAGCGCAAGATCAGTAAGGAGCGTCGCCTTCACTCACTACGCGATGTAATTGCCGGGTGGCCGGGAAAAAATCATTGACCGGTTTGTGTTGAGTACTGCGATTATCCCAAATAACCATGCTATCTGCCTGCCACTTGAAACGACAGGTATGTTCAGTAAGCGTGCTGTGCGCATACAAGAACCGTAGGATTTCTGCTGATTCCAAAGCCGGCAAGCCGTCAATATGACTAGTAAATAGTGGGTTAACAAACAGTACTTTTTTACCCGATTCTGGATGGATCTGGATAACGGGGTGCTTCACTGGTGGGTTGGCACCGACCGCATCAGCCAGTCGCTCCCGACCACCGCGCTCCGCCAAACTCTCTTTGAAACCTTGACTAAAATCATGAATGGCGTGTAAGTCAGCTAGGTAGTTTTGCATGCCAGACGACAGGGTGTCGTAAGCGGTTGTCATACTTGCCCACAAGGTATCGCCGCCCACCTCGGGGATGACAATGCCATGTAGTACCGTGACCGACGGCGGGTGTTGTCGAAATGTCATATCGGAGTGCCAGACTTCGATCTTAGAGGGGCGCTCTCGGGTACTTTCTAATAACATCACTTCTGGCAATCCATCGACTGTGCCATAAGCTGGGTGGGTCTGCAGCGGCCCAAAAATACGCGCTAAATCTCGTTGCTGAGTCGGTGCAATCGCTTGATCCCTAAAGAATAATACCTCGTGCTCATTCAGCAAATGTTTAATCTCTATTTGCACATCTTTGGATAACGGCTTACTTAAATTGATACCGTGGCATTCAGCACCTAAAGCACCTGCGATACGTTTAATCTGCATAGTGGAGCACCTAAGAGTTACCATTTTCCCAATAGCGTAAGTTTGCTCGCTAATGTTGTGCGTCAGCAAGCCCTGAATAGATTATATTTTTCGCGACTGCAAAAACGGCAGGGTTTCGCCTGATGCAGGCATAACGTTACACACTTTACGAGATCAACAATGAATATAACAAGGAGCGTTATTTCTATGAAAAAAGCTATTGCAGTATTACTCAGCGCAACGACTATCACGCTGACATCCCATGCTAATACGGTTTCTATTGCCACTGAACAAAATATCGCACGAGATTACTTTGCAGGCGCAAGCCAATCGGTCGGCAATGTCCAGTTAATTGACCCGCTTGAGTTAGAGCATATTCGAGGCGGCTTTGCACCTATTGTTCTGGCACTGGGCTTTGCGTCTTTGGATTTGGCACTGATGGGTTTTTATTGGGGGATTTATGTCCCCAACTATGCACCCATGGGGCCTTCTTTCAACGCACAGCTACCCTAACGTAAAGGAGAGGCAGCATGAATGCCAAAAAAAAACTGGCAAGAAAACTGGCGATGCAAAGGCAAGCAAGTCGCTGGGAAGCCGGTTGGTCGGCATTATTCGTCAAACTAATGCTGGGGTGGTTATTCTTCGTTGCCTCATTCTTTGTCTTGGTTCCCCATGAATTCAGCACGGGCGCTTGGGTGACGATACTTGCGGCAGGTACGGGTTGCTGTGTAGCGTTGGCTTACCTAATGGCGCAGCGTGTTGATCAGAGGGAGTGACATCAAGCGCCAATGGGTAGCCATGCTCTTACTAGCGTCGGTGATTGCCTGTGCGTCATTAGCCAGTGCGTCCTTGGAGCCACAATATGTAATGCAAAAAAGTGTCAATAGCTGCGGGCTTGCGGCACTTGCATTTGTCGCACATTCGCTGGGTTTTAAGGGGATTGATGAACAAGGGTTAACGACCATTGCGGCACATTTTTATCCACAAGCCAATGGCTTACCTCCGCTATCAGGTTACAGTTTAGCGGACATTATCAGGCTAGCGAGGCACATTCATTTGCAGCCGAGCGCTTGGCGTGGTGATTTATTAGCCTTGAGGCAGGCGCCAAAACCGCTTGTGCTATGGGTTGATCAAAGCACGGCAGCGCACTTCATTGTACTGACCGCATTTTCCGACGCAGGCATAGAGATATTCGATCCCCGGAGTGGACGGCAATCGATTGATTTAGCCGCACTGAAATCCCGTTGGCTAGCGAAGGGGAGCAAGGGTATTTTTATGCAGTTCCGTCCACTGCCTTCGGAGCACGCAGTGTCACATTAACACCTGCTGAGTGAGCATTAATTCGCCCAGATACGGCGCTTCTTGCTCGGCAATATCGGGATTCGTAATCACTGCGATACTCGGTTTAGTGTCGATGAGATAGGCATTAGCTACGCGCTTTAATTCCTCCACGCTAGCATCGACGACGCTTTTACGGAAAGCGGCTCGATGGGCTTGGGTACGATTAAATAGCTGCTCATGAAAATGCTTTTTCGCTTCACCCGCCGGCGATCCAGGCTTATCCATGCCGCCAATGACCCCAAGGATCGCCTCTTCTATAGCTAATGGCTGGTGTTGACTGTCTACAAACCAACGTACGGAATCTTCAAAGTCTGTGAGTGTCTCTTTGAGCCTTGGATCCCGATAGGAGAAGAAGCGAAATGCGCCCATATTGGCGTCATGGTTGGCACCTCCACCATAGGCTCCCCCTTGCTCGCGAATTGTGCGATGTAAGTAACCATTGCGCAGAACTGCAGCTAACACTGTCAGCAGTGGAGCATCGGCATGTCCTGCAGGTACGGTAGGAAAGGCCATGGCACAGAAATTCACGGGTGTATTGGTGACCCACACTTCTCTTCTGGCCTCCCTTATCGGAGGGGGTTGCCACAAGCCAGTGGCGCTTGTCGGGGTGAGAGTGTGAATAGCAGTTACGCCGTCATTATGCGCGCTCACGAGTGTATCTGGGTCGGCGATGGTGGCTATGCGTAGCTCATTAGCGCTGCAAACCCGTTCATAAAGCGAGCCTAGTTCGCCCATAAGCTGCTGAAGATCATTGTCATTGGACAAGTTTTTATCGAGGGCGCGTAACCGTCTCACCCCTTCGAGACCCGACTGTTCATGAGTTCGCTTCGCCAATGCATTCATCCCCGCGCTAGCGGCCATCATGGCCAGCATGTGGCCACTACCAACAATACTTTGATCTTTGCGTGCACGGGACTGACTGACTAACTCTCGGATACGCGATCCTTCGTCGAAGCGCGCTGATGTGAACGTGTCTCTCATCAGCTCGCTTTGTGCATAACTGCGGTTGGCAAGGGCTTTAGAGGATAATAAGAGCCAGCCCGAGCAGTGCTGCAGGTCATCACGCGAGCTGCGTGTTAGCGTACCTGCTCCAAGTGATCCTACCGTGGCCGAATGTCGATCCTGAACTGTAAGGTAATCATCTTTACCAATGCCCACCTCTGTCAGTAGGCCAGTCATCAGTGGCAAGCGCTCAAATTCTGCATCCGATAGCGCGGGTAATGGTCTGACCCATTGCTGATAAACCAAGCCATTGGTCCCGGTCGCATAGGTCAAGCCATTAATACCGTCATGCATGTGGACCTGTGGTGTGGGCTCAGGGATGAGGGGTGGAATATCACTCAGCTCGACCCGGGGGAGTAGATTGGGATCATCTTCTTGACTTTGACGCGCTTTCAATTTGTCAGCTAGATCAATAATCTGCGCGCGATGTTGATCATCTAAGGACGCATTTATAGCCGCAAGCTTGTCGCGTTCGTTTTTGGCGTGAGTATCTGACAAGGTGGTATCTGGCTCTACGGTGAGCCGCACGCGGTGGGGGTTGTTTAGTAGCAGAGTTCTCAGTAGCGAGGGGATGTAGTCGGGACTTTCGCAGCGCGTACGAATATCCGCTATCGCGGGATCGAGATCGAGGGCCCCGACAGCATCGCCATAGTGGGTCGCGGCACTCAACGCGCGGAGCATTAAATTGAGTCCATAGGGCATTCCATCACCCGTTATTTCACGTTGATGGAGTTCGATTTGATGCAATATGGATTCAAGCTTCTCTTCACTCACACCTTCTGCCGCTAGGGTTTCTATGATGGCTATCACATCGCGTTCAAATTGATCGGCGTGTGCTGCTTCACTTCCTTCGATACCACAACACAACACCATTTCACGCATTGAGTCTTCGATCCCACACAGGGGTGATGGAGCGGTACCAAGGGTTGTCGTTTCTAAGTAATGCATCAGGGGAGAGGCGCTGTTTTCCATTAAAACCGACGACACGAGTTGCGCTTCGAGCATGGACATCAGATGGGCACTTTCACCCAGCTTCCACCCTAAAATATGGTGGGTCTTGCCACTGACGCCCTCAGCCTCGTCGATGGCGTAATGGTGACTGGCGATGACAGGGTCAGCGAAAGGCACTTCTAAGGCGACCTCTATTTTGCTGTCAGAACGCTCAAATCGCTGTAACGCGGAACGCTCAAACACGGCTTGATGGTCGTTGGCTGGGATGTCACCAAAGGTGAGAAAAATCGCATTACTGGGGTGGTAGTGGCTGCTGTAAAAATCTCTTAATTGTTGATACGTCAAATCGGGTATGGTTTCCGGTTCGCCGCCGCTGTTGTAATGATAGGTATTAGTGGGGAATAGCTCGAAGCACAATTTGTCCCACAAAACCGAGGAAATTGACGACATAGCGCCTTTCATCTCGTTGTAGACCACGCCCTTGTAAACCAGCGTATGCTCGTTATTGGAGCTTTCCTCAAACTCCACACGATGCCCTTCCTGAGCAAAATCGAGGGGATCAAGGCGAGAGAAAAACACGGCGTCTAAGTAAACCGACAGAAGATTATCGAAATCTTTTCGGTTTTGGGTGGCAAAGGGATAGGCCGTCCAGTCAGAACTAGTAAAGGCATTCATAAAGGTGTTGAGAGAACGCCGCAGCATCATGAAAAATGGGTCCCTCACAGGAAAATTCTCGCTGCCGCAAAGCACTGTGTGCTCTAAGATATGCGCTACCCCGGTGGAATCTTGCGGTACGGTACGGAGCGCAACCATGAACACATTTTCAGGATTATCGCTGGCAAGGTGTAAGTGTGTTGCTCCGGTGGCTCGATGTTGATATTCCTCGACGCGAAGATTGAGCGCCTCTATCGATACGCTACGCAGCATGTCGAAGGTGGCTGACGTTGGTGATATGGCGTTATTCGCTTCCATGAAACTCCCAGTGATTTTAGTATGGTCGAATTGCTGAGGTGGCCGGTCCGTCAATTGTAATGATTTGAAGGCGAAATTAACGGGATTTCAGCGTTATTTTATAAAGCCACGGCCAGCGCTTTCCCGTCACCCAAATGTCGCCGGTCGGCGCATGCATGGCAATGCCATTGAGCACGTCTGTATCCGGTTGTCGATCGTTGTCGTCGAGGAGGTCGTTTAGGTGGATAATACCTCGAACAACCCCTGTGGCTGGGTCAATGATAGCAATCTCGTCTTGCTGCCAGATATTGGCCCAAATGTCGCCATCAATCCACTCCAGTTCGTTGAGCCGAGTAAGAGGCTTCCCCAGTAAAGTGACGTTAATGGTGTCAATAGCGCCCCCTGCCTCCACGTCAATGGACCTAATTTTACTACTGCCATCACTCCAAAATAAGCGCCCCGAGTCGCTGGTTGCACCCCAGCCTTCACCGGGTAGTACGGCGGATCCTTCGAGAGCGAAGGTCTTTGCATTGAGAATGAGCAACCGCTGAGCACGCCAGGTCAGTAGATAAATGCTGCTACCAATACGCGTGAGGCCCTCTGCAAACAGTTGCCGAGGCAAGTGCTGTTCATTGCGAAGTGCCAACTCGGGCCAGTCGTAGGCCTTGATGATGGACTCCCCGTACAGGCCGGAACTCACCAATAAGCGGTCGCCGTCAAATTCGAGTCCCTGAACAAAATTGTCTCTGTCAAACGATTTTTTGGCGATCACTCGCACGTCATAATGCTGTACTGATCTAGCATCTGGCGATAGCTGCTCTGAGGTGGCGTTCATGTTGCCTGCCAGCAATGCTGCTGCCACTAAGCGAGGTAGTGGCGTAAGCCTAGGACTGTTGATCATAGAGGCGCACCTTTCACTAATCCTCGGTGTAAAAAGCGTGCTGGTGCAATGGCTTGCTGAAGGTAGCGGGGCAGGGGTGGGGCCTCTCCCAGTAGTTCAGCGACGATAGTTTCGGCGGCGAGTGGGGCGGCTGTAAGTCCCCGAGAGCCAAGCCCACCCATCGCCCAGAGACCAGGTACTACTGGGCAAGGCTCATCAATCACCGTGGACTTACGTTTGCTGAGATGGGCGTAGCGGTGATTGAACGCGATACGATCTGGAATAGGTCCAGCAATAGGTAAATAATCGGTCGTTGTGCAGCGCAGTGCAACGTGACCAGCCTGGGCAGCTTTCATACTTTGCCACTTCATTCCTGGTAACCATTTGGACAGTGTCTTTATATTTTGCTCATGGTCCTCAAGGCGCTCATCAAGTGCTGAATCATTGGGGCCATAGGTTGCGCCAATGCAATGGATGCCGAGCCGAGCCGGTGGGAAATATCCCTCATGGCAAAAAGCGCAGCGTATTTGATTGGAGTAGTCATCGGCGGCGATGTGAGTGACTTGACCGCGGATACCCTGCAAGGGCAACCAATGCGTTAACGGTGATTGCCTGATCTGTTCTGCGGTCGCTAGAATTAACGTCGATGCATCGGTCGACCACCCGGAGGCGCTCAGCAACTGCCAGCGATTACCCTGTCGATGATAATCAATCATTCCGCAATTCTCGGTCACTTGGATGAGCGGGTGATTGAGCCTTTCGCGGCAAACAGCCGGTGGATGTAGCCATAAGGCGTCCGGGAAATAGATGGCGGGGTGTTCAACGGTCAGGCCTAGCTGTTGGGACGCCGCCTCAGCCGTAAGAAATTGCACCAGATCGCTGTCATCACCCCAGTCAGTGCGTAGTTGCTCGATAGCGGTGTCACTACTAGCCTGCAAATAGCCGCAAAGTGCTCCGTCTTCCTCCGGAATGAGCTTGCGAGCCCGCAATAATTGCGCGTAGAGGCGCGTACTGTAGTCATAAGCGGCGATTGAAAAATCCCCTAACGGGGCGAACTGGTGCGATAGCCGCGTATAGGTAAGGCCTTGGAGGTTACTGGAGCCGCCCGTTGCAATGGCAGCGCTATCTATAACTCGTACTTCAATTCCCCGCTCGGCAAGACTGCGCGCGATAAAGCTCCCCGCCAAGCCTGCACCCAATACAACGACATTGCCGGGGTGTTGTGGCACTGGATTTAGGTCCCACGGCGTCTGTTTATTTTGGGCACCTGTGTGCTTGGCCAGTAATGTGCCAATTAAACATTCCCTTTTTGGACCAAAGCCAGAACGCTTAACGACACTAAACCCCACGCCTTCAAGTGCGCGGCGTACATCACTCGCCGCGGTGAATGTCGCGAAGCTGGAATGCTCTCGACTCAATTGACCGATGGCTGAGTATACGGGCTCTGTCCACATGCCATCCGATCGTGCGGGGGCAAAGCCATCGAGATACCAGCAGTCCACCAGCGTTCTACGACGAGAAGCTAAATCTGTGAGCGCTTCAGAAGCCGTTTCCCACCAAAGATCAAGGGTAATTCCCCAGTGAGGCCAACGTATTCTATGACAACCATAGGTGGGTGACGGCCAGTCGCTGAGCAGCATCGATGCGAGGTCGCGAAGTTCGGGAAAATGCTCGAGGACCTGTTCAAGTACCGATCGACGCAGTGGATACCCCTCAATGCCGATATAGGTCAGCTCGGTGTCTGGTCGTCGATAGAGCAACCAGTCGTGGAGGGTTAGGAGAAAGTTGAGGCCGGTACCAAAGCCTAGCTCCGCAATCGTTAGGGTATCGCCAGAGGCCATAGATCGTAGTCGCTGACTGAGCTGGACGCCGTCGAGGAAGACGTAGCGCCCCTCAGCCATGCCGTCGACCGATGAAAAATAGTAATCATCAAAGGTATCTGAATACGGCACACCGTCTCGCCAGCTCAAGGCAGGTGCAGGTGTCAGCTGCCAGGGTTTATTGTGCCGTTTGATCACAGCGAATCCATAGGTGAGCGAGTCAAAAGTAAACGGATGATAGCAGAGCTATTAACAAACACTGGAGTATCAAAAGCCAAGCCGGTTACACTAGAACTTTTTAACCGGAGCCAACATGCAAAGTAAAAGAGACATCACCCCGGTGCAATTTGCTACCGTCGCGGCTAATTTACTCCACCAAGGTGTGCTAGAAGCGGGTCGAACGACTGCAAAGCGAATGTTTCGTGAGCTAGAGGCGGGTAGAACAGTGACGATTACCCAGCTGCGCATGGAGGATGAGGGATTGACTCGTATCGATTTATCCCTCAATAAAACGGCATTTCAAGGGGCCATGAATTATTCAGCATTTAGGGATGGTGTTTTGGCTCTGGTGGCTAGATTGTCCGAAACCCTGCGTGACAAAAAAGCGATTGGTGTGTTGACACCCATTGTCGATGGTCAAGCTACGGCTGATGATGACAGTATGAAGATGTTCGATGTGGCGGGTCTGACCGTCCATGATGAAACCCCTAATGTCTTACTGCTGGGCGTTGTAGCCAGTAGCGAACAGCCCCTTGTCACTCTCCATTTGGTCTACGTGGACCCCGCCCAATTCAAAGCCGATCAATCCACTAGCTGAATACCCGGTGGGGGCACAATAGTGACGGTTTCTTTGCTGCTTGGCGCCATCACTGATGCCTCGCCAATAGCCACTTTCTTTCCGCTTTGATTACTGACGATGCAGTTAATGGTTAGCCACGGTTTTGATTCATGTTTACTGATTATCTCCAAATCGACCGTCAGGGTATCGCCTAATAGCACGGGCGCTCGGAAGCTTATTTGCTGGCCGAGGTAAATAGTCCCCGGTCCGGGTAACTCCATAGCGATGGCGGCAGAAATGAAGGCGCCCGTTAACATGCCATGGGCGATGCACTCACCAAATTGGGTCTGGGCCGCATAGCTAGGATCCAAGTGAACGGGGTTGTGGTCACCCGAGACCGCCGCAAATAACTGAACTTCGCGTTCAGTCACCAGTCGAATATAGCTCGCTTTGTCGCCGAGGTTTATTTCATTAAATGTTTTATTGGTGATCTGAAGCGGATTATCCACGTGGTTGTCACTCCTTTTGCCTAAGTTTTCGGGATTAACTGCGGCAATTCTACGTCAATGCTTGACCCGATCGCCTGTGAGTCCACATGATAGCGGCAAAATAGCAAACTACATAGGTAGACAGCTCTTATATAGGTAGACAACTCTTATGGATCAGGCCGAAGTAAACCAAACGATTGAAGCAGCGTTAGACAGGCTTGGCATCGTTACGCGTATCGATATAGACCGCTATCAAAATATTATTGAGCTGTTTGAGGATGCCTTTGAGCGTCACAGTGATGAGGTGGCTTGCTCGAGTGTGGGACATGCACTGACCTATGGCGAACTTGATTTGTTATCAAGTCATGTTGCCGGGTGGCTGCAGTCCGATTCGGGATTGACCGTTGGTGATCGAGTGGCTATTCAAATGCCCAATCTCATTCAATACTTGGTGGCGGTGTTGGGTGTGCTGCGCGCTGGTTTGGTGGTTGTGAATACCAATCCGCTGTACACGGCGCGTGAACTAGCACATCAGTTTAACGACGCCGGTGTGAAGCTGCTGATGGTGCAAGCAAATGTTGCACAGACCGCTGCGACGGTGTTGCCACGCACGGGCGTAAAGCAGGTCGTGGTAACGGAACTTGCGGATCTTCACCCCCAACCAAAACGCTTTTTGATTAATTTTGTTGTTAAGCATGTCAAGAAATTAGTGCCGCCGTTTACATTTGAGCGGACGATTTCGTTGCGAGATGTTCTTAGCCTAGGTGCCAAACGGGCGCGGCAAGCGGTGAATCCTCAGCCCCATGAGTTGGCAATGTTGCAATACACGGGCGGTACAACGGGTGTGGCAAAAGGCGCCATGCTCTCTCACCGTAATTTAGTCGCCAACGTTCTTCAGTGTGATGCGCTCTTCACTTCTCACCAGCTAGCGGGTAAGGGCGATACGTTTATGCAGCCCCTGCCGGTGTATCACATTTATGCGTTCACCGCTTCTATGTACGCACTCTTTGTGGGTGCGCACACCGTATTTATCCCCAACCCTCGTGATCTAGCGTCGGTGGTGGGTGCGTTCAAGCGCTATCGACCGCAGTTATTTTGTGGGTTGAATACGCTGTTTGTTGCTCTCTGTAACGATAAAGGGTTTACGTCATTAGACTTCAGTCATTTAAAAGTCACTTTGTCGGGCGGTATGGCGCTCACCGAAGCCGCTGCCGGCGAGTGGCAGGCCCTTACCGGCTGTCTCGTTTCTGAAGGCTACGGTCTGACCGAGACGTCCCCGGTGGCGACCAGTAATCCTGGGAACGCTCAGCAAATTGGCACCATTGGTGTTCCGGTGCCACAAACTCAGGTGCGGGTAATTGACGATAATGGCAAGCTGCTCGGTTTTGAAGAGGCTGGTGAGCTGTGTATTTTCGGACCTCAAGTCATGCAAGGCTATTGGCAGCGGCCCGACGCTACGGCAGAGGTCATTGATGCTAACGGCTGGTTTGCTACCGGCGATATAGCGATAATCCAACCCGATGGTTATTTGCGAATTGTGGATCGCAAAAAAGATATGATAGTGGTGTCCGGTTTCAATGTTTACCCCAATGAGCTAGAGGACGTGCTAGCTGGACATCCCGACGTACTGGAGTGCGCTGCGGTAGGGTACGCCGATAGTGCTTCAGGGGAAGCGGTGAAGATGTTTGTTGTGAGTAGAAATCCCGCACTCGGTGAACAAGAGGTGAAAGATTTTTGTCGCCAACATTTGACAGCCTATAAAATCCCCAAGCGGGTAGAATTCCGTGATGAACTTCCCAAGACCAATGTCGGAAAAATACTCCGTCGTGAATTACGAGATAATTAACCTTATTATCAGCCTGTAGCTGGTACTGCGTAGATCGTCGATATCTAATGACCGAAATACAGCGTTCGCGTGAGCCACGTGCCACGCCCAACACTATTCATTACCCAGAGCAACTCCCCGTGTCGGAGCGACGTGCTGATATCAGGCGCGCGCTTGAGCGGCATCAAGTGTTGGTAGTGGCGGGGGAAACCGGATCCGGAAAGACCACCCAGTTACCCAAGATTTGTCTAGAGATGGGGCGAGGTGTTTTAGGTCGGATCGGTCACACTCAGCCCCGACGTCTTGCTGCGCGAACGGTCGCTCAGCGTATTGCCATGGAGCTCAATAGTGAGCTTGGACAGCTCGTGGGTTACCAGGTGCGCTTCACCGATCAAGTCTCAGATGTATCGGCAATAAAGCTGATGACCGACGGTATTTTGCTAAGTGAGCTACAGCGAGATAAAGATCTCTCCCAATACGACACGTTAATTATTGATGAAGCTCACGAGCGCAGTCTGAATATTGATTTTATTTTAGGTTATTTAAAACAGTTGCTGCCACGCAGGCCCGATTTAAAGCTCATCATTACATCGGCGACGATCGACGTTGAGCGCTTCTCAACACATTTTGACGACGCACCCGTGATTGAAGTGTCCGGCAGAACCTTTCCTGTTGACGTCCACTATTTTGGCGATATTGACGATCGAGATCAGGGGGTAACTGAACAGATCGCACTGCTGATTGACGATATAGAAGCGCTCCGCTTTGGGCCACGGGGCGATGTACTGGTGTTTCTCTCGGGTGAGCGGGAAATTAGAGAGGTCTCCAAGCGTCTTAAGGGCAATGTCGATCGTCAAGTGTTACCGCTCTATGCGCGCTTATCTGCGGCTGAGCAAAATAAAGTATTCAATCCAAGCGGTCGTGGCATGCGCATTGTCCTAGCGACTAATGTTGCCGAAACGTCATTGACTGTACCGGGTATTCGTTATGTCATTGATCCGGGTGAAGCCCGTATCAGTCGCTACAGTTACCGAACTCGATTGCAACGCCTGCCGATTGAGGCCATTTCCCAGGCGAGTGCTAACCAACGAAAGGGCCGATGTGGTCGAACCGCCGACGGTGTTTGCCTTCGGTTATACAGTGAGGACGATTTCAACGCTCGCGCCGAGTTTACTGATCCTGAAATTTTACGTACTAACTTAGCCGCGGTCATCCTTAAGATGCTTCAACTGGGTCTTGGCAAGCCCGGGGCCTTTCCGTTTGTCGATCCGCCGGAACCGAAAATGATTCGTGACGGTTTTAAGCTATTAGAGGAGTTAGGCGCAGTATCGAATCGGGGTAAATTGACGGCTGTCGGTTACAAAATGTCTCGCTTGCCGGTGGACCCAAAGCTAGCACGCATGTTACTGGCTGCCTTTGATAAGCAGTGCTTAGCCGAGCTATTGATCATAGTTAGCGCCATGGCCGTTCAGGATCCCAGGGAGCGACCTGCGGATAAACAGAGTCAAGCAGATCAGTCCCATGCAAGGTTCAACCACCCACGCTCAGATTTTTTGGCCTGGGTGAATCTCTGGATCTACTACGAAGAGCAGCGCCAGGCTTTAAGCCAAAATCAGTTGCGTAAACTCTGCAAAAAAGAGTTTCTGTCTTATTTGCGCATGCGTGAATGGCGAGATCTTCATCGTCAACTGGCCATCGCTTGCCGTCAAATCGGTTTAATTGTAGCTGACGTCTTTGCTGTAGAAGATAATTATAAAGCCGTTCACATTGCTCTTTTATCTGGGTTGCTCGGCCAAATAGCGCAACAGGATGAGGGCCGGATATTTAATGCAGCTCGTAGTCGTAAAGTGCAGGTGTTCCCCGGCTCGAGTCAATATCGTAAACCACCGAAGTGGTTGGTTGCGGGTGAGATGGTGGAAACGTCTCAGGTGTTCGCGCGGCAGTGCGCGACAATAGAGCCGGAGTGGTTGCTCGACATAAACCCTTATTTACTTAAGCGTCATCACTATGACCCAAGCTGGCAGATGCGCGCCAGCCGAGTTATGGCCTCTGAGCGGGTGACACTGTTTGGTCTAACGATCAGTGATGCCAAACGAGTACATTTTGGTGATATTGACAAACCTGTGGCGCGTCAGATTATGATTCGAGATGGGCTGGTCCCGGGGCGTTTTACATCCCCTCCTTCTTTTTTAAAACATAATCTTCGCCTCATCAGAGACGTTCAGGATTTAGAGTCTCGAGTACGTCGCCGTGATTTATTAGTCGATGAGGAAGCCTTAGTCACGTTTTATGATGAACGTCTGCCAAGCGACATAGTCAGTGGTTCAAGTTTGGAGAAATCCCTAGCTAAAAACCCTGAACTTGCCCAAATCTTACAGCTCGATCGCGAACACATTTTGGTTCGGGATCCAGGCGCCGAAGTGACCGAGCAGTTTCCCTCTACCCTTAGTTGGGCGGACGTTGAATATCGACTGACTTATCAATTTGAACCAGGCCAAGCTAATGATGGGGTATCAGTGACTGTGCCGTTGCCGCTGTTAAACCGTACGCCCCGTTATCGGTTCGACTGGCTGGTGCCGGGTTTGCTCCGTGAAAAGTGTATTGCGCTGATCAAAGCGTTACCCAAAACGATCCGAAAGCAGCTCGTGCCTGTACCTGATGTTGTCGATTTGGCCTTGGCGCAGTTAGAAATTGGCGATCGAGATTTGTGTTTGGCGCTAGCAGAGACCTTGAAGCGTCAGCGAGGGGTGACCATTGCCCCCGGCGATTGGGCTGAGAATCGACTAGAAGATTTTTACCGAATGAATATTCGTGTGGTTGATGAACGAGCCAGGTTGCTGGGACAGGGCAGAAATATGTTTGCCCTCGTTGAGCAATTTCGTGATGTCCAAACTAAACAGCCGCACGATAATCACAGCCAATTTAATCAACGGCTGGTGACCGACTGGGACTTCGGTGACTTACCCAAGGAATGGAAAAGTCGTGCGGCGGGGATGGAGGTTCTTGCTTACCCTGCGTTGGTGGTAAGAAACGATACTATCGCTTTAGCGCTTGTAGATTATCCTGCAGAGGCTGAATTGGCTCATCGCAGAGGCTTTGCCACGCTGGCATTGAAAAAAAATCCTCAAACGGTCAAAACCTTAAAGAAGCAGTTGCTGGCTTCCAATCAAGCGGCCTTAGCGATTGCAGGTTGTGGTGTCGATAGGCCATCTTTGATTCGTGAAATGATTATTTCAGCGTTTATACTGACGCTGGAAGGGCAAGCCAATCCACGGTCCGATGCTGCTTTTGACAAGTGTTTGCAACAAGCCAAAGGGAAATGGATTCCACAAGCGATGGAAATGGAGCGAGCTTTCATTGATTTTCTCACTCCAGCTGCTGCCGCGCTGAACCACCTAAAAGCCTACCCAGCGGCGCAGTTTCAAGATAGCCGTATTGATGTTCAGCGACAAATCACCGCGCTCATGGACAGTGATCGATTTTTTCATACACCCTGGCGTTGGCTGCAGCAGTATCCACGATATGGTAAGGCGTTACTCCACAGGACTCAGCGACTGAGTGGGCAATACCCAAAAGATCAAAAGGGTATGTCCATGATGGCGCCGTTTTT
>DGPA01000042.1 GCA_002389505.1 Halieaceae bacterium UBA4452
CATAGTAGCTGCGCCATCATGAACCTCGCCAATTTTGTGCGACAAACCCGTATAAAATAATACGCGCTCGGTAGTCGTGGTTTTACCCGCATCCACGTGCGCGCAAATGCCGATATTACGATAACGCTGAATCGGTGTCTTGCGAGCCACAATCGTGTCCTTGGTGTACTTAGCGCGATCTGAAAATCAGAATCGGAAGTGCGAGAACGCCTTATTGGCTTCAGCCATACGGTGTACGTCTTCACGCTTTTTGACCGCATTACCTTTGCCCTGCGCGGCATCAATAATTTCACCCGCCAAGCGCTGACGCATAGATTTTTCACCACGATTACGCGCGTAGTCCACTAACCAGCGCATAGAGAGTGCGGCTCGACGCGCAGGACGCACCTCGACCGGCACCTGATAAGTGGCACCACCAACACGACGAGACTTAACCTCGACCATCGGTGCAATGTTTTCCAACGCTTCGTCAAAGACTTCAATGGGGTCGCGGCTTGATCGCTCTTGAACAAGAGCTAGCGCGCCATAAACAATGGATTCAGCGGTGGCTTTCTTGCCGCTTACCATCACGTGATTCATGAATTTTGCGAGGGTGGTATTCCCAAATTTTGGATCGGGAATAACGTCGCGTTTAGCAACTACGCGTCTTCTTGGCATGTCATTACCTATATAGCTTCAGGGTTATCCGGATACTTTCTCACAGCACTCGATCGCGATGATCGGTGGTAGCACTAGATCCAGCCTTACTGTCAGCATAACGCCGACTTTTTGTTCAACATTACCGACAGTTATCAGCAATGCGGTTGTTTATTTGGGTCGCTTGGCGCCGTACTTTGAACGACCCTTGCGGCGATTAGCAACACCGGAGGTATCGAGGCTGCCACGAACCGTGTGATACCGAACCCCTGGCAAGTCCTTAACACGACCGCCGCGAATCAATACCACGCTGTGCTCTTGCAAATTGTGGCCTTCGCCACCGATGTAAGAGGATACTTCGTAGCCATTGGTTAAGCGTACACGACATACTTTGCGCAGCGCTGAGTTAGGCTTTTTTGGGGTCGTGGTGTAGACACGAGTACACACACCGCGACGCTGGGGACATGCCTGCAATGCAGGTACGTCACTCTTAGCTACTTTGCGCTTGCGAGGCTTGCGCACGAGCTGGTTAATAGTTGCCATTCAAAAGCTCCGAAATACTAAAGGGGCTGCGCCCCACACAAAAACGAGCGCGCAGTTTAATGATGCGCGCATCCCGGGTCAACTGGGATTATGACCGGCCCCTAAACAGCAGTGGCCACCACCCCTCACTGAGAGCCGATTACTCGGTCTCAGCTTCCACTTTCTCCATTTCTTCTGCGAAGCTCTCTTGGAACTCCTCATCAGACATGCTTAAAGCCAGACCCTTACTCTCCGCCTTACGACGACGCTCTTCATGGTAAGTCAAGCCAGTACCCGCTGGTATCAGTCGGCCCACAATGACATTTTCTTTCAGACCCCTTAGGTAGTCTCGCTTGCCGGTTACGGCCGCTTCAGTCAGGACACGGGTTGTCTCCTGGAAAGACGCTGCCGAAATGAAGCTCTCAGTGGCTAAAGACGCTTTGGTAATACCCAGCAACTCGCGATTCGCGGTGGGTGAAATCAGGTTCTGCGCTTCGAGACGTTCGCACTCCTCCAAGAAGGCGGTGTACTCCACCTGCTCCCCTTTGATAAGGTTCGACTCACCAGACGAGGCGATAATGACCTTGCGCAGCATTTGTCGCACGATCACTTCAATATGCTTATCGTTGATCTTTACGCCTTGGAGCCGGTAGACCTCCTGGATTTCATTGACGATGTACTTAGCGAGCTCAGCGATACCTTTCAGGCGCAAAATATCATGGGGACTCAGTGGTCCTTCAGATACTATTTCACCCTTCGCCACTTGCTCACCCTCGAAAACGGACAGTTGACGCCACTTTGGAATCAACTCCTCGTAGTGATCTGAGCCGTCAGGCAGCGTCGAGCTGTCCGTTGGCGTGATCATCAACCGACGCTTGCCCTTTGTTTCTTTACCGAAGCTCACCGTACCCGAAATCTCTGCCAGAATAGCGGGTTCCTTAGGCTTGCGTGCCTCAAACAAATCGGCTACGCGAGGCAGACCACCGGTGATATCTCGAGTCTTCGATCCCGCCTGAGGAATTCGAGCAATAATGTCGCCCACCTCAACGCCGGCTCCGTCTTCTAGATTCACCATAGCCATTGCGGGCAGGAAGTAATGCGCGGGCACGTTAGTTCCCGCGAGAGTTAGCTCATTACCTTTCTTGTCGACTAAGGTCACCGCGGGCCGAATATCTTTACCCGCCGTTGGGCGCTCACCGGCTTCCATGACAGATATGCTCGATAGGCCAGTAAATTCATCGGTTTGACGCTTGATCGTTACGCCTTCCTCCATACCGCTGAACTTAACGGTACCGGCCACCTCGGTGATAATGGGGTGAGTGTGAGGATCCCAATTCGCAACTATGTCTCCAGCGGCGACTTCTGCGTCATCGCGTACTTTAATGACGGCGCCATAGGGCACCTTATAACGCTCTCGTTCCCTGCCAACAGCATCGAGTACCGATAGCTCGCCGGAGCGTGACACCGCGACCAACGATCCATCGGGGCGGTCAACGACTTTTATGTTGTGTAGCTTAACCACCCCATCAGAGTTCACCTGGATATTATCTTGTGCCGCTTGGCCTGACGCGGCGCCACCAATGTGGAAGGTCCGCATAGTTAACTGTGTGCCCGGCTCGCCAATTGATTGAGCTGCTACTACACCAATGGCTTCACCCATATTCACTTGATGCCCACGGCCAAGATCACGTCCATAGCAGGTTGAACAAATACCGTAGCGGGTCTTGCAGGTAATGGGCGAACGAACAACCACTTCATCAATGCCCAAGTCTTCGAGACGCTCACTCCACACCTCGTCAACCATGGTGCCCGCTGCCAGCAGAATTTCGACCGTACCGGGCCGAACCACATCAGTGGCCACAATACGTCCCAAGACTCGATCGGGCAGCGACTCAATAATATCGCCGCCATCAATGACAGGTGTCATCAGAAGGCCTTCATCAGTACCGCAATCTTCCTCGACAACCACCACATCTTGGGCCACGTCCACTAAGCGTCGAGTCAGATAACCAGAGTTCGCCGTCTTCAATGCCGTATCTGCCAGTCCCTTACGGGCGCCGTGGGTCGAAATGAAGTACTGCAGTACATTCAAGCCTTCCCGAAAATTGGCCACAATAGGCGTTTCAATAATAGAGCCATCCGGCTTCGCCATTAAGCCTCGCATACCGGCTAGTTGACGAATTTGGGCCGGTGAACCCCGAGCTCCTGAGTCGGCGTACATGTAAACCGAATTAAACGAACTCTGCTCTTCCTCTTCGCCGTCGCGATTAGTAACCGTCTCCTTGGAGAGATTAGCCATCATAGATTTTGATACCTGATCGTTAGTGCGCGACCAAATATCAATCACCTTGTTGTATTTCTCACCTTGGGTCACCAGACCAGCAGCGTACTGCTGTTCGATCTCTTTGACCTCACCGTAGGCTTTATCAACCAGCGCCGCCTTTTCACCCGGAATTTCAAAATCGTTGACACCAATCGATGAGCCCGATTTAGTTGAGTACTCATAACCCATGTACATCAACTGATCGGCAAAAATAACCGTCGCTTTGAGACCAACAATTCGATAACAGTGGTTAATGACTTTTGAAATGGCTTTCTTGACCATTGGCTTATTGATCATGTCGTAAGACAGACCCTCGGGAACGATTTCCCACAGCAAGGCCCGACCCACCGTCGTATCAACGATACGCGTTCCCACTTTGGTCTCTTCGTCATAACTGGCAACAGTTTCCTTGACGCGTACTTTTACCCTCGCCTGCAAATGCACCTGTCCCGATGCATATGCGCGCTGCACTTCAGTAGGGTCAGCAAAAATCATACCCTCACCCGCCACATTGATGCGCTCTCGGGTCATGAAATACAGGCCCAACACCACGTCTTGTGAGGGGACGATAATCGGATCACCCGATGCCGGAGAGAGAATATTGTTAGTCGACATCATCAACGCGCGGGCTTCGAGCTGCGCTTCAATCGTCAGCGGTACGTGCACCGCCATTTGGTCGCCGTCAAAGTCTGCATTGTAGGCTGCACACACCAATGGGTGTAATTGAATCGCTTTACCCTCAATTAACACCGGTTCAAAAGCCTGGATACCGAGTCGGTGTAAGGTAGGAGCACGGTTCAGGAGTACTGGGTGCTCGCGGATAACCTCGGCGAGGATATCCCATACCTCGGGCGGTTCGCGCTCGACCATTTTCTTGGCCGCTTTAATGGTACTCGCCAAACCCCGATGCTCAAGCTTGCCAAAGATGAACGGTTTGAACAGCTCAAGTGCCATTTTTTTGGGCAGACCACACTGATGTAACTTGAGCGTCGGGCCAGTAACAATCACCGAGCGACCCGAATAATCAACTCGCTTGCCCAGTAGGTTCTGACGGAAACGACCCTGCTTACCTTTGATCATATCGGCCAGTGACTTCAGCGGGCGCTTGTTTGACCCGGTGATTGCACGACCGCGGCGACCATTGTCGAGCAGCGCATCTACCGACTCCTGAAGCATACGCTTCTCGTTGCGCACAATAATATCGGGCGCATTGAGGTCGAGTAAGCGCTTGAGTCGGTTATTACGGTTTATTACCCGACGGTACAGATCATTCAGATCAGATGTGGCAAAACGCCCGCCGTCGAGAGGCACCAGAGGTCGTAAATCTGGCGGCAACACTGGCAGTGCCTTCAATATCATCCACTCGGGCTTATTGCCAGATTTCGCAAAGGCTTCGAGCAGCTTCAACCGCTTCGACAATTTCTTTATTTTCGTTTCAGAATTTGTCGCAGGAATCTCTTCGCGAAGACGCTCCACTTCGGCCGGCACATTGATCTGGATCATGAGGTCTTGAATCGCTTCAGCCCCCATCTTTGCAGTGAACTCGTCACCAAACTCTTCCATGGCCTCATAGTACTGTTCGTCGTTGAGAAGCTGGTTCTGATCCAGCGTCGATAAGCCCGGGTCGGTAACCACATAGGATTCAAAGTATAGAATGCGTTCGATGTCGCGCAATGTCATGTCGAGTAACAAGCCGATACGGGAGGGCAATGACTTCAAAAACCATATATGCGCAACGGGACTAGCGAGTTCGATATGACCCATGCGCTCACGACGAACTTTTGCTAGCGCTACCTCGACGCCACACTTCTCACAAATAACCCCACGATGCTTTAACCGCTTGTACTTGCCACACAAGCACTCATAGTCTTTCACCGGGCCAAAAATCTTGGCACAAAATAACCCGTCGCGCTCGGGCTTAAAGGTTCGATAGTTAATCGTCTCGGGCTTTTTCACTTCGCCATATGACCATGATCGGATCATGTCGGGCGATGCAAGACCAATGCGAATCGCATCAAAGTCTTCGTTTTTCTCCCTGCTTAACAGGTTCAACAAGTCTTTCATGTCTTAATCCCCCTCAGAAGCCTTCGGACTCGGACTCGAGATCGATATCGATGCCGAGCGAGCGGATTTCTTTGATCAACACGTTAAAGGATTCGGGCATACCCGGGTCCATATGATGATCTCCATCGACGATGTTCTTGTACATTTTGGTACGACCGGCCACATCGTCAGACTTGACGGTCAACATTTCTTGCAGCGTGTAAGCTGCGCCATAGGCTTCTAGTGCCCACACTTCCATTTCTCCGAAGCGCTGGCCACCAAACTGAGCTTTACCACCCAGCGGCTGTTGAGTCACTAAACTGTATGAACCGGTTGATCGAGCATGCATTTTGTCGTCAACCAAGTGGTTGAGCTTGAGCATGTACATATAGCCCACCGTGACTGGCCGCAAAAAGCCTTCACCCGTTCGGCCATCATAGAGCGCCAGCTGCCCGCTCTCTGGAATGTCCGCCATTCTGAGAAGGTCTTTAACCGATTCTTCCTTTGCGCCATCGAATACCGGCGTTGCCATTGGTACTCCCTTGCGTAAATTTTGCGCCAATTCAAGAATTTCCTCGTCAGTGAGGGAATCGAGATTTTCATCACGGCGTGAGTCACTCGCGTGCGAATAAATGCCCTTCAGGAAGCTACGTAACTGAGCTATTTTCACTTGCTGCTCTAGCATGTCATTGATCTTCACACCGAGACCACGTGCAGCCATTCCCAGATGCGTCTCCAGAATTTGACCGACGTTCATGCGCGAGGGCACGCCCAAGGGGTTAAGAACGATATCAATAGGTTCACCACGCTCGTCAAAAGGCATGTCCTCAACCGGCATGATCACTGAGATAACACCCTTGTTTCCGTGCCGACCCGCCATCTTGTCGCCCGGCTGAATACGCCGCTTCACGGCGAGGTATACCTTAACAATTTTAAGCACGCCTGGAGCGAGGTCATCACCGCTTTGCAGCTTGTCTTTCTTCACTTCAAAGCGCTCTTCCAGCTGCTTGTTTTGCTCCTCAAGCAACCGCTCGGCTGACAGCAATTGCTCATTGAGCTCAGCATCTGCCAGCTTCAACTTGAACCACTGCTCACGGTCAAGATCGGCGAGCACCTGATCGCTCAGCACTGTGCCTTTGGCAAGCCCACCGCCACTGACGGTTTTTTGCGCTTTGAATAATTTCGCAAGACGGGCATAGGTTGCCTCTTCATAAATGCGAAACTCTTCCCGTAAATCCTTGCGGTAGTCGGCCAGTTGCGCCGTTTCAATCTGCTTAGCTCGGTGATCTTTCTCCAAGCCGTCTCGAGTAAATACCTGAACATCAATAACGGTTCCCTTGTAGCTCGAGGGCACGCGTAAGGAGGTATCTTTAACGTCAGACGCTTTTTCTCCAAAAATAGCGCGCAAGAGCTTCTCTTCGGGCGTCAGCTGCGTTTCACCTTTTGGAGTTACCTTGCCTACCAGAATATCGCCCGCGTCGACTTCAGCACCAATATAGACAATACCTGACTCATCGAGCTTGCCTAGGGCACCCTCACCCACATTAGGAATATCGGCAGTGATTTCTTCTGCGCCTAACTTGGTATCTCGCGCAATGCAAGTCAGCTCTTGGATATGAATAGAGGTAAAGCGATCTTCCTGTACAACACGCTCCGATACCAATATCGAATCTTCAAAGTTGTAGCCATTCCACGGCATAAAGCCGATACGCATATTCTGCCCCAAGGCCAATTCACCCAGATCGACAGAGGGTCCATCCGCCAGGATATCGCCTCGGGAGATAGCATCACCACACTTCACAATAGGTCGCTGGTTGATGCAGGTATTTTGATTTGAGCGCTTATATTTTGTGAGATTGTAAATATCGACCGGGGCTTCACCGGTACCCACACTGTTAGCGTCAACGCGAACGACAATACGGCTAGCGTCCACCGAGTCAATCACTCCGTTGCGCTTAGCTACAATACAGACACCCGAGTCTCCAGCGACGTAGCGCTCCATACCCGTGCCAACCAAAGGCTTATCAGCACGCAGGGTCGGTACAGCTTGACGCTGCATGTTGGAGCCCATGAGTGCCCGGTTAGCGTCATCGTGCTCGAGAAACGGAATGAGTGCCGCCGCAATAGACACCACCTGCTTTGCTGACACATCCATGAAATTGACTTCAGCCGCCGGCTTTATCGTAAATTCATTCATGTGCCGAACGTTAATAAGGTCATCTACAAATTGATTACGGTCATTTAATGCAGCAGACGCCTGCGCGATAACGTGCTCCGCCTCGTTAATGGCCGACAAATACTCAATGTCATCAGTCACCACACCGTCGATCACTTTCCTGTAGGGAGATTCCAGAAAACCGTATTCATTGGTGCGTGCATAGGCGGCCAAAGAATTAATAAGGCCAATGTTTGGGCCTTCTGGCGTCTCAATAGGACACACCCGACCATAATGCGTGGGGTGTACATCACGGACCTCAAAACCGGCACGTTCGCGAGTCAATCCGCCCGGGCCGAGTGCCGAGACGCGGCGCTTGTGAGTAACCTCTGACAGTGGATTGTTTTGATCCATAAACTGCGACAACTGGCTCGAGCCAAAGAACTCCTTCACCGCCGCCGATACTGGCTTGGCATTGATCAGATCTTGGGGCATAAGGCCTTCACTCTCGGCCATGGACAAACGTTCTTTCACAGCCCGTTCAACGCGGACTAAACCCACTCGGAATTGATTTTCGGCCATCTCGCCGATCGATCGAATACGCCGGTTACCCAAATGATCAATATCGTCAACAATACCTTTACCGTTACGAATATTGACCAACGCACGCAGGACATCGACGATGTCTTCCCGGTCGAGGGTGCCGCTACCCTCCGACGCCTCCCGTCCAAGGCGACGATTAAACTTCATTCGACCGACGCCTGATAAGTCGTATCGGTCGGCCGAAAAGAACAGATTTTGAAAGAGATTCTCTGCAGATTCCTTGGTCGGTGGTTCACCGGGACGCATCATGCGGTAGATTTCCACCAGCGCCTCAAGCTCATTACGCGTTGCATCCTGAGCCAAGGTATCGGAGATAAAAGGACCGCAATCAATTTCGTTGGTGTAGATCGTGGTAATGGAATCAATGCCTTTTTCACGCAGCTGAACAAGGAGTTCTTCGGTGATTTCAGTATTGCATTCGACAATCAGTTCACCGGTACTGGTATCGACGACATTGTTAGCCAACCGTCGGCCGAAAAGATATTCTTCAGGCACGCTGAGCGCGTCCACACCAGCCTTCTCCAGCTCACGAATATGGCGTGCAGTGATACGACGACCACGCTCAACGATCAAGGTTTTACCGGACATAATGTCGAACGCCGCCATGTCACCCTGAAGCCGCTTGGGTACCAGTGCCATTGTCGCCGAATGTTCATCGCCCAGTTCAAACACCGTGGTATCAAAAAACATATCCAGCATTTCTTCGCTGTCATAGCCCAAGGCTCGCAATAAAACCGTGGCTGGTAACTTTCGGCGTCTATCGATACGCGCATAGACCATGTCTTTTGGATCAAACTCGAAGTCTAACCAAGAGCCGCGGTAAGGAATGACTCGGGCAGAGTAAAGAAGCTTACCGGACGAGTGAGTTTTACCCTTATCGTGATCGAAGAAGACGCCAGGCGACCGATGCAGTTGTGACACAATCACGCGTTCGGTGCCGTTGATGACAAAGGTGCCATTCTTGGTCATCAGGGGAATCTCCCCCATGTAGACATCCTGCTCTTTGATATCCTTAATGGACTTTGAAGAGGATTCCTTATCGTAGATCATCAAACGCACTTTGACCCGTAGCGCGCAAGCGTATGTCGTGCCGCGCAAGACACACTCATCGACATCAAAAACGGGGTTACCCAGCGAGTAGTCAACGTACTCCAGTGCAGCGTTGCCGCTGTAGCTGGCAATAGGAAACACTGACTTGAAGGCGGCGTGCAAACCGTACTCACCACGCTCTTCCACGGGAACACCGTCCTGGGTGAATTTCCGATAGGAATCCAGCTGGATCGCGAGCAGATAAGGAATGTCCATTACCTTCTCAAGCGAACCAAAATCTTTACGGATGCGTTTCTTCTCAGTATACGAGTAGGCCATCAATACTCCCCAGCGTGTTGTTATCGGGCGTCCCCGACATTATCCGGCTGCTAAACCGGGAAAGGGCCGGAGTGCATGTACACCCCAGCCCTGCAGTACCCGACTGCCTCGGGTCATAGAAGCTTACTTCAGCTCAGCGCTACCGCCTGCTTCTTCAACTTGCTTCTTAATGTCTTCCGCTTCATCTTTAGAAGCGCCTTCTTTGATAGGGCCTGGCGCTCCATCAACAAGACCTTTTGCTTCTTTCAAACCGAGCCCAGTGACGGCGCGAACGACCTTAATGACATTCACTTTTTTCTCGCCCGCTGAGGTAAGAATGACGTCAAACTCGGTTTGCTCTTCCGCAGCAGCACCGGCATCGCCAGCAGCAGCAGCCGGCGCAGCAGCAACAGCCGCCGCCGCCGTTACACCAAATTTCTCTTCCATTGCTTCAATCAAACCAACAATGTCCATAACACTCATGTCTGCAATTGCGTCGAGAATGTCTTCTTTTGAAAGTGCCATTTGTCTATCTCCTAATAAAAGTGTGGGAACAGAATTACCGCCTTTATGCGGCCTGCTCCTTTTGATCTCGAACCGCAGCAAGTGTACGTACCAACTTGCCAGGTACCGCATGGATGGTTTGTACCAGCTTGGTAGTCGGCGCCTTCATGGTGCCCATCAACATTGACAACGCCTGCTCGCGCGTTGGCAGTTTCGCCAGTACATCCAGCTCACTAGCACCCATCAGCTGTCCACTGACGGACAGTGCCTTTACCTCGAACTGGTCGTTCGTCTTGGCAAAGTCCTTAAACAATCGTGCTGCTGCACCCGGGTCTTCCATTGAAAAACCGAACAGGGACGGACCGGACAGCGTTTCACACACACACGCATAGTCCGTTCCCTCAAATGCTCGCTTCGCCAAGGTATTACGTACAACACGTAAATACACTTGGTTGTCGCGCGCACTTGCTCGCAGGGCAGTCATGTCACTCACGCTAACGCCACGGGCATCAGCGACTACAAGTGAAAGGGCGCCGGCAGCGGTCTCGTTGACTTCAGCGACAATCGCTTTCTTTTCCTCGAGTCCAATAGCCATTCGTCTACTCCTGGATTAATCGTTATGGCGTCAACAGCAAGCTGCAAACACCGCCCATTGGTGAACGTTATCACCATCTGCGTAGGTCCCTTCCCAGATAAGATGCGTCTGTTTCGGACATTAAGAAACCCCAGAGTTTCTCCTACGGTCTTTGACAGTCTTCAGCGTTCAACACGGGCATTCCCACGCTTTCTCTAAAGACTTCAAAGTCAAAAAAGAGCAGTCTAAGACTGGCCTTTCTCGCCGGCAGCCGAGGCCGCCAAACTCATGCGCATTAAAGCGCTGTTAAATATCAAGTGAGGCGTGATCAATAGTGACACCGGGACCCATGGTCGTCGATAAAGTCACCTTGCCAAAATACACACCTTTCGCTGACGCAGGTTTAGCTTTTTTGAGGTCGTTAAGAACCGCCACCAAGTTGCCCTTAATGGCATCCGCCTCAAAATTCACTTTGCCAATGCCACCATGAATAATACCGTTCTTGTCAGTGCGGAAACGCATCTGACCGGCCTTAGCATTCTTAACCGCGCCCTCGATATCTGGCGTCACTGTACCGGTCTTGGGGTTTGGCATCAGACCTCGGGGTCCTAGCACTTGGCCGAGCTGGCCAACAATGCGCATCGCATCAGGTGAGGCGATGACCACGTCAAAGTTCATCATGCCACCTTTGATTTCCTGGGCAAGCTCCTCCATACCCACAAAATCTGCCCCTGCAGCCTTGGCTTTGTCAACATTTTCGCCCTGAGTAAACACGGCGACACGCACATCGGAACCCGTACCGTGGGGAAGGGTGGTAGCACCGCGAACCCCTTGGTCCGATTTACGTGCATCGATACCCAGATTCACTGCCAGTTCGACAGTTTCATTAAATTTAACCGTGCCAAATTCTTTCAATAAACTAATGGCTTCGTCTAACGGATAAGAGCGATTAGCGTCTATTTTTTCACGGAATGCGCGGACACGCTTTGACAATTTAGCCATCTGATCAACCCTCCACATCAATGCCGGCAGAGCGAGCGCTGCCAGCGATAGTTCTAACAGCCGCATCCATATCGGCTGCGGTCAGATCGGGCCACTTCTGGGTGGCAATATCTTCGAGCTGCGCACGCGTCACCTTACCCACTTTGTCGGTATTGGGGCGCCCAGAGCCACTCTTCAGGCCAAGAGCCTTGAGGAGCAATATTGAAGCAGGGGGCGTCTTTTTGATAAACGTAAATGATTTATCGCTGTAAACCGTAATAACGACTGGAATAGGCAGACCCGGCTCCAGACTCTGCGTTTCGGCATTAAAGGCCTTGCAGAACTCCATAATATTCACGCCTTTTTGACCCAGCGCGGGACCCACTGGCGGACTAGGATTGGCCTGTCCGGCGGGAATTTGCAGCTTGATATAGCCGTCAATTTTCTTTGCCATGTTTATCTCCCGGGTTCTAACGCCTTTGGCGCCTCAACGGCCCGCCGGCTCCCCATTGTGGCTGCTAATGCAGCACGTTCACTTTCAGGCCTCTCCACCTTGCCAGAGAGACTCGTTGTAGCCATCAAGCCTTCTCGACTTGACCAAACTCCAATTCAACCGGTGTCGAACGACCAAAAATCAATACCGCAACATTCAAGCGGCTCTTCTCGTAGTTGACATCCTCCACTACGCCATTGAAATCGTTGAACGGCCCATCAATAACCCGCACCATCTCGCCCGGCTCAAACAACGTTTTAGGCTTGGGCTGATCGACACCCGCTTCAACACGCTGAAGAATCGCATTGGCTTCAGCCTCGGTAATCGGTGCCGGTCTGTCGGCCTTACCACCAATAAAGCCGAGCACTCTCGGCGTTTCTTTGACTAAATGCCAGGTATCGTCATCGAGCTCCATTTGCACTAGCACGTAGCCCGGGAAAAACTTTCGCTCGCTCTTACGTTTTTGGCCCGCCTTCATCTCCACGACTTCTTCAGTAGGGACAATAATATCGCCAAAACGGTCCTGCATATCATTGCGATCGATACGCTCTTTCAAGGCAACGGCCACCTTCTTCTCGTATTGAGAGAACGCGTGTACCACATACCAACGCATAGCCATGTCGCTCTCTCCTCTAGCCTATTACCATGGACACTAGCCAGCCCAACAGGCTATCCATTGCCCACAGAATTAATGCCATCACGAAGACAAAAACGACAACAATCATGGTCGTCTGAGTGGTCTCTTGTCGCGTTGGCCATATCACTTTGCGAATTTCTGTTCGGGCACCCTTGACTAATTGCCAAAAAGCACCGCCTCGTGCGGTTGTTGACGCAACCCAACCGGCTGCAATGGCCAGCACCAATAAAGCAATCACCCGGTAGAGCAACGACTGCTCTGCGTAGTAGCTATTGCCAATAACCCCCACAGCAACCAAGGCAATCGCAACAAACCACTTCACTGGGTCAAGCCGACCTGCAACGGCCTCACTCATCATCTATCCCTTTTTTAGGCGTGCCCAACAGCTAGACGCCAACCGCTTTATGAAAAATGGCAGGCCAGGAGGGAATCGAACCCCCAACCTGCGGATTTGGAATCCGCTGCTCTGCCAATTGAGCTACTGGCCTAAAACTTTGTCCGCCTCTACCACATAATGGCCAAAGACAACGAAGCCGAACCCCCATTTTCGGCGGCTCGGCTCGACGCGTGAAGACAGCCAAGACCTGTCCTCTCACCTAACGATTATTACTCAATAATTTTAGCAACAACCCCGGCGCCAACA
>DGPA01000038.1 GCA_002389505.1 Halieaceae bacterium UBA4452
GGGAACCACCAGCCACCAAAGTCGGCCCACAGATCTCGCTCGCCTGTCATCGCCATGAACAATACTAACCGGCCACCCGCCCATAGGGTGGAGATAAGAAGTACGGTTAGCACGTTGACAACAATGCGCTGCCAAGTTGGCCAGTCCCAGCAAGCGCGGAATAGGTAACGCATGGGCAGGCTTAACAAAAGCCCGGCAATGGACTGCAAGACATTGTGCGCCAGGTAACTCAACTCGAACTGATTGTAGGGCCGACTCAGGGTGAAATAGGTGACCAAAGATATACCTATCCAACCCAGCACATTCATGATCCAAAATTGCGTGCTGGGATCACTGCTGACGCGGTAGTAGCGTGATTTCTGAATGTCTTGACTTGCCATAGACATACTCTTCTCAGGGGGCTCAGTCCGCAACGAACCGTTAACAGACCACCTAGGCCAGCTGCGAACCCACTGGTGACCGTCTACTATCACTCTCTTGTAACACAACTCGGCGGCTAATCGAAATGGACAATCAGCGAAATAACGTACTCCCCTATGGCAATCGTCAGCGTTGACACTGTTTTGGCAACCGCTTAGCGTGTACCTTCTAAAGCGGACTACCCCTGTACAGCGTATAATTCAGCGCTGCCCACACTAATGAAATTCATACGGCTACGGAGTTAGCATTATTATGAGCGATGACACTGTGTATACCCCATCCTCGGTATGGATCTGGGATGATCAAAGTGGTGGAAAATTCACCAACATCAATCGACCCATTAGTGGCGCCACTCACGACAAGATGCTGCCGCGGGGCAAACATCCACTGCAATTGTATTCCTTAGCCACCCCCAACGGGGTAAAAGTCACGGTGATGCTTGAGGAGCTCTTGGCCCTCGGGTTTACCGGGGCCGAATACGACGCCTATACGGTAAATATTATGGAAGGCGAGCAGTTTAGTAGTGGCTTTGTCGGAGTCAATCCAAACTCAAAAATACCTGCGTTACTCGACTGCAGCGGTGATGAGCCTATTCGGGTATTTGAATCAGGGGCGATCTTGCTGCATCTCGCCAATAAGTTTGATGCATTTTTGCCTGCCGACAGCCACGCTCGAGCGGAGACCTTCAATTGGTTGTTTTGGCTGCAGGGCGCTGCGCCGTATTTAGGCGGTGGCTTCGGCCACTTTTATGCCTACGCGCCGAGTAAAATGGAGTACCCCATTAACCGCTTCACCATGGAGATTAAACGTCAACTGGATTTACTCGATAAAGCGCTGGCTGAGCGTCCTTTTCTCGCCGGCAATGACTATACGATTGCCGATATTGCCACTTGGCCCTGGTACGGCGCCTTGGTGAAAGGGCTACTCTATGAGGCAGGCGAATTTCTTGATGTAGGCTCCTATGTCCATGTTAATCGATGGGCCAACACCGTCGGTGATCGACCCGCAGCCAAGCGCGGGCGACTTGTGAATCGCGCGTGGGGAGACGAAGACAAGCAATTACTGGAGCGGCACAACGCCAGTGATTTCGACACCGTGAATTGGCAGTAACCGCTGTCCGACCCCCAGTAATAATCGATCGCTAACGATGAGCAGGGACATCCATCGTCACACTCGGCGTCCCCCGTGCAGTTCAGGCTTCGCGTGAAAATTCCTAAAAAAGTGGTAAACTCGCCAGCCAGCGCCAAATGGCCATCCTGCACACGCGCAACACGACTAAAGCCCCGGACCACTCTATGCCCGAACTTGATCAGGTCGCAGCGACAACGTTGCTCACCGACGACAACAAAGATCTTCTAGCGAGGATGCTGGAAAAAGCCCTTCAGCAACCCCTAGTGCCCATGGAACCGGCCGCTGCCAAGCAGTATATGGAACAAGTCGCCCAGCGAACTGCACTCGATGCTGGGGTAGACATACAGTTATTTCAGATGGTGCAACTGTCGAGTAGTGAATCGACCTATGTGATGCGTGTGGCGTTACTAAGCGATCAACAAGCCATCGGCTTAGATATTATGGATGCGGAGAATGGACAGTTTTTCATTCCTGAGGCATGCCCAGTTTGCCAGTTAGCCGCCGTCACCCTTAACTGAAGGCCCCTAGTTGAAAGAACGCATTGCTTACGCAACATTAGTAGGGCTTGTCGCTTATGCCGCCGTTGCTACTGACCTGTATCTTCCCGCACTCCCCGCCATAGTCGATGAGTTTAACGTCAGCGAAGCTCAGGGGCAGCTGACACTCAGCTTATTTATGCTGGGCATGGCCGTTGGCCAACTCTTTTTTGGCCCGCTGTCTGACTTCTACGGCAGGTTGCCTGTAGTGACTGTGGGTACCGTTTTTTTCATTGCCACCTCTGTGGCCTGTGCGGCAGCGCCCTCCATGGAGTTCATGTGGGTGACGAGGTTTATTCAAGGATTGGCCGCCAGTTCAGGGCCTGTCATTGCCCGAGCCATCGTCAGTGATCGCTATCATGGTCCCCGAGCCGCACAAGTCATGTCAATGCTGGGAGCAGCCATGGCTGTTATACCCTTAATTGCCCCTACGATTGGCTCATGGATTTTGGTCGTGTTTGACTGGCGCGCTACCTATCTCGCGCTCGCCGTTTTCGCTATCGCAGTGCTACTGGGGTTGCGTCAATTTCAAGAGTCGGCTCCCGCTATTGGCCAAGGCGGCGTCGATATTGGACGTATATTTCGGCTATTCTCCCGCTGTTTGTCAACCATGCGCTTTATTGGCTATCAGATCTGTGGGACCGCGACCTACTCGGCCATACTGGCCTACCTGTCGACCGTCGCCTTTTTCATGCGCGATGTATTCGAACTCCCCTCGCAGTACTTTGGCTACGCGTTTGCTATTTCTGTTGCCGGTTTCATGGTCGGCGCGCTGCTTTGTTCACGTTTGGTCATGCGCTTGGGTACAAATCCAACCATGACTATAGGGGTGGTGTTAACGTTGCTAGCAGCCATTGTTCAGTGGTGGGCGGCCCCAGGAGGGTCCGCTAACATCAGCCTGCTCGCTGTTAGCTCCTGGGGATTATTTTTTGGTATCGGCCTCACCTCAGCAAATGCCGCCATGGGCGCTATTTCATTGTTCCCGCAATCGGTGGGGGCGGCGTCTGCCGTATTTGGTTTCATTCACGCTACCGTAGCCGCCATCGCAGGATTTATTGCCGGCCAACTGTATGACGGCACCTTGGTACCCACGGCAACCATAATGCTTATTTGTGCGGCCATAGGCCTATTAGGCGTCCCGCTGGCTCGTGGATCACGCATACCTGAACACCTGAATTAATCGCGCCAAGCACTCACTCCGACCACATCGCTACACTCGCCTATTAGCCGCTATTCTGCTCGACCCATAAACACGCTCCGGTAAATCACCTTAGCCAATGCACACCCACCCCGAGGGCAACCCCTGATACCAAAAATGACGGCGCAGCGTGGCAAATTGAGCCTGTCGATCTGCTATCGGGATAGGCGTTAGGCGCGTTTTGACCACGCCGGCGCTATAGGTGGGCAGACCTGCAGTAACGCCTATGCGGTACCGGGTTGAATTGCCACTAGACTGCTCTCCATCGGAGGTGCATATTGACCCTCATCAGTACAGAGTCAGCTACAGCGTCGATGCTTGAGGATAAATATCGTCATCCTACCAGGAGCTTGCGTGCACGAATTAACGAAAGATATAGAAGTACTCACCCAAGCAATCATTCGCTACGCAGTGGAACGGGTCCGTATGGATCCACCCACCTTGGACGCGCCACAGTCCAAAAATGATTTGCAGGCGATGGCAGGTCAAACCATCAATGAAGAGGGCATGGGTGGCCTAGAGGCGTTGCGAATATTTACCGATGTGCTCGCGCCGGCTTGTCTCTCAGTGGACCATCCTCGCTTGCTCGCCTTCGTGCCAGCTGCACCAACAGAGGCTGCAACTCTCTTTGATTTAGTGGTGGGAGCCTCGAGTATTTTTGGCGGCACGTGGCTAGAAGGCGCAGGGGGAGTTTATGCTGAAAACCAAGCCCTCCGATGGATTGCCGACCTAGCAGGCTTTCCCGCCGAAGCCGGCGGTGTATTCGTCAGTGGCGGTACCGCGGGTAACCTGTCAGCTCTATCGGCGGCGAGATACAAATGGCGACGCCGGCGTCCCAACATGCGGACAGCCCGTGGACTTATTATTTCCTCGAAAGGCGCCCACGCCTCCATTGCTCAAGCAGCGCAAATAATGGATGCCGATTTAATCGAGGCGGGCAGTCATCGCTTGATGGGTGCCCATGTAGCCAAGACAATCACCGATCTGTCGACCGAAGATCGATCGCGCTTGTTTGCGGTGGCGGCGACAGCAGGCACAACGAACTTGGGCATCATCGATGATTTATCGGGTATTGCCGATATTTGTGGGCAAGAGGATCTTTGGCTACACGTGGATGGCGCCTACGGTGGAGCAGCGTTAGCCGCACCCTCAGTGCGCGCCGATTTCAACGGTATTGAACGTGCTGACAGCTTTATTGTTGATCCGCATAAATGGCTGTTTGCACCCTTTGACTGCTGCGCCCTCCTCTATCGTGATCCGAGTATTGCCCGGCAAGCGCATCGTCAGCATGGGGACTATCTCGAAGTACTCTACGATGGCGTCTGGAACCCCTCGGATTATGCGCACCACCTATCACGAAGAGCCCGCGGGCTTCCACTGTGGTTCAGCCTAGCGTGCCACGGTACGAAAGCCTACACAGACGCCCTCGAGCAAACCATACAGACCGCCAAACACGCCGAAGCCTTGATCATTGCCCATCCAAACTTAGCCATGGTCTTTGAGCAGCATTTATCGATCTGTGTCTTTAAACGAATCGGCTGGCAGGACGAGGATTATCAGGCCTGGAGCAACCGCTTGCTCAATGAAGGCCTCGCTTTTGTTACCCCCACCAAACACGAGGGCGAAACTGTCTTACGTTTTTGTATTATTAATCCTCGGACTAGTGTCGATGATATCCAAATAATCTTGGATACCCTCTAAACCGTGACTGAGCACTGGCCTTATCGTTGGGACCTTCTATTTCGCTACCGCTTTATCGAAGTAATAGCGCTCTGGGAGGGCCGCCTGACTACGCGCCATTTAGTCGAGACCTTTGGTATTGGTCGGCAGCAAGCTAGCAAAGATATCAATACCTACAACCGCGAAATTAGCCAAGGCAATCTTATTTATAACGCCACCATTAAGGGCTATGAGCCCTCTGGCACCTTTGAGCCACGAGTCAGTCGTGGTCTCGCAGAGGAATACCTACAGTTATTAGCCAATCGTAGCGAATTAAGCCGAACCTTTAGCGCACTCGCCTTACCTCGAGGACACACGGAGGTACTCGACCCCCCTAGACGCACTGTATCACCCGAAGTGTTACGGCCATTGCTTCGAGCGGCTCGCGAAAGACAACGTATCGAAGTGGATTACGTATCACTCAATAACCCCGACCGAGAGGGTAGAATCATTGCTCCGCATACCTTGGTCTGGACTGGTTTACGCTGGCATGTTCGCGGTTGGTGCGAAAAGAATCGCGATTTCCGTGACTTCGTACTCAGTCGTTTCCGAGGGCTGCCCGAGATCTTGGGGCCCACAGACCACTCTGTAGGGGATGACATTGATTGGAACACCACCATCAACCTAGACATTGTTCCAGATCCTCGGTTGAGCCCGGAGCAGCAAGCGGTCATCGCTGTCGATTTTGGGATGTGCGAGGGTGTTCTGCACATCACCCTTCGCGCCCGACTGCTCAACTATTTAGTGCAATTGCTCAATATCAATACGGGCACTCCCCATGACGACCCCAGAGCCCAGCAAGTCATTATTGCTAACCAAGAAGCAGTGGCGGACTGGCTTATCTAGCGCCCTCCCTAGGTCCTGCCAGCCCGTCTATCGGCATCTGGCAGCCTGTTTTTGTGATCGCCCTCACATTAACTGGCATGATGAGACTATTTTTGTGAAGCCCATCGCATAACAACGCATTGCTGCTACCCAGAGGTTTTCTGGCATCGTACCCTTCTTCCTCACAACGAAATAATTGCGCCCAACAGAGAGACAGCCCATGACGTCAACAACTGCAAACACCGGTGAGGTAACCAACGAACGCCGAGGGCGCGTGGAAGCCGTTCCTGAAAAACTTGATCGGTCATTGAGTTTTGAGCAGTCGGTAACGCTCACTACCAAAGCGCAGTTTGGTTGGTCAGTAGCGTTTGTCCGTAGACCGCTGTTTGTAGAACCCGAGGTGGTCATTACCAATCCGGATAAAACCGAGTACTTGCTCATCGCAGAGGATGGCTCGGAAGCACCGTTTTTTAACGCTCGTAACGACGATTTTAGTTGATCACACCTCAGTAAGCTCGGCGCGGGTAGCACAGTGCTTCCTGTAGCCGTTGTTGTCCCAACCTGTGACCTACACTAGGCCTTCAGCGCTTACCCACTGACGGTGTTTTCAACCATCGATCGGCAACCACCACCATCGAACACCCCACCAGCAGACCGATAGCCGCTCCGGCCAATGATGGCAGCAGGCTCTCGGCAAGGCCAAGTCGTTGAGCACCCTGCTCAATCCACTGTGTCAGTGGATGCCAGGCATGCATCAAAATGCCTCCGCCTACGAAAAACATGGCTATGGTGCCTGCCACCGATAGAAACCGCATAAGCCACGGCGCAAAATTCACCAACCCATGACCAAACAGTCTAGTATTTTTGCTGATAAGATCGTCGCCATTGCGCTGAGTCAATAGCAGCCCCACGTCGTCTATCTTTACAATGACCGCGACAAGCCCGTAAACCCCCACAGTCATTAACGTGGAAATACCTGCCAACACAGCAATCTGTATGAGTAAATCTTGACCCTTAACGATACCCAGCGTGAGAACAATAATTTCTGCCGACAAAATGAAATCAGTCCGGATAGCCCCGCGAACTTTTTCCTTTTCTTCACTCACCAGATCTTCCGCCGTCCCCGAGAGTTTCTGCACACGCTTCGCACGCTGTTGATCGTTATGTTTAGGCGTCGGATGAAGCAGCTTTTCAGCGCCCTCAAAGCAGAGATACAACCCGCCACACACTAATAGCGGCGTAATCAAGATAGGCGCAAATGCAGCTATGATGAGGGCGCCAGGAACCAATAGGCATTTATTGAGCAAAGACCCTTTAGCCACCGCCCAGACAACGGGAAGCTCTCGCTCTGGCCGAACGCCAATGACTTTTTCAGCGTTGACTGCAAGGTCATCACCGAGTACCCCAGCGGTCTTTCTTACAGCCACCTTGGTCATGACTGATACGTCGTCCAAAATGAGTGTGATATCGTCAAGAAGTGCCAATAAACTGCCAAATGCCATACTATTTCCTAGCTTTTTTACGTCGCTTCGACGGCGCTAATTCTGGCCGCACCGTATTCTTAAAAAAATCTTTTACCAACCTGCGCTGGCCGTCATCGAGTTACTTTTCATTAATAAGAAAAATACCGCGGCGACGCACCTCTGCCACACGCACGCGAAAAAATTCGTCTACATTGCTCGAGAAACTCCCAAGATAGCGTACCCGCTGAATGAGGGGTACATCTGCGCTCTGTGCTTCCTGCAGAACCCGTGCAGTAAATGACAGCCAGCTTAGCTCTCTGGGGTAATGGTATGGGTCCCCTAGGTCGGCCAATAACCGCGTAATAGCGCTCAACTCGCTCATGGCATGCCCACTGGCTATTTGACTCAGGCGTGATGTCAACGTCTGCCTGCTTATATCCTTCGACAAATCCTCCCGTGGAATCGATGTAGCAAAGCCAACCCATTCCAGCGAACGCTCATGGTTTGAGCGTTAAGGTGTCCGTCTTTAACAACGCCAACACGTTTTCTACCGTATTACCTATTAGCTGGGCTTTGATGCCTCGACGCCCCACTGTACCCATCACGACGAGTTGAGTTTTTAACCGAGCGGCCTCGGAAACAATGGTTTTCGCCACCGGACCACGTTTAAAAATGAATATCGAGGGGGACAAACCGACCTCTTTGGCGAGTTTCTCCATCAGCGGGAGCTGCTCTTTTTGTCGTTCCTTGGCGTAGGTTTTTGGGTCAATAATATCCAGATCGGACAAGATGCTGGGCACGTCAAGCACACATAGCACCTTTAACTCGATATCGAGAATTTCAGCATAATGCCTAGCTTCTCTAAGAATATCGACATTGAGTCTTTGCTTCGCTTTGCTGGTGGTATCGAGATCTACAGTAGCCAAAATTGACGCGCCTTTTGCCCAACGCTTTTTATTGACCAGCAATACCGGTACTGGGCAGGTGCGTAATAAATGCCAGTCGGTTGACGTGTGCGCCAATGACTCTGATTTGTGACGACTTTTTACCACGGCGGCATAATGGCCGCTGGCTGCGCGTTTGCCGACCCAGTCGTGGATCATTTCGGCCCAAACCACAGTGAGCTTGATGGCACGGTCGGCACTTGGGATTTTACTCAGCCGTGCGCTGATAGTGAGTCGACGCTCGGCTATCAACTGTTTTTTGATCCTATCAGCGCTTATCTTATCCACCTTCAGACGCCCGATATCCAAAAAAGTAAACGCCACTATTTCTGGGACAAGATCCATTTCCTCGGCCAGATGTAATCCTCGCGCAATCGCCGAACAACGGTCCTCGATATCAGCAATGATCAATAATTTTTCGTTCATGGTGTCTACTACCCTCAATCTCTGCTATCCCTCAAGACTGCCAGTATAGAAGTACGCCTCCTGTGATGCACGCACTACACGCAGTCTTTGCTTATCGTTTCTCTCGCTCGACACTATTCATTGCTTGGCCCACACTGAGGTATTGGTCAATGAAAGTAATGACCCGCTGTGCACACTCAGCGGGCGCCTCGAGGGGAAGTAAATGTCCGCCTTCAAGCTGCTCTACAGCCAATGCTGGCATGGCTGCTTGCCATAGTTTCACAAGCTCTGGGGTTATGACGTCACTCTCCCGCCCAACAATCCCCAACAGTGGTGCACGCATCGCTTTTAATTTTCTAAAAATACTCGGTGCACTGCGATAGACGCAGGCCTCCCAAGCCCCGGACCAACGAAGTCGTATACCGCCATCCGCTGCTTGCTCGTGACCGGCATGAACGTAATCCCACAGCGACTGGTCAGATAGTCGCCGAAATGGCCGCTTCGCTCGATAAAACGTAAATGCTTCATCAACATGAGCAAATCTGTGGGGTCGATTTAGCGCCACTTTGGCCATGGGTAGTTCGTAAGCGAATAACCTCGCCATTAGCTGCATCGGCAACCAAAATTTCAACGGCAGCAACACCGGATCGATCGCCACTAAACCTGTCACCAAATCAGGTCGCTGCGCAGCAGCGAGCATGCTCACGACGGCTCCCATAGAATGCCCAACCAACCAGACAGGCTCATCGATATTGTTTTCTAAGCTCATAAGTAAGTCGTCGGCATATACTTGCCAATCCAATCGCTTAGGGGCGTGATTTTTTGACCACAGTGGCCTGTGTTCAATGGTGTCAACTCTGAAGCGACCCGCGAGACCTTCGAGGAGTTGTCGATAGCTGCCTGGTGGATAGCCGTTGGCGTGCAGAAAGACTAAACGCGGCTCGTCGCCAAGGTGTCGTTCACTGAGGTACTGATCGCTGAGCCGGAACGGCGTTAACTCTGAGCCCATGTCACTGCTTTCCTAGTCTATTACCGTCTGAACACTGCGCTCGATGGCGCGTTAAGCGTAGTCTCCCATATTTCATCCTCATCACGACACTCCTACTTAGTGGCAGGAATGAAAAACTCCGCCACAAACCCGCGGCGGTACACAAGGGGGCGGCCTGCTCAGATGAGAGCGGGTCGCCTGAGTAGAGCCTCCCCTACGCTGAAGACAGCAAACGACAAGTCCTCAACATCACTCACCGATTTTCATGCTGTTTGGAACATAAGGCACCTGTCGACCGTGGTGTATAATTAAGCAATTTACTAATATCAGCCGACATGACTAGTTAGCGCAGTGAGTACAGCATGCAAGAACAGGTCCCTAATTTCGATAAAGACACTATTGCTAAAATAATAGTAGAGCTATTTGGCATTGACGGTGGAATATCTTCATTAGTGTCTTTTGAAGATCAAAATTTTCTTATTACAACAACAACAACCAAATATGTGTTGAAAATTGCTAATAAGAAATGGGCCCACGAATTTTTAGCGACGCAAGCCAATGTACTTTGCTATTTAAAGAAGGCTGCACCTGAACTTACATTTCCTAGCATTGTAAAAAACGTAGAAGGCCAGAGCCTTAGCTACGTAGACGGTTTTGCCATCCGGCTGCTAACCTATCTTGAAGGGGAGCTTTATACCCATGCCACAAAATCACCGGAACTTTATGAGGATATTGGCCGATTTTTAGGTCGATTCTCACGCGCCATGGAAAATTATAGTGATGGGTTTACAGAGGGCTCAGATGCGCTATGGAAACTTGATAATGTCATGGCCTGCAAGGTACACCTTGCTAAAGTTATCGATGAAGATGCAAGAAATCGAATCAGTCGACTGTTTGATGTTTACGAAGAGAACATCTTGCCGAGGCTTCCCTCTTTACGTAAAGCCGTCATCCACGGTGACGCCAACGAGCAGAACCTACTGGTGTCATCAAATAATTCAAAGCGAATATCAGGGTTGATAGATTTCGGTGAACTCCAATTGGCAAGTCAAATAAACGACCTTGCAATAACGCTAGCCTATTCTCTACTTGGAGAAGATGACATAGCCATGGCCTCGACAAAAATCATAGCGGGTTATGAGCGCGAATTCACTTTAGAACCTGCAGAGCGCGAGATACTTTACTATTTAATGGCAATGCGTTTGGTGACCAGTATTACTATGAGCTCCCACGCCGCCAATTTGTTTCCTGATAACGACTATATCGTAGTCTCTCAAACACCTGCTCGAGCATTGCTGGAAAAACTTGAACGAGAAAAATACATTCTGCTGTAAGAGGACGCAAATGAGCTACA
Source organism: Halieaceae bacterium UBA4452 (assembly GCA_002389505.1). Taxonomy (GTDB): domain Bacteria; phylum Pseudomonadota; class Gammaproteobacteria; order Pseudomonadales; family Halieaceae; genus Luminiphilus. The sequence goes on from DGPA01000038.1 coordinate 10,984, forward strand.
TAGAACCCTGGTCAAAGAAGCATAAAAAAGTTGCCGGCAGCGCCGTATATAGTTTGTCCAACTCTTTTGTCGAACCACTTACTAACGAGCAATTGATTGAGTTATCCCTCGAAAGAGGCGATCAGCAGATTGTCGATGAATTTCGACACCATTCTTTAGCCTATACCCCCAGCGGTGGCAGCCTCGATCTTAGGCAAGTCATAGCGAATTTTTACGGACCGGACATTAGCGCCGATAATATTGTTGTGTTTCCAGGTGGCCAAGTCGCCTTGCAGACTGCGGCTGCCGCCGTCTTGGACAACAAAAGCCACGCTATCGTTTTTAGCCCCGGGTATCAGTCTGTTCAACAAGCCCCGGTACAGGCTACGAGCCAGATAACTACCATTCAACGTAGGTCAGTAGATCATTGGCAAATAAACCCCCAATGGGTAGAGGCCGCTATTCAGGATAATACGAGGTACATCGTGATCAACGAGCCTTATAACCCGGCGGGCACGCTGATGAGCGCCCAACTACAACAGCAGCTTAAAGATATAGCCCAAAAAAACGGCATATTCTTGCTATCTGATGAGGTGTACCGATTTCTAGAGCACGATGCCAACGACAGACTACCGGCCATGGCTGATCTCTATGCGAAAGGACTCAGTCTTTGCACGCTCTCCAAACCTTGGGGTGGCTGTGGTATCACCATTGGCTGGATAGCCCTGCAAGATATAGAACTCAAGCAAAAGCTCATTGATGTGCAGTATTTTGGCACCGCCTGCCCTGCTCGCTCCAGTGAAATTCAAGCAATAATGACCCTACGGGCCAGTGACATTATTCTTCAAGAAAAAATGAGGATCATTCACCATAACCTCACGTTGTTAGATCAATTTATTGAAGATTACAGCGATTTATTTGAATGGGTTCGCCCCACCGCTGGCGCTGTAGCTTTTGTCAAATTTAAAGGGCCGTTAACCTCAGAGCAACTTGGCCAACAATTAGCAGAATCAGGCATTTCAATAAAGCCGGCCTATGTATTTATGGCCAACACCAAAGGCTATGAGCATTATTTTCGCATCGGCTATGGTGAACAGAATATGCCCCAAGCATTGTCTGCATTGATTCACTTTGTCGAGGAGAACAAGGATAATTGGCGATAGTTATCGTTGGATTTCTGAGCCCTCCAGAACCGCCTGAACAATTTGCAAATCTTGAACACCAATGCCTGAGGAGAGAAACAACCTCAGTTTCTTATCCGCCGTTGCATCACGATATCCGGTGGCTAGAAAGTCACCAAATTCCTGTAAGTCAGACTCCACTATCACTTCATTTTTAAGCGCAATTGCAGCATTACCGTGATCACAGCCCTGAGCGATAGAGTCGATCAATATCGTATCGGCTTTCTTCAGCAGTGCTGGGGAAAGCTCGACTTTGCCGGGCATGTCTGCACCAATAGCAATGATCAGCGTGTTGTCAAAAATAATATCGGCGGCATCGAGCAAGGCTATTTGCGACGGCGTTGTGGTGATGATGAGATTAGCGTGTTTTGCCATCTGCCCGGGTGTGTCCACAAGGTCAACTTCCCAGCCGTTTTCTCTCATCTCATTTGCAAATATTTGTGTATTAGCCGGGGTGTGGCCGCACACCGTGAGCTTCCGACAAGCTGGGTAAAGCTCTTTTAGCAGTCCAAGGTGTAGACGCGCCTGCACCCCTGTACCCACCATGCCAATAGCGGCAAGCTCCTTGGCTGGCATCATTTCCTGTGCCGCATTTCTGCCTGCAATTGCTGTTCGGAGATCCGTTAGATGGCCCTCATCGTTCAGTACCATAAGGGGCCTACCTGTTCGAGCATCGAATGCAATCATCATGCCCTGTGAGGATTGCAAGCCCTTGTCGATGTTCCCAGGAAAACCTGTGGCTATCTTAAACACATAGATATCGCCCTGTTTTTTGTGCGCTCCTTTTAGGTGTAGATCGCCGCGTCCGCTGAACGGCATATAGATCACGGCCGGAATAGTCACTTCCCCACGACTGAATGCTTTGAATCCCTGCTTCTGTAGTTGCCATACACGTGCATCGCCCGTGGCCTTAAGGGTTTGCTGAATCTCAGCCCAGCTGATTTCGGGCAGCGTTGTGTTGGGTTTTTCAGAGTCACTTTCAAGCAGCATTTGAGTGATAACACCCGTATGAGCATCACCCACTAACGTAAAGCGACTGTCGATCGTACCGCTAGATCCATCACCGTTGGATGACTGAAACGAACTCGAAAATTGGATGACAAAGTGAGCTTCGCCGTTCTTGAAAACGCCTCTTATTGTCAAGTTACCCGACGTAGGATGTAGAAAATCCATAGTGATTTTATCAGTCACCACATCCAGATTAGCTGAGGTGTTGCAATCATTCGTGAGATAAGTGAGGCTTTCAATTGGGCTTAATAAGGCCCTCAACTCAGCGATTGATTGTAATAGCTGCATTATCTACGCCCCCACTCGCTTACCCCAAATGGGACGCTGCTGATCAATAAAAAGCCTAAAAGCCTGTAGGGCGGCTGGCATGGTGGTGCGGCTAAAACCGATGCGGAAATACTGCTTGAGGGAGTCATCGCAATCAAAAATGGCCGGAGGAAATACCAGTATTTCATGTTCTACCAGCTGATTGGCAAGCTCATTAGCACTAATAGGACCCTTGAACTTTACAAACCCTGTACCACCTGCCCTTGGCGATATCCATTCAAAAATATCCGCATTGTCAGCAAAATACTGCTCCAACAGAGCGAGGTTGTCATGAATAATTTGAATATTTTTAGCAATAATAATATCTGACGATCGTAGGGCCATCATCGCTTGAATTTCCCCGGCGCGAGAAAAGCAAACAGCGTAAATATGTTGAGCCTTTAATAACTTACTGCAAATATGTTTGTCTTGACATACTACCCACCCAATCCCAGTACCACCTGCTCCCCAAGGTTTTGACATTGTACTTAACGCTATGGCTTTGTTTGACAGGGATGCCATCGAGGGACTGCGAGTGAGCGGGTCATGCTCTAACCAGCGATACACCTCATCTGAAAATATCAAAATGTCGTGTTCCTCAGCTAGACGAACAAGCGCTAGTTTGCTGTCAAGACTCATCATCGCTCCCGACGGATTATGAGGATCATTAAGCGCTATATATTTGGTGTTTACCTTGATAGCCGCAGCAACGGCATCTATATCCATCTGCCAATGATCATCGGGTGATAGATTCACTCGAGTAATGTCGCACCCCGCCAGCTTAGCTCCCTCTTCAAGTGATTGATAACTAGGCGTAATTACGATGGCGTGATCACCAGCCTGTAGTAATGCCTGTGCCGTTAATGTCATCCCGGTTTGTGCGCCAGGGAAAACCACGACGTGCTCTGCTGAAATGCCCGCGTCGTACAACTGCGATATCTCTTGCCTCAAATCCCAACTGCCGCCGTTATCTGCATAGCCCAAAGAATGGTCATGGTAGTGTTGAACGAGCTGTTGATCGCCATTGTTTTCTGCCATTGCGATAAGTTCCGTTAACATTAACGGTTCTGATGACGACGCGTAAAAACGATGTCTGATATTGATTGTTTTTGCTAATAATTCTTCAGATCTGATTGGGCTATCTAACAGGTGCATGACAAATCCTTAACTTTATAGGAACTTAAATACTTCCGAAATAATGTGAGTATCCAGTGAACAGCCTTTTTACTTCACGTTATAATATGGGCTTAGCATGGAGTCCGGCATGGACCCTACCAATGTTGTGCTTTCAACTTGGTAACACCCTAATCAACGTTCCATAGTCTGTTTTGCCTTGGGCTATGCTCATAAAAGCCTGAGCATCCTTTGCATCCACAATCGCAACGGTATCGATACCCGATTGCAGCAGTGACAAGGCCTCTTCAACCTTTGGGATCATGCCACCCATAATAATACCGCGATCGATGTATTCCCTTGCCTCAGTGACGTCTAGATGGGCAAAGCGACTCTGGGGGTCATCGATATTTCTATAGATACCACCGATGCCGGTCACGAAGATAAGCAGCTGCGCAGTCATCTGTTTTGCCATTTGGACAACCGTGGTGTCCGCATTAATATTAAAAATATCGCCCCTGTCATTTATACCTATAGAGGCCAATACAGGCACTACACCCGTATCCAATAAGCACGCTACAAGCTGCGTGTTAATGGTAGTTACATCCCCTACCTCACCAAAATCAATAGGGTCGGTGCCCCCGCCCGACACTATGGTAGGCTCGCGCCTTTGGGCGCCTATGATTTTTCCAGAGGCGCCATGGCAACCGAATGCATTGACTCCCTGCGCTTGCATGATGGACACCAAATCTACATTTATCTGGCCACATAACACCTGTTTTACCACCTCTAGATCGTCGTCGCTGGTGATGCGCCGACCAGCTACTTTCCGGGGTGTTATCCCGAGTCGGGACTGCATGGCAGAGATCTGCGGACCACCACCATGCAGTACCACAACATGCCAACTGTCGCCTAGCAGACCCAGAATATTTCTTACTAACCCAATACGCTGACCGTCATCAAGCAAAATGTCACCACCCACTTTTACCACCGCTAGCGGTTTCTTTTGGTTCACGGCCACATCCCCAATGAATCAAGCTGGTAGCTGTTATCGTAGCCGGTCATCAAATTAAAGTTCTGTATTGCCTGACCTGCCCCACCCTTAATCAAATTATCCAGGACGCTGGTAACACATAAGGTTTTGGATCCATCGCTATGCGCCTCACTTATTTCAACACCAATTTCTATACGCGCAGAATTTTTGATGGCGACAACCTCTGGAGACATGCCTGTTGGTAGCACCGAAATTAACGGAAAACCGTCATAATACGCCTCATAAATTTGACGCAACTGAGCCTCAGTGATGCCGGCGGGCATGGCAAGTTGAGCGATCGACATCATTCCGCGAGCAATGGGCGCAGATACGGGTACAAAGTCCAGTTTGACCTGCCCTGCTCCAGCTGCGCTTAACGTTTGCAATATCTCTGGCGTGTGCTGATGATTAAACACTTTATAGGTCTTCAAGTTATTACTGCGCAGAGCGTGATGATTCCCCGCTTGGGGATGTACACCCGAGCCGCTTGAGCCGGTTAACGCCACCACCTTAACCGCCGACTCCTGCATGAGCCCCGCGTTCGCCAACGGTAAAAGCGATGTGGCTATACAGGTAGCAAAGCAGCCCGGATTAGCCACATACTTAGCGGTTGCAATTTGCTCGGCGTACAATTCTGGCATGCCATAAACAAATGAGCCGAGCCACTCAGGGCAAGGATGTTGATCGGCATAATACTTCGTGTAGTCACTCAGCTGGGTAAGACGAAAGTCACCTGATAAATCGATAAGCCGAACATCTAGCTCAAAAAGCTCCATCGCGACGGTTGCGGTTATTACATGCGGCATTGCCAGGAATACAATATCGGCGCCTGCGGCACACTCTTGCGGCGGAATATCCTCTAGGACGATATCGCTACATCCCCACAGTGAGCGGTTAACTTCGCCAATCGTTTTGCCTATATGATCTTTACTCGACACCCGCAATATTTCCACATCATCGCGACTTAACAAATGTCGCAGCAGCTCTGCAGCAAGGTACCCAGAGCCACCAATAATAGAGACGTTAGTTTTTTTCATAAGCTATTCTCAGTGTCGTTATCGTCAGCATGAACAATGACTAGGGCTCGTTGCCCATTAGCGACATTTTCATTAGGAAATAAAATTCGTTCGCCGCTTTTTGTCACAATGTATTGAAATTCTTTATCTGTCGCGAGAACATCACCCACATTAAAAGGCGTGAAATTGACCGTATCTGGCGGAAAAAGAAGGCGAAATGCGTCAGTTTCCTTAACGATCTCTGCGGCGACATAAAAGCGTTTTGCCGTTTTTCTCTCAATCGTTAAGCTTTCATCGCCACTAATCGCAGCTCGCAGTCCGGCAATCACAAGAGCGAACTCGGTCATATCATTACTACCGAAGGGTTTTGCACTACCAAGCTCTAGGGTAAAACTCGTGGCATCCAAACTATGCGCAGTGAATGCTGAGAATGTAGCGCTGCTTTGCGTCGTCGTTAAAATAGCTTCGATGCCCCACTGCTCCAATAACGAGCAGTGATGGCCGATCTCAAGCCGGTCGACAGGGTTTGGCGATAGTGCAAACTGCCTATAGATAGAACCTCTGATAGCCGTATGCAAGTCATAGTGAATCTTCTGATGAGCTTCTAAACCAAAAAAATCACGACTATATTGTATTAAAAGCCGGCTTCTACAGCGCTCGGGAGAATCCCCATCTTTGACTGCTAAGGTGCCATCAAACAAGCGATTCATGTTTTCATCGATTTCTCGTTGCCCGGCTTTAATTGCCTTTGGGTTGGCGATGACAATCAGTAACGCGTGCCTGAGGGCAACTTCACCTGCCAGAATGTCAGTTACTAATTGATCTATCATTTCAATGGGCGCCGTTTCATTGCCATGAACCCCAACCGACAATAAAATGGAATGGTTGCGTGCACCTCCCTCAGGCTGAAAATATAGAACGCCATTATCCCAGAGTTCTACCACCACATTGTCGTTTATGGTCAGGCTAGGCTTCCCCAAAATGAGAGGCTCGTCTAAGGTAAATTGTACAAAGCTTCGACCGCCAAACAGCTCTTCCTGAAAACGGTTCATCCGGCTAAACCTGCTGAAACTCATAGAAACTTCCCAGTCCCATAATTTGAGTTAGCTCATCCAAGGCCGTCCTGCTCTCAGAAAGTAAACTGGGGTCTGACAAATCCGTGCTGCTCAGCCTCTCCCGGTAATGCTTCTCAAGCCAATGGTTTAGTGTGGAAAATAGCTCCTCAGTCAATACAAAGGCGGGGTTCACCTGTGCCAACTCATCCTCATTTAAAACCACTCGGAGGCGCAAGCAAGCAGGGCCGCCGCCGTTGCGCATACTTTGGCGTACATCGACAAATTCAAGATGCTTGATCGGTGTATCCTGTGTAATAAGGTCAAGCAGATAGGCATGCACGCGTTGATTTTCTTGGCTTTCCATCGGCAGTATTAGAGTCATGTCTTCAGACCCTGGTAAATTGACCAGTTGCGAATTAAACAGGTATGACTTGATCGCATCAGCTAACGATACGAGCCGCTCGGGCGCCTCGATGAAATGAACGGGCTGATCGCCAAAAGCTGAGGCAACCTCGTGAAATAATCTAGACTTATCGGCAAATGCCAGCTCATGCATAAACAAGACATTTTTATTACTTACGCTGACCACATCATTATGGAATCCCCCGGCGTCGATTACCGCTGCGCTTTGACAGCCCATCACCACTTTTCCGGATCTTAACCTGTGTTTACGTGCGATCGCCCTCGAGGCTTCTAAAGACTGCCGCGCAGGGAAGTGAGTATTGCCTTGGGATTCACCAAAATCATGTTTTCCGTAGACAAATAGCTCAACGCCCTGTTCACCATAATCCCTGCAGAGTCGATTGTGATTGGCTGCGCCCTCATCGCCAAAATGGGCCCCGCCCGACAGCGCGTGATGGTGACAAAAATATCGATCATTGGTAAAAATTGTCTCTAATATTTTACCGGTCATTTTGTACTCTATGGATCGATGAAACATGCTTATCAAGTTCGCTGGCGTAAAGTGAACACGACCATCTTCAGTGTCACTACTGGGTGAAACTGTGGCGGCATTAGCGGCCCACATCGACGACGCTGAATAACTCATAGCGAGCAAGTTGGGCGCGGTTGCCCCGACTTTTTCTATCACCGCCTCATCAGTGCCATAAAACCCTAATTTCCTCAGTGTAGGAATATGTGGCCGTTCCTGAGGTATTAAAATGCCCTGCTTTAATCCAAGGTTATGTAGCCGCATCATTTTGGCTAGACCTTCTTTGGCCGCCTGTCGAGGTTGCGATACCAGCTTGGTATTATTGGTTGAGGCCAAATTACCCTCTGACAGTCCGGCATAGTTATGAGTACTACCTATGAGGCCATCGAAGTTCATCTCAACTGTGTGGGACATGGTCAATTTCCTAGTTTTTGATAGCCAACGTAGCGACTCAAATAACGCTATAGCTCTGCGTACCTAACGACGTCATCGATTGATAAGTTAAGGGCGCTGAGTGTCTGGGCAGGCAGCAAAATATTGTTGTCATTGTCGATGCTAAGGCTGCTAATACACGCTGAGAAAGACGCAACATTGCCGCCACTGACAATGTATTGCTTGCTATCACATTTAACTGCCTGACCGACGATAGTGCCAACAGCGCTAGCAGTAATTGTTGCAAGTTGATCTATAAAGGTGTCCACGCTGGGTGCGCCATCAAAAATATCTATCTGTCCACGCCACTGGAAGCCCTCTTTCTCCAGCATCGCCAAGGCCGCCTTGCCTTGGTCATTGGGTCTTCCAATCACTTGCTGTGCCTCTGGAGACAGCAAGTTGACGTAAATAGGCTGCGTTGGCATCAAATCGGCGATAAATTGATTGCCGTTGACTGCACCAAATAAGTCAGCCGAACTAAAATCCATATCAAAAAAATGCTTACCTATAGCCTCCCAAAATGGCGATCGGCCTTGCTCATCAAAATAGCCGCGCAGATCAGCCATGACCTGCGCGGGGAAACGCTCTCTAAATTCAGCCATAAATAAATACCGACTGCGAGACAGTAATTTACCGTTGCCACTGCGACGATAGGACTCATCTAAAAATAAGGTTGCTACTTCGGCAAAGCCTTCAAAATGATTCGACAGGTTAAGCGTTTCAACAGTCACTTTTTTATTCAAAGCCTGACTGCTATGGGTCACCTTATTTAGCTTGTAGGAATAAAATCGGTCATCTTCACCCAGCCGGGCAATAATCCCAGCGGTACCCACCAGCCGTCGGGCATCGGTATCCTCCATAACGAGTAGGTAGTTCTCGCGCCCTGGTCCAGTGACATTCTCAGACAAGCTAGCCATTGCTTTAGCAATTTTTTTGCTCAATGTGGGCAGGTCGGGGGGTAACGTTGTCATACCTGGGTACGCGGCCTTAGCTAGCCGCAGTAAGCCATCAATGTCGTCTTCTCTAACCTGTCTTACAATAATCATATTTGACTACCCAAAAGTAGTGTTGACGTTAACCTAACCAAGTAAGTAGGCCTACAATACCTCTGACATCACGCTACGCACTGATGCATCAAATATATTGACGATGTTATCAATATCGTCAGTTGTGCAAATTAGAGGTGGCGAAAATGCCATTGAATCCAATGAGGGCAATGGACGAGAGATAAGTCCGTTTTCGTAACACTTTTGAGCCACTTTGGCAGAAATTTTTACTTCTTTACCAAAAAATGTTTTGTCCGCCTTGTCCTTTACCAACTGTACTGCAGCAATCATGCCTTCACCACGCACCTGCGCGACAAAGCAATCATGGGAGAACCGACTTTTCAACTGCTCTTGAAAATAAGCACCCACAGCAGCAGCATTATCAACCAAACGTTCTCTTTCGATAATATCTAGATTAGCCATTGCCACTGCGGCACCAATGGGATGCCCTGCATAGGTATAGCCGTGAGCAAAGTTGCCGTATTTGACCGAACCTTCCTTTACTAATTCCCAAATCTCCTCCGAAACGAAAGATGCCGAGTAAGGAAAATAGCCGCTGGTCAGCGCTTTTGCAGTAGTCATCATATCGGGTTTTAAGTCATACATTTCGCTTCCAAACCAAGTCCCTAAACGGCCATAGCCACACACCACCTCATCAACGATAAACATAACATCGTAACGTTTTAGTACTTTCTGAATGGCCGAAAAGTAACCCTCAGGAGGCGGAACAACGCCGCCAGCACCCAGTACCGGCTCGGCGATAAATGCCGCCACCGTATCTGCACCCTCGGCTAGAATCATTTCTTCTAGCTGTTGCGCTCGGCGTGAAGAAAACTCCAGTTCTGTCTCCCCCTCTAGACCGTGACGAAAAAAGTCCGGCGACTCGGTGTGTAGCACATTGTTCATTGGTAAATCGAAAGCGGTATGAAATGAGGGCAATCCCGTTAGGCTCGCGGTGGCAACTGAGGTACCGTGGTAGGCCTGCCAGCGAGAAATGATTTTTTTCTTCTGGGGCCTATTGCGAATATTGTTGATGTACCAAACGATTTTCATCAGACTGTCATTACCGTCGGATCCACCGCTACCGAAGAATACTTTAGACATGTCACTCGGCACTTTTTCCAACAAGCGTTCAGCCAACTCAATCTGCCCTCCGTTCGACATGCCAGAAAACGTATGATAGTAGCTAAGCTCTAACGCAGCTTTTTGCATGGCTTCTGCTATCTCTTCTCGGCCATAACCAACATTCACGCACCATAAGCCTGCCACTGCATCAAGCAGCTGTTTGCCTGAATTGTCCCGCAGGTAAATCCCTTTACCCGACTCAATAATTCTAGATCCAGTGCGCGCAAAATCATCGGCATTGGTTGCGGGATGTAAAATGGTGCTCGCGTCAATGGCGTTTAGTGTTTTCATTTCATCTCACCTATTGCTTCTCGTGAAAGCCGCTCATGAGTAAGGCGTAGCCCCAGCTTCCCTGATGGACTGTTAAGTACAGCTAAGGGTAGAACGACAAGCTATCAAACGATATAGCAATAATTTATATAAAATGTAACAATATTTATCAAATTGATATAATTTCATGTCATTTTGTTAAACAACTACTGCTACTGACCATCGAATAACACAGTGAGGGGCGAAACCATGGAAAAGCCTACCCGCGGAGTCAGCTACGATTCTCTCGACCGCGATCTCATCTCACTGCTCCGCACAGATGCTAGGGCATCTATTTCAACATTGGCTGAGCGTTTAAAAGTCTCTCGTGGCACGGTACAAAATCGCCTAGACAGACTGCTCGCAACTAAAGCAATTATTGGTTTTACCATAAGAGCCAGTGCCAGCATTGATGACGGGGCTATTCGCGCGATTATGTTGATTGAAGTGACCGGCAAATCGACTTCTACAATTATCAGCAAGCTACGTGGACTGCCCGAATTACAAAAAGTACACACCACTAACGGGGCATGGGATTTAGTAGCTGAAATTCAATCGTCGAGCTTAGCGGAATTTGACCAGGTATTGAGAGAAGTACGTTTAATCGATGGTATCGCCAACAGCGAGACCAGTATCTTGCTCAGTACAGTGTAATAGCGAATCATTGGGCTGAGCCAACACCAGCAGTGCCTATCAGAACGTGCTTCGCGCCGCTGTCAGTCAGCCAATAAAAAGGGCCAGCAGTGTGCTAGCCCTCTCAAACTTCAGGCATGACTGCTCCTCAGCAGTGCTACCTAAGCCGCTTTCTCATCTGCGTTCACACCGCCATCAGCATCCGCTTCTTCAGCTGTAGTATCGGCCACTGCTTCAATTTCCGATAACTTAGCTGTCATTTCTTTCAGCTCTCGCTCCAGCTCAGCCTTGTCGTTACGGGCTTCCTTCAGCGACTTCTGTAGCAGATCGGCCGCCTGAGTTTTTTCGGCCAGCTTCTTTTTACCTGCATCCAAGTTTTTCTTCATCCGGATGGGATCAAACTTGGTCAGCTCTTTGATTTGCTCGCGCTCGCTGGCTAGATCTTTCTGTAGATCCTTAATGCGCTGTTTGAGCGTCGTGATTTCAGCCGTCAGGTTGTCACTGCGGTTGTGTAGTTCTTGATTGCGCCGCTCGATTTTCTGATTGGCCGCGGCTTTGCTGGACAGCTCTTGGATTGTTTCCAGCTGCTGCTTGATGGTGCCTTGCAACGTCGCTACTTTTTCCAGCGTGTAGGCGAGTTCTTTCTTGGCGTGCGCAGTCTCGGAGGTTGCGCTGTCAATTTTCCCCTGATATTCGGCGCGCAAACTCTCTTCGAGCTCAATGATTTTTTCAAGTTTGTTGATAGTCAGCATGTTGTCTCTCTAGCCTTTGGGTCTTGGAAGGTAAGTCGCCCTACTTTGGGCGCAGCATTATCGCTTACCCATTGGATAGTGTCCATCGGGAGTTTGATCAACATTTAAGCATTTGCCGGGCAAAGGTCTACCCTAGGCCAGCAGCTATGCTTTGCGTCGATCTGGCATATCTTCGCACTGCGTCTCACAGATCCTTACAGATTTTGAATCAATTCACCCTCTTTAATCTACCTGGACTTCGATAATGTTGTCGTCTCCTTTACGATCAACGAACTTACTGTATGGATCAATACCCACAAACAAGGGTCGTTCTTTGGTAACAATGGTCAACGTTTGCTGTCCGGACTTTACTGGCCTCAATTCCAAAAACAGAACGTTTTCAGGCTGTAGAGCCTCGTAGTCCGGCCGCTTAGTAAAGGCACCTACATCAACAAAATTATCAAACTTATCCTCTAGCTCTACACCTTCACCATCAGCGTAGGCTTTTTTTACCGACGCGGTAACGGTTGTTTCAAAATGACCACTAGCCAACGAATGAGTAGTTGCGTCTATCACCTTAAAATCATATAGCGTGATTTTCTCTAATAGGTCACCCACCAATCGGCGTTCTGCATCATTGCGCGTCAAGCTTTTGAAGCCAGACACTAAATCCGAAGCACTGGCGTAAGGTTGGCTTTTAAATCGGTATTGCGCTAACAACTCAGCGAGCATCTGATTAACTCGCAACTCTCCCAGCCGATCCTGTAGCAGGTACATCACAACTGCCCCCTTGCGGTAGTGGATATAACCCTGATTTTCCACCCGGTTGAGCGGTAGCTCTTCAATCACCTCACTCCCCCGCGATGATAAATAGGAATCTAATTCGTACTTCAGAAATCGACGTATCTGCTCCTCGCCGTAAAGCTGCTTCATCACCATTAATGCCGAGTACTGAGCCATCGTCTCCACCAATAACGTCCCGCCTTGCATATAGGCACTGACCAGCTGATGGGCCCAATATTGATGCGCATACTCATGCGCGGTCACATAAGTCACATAGTCAATGTCATTTTCATCCGCAGCGTTGGCAATAAAGCCAATTCGCTCGGAGTAAGGTACCGTCCCAGCAAAAGCTTGAGCAAACGAAGCATAGCCCGGGAACTCTATAATTCGAGCATAATCAAACTGATATGGGCCAAAATTCTGCTGGAAATAGTCTAGCGAAACTGCCATTGCATCCAACATTCGTTGGGCATTTAAGTCATGTGTGGGGTGATGATAAACTTCAAGGCTGACGCCATCATGCTGCTTTGCTGTCAATTCGTAATTAGCTGACTGAATAGAAAAGACGCCTAATATGGGGTTGGTAGACTCGAATCGCCTGATACGTCGATCTTCATCCACCCCTTCAAAGGTCAGCCGTCCAGGTGCAATGGGGGTTTGATTCACGCTCGTTGTCACCGTAATGTCTGACATCACCCAGTCCGCATTACCCACATAATTGCGCTCACGAGCGCCTTCATCTTCTAGCTTTGGCATACGCAGCTCGGCCGGTAGGTCATACTTACGGCGCGTTGTCCGATTCTGCAGTAATACGGAGCGATCAAACCCCAGTTGAGGGGAAAATTCAGCATTGCTCAGAAACGTTCCATTGTTAACTAATCGTGAATCCTCTGCTGCTGTCGAAAATGCCTTGTGAGTACGCTCGGAGCGGAAGGAGATTGTTAACTCTTCTTCAGGAAGCATGGCTTGTGCCAGCGTAAAAATTTGATACCCATAGTCTTCGGACTCATCAACCCTGAGCACACTGCCCGGAACGTTGATTTCCAGCATCTTTGTATAGGTATCTTGAAATACGAGATGTAACTCTGCGATCGGTGAACTCGTATCATTAACCAAGCGATAGGTTCCTGCAAAGCGGGCCCTGCCATTTTCAGGATATAAATCTACCCGTAGATCAATATTTTTGATCGAAGGTTGCTTGACACTCTCATACTGAAGAAATAATTTCTCATAAGTGGCAAGCCTCTCCTCCCGCTCGTCGCTGGTAACGTAGTCGTTAATTATATTCATCTGATAAAACAACCACGCGCCCGATACGCCTGAAATCAATAAACCCGCCAGCCCAACGACGGCGAGTTTACCTGTCAATCTTGAAGGCATGCGCCGCAGCTGCGATGACATAGAAATACCGACCCCACGCCGCCAAAATAGGTAAGACAAGACGGCGAGCAGTAGACACACTCCACCCCAATAAAGCCGTAGCCACCAGGATTTATCGCCACCCACTTCCGCACCATTCATATCTGAAATAGAAACGAATCCGGTATCGCCAAAGTTGTACAGCGGATGTTCAAATCCCACAGAAACAAGCGTGATCGAACCTACAAGATAGATTGTCATCAAACCCCAGCCTACATATTTGGAGCTGCTTATTGATTGGAGAAACACGGCTAGAATAGCAATCATCAACATATCTACCGAGTTCGGAAGTACAAACCAAAGAAAATATTTATCCAGCTCTATGACGAAATAGCCACGGAAAAACTGAACCACTATTGCAGCCAGAGCAGCAATACACAGGGTGGCGATCAACACTGCGGTAACCGCAATTACCTTTGGAATGAAGTAAGCCCAATTGGGTAATGCGGTTGAATCAATAATCTCGTTCATTCCACGCTCGCGATCTCGCCAAACGAGTTCGCCAGCAAAATAGATCGCAATGATAATGGGGATTATCCCAAAGGAGCCCAATAACGGCAGGATCAAAGCAAAGGTCATTGGCACCGAAGGAGTACCGTAGAGCTCATTGGCGAACCACAGGGCGCCACCTGAATTGGTCAGTCCTAGCAAAAGCAGTACGAAGAATGCTGGACTGCGGAAGATCAAACTGATCTCAAGTCGTGTCCGGGCAACCAAACGAGGCCAGGCCGCGGCCGATTGAGTTGGGTTGGGGAGTTTGTCGACCACACTCGGACCGGTATGCAGTTCCTTCACTCTCTCAGCGGATGCCTTACGCAAATTGCGCACGGATGGGCTCTTCTCGGTAAAAGAATAACGCCAAAAGGCCACGGACAGCGCTACAAGGGAGAGAGCAATCACCAACAAACGGTTGGACGCGAGCGTTCCCTGTAGAGCGACTAACATATTGTTACTTTCTTCGGCACTCCAGTAGCGGGTGGCTTCACCAAAAGCACCCAAACCAAAGGGTTCAAATAGCGCGATCGTACTGCGGTATTCGGGTTGACTGCCGGCGAGCCCAGTCAACAGAAAGTAAAGCACCAGAAAAACAATCACGCCAACGTAACTGAGCATCATCGAGCGCGCGATGCTCGCGACGGCAAAAAAAATAGCCGAGGTAATCAACACATTGGGGGTTCCAAAAATAAAGAATGCATGCAGGTAATGCCCCAGTACAGACGGCCCAACAGTTTCTTGATCCAGCCACGGCATGTGCGCGCCAATAAGCATCGCCAACGGTACTGCCGCAAAACCCAGTAATGCTGCGGTGAAAGCTCCAGCAAAGCGACCCGCTAGATAGTCAAATTTACTGACTTGGGTCGAGCGGACCATGGGGCCAAATCCACTTTCGTCATCTCGCACCACTACGTTGGCGACAAAGGCGGTGGTTGCAAACATATAAAACAGCGACATGATCAGCACGGTTTGTGCAATGGCGTAAGGGCTGTTGACATGAATATTGCCCCCCGATCCAATCTGAATATCTTCCAGCGTGACGGCCCCGAAGGTGAGCAAGAAAAAAATCAAAGCTGTAACGATAAATACCGGGTTTCGAAGTTGATAGCCGAGCTCAAAGCGAAATATTGATCCAAACATCAGTGTACCCCTAGCGACTGATCACAGGCTGCCCTGCCCCTATTCTCGACTTGGCAAGCGTCGTGAAATAAACGTCCTCCAACCCGCCCTCAACACACTTAAAATCTGATCCGGGATCTCCATCAAACAATATATGAATGACGCTTCGTCCCGCCTGCAGCCGGCTCGAAATGATTTGAAACTGTTCCGCATAGGCAGACAACTGGCCTCTAGACACCGTCTTTTCCCATATCATGCCTTTTGTCTCCGCAATCAAGTCCCCGGGCGAACCCTCTAATTGGACCTGCCCCGCAACGATGACCGCCATTCGTGGACACAGGTCAGCAACGTCTTCAACAATATGCGTTGAAAGAATCACCACTACGTTTTCACCAATCTCGGCCAATAAATTGAGAAACCGATTTCGCTCTTCAGGGTCTAAACCAGCCGTAGGCTCATCGGTGATAATTAAATCGGGATTTCCGATCAACGCTTGCGCAATCCCAAATCGTTGTCGCATACCGCCAGAGAATCCAGCGATAGCTTTTTTACGCGCATCCCATAGATTGACCTGCGCGAGCAATGTTTCTACCGTGTCTTTTCTCTCGGCCCTAGTGGCAATGCCCTTAAGTACTGCCATGTGATCCAGCAAATCGTAGGCCGTCACGCGAGGGTAAACGCCGAAGTCCTGGGGTAAGTAACCAAGGCGTGCCCGGATTTTCTCCGGCTCTGCCGCGATGTCGATACCATCAAATATCATCGATCCCGCTGTTGACGTTTGCAGGGTGGCAACGGAGCGCATCAGCGTGGATTTACCTGCACCGTTAGGTCCCAATAAGCCGAACATGCCCTTGGGAATATCCAGATTAATATTGTCTAAGGCACGAGTTCCGTTCGGATAAACGTGTGTTACACCATTAAGCGAAAGCATGCATATCACTCCAATTTATAATGACACCGACTTTTTCCATAATTCGTTATTGCCCACTCCGCAAACCACGACCGCGTTACCATAGGGCGGCGCAAAGCCAGGGGCGGCGTCCCCGCACTGAACCGTTGGCAGGCTCACTCCAGCGACATGAGTTCGCTTCTCCTGTGACTAATAGGGTTTTTGCCTAAAGCCTGATCATCCTCACTGCCATTAGCCACTGACGATCAGCCCTCGATCAAGTAGAGAGATCGGAGACTACGCTAAGCTGCCGCCAGTCAAACGGGTTTTATCCGCCAACGATTATTGAGGGACATACACAAGTCCGACGGTGGGTACCTTAGCCGACACCCCTGTTCGTTAACTCAACATATACTTGTTTGCCTGCGATTCCAATACAATGAGCCTCGATCTAAAGCAGTGACACCGAAAAAACACACGGCCTCTCTGATTATGACCAGACGGCCAACTTAGGAACGATGGTGACGCTATCGGTAGCGGCTAGATGATCAGCGAGACTGCTTCAGAGTTTAGAAAATTCGCGATTTAAGTCGTAGCGGCGTGACGTGACATAGCGCTCCATTGATTCAACTCGCGCCAATGCCCGATCAAGACGCTCACGGGCTTTGCGCAATCGCTGGGTCGGTGCGTCGGAATATTTGAACACCGAGCGCTGCCGGTATTGCTGCTGATCTTCGTCATATTCCATCTCAACATCAATCTCCGCCGCCGACTTATCCCAGCGGGTGGGTCGTGCCGACAGTAAAAAGACCGCGGCCACGTAACCCCAGAAAGCCAATGATCCTGTAAATATGAGTAGCGCAAGTGCACCGAGCCTAATCATCCAAGTAGGCACACCCCAGTGATCAGACAGACCCGAACAGACCCCTGCAATCCATGAGTTACTCCTATTGCGATACAGGTTCATGCCCCATCCAGCACCCTTTCGGTCACTAAAACTGTCGTGCTTTTTACTTACCATGATTTACTCCTTATCAGTTGATTGCTGACGCCAGCTAGAGTGATCCGCATCTAAAATCGACTCCAGTGACTCGATGCGCTCACTCAGCTTGTCCACGATGGCAAGCATGTCATCCAGAGATTCTCGGTCGTCATTACTCAAACTACGACTTGAACGATTAAGACTTCGGTAATGCATCACAATCCAGATAGGCGCAACGAACACCATGAACAGAATCATTGGTACAAATAACATTTCAAACGGGTTCATCGTGCTACTCCTTGTCGCCTATAGTTCTTTATTTCGCATTATCAACCTTCCCTGGCCTGCCACTATTTCTGCGGTGCCTGGTCTATTTTTGCGACTGTTCACCGTCGGCCATTGATTGCTTAAGTCGATTGAGCTCTGCGGAAAGCCATTCGTCTTCTTGTAGAGAGTCGATCTCAGCCGCGAGTCCTTGGCCTTCACGCCCCAACTCTATGGCCTCCAACTCACCTTCCATATTATCCATTCGCCGCTCAAAACGCTCGAATTTAGAAAAGGCATTGTCAAGCTCAGCGCGATGTACCTGGCGCTTGACCGCCATGCGAGTCTGCACTGTCTCAGCACGCATTAGCATGGCTTTTTGCTTCGCTTTTGCGTCACTGAGTTTAGCCTGCAACTGACTAACCTCCTCATTAAGCTGGAAAATATGTTCATCCGTTGACGCTAACTCCGCATCAAGCCCCAGCAGTTCCTCGTCAATAGCGTGTTTTTCCTGGAGCGCAGCCCGAGCAAGATCCTCTCGATCTTTAGCAATAGCGAGCTTCGCCTTGGCTTCCCAAGTACTGGCCTCGTCTTTTATTTGCTCCTGCTTCCGAGCTGCGGTTTTACGATCGGCAAGCACACGCGCGGACGAGCTGCGCACCTCGACTAAGGTGTCTTCCATCTCTTGGATGATAAGACGAATCATTTTCTCCGGATCTTCAGCGCTGTCGAGCAGCGAATTGATATTGGAGTTTATGATGTCTGACATGCGTGAAAAAATACCCATGATGATGATCTCCTATTCAGCGTAAGGCGCTATTGCGGCTGTAGTCATCGATGACCACGCCGCACCAGTAGGCCAGCTCCACACCTAATACCATGATGATAAAGGTAGCGGTTGCGGCAACGACACCCGTGAGGGTTGCGATGGCACTGCAAATAAAAATGATGGCTGTATAAACCGCGAAACGTTCGTCGATAGCGTCCATGCTTGTTACTCCTTCCATGAATGATGGGTGGGTATCCCTACCCTTGGCGAATCCGCCTTTCCGGCGTCTCCTCCATGAATATAGCGAAAGGCGTGCCAGATAATTTTTTGTCAATAAAAACAGCCGCTTGCCAATATTCTCATAATGGGACGCAATTCAGGGGTCACTCATTAATAGGGTTTTTAACACTTTTAATGGTTTTTTTAACCGATAATAGTTATATTAGCCATTATGCAAGCCCAGCCACAAACCATTATTGGTCAGTCCCCCGCTTTGTCGGCTGCCCTGGACCATCTGTCGACCCTAGCGGCCATCAATAGACCCGTCCTGATTCTAGGGGAGCGTGGTACCGGCAAAGAACTTGGCGCGGAGAGGTTACACTTTCTATCACCGCGGTGGGCCAACACGCTAATCAAGGTCAATTGCGGGGCCATTACTGAAACCCTGCTAGAGAGTGAACTGTTCGGTCATGAAGCAGGCGCTTTTACCGGAGCCACCAAACAGCATATCGGGCGTTTCGAAAGAGCAGATGGGGGTACCTTATTTTTAGATGAGCTAGGAGCTATGTCCCTGCGCCTGCAAGAAAAACTCTTGCGCCTTATTGAGTATGGCGAGTTTGAACGGGTTGGCGGGCGTAAAACCCTGCAGGTAGATGTCCGCGTTGTCGCTGCCACCAATGCCGACCTGCCTGAATTGGCTGATCGGGGCGAATTTCGCTGGGATCTACTGGATCGCTTGACCTTCGATGTTGTCCGCTTACCCCCCTTGCGAGAGCGCCCTGACGACATTGAAGAGCTAGCCACTCATTTCGCCATCAGGTTCACCGCTGAACTGAGCTGGGCGTTTTTCTCAGGCTTCTCTGACGCCAGCCTAGAATCTCTAGTCAAGCACCCGTGGCCAGGCAATGTGAGGGAGCTCAAGAATGTCATCGAACGCTCTTTATATCGCTGGGGGCCGCAAGAAACACCGATTGATCGCATGATACTTAACCCCTTCGATACTAGTAGCGGCATCCATCGCAGCCAACCCAAGGCCGTGGCTGAATCGAGCTCACAGGCGCAGCAGGCGCCGCCTGCGCAACTCCCAGTTGATCTTCGAGTGTGGTTACATGACGCTGAGCATCAATGGCTGCTGCGGGCGCTGCGCGCCACGTCTTTCAGCCAGAAGTTAGCTGCTAACCAACTGGGGCTCAGTTATGATCAGATTCGGAACCTCATTAAAAAGCACAAAGTCAATAGCAGATTGTTACGCGCATCAGAGTAACAATGGTACGTAGATCATGTCCCGACAGTCGCTGAAAACTTTTCTCCGCAGGCGACTGCTTCGATGAAATAATAGTGGCTATAACCCAATTTCCTTGCAGGAACCTACCGCCATGACTCTCCCCCTTAACGACCCACAGCTTCTGAAAAATAAAGCTTACATCAATGGCCAATGGCGCGATGCGGACGATGGGGCCCTGCTCAATGTCACCAATCCAGCAACGGGCGACATCATCACTCACATCGCCAAAGTAGGCGCCACCGAAACTCGATGCGCTATTGAAGCCGCCGACGCTGCCATGGTGGACTGGCGACAACAGCCCGCCAAAACCCGGGCGCAACTTCTCCGGGGCTGGTTTGATTTAGTCATGGCACATCAAGATGACCTCGCGATTATCATGACCGCCGAACAAGGTAAAACCCTGGCCGAGAGTCGAGGCGAAATTGCTTACGGTGCTTCCTATATTGAGTGGTTTGCCGAACAGGCGAAGCGCATTGATGGCGATGTCATTCCCGGCCCAGGGCCTGACCGTCGAGTTATCTGCATCAAACAACCGGTTGGCGTTTGTGCGGCCATCACTCCATGGAACTTTCCCAACGCCATGATTACTCGCAAGGCTGCGCCAGCGCTGGCAGCAGGCTGTACAGTGGTCATCAAGCCGGCCAGTGAAACGCCTCTCTCAGCGCTCGCATTAGCCGAGCTCGCCCACAGAGCGGGCATTCCACCGGGAGTCATTAATGTCATCGCTGGCAGTTCTGGCGCTATTGGGGGTGAGTTAACAAGTAACCCGACCGTTCGTAAACTGAGTTTCACCGGCTCGACTCCAGTGGGTAAGATGCTCGAAAAACAGTGCGCGGCGACTCTGAAAAAAACATCAATGGAGCTTGGTGGCAATGCGCCCTTTATTGTTTTTGAGGATGCCGATATCAATGCCGCTGTCGAGGGCGCTCTGATCTCGAAATACCGCAATAGTGGCCAAACGTGCGTTTGCTCAAATAGACTACTCATTCACGAGGCTGTGGCAGAGGAATTCACCGCAAAGTTCATGGCGGCAACTAAAAATCTCACCCTCGGCAATGGTGCCGAAGCCAACGTGACCATGGGCCCTCTGATCAATCATAAAGCGGTCAGTGATGTCGATGATCTTGTCAAACGGTCAGTCGCAGCAGGCGCTGCACTGCTACTGGGCGGCAAACCCAGTGACTTGGGGCCCTGTTTTTATGAGCCAACGATTCTATCGGGGGTAACGGCGGAGATGGCCGTATTTAGACATGAAATTTTTGGTCCAGTGGCCCCGATTATCACCTTCAGTAGCGAGCAGGAAGCTATTGCTATCGCTAACGATACCGAATTTGGTTTGGCTAGCTACTTTTACACTCGAGATATCGGTCGTGTCTGGCGGGTTTCAGAAGCCCTTGAGTACGGCATTGTTGGTGTCAATGAGGGAATCATCTCTAATGAGATGGCGCCTTTCGGTGGCGTAAAGGCATCGGGCTCAGGGCGGGAAGGGTCTAAATACGGTATCGAAGACTATCTCGAAATCAAATACATCCTTATGGGCGGCTTAGATCAATGATGCGCTTATCAACTACCCATGTGGCGACGCTTTCCGGGACCGGGCGACTTATAAACAGGCTAAACGATCCGTCCTGACAGCGAGCCCTTCATAGCTGCTGCGAATGCGGTGCCCTGATTTTTTTACTACGGACAGCTGAATGAACCCTACCGATCAACTCTCACCGCTGCTTTTGACGGTGGACGCCCATCTAAGCGCAGGCAAACTCGAGGCGGCTATTCGCCTTTTGCAGGAGAGACTAGAGCCTAAACCACCCTATTACTATGGCTGGCTTGTGCTGAGTCGACTGCTTTTTGAACACGGCCAAACCCAAGAGGCCGTCCGTATCGGGCAATTTTCTGAACAGCTTGATTCCCAGGCCCAACTATTTCAGTCCATCCAACGGGCTATGCGCTCCCAAGACTTACTAACTGCACGCACATTAGCCGACAACATGCTCGGTAACGTACCGGGACACCCTCGCGCCATTTTCACGGTGGCCCACATACAGCAAACCCGTGGCGACTTCGAGTCCGCAGCCAACACACTGAGTAACGGTCTAGAGCTCCATCCTGCCAACCTCCAGCTCCGGACCATGCAAGCGAGCGCATTTGAACAGTCCGGTCAGTATCGCCAAGCCATCAAGGCGGCCGAGACGACGGCCTTCATCGCCAACGACTTTCAACACCTGTGGAGCCTTGCCACCTTGCTCCTGCGCCTGGGGAAAAATGACGCAGCGCTCGAGGTCTGTGATCGGATCCAATCATCCCTGGGTGGGGATAAAGGTAAGCGTTGTTCAGTCGCTACTATGCAGGCGCAGATTTATCGTATTTTGGGCAACCGAGAGGCTAGTGTCACCGCTTTTCGTCAGAGTTTGACGCTAGATTCAAACAATGCGGCCGCGTGGTGGGGGCTGGCGGATTTTAAGGATTATCGTTTCAGTGACGCCGACCGTAGATCCATGGAACGGCTCCTAAACCGTATGGAACACGACTCACAACAGCGAAGTCTGGCCGCTTTCGCTCTGGCCTGTGCTGAAGAAGCTAGCGGAAAACTCGACAGCGCGATGGCGTACTACCACAAGGCCAATTCACTGCATAGCGTTCGAGCCTTTGACACCCAAGGGTTTGATGCAGCAATCACTCGGATCACCAGCACCCTATCTGCCACTGCATTGGCGAGGCAAGCGCGTCCAAAAAAGGGAGCCGCGCGTCCTATTTTCATCGTTGGCTTGCCTCGATCTGGTTCAACGCTGATCGAACAGATCCTCGCCAGTCACAGTGATATTGAAGGTACGATGGAACAACCTACACTGCCTGCAATAAAACGACGTGCCCATTTGATCTGTGCGACACAACACAAAGGCGAGTATTTGACCCGGCTCGGCGACCTCTCTGTGGCTGATCTCACGCGGCTAGGCCAATCTTACTTGGATGAAAGTCAGGTTTTTCGCTCCGGAGCAGGAGCATTTTTTATAGACAAGCTGCCACATAATTTTGAGCACGTAGGTCTTATCCACAAAATACTGCCCCAGGCCATCATCATCGACATACGTCGACACCCCATGGATTGCGGTTATAGCCTATATAAACAGCATTTCGCCCAGGGCGTCGAATTTAGTTACCAGCTTGAGGCCATTGGGGGTTATTACAACGGCTATCTCAAGCTAATGGATCACTGGGATAAGGTACTACCCGGCAGGATTCACCATCTCCAATATGAATCATTGGTAGCCCACCCTCGCATCAGTGTGAGCAGTCTGCTCGACCATATCGGCCTCGCCTTTGAGGACAATTGCCTGCATTTTCATAAGACCCAACGTCCAGTGCGAACCGCCTCCAGTGAACAAGTTCGCCAACCCCTCAACAGCAAAGGCATTGGCGCTTGGAAAGCGGTGGAGGCCGAGCTAACGCCACTAAAAAACGCCCTAGGAAATGAAACTTTAACGCGTTTCAGCGCATTTTTATGAGGCGCAGCCACTGTCATTTGGTCGCCAAAAACCAGTGAGTGCATTGACATTAATGGCCCGCAAGAGTCGCTCTTACATTGGCTGCTCACTGGAGGAGCTAACTGCTCAAGCGAGAGCGCCGGTAGCTACTTGGTCTAAGGTGCTATCCAACGCTCGCCCTAACTTATCAATGATTTCGTCGACATGCTCTTCTAGAATGATCAGCGGTGGGCACAAGGCTATCCGGTTGCCGCCAAGCGGTCTGACGATAAGACCATTCTGCTCTGCGGCGGCGGCACAATATTGGCCCACTCGCATTCCCTCAAACGGACGCTTGGTTGCTTTATCTGCCACCAATTCAAGCGCACCGAGCATCCCCATCCCCGACACTTCACCCACCAACGGATGATCAAGAAAAGACTCAAGTTTGGTTTGTAGGTACGCGCCAATAACAGCAGCGTGCTCAAAGAGCCTATCGCGTTGATAAATATCGATCACTTTGGCGGCCACGGCACAGCCTAAAGGATGCCCGCTATAGGTATAACCATGCCCAAAGACCCCCAGTTCACTGGCCGGTCCAGCAATGGCCTCGGCTATGTCACCGCTGACAATGGCAGCAGAAACGGGTACATATGCGGAAGACAAGGCTTTTGCACACGCCATCATTTTTGGCCGCATATTCAATCGAGTTGCGCCAAAATCTGTTCCTAGTCGACCAAAGCCACAAATCACTTCATCGTCCCAGAGTAGAATGCCATAGCGATCCAGTACCGCCTGCACCGCTTCGAAATAGCCTTCAGGAGGAACAATGACGCCGCCAGCGCCATTGACCGGCTCTGCAATCATGGCTGCAATGGTGTCGGGGCCCTCCGCGAGGATAAGGTTCTCTAGTTCTACAGCGCGCCTTGCAACAAATTCTGCCTGACTTTCACCTTCATTGGCACAGCGATAATAATGGGGCGCGCCTGTGCGTAATACCCCGAGCGCATCGAAGGGTAGTTGGAAATGCATGTGATTAGGGACCAACCCGGTCAACGCGGCAGAGGCGACTGTCACTCCGTGATAACCTTTCTCGCGAGCAATAATTTTGGTGCGCTGCGGCTGCCCCGATGCCACCGCATAGTAGCGGATAAGCTTAACGAGCGTGTCATTGGCATCCGATCCCGAATTCCCTAAAAATACTTGGGCATTATCTATGGGAACCATGGCAGCCAGTTTGTCAGCTAACTCAATAGCTGCAGGATGGGTTTTACCACTGAACATGTGACTAAAGCTGAGCTCACGCATCTGACGTGTAGCCGTTTCGATGACTTCTTCATTGCCATACCCTAACGACGTACACCATAGTCCGGCCATACCCTCAAGGTAGCGCTTTCCTGCTTGATCAAAAATATAGGGCCCTTCACCTCGAGCAACAATCATCGTTTCGGTTGCCGAAGGGTTAGTGGTGGGATAAATCATTGCGGTCATGGTGGCATCCCCAGTAAACAATAGACGTCAGCCACTAATCTACCGTTAAGTGCACCACACGCCAAGCACCCACAACGGGTAGTACCGGAGATTCTCGCTACTGGGCTTTATTTTTTTCTCTGCCACAGCGCTCACATCGATAGCGAGTGATCAGCTCTCCGCGATGCACCGCAAAGGGATCGGCTGTCATTATTTTCCATTTGTGATGGCCGTTACGGCAGAGAGTCAGCTTAGCCGGCCGCACTGCTTTTCTGGCGCCAAAGGGAAGGACGTCAGCCACCATGATCACTGCTTAGTTGCGTACGCTGGATGGCTAGTTGCCAGGCAGCCATGCGCTGCGCACGCTTTTTGGGCGGCAGATTGACGGTAAACTCACGATCTATACCCCAGACCTTGCTCACCTCTGCACTGGAGCGCCATAACCCGACCCCAAGACCCGCCAAAAAACAGGCGCCGGCCACCGTCGTTTCAATAGCATTAGGTCGGATGATTTTACGACCCAAATAATCCGCTTGTAGCTGCATGAGTAAGTTGTTCACTGAAGCACCACCGTCAACCCGCAGAGGCTTCAAGCGAGACCCTAGATCTTGCTCCATCGCGAGCAGAATATCGGCGTTCTGTAAAGCCATCGCTTCGAGTGTGGCTCTGGCGATGTGCGCACGCCCGGTGCCACGGGTCAAACCACACAGCAGACCGCGCGCATCAGGATTCCAGTAGGGAGCACCAAGTCCCGTCAGGGCCGGTACAAATTCTACCCCGCCACTGTCCACTACGCTGTTCGCCAAGGGTTCAATATCCGCCGCATTTTTGATAAGTCCAAGCTCATCACGCAACCACTGCACCGCTGCGCCACACACAAAAGCGCCACCCTCTAAGGCATACTGTAAAGGGCCATCATCACCCAACTGCCAAGCAATGGTTGTCAATAATCCGGCCTCAGAGTTGACTCGGTTCGCACCCGTATTCATCAAGATGAATGAGCCAGTACCAAAAGTGCACTTTGCTTCCCCCGGTTTGAAGCAAGCCTGACCGAATAACGCAGCTTGTTGATCTCCGGCAAGGCCCGCTATAGGAATACCGTCAGGCAGTCCTGGAACGCCTTTGGTGCGTCCCACAATTGCGCTGGACGCCCGCACCTCGGGCAAAATATTCTGTGGCACCGCAAACAATGACAATAACTCGTCGTCCCATTGTCCGGTGTTGATATTGAGCAGCGATGTCCGCGACGCATTGGATACGTCAGTGGCATGAACCGAGCCCCCGGTCAAACGCCACAGCAAAAACGCATCCATGGTGCCCGCAGCTACTTTTCCCTGCTTTAAGCGACGCTCAATACCCTGCGTGTTGTTAAGCAACCAGCGATATTTGCTGGCCGAAAAATAAGGATCTAACATCAGGCCAGTTTTGGATTTTACCAACGGCTCATGCCCTGCCGCTCGCAGCGACTGACAGAACTCGGTGGTGCGACGACATTGCCAAACAATGGCGTTGTTGAGCGCTTTACCCGAATCTCGATCCCATAACATCGCGGTTTCCCGCTGGTTGGTAATGCCTATAGCAACGATGTGTGTCGACGTTGGGTTGCGTCCCTTGAATAACGCCCGACACCCTTTTAACACCGATGTCCAGATGGTTTCCGGATCATGCTCTACCCAGCCTGGTTGGGGGTAATACTGCGGGAATTCGTGATTAACACTGTTCAGCAAGCGTCCACTAGCATCCATGAGCGCAACTGTTGTGCCAGTCGTACCCTGGTCAATCGCTAAAATCACATCAGCCACCCTGTACTCCTACGATCCGGGGTCGAGAGACACTCTGTAAAAAAAAGGCGCCCTCGGGCGCCCTAAGTCAACTACGCTGCTCCGTAGCCTTCAATAGCTTTGATCTCCAGGTAATCGGTAAAGCCGTGGGCACCCCACTCTCGGCCATTTCCCGACTGCTTGAACCCGCCAAAAGGAACGTCGGTACCGCCAGAGGCGCCATTTAAGTGGATATTTCCCGCACGAATGCGCGTTGCCACTTTGCGTGCACGATCAATATCGCCACTTTGAACATAGCCCGCCAAACCATAGGGCGTGTCGTTAGCAATGCGAATAGCCTGCTCTTCGCTATCGTAAGGAATCATCACAAGCACTGGGCCAAAAATTTCCTCTCGAGCAATCGTCATGTCATTGTTGACATCTGAAAATACGGTCGGACGAACGTAGTAACCACAGTCGATGCCCTCAGGCAAACCCGGTCCACCACAGACTAGCTTCGCTCCCTCGTCGATGCCCTTGGTAATTAACGCCTGAATTTTATCCCACTGCACTTTAGAGACGACTGGGCCCATTGTTGTGGCCGCATCAGACGTGTCACCAATGCACACTTTAGTGCTAGTCACTTCAGCGGCAATGGCTTCAGCATCGGCCAATTTAGCGCGAGGGACCAACATACGTGAGGGCGCGTTACAGGACTGGCCCGTATTGTTATACATGTGTAGCACCCCTCCGGTGACCGCAGCCGCTAGATCCGCATCATCGAGGATAATATTAGGCGATTTACCGCCTAGCTCTTGGGTCACTCGTTTGACAGTAGGTGCGGCATTCTGCGCCACTAATGAGCCTGCTCGGGTCGATCCGGTAAAAGACATCATATCGACATCTGGATGCACTGACAGGGCGGTACCGACCGTTGGGCCGTCGCCATTGACCAAATTAAATACGCCGGCTGGCATGCCCGCCTCGTGCAAAATTTCCGCATAAATATAGGCCGACAACGGCGCGACCTCGCTGGGCTTGAGGATCATCGTGCAACCCACAGCGAGGGCTGGTGCGACCTTGCAGCTCACCTGATTCAATGGCCAGTTCCATGGGGTGATCAAACCACAGACACCAATAGGTTCTTTCACCACTCGGTGGTCACCGAGATCCTCGGTAAACGAGAATGTCTTTAGCACTTTAGCCGCCTCCATGAGGTGACCGAGACCCGCGTAAGCTTGGGCACTTGACGCCAAACTAATGGGGGCACCCATTTCCAATCGAATGGCTTCCGCTAGCTCGCCAACACGCCCTTTATAGATGCCTATAATGCGCTCGAGCAGCGCAACACGCTCGTCAATAGTGGTTTGGCTGAAGGTTTCAAACGCCGCTTTTGCGGCTGCTACCGCCTTATCAACATCGGCTTTGCTGCCAAGGGAAATAGTCGCACATACTTCCTCATCAGCCGGGTTGAGCACATCGAAGTCATGGGGAACTGCTGGGTCAACCCACTCACCGTTTATATAAAACTGTTTGTATTCGCGCATAGCATCCTCAGTTATTGTGTTAGTGAACCTTAGTCGTTAACGTTAACGCCTGTCATTGGAAGTGACGTCGCTTTGTCTGACGGTGACAGTATTGTACCCGTTTTAAACCACCAACGCTGCGGTTGACCCACCACAGTAGCTGAGCCCATCGCACCGATAGCATCCTTCGATTGGACCGTGAAGCGCGGCAACTGAAAGCCTGCCAAACGCCGCGCTAGCCGCCGTCAGCACCCTCGACGCGTAGCACTTTGCGTTTATAAACACATGTCGTCATACTGAATAGAAGGAAAAACATACCGAGGATTTCGCAATGAATCAAGCCATCGATTTCGACGAAACGACGTTATTTCGCGATATGGCGATCCGCGCCTTCAAACAGGAAATTGCGCCCTATTTTGAGGAGTGGGAAGCCCAGCAAACGGTGCCGCGGACCCTTTGGCATACCCTCGGGCAGGCGGGATTGCTGTGCCCGGATGTCGATGAAGATTACGGCGGTGCTGGCACCTCACCAATGGTCACTCTTGCCATGATCGAAGAGCTCTCTCGCCTTGGCTTTGGCGGTATAGCGACAGGCTATGGCATTCACTCCAATATTGTTGCTCCATACCTTTCGCGTCACGGGACCGCCGAACAAAAAGCGCAATGGTTACCGAAGATGGTCTCTGGAGAGTGCGTGGGCGCCTTAGCGATGACCGAACCCGGTGCAGGATCAGACGTGCAAGGTATACGGACACAGGCCGTCCGTGACGGTGACGAATGGCTGCTTAATGGCTCAAAGATCTTTATCACCAACGGCATCCACGCTGATCTTGTTATTGTGGCTGCAATAACCGACCCGGGTAAAGGCGCGAAGGGCACCTCACTCTTTCTCGTTGACGCTCACGCGCCGGGCTTTGAGAAATCAAAGAAAATAGAAAAAATTGGCCAACATACCTCCGACACGGCGCTTCTGTTTTTTACCGATGTCCGCTTGCCCGCCAGCGCATTGCTCGGTGAGGTCAACAAGGGATTCGCTATTCTAATGGACGAATTACCGCGCGAGCGTTTGGGCATTGCTGCGCAGGCCGTAGGGGCCTCTGAGGGTGCGCTGGCGATCACCGTCGACTATGTCCAAGAGCGCGAAGCCTTCGGTCAAAAAATCAGTCAGTTTCAAAATACCCGCTTTAAACTCGCCGAGGCCAAAACCGAGATCGCCCTGAATCGAGCGCTGTATGAGAAATATGCTGACAAGTATACCCGCCAAGCGCTCACCACTGACGAAGCCGCTATGCTCAAGTTAGCCAGCTGTGAAATGCAATGCAAAGTGGCCGACCAGTGTCTGCAGTTATTCGGCGGCTACGGCTACACAACGGAGTACCCAATATCCCGCTTCTATACCGATGCCCGTATCCAAACCATTTACGGCGGTTCATCTGAGATCATGCGTGAGTTAGTTGCTCGTTCAATACTGGGCCGTGCCTAGGTGGTACTGATCCACACCTAACTGAAGTTTTGTTAAGCCTACCGGAGAGCGACAGCCAGTGCTTAAACCTTATTGCTTAGTGCACACCATTCGTGCGATCGCGGCACCGCTATGTATCGCGCCCTTAATAGCGGCGATCAGCGTACTCAGCTACGCCCAGGAGTCGATGGTAGAGAACATCATTGATGAGCATTGGGCATGGGTATTATCAGAGTATCCCGAGATGCGGCTAGAATATGGCGACCGATCGGGTAATACCTTATGGTCAGACGTCAGTCCTAGTGCTCATCAACGGCGCTATGAGCAACAACAAGCCTTTGTAAATGCCTTGACGGCCATTGAGCCCTCAAGTTTAGGCAGTGAATCTCGCCTGAATCGGACCATGTTACTGCGGGAATTACGAGACGACATCGCCGATTACGAAAATGGCATGCACCTCATGGCCATTAACATGCGTAGCGGCCCGCAGCATCAATACACCATGGCTGAGCGGCTATCTTTCACCTCAGAACAGGACTACCGCGACTGGCTAGAGCGCCTCAAAGCACTTCCCAGTCTACTCACACAGACTCAACGGCTGCTTCAACAAGGCATTGCGCAACAGCGGACCCAGGCAGATATCGTCATGCGACGTGTTCCTGATCAGATAAGCCGAGTGATCACTGACGACATCACAAACAGCCCCTATTACGCCGTCTTTAGAGACATCCCTGACGCTATCGATACCGATACCGCAAAGGCGCTGAAAATCAGTGCCCAACAAGTCATCAGTGAGATCATTAACCCTGCCTACCGCCGTTTTGGCACTTTCATGGCCGACGAGTATCTGAGCGCCACACGACAACAACCGGGCCTAGGTAGTTTACCTCAGGGCAAAGCGGCGTACCGTCAGCAGGTGGCGAAATATACGACCACAGATCTGACCCCAGAAGCGATTCACCAAATCGGTATCGATGAGGTCGCTCGTATTCGTCACGCTATGCTGGGTGTCATTGACGCCGTTGGATTTGAGGGTGATATCGAAGCATTTAATGAGTTCTTAAGAACTGATCCACAATTTTATTACCCTACCCCAGAAGCGCTGCTAGAGGGCTACCAGGCCATCTCTAAACGGCTGGATCCACAGCTCATTCAGCTATTTGGGAAGCTACCGCGGATGCCCTACGGCGTGCGCCCAATCCCAGCAGCAATAGCGCCCGATACTACCACCGCTTACTATATGCGACCCGCCGTTGATGGCTCACGACCCGGTTGGTATTACGTCAACCTGTATCGACCCGAGGTACGACCCATATTTGAAATGGAGGTCTTGAGCGTTCATGAAAGTGTGCCTGGCCACCACTTGCAAATCGCGCTCGCCCAAGAGCTAGGCAATCTTCCCCATTTTCGGCGTAATAGTAGTGTCACCGCCTTCATCGAAGGCTGGGGGCTCTACTCAGAGCGCTTGGGCTACGACATGGGCCTGTACCAAGATCCGTATTCACGTTACGGACAGCTGGTGTATGACATGTGGCGAGCAGTGCGCTTGGTCGTCGATACGGGCATACACTATTTTGGCTGGACTCGACAGCAGGCTATCGACTACTTCAAAGCCAACGCCGCCAAAACTGAAGCCGATATTACCAATGAAATCGATCGCTATATTGGCTGGCCCGGACAGGCGCTGGCCTACAAAATAGGACAGCTCAAAATACTGGCACTCAGGACCGAGGCGGAACAAGCTCTCGGGGACAAGTTTGATATTCGAGCGTTTCATGACGAGCTCCTCGGCGCCGGCGCTATTCCGTTAGATGCCTTGGAGGCTCGTATGCGAGAGTGGCTTCACAGGACGCTCAATAGCACCACCGACCCATAGCCCAGGTTCATGAACGCAAGAACCGATCAAAACCAGTCTGGATTCATGGCGTAGGTGGTGGCGTCGAGCTGGCAAAGTAGCTCTGCCCAGACCGACGTTTGTGGCAGCTCCCAGCGGGCAAAGTAATTCATAGCCTGTAACTTTCCTCGATAAAAAGCCTCATCTGCCGACGCAGATTCCAAGCGTTCAATGGCCGTTATACCCTGCTTAAGCCACATCCAACCGACCACCACATGACCAAAAAATTCGAGGTAACGGACCGAGTTAGCCATGACTAGATCAATATCCTCAGTGACCCTAGCCGCCAGCAATATCTCGGTCGTTCGCTGCAGATCGGTTAGTGCTGTTTCCAGGGCAGCGTGCATGGTAGCAAGTTCAGAAACACCCTCAGCCCGCTCCAAATCCGCTTTAATGGCGTTAACGGCGCGCGTGTAGCCCGCCATACCATTGGCCGGAACTTTTCGCCCCAACAAGTCTAAAGACTGAATGCCCGTTGTTCCTTCATGAATCGGATTCAAGCGATTATCTCGGTACATGAGTTCGACAGGATGATCGTTGGTGTAGCCCGCACCGCCGAGTACTTGAATAGCCAGGTCATTGGCTTTGGGGCCGTACTCTGACGGCCATGTTTTGACAATAGGCGTTAGGAAGTCGAGTAGTTCAAACGCGGCTTCGCGCGCGCTGGATAGCGGATGAGTCTTCCAATCGTCTACCAACTGAGAGGCGTATAAACACAGGCTCCATCCTCCTTCAGCGTAGGCCTTTTGTGCCAAGAGTAATCGCCGTATGTCGGCGTGCTCTATGAGCATGACCGGTTCAGAGAGCGGATCTTTGCAGGATGGTTTGCGCCCCTGAGGACGCTCTCGGGCGTAATCAAGACTGTATTGGTAACCACACATAGCCAATGTTGCGCCGCTGGTGCCGACCATGACACGCGCCTCGTTCATCATATAAAACATGTACTTCAACCCCTGATGGGGTTCACCGACCAGATAGGCAACTGCGCCCTCATCTTCACCAAAGTTGAGTGCTGTCGACGTCTGTCCCCGACCACCCATCTTGTGGAACAGGCCGGCTAATTGAACATCATTACGTTCACCCAGAGAACCATCTTCGTTGACCAGTATTTTTGGACAAATAAACAGTGAGATGCCTTTAACCCCGGGTGGTGCACCTTCTATGCGCGCCAATACCGCATGAACAATATTACTTGATAGCTCATGATCACCCCCAGAAATCCAGATTTTGTTGCCAAACAGTCGAAAAGTGCCATCGCTTTGTGGGACTGCTTTGGTGCGCATATCGGCTAAGCTTGAACCCGCCTGCGGCTCAGACAAAGCCATTGTGCCAGCAAATTCACCCCTTCGAAGGCGCGGCACCCAGGTATCAATCTGTGCCTTGGAGCCGTGAGCCTCTAAAAGATTGGCGTTAGCCGCTGTCACTGCGTGAAAACCATTGGTAGTACTGGCTGCGGCAGTGAGATAACCCGTAGCGCATGAGGACACCACCAAGGGCAGTTGCATGCCACCCATATCATAGTTTTGATCAGGACAAATAAGCCCTGCCTCAGCTACAGCGTCATACGCGCGCTTAATTTCGGGGATCATGATGACCTTTTCACCGTCCCAATCGGGTTGATTTAAGTCGACCTTGGCACGTATCGGAAGGAAGAATTCCTGAGCTATTTTTTCGGCAATGTCTAACGCGGCATTAAACGACTCGCGATTATGATCAGCATAACGCTCGCGGCTCGTCAGAGCCTCGACGTTGAACATTTCATACAAATAGAATTCGAGATCTCGGCGGGATAGGAGTGGTGCTGGCATAAGTTAGGGATCCAATAAGGTCTTTGTCGAGTTTATCAAGGGCAGCTGCGCCACAGAAGACATCTGCAGGCTACCCAGCCAAAGGCGCCCTCCACAGGGCGTAGCACTAGTGATGTAATGGTAGCCAAGTGTCGGGTCTTGCAGATTGGCCACCACCTGCCCTTGCGTATCTACAGCCACCACAAAGCTGCTAACACTCGCGCCAACACTGAGAAAATAAGTCGGCAGTACTGACAGCAAACGCCGAATAAAGGGCTTGTCAGCGAACCCATCAATGCCATTGCGCAAGGACGGCATGGCAATCCAAAACCGATCATCGCCATCAAAATTGATGTTGTCCGGTGTACCGGGTAAATGCTCTATAAACATATCGGCGGTGTGCGCCTTAGGCCCTGTAAGCCAGTAGCGTTGTACCCGTCCCAATCCGGTCTCGTTGACTAAGACATAATTATCGTTAGGGCCCATAGTGACACCGTTGGCAAAGAATAATCCATCCATATGCACAGATACCTTGCCATCGGTTGGCCGATAAGACAGCAGTCGACCCGTCCTACTGCCCTCGAAAAAATCCAAAAGGTTGTCTTCGATACCAAAACGCTGAGAGGCGTCCGAAAACCAAATGGTGCCATTAGCGGCAATGGCCAGATCATCAACAAATTTTAACGGCCTGCCTCGATATTGGTTAACCAAAACGTCAATCTCACCCTGCTCATCCATCGACAGTAACCCGCGCTGAGCGTCTGCAACGATTAAGCGTCCCGTGGCATCAAAATCCATCCCAAGTGGCCGGCCCCCAGTATTGGCAATGACGTCAGGGGTCGTCCCGTCTCGCCAACGGACAATGCGACCGTCAGCAAGACCGCTTACAAAGCTTCCATCGGCGGCACATGCCACGTCCTCTGGCCCGAACCCTGGCATGGACAGCGTCTCAACACTTGCCAGTGCGTTGTTAGGTGAGAACACGCCTGTGAGCTGAGGATTGGTGGGGGCTTGCCACTCTACGGGAATAATGGGTGCTCGAATGAATGCCACGAATAACCACGCCACTACTGCAATAATAATAAACAAAAAACTGGAGCGCGCGAGCGATATCATGTTGGCCTCTTAATCCTTGTTTGTACCCGCAGTCGCTCGCAGCGCTGTCATTGTGGTGATTTCTTGCTCTAGCACTGCCTTCTGTTCCGTAGTGCTCACGGTCACTGAGCGGCCACTAATAGTACGAGGGCGAGTCAGGCGCGTATGCCACGACAAGGGCGAGCACGGCGCTGGCAATACCCGCAATGACCAGCGCCCATCGACTAGAGACGGGCTTTTCTGAGCTAAAGCGATCTACTGCTCGACCGGTGATCATTGCCTGTACCAGCGCTTGTTTTTTCACTAGTTTATAGAAAAGAATAGCGCATACGTGAATTAATATCAGTGTACGGAGCAGAGTCCAGTTCGTCTCATGCCACGCACCCAGCGTCGCTGACCAGTCACCGGCCCAGTAGGCCAGTGGACCTTCAAACAAAATATCGTCACTGGCAAACAGCCCAGAGGTTGCCTGGCTTGTCACCAGTAACAGCAAGGCTACTGACGACCACCCACCGAGAGGGTTATGGCCCAAGCCAGTAAATGGCTTTCCCCGAATATAATGCCAAACCGCCCTGGGCGAGCATAAAAAATTCGCGAACCGGGCATAGTAACTACCGACAAAGCCCCAAAGGATGCGCGTGAGCGACGCCACTAATAAACTATAGCCTACCCAACTATGCCACTGCATAAGCCCCTCACCCCCAGACCACCACATAAAGGCAATAGCAAGAGGGAAGTACCAATGGATAACGCGCACCACCACATCCCAAACAGGCCAATCACGTTGTCCTTGGCGCATTATTTTTTAAGCAAATCCATGAGGGCAACGACGGTCGCCTTAACACCAAGGGTCACTGCAGGTTTGGGGGTAATTTTAAATAAAGGTGAATGATGAGAAGGAACCGCATCACCCCCAGCAGCTTCCTGCTCAAAGGCCACGGGAGGGGTACCACCCACCGCGAAGTACACTGAGGGGATGTCGGGATCGACGGTGAAAAAAGGAAAATCTTCAGCACCCATTCCCAAGCGCTCCTCTTCAAAAAAAACGTTGGGGCCCAGCGATGTTGCCCACACACTGCGGAGCTGCGAGAGTAACCTAGGGTCATTTAGCGTAGGTGGTACGCTTTCATCGGAAACGATAACCTGAGGCAGCATGTCCTCGCTTAGACCGGCAACACGCCCCATATTCTCGGCAATGCGCGCAATGCCATCGAGCAGTAGCGTTCGATCGGCTTCAGATTCACTACGGACCGTTAGCTGTAAGCGCGCCTCATCGGAAATAATGTTGTGCTTCGTGCCGGCATGAAAAGCGCCGACAGTAATAACGCCAGGGCGACGCGGCGATAAGCTCCTGCTAACGACGGTCTGCAAGCCTAAAACAATGTGTGATCCAAGGACTACTGGATCGACACCCCTGTGGGGACTTGCCCCATGGGCACCCACACCTCTAATGATAATATCAACTGTGTCGGCGCCAGAGTAAGGCGCTGGATCTGCCACTATCATCCCAGTAGGCACAGTTGATGTGACGTGAAAAGCCAGCGCATAATCGGGCGTTCCAAAAGTATCCCAAATACCCGCTTTGCGCATAGCTTTAGCGCCACTAATCCGCTCTTCCGCAGGCTGGCCAATAAGCATTAACGTGCCAGACCATTGGTCTTTTTGCTCAGCCATGATGCCAGCGGTACCCACCAAACTGGTCATGTGTACATCATGACCACAGGCATGCATGGTGGATACCCTATTACCATCCCAGTCTTCCTGAGTGGCCGTTGACGCGTATGCGAGCCCAGATTTTTCCTTAACCGGTAAGCCATCCATATCCGCGCGCATCATCACCAATGGCCCCTCGCCATTACGTAATATGGCGACAATACCCGTTGTGGCTATGCCAGTATTCGTCTCGTAACCCAGTGCGGATAGCTCTGAGGCTAGACGCTTAGAGGTTTCAAACTCCATCATGGATAATTCGGGGTGCTGGTGAAACCAGATAAACAACTCGCCCAGTTCCTCGTTATAGTATTTTTCAACACGGGACCCCAAACTGTCCGAGGCCAACGTCAACGAACTACAGAGCGCCAGTGCCATCAAGCTGGTCTTTATTATCCCTTTCAACACGATAGTTTCCTCCAATAATGTATCAATCCCGCCAGACAGCAACGGTGTTGCCTGAAGCAGTCTACCCTCGGTTGGTGTAAACTGCCCATATTGATCGTCAACGTGAAGGGCCAGCGGGCCCTCGCCAACCCAAGCTTGGCACAACAAGGCAAGCTCCGATAGCGACTTTACTGCAAGGATTGACCGTTTTTGAACAGTGACCATATTCGATTGCGTTTTGGTAGTTATGGTGTCGAAGTCATCACCCAAAACAGCCAGCAGCGGTTAGCTAATCTCTATAGCGATCATGTCAGCGGTAGAGTTTGTCGAACGCTCGCACTCACCCACTTTCTTTTGCCGTTAGCAGCAGAACTCGAACAATCGGATGCACTTATTCGCAATGGCGCCAGTATCGGCGCAACGCTTCGAGCGGATGATTGGCAGCTGTCAAAATCAGATCTGAGTCTCGGCTATGCTCATTGCGGCCAGCACTTTGAACGCCTTACCTCAGGCGAGGTTCAGCGCGGAACACCGATTGCCGTACAAGTGTATGCACTGAGCGCTGCGAGGAATAATGCCCGCTACGCTTATGCCATCATCGCCGAGGCTTTCCATCCTGATCATGTTGTCAAGGAAAGTCATTCTGAAGCCGTTGACCAACTGCATGAGCGCTTAGGGGAGCCGCTAGCAGTAGCATTGGGGCAACTCAAATACTACCTTGAGCACCCTCCCGAGGATGGCAATCACTGAGTCAGTGCCTGACGCGCTACTTTCGCATGATCTCAGTGCTCCACATCGGGTTAGCTGATGGTGAAGTCAGTGAGCGAACCAGCGCGACGTTGGCGCTTAACCACACCGGGCAGCCAGCGATAAGTCGAACCCTAGGCTGCGCGCCACTTCGGCAGCTGCGGGGCGCTCAGCGGTGGGTCTACTCGCCACCCAAAGGTTCGCGCAGCGGGTTCCCGTACGGCAATAAGCGAGCACTTTACCTTCACCATCAAACACTTGGGCTAGGCCCTTTAGATCATCGCCTGGGAAATTCATAGGATTGACCGGATAACTGATGAAACTAAGACCCGCTGAGATCGCAGCGTTCTTCATCTGCTCCATACTGGCCTGCCCCTGAGACTCGCCATCGGGCCGATTACAAACAACCACCGTAAACCCTAGCTCTGCCAGCTCAGTGATATCGGCTAGTTCGGGTTGACCCGATACCGACAAGGAGTCGGTTAATTTGATCCGCTGTAGCATAATTTTTCCTCAAAAGAGCAAGTAATGTTCACCGCCGATATCCGTCTGACGAACCATCAATTGACCGAACCCCAGCTCAGTCTAGCAGACCTAATTCATCGGCAAGCAGCTGATTGATCTCGGCGCGCGGATTGTCACTAATAGCGAGCTCAGCACCGGTGATCTGCTCAGCAATGTTCCGATAAGTGGTTGAAACAGACATCATTAACGATTCCGGTAACGTCGTCTGTTTGGCAAACTGCTGACGCTCGAGCAACCGACGCTTATCCAACAACAATTCGGGATCGGGACAAAGGCCCAACAATGCCTGGCGAAACGCTTCTTTGCTATTGTCGATAACACGCCCATGTTCATAGGCGGCCGCCTCCCAAATGCGAGAAGAATCAGGTGTCCCCACTTCATCCATATAAATCAGTTCCTGCTCTCCAGCGCGGTTGCGCGCATAGCCAAATTCAAATTTTGTGTCAACAAACAGTTGATTGGCGTCTGCTAATGCGCCCGAAATCAACTCGAATCCTTCGGCCAGCAAGCGCTCATAAATAGCGATATGCTCAACCTTATGGAAACCAAATGCCCGCCAGTGACGCTCTATGTCGCTACGAGCAATATTGACATCGTCGACTTCAGGAATACCGACCAGCCCTCGCATCACGTCTTTGGTTGAGGGAGTAATCAACAGCTTGGTTAAACGTTGATGGCGAGCCAGTCCATCGGGGAGTTCGATGCCACAAAAATGCCGCTCACCGTCATGGTAGGCTCGCCACATTGACCCGGTAATGTATTGCCGTGCTATCGCCTCAATTTTTATAGGCTCGGCTCGCTGGACTATCCAGACGAGGGGGTGTGGGGCTTCAAGGACGTGACTGCGCGCCAAGCCAGCCGCTTGAAACTGGTCAAACCAATGCTTGGAAATACTGTTTAAAGCTGCGCCCTTTCCCGGCACTCCATCGAGCCCCTGCTCACCTCTCCATAGACATTCGAAAGCCGAGATACGATCCGATACCATCATAAGCGCTAGAGGAGCATCAGCAACAACATCATAGCCTCGCTCTTTGATTAATCGAGCACTGTCTTTTGGGGTCAACCAGTAGACTGATCGTACTTTCCCCGAATGAACAGGCTCTCGAGTGCGGACTGCAAAATCGTTGTTGGTATCGAGAACGCGGGACATACGTAGGCTCCTAGTCGGACAGCGGCATTTTACGCCCTGAAGTGCCTTTGAAACCAACTTTAATGTCGGTAACATGCCCAGCCTTCAGCATACAAAGAGTGACCGACCGATGAAACCCGTTTTCAACGCCACCACGACTGTTCATTGGCATCAAACCGCGGCCTACCTCTCGCTATTGTGCATCTTGGCTGTCGCAAGCCACAGTGCCCACGCTAATATTGCTGATGAGGTCATAGAAACGGTAGTCGTTACGGCAACGAGAGGCGATAGTTTGGGCAGTGAACTACCCCTGAGTTGGTCATCCATCGGTAGTGATGCCATAGCGTTTACCGTGCCGCAACATAGTAACCAACTACTGCAACGCGCAGCCGGTACATGGATTAGTCGTAACAACGGACAAGAATCATTAATTTCGTTGCGCTCCCCGGTATTTACCGGTACGGGCAGCTGTGGCGCATTCTTAACCGCTGCTGATGGCATATCGCTGCGTGCCCCAGGATTTTGTAACGTTAACCAGCTGTTTGATGCCAATCTAGCGCAAGCGGGAGCCGTTGAGATCATTCGTGGACCAGCGACCGCGATTTATGGCACAAACGCGATGCACGGGGTTATCGATATTCGCTCTGCCTCTGCAACCACGAGCAAGAACGCCCTACGTATTGATGTGGGTGCGCGAGACTATTACCGAGCGTTAGGAAGCGTTGTACGACCAGAGTCAGGTATTGCCGTGCACCTACAAACCACGACTTATGGTGGCTATCAAGATGACTCCGGTTATGACCAGCAAAAACTGACCCTTCGTCAAGATCTACAGCGGGGTAATTGGGCGATCACTTCGGTACTCGACGGCATGAATATTAATCAAGAAACCGCCGGCTATGTGCAAGGAAATTTAATTTACGAGGACGAGACGGCGAGCAAAAACAATCCCAACCCTGAGGCCTATCGTGATGCATGGTCAGTCCGGGGACATCTCAGCGCGTCCAGAGTACTGAGCGAAACAACCCGTTTCACCCTTACCCCTTACTTCCGCAATAACGCCATGAGATTTCTGCAACATTACCTTCCCTGGCAGTCGACCGAGGAAAATGGCCACAAAAGTCTAGGCCTACAGTCCACCCTGCATACTGAACACGATGCGAGAGGATGGGCGATAGGTGCTGATATTGATTACACCCAAGGTTGGCTTAAAGAAACACAAGATCAACCATTTAGTCCCAATCAGCCCGTGGGGGTTCATTACGACTACGAGGTCGATGCCGTCGTTTATGGCGGCTTTATACAGGGCCACCAAGCGCTAAACGAGCGATGGCGGATTGATGGAGGATTGCGAATAGAGCAGACGCGTTACGACTACAGCAATTTCACCGAGGATGGAAACGCCTGCGACCCCGCAGCAAGCGCCTGTCGCTTTTATCGACCGGCGAATAGAACTGACAGCTTCACCAATGTTTCAGGCAACCTTGCTATCAGCTATGACTTAGGTCCGGTGCGCACTTACGGTCGCCTTGCAAGGGGCTTTAGAGCGCCCCAGGCCGCCGAACTCTATCGACTGCAAGCCGGCCAACAAGTCGCAGACTTAGATGCCGAGCAACTGGATAGCGTCGAGCTAGGTCTACGCGGTACTTATGCGGGCACACTGAGCTACGGCATCAATGGCTATGTGATGCGTAAAAAGGAAGTCATTTTTCAGGATCGGGATCGACAAAATGTCAGCGGCGCTGATACTGACCATAAAGGAATAGAAATTGAACTAGCGTGGCAAATCAACAGCGTGTGGTATGCCCAGGTCGCAGCCAATGTAGCCGATCATGAATACGCTAGCTCGATTCAACTGATTGGCTCACGGGGGGATATTCTCGGTAATACTATTGATACCGCCCCTGAGCACTTCGGTAGTGCACGTATCGGCGCCGAGACCGTTATAGCCAATCGGTTTACCAAGGCCGAGCTCGAGTTCGTTTGGATAGATGACTATTTCGTCGATCCGAACAATGCCAACACTTATGAAGGTCATTCGCTGTGGAATCTTCGCGTTGATATATCCGCTAGCGAAACGCTCACGGCCAGTCTAGCCATTACCAACTTGGCGAATACGCGATATGCGGAGAGAGCCGACTTTGGGTTTGGAAACTTCCGCTATTTTGTCGGCGAACCCCGCAGTGCCATGGTCTCACTGAATTACCAGTTTGACTGACCAGACACCATAAGCAACTCGCGATGACAAAGGGCGGGACTTACCCCACAGCAATCTCCCGCCCCCATGTTTTTTAAACATCTATCGAGACACACATGGCTGACGTTTAGGCGTACGGGCGTAACCCGACTGCGTCGCGGACTCGCGCCAATAACGTGGCACTGTGAGGGCGTAAACGCTCAGCACCGGCCTGTAAAATCGCCTCAAGCTGCTGTGGGTCGTCTATTAGTTGTCGGTATCGCTCTCGAGCGGGAGCAAGCTCGTCATTCACTCGCTCGAATAACTGTGTTTTCGCTTCACCCCAGCCTATGCCGTCAAGGAATGCTTGCCGCATAAACTCCCGCTCTGCCTCATCGGCAAACGCACACCATAGTTGAAATACCGTTGAATCATGGGGATCCTTTGCTTCACCCGGCTCGAGCAGGTTAGTTTTGATTTTATTAATGCCCTTCTTCAACTGTTTTTCCGTGCCGAATAGCGGAATGGTATTACCGTAGCTTTTACTCATCTTACGGCCGTCTAAGCCCTGTAATACCGAAACGTTATCGTCAACGACCGCCTTGGGTAAGGTAAAAATATCGCCAAAGTTATGGTTAAAGCGCTGGGCAATATCCCGCGCCATCTCAACGTGTTGGATTTGATCACGGCCCACGGGCACTTCGTGAGCATTAAAAATCAGTATATCTGCAGCCATTAACACCGGATACGAAAAAAGTCCCATCGTGATACCAAAATCAGGATCCTCCCCGGCGTCTTGATTAGCGTGCACTGCCGCTTTATACGCATGGGCTCGATTCATCAGGCCCTTAGCAGCGTTGCAGGTCAACACCCAAGAGAGCTCAGTAATTTCAGGAATATCCGATTGACGATAAAAATGCACCTGTGCAGGATCGAGCCCAAGAGCAAGCCAGGTGGCGGCAATTTCACGACTTGATTGCGCCACAGCTAGTGGATCGCTAGATTTTATCAGTGCGTGAAGGTCAGCCAAAAATAGGTAGGCGTCAACATCAGCGCGTTTTGAGGCCGCTATCGCAGGACGTATGGCACCAACAAGATTGCCCAAATGGGGCGTTCCTGTGGTGGTGATGCCGGTCAATACCCGGGTTACGTTCATGGTTGGTCTCCGGTCATCAAGCAATACGATTTAAAAAACCAGTGAGCAGTGTTTCGAG
Source organism: Halieaceae bacterium UBA4452 (assembly GCA_002389505.1). GTDB lineage: Bacteria > Pseudomonadota > Gammaproteobacteria > Pseudomonadales > Halieaceae > Luminiphilus. The sequence goes on from DGPA01000038.1 coordinate 53,449, forward strand.
ATAAGCCGGATCCCGGCTACCGGCCAACTCACGAATACTGTGCATGCCCAAGGTAGGCACCCCTAAATCAATAGTATCAATACCGGTTTCACTGGCAGTGATAGGCCCTATAGTACTGCCACAGCCTAGATCTGTGCGCACGACAAAATTCTGGATAGGCACATCGACACGCTCTGCAAGTAATCGTAGCAGCGCTGCTCCTGTCCCCGACGTTGCATAACGCTGATTGCGATTGATTTTTATGACCGGCCCTGCGTTTAATAATGGTCCATGGTTTTCATCATGCTTATCACTGAAATTTGGGTGGACAGCGTGGGCATTATCAACCGACACCATCACTGCTTGGGTTCGCAGCCTTCGATTCTCGACGTTGTTGGCGCTGATAGCCGAAATGAAGTCGGTCAACATGGGGCCTTGAGCGCCCACCGCAGAAGCGCTACCCACTTCCTCATGATCATTGCAAATAAGCACACTCCAATGAGCAGCACTAGCGGCCAATAGCGCGCGCATACCAATGAAGCAGCTGAGCAAATTATCCAATCGCGCGGAGGCAATGAAATCTTCATCGAGGCCAATCAGTGAGGGTGGCTGAGTGTCATAAAGCGACATCTCGTAATCCAATATCCGAATATCGCCAACCCAAGGCAGTTGCTTTCGCAATTGCCTAGCTAGCAATGAGCGAAAATCTACGGCATCTTCAGTCCGCGCTTCGAGTAGCACGGGTAATATATCTCGCTGTGGATTAACGCTTCGACTGTTGTTTGCCTCTCGATCGAGGTGTATCGCCAAACTTGGAATAGTGGCTAGGGGTTTTTTAAAATCGATGAGTTGTTTTTGCAAATTCCCCTCGGCATCAACAAAATTGACTCGGCCCGCTAGCGATAGGTCTCGATCGAACCACGGGTTAAGTAGTGCTCCCCCGTATACATCGACCGCCAGCTGTACCACCCCATGTACGACTTTAATAGGATTAGGCTTGACCGATAAGTTAGGGCTGTCAGTGTGGGCGCCGATAAATCGTACGCCTTGGTCAGGGGACGCTTGTCCCGCGCGAAAGGCAATGATGGAGCTGTCATTGCGCGTGTAAAAGTAACCTTTGCCGGGCTCTAAGATGACGCCATCAATGCCCTCAAGCTCCACAAAACCCCCAGCAGTCAGTCGCCCCGCCATAGCGGCAACGGCATGGAAAGGCGTCGTTGCCTCAGCCAGAAATTGAAGCAATTCATCGACAACAGACATTCTTAGCCCCCAAACCCGATAACGGCAAATAACCCAATACCCAACAACAGGCGATAATAGACAAAAGGCATCAAACCCATACGATTCAGCGCCGCTAAAAATAGGGCGATAGTCGCGTACGCACTAATAGCTGCCACAGTAGCCGCGACCAGCATTTGCATGAGGGATACACGGGCTTCAATGCCCGATGCCAACTCCAAAGCCAAAAATAACATGGCTCCCAAGATCACGGGCACTGATAAAAGAAAAGAAAACCGAGCGGCTACCGCTGGGCTGTAACCCAAAAATAAGCCCACAGTAATCGTGATGCCAGAACGCGATGTACCGGGAACCAGTGCCAGTATCTGGGCTACACCAATAATAACAGCATGCCTCAAACGCACTGAATCGCCCACAGTATAGCTACCGCCAGACTCTATCAGTTTGTGGCGGCTATGATAATGAGACCATCCTAACAAAATACCAAACAGTAGCGTTGTGGTCGCGATAACGGGTAGAACACGAAGAGTGCTCTCAATAAAACCATTCAGCAGTAGACCAGCGACTAGCACGGGCAATGTCGCTGCCACTAGGCTCCATAGCTCTCTAGGGGTTCCACCAACAGTCGGCCGCGCCTGAGGTAGTATATCGCCAATAAGCGCCAGCAGGTCACGCCAGAAATAAACCACGACGGCGACCAAGGTTCCCATGTGGACAGCCACATCAAACATCAGGCCTTGATCTTTCCATCCCAGTAGTAGCGAGGGCAAAATTAAGTGAGCAGAACTTGATATAGGCAAGAATTCACTGAAGCCCTGAATCACAGCCAATGCCAGTGTTTGCCAGCCATCAAACACGACGCGGTTGCTCTGATAATTTTTTCCAGCCAATATCTTGCTGTACATAGGCTGGGGTTAACTCATGAGGCTTGCACAACTGACTGCGGTCAACATGGTTCGAAATAAAGCCGGCCATTGTAGCTCCACTAGGTCTTACGGCGTCGAGTAACAGCGTCGAAGAATCAATGACCGGCGTCACGCCGGGGTCAAAAAAATGACAGGCTGAGCCAATCACATAGCTGGCGATCCCGCCAGCAGGGGCTGGCAGATCGCTAACCGTGCTAATACCCGGCTCTGAAAGGGGCGATAACCCACCATCAGAACAGCTGAACCAGCGCCAATACAATTGACCAATATGAGCATCGATACAACTCAGCACTAAACCACTGGCACGAGGATTTTCCACCGCAAAAACCTGCGCCTGATTCTCCAGAGAACACATAGGTAGAACCAGCTTATCGAGGGACCAGGCTAGACCTTGGGTAATACTGGCAGCTATTCGCAGACCGGTAAAAGATCCAGGGCCCACACCACAGGCAAATATATCAATCGCATTGATGGGGTATTGATCGAGAAGATCATCAATCATGGAGAAAATATGTTTATCGTGGGCTCGAGGCAGCAGCTGATGTAAACCTGTAACACCGTGTTGCGTGGCCAACCCTATAGAACAGGCATCGGTCGACGTATCGATAGCAAGAACGTTTTGCATGGTTGGTCAGCGTAGGTTGTCAGCATTAGATGAGTTAAGCTGATGATTATCACACACTCCTGTGGAGCTTTATACGTTGGAACAAATAACCCTAGGGTTTCTCGCGGGTGGCAAAGGACAGCGATTAAAAAACCGAGATAAAGGCCTGCTAGTCATCGATGGCCAACCGCAAATTGGTCGATTAATCGATCAAATACCTGAGCACCGCACCAATGTTTTCATTGTCTGCCGCAGAAATGCATGGCTTTACGCCCATTACGCGACCCACATTTTTTGTGATGCAAGTCGAGACCAAGGGCCTACAGCGGGGGTAGTCGCGTTGCTAGACGCCTGCCATACCTCGCACTTGGCGATTATTCCCTGCGATCAACAACACATTCCCAGTCATTGGCGGGCATGGTTACAAGACGCGGGCAATCATGGGGACACTGGTTACTTCGCCACTGAAGCAGGTCAGCACACACCGCTGTCCCTAATACCCACGAACCAAAAAAATAAGGCTACAGATTATTATGATGGTGGCGGACGTTCGCTGTTTGGCCTGTATCAAGCCTTAGCATTGTCCCCTCTTGAGTGCCCGGGAGCAGCAAGTGATATTGATATGTCGAGTCAATTAAACGCGCTTGGGGATCATTAACTAGCCGCATTGACCCATACCAACCCATAAAAAAAGCCGACCTATGGTCGGCTTTGGTTCCGTCTAAGACCTAAGCGATTACTTCTTCGCTTTTTTCTTGGCGGGTGCTTTTTTCTTAGCGGGAGCTTTCTTCTTCGCTACCGCTTTTTTAGCCGGTGCTTTTTTCTTGGCGGGTGCTTTTTTCTTGGCTACCGCTTTTTTAGCCGGTGCTTTTTTCTTGGCGGGTGCTTTTTTCTTGGCTACCGCTTTTTTAGCTGGTGCTTTTTTCTTGGCGGGGGCTTTTTTCTTCGCTACCGCTTTTTTGGCCGGTGCCTTTTTCTTGGCGGGGGCTTTTTTCTTGGCTACTGCTTTCTTAGCAACTGCTTTTTTAGCTGCAGGCTTTTTCTTAACTACTTTTTTTGCGGAAGCTTTCTTTACTGTGGTTTTTTTAGCTGAACTCTTTTTTGCTGCGGTCTTCTTTGCGGCTGCCATACACATCTCCAATTAAACGGCGGGGTGTTGATGTGAAAGCTACCAGCGTTTTTTCTCTGAGACAAGTGGTGGTTACAAAAAAATAATAATAATAATTAAGCGAGGCATTGGCGAATTTGTTTTGTAATGTCAGCCACTGAGCCCACACCCCCAATGCAATGGTAACGAGGTCCTGCTAGCGTCTGATAGAAAGCGACTAAAGGCTGTGTTTGCTGTTCATACACTGACAAACGTTTTCGAACTGTCTCCTCACGATCATCATCGCGTTGGACTAACGCCTCTCCTGTCTCATCATCGACACCGTCTTTTTTAGGCGGATTATGCGCCGTATGATAAATCCGACCGCTACCCAAATGGATTCGGCGACCGCTTAACCGAGCAACGATTTCTTCATGATCAACGTCAATTTCTATGACATGGTCGACAGTGATATTGGCATCGACCATCGCTTGAGCCTGAGGGATGGTGCGTGGAAAACCATCAAATAAACAGCCATTAGCACAATCAGGCTGGGCTAACCGATCTTTCACTAATCCAATAATCAGGTCATCAGAGACCAATCCCCCCGCATCCATGATCGCCTTCGCCTGAATACCGAGCTCAGTACCTTCAGACACCGCAGCGCGCAGCATATCCCCTGTCGAAATTTGAGGAATAGTATAGGTGTCACACAAAAACTGAGCCTGGGTGCCCTTACCTGCGCCCGGTGCGCCTAAAAGGATAATTCGCATAGCTTTTTCCTTACCTTCGTACCACTGTTATCTTCGACCACCCCACGAGGCAAACAAAAGTACACAGCCGCGGTAGCGCTGACAAGTACTAATCCGATGCTTTTGCTGCCTGCCACAGCGTATGCAGCTGTTCGGGTGTGTATTTTTCTAGCGACGTGTTGCTGGCCATCGCCTCCGCCTCCATCATACGGAAGCGGCGTTCAAACTTACGATTGGCACGTCTAAGTGCCCTTTCGTTATCCATGCGCAAATGTCTTCCGACATTGACCGCACTAAAGAGAACATCGCCCAATTCATCCTCTATATGATCGGTGTCACCATCGGCCAGAGCTTCCTTCAACTCCCCTATTTCATCCTCAAGGTTGCTGAGAACCTGTTTGAATTCGGACCAGTCGACGCCCGCATTGGCGGCCCGTTTTTGTAATTTTTGAGCCCGTGCTAACGCGGGTAGCGCGAGAGGCACATCGTCCAGAGCGCCATGCTGAGCTTTAGCTGCACGCTCTCGCTGTTTCAGCGCCTCCCAACTCACGCTGACGGATTCGGCACTAGCCGGGGCTCGTTCACCGCCATCAATATCGCCCTGTGGAAAAATATGGGGGTGCCGTCGAATCAGCTTATCAACTAAGCCATGGACCACCGACTCAAAGTCAAAGGCTTTTTCCTCACTGCCCAACTGACTATAAAAAATCACTTGAAAAAGCACATCACCCAGCTCTTCAGCCACGTGAGGCAAGTCCTGTCGCTCAATCGCGTCAGCCAGTTCATAGCATTCCTCTAGCGTTGACGGAACGATAGATTCAAAAGACTGCTTGATATCCCAAGGACAACCCTTCTCGGGATCGCGTAATATCGTCATCACTTTCAGCAAATCGTCAATAGAGTAGTGCCAATCTTCGCTGCCACACTCAACGTTCATTGCTCAAGAACCCGCTGCGCGGACATCACGTTATCAAGCTGATTCAATGTCACCAGCACTCGCCCTAAATTCTCCAACGAACAAACCTCGCAGCGCAGGCGCATATTTGCCGTATTAGTCTCAACATTACTCAGCGTGTTAATAGCGGTCACATTCACTTTAGCCCGAGCCATGACCCCAGTAATATCCGCCAGCAAGCCCTGACGATCGTATGCCTCAATAGTAACACTCACTTCAAATCGCTCCTCTTCACTACTCCCCCAGCTTATAGCAATGATTCGCTCCGGCGTTTTCTGCCGCAATGTCAGCAATCGACTACAGTCGATTCTATGGACTGACACTCCGCGAGAGCGGGTAATATAACCCTCTATCGCATCACCGGGCACGGGCATACAACAGCGGGCAAAGCTGGTTAGCATATTGCCCACGCCGTCAATACGGATGGCACCACGATGGTCATGCGCGGCGAGAGTTGCGAGTCTAATGGGCTGCATTTCAACGATACCAGTCACACTTTGCGCCGCGCGCACCACTTGACTTGAGGTCACATCACCCGTGCCAACAGCGGCAAATAGATCCTCCACACTGTTGCAACCCAATTGCCCAGCTATGGCTTTGTAATCTAGCGCATTGAGGGCAAGGCGGGCACACTCTCGTTCGACGAGCGTCCGGCCGGCATCGACATTGTCATCTCGAGTTTGCTCTTTAAACCACTGGTGAACACACGCCCTAGCTCTCGAAGTGCATAAGTAGCCAGCGCTACGTGATAACCAATCCCGGCGAGGCTTAGCTTCATTCGCTGTTAAAATTTGCACGCGTTCACCAGTTTTCAGCGGCTGCGTCAACGATACAATATTGCCATTCACTTTGGCGCCTCTACAGCGATGCCCCACTTCAGTATGTACGTGATAGGCAAAATCTAATGGGGTTGCGCCTTGAATAAGGCTTACCACATCGCCTTTCGGCGTAAATACGTAAACCCGATCCCCCGCTGTATCAAAGCTGAATGGCTCCTCTCCCTCGCCATCTTCGCCCAACACTTCATGCCATTCCAGCACTTGCCGCAGCCAGGCCAATTTCTCTTCATAGGTCCCTGAGTGACCATGAACATCGTCGCTGCCCTTATAGCGCCAGTGTGAACAGACGCCCAGCTCGGCTTCTTCGTGCATGGTGTGAGTACGAATTTGTATTTCCAGCACCTTACCCTGTGGGCCTATGACCGCTGTATGAAGCGAGCGATAGCCATTCTCTTTAGGATTTGCGACGTAGTCATCAAACTCATTGGGAATGTTCCGCCACATGCCATGAATAATGCCCAGCGTATGGTAACAATCACGTACATCATCAACTAAAATCCGCAGCGCGCGGATATCGTGAACTTGCGAAAAGCCGATGCCCTTGCGCTGCATTTTTCGCCAGATACTGTAGATATGTTTTGCTCGACCGGAAATATCGAAGTGAAGGCCAGCCTCGCCGAGAGCATGAGCTAGATCGGTGCGAATCCTAGCAATAAATTGATCACGCTCAAGACGCCGACCATCAAGCAACTTAGCAATGCGATGATAAGCATCTGCATGGGTGTAGCGAAATGAAAGGTCTTCTAGCTCCCACTTCAAATAACCAATGCCTAAGCGGTGAGCCAACGGGGCATACACATTGAAAACCTCCCCAGCAATCCGCTGTCTGTCAGTCTCTTGAGCACTCTTGAGAGTCCGCATGGCTACCGTGCGCTCGGCGAGCTTAATCAAGGCTACGCGCACATCGTCCACCATGGCGATCAACATGCGGCGAATATTGGTATTGGGCGAATCTGATTGCCCCAATACGGGCGCATCTGACGCTCCCGTTAATTCACTCACTGCCGCCATGCGCAGCACGCCCTCAAGTAGACGAGCCACCGAAGTACCGAAGCGCTTTTCCACCTCGCTACTACTCAAGCGCTGTTCTCGGACGCTTCGATAGACCAATCCTGCCAGCAGAACATCGGTGTTTACACTTAGCTCAGACAAAATATGGATAATTTCTAAACCCACAGCCAGTGGATTTGACCGCCCCGCCCAGTCGCTTGTTTCAACACTTGGGGTGCCCTCGAGAGTCTTTAAGTACTCAGCGGCTTCAATAATTCGAGCCATGTCTTCATTTTTTAGCTCCGCGGGCAACGCAGAAAGCCATTTCTCGAGAGTAAATCGATCGAGGTCTTTTATCTTCGGCACTACACGCACTTGAACCAAAATTAACGTTCCTCGCGCGCATAAACGCCGGTAGAGAGATACCGATCACCGCGATCACAGACAATGGCAACAATCGTGGCATTTTCCAGCTCACGGTTAAGTGTCAATGCAGCGCTTATCGACCCACCTGAAGATACGCCGGCAAAAATTCCCTCTTCTTGGGCTAGGCGACGCATCATTCGCTCAGATTCTGCCTGCGAAATATCCATCACTCGATCAACTTTGGCGGCATTAAAAATCGACGGCAAATAATCAGGTGACCATCGCCGAATACCCGGAATCGAAGAACCATCCTCAGGTTGTAGGCCAATAATTTGAATCGCGGGATTTTGCTGTTTCAAAAAAGCCGAAACGCCCATAATAGTGCCGGTGGTGCCCATTGAACTGACAAAATGAGTAACCTCCCCTCTTGTTTGCTGCCAAATTTCTGGCCCGGTGCCTTTATAGTGAGCCAATGGGTTGTCTGGATTTCCGAATTGATTGAGTACCTTGCCCTCACCGCTGGCCTCCATGGCTAGCGCTAGATCTCTAGCGCCTTCCATACCTTGTTCCGACGTCACTTCAATGAGCTCGGCGCCGTAGGCGCCCATTGCCCATTTACGCTCATTACTCATGTGCGAAGGCATGATTAGCACCATACGGTAACCGCGCATCGCCGCCGCCATGGCAAGGGCAATCCCGGTATTACCACTGGTGGCCTCGATGAGTGTATCACCGGGGCTGATATCGCCCCGATCTTGCGCTTCGGCAATCATACTCATGGCCGAGCGGTCTTTCACTGATCCCGCGGGATTATTTCCTTCAAGCTTTGCCAACAACGTATTACTGCTGTTGCCCGGAAGGCGTTGCAAGCGCACGAGCGGCGTATTGCCAATAACATGTTCTACAGTGGGGTATGCGGGGGTTAAATTAGGCATTAATAGTCCCTCCAGACGGCCCGAATAGCGCTAGAATATCGACGTTTCATGTATCACTATTGTCATCTAACGAAGCACCCATAGGTTGAGCAAAAGCGTTGAATAAATCCCTACTCCGTAATGGCCGATCGCCTAAATGACGCTTCAGTGCCAGGCGAGTTATTTGCTTGAGCATTCGCCATTGCACTGGATTTAACTCGGTTTCTGCATGACGCCACTGGGCGAGTAACATCAACACCTCACCGCTTATGTCTATCGCACCGTCATCGACAGCGGAACCTTGCGCGTCTATGGGTTTTACCCGAAAGCCATTGTCAGCTCGGTAGTGATAGTGGCGCCGTGGATCAATCAATTCTCCATCTGCGTCGTGGGCAAAAATCAATTCATAACCCAATTCCTCGAGCAGTGCCAATTCAAAGACCCTCAGCTGACTCTCATCGTGACTCCTTAAACGCGGTAGTAGTTGCCCATAATGAGCAAATAGTCTGGGATAGGGATCGAAGCGAGGTAACGTTCGAATCAGCAATTCATTGATATACAAGCCGCTAAACAGTGCTCGGCCCACCAACGGTATTGCAATACCTGCAGATTCTATCTGGCGCATGGTTTTTAGTTCACCCCGGCCAATAGCCTTAACTAGTAGCGGATTGAAGGCTTGAGCTTGGCCCGCCAAAGACCCTCCACGGTGTTTACGTTGCGCTCCGCGAAGTACCGCAGAGAATCGGCCTGATTCAAGTGCAAAGCATTCAACAATAAGACTGCCATCTCCGTAAGGTCTGCGATGGAGCACCCAAGCGGGCTCGAGAGACGCAAGCATACCCACTCAACGCTCGTCGAAACCCAAACTACGTAGCGCCCGGTCATCATCAGACCACCCCGACTTCACTTTAACCCACAATTTAAGCATGACTTTAGTATCAAATGCGTGTTCCATATCTTTTCGGGCGTCAGTGCCAATTGAACGTAGGCGACTACCTTTTTCGCCAATCATAATCGCCTTCTGCCCAGCACGTTCAACGTAAATAAGTGCGTCAATATGAAGCACCCTCCCCTCTTGCTTAAAGCTCTCAATTTCAACCGCAGTTGTATAGGGGAGCTCATCGCCCAACTGACGCACAATTTTCTCGCGTATGAGTTCAGCGGCTAAAAATCGCTCTGTCCTATCGGTTACCTGCTCCTCGGGGAAAAAATGTGGGCCATGAGGCATCTGCGCACCTAAGTATTGCCGGAGTGGCGTTAAATCCTTTTTGCTCAGCGCAGAAATAGGAAATAAACCATCAAAATCGTCTCCCATCATCAGTTTTTCACTATAGGGAAGTAGTTCGTCTCTACCGTCCAACATATCGATCTTATTAATGACCAAAGCCACAGGGGCATCTGCCGCCTTTACAGCGCGGAAGACCATGTCGTCCTCTGGCGTCCAGCGCATCCGATCCACCACAAATAAAATCAAATCAACATGCGCTAACGCACTATTAGCGGTGCGGTTCATATAACGATTGATGGCCTTACCCTGCTCTTTATGCATGCCCGGAGTATCAACAAATATAATCTGTTCGGAACCCTCAGTCAGAATGCCCAACACTTGGTGGCGCGTTGTTTGCGGCTTTCGGGAAGTAATACTAACTTTTTGGCCTAGCAGATAATTTAGCAAGGTCGATTTGCCCACATTGGGCCGACCCACAATGGCGACATAACCACAATGCTGGCTGGTTTCATCCATCAAGCGAGTGCCTCCAGCACTTTTTCAGCTGCCGACTGCTCGGCAGTTCGGCGGCTTTTACCGATGCCTTGCACCCCCTCTGATAGGGGCTCAACTCGGCAAAGGACTGTAAATATTTGCTCGTGATCAGCGCCTTCAACCGATGTCATTTGATAGTCGGGCAGGGGATGGCCTCTACCCTGCAACAGTTCCTGCAAGCGGGTCTTGGCGTCTCGTTCGTCACTCAACGACAATGACTGAAAGCTATCGACAAACCAAACTGAAATCACCTGACAGGCTGTCTCAAAATCACTGTCTAGTAGCACCGCGCCAGCAATCGCTTCCAGTGCATCCGCGAGGATGGACTCTCGATGGCGGCCGCCACTTTTGCGCTCACCACTCCCTAAACTCAGGCATGGCCCAAGCTCAAACTGGGAAGCCAACTGAGCGAGGTAAGTGCCTCGAACAAGTTTAGCTCGCAAGCGACTTAACTGCCCTTCAGCTGCCTCTTCAAAGGCAACAAACAGGTGCCCGGCAACGACGTGATTCACTAGGGAATCTCCGAGAAACTCAAGGCGCTCATTATTTTTTTTACTGGCACTGCGGTGCGTCAACGCAAGCTCAAGTAGGCTTACATCGGCGAAGGTATAGCCTAGGCGACCCTGAAGTTGGTGAAGCCTCGCATGCTTAGCTTCACTATTCAACGCTGTCGATCACTTGGCACTTCGATGATTAAATCATCAAAGACCATGACACCATCGACAATCCATACCAGAGGAAAACGGATTTCATAGTTCGCATCAATAACAACAAAATTTCTGTCACGAAATACTTTGATATCCTCAGCCTTGATCGCGTAGATTTGACTACTATTTAAGAGCTTGCGTATCCGAACGCGAATATCTTGCAATGAATGCTGCTGAGGGTCGTATTCCTCAGCCGCCCGTTCAACAATGCCCTTTACCGACAGGTAGGTCATGTAGGAGGGCGCAATACGCAGTACCAGAATCAGGAAGCTACCTAGAATGAGGACGTTGAAGGCGATGCTCCACATCGTCATGCCCCGTTGCCGAGATAAACCCCGTCGTTGTCCTTGGTTGATCATAGCCTCTCCTTCGATTGCTCAGTCAATCGTACCCGCACGTCCAAAACTGGGCACCGACAGAAAAGACTCCCAGTGCATCCAAATAGCCACCGCCTTGCCAACAATATCGCGCTCGGGCACTTGTCCCCACACCCGGCTATCGCTAGAGTTGTCTCGGTTGTCCCCCATCATGAAGTAATGCCCTGGTCTTACCCTGACAGAAAAATCACGGCTCGGCCGAGCCACATCGACTTGCATTAAATGCGGCTCATCAATGAACGTTTCCATTCCTTGGTGAACACGATGACGCCCCGAGTTGTGGGCTGCAAGCCATTTCAATGGGGCTTCTTCGCCATTAATCCACAATCGTTTATTCCGGTATTCAATATCATCACCCGGAATACCAACAACCCGCTTAATGTAATACGTTTTATTTTGGTGAGGGGGAAAAAACACCATGACGTCTCCTCGCTCGGGCGCGTTAATACTAACGATCTTATCCCGAAGTACCGGCAGTCGTAGCCCGTAGGTGTATTTATTGACGAGGATATAGTCACCCACTTCGAGAGTCGGCACCATGGACGAGGAGGGAATCTGAAAAGGCTCAAACAGAAAAGAGCGTAAAATAAAGACCGCCGTCAAAACGGGAAAGAAAGAGCGGGCGTAATCAACGATCGCGGGCTCTGCCGCTGAGCTATTAATGGCTGCGGTTAGTTTCTTTTCGTCAGCGCTTTCCGGGGACTCCCAGCGAGGAAATTGCGCCTTCAGCCCATCAATGCGTTGCTTGCGTGAGCGAGCAAAAAACAGGATATCGATAGCCCAAATAAACCCGCTGCCAAAGACCAAAATGGCCAAAATTAAAGGAAAATCAATATTCACACTAGGCCTCTCTCATACTGTCTTAATCTACTTGAAGCACAGCGAGAAACGCCGACTGAGGAATTTCCACATTCCCCACTTGCTTCATTCGTTTTTTCCCCGCTTTTTGCTTCTCTAGCAGCTTGCGTTTTCGAGTCGCATCACCCCCATAACATTTTGCGGTGACGTTCTTACGGAGGGCTTTGACAGTCTGGCGAGCCACAATCTTGCCCCCCACCGCTGCTTGAATAGCCACATCAAACATTTGCCGTGGAATCAACTCCTTCATTTTCTCCGTCAGCACGCGTCCACGACTCTGAAGATAATCTCGATGCACAATCACCGCTAAGGCATCAACACGGTCGCCGTTTATCAGCACGTCTAGGCGCGATAATGGCGCAGCAACAAAGCGGTCAAAGCCGTAATCAAGCGACGCATAGCCTCGGCTGACTGATTTTAAGCGATCAAAAAAATCAAGGACCACTTCTGCCATTGGAATATCGTAGATAACCTGAACCTGTTGCCCTAGAAACTGCAGATCGACCTGCGAACCACGCTTGTCGACACACAGCGTGATACAGTTACCTAAGTATTCTTGCGGCGTCAAAATGGTACAGCGCGCGATAGGCTCACGCATCGATTCAATATCACTGACTTCAGGCAACTTTGAGGGGTTATCAACCTCTAAAATAGAGCCATCTTTCTTTTCAATTTGGTAAATCACCGTCGGCGCTGTGGTAATTAAATCCAGATCGTATTCTCGCTCCAAGCGCTCCTGAATGATTTCCATGTGCAGCATACCAAGGAAACCACAGCGAAATCCAAAGCCTAATGCATCTGAAGTCTCAGGCTCGTAAAACAATGACGCGTCATTAAGCGTCAATTTACTCAATGCATCTCGGAAATCTTCGTAGTCATCGGAGGATACCGTGAAGATGCCCGCATAAACCTGAGGCTTCGCCTTTTTAAACCCCGGAAGTGATGGCGTATCTGGCGCGTTGGCATGCACCAACGTATCGCCCACTGGGGCACCATGGATGTCTTTAATCCCAGCGACCACAAAGCCAACTTCACCCGCCCCAAGCTCAGGCATCTCAGTTCTATTAGGGGTAAACACACCCACCATGTCTGCGCTATGCTGCTTACCGGTCGACTTGACTAAAAACTTCTGCCGTTTCTTTAACGTTCCTTCGGTGACGCGAACCAGCGACACGACTCCAAGATAAGTATCAAACCAGGAATCGATGATCAGCGCCTGCAACGGTTGTTCACGATCGCCTTGTGGGGGCGGTATATTGGCAATGAGGTACTCCAGCGCATCCTCAATACCCATACCGGTTTTAGCGCTGACCAGACATGCATCGATGGCGTCAATGCCAATAATTTCTTCGATCTCAATTTTAACTTTGTCGGGATCGGCCTGCGGCAGATCCATTTTATTGAGAATAGGCAGCACTTCCAGACCCTGCTCAATTGCGGTATAGCAATTTGCCACCGACTGAGCTTCAACGCCTTGACCGGCGTCAACTACCAACAGAGCCCCTTCACAGGCGGCAAGCGAGCGTGATACCTCGTAAGAAAAGTCCACGTGCCCGGGCGTATCGATAAAGTTCAATTGATATTCGTCACCGTCGCTCGCCTGATAGCGCAAAGTAACGCTCTGAGCTTTAATAGTAATACCGCGCTCACGCTCTAAATCCATTGAATCGAGCACCTGAGCTTCCATTTCGCGCTCACTTAGGCCACCACAGTGCTGAATAAAGCGATCGGCTAAGGTCGACTTACCATGGTCAATATGAGCGATGATAGAAAAGTTTCGAATATAGCTGAGATCAGTCACGCACGCGCCTCTAGTACGCCACCTACTAGATGGCAAGCTACGCAGCTCTTATGAGCTGCGCGTCATCGGTGACGGATTCTAACGCACCCAGCTCTGGAGTGCATGATTGACGAGCACAGAAGGTGACATTTTGTCGGGCGTAAGACCCTTTAACAGGTGCTTATCGGGGCTCAGGCACACGCACTGCTAGGAAAAAAGGCGCGCCCCGACGAATTAATCGGACAGCCACCGACTGGCCAGCCTGCAGGCGATTGATAGTTGCCTGTAGATCGTCTGTGTTGCGAACCGCACTTTTACCCAGACGGGTGATGATATCACCGGCCAAGATGCCAGCTTCGTCCGCCGCAGAGTCTGGCATGACCTCGAGGACCACCACGCCACCCGACAATCCCAGGTCAGCCATCATCTCACTGTCCGCATCATCGGTGATAAAACCCAATACATTATTACTACGTTCAGGTGTTGCTCGCCCAGCGACCGATGGCCTTTCATCGGCATCAAGCCCACCGACCTGGATAACCAACGTGAGCTCTTTGCCATCGCGCATGATTAAGGCTTTAACCTCGGCACCAGGGGTAATTAAACCAACGACATGCGGTAAATCTGACGAGGTTTCAATGGGCCGCCCAGCAAAGCTGAGAATGATATCGCCGCTTTCAATACCACCCTCTCGCGCGGGCGAATCTGGGCCCACTTGCGATATCAACGCGCCCCGCGGTCTATCGAGACCAAAGGATTCCGCCAAATTCCGATCGACATCCTGAATGCTCACGCCAAGCCAGCCGCGCACGACCTCACCATTAGCTTTTAGTTGATCGATAACATTGCGTACCACCATAGCGGGTATGGCAAAGCTGAGTCCTATTGAACCACCTGAGCGGGTGAAAATCTGAGAATTAACCCCAACCACCTCACCGTCAAGATTGAACAGAGGCCCCCCTGAATTTCCTGGGTTGATTGCCACATCAGTTTGTAAAAAGGGTACATAATTTTCACCGTTTTCAGTAGGCAGACTGCGGCCCTTGGCGCTCACAATGCCGGCAGTCACTGAAAAATCTAAACCGAAAGGCGAGCCTATGGCCAGCACCCACTCGCCGACCTCGGTGCCATTATCACCGGCAAGCTTCAAAACAGGTAAATTGCTCTCCTGAATTTTTAACAGGGCTAAATCCGACCGGGGGTCAAGCCCAACCACCACAGCATCGTATTCTCGTCGATCGGTAAGACGCACCGTCACTGAGGTCGCTCCCTCCACCACGTGATTATTAGTCACAACATAGCCATCGGGCGAAATAATGAAACCGGAACCTGAGTTCTGTCGCGGTCTTGGGCGCTGATCGCCACGAAATTGAAAAAATCGCTGTAAATACTCTGGCAGTTGTTCTAGTTGCTCAGGACTCTGTGCAGCCTTCATTTCTGACTCCACCAAAATCTTCACTACCGCCGGCGTGGACTTATTCACGATGCCGCGAAAGTCGGGCAACTGTGCATTTGCTACGAGTGGTAATAGCACTATCACGAAAGCGCACAAAAACTGACGCATAACAACTCACTCCTGTTGAGATCAACTCACTTAATGGTAAAAATCAATGCCTAGTGGATCTAATGGGATGCCAAGACATCGGTGATCGGTATACGCAAGGATGCCAAACGAGGTTCAAAGGTTTCACGAAGCCCCATCATCGCCGGTAGGAATCGGACCACACCAAACCCCACTATTAGACCGCTGACGAAAAAGCCGATAGCGGCCAACTCGCCCAGCGCCTCACCCAACACGGCACCCACCAAAGCGAAGAACAAAGGTAGGCAATACACCAACAGCGAGCCACGTAAAATAGCCGACTCCGGCAGTTCGATGACGACTTCATCATCGATAGCGCAATCTCGGGCTGAGAGATTGATTGATTCAACGGCGCGTACCAACCCCTTACCTCCCGTTGCTCGCGCTAGGACGCCGTGGCCACAGCCAGCCTTGACAGCGCACCGACCACACAGTGTACTCCGAATAGTTTCTACCCAGACTGCATCTACCTCGACAGCAACAACCCTACCGGATTCTCGTAGCATGACATCAAGATCCATTCGTCATAACACGGACTGCATCGGCAAACAGGCGTGCGGTAGTAATGGGCACCTCGCCCATTACTGTGATGAGGTAACTGTTTGGGGTGCCTCGTGTGTAAGTCAGAGTACTACCTCGCAGGACCACTCCTTCGCCCGCGGCCAGTGCTTTCGGCTGGGGCTCGATAAACACGGATGCCGAGGCCAAACCGTCGCTCACAACAGCATGTGCAACCGGCGAATCATCCCGGCCAACCAGCGTAAATCCCGGCGGTAAGCCCGCGAATCGAAACCGTGGCGTACTGGTCACTGCAACGGTAGAGATAGGTTTAGGAGTAGCCGTCGGCAGTTGTACTGCTTGAGAATGGTCGCCCAACTGAAATTGGGCAAATTCGAAACGCTCTAGCACTTGCCCATCTGGAGTGGCAGACACCACTCTCAGCGGAAGATCGCTCTGCACATCAATATCCATTAGGTACCCCAACCGCAAGGTATCTCGTGGTCGAATCGAAAGACGCCAGGTGGCACGACCCGCTACCACTTGGGGGGTCTCGGCGCTAAATGCATACAAACGCGCGAGGGAACATGCGGTTGCAGCCTCTCGACGCTCGGCAATGACGGTTTCCAGAGGCGCACCCGCCCGCCGGCTCAGTCGTGTCAGCAAGTTGTCCTGCCCCTGGCGTGCATTGACGGCAACAAACTCTCGATCACTGCCATACTCAACGAGCAACGTGCCAGAATAGTTATAGTGACTACCTGACTGAAGCAGTCTATTCACGGATTCTTCAAGCTCCGGGGACAGGCCACAGCGATCGGTTTGCGCGACACTGACGGGGACTAAAGTCATCATCAAGGCGACAAGGGACATTATTTTAGTCATAGACACCATCGATTTGATGAGTGTGTTAGCGATTTTGAGGGGGTACTCGAGCAAACGGCACCACCGCATTCGGTTGCAGTGCAGCGGTTTTCTGCGCATGGCTAAACCCGTAGCGCTCGAATCGCTCGCGCGCTAGCTGCTCATAGACCCGGGACGTTGCAGACCGGTCCGCGGTCTTTGATGGTCGCGCACTCACCGCTTGACCCTGAGGTTCCAGACCATAACGCGCCTGGATCGGTGCTGCCCCCTGCATCGGCATCACACCGCCAGGCACTTGGGCTATGGGATTCACAATGTCCCTCCCCTGCAGTAATTGCTGGCCGCCGATCATAACTGCCAGCGTCACCGAAGCGGCGACCGCCAGTGACACTAATGGGCTCGGCTGTTGTTTCATCGGTTTATCGCCGACCAATACAGCACGAACACCCTCTGAAACATCGATACTTACCGGTGCGACCCCAGACTGGAGAAAAGCCTGAGAGCCTTGCAAGCGCTGCCAGTAAGCACGCATGCTAGGGTCTGAATCAACGGCTTTGAGGACTCGGGCGATATCTATGTCGCTCCCCTCGCCGTCCATAACTGCAGACATGGATTCCCGAATCAGATCATCTCCTACCATCACCTACTCTCTCTGTTATGTGCTTGTCTTCTGCCCGCGGTCCTTGTGACCCACGCTCGCTACAGACCACCGTCTTTAATCACCTGTCATTTGCTGAGATATTTTTAACTCTAGTGTTTCACGCGCCCTAAAAATTCTCGATCTCACGGTACCCACCGGACACTCCATCACTTCAGCTATTTCTTCATAACTTAAGCCATCGAACTCCCTCAATACTAGCGCCGTTTTCAGCTCCCTCGGCAGCCCCTCAAGGGTCTGGGATACTACCGCGGCAAGCTCTTGACCGAAGAGATAATTCTCTGGGGTCTCTGTATCTCTAAGGCCATCGGCCTCATTATAGTGCTCTGCATCGTCAACTGACGAGTCGGCACTGGGCCTTCGCCCTTTTGCCGCTAAATAGTTTTTTGCGGTATTAGACGCTATCCTATACAACCAGGTATAAAATGCACTATCACCACGAAACTTCTCCAACGCCCGGAAGGCTTTTATGAACGCCTCCTGCGTGACGTCCTCAACATCTGACGCATCCTGCACAAAGCGACC
>DGPA01000005.1:0-40547 GCA_002389505.1 Halieaceae bacterium UBA4452
CGGTGAGCTCCTCGAAAATGCTGAGCGACTGCCGGTGCGAGCCATCCTGCGGCGCGACGAGTGGGACACGCCTGACGATCTGACCAACCTGCGCCTGCCCGTTCACGCCGACTCGCCCGCCACCTTGGTACCCAGTATTCCGCTTAGCGCGCTCGGCGACGTCTCACTGGTGCCCGATGACAGCCCGATCAGCCGCAAGAATGGTGAGCGCCTGAATAGCATTCACGGCTATCTCAGACGGGGTGTGCTGCCCGCGGAGGCACTGAAAATACTGGCGGCAGACCTCACCCGAGATCCCATACCGCTGCCCAGTGGTTATCGCTACGAATTTGGGGGCGACAACGAGCTGCGTGATGAACTAATCGATGATTTGCTGGCGCCACTCGGGACGATCATCGCCGCAATGCTGGCCACCATTCTGCTCACCTTTAACTCTTGGCGCCTCACCGGTATCGCTTTTTTTGTGACCGGCTGCTCCTTCGGTCTCAGCCTGCTCGCCCTGGCCATTTTTCAATATCCTCTCGGCATTCAGGCACTGATCGGGGTCATTGGCTCCGTAGGTGTTTCCATTAATGCGGCCATTATTATTCTCAGTGGGCTGCGGCTCAACGGCCGTGCTAGCGAGGGCGACCCAGATGCCATCGTCGAGGTGATCATGGACGCCAGCCGGCACATTGTCTCCACCACGGTCACCACCTTCGGTGGGTTCCTGCCGCTGATCCTTGAGGGCAGTGAATTTTGGCCGCCCTTCGCGATGGCGATCGCCGGGGGGGTTTTGCTCTCTACTGTGGTCTCATTTTATCTGGTGCCACCGCTATACACTCTGCTCATGCATCCTAAACGGCACTTCCTCCAGCAGCATGAGTCCCAGCACAATGAGCGAGAACGACCTATAGCGGAGATCGACATCCGCTCCCTCAGTTCGGAGACGCCACAATGAGCGCCGCTCGCGCCTCCTACCATCATGGCAACCTCCGCAATGCACTGATCATTGCCGCCGCTGAACTCATCGAACGCGATAACACGCTTGATTTCTCTATTGCTGAAGCCGCTGAACGGGTCGGCGTCAGTGCCGCGGCGCCTTATCGGCACTTTGCCGATAAGGAAAACCTGCTTGCTGCCGTACGAGACCTTGCCTTTGTAGGATTAGACACTGTGGCGGCGCAAACAGCCGCAGAGCACCCGGTTGGCTCTATCGAGGGAATTCTTGCCATGGGACGCTGTTATCTGAACTATGCCCGAGACAAACGTATTTTCTTTTCATTGATGTGGGAATCGCGAGGGGACATTGACCAGCGACGGGAGAAAGCGCAAACGGATCATGGTGGCTTTGAAACGCTGGTCAATCTGGTCAGTGCATTTTGTCAGGCTCGCGGCAGGCCTGAGGTCAACGCCTCCCAGCTAGCCACATCACTCTGGTCGCTAAGTCATGGTATTGCCACCCTAGAAGCGAATCAGCTCCTCGATCTCTTTGATCGCTCGGTGACGGCAGAATCCATACTCGACGACAGCGGACGAAGGATTTTAGACAGCGTTTTCACATCACGACCGTGGTAATCAAACTTGCGCTCCGGCAGATTCTCTCTGACCTCGGCTGATAACACTGCGCCACCATCAGATGGCAGTGGGCTCCCATCATCACTGGCAATTCTGAAAGGTTGTGAGTGGGATGACTTGGCCAACCTTGCAAGGAATGGGATACTGCGCGCCCGCCGCCCGTAGCACAACCGGATAGTGCAACGGCCTTCTAAGCCGTAGGTTGCAGGTTCGAGTCCTGCCGGGCGGACCACACGGCTGGCCAGACAATATCGTGGTCCGGCGAAGCGCCACTTCCCCTTAGCACCAGCCTTAAGCAGCAAAAAGGACTCACTGATGCCGCAACTCTGCGAGAGCCACTATGAAACGGTTGCGCTTCTCGCCCTGGCACGGAGCATGCGTCGAGGCTTTGCTCACCTGCAGGCCTGTCGTCGGAAAGCGCTCGCTAATGCGCAGGCCCTCCTAGTGGTTCAGCTTCAGGTTCAGCCGAGCTCTATCGAGCTAGAACACCAGCACACCGCTTGACGCTAGTTCGCCAGTGGCTCCCGGTACTTATTGCACCGTGAGTACATGGGTAGTGAGGTCATCCGCAGATCCACAGACAGCTTCCATTTCAGCAAAACCGGCCTGCCATTGCTCGTCGGCCCCCTGCCAAGCGACCGCATTGTCCATCGATTCAGCGGATGGGTGGACGTCAATGGAGACCACCGCTCCATCCGCATGCATCGCTGGAACAGCAGTATAAGCAACGGGTGAAGCACTCTTCTCATAAGCAATCAACGACGTTAACAACGACAGGCCCTTAGCCGTATCGGCACACGGCCAATGATAAACCACTACTATCTGGCCCGTACTGGCCGCGGCTTTAAGGGGGTCGGCGCTCTCATGATGCCCTGCGCTGGTCGCGGCTGAGAGCGATCCAAAAGCGATGGCGGCGATAACTTGTGTCACTAAGTGCATGGTGAGATCCTCGGTTAATCGATGTCAATGTTACGCACATTGCTAGGGGTAAACGCCGAGTCCACGGTATCCCTCGTAACGCCCCCATAGGAAACACTACACCAGCTAAAGGGCTTTAGCCATGCCGTCGT
The DNA here is from genome assembly GCA_002389505.1 of Halieaceae bacterium UBA4452. Lineage (GTDB taxonomy): Bacteria > Pseudomonadota > Gammaproteobacteria > Pseudomonadales > Halieaceae > Luminiphilus. The sequence continues at coordinate 2,628 of DGPA01000005.1, forward strand.
CGGCTTCGACGGCCAGCTTTTCCCTGACCTTCTTCGCTAATGACCGGGAGATGTTTCCAAGGAATACCCAGCGCCTCATTCATGGCGGCACCATCAAAAACGTCCCGACTCGACTCATCAAGCGCGGCCACCATAGCGGCAATATGCTCCGGGGTCGTACCGCAGCAGCCCCCAATAACGGTGGCACCTGCATCTCGAGCATGCAGTGCATACTGGGCCATTAACTGGGGGCTACCATGATAATGAATGGCTCCATCCACATATTCAGGGATTCCGCAATTGCCCTTCACCACGACGGGTATCGCAGGCTTGGCTGCCAGCAATTCGAGCGTAGAGTGCATGAGTTCCGCAGGGCCTACACCGCAGTTAGCGCCCATAACCGCCAAGTTCAAGGTCTCAGAGAGCCGAACAAAATCACTGGGGGTGACCCCCATCATTGAGCGTTTGGCGGTGTCAAAGGTCATCGTTGCGCAGACGGGCAAGCCGGTTTTTTTAGCCGCTTCGGCTGCCGCGGCTACTTCCTCATTAGCGGACATCGTCTCAATCCACAGCAGATCCACTCCCCCCTCAGCCAGGGCTTCAGCCTGTACTGAAAAACAATCTACCGCTTGCTCATGATTCAGAATCCCCATGGGTTCAAAGAGTTCGCCGCTGGGACCAATAGATCCCGCAACATAGGACTGCTTGCCCGTTTCAAGCGCATGCTGCTCGCTAGCTCGTTTGGCTAATTTCGCCGCTGCAACATTGATCTCATATACCCGATGCTCTGACCGATGCAGTTTAAGCCGCAGCGCGTTTGCACCAAATGTATTGGTGAGAATAACGTCGGATCCCGCCGTCAAAAACGCGGCGTGTAACCACAGCACCTCGTCAGGCCGTTCAAGACACCACAGCTCGGGTGGGTAGCCCGCCTCGAGACCTCTACCGAAAAGATTCGAACCCATGGCGCCATCGGCGACACACCAGCCTTTCTTTTCGATGATCGATAGCAGCGGACTGTTCATTAAACCCCTTTTAGCGCGCTAGTTTTTTTTAATGGCTGGTTGGTACGGGTCCACAGACGTCGATGATGAGGATGGGGTGGCTGACGGGGATCGAACCCGCGACAACCGGAGTCACAGTCCGGCGCTCTACCAACTGAGCTACAGCCACCACAATGGTCGGGGAGGAGGGATTCGAACCCCCGACATCCTGCTCCCAAAGCAGGCGCGCTACCAGACTGCGCTACACCCCGAAGTCGCGGAGAGTCGTGCATCTTCTCGCGAGGCGCGCATACTACTGCGTTGCTCGTCTAGGGTCAATTACGCCTCTACGGTCTTTTCACACACGCCCGTTTCTGTGACACTAGCGCCCCATTTACCCCCTAGGCGGACAATATGACGGCAATACTTTTAGACGGAAAGCACGTAGCGACGCTTACTGAAGCTTCTATGTCTGAGCGGGTAAACGCGCTTCGGGAACGCTCTGGAGGGCGAACGCCGGTCTTAGCTACCATCCTAGTGGGTGATGATCCTGCCTCAGCAACCTATGTCAAAATGAAGGGCAACGCCTGTCGACGGGTGGGCATGGAATCCATGGCGATTGAGCTGCCCGCCTCGATAAAAACGAACGATTTGCTCCGCCAAATTGACGAGCTCAATCACAATCCAGACGTGCACGGCATCTTGCTTCAGCACCCAGTGCCGGCGCATATTGATGAGCGCGCAGCTTTCGATATGATCAGTGTAGATAAAGACGTTGACGGCGTCACCTGTCTGGGTTTCGGACGAATGAGCATGGGCGAATCAGCCTATGGTTGTGCAACCCCCCAGGGCATCATGAGACTACTGGAACACTATGATATTGCTTTATCAGGCAAGCACGCCGTGGTCGTGGGCAGAAGCCCAATTCTGGGCAAGCCCATGGCCATGATGATGTTACAAGCCAACGCAACGGTGACCATCTGTCATTCCCGCACCCAGGACCTAGCCCAACATATTGCCAGTGCTGATGTCATTGTTGGAGCCGTTGGTCGGCCTGAATTTATTAAGGCAGACTGGATCAAAGACGGTGCTGTTGTTGTTGACGCTGGCTATCACCCGGGTGGTGTTGGCGATATAGAGCTGGGCCCACTACAGGCGCGCGCTCATGCGCTAACGCCGGTGCCCGGCGGCGTCGGACCCATGACGATCAACACCCTGATTCAACAAACCGTACAGTCAGGCGAAAAAGCGATTGCCAGTGGGCACTGACGTCAGCATGGGTCTGTGAGTCAGCACCGGGCCACCCTCAACAACGCCACACGGATATGACCTTGACCCCGGCGGTGCTGTCGTTTCAACGTCAGCAGGCTCGGGAGCTTAGGTCGTTGCCTCAACGACGGCGCCAGGTGGTTCCCTCAGAGCCATCCTCCAGCACGATGCCCGCGGTGACTAATTCGTCTCTAATTTGATCGGCCCGATCGAAGTCGCGATTCGCGCGCGCCTCGAGGCGGTCGTTAATAAGCGCCTCCACCGCAGCGGCGTCAAGACCGCTGTCCCTGCCACTCGTGAACCACTCCTCAGGATCACACTGAAGCACCCCAAGGATTTCAGCATTGGCAAGCAAGATGCCTTTTAAGCGTGGCCGATCTTGGGGTGCCGCTTTGTTCAAGGCCTTGCTCGCTGCATGCAACGCGGCAATCGCCTCAGGGGTATTCAGATCGTCCAGCAGCGCGTTGAAGGCTGCTGAATGGCTGATATCTACCGGCTGGGCTTGAATATCTTGCACGTTTCTGAGCGCGCCGTAAAAACCATCCAACGCCCCTTTAGCATTGTCCAGTACCGCTTGAGAAAAGCTTAACGGCGATCGGTAGTGCGCCGACAGCAGGGCAAAGCGCAGTACCTCACCCTGATAGTTCGATAACAAATCCCTAATCGTGCGCACGTTGCCGAGGGATTTGGACATTTTCTCACCGTCCATATCAACATAGGCATTGTGTAGCCAATAATGAACAAAGTCGCCACCATAAGCGCAGCAGCTCTGAGCTCGCTCGTTTTCATGATGAGGAAAAATGAGGTCTCTCCCGCCACCGTGAATATCAATAGTGTCACCCAGATGGGCGCGAATCATCGCTGAGCATTCGGCATGCCAGCCCGGACGACCTCGCCCCCATGGGCTATCCCAACCCGGCGCATCATCCTCGGAAGGTTTCCATAATACGAAGTCCCCTGCTTGCCGCTTATAGGTCGCCACCTCCACGCGAGCACCGGCCAACATATCATCAAGGTGTCGTCCAGACAGCGCTCCATAGCTCGGCATAGAAGCCACTGAAAACAATACATGACCTTCGGAGATATAGGCATTTCCCGCATCAATAAGTCGTTGCGTCAAATCAATCATCGCCGGGATATTATCGGTAGCATGGGGTTCTAAGCTGGGCACCAGCGTATTTAACGCCGCCACATCTTCACGGTACTTGTCCGTGAATTCAGCGCTCACAGCATCGATCGCTTGGCCACGCTCATGGGCCGCCGCAATAATTTTGTCATCAATATCAGTGATGTTTCGCGCGTAGATCACCTTGGGATACAGAGCATCCAACACCCGATACAAAGTGTCGAAGACCACCACGGGGCGGGCGTTGCCAATATGTGCCAAGTTATAGACCGTGGGCCCACAGACGTACAGGGTGATGCGCTCTGGATCGATAGGTACAAATACCTCGCGTTCCCCACTGAAGGTGTTCGTGAGGCGTAGTTCAGGCATTGTCACCACCCCAGGTATCGCGCAAGCCAATGGTCATGTTAAATACCGGCGCTGCTTCTTTGAAATCGTAACGATCCGCCACGAAATACCCCTCGCGCTCAAATTGATAAACCGCTTCAGGCATTGCGCTCGTTAGCGAGGGCTCGATGAGCGCATCGTCAATAATCTCAAGGGATCGTGGATTAACGTGTGTCAAAACATCGTCATCCTGAGCGGGGTTAGGCGTAGTGAAGAGGCGATCATAGAGGCGGATCGTCGCGCTTGTGGCAGTCGCCGCTGATACCCAGTGGATGACGCCTTTGGGTTTAAAGCCATCGGCCGGGTCTTCTCCTAAGGTGCCGTCAATCAATCGCGCGTGAACGGCAATAATATGGCCTTCGGGGTCGACCTCACAGCGCTCAGCCTCGATGACATACGCGCCTCGCAAACGCACGCGCTTGCCAATCACCAGACGCTTATATTTCTTATTGGCTTGTTCACGAAAGTCGTCTGCATCAATGTACAGCGTATTGCTAAAGGGCACTGAACGCATACCCATCGCAGGCTCATTGGGATGGCAGGGCAACCACAGATGCTCTTCACCCTGGTAGTTGCTAATAATCACTTTTAGCGGTCGTAAGACACACATAGCTCGGGGCGCCTCACTATTGAGCTGATGACGCACCGCGCTTTCTAACATGGCGACATCGACCGTGCTATCGGAGCGTGAGGTTCCCACTTCCTCACAGAAGTGCCGTAGCGCTTGGGGAGGGTAACCCCTGCGTCGCAAGCCAGCAATGGTGGGCATTCGGGGATCATCCCACCCAGCAACGACACCCGTATCAACCAACTGCTTCAGCAGGCGCTTGCTTGTCAGCGTGTAGCTGGTATTCAGGCGTGCAAATTCAATTTGGCGGGGTTTATGGGGTACCGGTAAATGGTTGATAAACCACTCATAGAGTGGTCGATGATCTTCAAACTCAAGCGTGCAAATAGAATGAGTCACGCCCTCAATGGCATCTTCTTGACCGTGGGCAAAATCATAGGTGGGGTAAATAGGCCAAGCGTCACCGGTCTGGTGGTGGTGTGCCCGACGAATCCGATACAGAATCGGATCTCTTAAATTGATATTGGGTGACGCCATATCTATTTTGGCGCGCAACACCCGTGCGCCCTCAGCAAATTCACCTGCTCGCATGCGCTCAAATAAATCGCGATTTTCCTCCGTAGAACGGTCTCGGCTCGGACTGTTACGACCTGGCTCGGTTAAGCTGCCTCGATACTCACGCGCCTCGTCGGCACTCAGGTCGCACACATAGGCTAGCTGCTGGTCAATCAGGTATATTGCCCACTCATAAAACTGTTGAAAATAGCTGGATGCGTAACGAACCTCACCACTCCAGCGGTAGCCCAGCCAGCGCACATCCTCCTGTATCGAATGAATAAATTCTTGGCTCTCTTTTTCGGGGTTGGTGTCGTCAAAACGCAGGTAGCAGTCGCCAGCAAACTGCTCAGCCAGTCCAAAGTTGACGCTGATCGACTTAGCATGACCTATATGCAGATAACCGTTCGGCTCGGGCGGAAAGCGCGTGACTACCTTTATAGTTTGCCCGGTATCGAGGTCTGCCTGAATCTGTGTACGGAGGAAATTACTACGGGGAGTGGGTGACATGAACGAATCCTCAACAACAAGAGGCATAATATATCAAGCACAGGCGCGGGATGTCAGATACCAAAGGACGATCTGTGTGAATCCGTTACATTATTTTCTCAGATAGTCGCGCGAAGCATGCAAAACCGTTAGCATGCCCGTTCTTTTTTTCCCTAAACACTCGCTATAGGATTACTCCATGTCCACAGTCCGCGTACAGATCAACACCACCTTTGGCGCTATGACGCTTGTATTAGATGGAGAGAAAGCGCCTAAAACCGTTGAGAACTTCGTTACCCATGCCAAGGAAGGATTTTACGATGGCACTATTTTCCATCGTGTCATTGACAACTTCATGGTGCAGGGCGGCGGCTTCGATAGCAATATGGTGCAAAAACCTACTGCCGAACCGATCGAAAACGAAGCCGATAATGGCCTGACTAATGGCCGCGGAACAATCGCCATGGCTCGCACTATGGAACCGCACAGCGCTACCGCTCAATTCTTCATAAACGTCAAAGACAACGATTTTCTCAACCACAGCGGCAAGAATATGCAGGGTTGGGGGTATTGTGTTTTCGGTAAGATCGTTGACGGGGACGAGGTGCTCGATAAAATACGGGTTGTACCCACGGGGACTACCGCAGGTATGCAAGACGTCCCAAAAGACACTGTCGTTATTGAGTCTGTATCGGTGCTGGAAGATTAAATAATATGGGGGCTGCACTGCTCATCAGTGACCTTCACCTGAGTGAAGCTACCCCCAGCATTGAAGCTGGCCTTAGCCACTTTCTAAACCGAGAGATACTGCAGCACTCCCAACGTATTGAGCAATTATTTATCCTCGGGGATTTTTTTGAGGCTTGGGTGGGCGATGACGACGATGCGCCCTACATTGAACGGGTCAAGTCCTTGCTTCGGCAGGTCGTCGCCAGCGGCACGTCGGTCTACCTGGCCCGCGGTAATCGAGACTTTTTGTTGGGACAACCTTTTGCCTCATCCATTGGTGCCACCATGCTCAATGACGCCACTGTCGTTAACATCGCTGGACTGACCGCGCTGCTGATGCACGGCGATAGCTTATGCACCGACGACGTCGATTATCAAGCGTTTCGGGTCATGGCACACAATCCCGATTGGCAGCGAGAAACCCTGGCCAAGCCCCTAGCCGAAAGAAAAGCGCTAGCACAGCAACTACGAGCAATGAGTATTGATGCGGCGAGTAATAAAGCCGAAGACATCATGGACGTCAACGCAGATACCGTGGATGCGGTCATGCGCCAGCACGCGGTCAACTGGCTCATTCATGGCCACACCCACCGACCGGCTCGACATTCTGTGCCCGCGGGCGAGCGAGTGGTGTTAGGTGATTGGAGTGAGACTCACGGTTGGTGTGCGCGAATCAGCAGGGGCGATCTCACGCTCGAACGTTTTGCTTTTTAGCTAACGCCGTGGCCATAGGCGGCCCCGAATGAAAGCGAAATTCTCCGTCGCCACTCTGCACCAGCTCGGCCTCGCGAGCTTTCAGCACCTCAAGCCGGTCAACCATCTCGTCTGCCGTGTCTACTTGCTTGGCCAGTGCTAGGTAGTCTTTAAAGTGACGAGCCTCACTTTTCAACAGGGACCCATAGAAATCGGACAGCTCAGCATCTAAATGAGGAAGAAGAGCGGCGAACCGCTCACAGGAACGGGCTTCAATCAAGGCGCCCACTAATAGCGTATCAATAAGCTTGCCAGGGTTTCGTTTACGGACTTCGCTGCGCAGCCCCGCTGCGTAACGACTCGCACTCATCGCCTCGTAGGCGATATTACGGCTTGCCATAATTTTCAGTACTTGCTCAAAATGACGCAACTCCTCTCTTGCTAAGCGAGACATCTTATTCAACAGGGCATAATTGTCGGTGTATTGATGCATGAGGCTTAGGGCGGTAGCCGCGGCTTTTTTCTCACAGTTAGCGTGATCGATAAGCATGACACGCTGATCTGCTAACGCAGCTTGAATCCACGCCTCGGGGGTGCGGCAGGGTAAGAACTCGAAGACGGGCGTTAAATCATTCGCTTGGGGCACAGTCACAGCTCATGCGTCGAACAAATCAGGGGTCGCAAGATAACGCTCATAGTGGGCCTCTGACAATGCCCAAAATTCACCATCAACCTGCTCCCTCAATTCCAACAATGTGTGCTGACGCCAGTTAAGATGCACGGAAAACCCGTATTTTTCCGGTTCACTAATTTGACTGGCGCCGGCTTTAAGCAGAGTGAACAGATTTGCGTAAATATCATGTTCCCTGTTGTAGTGGATTTGCTGTACCTGTAGCTGCCAGTGCAACAATGCCTCGTCGGTTACCACAAAACGGTTGCGCATGCACAAACTCAAAAAATCCGCCAACCGGTCGTCGACAATTTGTTTTTCAGCTTCGCTGTAGCCATTCCAATGAATCACTTCGTGACTGAAGCGCTTACAGCCCCGGCAAACGCTGTCACCAATACCTGTCGAGCAGACACCGATACAGGGTGTGCGCACCAGAGGGCGCTTCAAAGGCGCTTTTTTCGCTTTACTCGACGCTGTCATGCCTAAATTTTAGGGTATGCATGCCCTGAATGCACTAAATCACGTTCAATGCATGTTACCCAACCCAGACGCAAGCTATACTGCGTCCCGTTAAATTCTGCCTCAGGGGTACGATCGCTCGCCTGAGGTCACTGCCAAACCACAAGGAGTGCCACTGTGCTTGATGCTTATCGCGAACACGTCGCTGGACGCGCCCAGCAAAATATTCCGCCCAAGCCGCTCAGTGCGGAACAAGTAGCAGCGCTTGTAGAATTACTTAAAGCGCCGCCGGCGGGCGAAGAGCAGGCACTGCTTGAGCTCATCAGTACCCGTGTGCCCCCAGGCGTCGACGAAGCGGCTTACGTCAAGGCTGGATTCCTATCTGCTATCGCCAAAAGTGAGAGCAAATGCTCTATCATCGACCCGCCGCTTGCGATCAAGCTGCTGGGCAATATGCATGGCGGCTATAATATTGAGACGCTCGTTGGGCTGATCGCCGACCCTGCGCTGGGGGCACTCGCCGCGGAAGAACTTAAACATACGCTACTGATGTTCGAGGCCTTCCACGACGTTGAAGAACTGGCCAGAAATGGTAATACCAACGCCCAAGACGTTATGCAGAGCTGGGCAGATGGCGAATGGTTTACTCGCAGGGACGCCGTCCCGGAATCGACAAAAATGGTGGTCTTCAAGGTCACTGGAGAGACCAACACTGACGACCTGTCACCCGCCCCCGATGCTTGGTCACGACCTGATATCCCGCTGCATGCACTGGCCATGTACAAAATGACACGCGAGGGATTAGAGCCCGATGAGCAGGGTGTCATTGGTCCCATGAAGCAAGTGCAAGCCATTCAAGCCCACGGACTTCCTGTCGCTTTCGTCGGCGATGTGGTCGGCACCGGCTCTTCCCGAAAATCCGCAACCAACTCGGTGGTGTGGTTCTTCGGCGATGATATACCCGGCGTACCGAACAAACGCTCAGGGGGCGTGTGTATTGGCAATAAAGTCGCTCCCATTTTCTACAACACTATGGAAGATGCAGGCGCATTGGTGTTTGAAGCACCGGTCGACCGCCTCAAAATGGGTGACGTCATTGACATTCGCCCCTACGACGGCAAGATTCTCAACGATGCGGGTGAAGTGCTATCCGAATTTAGCTTAAAATCCGAGGTGATACTGGACGAAGTGCGCGCTGGCGGCCGAATCAATCTCATCATTGGTCGTGGCCTAACCAGCAAAGCACGTGATTCACTCGGCTTGGGCGACAGCGACCTGTTCCGAACCCCAGAACCTCCGGTTGATAGTGATAAAGGCTATACCCTAGCGCAAAAGATGGTCGGTCGGGCCTGTGGTGTCGAGGGTGTTCGGCCCGGCACTTACTGCGAGCCGCGCATGACCACCGTCGGATCCCAAGACACTACCGGCCCCATGACCAGAGATGAACTCAAGGATTTAGCGTGTCTTGGCTTTTCTGCGGATTTAACCATGCAGTCGTTTTGTCACACCGCCGCCTACCCCAAGCCTGTGGATATTGATACGCAACATACCTTGCCCGATTTTATTAAGACTCGGGGCGGCGTATCTCTGCGCCCAGGCGATGGGATTATCCATAGCTGGCTCAATCGCATGCTGCTGCCTGATACGGTCGGAACCGGCGGTGATTCACACACACGTTTTCCCATGGGCATTTCTTTCCCAGCAGGCTCGGGGCTAGTGGCCTTTGCTGCTGCGACCGGGGTCATGCCCTTGGATATGCCTGAATCGGTACTGGTTCGATTCAAAGGCGATATGCAGCCCGGCATTACTTTGCGTGATCTGGTGCATGCTATTCCCTATGCGGCAATCCAAGAGGGCTTGCTAACTGTCGAAAAGAAAGGCAAAAAGAACATTTTTTCTGGCCGTGTCCTTGAAATTGAAGGCCTACAAGATCTCACGGTAGAGCAGGCCTTTGAACTCTCTGACGCCTCGGCAGAGCGCTCAGCTAGCGGTTGCACCATTAAGCTTGACGAGGACACCGTCGCAGAATACCTGCGCTCCAATGTGGTACTGCTGCGCTCAATGATTGCTGAGGGCTACGGGGACACTCGTACCCTCGAACGTCGTGCGCGAAAAATGGAAGATTGGCTAGCTAACCCCAGCTTGCTCGAGGCTGATAGCGATGCCGAATACAAGGCCATCATTGACATTGATCTCAATGAGTTAAAAGAGCCCGTCGTTTGCGCACCCAACGACCCAGATGACGCACGGTTGCTGTCTGAAGTTGCCGGGGATCAAGTGGATGAGGTCTTCATTGGCAGCTGTATGACCAACATCGGTCACTTTCGAGCGGCGGGCAAACTGCTTGAGCAACACAAAGGCGCCCTATCGACCCAGCTATGGATTGTACCGCCCACGCGAATGGATGAGCATATGCTCATGGAGGAAGGCTACTACTCGATCTTCGGCAAAGCCGGCGCGCGGACCGAAATGCCCGGCTGTTCGCTGTGCATGGGCAATCAAGCGCGAGTCGCCCCAGGTGCCACGGTCCTGTCAACGTCAACGCGTAACTTCCCAAACCGTTTGGGCGATGGCGCTAACGTCTATTTAACTTCTGCAGAGCTCGCAGCAGTAGGCGCTATACTTGGCAAGCTACCCACTCCCGCTGAATATTTACAGTTTGCTGACAAACTTGATGCCATGTCTGATGAGATTTACCGCTATATGAATTTCGATCAGATCATTGAATTTCAAAAGCTATCGGAAGACGGTAAGCGGATTGCCGCTACGGTCATTGACCAAGTCGCCTAATAATGAACGCGACTACAGCGCTGGTGTGCCATAGCGTGGATGAGCCCATGAGTACTGAATGACCGGCTTTTGTGGGTAAGCACGGTAGGCGTTAATGGAAAGGTTCGCCAACCGTCGCTGACACAGCACATGCCAATGGAGCAAGCCGGTATCTTTTACTTGACCTGTAGACGTGATGGCTTCGGTATCATTTACCCCGCTACATGGTAAGGCTCCTCAAGCGACTGCGCTATGTCGGCAATGAGACGCTGAAGGTCCGCAAAGGGGCGTCAATGGCTCAGTAGGACTGCATGAATGAGTCGCGTCGCGCATTGTTGAGTAGCTCAACACGCGTGGGGACACCCATATGCATCGGCGTATAACGCCGCTCTACCGCTAACAAACAACCGGCATCGATCAATGATAATTGGCTCAGGAGGATCTCGACCTCGAAGGGAAATATCTACGCGGTAAAGCACCACGTGCAGCCGTAGGGTTAAGACATGTCAGCCACCTGTTAGCAACTCCCATGGTCATCGAAACCCCTGTCTTAATTGAGCTCATTGAGTGCTTCACCCAACACACTCACCAAGCTGTCAATCTGTTCTCGCTCTACGATAAAGGGGAGACCCAATTGAACCGTATCTCCACCGTAGCGCACGTATAATCCCTTCTGCCAGCACTTCCAGGCAATATCATGAGGTCGTTTAAGCGGTTCGCCGGGAGCGGCCTCTATCTGCAGCGCCCCCGCAAGGCCATAGTTACGAATATCCACCACATGAGGCGACCCCTGAAGGGAATGCAACAGCGTTTCAAACACGGGCGCCATGCTTCTAGCACGCTCAATCAATTGTTCCTTTTCGAGAATATCGAGGGTGGCAAGGGCAGCAGCGCAGGCCACCGGATGGCCTGAATAGGTATAGCCATGGGGCAACTCCAGGAGATATTCAGGCGTATCTGTATTCATAAAGGCGTTGTAAATCTCGCTGGTGCATACGACTGCACCTAGGGGAACTGCTCCGTTCGTTAGCTGTTTTGCCAGATTGAGGATGTCAGGGACCACACCGAACTCTTCAGCGCCCGTTATGGCGCCAACGCGACCAAACGCAGTAATCACCTCATCAAAAATCAGCAAGATATCGTGGGCGTCACAAATTTCCCGTAGACGCGCTAAATAGCCGACGGGAGGCGGTATGACGCCTGCCGAACCGGCCATGGGCTCGACAATGACCGCCGCAATATTACTGGCGTCATGCAGCGCAATAATATCGAGTAACTCGTCCGCTTTATCAGCACCCGTTAAGGGCATTCCACGGGTAAACGCATTCGATGCCATCAGCGTATGGCCAAGATGATCGGCATCAACGGCGTTGCCAAACATCATCTTATTGGGCCCAACACCGCCGACACTGATACCACCAAAATTAACCCCGTGATAGCCCTTGGCACGGCCAATCAACTTAGTTTTTGTTGGTTGGCCAGACTTTCGCCAATAGGCCCTAGCTATCTTCAGAGAGGTGTCAGCACTCTCTGATCCAGACCCGGTGTAAAAGACGTGGTTGAGTCCCTCTGGCATTAGGTGGGCGATTCGCTCAGCGAGTTCAAAGGCTTTGGGGTGGCCGTGCTGAAAGGCGGGCGCATAATCGAGCGTGCGCAACTGCTGATAAACTGCATCAGCGATTTCTGGACGATTATGGCCAGCACCACAGGTCCACAACCCGGATAGTCCATCGAAAATACGGCGGCCCGCAGCATCTCTATAATAGGCGCCCTCAGCGCCGGTAATGATGCGTGGGTTTTTTTTGAAAAACCGATTGGCGGTAAAAGGCATCCAATAGGCGTCTATGGCCTCTGGACTGGGCCAATTATCATGGGCGTCTGACACAACAGGTCTCCAACTGTTTTACCGACTGTCAATGTCCGTTAAAACATCGTGCAAGTAAACCTTTAGCGATCCCACGCCCCCACGGGGGAAGGGCTCAGGCCAAGGCTGGATGATGGCGAAAGTACACCAACGACGCGGGATTAGCCAGTGCATCGGCATTTTCCACCGACAATCCGTGAATGGTCTTCTTTACCGCTATCTCGCTGACTTTACCGCTCATCGTTCTGGGGATATCTGCGACAGCTATAATCACAGCGGGGACATGTCGCGGCGTGGCGTTACCTCGGATTGTTTCACGAATACGGTCTGTAAGCGCCTCCGTAAGTAATACCTCCTCCCTCAACACCACAAATAACACAACGCGTTCATCCTCCCCCCACTGCTGGCCCACCACAACGCTATCCATGATGTCGGTAATGGTTTCAACCTGTCGATAAATCTCAGCGGTACCAATACGCACCCCCCCTGGGTTAAGTACAGCGTCGCTGCGCCCATGAATAATCACCGTACCTCGCTCAGTGATTTCTCCATAATCCCCATGAGCCCAAACGTTGGGATAGCGAGCAAAGTAAGCTTGGTGATAACGATCTCCCGACTCATCATTCCAAAAGCCTATGGGCGCCGAAGGAAATGCTGTCGTGCAGACCAGCTCTCCCTTTTGAGCAACCAGCGATGCGCCGTCCTGATCCCATATGGCGACGTCCATACCAAGACCCAAGCACTGAATTTCCCCTGCATAAACGGGCAGGAGCGGATTACCCAACACAAAACAAGAAACGATGTCAGTGCCACCACTGATCGACGACAAGCACAGATCTCGCTTAAACGAGCGGTAAATCCACTCAAAACTATGCCGGCTTAAGGGCGACCCTGTAGATAAGATAGTTCGCAACGAGTCAACATTATGGCTTCGATGAGGCGTTTTTCCTGCTTTTTCTAGGGCATCTAGGTATTTAGCGCCAACACCAAAAATGGAAATTTTTTCTGTCTCAATGGCGTCGAGTAGTACATCGCCGTCCTTTGCAAAAGGGGAGCCGTCGTATAGAACAATCGTACAACCACTGGCCAATCCCGATACCAACCAGTTCCACATCATCCAACCACAGGTGGTGAAGTAGAAGAACACATCGTCCAGGGTAAGGTTTGTATGGAGTAGATGTTCTTTACGGTGTTGTAACAGGGTACCCCCAGCACTATGCACAATACACTTGGGCTTCCCGGTCGTTCCCGAGGAGTACAGGATGTACAGCGGGTGATTGAAGGGCAGCGGTACCGCCGGCACCGTCTCACCCATGTAGTGGTTAAGCAAAGCCGAATAACAACTCTCCTCAAAGTTACCCCGAGCGTTGTTATCCAGTGGGGAACCGCGAGTAACGCTGGGTTCGTCAATCGCGTGAAGAGATCTAGAGGTGCCAATAAAGGGCACGACGATCAGTCGTTGAATACTGGCAATGTCCTCGCAGAGTTGTCGTGCCTTAGCGACGCTGTCGATAATTTTAGCGTTGTAACAATAACCGTCGCTAGTGAACATCACTTTAGGTTCCACCTGAGCAAAGCGGTCGCAGGCGGCATTAACACCAAAGTCGGGAGAACATGAGGTCCATACAGCGCCAACGCGTGCACAAGCCAACATAGCTACCACGGTTTCAATAATATTGGGCATGAAGCCTGCCACTCGATCTCCGACGGTTACGTCGGCAGCAAGGAGAGCGGCACTCATGGCATTGACGTGCTGATTCAGCTCGAGGTAACTCAGGGTTCGCCGATCCCCGAACTCACTAAGACCGACCAAGGCAGTGCTGTTGTCATTGATGCGCAGTAGGTTGTCAGAAAAATTGAGTTTCGCATCGGGAAACCAGGTGGCCCCTTCCATGTTAGCCCTGTCATCGCAGATGGTGGAACCCGCCGTGTCCGCTACGATGCCGCAAAATGCCCACATTTCTGCCCAGAAGTTCTCAGGATGCCGAACTGACCAAGCATGTAGGGCGCGGTAATCTGAGAAACGGTAGCCGTATTTCTGCTCTATGTGAGACCAAAATTGCTGCATTTGCGTCTGTTGAACCTGCGCGGGCGTTGGCCGCCACAGTAGCAGGGGGGTGGGTTGAACACTCATAGGTCGCCCTCTCATTCCTTCCATACCGCTCGCCGGCGAGACGACCGGCTACGAGCATTCCTTCAAGTCGCAGTGAATTTGGGGGACGCCGCTGTTGGAAAAGCTGCCGCTTGTCTGCCGTTATTTCACCCGACCATTGTTGCCGTTTACGTTAACGTAAAGTACACTGTCTGACAAGACACTGGAGCGCCGATGACCAGACAGTTTTCTATATCTGACCTAGCTGATGAGTTTGGCATTACCACCCGAACCCTGCGCTTCTATGAAGAAAAAGGGCTGTTAACGCCACACCGGAACGGTCAAACCCGGGTCTACAGCCCAGCCGATCGAACCCGGCTGACCCTCGTTCTGCGGGGCAAGCGTCTGGGACTATCGCTCCGTGAGAGCGCCAAGATTATTGACATGTACGACCCTCAAACCAGCAACCAGCAGCAGCTAATCACCTTGCTCAAGGCTATTGACGAGCGACGCCAGCAATGCTTAGAGCAACTCAGGGAGCTTAGGACCCTGCTCGATGATCTTGACGAGGTCGAAGCTCGAACCCGGGCATCGCACCATCAAGCGCGTCAACAACACGGTGACAACATCGGAGATTCCCATGACTCATCCCTACCCCACCCTTAATCATGCGCTTGGCGAAGAGATTGACATGCTGCGGGATTCAGTCAGTCAGCTGTGTAAAAAGGAATTAGCGCCGCGTGCGGCGACTATCGACGCCACCAATGAATTCCCCATGGACATGTGGCGCAAATTTGGCGATTTGGGACTGCTTGGGATGACCGTCGCCGAAGAGTATGGCGGTACTAACATGGGCTATCTTGCTCACTGCGTAGCCATGGAAGAAATCTCTAGAAGTTCGGCTTCAGTCGGTCTTTCCTATGGTGCCCACTCGAATCTATGCCTCAATCAACTCCAAAAAAACGGCACCACCGCACAGAAAGTCCGGTATTTGCCGAAGCTCTGTAGCGGGGAGCATATTGGCGCCTTGGCTATGTCAGAGCCAGAGGCGGGCTCGGATGTGGTCAGTATGCGCTTGCGCGCAGATAAACGTGGCGACAGCTATATCTTGAACGGAAACAAAATGTGGATCACTAATGGCCCCGATGCCCATGTCTATATTATTTATGCCAAAACAATACCCGACGGCGGTAGTAAAGGTATTACCGCTTTTATTGTCGAGCGCGATTCACCAGGATTCTCCCGCGCACAGAAGCTCGATAAACTGGGTATGCGTGGCTCCAATACCTGTGAGCTGGTATTTGAAGACTGCGAAGTGCCCGCAGACAATATTTTAGGCGAGGAGCATCGGGGTGTGGCGGTGCTCATGTCCGGACTCGACTATGAGCGCGCGGTGCTGTCAGGTGGGCCCATTGGCATTATGCAAGCCTGCCTTGACACGGTGGTCCCTTACGTCCATGACCGCAAGCAGTTCGGCAAAGCCATTGGGGAATTTCAACTTATTCAGGGAAAAGTGGCGGATATGTACACCCTCACGGCCGCCAGCCGTGCCTTCCTCTATGCCGTAGGGCGCGCGCTCGATCGTGGCGAAGATAGCCGAAAAGACGCCGCTGCCGTCATTCTCTACACCGCAGAAATGGCCACCAAATGCGCGCTTGACGCTATTCAATTGCTGGGCGGCAACGGCTATATCAATGACTATCCTGCGGGTCGGCTACTGCGAGACGCCAAGCTGTATGAAATTGGTGCGGGTACTTCTGAAATCCGTCGCATGCTCATTGGCCGTGAATTGTTCAATGAGACTCAATAAACCATGCCACTGCCCACTGCTGTTCGGATTGTTGAAGTAAGCCCAAGAGATGGTCTCCAAAATGAGCTGCTCCCGGTTACCATCGAGACCCGCATCGCCTTAGTGGAACGCCTTGCCGATGCCGGACTGACACATATTGAGACAGGGAGTTTTGTGTCGCCCAAGTGGGTGCCGCAAATGGCGTCATCCGACGCGGTATTCTCGGGCATCCGTCGTCAGCCACAGGTGACCTACTCGGCCCTCACACCGAATATGAAGGGTCTGGAGGCCGCCATTGACGCTGGCGTCGACGAGGTGGCGGTATTCGCAGCCGCCAGTGAACGCTTTTCTCAAAAAAATGTTAACTGCTCAATCGCTGACAGCCTTCGTCGCTTTGACCCTGTCATAAGGTTAGCTGCCAGCCACCAACTTCCCGTACGAGGCTACGTTTCCTGTGTGCTAGGCTGTCCCTATGAAGGGCGGGTCAGTCCCACAAAAGTGCTCGAAGTAAGCGCTGAATTAGCGTCGATGGGGTGCTTCGAAGTATCTCTTGGCGACACCATTGGCGTCGGCACTGTTGGTAGCGTGCGGCAACTGCTCGACTGTCTCATCCCCACTTTGCCCGCCTCGGAGCTAGCACTGCATTGTCATGATACCTATGGCCAAGCGTTAGCAAATATCAGTGCGGGGCTTGACTATGGCATAGCGACCATTGATACGTCGATCGCAGGTCTTGGAGGATGCCCCTATGCTCGAGGCGCATCCGGCAATGTCGCGACGGAGGATGTAGTGTTCATGCTCAATGGCATGGGTATTACAACCGGCCTCGACCTTGATCATTTAATGGCTACCGGCACTTGGATCAGCGAACAGCTACAGCGCAGAAATGCCTCCAAAGTCGGCGCGACGGTGAGTGCCACTCACTAGCGACTCCGTACCGGCCAGCGCCTCTGTTCCTCTTACGAACAGGGACAGTGAGTCTAGAGGGAAGTATCGTTTACTAATTCCACCCCAGTCCTGCCGCAACGCAGTTTTTTGAACCTGTTTCATCGGGTTACGCGGTAACTTCTCAACAAAAAAAACCGCTTGAGTCGTTTACATTGAGCAAACTCGGGGCGCCATGCGTGAATAATGTCGCTTGATGTCACCGCCAATTGCAGCTGCAGCAAGGGCAATTTTTCTCCTCTAAAGAATAAAGTATACTCGCACCGGGGCCTACGCTCGCTTGTCGACTCCCACACCCTGCCGGGAGTAGCCATTGCGTCAAAAATCGATCATCGCCGTTACTTCGGACGACATACCGATGTAAAAAACTACGTTGATTTCAGCGAAGGCTGCGCTGGTCAAGGCGGGCACACTTTTACTCGCGACCATCAGACAATGACACTGTTGCCATGCGCTTCAAACGCGTTCAGATCATGGTCATCAGAGCTTAAATGGAGAAAACCATGGCACGTTGGGAATGTATAGTGTGTGGGCTCATCTATGATGAGCGTAAAGGTTGGCCTGAAGACAGTATAGCGCCGGGTACGAAGTGGGAAGATGTCCCTGACGACTGGATGTGTCCCGACTGTGGCGTGGGTAAGGACGACTTCGAACGGGTACCCGGCAGCGAGCACGATGCACTGCCCGAGGCATCGGAATCAGACGTTACCCCTCCTGCACTGGCCGACCAGGGTACGTCGGCCACTGACAGCGCGACGTTATCGGCCACCACCGATATAACGCCGACTAACGCCCCGAGCGAACAGGCACAATTACCCGCTAATCAACATGTTGTTATCATCGGTTCGGGATTAGCCGGTGTTGGCCTGGTACGAGAGATTCGACGCCACAGCCCCACCGTCGCCATTACAGTGGTCACTGCCGATGGCGGAGAAATCTATTCAAAACCCTTGCTATCTACCGGCTATACCAAGGGTCTGAATTACGACAAGCTCGCCATACAGAGTGCCCACGCCTTTGCTCAACAGTTCAATGTGTCGGTGAGGAGCCGTACGCGCGTGACGGCTATCGATAGCGCTGCAAAAATGCTGACTCTCGAGCAAGGTGATCCCCTCAGTTTCGATAGCTTGGTTCTCGCTACCGGAGCCGCCGTCATTACTCCCCCCCTAACGGGAGACGGTGCGGGTGACGTGCTGAGCATTAATGACCTCGATGACTACGCGCACTTTCAAGCGCTCGTGGAGACTCGTCAGGTAAAAAAAGTCGCTATTATTGGCTCGGGCCTTATCGGCTGTGAATTTACCAACGACTTACTCAACGGTGGCTTTGTGACTGAATCTGTCGACCCCATGGGTTGGTGTCTACCCACGCTATTGCCGGAAGCCTGCGGGTTAGCTGTTCAGACAGCGTTGGAGAGCGCGGGGGCCACCTTTCATTTTGGCAAGTTAGCCACTAGTGTGCAGCGTGTCGGCGACGCTTATCGGATGAACCTGAACGATGGCACAGCGATAGATGCAGATATTGTTTTATCCGCGGTGGGTGTGCGTCCAAATACGGCGTTGGCTGAACGTGCAGGCATTGACGTTAACCGGGGCATCAAAACTGACGCTTTCTTACGCACGAGTGTTGAGGGTATTTTTGCCCTAGGAGATTGCGCTGAAGTTGAAGGCCATGTTCTGGTTTATGTGGCACCCCTAAGCGCGGCCGCACGGGCTCTCGGCGCCACACTGACGGGTCAAACTACCGCAGTGCATTACCCTGCCATGCCCGTTGCAATAAAAACCCCGGCTTGCCCAGTCACCGTCGCACCTCCACCTCGAGACGCACAAGGAGCGTGGCATATTGAAGGAGAGTCACCCAATCTAAAAGCCAGCTTCAAGGACCCAAACGGCCACTTGCTCGGCTATGCGCTGACCGGTGACGCGGTCAAAGAAAAATCTGCGCTGACCAAGCGACTACCGCCCGTTCTTGAGTAAAGTCCGTAGCGCTGATGAGTTGCCATTTGCGCTGTGGGGTTTTTCTCTCGCTGATGCCGGGCGCTTTACAACGCATCTGACAGGGCTTATAGCTAGCCACTAGGCGTCCAGTGGGGTGCGGTTAATCGGCGCTTGCCATCGCTAGCGAGCACAAGCCCGTCTTCATCGAGCTGCTGTCGGTCCCACAATTCACAGGTCACCTGCTTGTGTTTTTGATCGAGTCCCTCGCAGTAGTTACTGTAGCGACAAACAGTCACTTCATTGCCATACCCGCGACGCACCTTTTCAAACCAATCTGGGTCCGCCAGTGCTTGGCGAGCAAAGCCAATAATATCCGCCTGATCTTCCTGCAATAGACGCTCAGCCTGATCGAAACTATAAATACCGCCTGCGACCACCACCGGCACGGAGTAGCCCGCATCGCGCAAACGTCTGCGCAATTCGGCAACAGGCTCAACATTGCGTTCAAACGGGCCTTGGGCGTCAGAAATGTAGGATGGCATGCACTCATAGCCACTCTTACCGGTGTAGGGGTAAACAGCGCCGCCAATTTTTGGCTGTTTAGCATCATCAAATTTTCCTCCTCGGGACAGGCTCAAAAAATCCATTCCCGCTTCGGCAAATTCATGAGCAAAATAACAGGCATCGTCGAGATCACTTCCCTGCGTAATAATTTCATCCGAAAGAAATCGGCAGCCCACCGGATAATCAGGACCCACCGCTTGCCGAACTGCCTGAAAGACGGTTAGTGGTAATCGAACGCGATGTTCACGCGTTCCGCCGTAACCATCATCACGGGTATTCGTAGCCGATAAAAATGACGCCATGGTGTAAGCATGGGCGTAATGAAGCTCAATACCATCAAAGCCTGCAGCCTTCGCACGCGCCGCTGCATCGGCAAACAATGTCGGTAATGTTACCGGCAAGTCCGCAACACCTGGAGCCGTCATGTCGGTAACGCGCTCCCTATAGCCATAACGCAGCGCCTCTAGCTCGCGCACCGTCAATACGCGCTCCTGCTCCTCTGCAGGCAAATCAGCTAGCACTGCCCTGATCTCAGCCTCAGAGGCATCATTCATGTTAAGTGCCCGTCTGTGCTCCGCTGTTACCTCTAGAAAGCGGTCGAAAAATTTCTGGGGATCAGGGCGCCTGCGAACCGATAAAAAATCAATGAGTTGAATATATAACTGGGTTTGTCCCTCGCTGGCCTCCTTTACCGCCGCGACTAGATCACGTAGACCGTCCACATAGCGATCACTTGAAATACGCAATAATGGGCCGCTGGGAATATCGCGTATCCCTGTTGCCTCTATGACGATGGCGCCAGGCTTACCTTGAGCAAATCGACGATACCAAGCAATCACATTGCCGGTCACTTCACCTTCCTCATTGGAGCGCCAAGGCACCATCGCGGGAACCCAAGTACGTTGCTTGAGCTCGGTATTACCGATAGCAATTTTGGAAAATAACCGGCTGTCTACCGCTTGCTGTTGGGAGGGCCACTGATTTTCAGAGGTGGTGTATTTGATTCTCTCTGGGGGCTTCCACACGCTCAGACACCCCTGTGGCCGGCCAAGCCCGACTTCACTTTGTTCAGAATGGTCATAAGTTGATCAACTTCATGAGCGTCGAGGACGCCCAACATGTCGATCACCCACTGCTCATGTCGAGTCGCCATGCGAGCAAACTGGGTTTTGCCCGCTGCGGTCAGCTGCACGCAGTAACTTCGTCGATTATTGGGCACTGGCGCACGAGTGATCAAGCCCTCTTCCTCGAGCTGGGTAGCAATGCCGGAAATATTGCCGCCCGACACCATCATTCGTTGCGATAACTCCCCCATTGTTAATCCAGCGTCAACCCGCTCTAATTGAGCCAAAAAATCGAACCGGGGCAGCGTCGTACCAAACCCTTCGCGTAGCTGCTTGCGTAACCGCCCTTCGATGAGGTTGCCACACGTCAGCAGCCTAAGCCACAAGCGGATCGATTGATGGTCGTCTTCAATAAGTCGCGATTCGTGGTCGAGCTCTACTAACGCCTGACTGGTCGTTTTCACAATGTCAATCCTTCACTGTTTTTCCACCCCAAGCGAGATCGTCAGGATGGCCTCACCAACACAAACATTTTAAATATAAAATGTTTTGTCTATACTGCCTCAAATATGCTGCTTGAACAAACGGCCGAACGCTAATGACTGTCAGGGTCGACGAAGGATCACGGAGGCGCACACGATGAAAATTGCCTGTCTAGGTGGAGGGCCCGCGGGCCTGTATTTTGGTATCAGCATGAAACTGCGCAATCCAGAGCATGAAATCGATCTCTATGAGCGTAATCGGCCCGATGATACCTTCGGTTGGGGGGTGGTCTTTTCCGATCAAACCGTCGACAACCTGATGGCTAACGACCCGGTTAGCGCCAAAACGACTATTGACGAATTCATTCATTGGAATCTCATTGATTGCTATGTTAACGGTGAAGTTGAGCGCTCCGACGGACACGGTTTCATTGGCTTAGGCCGCAAACGCTTTCTTCAGTTGCTGCATGCCCGGGCTGAGGAGTTGGGGGTTCGACTTCATTTTGAAAGCGAATTTCAACTCGAAGATTTGCACACGCGCTTTGCCGACGTTGATCTTATTGTTGCCAGCGATGGTCTAAATTCGAAGATTCGCAACGCTTATCCGGAAACCTTCGAAACCTCCATCACCACCAGACCCAATAAATTCGTGTGGCTCGGCACTCATCAAACCTTTAGCGATGCATTTACCTTTATTTTTGAAAAAACTGAGCACGGTTGGATTTGGGTGCACGCCTACCAATTCGACGCAAACACCTCAACCTTTATTGTAGAAACCACCCCTGAGGTTTATGACGCCTTTGGCTTTGAGCACATGAGCCATGAGGAGAGTGCGGAGACCTGTCGGAAAATTTTTGAAAACTATCTGGGTGGTCATACCTTAATGAGCAATGCGGCCCACGTCCGAGGCTCAGCATGGATTAGCTTTCCGGCTGTCTACTGCGACAACTGGATCAAAGATAATCGCGTGGTGCTGATTGGTGACGCGGCGCATACCGCCCATTTTTCTATCGGGTCAGGCACCAAGCTTGGACTGGAGGATGCCATTTCCCTTGCTCAGCATCTGAATAGCGATACGCCAGTGCCCGAAGCACTCAGAGCCTATCAGGAAGAGCGCAAGGTCGATGTCATGCGGCTGCAAAATAGCGCCCATAACGCCATGGTGTGGTTCGAGCATGTACCCCGCTACATCGAAGCCTTCGACCTCAAGCAGTTTAATTACTCTATGCTCACCCGCAGCCAGCGCGTTAGTCACGAAAATCTACGTCTGCGCGACCCCGAATGGCTGGCCGGCATGGAAAAACACCTAGCGCAACGAGCTATCGGCGAGCATGTTAACGAACCGGTGCCACCCATGTTTCTGCCGTTTAAATTGCGCGATATGACCCTCAACAATCGTATCTGCGTATCACCCATGTGTATGTACAGTGCGACCGAGGGTATGCCCGATGATTGGCACCTCGTTCACTACGGTGCATTGGCCAAAGGGGGCGCAGCCCTTGTGTACACCGAAATGACTAACGTCAGTCCAGAGGCACGAATCACACCTGGGTGCACGGGGATATGGAGTGATGCCCAGCGCGACGCATGGGCCCGTATTGTCGATTTCACCCACCAACACAGCAGTGCCAAGATCGCCATGCAAATAGGCCATGCAGGGCCCAAGGGTGCCACCCTCGAACCCTGGAAGTGGGATCCGGCGATACTGGATGAACCGCTGCCGCAAGACGAGCAGTGGCCGCTGTTGTCTGCCAGCGCTATACCCTTCGACAGCTATAGTCCAACACCTAGCGCCATGTCTCGAGAGGATATGGATCTAGTCCTTGCACAGCATGTTGCTGCTGCAGAGCGTGCTGAAGCAGCAGGATTCGATATGATCGAAATGCACGCTGCCCACGGGTACTTGCTGTCGTCCTTTATCACACCACTGCTCAATCAGCGTGACGATGAATATGGCGGCAGCTTGGAAAATCGCTTACGTTATCCGACCGAAGTTTGTCGGGCTATGCGCGCCGCTTGGCCCACGTCTAAGCCCATGTCGGTGCGTATATCGGCACATGACTGGGTGGGCGAGATGGGTATTACTGAGGCACAGGCACTCGATATCGCCAAGGCATTTATTCATGCGGGCGCAGATATTATTAACGTATCTACCGGCATGACCAGCCACAATGCAAAGCCCCAGCCAGGACGGATGTTCCAGACCCCCCTGTCGGATCTCATACGCAATGAAGGCGGCGTTGCCACCCTCGCGGTGGGCAATATCTATGACATTGATCACGTCAACAGTATTATCGCTGCGGGGCGTGCAGATTTAGTGTGTATGGCAAGACCTCACCTAGCAGATCCACAGTGGACACTCCATGCGGCGGCGGAAACGGGCTACCAGGGCCCCGGCGTTAGCGAGTCACATCAATACTTTTTGGGGTATAGACAGCTGCACACCAACGCCCGGCGGGCAAGAGAGGCACAACAATGACTCGGCATGCCCTCGTCACAGGGGCAGGCAGTGGTATTGGCGCAGCCATTGCGACAGCGCTACACGGTAGTGGATATGCCGTCACCCTCATCGGTCGACGAAAAGCGCCGTTAACCGTTCTGGCCGATACCCTGGGCGAGCATACCTATGTGCACCCCTGCGATATCACTGATCGCGTCCAAGTCAATGACGCCGTTGAAGCCGCCAACCAGCATCTGGGTGATATTGATGTGCTGGTGAATTGTGCCGGTATGGCACCCAGCGCACCGTTTCATAAAATAACCTGTGAGGATTGGCAGGCCACCTTCAACCTAAACGTCAATGGCGTTTTTCACTGCACCCAGGCTGTACTCTCAGCCATGCGGGCACGCCAGAATGGACGAGTTATCAATATTGCCAGCACTGGCGCACTCAAAGGTTATTCTTACGTTGCAGGTTACGTAGCGTCAAAGCACGCCGTCCTCGGCCTGACTCGGGCCCTCGCTCTGGAAGTCGCTAACCAAGGAATCACCGTTAACGCCATCTGCCCAGGGTATACCAATACCGCGATTATTCAGCAATCGGTAGCGACCATCGCCAAAAAAACCGGTCGCACCCTCGACGCCGCTCTTAACCATTTCACCGACTGCAATCCAATGGGTCGACTCATTGAACCCCACGAAGTCGCCGCCGCAGTGCTATGGTTGGCGAGCGACGCCGCCGCCTGTGTCAATGGCCAGGCCATTGCCCTTGATGGCGGAGAAACGTCCTAACACGAGGTCACTATGCAAACGACGACAATGACTGACTATCAAGCGCAGCACTTTCTCTGGGCGACCAGCGACGGTGTTGCCACCATCACCTTAAATCGCCCCGAGCGAAAAAATCCGCTGACCTTTGAATCCTACGCGGAGCTGCGAGATTTATTTCGCTCACTCACCTACGCCGATGATGTACATGCGGTTGTCATCCAAGGCGCCGGGGGTAATTTTTGCTCAGGCGGCGATGTCCATGAAATCATCGGTCCACTGACGACAATGAACATGGTGGACTTACTGGCCTTCACGCGCATGACTGGGGACTTAGTGAAAGCCATGCGCGCTTGTCGTCAACCGATTATCAGTGCGGTTGAGGGGGTTTGTGCAGGCGCCGGTGCTATTATTGCCATGGCCAGCGATCTCCGCTACGCAAGCGCCAATACCAAAGTCGCTTTTTTGTTCAACAAGGTGGGGCTGGCGGGGTGTGATATGGGCGCCTGCTCGCTATTACCCCGACTCATTGGTCAAGGCAGGGCCAGTGAGCTGTTGTATCTCGGTCGCTCAATGAATGCCGAAGAAGGTGAACGCTGGGGGTTTTTTAATGGGATTGACGATGAGCCTAAGACCAGTGCTAAGCAGGTAGCCGAGCGGATTGTCGCCGGCCCGACCTTTGCCAACGGCATCACCAAAAATCAGCTGCATCAGCAGTGGAATATGTCGGTGGACCAAGCTATCGAGAGCGAAGCCCAAGCACAGGCTATTTGCATGCAAGGGCAAGATTTCCACCGTGCCTATAACGCCTTCGTGAATAAGGAAAAGCCGGTATTTAAGGGTGATTAACCACCGCTTCACCCAATGAAAAGCGCCGGATGTCAATGACGGCACCAATGACTGGACGTGCATTATGAGCGAGAAAACCTACTTACACTGGCCATTTTTTGAGGCCCATCATCGAGATCTTGAGGCCACGCTCGAGCAATGGGCCTGTGAGCATATGACAGCACTAGTGGCCAATGAACATGATGACCTCGATGGCACCTGTCGGCGCTTGGTCCAAGCGCTGGGTGAGGCGGGTTTCACCGGCTATGCAGTACCCGCTAGTGGTGGTGGCAATCTCGACAAGCTCGATGTCAGGTGTCTATGTCTCATCCGCGAAACCCTAGCACGGCATAGTGCACTGGCGGACTTTGCCTTTGCTATGCAAGGTTTAGGCAGTGGCCCTATCTCACTGTTTGGCAATAACCAGCAGCAGAGCCGCTATCTACCTCGGGTCGCTGCTGGCGAGCAAATCAGCGCCTTTGCCTTGTCAGAGCCCAATGCGGGCTCCGATGTAGCGGCCATGGCTTGCGTTGCTCAGCGCGATGGCGATGAGTTCATTCTAAATGGAACCAAAACGTGGATTTCCAATGCTGGCATTGCGGATTTTTATACGGTTTTTGCACGCACTGACGACAGCGGCGGCGCTCGGGGCATCAGCTGCTTCATTGTTGATGCCAACACGCCTGGTTTTGAGGTCACCGAACGGATTGATCTGGTTGCGCCGCATCCTCTCGGTACGTTGGAATTCACACACTGTCGAATCCCTGCGACACAGCAGGTTGGCATCGAAGGAAAAGGGTTTGGTATTGCCATGGCCACTCTCGATGTATTCCGCTCGACGGTCGCAGCGGCGGCACTGGGAATGGCCCGACGCGCACTGGATGAAACCCTCGATTACACCAACGTCCGAGAAATGTTTGGCGGTAAGTTGGGTGATTTACAATTGGTGCAAGCCAAAATAGGTGAAATGGCGTTAGGGGTCGATGCCAGTGCGTTATTGGTCTACCGCGCGGCCTGGACGAAGGACTGCGCCGCCGAGCGAGTGACCCGAGAGGCGGCTATGGCTAAATACCACGCGACGGAGACAGCACAGCAAGTCATCGACGCTGCCGTACAATTACATGGCGGCAAGGGCGTGACCAAAGGCTATATCGTAGAGTCCCTGTACCGAGATATCCGCGCTCTGCGCATTTACGAGGGTGCCAGCGAGGTGCAGACCACCATTATTGCCAGCCAGACTGCACTAAACCACCGGTCGTGAAGACAAGCACCTGCTCATAGAGCGCTGTCAGACAGCCATGCGCAGCTTGCCTAAATAATCCATTTTACCCAGGGGCACGCCCTGCTGACGCAAAATACTGTAGGTGGTGGTAGCGTGGAAGTAAAAGTTGGGCAGAGAAAACGACAGCAAGAACTCATCTGACGTAAACGGCAGTTCAGTTTTTCCAAATTTAAACAGCATAGATCGCCCACTCAGGGCATTCACCGACGACTCATCGAGACTTTGGCAGTAAGCAATCGCCTCGTCCACGAGCGCCTGTAGATCTCCGTAGCTTAGAGAACCTAAGCTAGGCGGCGGTTCGAATAGGCCATGGGTTAGCCCTTTAAGGGCACCCAGCGAATGATGCCAAACGGAAATCACCTGAAAGCTGAAGGGCAACATGTCCTCGTGGATTTTAACGTTGGCCAGTTCACTCAACTCCATACCTGACTCAGCGGCATGAGCGACACCGCGCTCCATGGCCTGCTTCACCCCACCCAACACTTGCAGGTAACTGCTAACGCTACTGTTATAAAAGTTCAAACTCATGCTCATATCCTCACTGTGCAACACAACGTCAGTGGCCGCTTACTGGCCCCTCATTCAACAGCGCATCCTAGGCCTAAGCGCCATCCATCACAAGCGACGACTGACCATTCTTTGCTTGCTCAACAGTAACCCTGTCCACATCAATGATTCGTTGTACACTATCAGTCCTACAGAATCGTGGTTAAGCTCTACCCTGCATCAAATACAATTATCGCCATCGGTTAATCGTTATCCAGCGTTATCTATCCAATAACAGAGTGACCTCCCAATGAAGAGCAAGGAACATGTGCTATCCCGGCAGGACATCACTGGCTATGCCAAGGCCTTCGACCCACAGCCTTACCATCTCGATGAAGCGGCCGCTCAAGCCTCGATTTTTGGTGGTTTGTGCGCTAGCGGCTGGCAAGTGGCGGCACTGGGGACACGACTCATTGGTGAAGCACTGCTAACAGCCGACATTGCTTTTGTCGATATTACCCGTGTTGACGAGTTACGCTGGAAGCGACCTTCCTTTGTGGACACGGCATTGGCGGCCCGCATTGAGCAGTACAAACTAACATCAGGCAGCGCTATTCCCTGTTGTGATACGGCTCATTTGTCGGTGACACTGATCAACCACGAAGACCAAGTCGTGGCTGAGCTTCAATGCCAGGTAGCGATTGATCAGCGAGGCATGGCCGGGCTTGCCCAAGAGCGTTCCTCATGACAACGCTGTATTTACGCAATCGCTGGTTTGAGGATCTGCCTGTCGGAGAATTCCACGTCTTCGGCAGCCATACTTTCAGCGAGTTAGAAATGATCACCTTTGCACGACAGTTCTCTCCCAGACCTGAGTACACCGATGCTGAGCAGGCCCGTCACCTACGTTTTCGTGGTCTCATTGCCGCGCCTTGGCATATCAACGCCATGTGGATGCGTAAAATGGTCGACTATATGGAAATCTACGCCCAGGGCGTGAATGATGGTCGACGCAATGGCGCAGGGGTGGCATTACAAAACCTCGAGTGGTTTGAACCCGTCAGGCCAGGTCACTCCATTACCTACACCTATGAAATTATTGCTAAGTCAGATGGAGTCATTCGCGACCGATGGGGAAGTATTCGCAGTCGCAATGAGGCGTTTAACCAATACGGCAATAAAGTCATGTCCTTTGAAATCGATATCCTCGCTGAACGAAGTCACTCACCGACCGTCTAGCACCGTATCTGATCTTGCCGCGCGCGCGCTGTCACATTATTGAGGACGAATAGACCAGCACGAAACTGAGCATAATCAAGGCAATAAACATGGTCTCAGCGACCATCAGAATCATTGGACGCAGACCGACACTGCCCAATTCCTTCAGCGATGTGCGAACCCCTAGTGCAGCAATCGCAATGAGCAGTAACCATGAAGCGCTCGCCGCGGCACTGTCCACCAATGGAGCGGGTAGGAGGTTGACGCTATTGACTAAAAACAACACGACAAAACCCACAAGAAACCAAGGGATTGGAGGCGCCAACACCGTGTTATCTTGCGCTTTGTGCAGACCTCGACGAACCAGCAGACCGATCACCATCACCACCGGCACGAGCATGGCAACCCGTAATAATTTTACAAAAGTGCTTAAATCACCGACCTCGGCAGACACGCTATAGCCAGCCCCCACCACCTGAGCAACGTCATGAATAGTGGCACCAAGGAACAAGCCTGTAGCGCTCTCGCTGAGAGCAAAGGCATGACTGATCAAGGGATATATGACCATAGCCATGGTGCTCAGGGTGGTGACGCCAATAACGGTAAACAGCGTATCTTTGCGCTGCTGGCCGTCTCCGGGAAAAACGCTGCTGATCGCCATAGCCGCCGAGGCACCACAAATACCCACCGCACCGCCCGTTAGCAGGCCCAGTCGGGTACTCAGACCTAATAATCGCGCCATGACCACACCGAAACCCAAGGTCATCAATACCGCACTACAAACGGCAATAATAGGCAGCCATCCCAGAGACACCACATCATTAACCGTTATTCTAAGGCCTAGCAGTGCAACGCCCAGCCGCAAAACCGTCGATGCCGCCCACTCGATGCCCGGTAAAATCTTAGGGCTGTCCCCAAGAAAATTAACGGCCAATCCCATTAACAGCGCCATCAACATCGCTGGCGCTCCATAGCGCATGGAAAGAAACGTAGCTGCCATGGCGATCATCGCCGCAACGCCCATCCCCGGCCAGTAGCTAGACCAGTCCAGCACGATGGCTTTCACAAAGCGCGTCATAACACCCGGCTTCCTCACAACATCAAACCATGAACGACTTATTCGGTGGTGACAGAGCGATCTGAAAAAGTTGATCGTCTGGCTGTGTCATCGCGGCGGAATAGAGCTTGCGTACCTGCTCCGATGTGCTGACTCCACCCCCTTCGACGCCGCCGATAATCGCCATCAACTGCGTCGTCGTCCGATGCCTGGTCGCACCATACCCTTTCACCATACGACCACAATCTGCTAGCGCTAAAGCAAGCGCGTCATCGGAGGCGCCGATCACGGCGTTGAACCAACGGTCAATCATTTGGTGCTCAAGGTAAAAACCCAAGGTCGCTCGCCGCCAATGACGGACACTGGCTAAGCCCCTCAGAACAAGTTGCGTAGCAATGGTGTCAGTCCGGAGTTTCCGTGGACCTAGCACGGCAGTCAGCAGCCGACGAGAGATAGCCGAGTTCACGAGCCATCGACCGATCGGCGTTGGCAACATGGCGGCGACCTCCTCTACGCGTGGGTGAAAAAACTCGGTTACCTTCAATAGTTGATTCGGTGCCGCCTTCACCTCCTCGCGAATGGATGCTTCACGTTCCGGACGAAGCTTGAGTTGCGCCACCCGTGGGACATCTTCAAATGCCATCCATAGCGCCAGCCAGCGGGCTGCCTCGCTCGTGAGTTCATAATGGCCAGCAGCGCTATCGCGCTCAACTAAGCGCACTACTCTGACTAAAAATTGCTGCGCGTAGCTGAGATCTTGGTAATCGACCAATCGCTGTGCACCGTGATAACACACCTCGTGAATCGCAGGGGGCAATGCGGCGATTTGGGGAAGTAGGGTCGCACCCAGCTCAGAGCTCGGTTCGGGCAGTATAAATGGCGCGGGCTCATCACCCTCTAGGGGGATGCCATCATGGCGTTGTGCAGTCAAAAAACTGTCCTCAAACGCCGCCATGTTAGCGGTCGAGGCGCCGTTCCCAGCAACAATCTCCGCAAAGATGGCTTTATCAAAGGGCAGTACGCCGGCACCAGCAATGGCACCCAATAACCCCGCCGAAATAACCGTCCCATGACGCTTCACCAGCGTATCCACATTAAAAGACACGAACCGCTTTGAATAACGTTCGGCCAACTCAATGAGCATAGGGGTATCGATGGCACCGTCGGTGATAGCACTTTTTTCGGTGATACCAAAAACACGGTGGTCCGACGATATTAAGGTTGTTCGCTTGGGGGAAACAAACCCTCTACTGAGCATGCGGCCAGCCTCGGCAATCTCCGATGTCACTGCAATATCAATATCGCCCTGAGAGGGAAATAGCGACAGTACGGGATCAGCGCCGGCATCTTCGCGACGTATAAATTCCAAGTAGTAAATAGTCGCGCCTGTGCGCTGGGCCACGCCTGCAAGGGACGTGCTTTGACAAAGCCAGCCACTGCGATCAGCGACCTCAATCAGCCAATTTGTCAGGACGCCGCCACCCTCGCCTCCCAAGGCCGCAATCAGCATAGTGATAGGTCGATTGCTCATAGTCGAGAAGCCACCCAGCGTCGCCGATCACGCTCCCGCCACCATTGGCTAAACCGCTGACGCCACTGAGCCTTCCACGTATCGAACCGCGTCGGATTGTGCACCAAATCGATGCGTGCAAATGAGGGGCAGAGTACGGCAGAGTGAGCATTTGTTCCGCACACACCGCAGCCCACGCAGCTATTATCAACATAAGACACTGGGTCGATCCGCAACGGATCGGGATTGTCCTTAATGGTAAGCGATGGACACCCCGACAGGCGTACACAGCCATGATCACCAGTGCAGGTTTCGGGATCGACATAAAACCGAGCCCTGTCGACCCGTTTCCCCTCTGCTATTGCCTTTTTGAGCAATGGCTTGACTCTGCGCTGGCGATTCAGCATGCATTCGCCCTCCGCAATGATCACTTTTAATCCCGGCGCTGCAGTAGTGAGCGCTTCCCTCAGCGTGCGCTTCATGGCGTCAATATTGTAGCTACTGATCGTGCGAATCCACTTAACCCCAGCGCCTCTGCAAGCCGCCTCAATACTCTGCCATTCATGGCGTTTTGGAAGCTCCGCATCAATGGTTGAAGCAATCAGATTTGGCTGAACGAGCGAGGGAATATCTTGCCCGCCCGTGGCGGCGCTATAACCGTTGTCAATCACCACCAACAAGCCATCGTGGCCATTAAAAACCGCGCTGGTTACACCACTGGTTAAGCCATTGTGCCAAAATCCGCCGTCGCCCATGATGCTGATGGCTTTGTGCGGCAGCGTATGGCGCATAGCCGAGGAACTGGCTAGGGACAAACCGTACCCCATAATCGTGTTGCCTAAATTGAACGGCGCTGCAGTGGCAAAGGAATGGCAGCCGATATCAGAGGAAATATGAAACGGTCCGAGCTCTTCTTGTAATTGTTTCACCGCGGAAAAAATGGGTCGTTCTGGGCAGCCAGTACATAAGCCCGCAGGCCGTGGCGGTAGTTCTTCCATGAGCGCTGCAATATCGTCCTGACTGAGTGGCGTCTCAAGTGCAAGCACGTCTTCGAGCGACAATGCTAAGGGGATATGCGCGCGCTTCGACGCTAAAACAAACCGGGTCATGCCCTCAAGCATGACCTGTCCGGTGTATTCACCAGCCATTGGCATAATGTCTTTGCCGTATACGCGAGTCTGTAGATCTGCACGGCGTAAGGCCGTCTGAATACCCTGCTCGATATACTCTGGCTGGCCCTCTTCCAACACTAACACTTGCTCTTTGCCAGAACAGAATTCCACCAGCTCCTCAGGCACGAGCGGATAGGCAACGTTTAAACAATAAATAGGGATATCAACATTGCCATAAATATCGGCCAAGCCCTGACGTTCCAAGGCACGAATAACCGTATTGTATGAGCCACCGCAGGTGATGATGCCGAGATGCTCGTGCATCCCAGAGAAAAACTCGTTGAGACGTTCACGCTGAATAAAGTCAATGGCTGCAGGCAAGCGATGCTGAATTTTCTCCCGCTCCTGAGCGTAAACAAAGGGGGGCAAAATAATTTTTTCGGGCTCTCGTTGAGGGCTCACCGGGTGCGTTTTATTGAACGCGGGCGCGACGTTGTCGCGGGCAACAAACTCACCGGTCACATGGCAACCGCGGATACGCATCATGTAAAAAATAGGGGTATTCGAAGCCTCTGACAGCTCAAAGCCCTTTTCCACGGTATCGACCATGCTGGTTAAGTTGGGCCGCGGATCCAGCAGCCACATTTGTGCCTTCATCGCGAAAGCATAGGTACGCTCCTGCATAATACTGGAGCCTTCGCCATAGTCTTCGCCGACAATCACCATGGCGCCACCCGTCACACCACTCGATGCCACATTAGATAAGGCATCAGAAGCAACGTTAGTCCCCACGGTTGACTTCCAGGTGACTGCGCCCCGCAGTGGATAGTTGATGGATGCGCTGAGCATAGCCGCAGCCGTAGCTTCGGATCCATTCGCTTCAAAATGCACGCCCAGCTCACCCAAAATGCCCTGCGCATCGTTTAGCACATCCATCAAATGGGAAATGGGTGAGCCTTGGTACCCCCCCACGTAGCTAACACCAGATTGCAAAAGGGCCTTGGTAATCGCCAGAATACCCTCCCCTTTAAACACCTCGCCTGCGCCAGCACGAAGTTTCATCACCTCTTGTGCAAAGGACCGCTCAGCCATCAGAGGTTATTCCTCTGTTAACACCGAATTTACTGATCACTCGCACCCACCAGCGCTAAAACACGACAAGGACTACCCGAGCCCTCTTCGATTTTTAACGGCGCCGCTATTAAAATAGCGCCTGTGGGAGGCAACTGATCTAAATTAGCAAGGCTTGCCAGGCCGCACTTGTTCGCTCCATGCATGAGGTTGTGACAGGGGAACTGTGGTTCTTGGGCGCTGGCCTGGCCAGCATCGGTCCCAACAGTCTCGGTCCCCACGCCTATAATTTGCCGTTCTTCAGCTAAGAAAATAACGGTCGCCGGATCCCAACCAGGATTGTGTAATCCGTCACTGTCACGATTCAAGAAGTCTGATGCGCTCTCCCGTTTGGACCAATCGGTATGGTAGAGGACCCAAGCACCTCGAGGTATCTCTCCATGCTCAGACTCCCATTGCTTAACAAAGTCTACGGTCATTAAAAAATCCGGATCTGCCTGAGACTCAGCCACCGCATCGATCACCACACAGGGCGCTACAAAGTTCTCTACGGGCAATGTATCTGTTGCATGGTGTTGGTGGTCTTTGCCAGTCACCCAATGGATCGGGGCATCAAAATGCGTTCCCGTATGCTCCCCACAACAAATATTATTCCAATACCAAGCGGGCCCTCGCTCGTCATAGCGTGAAATCTCTTCTTTGCTGAAGGGCCAAGATTTGCCCCAGCCAAACTCCTCAGGCAGCACCAATATGGGTGTTTGTGAAGACAGCGTAACGCTAAGGTCAACAATTCGGACAGCGCCCGACGTCAAGTCAGCGGCTAAAGCCGACAATGAATTCTGATCCATATCTATGTTCCTCATTTGCGGGATGTACCCATACTAAGGCACCTACATCGCCACTTAACAGCGGCGCTGATGACTCTGCGTATGGCTAATATTTTAAACCTAAAATATAATAGCTTCCCTGGTGAATGTAAATGGAGAGCCCCATGCACAAAATTTTACTCCCCGACGGTTGGCGACGTCCTAGAGGGTACGCCAACGGTATTCTCGCGCAAGGTAATCAACATCTATTTTGTGGCGGCCAGATTGGCTGGACAGCCGAGGAAATCTTCGAATGTACGGATTTTGTGGGTCAATTCCGTCAGGCGCTACTCAATGTCCGTGCAGTGCTTGCATCGGGTGGTGCAGGGCCCGAGCATATGACCCGCATGACGTGGTATATCACCGATCGTGATGGCTATCTGAGTCAACTGAAAGCCATTGGCACCACCTATAGAGATATTATGGGTAAACATTATCCTGCGATGAGCGTGGTGGAAGTGTCGGCACTGGTTGAACAACAGGCGCTGGTTGAAATCGAAGTCACTGCCATTCTGTAGCCCGCTGCATCAATATGACCCACTCCAAAACGCTTCTTTGAAGCCTTCACGTGTGGCTATAAAGGCTGTAGTACTGAGCGAGAGCACGGCAACCGCGTCTTGATTCCAGAGCCGTGCATCGGCTTGTACAATGCCTCTATCAGGCTTCGACGCAGAAGCTCTCGCCGACGTAATCGTTACGCAGCCCTCCACCGTGTCACCCGCCCTAACAGGCGCCAGCCAGCGGACGTTATCAACCCCTGGGGAAGTAAAAATAGCGGCGTCGGACATATAGGCATCTACCGCTAGGCGCATAAAGATCGCCGTCGTATGCCAGCCACTGGCCATCAGCCCTCCTAGCGCATGGGTGCGCGGATGATCGGACAGCGTATGAAAGGGCTGCGGATCAAATGCCGTGGCAAAATCAATAATCGCCTGTTCGTCGACCGTGTACAACGCCAGCACAAACTGCTGCCCAACAAAAAAATCTTCTAAGAGCTTCACCCGTGACCTCCATTATTTGTCCGCAGCTACTTGCCAGCACGCCCCCATCCTGATACAAATATTTTAAACATAAAATGATTGTCCACACACCGACAATCATCGTCATTTTTGCGGCACATCATTACTCAGGAACAGCTTAATGGCTCAAGCGCACACATCCCCCATGTTCAACCGCAACAAGCTCAAGCTGGGTATTTTTTCTTCGAATTGCTCAAGCGGGATGGCCGTCACCAAGGTCCCTGAGCGGTGGGACAACAGCTGGGATAACAATCTCGATTTGGTAAAGCAGTGCGACGATGCGGGCCTTGAGTTCATGCTACCCATTGCCCGCTGGATTGGCTACGGTGGAGAAACCGATTTCCATGGCAACGTGCTCGAGACGGTAACTTGGGCTGCTGGCCTCGCTGCGCACACTCAACACATTCAAATTTTTGCCACGGTTCATACGGCCTTCAACCATCCCGTTGTGACTGCCAAGCAACTTGCCACTCTCGATCAATTGTCAAAGGGGCGGCTGGGGTTAAATGTCGTCGCTGGCTGGAATAAGCCTGAGTATGATGCCTTCGGTGTTGATTTGCCCGCCGAGCATGGCGCCCGCTATGCGATGGCGCAAGAGTGGTTCGACTATGTACAAAAGTTATGGCGTGAGGACCTGCCTTTTGATTGGCAAGGCGATTATTATAAGGGTAAAGGCGTGTACAGCCTGCCCCATCCGGCACAAAGCCATCTACCCATACTCAATGCGGCGGCTTCCGAGGAAGGCAGAGCGTTTGCCATGCGAAATGCCGACTTCTTGTTTACGCCCGTCTTCGATTTTGACCAGGCCAGAGCAACGGTCGAGGACATCAATGCCGGTTCAGCCGCAGTCCAGCGCGCGGTCAAGGTGCTGACATTCGCGACGGTAGTTTGTCGTCCCACCCAGAAAGAAGCTGACGAGGCACTCGACTACTATGCCAATCAGCATGCCGACTGGGAAGCCGTCGATAATTTGATGACCTTACAAGGCCTACACGCGCAATCATTTACGAAAGAAGCACTGGCCATGTTTCGAGATCGCTTTGCCGCCGGACACGGGGGCTTTCCGCTCGTCGGCACACCAGACCATATTGCTGACCAACTGGAGCAAATGAGTGATACCGGCATCGCAGGAACCACCCTGTCCTTTCTGGATTACGCTAAGGAATTTCCCTACTTCAGACAGGAGGTCATACCCCGATTGGAAGCGAGAGGTCTGAGACACACCCCATAGATCACTTGCCTTTACACACTCTTAACCGCAAACTATCACGCATACTATGAAAGCTGCGCACCCATAAGCGCTCAAACTCAAGGAGTCACCCATGAATAAGCAGGTACCCACTAAAGCCCCATCCTTTCAACCTTCAGTGCTGGCGAGCGTTATCGCCACCTTAACGCTGAGTTTACCCGCCGCGGGACAAAGTGTGCTTGAGGAAATTGTCGTGGTAGCTCAGAAGCGGGAGCAAAATGTCCAGGACGTTCCTATCGCGATTAGCGCGTTTAGCGGCACGCAAATGGATGCGCTCGGCGTTTCTGAAAGCTTCGACATTGCCTCCTTTGCCCCAGGCGTTCACATATCAGGCAACCTAGCCGGGCAAAATACGCAATTCTCCATTCGCGGGGTCACTCAGAATGACTTCAACGACATTATTGAGGCACCTAACGCTGTCTATCTCGACGAAGGCTATATTGCCGTCGCACAGGCACAAACCTTTGCTGTTTTTGACTTAGAGCGCGTTGAAATTTTGAAAGGCCCTCAAGGAACGCTGTTCGGCCGCAACGCGACGGGCGGGCTGGTGCATTTTATCTCTAATGCCCCAACATTTGACGAAACCACGGGCTACCTAGATATCGAGGTAGGTCAATTTGATGTAGCTAACAATGCCAATCGCTATGTTGTTGAGGGCGCCATCGGTGGTCCGTTGAGCGACACTGTCGCTGCCAGAGTAGCTTTCCGCCATAGCAAACAAGATGCTTATCTAGAAAATCTCTACAGCAATGCCGACCAGCTACCGTTTTTGGGCGACCCAGGGCCCGGTTCCGGTGCCGACTTAGGTGATGACGATACCACGGCGGTGCGATTACGCCTGGCCTTCCAGCCCAATGACCAGCTGAGAATGGATTTGAGCGTTAATTACTCCGAAAGCGAGGTCGCCACAGGTCCTTATCAAAGTAAGTCGACCATGGGCATTGTGCAAGATCACGATGGTAATCCCGCCACGCCAGCCGAACTCATTAACGTGATCAATACCCCTGCCAATGAAAGCCGATTAACCGCGTTGTTGGATCAAAACGGCAATGACACGGGACTCGATGGCGGTGCCGACATTGAAGACGGAGATCA
The DNA here is from genome assembly GCA_002389505.1 of Halieaceae bacterium UBA4452. Lineage (GTDB taxonomy): Bacteria > Pseudomonadota > Gammaproteobacteria > Pseudomonadales > Halieaceae > Luminiphilus. Next base: position 40,041 of record DGPA01000005.1, read on the forward strand.
ATTACTGCCCGGTGGTGGTGGCGGTCTCCCCGGACGCTTAGCACCCGGAGCGGATTTCTTCGGCTATATTGACCCCGACGGCGATGATTTTACCTTCTCCGGCGACTTCGCCTTTGAAGATCAAGGCAGTACTGAGAACTCGGGAATTAATTTTCGTGCCATCTATGATCTTGAAAACGGCATGACATTTACTTCCATCACCGACATTAAGCAGTACGAAAAGCTCCTTTTTATTGACGTCGACTCTGCACCGGTCAATCAGCTAGCCAACTACGCCGCTGTCGATGGAGAGTCATTCACCCAAGAGTTCAGATTGACCGGCGAGACCGACAATAGTCGCTGGGTGGCGGGCTTGTACTACTTGAATATCGACACTGAATCGGACAATGGCTTAAAGGGACCTCAGGGCTCCTTCGCAGATGTCTTCGGTGGCGTTCCCATTGACGTGGGAACTGTCGCTCAACTTGAAACCGACTCCTACAGCTTGTTTGGCCAGCTCGAATACGA
>DGPA01000005.1:40619-97074 GCA_002389505.1 Halieaceae bacterium UBA4452
AACACCGCGCCCTGCTTCTCGGATCCTAGCCAATGCTTCCCCGGCACCGGCGTTCAATATAATGATGATATCTCAGACAATCTATGGGCTGGAAAACTCCAGTTAACCTACGACGTGTCTGACGATTTGATGATTTATGGCGGCGTCAATCGTGGTGTCAAAGCGGGTAGCTATAATGCGCCGCTGTTGGGTGCTTACTTTGGTTCAGGGGGTGACGCAGGACTACCCTATGACTCCGAGGTGCTGACCAGTTATGAAGGTGGCTTCAAAGCCACACTGGGTGGCGGTACTACGCGAATCAACGGCAGTGCCTTTTACTACGACTATGCCGACTATCAGGCGTTTCTCTTTGTCGGCGTAGGTGGCGTTGTTATCAACAAAGACGCCGATAACTACGGCGTTGAGCTAGAAATTCAAACGACCCCAGTCGAGGGTCTCGATATTATTGTGTCAGGCTCCTATTTTGACGCAACCGTGAAAGATGTTTCACTGCGCAATGGTTCGCCATTACCTGCTAGCGACGTTGACCCCACCTATGCGCCCGAATTTCAGGCGACTGGGCTCGTGCGTTATGGTTTTGACGCCTTTAGCGGACGCATGGCTATTCAGGCCGATGTCAGCTACTCCGATGAGTACTATTACAATCTACGCAACTTCGACGCTGACAAATTTCCGAGCTACACAGTCGTCAATGCCCAGCTAAGCTATGCGGTTAATGACTGGCTGGCAACCCTCGCTGTTCGCAACTTGACCGATGAGCGTCCTGGGGTTCAAGGCTTTGATCTGGCTACCCTGTGTGGTTGTAATGAAGTGGCCTACAAAGCGCCACGGTACGTCGCCTTCAGTGTCCGCAAAGATTTCTAATGACCGCAGACACCACACGGCGTCAGCTACTCGCCGGGGGCGCTGCCCTCGGCTGGTTTTGTATTAATGGCAGTTGGCTACAGTCTACGCCTGCCCAGGCGCAAGCCGACGGCTTTGCTCCACAGCATTTAAGTGTCGCGCAATGTTCGGCCATGAATGTGATCGCCGATGCCCTCGTGCCCGGCGCCCACGTGGCGGGTATCGCTGCCTACATCGATAGTCAACTCAGTGCGAAGAACGATTCATTACTCTTAGTGAAATACCTCGGTGTACCGACTACAGCACAAAGCGGCTTTTATCGGCCCGCGTTGGACAGTTGCATTCGCCTGCTGGCGGCAGATGGTATGACGCCGCAGTTGGCATTAACCGCTATGGGGGAAGATGCCGTGTCCGACTGGCAGGGGCCTCCAGCCAGCTTCTTTTCCTTTGTGCTCAGGGCTGACGCCCTCGATGTCGTCTATGGCACCGAGCAGGGATTTGCCCGCTTAGATATTCCTTATCGAGCTCACATAACACCCAAAAAACCCTGGTGAGTAACGCGTTGTCTACCGATACCGTGATTGTCGGCGCCGGCGCTGCAGGCTTGCTGCTCGCTGCACGTCTGGCGGAATCTGGGCGACGGGTCACGGTGCTAGAAGCCGGTCCTAAGCGTAGCACCGACGACTTGATTAGCTCACAAATTTGGGCGAGGCGACTCAAATGGTCTGGCCCTCAGGTTGAAGAATTGGGTGATCACAAAGTGGGTCATGCCTTCAACGCAGGCTTTGGCACCGGTGGCTCAGCGCTCCACCATTACGGCGTATGGCTGCGATTGCATCCGGGGGATTTTCGCGTCGCCTCTGACCACGGCGTCGGCTTGGATTGGCCTATTGACTATCAAACCCTACAGCCCCACTACGATAAAATACAATCAGAAGTTGGACTCAGCGGCGATGCCGACGCGGAAATATGGCGACCCGAAGGCGCGGCCTATCCTATGCCGCCCATGCCGCTGTTTGCGCAGGCGCGTATCCTGCAAAAAGGCTTCGAAAAAACGGGTCGGCGGACCGCGCCGTTGCCACTTGCCATTAACAGCCAACCCTACCAGGGTAGAGCCGCCTGCCAGTTCGATGGCTGGTGTGATGCGGGCTGTCCAATTGGCGCGTTGGCTAACCCGCTGGTAACCCACTTACCACGAGCCCAAAAAGCTGGGGTCCAGTTTGAGCACAACGCCTTGGTGAGTCGCGTATTACGGGACCCCAACAAGGCCGCACGCATTCGTGGCGTTGAGTATTTTCAAGGTGGCGAACGGCACACCATTACTGCCAAAGACGTCATTATTGCTGCGTTTACCGTCCAATCCGCGCGCATTTTATTGAGCTCTGCGGCAGACACCACCCCAGCACCCGGTAACCGCTTCGACCAGTTGGGTCGCTATCTGACCTCTCATCCCGCGGCCACAGTCTTTGGCTTATTCGATGAACCCACCTACCCCCACCAAGGGGTCTCGGGCGGACAGTTACTCAGCCATGACGATTATGACAACAAACAACAGGGCAATGGTTTTGGCTCTTCTCAATGGCTGATTGCCCATGCCATCAAGCCCCATGATCTGCTGGGCTATGGCACCGGACGTCCAGATATTGTTGGCAACCAGCTCGAGCCGTGGCTTCAGGATGCGGCTCAGCATTTAGCCAACATGACCTTAGTCGTTGAGGACATTGCTGCACCCAACAACCGTGTCACTCTGAGCGATGCCACAGACACCCATGGGATAGCGCTCGCTCGCACTGAACACAATCTAGATGCCAGAACGGCGAGACTATGGCAGCAACGCATCGATGAAGGTCAAGAGATTATGCGCGCAGCACGGGCTAGGGAAGTCTGGCATGGGCCGCGAGTGGCCATGCATATTATGGGTGGTACCGTCATGGGTAAGGATGAGCAGCAGTCAGTCACCGATAGCTTTGGCCGGGTCCATGACACCGACAATCTCTATGTGTCCGGACCCAGCTTGTTCCCCAGCAGTGGCGCTGTGAATCCCACCTTCACTCTCTCAGCTATCGCGTCTCGACAGGCTGAGCACCTCATTACTCAGCAATGATCGTATTACCACCCGCTGAGTGCTGAGCGCATGTTGTTACGCTACACGGCGAGTTTTTGAGGCTAGATAACCCCCCAGAACGCGAGCTGTTGTTAACCTGTATGGCCCAAACGGGAACACATTCACCGTTTTTTCTCTCGGCTGCATGGGTTGGATTTGGTTGCGCACCTACATTTGCTACACTTATATTTTAGGCTTAAAATATTATGTTGAGGGCACTGACTGCCTTCGGCCGGAGGACAGTCACCATGGCAGGACAAACACGCTGGAGCAAACTCAATTGGCAAGACCCGTTTGAACTCGATGAACAATTGAGCGAAGAGCAGCGCATGGTGCGCGACAGCGCACGTGGCTACGCCCAAAACGAATTACTTCCCCGCGTAAAAGATGCTTATCGTACAGAAACCACTGATCCAGGTATTTTTCGCGAAATGGGTGAGATGGGCCTTCTAGGACCCACCATTGAAGGTTATGGCTGTCCCGGTGTCGACTACATCAGCTACGGCCTGATCGCGCGCGAAATTGAGCGTGTGGACTCAGGTTATCGATCCATGCTGAGTGTCCAATCATCCCTGGTTATGTACCCTATTTATGCCTATGGTAACGACAGTCAACGGGATAAATATTTACCCAAACTCGCTACTGGCGAATGGATTGGATGCTTCGGACTCACCGAGCCGGACCATGGTTCCGATCCGAGTGGCATGGTCACGCGAGCCCGTAGCGTGGACGGTGGTTACAGCGTTAGCGGGGCAAAGATGTGGATTTCAAACAGTCCATTGGCCGATGTTTTCATCGTGTGGGCCAAAACCGACGACGACATTATTCGCGGGTTCATTCTTGAAAAGGGAATGTCCGGCCTCAGCGCCCCAAAAATAGAAGGCAAGCTCGCACTGCGTGCGTCGGTGACCGGTGAGATCGTTATGGATAATGTCTTCGTTCCCGAGGAAAACCTTCTGCCCAATGTGCAGGGCCTTAAAGGTCCCTTTGGCTGCCTCAATAACGCCCGTTACGGCATCGCTTGGGGCGTCCTCGGTGCCGCCGAGACATGCTGGCATACCGCCCGACAATATACTCTGGATCGTCAGCAATTCGGTCGGCCTCTTGCTGCGAATCAACTCATTCAGCTCAAGCTCGCCGATATGCAAACAGAGATTGCTCTGGGCTTGCAAAGCTGCTTCAGAGCGGGACAGCTGCTTTCAGCGGGAGAAATATCGCCCGATTTAATCAGTCTGATTAAACGCAACTCCTGTGGCAAAGCCCTCGATATAGCGCGTAAATCCCGGGACATGCTTGGGGGTAACGGTATTTCAGATGACTACCCGGTGATGCGTCACATGATGAATCTTGAAGTGGTCAATACCTATGAAGGCACCCACGACATTCATGCGCTTATCTTGGGCCGAAGCCAGACCGATATTCCCGCTTTTTAAGTGGGTGGGGGCCGCTGCTGGTGCTGAGTTGGTATTAGGGTTTAGCCATGTGGCCACCAGTGGTTCAGTGGCGACAGCACCGCTATTCGCCATCGTCAATCACATCGCCCTATGGTTCGATGACAGACTCAAAGAAAAGCTGCGGAGTCAAACCATGCACCGCTGGAGCCTGATCGGTATCGCCGCGCTAGTGCTATTTGCGCTCGCTTACTTCGTTATTCGATTGACCCACTAACCGGCGCATAAAGCCTGACTGCTAATTTTTCCAGCTCAATAACTAAGGGATCATTCGCTGCCAACTGAGCCTCCACTCGCGTTAAAAAATGCAGCGGAGTTTCTCCTATTTGTCGGTCAATGCCACGACGAGCCAAAATCCGGCATAGTGCCGCGAATGCTTTTTCAGTTGGCAGCCGGTCACTACTGCGCCGGCTCCGAGTCATCCACCAGGTCAACGGACCAAGGATGGCTATCCAACTACCGAGCAGCGCCGCAACAAACCAACCTACCTTAATCTCGCCAAACCATAATTTCAGTAAATTGATTTGCTCCCCGCTGTCGAAACCGACGATAAAGCTTTGCCAGCGCCAGGCAGCAGCGTCGTAACGTAATCTTAGCCAGTTGATAATACTGACGTTCCGAAAACGATAGGCCGATAACAGCGAATCCGTCAAGAACCGCTCCTCCTCCGCCAAAGCACTCTCAAGGCCCAACTCGATCCTCGCTGGTGAAACAGCAGCAGTGGGATCAACACGGACCCAACCTCGATTCTCGAGCCAAATTTCAGTCCACGCATGCGCATCAAACTGACGAACCACTAACGTATTGTTGACATCGTTGACTTCTCCGCCTTGATATCCGCCAACTATGCGAGAAGGTATGCCAGCCATTCGCATTATCACAACAAAACTATAGGCATAGTGCTCACAGAAGCCACGTCGACTGTTAAATATGAACTGATCAACAAAATCATCGTCGCTGATAGCGGGTGGCTCTAGCGTGTAAAAGAAAGGCTGCTCTCGAAAATACCTGAGGACGCGTAGAATGAAATCATCGACGCCCTCGACAGCGGCTAACTGCTCGGCCACCCACGCCCGAGTTCGCGGATTTAACCCGGGAGGGAAGGCGAGCTCCGTTTCACGTCGCCATTGCGAGAGCACTGGCTGAAGCGCTGTGGGCTGCTGTGAAACCACCTTGTAGGAAAACGTACTTTCCAGTGGCTTGGCAACCGCCAAGCGAAAATCCCATGTTTCAAATACACCTCTGCTGTCACTTTCAGCATAGGGCAGTGCATACAGCCAATTCTGCATGCTGGGTTCCATAATGACGTGATAATGTAAGGAATCACCCTCCAAGGTAGGTCGCTCCAGCTGTCGCTCGATCGCTGGATGATCCTTCCACTCCAAGGTCCGCCATGCACGATTATCAAACTGGTTGAGTACCATGCCTCGCCAATACAGCTCTCGATTAGGTGGAATTGAGCCATCAAATTGAACGCGAAACGCCACCTCTGACGAACGCCCAAGGCGGGTAACATCACCCGGGCGAAGCACATCACTCATGCCGGTGGTTCCCTGCTGCGTTTTCGACGGAACACTCCACAAAGGATCAATGCGAGGAAACAACACAAATAAAACCACCATCATCGGCATGGCAAGTCCGAGCATTCGCAGTGCCAGAAAACACTCACGACGACCAAGAGATGCCCCGGGCCGCTGATTGATGGCGATGAGACTGATCACCAGCAGCAGCGTGCCGATCACGCCGTAAAGCATAGTGGGCAACTGTTGGTCATATAAGAATTGGGTCGTCATGATGAACAGCCCAAGGGACACTAAGACATAGCCATCTTTTACCCGAACCGACTCCACCCCTTTTAGTGCCGAAGCGACTAATAACAGCGCTACCATAGGGTCTAAACCAACAAAGGTTTGATAGCTCACAATGACACTACCCCCCAACCCCAAACCCAACATCAAGCGCACGAGTTTATGGGGCATGTCTGCTCGATGTCGATACATCTGCAAACGCCAGAGTGCGGCGCCTGCATAGACCGCAAGAATCCACAGCGGTACTCGACTGAAGTGGGGTAGCGCGACATACAGCTGGCTGCCTATAAGCCACCACAAAGCCTGCCGTGGTAAAAGTGACGAGGTCATAGGTGGTACCCCGTTCCTGGAGGTTGCATGTCGTATAACGCGAGCGCGCGAAGGGTGACTTCCCGCTGACGATCGCCTGCCGCCAGCGGTATTTCCACATTCGGCAGGCGCAAGCCGTAGTCATCCCCCGACGCGTCTAATTGTATGATCCGCCAGCACAGCCAGGAGAGACGCTGCTCCGTATTTCCCCCATCGAAGTCGTTCCAGTCCAGCCAATGTTCCTCGCGGCTAGGGGCGCTAAATAACCGGGTTTGCAAGGCTTGACCGCGAGCCCAAGCCCGCCAGTCAATATGACGCGCTGAATCCCCTACCTGATAGGCTCGAAAACCCGCCAAATCATCCAAACCGCTGCTATCGCTAGTGCCCAATGTGCCCTTCTCGTTGACAGAGATCAAAACATCAGGGGCGGGCAGCGGTTGGGGATATACCAATGCCTGACAATCAAAATACGCAAAGCTCCAGCAGCGCAGAAGACCCAGCGGATAAACCGATTCAATGCGTAACCTTGGTGGCAAGAAATAGCCGCGTTGGCCAACAGCCTGATGCAGCGTCACCGTGCGACCCTGCCCTGCCCCCACATCTACCACCTGTTCGGCATCGGGCCATAGCAAGCGGACGCTGTAGTGGCCAGCTCGCTTACCGCCCCCGCTCAAGCGTAGGGTAAAACCCGACTGCTGATACGCAAACACTGCTTCAGCAGCTACCGCAGTCATCGTCAACCCTAGCAAATTACCATGGGTGAAATGGACCGCGACAATGAACAGCATCGCTAACCAAAAAGTTAATCCGTACGCCATGTTGTTTTGATAGTTAATGGCCGTCAGTAACATAATCAACAGCGTCGCTAAGAAAAAAAACCCTGCCGCCGTTGGAAAAATAAATAATCGTCGCTGTTCCAGGGTGATGCTTCGGGCGGCGGGCAAACGCCGACTGAGCCAATTCCGATAGATACTGTAAAAGGCGCCCGTTAGCTTCACCAGTCAGACTACTCGGGTATGACGTCGACACTACGTTGCATTAATGCTACCAACGCGGCGCCATCGCCTGAATAATCAGCGCTGGGAACTAATCGATGCGCGACAACGGACTCTATGACCGCTTGGACATCATCGGGCACGACATAATCGCGCCCCGCCATTAACGCCCAGGTACGCGCGCAGGCCACCAGCGCTAACATTCCTCGGGGCGAAAGACCCATGGCGAATTCAGGCGCGTCTCGTGTGAACGCGGTTAGGCGTTGAACGTAAGCGATCAGACTATCGGAGAGCGCCACTGCATTAACAGAGCCGCGTATCTCTACCAGCTGCTGTGCATTCATACTGATCGGCAATTGGGCTAGACCACTCTGGTCCCCTCGTACCAATAGCCGCCGCTCGGCCTCTGCGCTGGGGTAGCCGATGCTTAGGCGCATGAGAAAGCGATCGAGCTGGGATTCGGGAAGCGCATAAGTTCCCGATTGGTGAATGGGGTTCTGGGTGGCAATGACAAAAAATGGGTTCGGTAAAGGCCGTGTCTGTCCATCGATACTCACTTGTGCCTCGGCCATCGCTTCTAGAAGTGCGCTCTGCGTTCGCGGTGTGGCCCGATTAATTTCATCTGCCAACAGGAGCTGATTGAAAATCGGTCCTGCTTGAAATTCAAAATCACTCCGTTCGCGATCAAATACCGACAGACCAAGAATGTCTGAGGGTAGTAAATCAGAGGTGAATTGCACTCGCCCAAAGCTCAGCCCCAAGCTGTGTGCCAACGCATGAGCTAAAGTGGTCTTGCCCATACCCGGCAGATCTTCTAGCAGTAAATGTCCGCCTGATAAAAGGCAACACAACGCCCGGCGCACCTCAAGTTCTTTGCCTAAGACCACCTCGCCAATATTAGCTACGGTTTGTTCGATCAGTGATTGCACTGAAAAGACGCCCCCTGCTCCGATATTGGTCTATTAGAGCGCATTAAATGCTCGCACACAGTCCTGTTGAATGTCACTAATATGCTCAAGTCCAACCGCTATACGAATCAGGCCACTACTGATACCTGCAGCCTGTCGCTGCTCACTACTCAAGCGCCCATGGGTTGTGGTAGCCGGATGCACAATAGTGGATTTTGCATCACCGAGATTGGCCGTGAGTGATAGCATCTGTGTGGCATTGATAAAGCGCCAAGCTTGGGCCTGTCCACCGGCGAGCTCGAAGGACAGAACGCCGCCGAAACCACTTTGTTGACGGCATGCAATATCGTATCCTGGATGATCAGGCAGGCCACAATAATGGACCCTGCTGACCGGCGACTGCTCCTGCAACCACTCTGCTAAGGTCTGCGCATTATGGGAGTGCGCGTGCATCCTCAGTGACAAGGTTTCCAATCCTTTCAGAAACACCCAAGCATTAAATGAACTCATGGTAGGGCCGCAAGTCCGTAAAAAACTATTCACCTCTGCCATATCGGCTGCGTTACCCACCACCGCCCCCCCCATGACCCGTCCTTGGCCATCAAGATACTTTGTCGCCGAATGAATAATAATGTCGGCACCGTGTTTGAGCGGCTGCTGCAGCACTGGCGTACAAAAACAGTTGTCAACGACTAGACGAGCACCCGCCTCTCGAGCAATACCGCTTAAGCCCGCTATATCGGCAATTTCGCAAAGGGGGTTAGACGGTGTTTCACAATACAGTAACCGTGTCGTTGGCTTAACGGCATGGCGCCAAGCCTCGGTATTGTTGAGAGGTACAAAGCTGATATCAATGCCAAATTTGCTCAGGTACTTTTCAAATAAGCCCAGAGTGCTACCGAATACGTCACGGGAACAAATAATATGATCGCCGGTATGCAAAAACGTCATGCACACAGAGAGGATCGCCGCCATACCCGAGGCGGTTGCCTCACACGCCTCACCACCCTCAAGCGCAGCTAATCGCTGGCAAAAGCCTCGCACTGTGGGGTTGGTATAACGCGAATAAACATTACTACCCTGCGCTTCGCTATCGCCCGAAAATCGGGCAGCTGCGTCTTCCGCCGAATCAAAAATGTAACTAGACGTCGTGAAGATGGGCTCACTGTGCTCGCCCTCCGAGGTTCGACAAATCCCGGCCCGAATGGCTCTCGTCTCAGGCATGGCATCGTCTAACCATTTTCCTCTATCTTGTGTCACACAGCGCCCCTATCCGTCATTGTGCAGGCCGACAACGCCGCCCTCTTGAGCGACCGCCTGCCGCAGTGCTGATCCCTCAGCGCGAGCAGCCTCAACGCTATTGAGATAGGCTTGATCAATGGTGCCCGCAGGGTAAATACCATCGAAAACTGACGATTCAAAGCCGTCAATCGCCTCGTTACCCTCGCGAGAACACTCCAGCAAATCCTCAAGGTCTTGATAGATCAACCAGTCGGCCCCTATCAGCCGACAAATTTCCTCAACATCACGACCGTGCGCTATGAGCTCAGTAGCGGCGGGCATATCGATACCATACACGTTGGGGAATCTCACCGGCGGTGCTGCGGAAGCAAAATAAACCTTACGGGCGCCCGAATCTCGCGCCATTTGGATAATTTGTCCACAGGTCGTTCCTCTGACGATAGAGTCATCGACAAGCAAGACTATTTTATCTTTAAACTCCAATGGCACCGGGTTGAGTTTTTGACGGACAGATTTCGCACGCTGACTTTGGCCGGGCATAATAAATGTTCGGCCGATGTAGCGATTTTTCATGAAACCCTCGCGAAACTTCACCCCCAGCTCATGCGCCACAGACTGACCGGCCACTCGGCTAGTGTCGGGAATAGGGATAACCACGTCAATGTCGTGGTCCGGTCGTTCTTTTAGTATTTTCCGGGCAAGGCGCTCCCCCTGACGCATTCGGGTTTTGTAAACCGACACGCCATCCATCATCGAATCTGGACGGGCGAAATACACGTGCTCAAAAATACAGGGGACTAATCGGGGTGCCAGAGCACATTGACGGCGAATAAGCTTGCCCTCCTGAGTAATGTAAATACCCTCTCCGGGCGCAACATCGCCGAGTAATTCGAAGCCCTGTACGTCTAGCGCAACACTTTCAGAGGCGACCATATAATCGGTACCGCCCGTACTGCTCTCTCGCTCACCAATCACCAGAGGTCGAATACCATAGGGGTCTCGAAAAGCCAGTACACCATGATTTGCAATCATCGCAACCGCCGCATACCCCCCCTCGCAGCGGCGATGCACAGCCTCCACCGCGGCAAATATATCCTCGGACTCGGGGACTAATTTACCCAGTCGTTGCAATTCATGCGCAAACACGTTGAGAAGTACTTCTGAGTCTGAATCGGTATTTAAATGTCGAAGGTCACTTTGAAATAACTCCGCTTTGAGTTTGTCGGCGTTGGTGAGATTGCCATTATGTGCCAAGGCAATCCCGTAGGGAGAGTTAACATAAAAAGGCTGAGCCAGAGCGGTACCAGAACTCCCTTGGGTAGGGTAACGCACATGACCAATGCCAAAGTTACCCAATAGTTGGGTCATATGATGGGTACGAAAGACATCGCGCACGAGTCCTTCACCCTTGCGCTGCAAGAACTTACCGTCTTTAAACGTCATAATGCCTGCAGCGTCCTGACCTCGATGCTGCAACATGGTCAGTGCGTCATAGATATCCGCGGCGACTTCTGAGCTACCAACCATACCAACTAGGCCACACATGGGCGTACTCCCACCTTAAAGCAACTCTTGGGACTCAAGAGTGGCATCCACTGTCTCTACTGGATTACTCTGGAGTACATCATCAACATTTTCACTGAACCAATCCGCCATTACTTCCAGTATTGGCACCAGCTGAGCCCGATCCAGCCAATCCTCCTCGGAGTCTGGCAACATGCCTTTGAGCATCAAGGTAACGACCATCATGATGACGAGGCCTCGAGCAATGCCAAATACAGCACCAAGAAATCGATTGCCAATGTTGAAGCCAGGTTGACGTAGCTGCCTAGCAAGCACGCTTCCCAACACGCTGAAAATAGCTAGAACACCGACAAAAACCAGCCCCCAGCCGACTAGGTAGCGCAGTGTTGCGCTATCACTCATTGCCAGCAGTGACGCAGCGAGAGGTTTGGCCAGTAAATTAGCGCCGATGAAAGCGCATACCCACCCCATTAACGACAAGGCTTCCCGCGCAAACCCCCGGACAATACCTAACAGCAGTGACGCCAGCACCACAGCCATAATCAACCAGTCAAGGCCATTAAATTGGCCTATCAACCTTGTTAGATCAGCTGTCACACTATTCATTATTGTTGCCCATAGCGCAAAATAGTGGCGTTAACCTCAAATAACTCATCGATAGTGGGCTTTAAATTAACTAATTTCGCCTGTTCAAGCTTCGGTCCAATTTGTATGCGCCATAAGGTTAGATCACCACGGGTGACCTTTCGAGAGAAAGCTTCGTATCCCTTGGCCTGCAGAGCCTTTACCAACTGTGTCGCGCGCTGGCGACTCTTTACAGCCGCCACCTGCAATACCCAACTGTTGGGCAGGCCTTCAGCATTCAACTCAACGGCAGCGGGAGCCTTGCTTTCAGCGCTTGGCAGCTCAAATGTTCGTACATTAGGAAGTCGTGTAAGCCGTTCATCGAGAGATCGGCTATTTTCCTCTGTATCAGCTAAGTGCGTGTTTTCATCAGCCTCGATTTGTGGGCCTTCGTCAAATTTGGGTTCAATCAACAGTGGTTCAAGCTTAGCCCGGGGCGATTGGGGGCCCGCTAAGGGGCTCGCATCGATCACCGGAGGCGCCGGCGCCGCGGATAAGTTAATCGGTCTGTTCACGATAGGCTGAACAAAAATGATGGGCCAGAAAACCACCGCCAACCCCATGAGGAGTAAGGATCCGACAAGTCGCTGTTTACTTATAGGATTCATTAACTTCAGCTCCAGCACTTAGCTGCGGGTTTGCGCCCAAAGAATGCTCATTAAACTGAGCAAGCAGTGCACCGACGGTCACAAAGGAACCAAATACCACAATGCGATCGTCAACCTCTGTGATCTCCAAAAGATACTGCGCGAGACCATCGATGGATTCGTAACAACGACTGTTACTTTTTTCTAGCAGCGCTTCTACCGAACTCGGTGATGCTGCCCGGCTGATACCCGTCAATGGTGGCAAATGCCAGTGATCAACCAATGGTCCGATTGCGGTGATCATAGCATGGAGTGGCTTATCCGACATGCCTGCAAACACCGCATGACAAGGCGTCTTACTCGGTGCAGCTTCTAAAGCAACGACTAACGCTGACACTGATTCCAGATTGTGGGCTACGTCACACCAAACGTCCCTCGCTCGCCAACAAAACCTCTGCTGCCTGCCTGCTAGCCGAACAGAATTCAAAGATTGGCGAGTAGTCTTGTGGGGATCATCGACGCCTAAAGAATGTAACGCAACCACTGCTGCCCCAAGGTTCTGAGGCTGCAAGCCCATCGGCACAGGCAACGTCACTACCCTTCCGTCGGGCATTGTCAGGATATTGTTAGTTAAGCGCCATTCGCTATTTATACAAAAAACATCAGCGCCAATCGCTTCGAGGGTAGGCCGAAGTGTCTCAGGCTGTTCTGATTCCGCTATGATTACCGGACGACCATTGCGCGCAACGCCAGCTTTTTCTATCGCGATCAACTCACGGGTATCCCCTAGCCACTCGATATGATCGAGTCCAATGCTCGTAATAACACAACCGTCCGCATCAATAATATTGACCGCATCCAGTCGTCCCCCCAAACCCACCTCAAGGATCTGCCAGGCTACACCCGCGCGCCTGAATAACCAGAGGGCTGCCAGGGTTGAAAATTCGAAATAGCTGAGAGAGATGTCACTACGCGCCACCTCTATAGCCCTGAATGCGGCAACAATATCATCGTCTCCTGCGGGTTCACCGTTGATGACAATACGCTCGTTATAGCGCAGCAAATGAGGGGAGGTGTATAGACCAACGGCACCGGGTTGCGCACGCAGTAAAGCATCGAGTGCTGCCACACAGGTACCCTTGCCATTAGTCCCTGCGACGGTAATCGTTTTGCAGTGTGGGGCGAGCAAACCTAGACGATCGGCAACCTCTCGAGTGCGCTCTAGACCAAGGTCGATCGTTTTTGGATGTTGTACCTCTAAATGGGCGAGCCATTTCGCCAGTACGGATTCAGTCATTGCCGTCGGCGTCATTCCTTACGGATGCATCACTTTCAAGGCTCTCAGATGAGGTCACAGGTGTATCCTCTGATTGGCCACCAGCAAACTTTGACAACAGCCGAGCAATGGTATCGCGCATTTCAGCCCTAGGAACGATCATATCAATAGCGCCGTGCTCGAGCAGGAACTCGCTGCGTTGAAAACCTTTTGGAAGCTTTTGTCGAATGGTCTGCTCGATGATATTTGGCCCAGCAAACCCCGCTCGAGCGTCGGGTTCAGCAATATTAATATCCCCCAACAGGGCTAAAGACGCCGAGACGCCACCATAGATAGGATCAGTCATTACCGACACGTAGGGCAGCTTGTGGATCTTCATGCGCTCAATGACGGCCGACGTCTTTGCCATTTGCATGAGCGAGATGAGCGCCTCTTGCATACGAGCACCACCCGATGCTGAAAAGCACACCAGAGGAATACGCTCTTCTAGAGCCACACCCGCGGCTCGCGTAAACTTCTCACCTACGGCATACCCCATCGAGCCTCCATGAAAATTGAATTCAAAGGCTACGGCTACTAACTGCGCCTCTTTGAGCTTACCTCGCATAGCGATTAGCGCATCTTTCTCACCGGTGTTTTTTTGCGCGGCAGCCAATCGCTCCTTGTATTTACGCTTGTCTTTGAACTTGAGACGGTCTATCGGCTCCAGGTCAGCAAATAACTCTTGCCGCCCCTCTTTATCCAAAAATAGATCTAAACGCTGTCGGGCACCCATGCGCATATGGTGGCCACAGGTAGGACACACTTGCAGGTTCCGATCCAGATCAGGTTTGTAGTTCACGGCATCGCATTTGATGCACTTCTTCCACAGTCCTTCCGGAATACTAGCGCGCTTTGCGGCCTCATCCTTGCGTACACCGGATGGGAGAATTTTATCAATCCAGCTCATAGCTGACCCCGTCAATTAGTCACGCAGAGTATACCTGCTCAAGGTTAGGCTGCGGAAGTCGCCTGATCTATCCCCCCGCGAATATCCACTAATAGCGTGATCGCCCTATCGATTGCCTCGGCTTCACTATGCCCCGCATGTATTGCTCTGGCCATCGTGTCGATGAGTGCACTGCCGACCACAATACCATCCGCAATCGGTGCCAAACTGGCGGCAGAAACGGCATCTTTAATACCGAAACCGACAGCCACGGGTAACGAAGTGGACGCCCGGATAAGGTTCAAATGGTGGGTCACGTCAGCCACATCAAGATTGCCCGCTCCCGTTACGCCCTTCACAGCGACGTAATAAACAAAACCGCTAGCCCGCTCGGTGATTGTGCTGATACGCTCATCGGGCGTTGTCGGTGAGATCAGAAAAATATTATCGATAGCAACGCGCTTAAGCTCTTGGTTAAGGTTATCGACTTCCTCGGGGGGAAGATCGACGGTAATCAAGCCGTCTACACCAGCCCCCATACAGGCTTCGGCAAACAGTGCATGACCCATTCGCTCGACCGGATTGGCATAGCCCATGACGACAATAGGTGTATCGATATCGTCTTGCCTAAACGCTGTTACAAGCCCCAATACATCGCGCAGAGACACCCCGTTCTCCAACGCACGCTCGTGTCCTTGCTGGATGACGGGTCCCTCAGACATGGGATCAGAGAACGGCACACCAATTTCTATAATATCTGCCCCCGCCTCCACCAAACGATGCATCAGGGGTACCGTGGCGCTGATCGATGGATCTCCAGCAACAATGTAGGGGATGAGGGCTTTTCTTCCTGACGCGTGCAGTGCCTGATAGCGTGCTTGTAAACGACTCACAACTTTTCCTTAAACAGTAATGCCTTCAAGGGCGGCAACAGTCAAAATATCTTTGTCGCCTCGACCTGATAAATTAACAATGATGTGCTGATCCGGGGACATCTGAGCCGCTAATTTTTCCGCGTAAGCTAGGGCATGCGCGGTCTCCAAAGCGGGCATGATGCCTTCCATGCGAGTCCATCGGTGGAATGCCGATAAGGTTTCGTCGTCGTTGGCAGCCACATAATTGACTCGCCCAATGTCCTTAAGCCACGAATGTTCAGGTCCAACGCCTGGATAATCGAGGCCCGCTGATACCGAATGCGTGTGCAAGATTTGACCATTGTCATCTTGCATTAAGTAGGTGCGATTACCATGCAATACGCCGGGTGTACCGGCGGATAGCGGTGCCGCATGTTCGCCCGTTTCAATCCCATGGCCGCCGGCCTCTACACCATACATCGCCACTGATTCGTCGGTTAAAAATGGATGGAATAAACCGATAGCATTCGAGCCCCCACCGACACAGGCAACCAACGCGTCGGGCAGTTTGCCGGTCATCGCCAGCGATTGATGCCGTGCCTCGCGCCCAATCACGCTCTGGAAGTCACGTACTAGCATAGGATACGGATGCGGGCCTGCGACTGTACCAATAATATAAAAAGTGTTGTCCACGTTCGTCACCCAGTCTCTGAGCGCTTCGTTCATGGCATCTTTCAAGGTGCGGGAGCCCGAGGTTACCGGAATGACCTCGGCGCCCAACAGCTTCATTCGATACACATTGAGTGACTGCCGCTGGATATCTTCTTCACCCATAAAAACATGACAGTCCATTCCTAAGCGCGCAGCCACTGTGGCACTGGCAACTCCGTGTTGCCCTGCACCCGTTTCTGCAATCACACGGTTTTTACCCATGTGCTTGGCGAGTAGTGCCTGGCCGATAGTATTGTTAACCTTATGGGCGCCGGTATGATTCAGATCCTCGCGCTTGAGGAAAATCCGCGCTCCACCGATATGATCAGACATGCGCGCGGCTTCATAAAGCGGCGAAGGCCGCCCTACAAAATGGGCTAGGTCTTCATCAAATTGACGCTGAAATTCGTCATCCTGCGCTAACTTCCGGTAAAGCACTTCCAAATCAGCAAGGGCCGACATCAAGGTTTCGGCTACAAACTTGCCGCCAAATTCACCAAACCTGCCATGTTCATCGGGCACACTCGCATAACGTTGGGGGTCGTGTTTCGCCGTCATTGTCGCTGTCCTTTTTTAGCCGTCCGAGCGGCATTGATGAAGCGGTGCATTTTGTCATGATCTTTAATACCCGGAGAGGATTCAACACCGCTACTGACATCGACACCGATGGGATTTACTGTGCGAATACCCTCCGCCACGTTAGCAAAATTCAATCCGCCCGCCAAAATGAGCGGTCGATTAAAAGACTTAGGAACCACAGTCCAGTCAAACTGAGTGCCGGTGCCGCCAAATTTTCCCTCATGCACGGCATCAACGAGGAACCCACGCGCCTTAGTGTAGCGGCTAGCCTCGGTAATCAAATCTGTGCCCGCTGCCGCGGGTAGCGCTCGAATATAAGGTATCGACCATTGTTCGCAAAATGCCGGTGTTTCATCTCCATGAAATTGCAATAAGTTGACCGGGACCGATGCTAATATTGTTTCAAGCTCATTGGCGGTGGCATTGACAAGCAGCGCTGTCACCGTCACAAAGGGCGCCAACTCGCGGCAAAGTACTTGGGCCTGATCAACAGACACCGCTCGCTGACTGCCTGACCAGAAGACTAAGCCAACGGCGTCTGCACCAAGCGCACTCGCTTTCTGAGCATCCTCAGGTCGTGTGATACCACAAATCTTTATTTGCAACAGCTTTTCCTATGGACGCACCGCTCGGTGGTCGCGATTATAGCAAAGTAATGCGCTTACCCTAGACTCAAATCTTACATTGTCCCCGACAAGAACGCTGGTCCGTCGGGGATGCTAGGCAAACCAAAACGCTCGGGATAATAAACTCCCACCAAGTAAAGCCCTGCTCCCGATGCCGTGTCTGCGGCTTTAGATCTATCTTTGC
Organism: Halieaceae bacterium UBA4452; assembly: GCA_002389505.1. GTDB lineage: Bacteria > Pseudomonadota > Gammaproteobacteria > Pseudomonadales > Halieaceae > Luminiphilus. The sequence continues at coordinate 58,173 of DGPA01000005.1, forward strand.
CCGAGAGCAATTGTGCCATCCAGTCTACCGGTTTCAAACCGGCGCCAATCAGCTGTAAACTGCCTGCGATATTGCGCACCATGTGCTGCAAAAAGGCGTTAGCAGTGATATCGATAATCACGAAATCTCCCCAGCGACTGACGTTGAGCTGCTGGATTTCACGAATAGGCGAGCTTGCCTGGCACTGAGCGGCTCGGAAAGCACTGAAATCCTGCTCTCCGATCATGACTTGGGCTGCCTCAGCCATAAGCCGGCTGTCCAGGGGTCGACGATAGCTACTGACTTGGCCGTTGAGATGCGCCGAACGAATCGCCGTGTTCGCGATGATGTACCGATAACGCCGAGCGGTCGCCGAAAATCGCGCATGAAAGTCACCGCTTACCGACTGCGCCCAGTGCACACGGACAGTGGGGGGCAACAAGCTGTTAGTGCCTAACACCCAGGCTTTGGCATTGCGACCAACGGGATCGTCAAAATGAACAATTTGGCCAAAACCATGAACCCCTCTGTCGGTGCGCCCGGCACAATGGGTTCTAACAGGGCTATTGGCAATCTGAGTGAGCGCGTGCTCTAAACATTCCTGCACAGTGTCACACGACAAGTGCGGCTGGGCTTGCCAACCATGAAATGCAGATCCGTCATATTCCACCCGCAGTGCTACGCGCGTGCCTGCCGACCAAATTTCCGTGGGAAAATGTTGATGCGTGTGGTTCACTCAATCCGAAGCATCAGTTCTCTAGCTTCCGCTTGCTGCTGCGGACTACCCTCGCTGACCACCTCATCGAGCACTGGTCGCGCACCATCCTCGTCACCCATATCAATATAAGCGCGCGCGAGATCTAGCTTGGTGTCCATAGGGTCGGTTTCCAAGGAGTATATCAGTCCTGACTCCTGCTCTCCTTCGGCCTCTTCAAACGGCGGCGGTACCTCACTTCCCAGCACCTCTGCCAGTTCGGGAGGCAGAACATTCTCACTAGCCATTAGATCAGTTAGGCTCTCGTCATCTGGGGCAAAGTCAAGGGGTTCAAGGCTCTCGATATCGGCAGTCGGCATCGATAATTCAAGCGCTAACTCGTCATCTCCGATGTTCAACTCGTCGCTTGAGGCCAGGGGATTATGATGTCCTTGCTCTACCTTCTCTGGCGTAGCCGACTGCTTGTTGTCCGTACCTTGCGAATCGACGAGCACACCTAAATCAGCACTGCTGGCCCTTGAAGCACTGCTAGCGAGTAGTGTTTTTGCCTGCTCAAAAGCATTGCTATCGCCCGTGGCTTCAATCGACGCTATGAGCGCCTTGCCCTCGTGCTGCCGATCGTTTTTAAGGTAGACCTCGAGCATTTTTAGTAACAGCTGCGCATTGTTAGGCGCGGATTTTGCAGCGCTATTGAGAAGATCTAACGCTTGCTGGTAGCGGCCATACGACAAATAGATATCTGCTTCTGCTAGCAGGTTAGACAGGTCATCGGCCTGATCATCTTCGATCGCCTGGCCGGCGGTAGAAGTGATCGTGGACATACCCGCTGGTCTTGGCTCAGCCCGCAGTTTGGCCCCTGGCATTATCGGCGAGCGTTGCGTAGCTGTTAACCCGGATGGCGTAAAAGACGTGGCCATTGGCCGACTCGATTCCCGCCGGGCATAAACGACACTACCCAGAGATACCAGGACTACGCCACCCAAAGCAAAGACCCACCACGGCAATCCTGCGGACTCTGTGGTATCAGCAGCGGTTGAACGTGACTCGGCCTCGTCAAGCTCCCGGCTGTCGATAACATCGCGCTCGGCTATTTGCGCTTGCAAAGCCGCAATTTGCTGATCTTTTACCGTCACTAGTTGGCGCAGATCTCCAACTTGATCGGACAGACGCGACAAACGCGCTTCAATGGCGGCTAATTCAGGACTCACCGCAACAGCACCTTGGCTGCTCTCGGAGGTCTCTTCGAGTCCCTCGCTCACCCGCTGAGACAGCAAATCTGTTGGTGCACTGGTGCTGTCAGCAGACTCTGATGAATTCCTCGCATCACTCCTCGGCCCAGTGGTCACAGCAGTGAACGGTGGCTCCGGGGGTTCAGTGACATCAGCCGTTGGCTCTTTAAATTCATTGTCGGCCACCACTCGCAGTGCAGGTCGTCGTCGAACACCAGCAGCCCAATCACTGTGCTGACGGGCGACACTATCGCGGGCTTCTTGGTCACTACTGAAAATATCGCCCTCCCCGGGTAACTCGAGCACATACCCCGCTCTTAAGCCATTGATATTTCCGCCGGTGAACGCATCGCTATTCATAGCCGCAGTGGCAATCATTGTCTGCTCTAAGGTGGCGTTTGCGGGTCGCGCGGCGACGGCGATGTCCCATAAGGTGTCATTTTTTTGCACCAAGTACTGACCACCTGCCCGAGGTTGCGCCTCCGCCTCCTGATCGTAGCGACGCTGGCTTACTCGCGATGGAGCAGCGATGCCGTTGTTAGCCCCACTGCCTAGCGATACCTCAGGGTTGGCTTGTCGCTCCGAGTCCGCGGAGGCATTGCTTGGGGAAGACATATCTCTCTGCACCGATGCAGTGCTACTGACGCCCCTCACCCGTCTCGGCAAATCAACCAGCACAGTGTAACTGCGCAGCAAGCGCCCAGCAGGCCAGCGGCTCTCCAATAGAAAATCAAGGTAGGGTTCCAACAAGGGTTGCGAAGTCGTCAGAATAATTTTGCTCTGTTCTCCTGACAAGACCACATCGAACTTAATATTGGTTAAAAAATAAGCGCGCTCTACCCCCAGTCGATCAAAATCGTCTTGTGTCGCAATACGAACCTTTATGTCTTCGATTTCGAGATTCTTGACATCCAGTAATTCGATCTCAGCACGTAAGGGCTCATTGAGGTAGGACTGCATGACTACGCCCCCCAATCCAAGTCCCCAGGACAGAGGCGATACCAATAATATCAAGGCCGCCATCACTATTGTGTGCTTGACTAGTTTCATAGATTCACCGCTAACTGCCTCTTCGTGAGCGCCTAAAGCCATTGCTTGACTGCTTTCTTCATTTATTTCCCACGTTTTCACTCTTTGTTTTACCACGATTTACGGGCTCGCGGATAGTCGCAGGATACAAGCAACGGTGCTGTCACAGATAGTCTTTTAGCAACAACTCGGCAATTTGTATGCTGTTGAGCGCGGCTCCTTTTCGAACGTTGTCCGCCACCACCCATAGATTAAGCCCTCTAGGATGAGAGATGTCAGCGCGAATGCGACCTACAAACACAGGATCTTGTCCCGCAGACTCAGTCACAGCCGTTGGATAAGCGCTAGCCATTGGATCGTCAATAACGCTTACACCTGGCGCATTACTGAGTAAAGTCCGCGCTAACTCTGGGGTGATACCCTCTCGAGTCTCAATGTGAATAGCCTCTGAGTGACCGAAAAAGACGGGGACTCGCACGCACGTTGGATTGACCTGAATGCTCTCGTCTTCGAAGATTTTTCGCGTTTCCCACACCATCTTCATTTCTTCTCGAGTGTAACCGTTATCTTGGAAGCTATCGATGTGTGGTAGTACGTTAAACGCGATTTGTTTGGCGTAGACCTGTGGCTCAACCGCCTTGCCATTGAGCAGCTGCGCGGTCTGCTTTGCTAGTTCCTCAACCGCCTCCTTGCCGGTACCACTCACCGCTTGATAGGTGGCAACATTGATCCGCTCTATGCCCACTGCATCATGGATGGGCTTGAGTGCCACCAGCATGCCAATGGTCGAACAATTGGGATTGGCGATAATACCGCGCTGAGTATATTCAGCTATCGCATGGGGGTTCACTTCAGGTATCACCAAGGGAATATCTGCATCACGTCGAAAGTGGGAGGTATTGTCCACAACAATACACCCTGCGGCGGACGCCTTTGGGGCGAACTCAGCCGACACACTGCCGCCAGCACTAAATAGACCTATATGCACGCCAGTAAAGTCGAATTCGGCAAGATCGGTAACCCTTAGCGATTTACCTTTGAAGCGCACCGTCTTGCCTGCAGAACGCGAAGACGCCAAAGGATACAAATGACGTACGGGAAACTGTCGCTGTTCTAGAATGTCGATCATTGCCTCGCCAACAGCGCCAGTTGCACCGACAACAGCGACATCTACTTCTTTGTTCATCGTTGACTCTCTCGTTTGTTAACTGAGCGCAGCTAATACCGCGTCACCCATTTCCACAGTACCAACCACCGCTCCATTGACGTCGGCAATGTCACTCGTCCGCAGTCCCGTATCAAGCACTCGGGATACGGCTGTTTCAATATCATCGGCCGCCGCGGCGGCGTTGAGGGAATAGCGCAGCATCATGGCGACCGACAGTATGGTGGCTAGCGGGTTGGCTTTATTCTCGCCAGCTATATCAGGAGCAGACCCATGAACCGGCTCATATAAGCCGCGCGATTGCTCGTTTAAAGAGGCTGACGGTAGCATACCGATGGATCCCGTCAGCATAGCGGCGGTATCAGACAAGATGTCGCCAAAAATATTACCGGTGACGAGCACATCAAATTGCTTGGGGGCTCGGACTAACTGCATTGCTGCGTTATCCACATACAGATGGTCAAGCGCGACACTGGGATGCTCCCGGGCAACCTGATCCACCACCTCCCGCCATAGCATGGTCACCTCAAGGACGTTAGCTTTATCCACTGAGGTTAATCTGCCATCGCGTTTGGCCGCTAACTCAAACGCTAGCGTAGCAATCCGCTTAATTTCACTCTCGCGATAGACATAGGTATTGAAACCCTCGCGCTCACCGTCATCGCGGATACGAATCCCCCTAGGCTCACCAAAATAAATGCCCCCAGTGAGCTCTCGCACGATGAGAATATCCAGCCCCGCCACTAACTCAGCTTTAAGGCTAGAGGCACTCGCCAGCTGAGGGAACAAAATAGCGGGCCGTAAGTTAGCAAATAAATCCAGATCGGCGCGTATGGCTAAGAGCCCTCGTTCAGGTCGCTCGAGTGCGGCTAAACCATCCCACTTGGGTCCCCCCACTGCGCCCAGCAATATGGCATCGGCTTGCCGAGCTAATTCCCGCGTTGCCTGCGGATAGGCAGCGCCTTGCCGGTCGATGGCGATACCCCCTAAGTCCCCTTCAGTCAGGGATAAAGAAAGCCCGTGTTTAGCGGCGGTGTGCTCGAGCACCCGACGAGCTTGGCTTACCACCTCCGGGCCAATACCATCGCCTGGGAGTAACAGTATTGAATGCGTCATTACACCTCCAGCAATTCAAACACCCACGGGGCTCGCTGGCGATGCTGCTCTTCAAAAGCCCGAATCGCTTCGCTACTCTTAAGGGTAATACCAATATCGTCCAAACCATTGAGCAAACAGTCTCGTCGAAAACTATCGACTTCAAAGGGCATGTCCTGCGCCCCCGGGCGGCGAACACACTGTTGGTGTAGATCAACGGTTAAACTGAAGCCCTCACTGGCATACATGAGGTCAAATAACTCGCTCACCTGCTCGGTGCTTAACTCGATGGGCAGCAGGCCATTCTTGAAGCAATTAGAGCGGAAGATATCGGCAAAACTGGGCGCAATAACGCATCGAAAGCCGTAGTCAACCAAGGCCCAGGGGGCGTGCTCGCGACTTGAGCCGCAGCCGAAATTTTCCCTAGCCAGTAATATAGATGCCCCGTTGTAGCGAGGCGCGTTTAACGGAAAGTCGTTATTTATCGGTCGACCACTGTTGTCTTGATCGGGCTGTCCCTCATCGAGATAGCGCAAATCGTCAAATAAATTGGGGCCAAAGCCACTCCGCTTAATCGACTTTAGAAACTGCTTGGGAATGATTAAATCAGTATCGACATTGGCTCTATCCATCGGCGCAACCAATCCTGAATGCACTGTAAAGGCTTGCATTAGTCCTGCCCCCCCATTGTTCTAACATCGACAAAATGACCGGTAATGGCCGCGGCAGCTGCCATGGCGGGACTGACTAAATGCGTTCGACCACCGAAACCCTGCCGACCCTCAAAGTTACGGTTGCTGGTACTCGCACAGCGCTCGCCGGGCGCCAACTTATCGGCATTCATCGCCAGGCACATCGAACAACCGGGCTCACGCCACTCCATACCGGCGGCCATAAAAATTTTATCCAAACCCTCGCGCTCGGCAGCTGCCTTTACCAGACCGGATCCTGGCACGACAAGGGCTTGCTTGATGGTAGGCGCTACCCGCCTACCTTCGACAATGGCGGCAGCCGCACGCATATCTTCAATACGCGAGTTCGTACAGGAGCCGATAAAAATGACATCCGGACGTATGTCCGTAATAGCCATACCGGGTTCTAATCCCATATAGTCCAGCGCGCGTGCCAGACTATTGCGCTGCGTATCTGTCTTCATGTCCTCGAGAACCGGAACCCGGCCCCCGATCGAAGTGACCATCTCCGGGGAGGTCCCCCAGGTGACCTGAGGTTCGATGGAGGCTGCCGCAAGGACCACCTCCGCGTCAAATACCGCGTCTTGATCACTCTTTAAGGCGCTCCAAAGTGTCTCAGCTTGCGACCACTGCGCCCCTCGCGGTGCATAGGGTTTATCCTTAACGTAATTAAGCGTGACCTCATCCACCGCCACTAAGCCCGCTCGAGCGCCAGCTTCAATGGCCATATTACAGAGGGTCATCCGTCCTTCTAAGGTCAAGTCTTTGATCGCCTCGCCGGCAAACTCAATGGCATAACCAGTGCCGCCCGCAGTGCCCAATTCACCAATAATCGCGAGGGCGATGTCTTTCGCCGTCACACCCATTCCAAGACCGCCGTCGACTGTGACGCGCATATTCTTCATTTTGCGCTGGATCAAACATCCCGTTGCGAGCACATGCTCGACTTCAGAAGTTCCAATACCGTGGGCCAACGCCCCGAGCGCGCCATGGGTTGACGTATGAGAATCGCCGCAGACAATTGTCATGCCCGGCAGGGTTGCTCCCTGCTCCGGGCCCATGACATGAACAATACCCTGCCGCTCATCATCTAAAGGAATTTCGGGAATCTGGAAGTCGGCACAGTTGTCATCAAGCGTCTGTAACTGAATGCGTGACACCGGGTCGGCTAACGCCGATAGCCCGGCGGCTCGCTCCGCCGCCATGGTGGACACATTGTGATCAGGAACGGCTATATTCGCGCTCAACCGCCAAGGCTGGCGCCCCGCCAATCGGAGACCTTCAAACGCCTGAGGCGAGGTCACTTCGTGTAGGAGCTGTCGATCAATATAGATGAGAGCGGTACCATCATCTCGCTGTTCAACAAGATGGGCATCCCACAATTTGTCATACAGGGTGTTCCCCATAGTCCAGGGTCTCCAGTTATCTACTCATATACGACGCCACCACCCTCTCGAGGGGTAATTATAGGGTCACTGCTGGGTGGCATTGCTCTGCTGGCTGATGATACCACTGATAGCATGATGCTGCGCAGCGTCCTCGCAGGTCACCCAGTTTTTTTATCGCCAACGTCGCCATCCACGCGGTACCTAGTGGGCATCTACGGCGTGGCCCATCGAGAGAGCAATCGCAGCTCACGGGACTGGAAAATCTACTCTGCTGCCTGTGTATAACGTTGTGGGGGCAATTTATGGGTGATGCCCAGCGCGCACGGTGGATAACTTTACGGTCGGATTAACACAAAGCCTAATAAATTATTTCTGTTTTAAATCAATAATATAAAGTTAAGTTGTTAATTATTATTGAGGTTTTATGATCTGCTGGATCCCGTGCAAGCGTCCTTCGCTCGGTGCAAAACAGTTTGCCCGGTCAGGCATCGGGTCCCCTGACGCGTTGGCGATAACCGAGCGTCGACAGCAGCACGCAGAACTCACCTAGCGCAACCGCTCATCTCGTCCAGGGTTACAACCCAGAAGCTCAGGGTGGCCTTAGCGGTGGCGCAGCATCCAACACTGGTGAATCGTCGAACGGCGCTTGAAGTCCTCAGGAATGGTTTGAGCCGAAATATCCTCTACTGCATAGCGCTCAACAATGCGCTCTGCTAGCACAAAACCCCGCTTATTATTCGAAAAATACAGCACCCCTGTCGGCGCTAACACCGCCATTGCCGCATCGATTAACGCAACCTGATCCCTGACAATATCCAAGCTGACCTGGGTTGATCTAGAATTTGAAAACGAGGGGGGATCGAGCAAAATGATATCGAAGACCTGGTCACACTGCTTAAGCCACGTTAGGCCATCCGCCCGAATCGCGCGATGCTGGCGGTCTGACAAACCATTTAAAGCTAAGTTGTCCCGATACCAGTTCAAATACGTATTGGACGAATCAATACTGGTCGACGTGCGCGCTCCGCCTAAAGCCGCGTGAACCGAAGCCGATCCGGTGTAACAAAACAGGTTGAGAAAGTGTTTTCCTTGCGCCTCCTCTGCTAGTCGTCGACGCAGGGGTCGATGATCAAGAAAGAGTCCCGTATCTAAGTAATCGTGTAAATTGACGAGCAATGTCGCATGCCCTTCCTTCACTTCAATGCGCTCGCCCCGCTGTGCGAATTTAGTGTATTGCTCTTTACCTCGCTGACGCTGGCGCCGTTTAGTGGCTATGCCCTGCCCTCTAGCTAGCCCTAGCACATGTCGTACACCTAGCAGTACCTCGTCAAACCGCTTATTGGCTGAGGCTTCGTCCACCGCCTTGGGGGGCGCATATTCGGCAACATGGGGATGCCCGTCATAGATATCGACAGCAACAGCGTATTCAGGCATGTCAGCATCGTACAGGCGATAGCAGGTCACTCCGGTCCGTTTCAACCACGGAGACAGCGAACGACTATTTTTGCGCAGTCGATTGGCAAACATCTGTGCACCGCTAGACAGAGATTCCGCCGGCGGTTGAACATTATTCCAAGGATTGTCAACAATGGCCCGCGGGGCATCTTCATCCTTATGCTGCACCACCTGGGGACGATCAGAAAGCCTATTGCGTTCGTCAAGAGTAAACAGCAGCAAGTGAATGTCCAGCGCGCCGTTACTGAGTCCATACTGCTTATGACTGCGTAGGCCTACCGAGCGACCCAAAGCAGGGTTGGAGGTCACAATGGCCACCTGCCATCCCTGAAACTCTCGGTGTAATACCTCACCCAGCTGCCGATAGAGATAGGTTAAGGAAGATTCATCCCCCAAGCGCTCACCCCACGGGGGGTTGCATATGACTAGACCATGGGGCATCGACCTGTGGCTGGGACGAGTCAACGTATTGAGTGATCTTGGACGCACGCTAATGAGCTTTGAAAGCCCCAGCTCTGCAACGCTTGCCTCAGCACGACGAATGGCCGTGATGTCGCCGTCATAACCTCTGATTTCTAAGCCTTCAGGGGGCGTGCAGATAGCTGATTTTGCCTCTGCTACCAGCGTCTGCCATTGCGCCTCGTCATGCCCCAACCACCGCTCAAAGCCATGCCAGTCTCTACCGAGACCAGGGGGATATCTCATAGCCATCATTGCCGCTTCGATGAGCAGGGTGCCAGAACCACACATGGGATCGACCAGAGGCCAGCCTTGCTCAATCGCCTTAGGCCAGCCCGCGCGCTGAAGCAATGCAGCCGCAATATTTTCCTTTAAGGGCGCCTTACCGGGCGAGGTTCGATACCCCCGACGGTGCAAACTCAGTCCTGCAAAGTCGAGAGCCACGACAACTTTACCCCGGTGCAAACGCACGTTAATGCGGATATCTGGGTGTTTACTATCGACACTAGGACGTTCACCCCGTTGACGACGAATTTCGTCAACGATCCCATCTTTACAGCGCTGGGCGCCGAACTGAGTATTGCGAATAGCCTGACTACGCCCGGAAAAATCGACGGCAATCGTCGTGTGCAGGCCAATATGTTCATGCCAAGGCATGCTAACCAGTCCTTGATACAGATCATCGCCGTCATTGGCCGCAAAGGTCTTCAATTCCAATAGCAAGCGATTTGCCAGACGACTGTGCAAACAGACGCGATAGGCAGTGGCAAGCGTGCCCGTGAATTGCACCCCAGCCACTGTTTCACGGACATCGGTACCGCCTAAATGGGTAATTTCCGGGGCCAGCAGGCTGGCCAACCCTTTTGGACAGGTCGTTAGAAATTGATAGCTACTCAAGGGATCCCCGTTCAAGTGTTATCAGGCGCCTAAGGATATCTCGCCACTGCACGTATTGCTGCTCAAGCGTTCCCTCTAGGCGTACCACTCGTTCACCCGAATCAAGAACCGTGGGCGCTGTCTCATTGTCAAAGCCCGTCGCTATTTCGAAGAGGTCTTGCTCCTGCATTTTTACCGAACGATACGTCGAGTACGCTTGCTGCATACGGGCAAAGCTACCGCTATCGCCGTCATCACTGCGCTGGTTAGCGCGGCTCAGATATGAGGCCAAGTAGGTCCCCTGCTCGAGGCTTGACCGTCGCCAGAGCGTATACACGGGGCCCAGAGCATCCTGCAGATCACGGTATTGCTGGTCGATCGTGTCAATAAATAACGCTTCTTGACGTCTAATTCGGTCGATTCGAGCAAGCATGGGGTCATTCACCGCAGGTAGCCGAGTGAGCCTTATAAGACCCTCAACCTGCTGGACATAGTCGTTAAATATCTGCGGGGCCAATTCAGCGGCGTAGCGCATTTTCGCGAGCGCCTCCAGCTGAGCGATAGATGCGGGAGACAGGGTTTGAGCTCGCGTCCACAACGCATTAGCGATCGCCACAAAAAGCGGTCTAAATGGCTCATCGCTCGGACGCAGGTAATCCTGCTCTGAGGCCGTCCACCGAAATACCTGTTCAAACCAAAGCTCACCACTGACATCTATCGCGCGAATCCGCAGCAACATATCCCTACCATCGGAATGGACAACACTGCCGGTAATAGTCAGGGCAGCAAATGCTGTGTCGGCAGGCAACACTCTCACCGGACCAAAGCGCTGCCCCTCGGTGATTACATCCCGCAGCAAAACAGTGGCAATTCGCGCCTCAACGCGGCGCAGTTTATGCCGCGCATCTCGCTCATCGAAAGCGTCAAGTCCATCATCAAACACCACAATCGCCAGTTCGATACCAACGGGCTGCCCCGAAGTATTTAGCACTTGATGGGATACGGCCATTGGCCATGCGTCTTGCTCAGCCTCGGCCAGGGTAGGCAGCACCACTAATACGAAGCACACAGCGATTCTCAGCGCAAAGAGGAGAGCTGGGTTTCCTGACGGAATATCAATCATCGAGTAGATTCCTCGGTGGTACAGATCGTTCCTCGACTCAGGGTTTGCGTGCACTGGTATCCAGCCTTCCGAGGGTCGTAGCGGTTATAGATCTTATTCACCACAAACGGCTGCTTCACGCTTGGGGAATAGACAGCCGTTTGAATGACTAAAAATTCGGCCAGTGCAGATCGCGTAATACGGTGACGTATTTGCAGTCCATCGGACAATGCAATATCAAAAAATAACTGGTGTCCATCCCATCCACAACGCTCGGTCCCGACGGGCGTGACCGTGATAGCCGGAGGCCTTTGGTCGGTGTTACACACGAGGCCAAAGGTGTTTTCTCGCTTGAGTCTCACCTCTGAAGCCGTTTGAATCACGTGCAGCAGCGTCGGCGCCGTAATTAACTCTGCCATTTCAGCTAATGCCAATAAATCCCGTCCAGACGTAACCGCCGAGCCACCGATAGCCTGACCTCGCTCCGCTGCCCGGGCGCGACGTTCCATCTCTCGCTGTAGTTGACGAGCGAGACCATTGAACCGCTGTTGAATATTGTCACTGCGCGCGTGATCAACTTCCCAATCGCCCGACATATCGACGGGATCTGCTCGAGCATAGGTCTGGGGTGGGGGTCCGGACGTCCCCCCACAAGCGGTCACTAAGGTGGCGCTCATGAGCAGGGCGATAAGTGTCTGTGGCGTCATGGGGCGCAGTGTATATCACCCACTGCAATGACCCCAGCGCCAAACACCCAATGACTGTATTAGGTAACGACTTAGCGAAACGTCTCGCGCAGTTGAAACTTGAGGACTTTCCCGGCAGGATTTCGCGGTAAAACATCCACCTGATGTAAGCGCAAAGGTAACTTGTACTTTGCCAGCTTGTCTTGGGCAAACTGGCGCAACGCCTCAAGGGTCAATGACTGCCCCTCATTGAGAGCCACCACTGCGGTCACTGCCTCACCCCACTGGTCGTCGGGCAAACCAATAACAGCGACCTCGGCAATAGCCTCGTGACCAAAAAGGACACTTTCAACTTCCGCCGGATAGACGTTCTCACCACCCGAAATCACCATGTCTTTGACTCGATCACAGATGAACAGGAAGCCCTCCTCATCCAAATAGCCGATATCCCCTGAGTGGAACCAGCCCTGCGCATCAATGGCATCAGCGGTGGCCTCTGGTCGATTCCAATAGCCCTTCATAATATTTGGGCCACAAAGACAGATCTCGCCACGCGCGTTAGCACCTAGGGGCTGGTTATCTGCATCGACTATTCGAACCCCTGAGGTAATCGGCGGCAAGCCCGCAGAGCCAAGCTTGTCTAGGGCTTTGTCCGGCCCCAAAAACGCCGAGAACGGCGACGTTTCGGTCAAACCATACCCTTGGCAAAACTGGACCCCACGGCTGTCGTACAGTTTGAGTAACGGCTCTGGCACCGGCGCACCCCCGACTATAAATATTTTAATGGTATTGAGCTGGGATTGCGCGAATGCCGGATGCTGGGACATAAACAGGAACATAGCGGGAGCACCGAACATATGAGTCACGCCGTGTTGCTCAATCAACTCAAGCGCGGCGCCGGGGTCAAAGTGACGCATAATGACGATCTTATTACCCAACTGTAACGCCGATATGACGCCAGTATTTAAGCCACCAATATGGAACAGAGGCGCGGCACTGAGCGTAATATCATTTCGGACGCCACCGAAGGCATAGGAGGCGTTAACGTTGTTCCAAATGAAATTACCGTGGGTCAACATGGCGCCCTTGGGTAAGCCCGTGGTGCCCGAGGTATACATTATGAGTAAGGTGTCATGCGGGCCTAGAAATACTGCCTCAGCGATTGACTGCGCGCTTTCCATGGCCTGTTCTAGCCCTGCAAAGGCACCTTGCTCTTGGCCCACAACAAAATAGTGCTGGCAGGGCAAACGATCAACCACCGGCTCAATGATGTCGGTTAACAAGGGATCGACTAGCAGTGTGTGAACGCCAGCATCACCAATAATAAAGGTGAGCTCCTCACCGGTTAAGCGAAAATTGAGTGGCACAAAAATAGCACCCAACGCATTGGTGGCTACCATGGCTTCCAAAAAGGCTGGCTGATTAAAGCCCAGGAAAGCCACACGATCGCCCATACAAACGCCACGAGATTTGAGCAATCCGGCCAACCGGTAGACCCGAACCGCAAATTCGCCGTACGTCCATTCCTGCCCCTCAAAACTGAGCGCTATGCGTTCACGGCTGAGCTCTGCCTGCTTGAGGATGTGAGCGGCTAAATTCATATTAGGCTCGGGTCGATGCATAAAAATCCCTCCTATTGACTTATTTGTTTAACCCGCTCTGGTGTCGGGAGTCATCGATGGGTTGCAGTGCCCCAGACGTTAAAACCCGCAATGCGCGGCGTACCAGGCAAGTACATTTGCTCGACATGGCTTAGAGCGAAACCCGACTCAGTGAGCAGTCCGACAATATCTCGATTGAGATGACAGCCGCCAGCGAGACGCTTCCAAAGAGGATTAACGCGATTTTGCCAGCGCCTCACCGATTCATCAGGGGCTCTGGCGTGCTCACAAAAGACTAACTCCCCACCCGGGCGCATGACCCGCGCCGCTTCGGCTAACGCTGCCATTGGATCGGGAATGGTACACAGCGCAAAGGTCAGTAACACCGAATCTACGCTGTTGTCCTCAAGGGGTACTGCTTCGGCGCTCCCCGCAACAAACTCGACCGGAAAAGCTACTTGGGCTACGCGCGCTTGGGCCAGCTGCCAGGACACCTCACAAGGATCAACGCCTATAACGCTGTCCACCTGATTAGCATCGTAGAGAGGGATATTGTGTCCAGCACCTAGACCGATTTCCAATACCCTGCCCCGCGCCTTGGGCACCACCTTTAACCGCTGCTTTAAGACCGGCTCAGTGCCACAGGCGCAGGTGACGATGCGGGGCACGATATAGCGGTTATAAAACCCCATTAGCCGGTTACCTCCGCCAAAAATTGGCGCATGGAGGCGAAGGCACGTTCAGCGACCACCGCGTTATACACGGTACCAAAATCCGGATCATTCGCGTGGGGGTTGGTAAACGCATGCAGGGTTTGTCCGTAGGCGTATAACTGCCAATCACCACCCGCATGGGTCATTTCATCACAAAAGGCGCGCATGGCGTCGGGGTCGGCCATGGGGTCTTCATAGCCGTGCAACACCAAGACTTTTGCGGTAATCCGTGGCTCGGGAATATTGTCCGGCGCAGCTAAGATTCCGTGAAAAGAGACGACACCCGCAATATCGTCCCTCGACCGCGCAAGATCGAGGACGCATAAACCACCAAAGCAAAATCCGATGGCCGCCAAGGGTTGATCGACCACTTCGGGTAGTGCTCTGGCAGCACTTACCGCGGCGGCCATGCGAGCTTGTAGCAAGGCGCGATCGGAAACAACGGGGGTCATTAACGCGGTACATTCTTCTTTATCGGCACCCGACAGGCCCTTGCCGTACATGTCCACCGCGAACCCTACATAGCCAAGCTCAGCCAGCATACGCGCGTTTTGGCCTTCGAATTCAGTGCGTCCAGCCCAGGTCGGCGCGACCAAGACAGCAGGACGAGGCCCCAAGGAATCATCCCACGCCACTTCGGCCTGCAGGGTAATATCGCCATGGGTGTAATCGAGCAAACGGGTTTGAATTGCCATAATCGTACGCCTCAGTGTTATTAAAAATGTTGGTCTGGATCATCAAGCGATAGCGGATCTTCAGACCAATGCTTGCCCACTATCATATCGGAATAGGCCTCGGCATCAATGACGCGCATCTCGGACTCAATCCACGCCTCGACTCGCGCCATTAACTCGACTGACGACTCCCCTGCAGCGGGTATTATCGGCTCTCCGATCGAGACCTCGATGACCCCTGGGATGAAACGAAAGCTCCGGCGCGGCCAGCACCGCCCCGACGACACAGCAATAGGGATGATGTGTGCTTGGGTCGCCATAGCAAGGCGCGCGGCACCTGTTTTATAGAGGCCCTGCTCGCCCCGAGCGGTACGAGTGCCTTCGGGAAACATAATAACCCACTTACCCCTATCCATCAGCGTCGATCCCAGTGACGCCACTTTATTCCACGCCTCGCCCCGCGCGCTGCGATCAATATGAACCATCTCCAGTCTAGCCAGCGCCCAGCCGAAAAAGGGAATCAAGAGCAGCTCTCTTTTGAACACATAGGCCAAAGGCGTCGGCATCATACTGGGGAAGAAGAAAGTCTCCCAGGTCGATTGGTGCTTGGGGCACAAAATAATATGCTGGCGGTTACGTGGATCTGGCAGATTGGCCAGTCCTCTGACGCGATACTTCACTCCGCCCACGTATTTGACAGCGGCCACTGCAGCGCTGAGCCAAGGGTGGGCGATCCACCACCACAGTCGATCGGCGCTGACAATCAGGGAAAAGACACACAGCAGCGTGGCCGCCGGAATAACCGTCACTGCCATCCACAAAAAAACCAGCGTAGAGCGAAGCGTCTTCATCGGTCCTGTACTTTCTCACTCACTGTTAACTGCCCACCCTCCGACTCACATTGAGAAAGGAAATCAGCAATGCCCTCAAAGGCCACGGTAGCTTCGGGAAGTTCAGCGGCAAACATATGCCATACGTGGACCATGTTGTCGTACGTTTGCAAGGTTACTGGGGCGCCCACTGCGCGGGCGCGATGGAAATAGCGCGCAGCGTCGTCCAATAACATTTCAGTCAAACTCACCTGCAATAGTATGGGGGGTAGATCTGACAAATCTCCCCTTAGCGGAGACAGCACAGGGGATGCGGGAGAGCGCCTCCCTATGGCTGCTAATAACAACAACCGCGCTAGTCGTGGTAGTCGCAGTAAAGGGGCGAGCGCGCCTCCCAACATGAGATCGGAGCTTTGGTTAACCCTCATGGATGGCGAACACAGGGTAACGTCGGTAGAAGGACAAATACCGACCAGGGCATTGGCATTTTTTCTCCCCGTATCGCGCAGTCTTTGAGCCGTCGCCAACGTGAGGTTGCCCCCAGCTGAGTCACCAGCAATAGCAGTAAATTGGCTCGCCGACGGACCATCGGGGTTATGCTCAGTCAACCAAGCAAAGGCATTAACCGTGTCTTCAAGTCCCGCTAGCCGGCTGTGCTCAGGCACCAAGCGATAGTCTAGCGCGAATACTGCCATGCCGGTGAGCTGTGCGAGTTTGCTAGTAATCACGCGATGGCTTCTGGGGCTCCCGGCCACGAAACCGCCCCCATGAACATATAACAACCGTCGGCTGAGGTCGGTATTTTCAGTCAGCACCCACTCACCATGAGGCTCACCCTCTCTGCTAGCCATAAAATTCGCCCCCAACTGCTTGTCGTCAGCGATGGAATCCAAGGCATCGCGTAATGCCATAATTCGTTTCCGACCAGGCTTCATGCCCTTAGTGGCACCGGTAAATGCCATCACTGACTGGGTAGCAACCCGCATACCGTCATTGACGTCGCTGCCCGCTATCGGTGGGGGGTACCCGTTATCAAAGGCCGACAAATCAGCCCCTTGAAGCCAGTAGCGCAATCCGGCGGCAGCGAGTAATAGCAAACCCAAGATAAGCAGTAGCATGGTGAGCGTCCAAAAGAGGTCACGGTATTAAAACAAAATTTTACGGCTCGCGGGACAATTAGTCCTCACTAAGTTGCCCGTGCACTGATATTCTTCGCAGCTACCTTTGTATAATGAAGCTAATGAATAAAAAGTTTTTTCAAAAGCCGCCTACCAAGTCGGATCTGCGCAACCACCTTGATCAGGACGTTGATACGTTCTTGGCCTCAGGCGGTGAAATTAGCACGATCGCACAAGGTGAAACGGCACTCGAAAATCGTCAAGGCCCGTTGCAAGCGCCACTGTTTACCGAACCTAGAGCCAAGCGCACACCACTCGACGATGTCGTCGCCGCCCTTGACGAACGCCAAAAAACCCATAGTAGCCGCGCACAACGAGCATCAGTAAAGAAATATCGGCCACGCAAAAAAGTGATTTACGACGATTTTGGTGAACCAGTGCGAACGGTGTGGCGTGAAGATTAACCTGCGCGTCGAAGCCCGATGGCGATTCACTCGCTGGCGTGTGAATCAATCACCCCATCAGTGTGAACTGAGTAGACCGCTTTGGCGTACCTCATTAACTAGACTTACCTCGGTCATCAGCCATGCTCACCCTGCACGAAGAAATCCTTGTACCTCGCAGCCCTGAACAGTGCTTTCGATACATCGCCGATTTTCGCTCAGCAACACAATGGGATGCGACCGCCACACGGGCCGATAAGCTAACCGAGGGCCCCGTCGGCCTAGGCAGTCAGTTTGAGCTGGACTGCGCAGTCGGACCGGGCACCATTCAATTGGTCTACGAAATCGAAGAGTATCAGCCCTATCACAGCCTTGTATTCCGTGCGAGAGGTCGATACTTCGACATCAAAGACACCATCGTCTTTTCAGCGCGCGATGAAGGCACGCACATAGACTATACCGCTGAATTCGAATACCGCTCCGGGTTGGAGAAAATCGCACGTCGCTTTGAAGCCCCCATGCGCGCCATGGGCGCTCGAAGCCTAGCCGGCCTGAAAGCAGCGCTGACTGATCAACATCCAGCGCCGAGCGTCAGTGCCTGTTCCCGTCGAGCCGATCAGCTCATACTGCCTGGTGTTGCCATGTTTACTCGCTGGGGCTATGCCCGCGGACGCAAGCAGTGGCGACCTGTGAGTCGATTCATGGACGATCAGCATGTTGTGATTACTGGAGCGAGCTCGGGCCTCGGTTTGGCGACAAGTATTGCGTTGGCTGAAGCGGGGGCAAAGCTAACCTTAGTCATTCGTAATCCTGAGGGTGTCGAGGATCTCAAGAATCAACTTAGCACCCACACTGGTCGCAGCGATATCCGGGTCGAGCTGGCAGATTTGTCGCTAATGACGGACGTCAATGCTCTCGCAGATCGGTTTCTCTCCCGAGGTGAACCCATTGACGTACTCGTGAACAATGCCGGCGCACTGTTTAACCAACGCACTGAAACCCAAGAGGGGCTTGAACGAAGCTTTGCCTTACTGCTACTCAGTCCTTGGCAACTGACCCGACGTCTTAAACCGTTGCTAACCCATCACGCCCTGCCCGCCAGAATCATCAATGTTATATCGGGTGGTATGTATACCCAACGATTGTCGTGCCAGCACTTAGTGATGCCCGAGGATAATTACGACGGGCCTCAAGCCTATGCGCGGGCCAAGCGCGGGCTCACCGTACTCACCGAGCTCTGGGCTAAAGCGTGGCGCGAAGAAAACATTGTAGTCAATGCCATGCATCCAGGATGGGCAGACACCCCCGGCGTCAAATCAGCACTCCCCGCCTTCCGACGGTTGACGCACAAAATTCTTCGTAATGAAGCGCAGGGAGCGGACACTATCATTTGGCTTGCACGAGCCACCGAAGCAGATCAAGTCAGCGGCAAGCTGTTTTTAGATCGCGAAATACGAAGCCCTTATCTGCTCAAAAAAACCATTGAACCGCCGTCGGAACGCCAACAACTGGAGCCTTTTTTGGCGCAAATGCTCGCCACGGTCGCCGATCGTCGCATCGGTCATTAAAGGCTGTATTTGCCGCGCTAACTGGTTAAGCTCCGTACTCTATACGAAGAGGCTTACCCATGAATGAATCAATCACTTCTTTTGTGCCAAGCTTCGATAGCGACTCGGTAACAGATCTACGGCGACGACTGGCCCACACACGGCTACCCGACGAAGAGACGGTGGAAGACTGGTCTCAGGGCATTCCTTTGTCTTATCTGAGAGAGTTAGTCGATCGATGGGCTGACGATTACGATATGTCTGGGGTCCCTAACACACTCAAGAGCTGGCCAAATTTCTTGACGAGCATCAACGAGATTAGCCTCCATTTTATTCACCTCCGGTCATCCCATAGCGCTGCTCAACCACTCCTCTTGACTCATGGCTGGCCGGGGTCGGTACTGGAATTTCGTCATGTGATTGATCGACTGACCGAGCCGACCGCTTTTGGCGGCACACCCGAACAGGCCTTTCATGTGGTGATCCCCTCGCTGCCCGGCTATGGCTTTTCTGGAAAGCCCCGCACCACAGGTGTGGGTGTCGAACAAATAGCGGCACTGTGGACTACGCTAATGGAGCGCCTGGGTTACCTGCAATTCATTGCCCACGGGGGTGATTGGGGTGCGCTGGTGACTCAAGCCCTTGCCCTTCAGCGCACGAGTGCCTGCCGCGCTATCCACATCACCTTACCCATTATCGCCCCCGACCCAGAAACCATGAACGCGCTATTACCGGAAGAACAGCGTGCCCTGGAGTCTTTCGAATTTTATCAAACCTGGGATTCAGGTTATTCCAAACAACAAAGTACGCGCCCACAGACGCTGGGCTATGGACTCGCCGACTCCCCTGCCGGACAGCTGGCATGGATAGCGGAAAAGTATGCTCAGTGGACCGATTGCGTTCGTAACGGCATACGCCATCCAGAAAACGCGATCAGCAGAGACGAACTATTAGACACGGCAATGATCTATTGGATGACCAATAGCGCAGCTAGCTCCGCGCGCTTGTATTGGGAAAGCTTTACCTCTCCGAGCCTCGAACCTATTGATCTACCGACCGGCATTTCACAGTTTCCAGTAGAGATTTTCAGGACCAGCCAACGCTGGGCAGAAAAACGATTTTCGCAACTGGTCTACTTCAATAATGCGATAGCGAGTGGTGGCCACTTCGCTGCCTTAGAAACACCCGAACAATGGCTCAGGGAAATCCAGCAATGGCATAGTGCACTAAAAACGCAAGGATGCTTGGCGTGATCGACCCTAATCTAATGACATCACCCTTCTTCACCAAAGATAGTCAGGAAGCAGATTCCGGCTACTGGTTGGGACGTCGCAAGGTGGCTGCAGCCATGCGCGACCTCATTGAAGCAGCCATCATTTGTGACATTCCCGAGGACTGCGCTGAAGAAGTCGCCGCCGATATCCGTCAGCTGATCACCAAGCTCGCTCCATTGCCACAGCGTAAGGGGGTGCTCGCCTATGCACAAGCCCACGGCAATTTGCCCATAGCCAATCATGAAATGCTGTGTGTGGGGGGTGACAGTCATCCCATGTCGCCTGGACTAAAGCACTGGTTAGATGGTGATGTAGTGCGTGGCAGCGTGTCATTTAACTGGTCCTATGAAGGCCCCCCGCAACATGCCCATGGCGGGTGGGTCGCTGCGGTATTTGACCATTTCATGGGTGTAGCTCACATGCGCTTTGGCAAGCCCGGTATGACCGGTGGGCTTGAGCTGCGCTACTTGCAGCCCACCCCCCTCAATAAAACCCTTGATCTGGCCGCGATTGCCGCGTCAACGGAGGGACGCAAAACCCGCATGCAAGCCGAAATGCACTGCGAGGGCGTCTTGCTTGCGACAGCGACGGCGACATTCGTTCAGCCCAAACAGATGATATTCATGGACCCTGTTGTGTAGTCGGCAAGGCCTCAGCGGCGACTGTATACCTCTGCCCCTCCAATAAACGTACGATCAACCTTCAGCTCGCGCATATCCTCAACCTTGAGGGGATTGCCCGATAAAATGATCAAATCTGCTAACTTGCCAGATTCAATGGAACCCACGTCATCGTCCATAAACACCTGCCAAGCTGCATCAATCGTCACCGCCCGTAAGGCATCGACCCGACTAATGCGCTGATGTGGCCCTATGACCGCGCCACTGGTGCTTTTACGTTCTACCTGACTCCACACGGCCTGTAGGGGCAGCATGGGTAACACAGGTGTATCCATATGGGAGCTAAACCGAACCCCTGCATCGAGCGCCCACTTGGCTGGACTCATATTACTGGCCCGCTCAGGACCCATAAAAATCGCTGCATGACGGTCGCCCCAGAAATAAGTGTGTGCGGAGAAAAAACTGGGGGTCACTCCCAGCGCCGCCATCCGATCGATTTGGTCGCGACGGGTCATTTGCGCATGGATGATCAGTGGTCTTGCCTCAGCCCAGGCGTATTTTTTTGCTGCCGCTTCAATAGCGTCCAAGGCATCATCTATCGATGCGTCACCGTTGCCATGAATAGCCACTTGAATACGGCGTGCATAAAGGCCATCGACCTGCTCCATCAATTTTTCGCGCAGCACTGAGGGATAGCCTCGGTAGTGCATATCACCCTTATAGGCGACGTAGTAAGGCTCACTGAGGTAGCCCGTAAAGCCTTGAATACTGCCATCAGCGATGATCTTCACCCGGGGTACAGTAACTCGTCCGCCCTCAAGCTTACGGGGATTCCAGTCGTCATTGATCACCTTATCCATTACCTCTTCATAAAGTGGAAACAAGGCAACTCGCTGGGGAAATACGTTAAATCTACTGAGTGGGCCAAGACCTTTAGACGCCGACAGAGGCAGCCCCCCGGCTGACGCCGTGGTCACTCCCTGCTCAAGGTAACTCGCTGCTGCGAGCGTGAGCATTCGTACCCCATCGCTAATGCCAATATCGTACATTTGCTTGACAACGGTCCGGGCAGCCGTTTCTTCAAGCACTCCATTGGGGCGCCTGCGATCGGGTGACGACAGATCTCGTTGAATGTGTCCGCCCTCGGGATCTGCGGTATTTTCATCAATATTTACTGCTGCCAAGGCGGCAGAATTTGCCGAGGTCAAATGGCCGGAAATATGCATGACAACCACAGGACGAGTAGCAGACACACGATCGAGATCATCCCGGGTCAAATGCCGCTGCTCAGCGATCATGGTGTCATCAAAACCCCAGCCCATGACCCAACCGTCCGGGCGTGCCTCGGCCATTTGTTGTAAGCGGTCTATCACCTCGTCTATGTCGTCTACGTCGCCAATGGGTGGGGAATTAAGGTCGGTGGAAAAAACTACCTGTCCCGACGCAGGAAAGTGACCGTGCGCATCAACAAAGCCCGGCATTAACGTTCTACCACGCAGGTCAATCACCTGCGTACTGTCATCGACCAGAGCAAGCATGGCCTCACTGCTACCCACGTTATCAATGCGATCTCCACGGACACTAATGGCTTCAACAACGCGGTTGTTACTATCCATGGTGAGTACATCACCGTTGATAAATACCTGATGTGAGGGCGCTTCGGGGGGGCGGGTGGCGATCGAAAACAACACCCACAAGCCGATAATAAATGCAGAAAAGATTGATGCTACAACGCGGATTGACATGGGCTATCTCAGTAGTGGGGTGGTGGCGTGTTATCAGCAGGCTCCGCGGTATCGAGCCTTGCTCCCTGTTCTTTTATTTGCTGTTGCAACAGCCTGTTTTGCATTTGCAATTCAATTATTTGCTGTTGCTGAGTCGCCAACGCAGCGTCCAGCGATGCCACTGTATCTTCTAAAAAACTTAGCTGCATTTCAATACTAGCCGTACGTTGCTCTAACGAGGACATGGTCAGCTGAGACTCCATTATTTTATTGGCAGCAAAAACGTTACCATAGACTCGATGGATAAAGGGGAGTGTTGTGGCTAAAAAATCGACGCAGTCACGGTTAGTGTTTTCCACCGACGGTGGTGAATTATGTCGCCAGTGCCAACGTAAGCGCATGGCGTGTGTTTGCGGCCCGGCCCGTCCCGCCCAGATGGGTGATGGCGTTGCACGAATTCGGCGCGAGACCAAAGGGCGCGGCGGCAAAGCGGTCACTGTCATAGAGGGGCTACCCCTAGCGCCCGAGGCCCTCAAAGCACTCGCCAAACAACTGAAGCAACGCTGCGGCGTTGGCGGCGCTGTTAAGGAGGGTAACATCGAGATTCAAGGGGATCAGCGCGATAACTGTCAGGCGGCCCTCCTAGCCGAAGGCCACCCGTGTAAGTTGGCAGGAGGCTAAGCCGTCATAATGCAGCACGCGGTTCGATAAGCGTCTTTTGAGCAGTCGCTTTTTTACCGTACAGTTTCACCGCCTCTACAGCGAGTGCGCCCTCCAGCGAGGTGCGATGAGAATAATGGCTCGCAAAAGTTGATTTCAGCCCCTGCTGCACCCGATGTCGCATAGCACCCAAGCGCTCTAGGCCCGCACGCTGGAGGAAAGGCGTGAGTAACCAGCCACCCACACTCCAGGCAAACCCATATCCTCGAGTCAATGTGGTCGGCGACGGGTCCAACATACCGTAGATATAGACCTGCTTGAACTCCTCTGATCCATAGCGACTCCAGACCGGCATCCGTTTCTGAGCCGCGGCCTCCATCGCTGACAGAATGCTGTTACTGAGAGGACCGCCACCTATAGGATCGAAAGCCACTGTCGCACCCGTCGACTCAAGCGCTGCCCGTAACTGCGCGCTAAAATCGGTATCTGAGGCGTTGACAACCATGTCTGCTCCCTGATGTTTGAGTAATGCCACCTGTTCATCTGAGCGCACAATGTTCACCAACGGTATGCCATCTTCCAGGCAAATACGATTGAGCATTTGCCCTAGATTAGAGGCCGCGGCTGCATGAACAATTGCCTTATGACCTTCCAATTTTGCGGTTTCCACAAAGCCCAGCGCTGTCATTGGATTGACAAAGCAAGAGGCGCCTTCCTCGGCGGATACATCGTCATTTAAGGGCAGACATTGCATCGCAGGTACACTTCGATAGTGCGCAAAAAATTCGCCGCCAAAGGCCCCCACTCGCTTACCGAGTAATGCTTGTGCTCCGTCAGATTCGCCGGCAGCGATGACCTTCCCCGCGCCTTCATTACCCGCTGGCAGCCAAAGACCTTGTCGCGCGGCCATGGCTTTATATAGCGCTGGGGGCAAGGGCACTCGCACGGCGGGGTAACCGTTGCGTTCGCAGGCCTCAGCAGTATCGGTGTCAGCAATACCAAACATTAATCCCAAATCGGAGGGGTTGATGGGGGCGGCCTCTACCTCAATGAGCACCTCATCAGCGCCCGGGTCAGCGATCTCCACTTCAAATAATGCGCACTCGATATAGCCCTCGTCGTCAACACAGGATTGCAACTGCAATGTTTTCATACATTCTCCTTTGGCCCTAACAACGACCACTCTTTGTCAGTCAACAGCATGGCGGGCTGACCTGCCCGTTTACGGTAGATTACCGCATAAGCGAGTACTGCTTGGACGTACTCGCGAGTTTCTTTAAAGGGCAAACTATCGATCCACTGATCGACAGGTAGTTTGGATTTGCTCCAGCGTACCACCCGGTGTGGCCCAGCATTATAACCGGCCAGCGCTTTCGGACGATGGCCGTCAAAGCGGGTCAGTAATGACTGGTAGTAGTGGCTCCCTAGGATCACATTGTAGTGTGGCTCTAACAATTGCCCTCGCCGGTAACTAACCCCCATCTTCTTAGCCACTTGTCTGGCCGTGCTTGGCATGAGCTGCATGAGCCCTAGTGCGCCAGCTCGTGACTCGGCTTGTGGGTAAAACGCACTTTCCCTGCGCGCAATAGCCATGAGATCTAGTGCATCGACATTACCGTTGGCGCCTGCCTGTTCAAAGATCGCTGTGAAGGCCACGGGAAAACGTAAAGCCACCTCATTCCAAGCCTCAAAGTAGTTGGCCGCATCAATGGCTAGATTGAACCACCCTTGCTGCATTGCCCATTGTGCGGCTGCCAGACCCCTCTGAGTGTCCAAGCGCCCCAATAGCGCACGCCATTCCGATTTACTCTCTGCATTGCGGCCCAATGCCCTAAGCTCTACCAGTCGTTGAGCAGCATCGTCATCAGGCAGGCGACTGATCACCGCCGGCTGCTCATTGAGCTGATAGTCCTGCTGGACTTTGTCCGCCGCCAGAAAACCATGGTAGCTTCGCTCTAGCGCTAGCTGTTGGTAGCCCAGCTGTGCCTCTTGATCTCGTCCCTGCCATTCTAGTGCGCGGGCTCGCCAATAGCGCCACTGATCCTTCTCTCTGGCGACAGGTGATAACCATGGCAGAACGGTTAGCAGAGCCGGCCAGTTGCCCTCCCTAACTTGATTGCGAAGAAATATTTCGGTGAGTTCGTCGTCGGCAAGCCGTTCTAGATGATCGAGAATCCACGGCTCAGGTGCTGACGCTTGGGCAAATAAGCTATGGCGGAGAATACTCCTCTCCATTGTCTCAATTTCCGAGTCCGTAAAGGGGTGGGCAGATTGAACGTTGCGTAAAGCTTGCCGGGCCTGTTCGGGATTCACGCGTGCCAAGCGTCGAATCCCGGCCGTCATCAGTTCTGCGTGCCAGCGATCGGCCACATGGGTATCGCGAAGCACGGAGTCAGGGCGCCGATAGATAATGACTAACTCATCCATTTTTGGCGCCAATGATGGCGAGGCAAATCGTGTGAGGTAACGAATGAGTTGGGGCTGGCGAGCGTCAAACGCTTTCAGCGCTCGGGACCAAACCAGGTCATCGCTAGGGCCATCAGTCTCGCGCAACCAACGCTGAAACAACGGGTCACAGGCTTTGTCTTGGGAGTGGTCAACATTCCACAAACGAGCGGCACCTTGCCAACCGAGCGCTTTGTTGCCGACACTCGCCTGGGCTCGGTAATAAAAACACTGCAAACGTGGATCGTTCGGGGGGCTATCAAGCACACCAAGCAGCGCGGCCCAGCGTTTATCCTGCCCTTTATGCTCGATATAGGCGGCCAAAAATCGATTTTTCAGGGGTGTCCCCGCCACCCTGCGTATAAACGCATTGGCTTCTTCAGGCTGCAGGTAATGTAACCGAGCGATTAATTCTTGGTAATCCAGATACATGCCCAAGGGATAATCCGCAAGATCCCTCCGCAACCGCCGGTATCGTGGTCCGGCCCCGCTGGTCAATTCCCGCTCTGCAGCCAGAAATTGCTGCTGCTGAACCGTTCTTTCAACCGTGGCGCCGCTCACCGGTAACAGTATGAGCAGCAGGACAACAAACAACTGACAGTAGGAGTACACGGCTATCCGGTGGCGAAGCAAAGGCATGGGCGCTAGCATCACCTGAAAGACAGATTTTTTCAATCACTCGCTGTCACGTACACTAGCGGGAACGACCCCTTAGGAATCGCCATGATCACCCCCACTGTCAAACTGACTCAATACAGCCACGGTGCAGGTTGTGGCTGCAAAATTGCACCCGATGTTCTGGACAAGATACTGTCGGGCAGCCTTGCCGTCGGTGGATCTCAACAGTTTCAACAGCTGTTGGTTGGTAACCACAGTCGAGATGACGCAGCGGCTGTTGATATTGGCGATGGCAGAGCCATTTTGAGCACTACGGATTTTTTTATGCCGATTGTCGATGACGCGTTTGACTTTGGTCGCGTCGCCGCGACCAACGCCATCAGTGATATTTACGCCATGGGCGGAAAGCCTCTCATGGCCGTGGCTATTTTAGGTTGGCCAATCAATATCCTAGGTGCAGATATTGCCGCTCAAGTCATCGCCGGTGGGCGCTCGGTGTGCGAGCAGGCAGGTATTGCTCTGGCGGGCGGGCATAGCATCGATGCGCCCGAGCCTATCTTTGGCTTGGCGGTGACTGGTGAAGTTGCCCTCGAGCACTTAAAGCGCAACAATTCAGCGCAAGCTGGCGACGCTCTGTACCTTACTAAGCCCCTCGGTATTGGCATACTCACAACTGCAGAAAAACAGGGGAAACTGCGCGTCGATCATCAAGGCCTTGCGACTGACGTCATGTGTCGTAGCAATGCCATTGGTATTGAGTTCTCCAAAATACCGGGGATTACCGCCATGACTGACGTTACAGGGTTTGGATTGGCGGGGCATTTGCTGGAGCTGTGCGATGCATCGGCACTAGCGGTAACCCTAGACTTCCAGAACATAAAAAAATTGCCCCACACCCTCGACTATCTGCATCAAGGGTGCATTCCTGGCGGGTCACTGCGCAACTTTGAAGCCTTTGGCCACCGACTGCCCGTCGTCGACGCACAGACCCAGCACCTTCTGTGTGACCCGCAAACAAGTGGTGGTCTGCTGATATCCGTAGCCGCCGAGGCGAAAAACGTCGTCGAGCAATTACTCACTGAGCAGCAATTATCCGCGGAGTCTATTGGCAGGCTGCATGCTACTAGCGGGCAGCATTCACGTTTCACCTTGACCTCACAGGTCTGGTAGCGCTTAGACCATGAGTGATGTTGCTGACTTCGAATCATTGTTTCTTTGTGACACTCCGCTCATTGATACGCGCAGCCCAGGCGAATTTGCCAAAGGTAGTTTTCCAAGCGCGGTAAATTTGCCGCTGATGAGTGATGAAGAGCGGGCAGCGGTGGGCACCTGCTACAAAGCATTTGGACAGGACGCTGCTGTACAACTGGGCCATGAGCGAGTGTCTGGGCAGATCAAAGCGTCCCGTATTTTAGCTTGGAAGACCTTCGCCACGACGCATCCAGGGGGCGCGTTATTTTGTTGGCGCGGAGGTTTACGTTCAGAAATCGCTCAGCAGTGGCTCGCAGCGGGCGGAGTGGATTATCCGCGGGTTAAAGGTGGCTACAAGGCCATGCGTCGGTGGCTGATTGACGAGCTAACGTCAGCGTGTCGGTTACGAACATTACTCGTTGTCGGCGGAAAAACAGGCTCTGCCAAAACCCGGCTTCTCAATGCAGGTTATCAAGGCAAGGCCTTTCTTGGCCGGGTAGATCTGGAGGGGCTGGCCAACCATCGAGGCTCGGCATTTGGTCGGCGACTGGGTGGGCAACCGACTCAGCTCAACTTCGAAATTGCCCTCGCGGTAGCGGTACTGAAAGCAAGTCGGCTGCAAAAAGGCCCTATTATTATTGAAGATGAAAGTCGATTAATTGGCCGATGTGCACTCCCCTCCCCTCTTCTTCATGCCAAACAAACCGCGGCCATTGTTATCGTTGAGGCGTCTCTCGAAGAGCGGGTTGAGCATTCCTACGAGAATTATATCTTGGCCAACCTCAATGAATTAACCAGCGCAGGAATGGGCTTTGACAGTGCTTTTGAACAATTCTCTGAGGACTTGTTGGATGCATTGCAGCGGGTAAAAAAACGTTTGGGCAGTGAGCGCTATCGGTCAACGCATAAAACAATGCAAGGTGCACTGACCGCGCATCGGGCAGGTCATGCTGAAGCCCACAAAGGCTGGATTCGCAGCATGCTCTCTGGCTACTACGACCCCATGTACAACTATCAAATTGACAGTCGTCGCGATCGCGTGATCATGCGCGGCAGCGAGCAAGACATTGCCGCGTTTTTAGCCGAGCCAAGCCATCTCTCAGCGGCGACAGAGTACTGACAGAACTTCCACGTGGGGAGTTTGTGGAAACAAGTCGATCGCTTGGAGCTCAGCCAGGGAGAAACCCGCACTGCAAAAGTCCTGGTAATCCCGGCGCCAGGTGGCGAGGTCACAGGACATATAAAAGATCACTTCAAGGTCGCGCAGACGACGAAAAACCGGGGGCCGAATTTTCAGCCCGTCCCGGGGCGGATCGAGTACTAACACTTTGGTCTGCGTGTTTTTTTTACACAGCACGTCGACCGCTGCGTCATCGAACAGGTCGCAACAAACCGTCACTACTCCTGCAGAGGGGCCTGCGTCTAAGGCGTCGAGCGCCCGCCGATTACCCTCCACTGCCGTTACCGTATGAAAATGCTTCGCCAGCACCGTGGTGAAGTTACCCGTACCGCAAAAAAACTCCAGCACTGGCCAATCAGTAGAGTAGTCTTTTATTTGCCGTGCAAGCCACCTTTGCATAAAGACATTCTGTGCGCTGTTGCCCTGTCGGAAAGGCAGTCGCTCGTCGACCGACATGCCTTCTAGGGTGTCGTCAATATTGAGCGTGCGCCAGCGATGGCGCTTCTCAGGTCGCCATTGCTGTACGGGAAGACGCGCTCGCAGCTGCTTTAATGATGCTTGATTGGCAGGCGTTAAGACGGAACACGTATGGATATCTGCCAGGGTGTTAGAGCCGGTACTGACATAGCCAAGCA
Organism: Halieaceae bacterium UBA4452; assembly: GCA_002389505.1. Taxonomy (GTDB): domain Bacteria; phylum Pseudomonadota; class Gammaproteobacteria; order Pseudomonadales; family Halieaceae; genus Luminiphilus. The sequence continues at coordinate 87,316 of DGPA01000005.1, forward strand.
GCTCGCCATCCGTTTTAAACTGTGCGCGATTACGGTACTGCCACTCGCCGGGTGCGGCGACTATTGGCTGGATCAGCTCCGCTGAGATGTCAAGCTGCGTGCACATAGCCCTCACCCGTTGATCCTTCGCCGACAGCTGCGCTGGGTAGTCGACAAACTGCCAGGGACAACCCCCGCACTGGCCATCCTCAAATCCATGGTGCCGGCAAGGGGGCTGGCGTCGGACTGAGGCCGACTCTAGCCGCGTTTTGACAGCACCGAATCCGATCTGGCCTTTACCTCCCGTTGGGCTTACCTCCACCACCTCACCTAACCATGCACCAGCCACCAGAAATACCTTGCCATCGGGCGCCGTGACAACGCCACGTCCATCGCTGGCCAAATCTCTGACATGGCCAGTGAATGATGAGGATCTATTATTTAACGAGGTGGAGGCCGGTACTTTTCGTCTTGGACCTAGCATAGCTGGCCATACTCCACGGGTTGCCACAGGCGATCGACACCCTCTGGGCAACGTTTAACACCGCTGCTGATCAATGCCATTCCTCCACGCTTTTATCGATGACTAGTGAGAAGACCAAACCGTTTGTGAAAAAACATTCTTAACACTGAATTAACTCGATATTACCGCGAATGCTTTGGCATAATGCGGGCCTGCCCTTGTAGTTAAACAGGATATAACTACTGCCTCCTAAGCGGTGATTCCGGGTTCGAGTCCTGGCGAGGGCGCCAAATCGTGTTTTGGCAAATTCCATCGAACTGGAACCAGTACCAATACAAGCATCATCAACTGGATTAAGCCACTGGGGCAACGCTCAGGGGGCTTAACTTTTATCAAACCAACGGAGCTTGCGAAAGGCACGAATAAATAACCAGCCTCCGCTTGCGGCCAACAACAGCAATCCAACGACAAGTGCGGTATCAGAATCCATGTTAAGCGCCTAAAGTGAAAATAAAAAATAACCCCATCGAGCAGGTTAATCCTATCTAGCAAGGAGTGTCTTCAGCGCGCTGGGGAGTACGTCAGCAATACTATACAGCCTTCAAGACTACCTGCTATGTGCTCAGTCCCCGCCGCGCGGACAAGGTAATTACCCGCTTCGTAACTACCCTCTTGGTCATAAAACGTCCCTTCAAGGACATATATTTGCTCAATATCGTCGTGACTGTGGCTGGCTGAAGCAGCGCCCGGATCAATTTTCATTAACCACGTCCTGATCTGTTTGGCGGCATCTTCCATCAGAACTTTAATCCAGAAGCCGTCCACGCCACTGGCTTGCCAGGACAGCGTCGCTGCATCTTCAATGGCCGAGCCCGATACGGGGACCCTCTTGGCGGTCATGACTGATCCATGATCAAACATCTCAGCCATGGATGACATTCACCACATGAATGGGTGGGTGAGGCATCGACGTTAGCGCGCGTGCAAACGAACTGGCAGGCTTCGGTAACCGCGCACAAAATTATTACAAATGCGTGTCGGAGATCCCATTACCTCGATGTGTTTAAAGCGTGCCATTGCCTCTTCCCAGAGGATTCGCAGCTGCATTTCCGCCAATCGATTACCCATGCAACGATGTATGCCCATACCAAACGAGAGGTGGTTGCGAACATTCGGCCGATCGATAATAAAACTGTTCGCATCGGCAATGACGTCGCTGTCTCTGTTGCCCGAGACATACCACAATATCACGCGGCTTCCCTTGGGTATCAGCTTGCCGCCAAGCTCGACGTCTCGCGTAGCTGTACGACGCATATGAGGCAATGGCGTTTGATAGCGAATGATTTCTGACACCATCGAGGGAATCAAGCTTGTATCCGCTTTGAGCTTGTCGTATTCAGCTGGATTGTCATTCAAAAAGTGAACGCCACCGGTCATAGAATTACGAGTCGTGTCGTTGCCCCCTACCACCAACAGCATCAAATTTCCCAGATAGGATAAGGGGTCATCCACCATATTCGCTGTCTTCGGATCTTTTTGCAGCAAGCGGATCAGGTCGAAGGATTCGCGGTCATTAGCCTTGTGCTCATGCCAGAGCTGGGTAAACGCTTCCAGCATTTCTAGCATAATGACTCGACGCTCATCAATGTTAAGGCCGGCGCCCGCCGTAATACGGGAATCTGACGTTGCCGCGTCCGACCATTCAGTCAGCTTATGCCGAAGCTCATAGGGGAAGTCGAAGAGTGTGGCCAACATTTTTGTGGTGAGATCAATAGACACCTTATCCACCCAGTTGAACGTTTCACCCAGGGGCAGTTCATCCAGGGTTTCTTGGGTCCGCTGACGAATGAGCGTTTCAAATTCCTGTAAATTTTTGGGCGCCACCGCCCCCTGCACCGCCCGACGTTGATCATCATGTAAGGGTGGGTCGGTTGAAATGAACATCTGCAGGATCATGTCCGGCTCAGGATCGAGAATGGCGATGGAAGGCTCTGAAGAAAATGCCTGCCAGTTTTTCTCGACCTCCATGATGTCAGCAAACCGGGTAATCGACCAGAAGTCGCCGTCCTGACCCTCTCCGCCTGGCCCATAGGCTTGATAATGAACGGGCGATTCTTTACGTAATCGCTCGAACAGTGGCTGCCAGGTATCATGTTCAAAGCGACGGGGGTCGGAAACATCTAGCTCCGATAATGGTGTTGACAAGGGATCCGCCAAACCGTCGATTGACGTCATTGCTTGATTCATTATTCAGCTCTCCACAATTGCACCGCTATTTGAGTGCGTCTCACATCTGGTACTCGGGTAATCGCACGGTGAGATCGCCCCACTCATCCTTAAACATCAGCTGGCAGCTCAAGCGCGAACTGGCCGATCGGTCTGGGCGTAGGCCCAACATCGATTCCTCTTGAGGATCGATCGCTGGCAATGACTGCCCACCGTCAATAAAGCAATGGCAGGTGCCACAAACAGCCGCACCCCCACAGTCAGCATCAATACCGGGGATGTTGTGCTTGAGCGCCATCTCCATAACAGATAAGCCGGAATCCGCATCTATCTGATGCTCTGTGCCATCGAATTCCACAAAGGTAATGACGGGCATGGTAACAATCTCCTCGCTAGTTTATACGGCGCCAACCCGCGCCGCTTAAGTGGTAAGTCGGTATTCCCTGGCGCAGTATTGCCTCTTTCTGATCCTCAAACAATGCTCGATACCGATACCAGGGTACCCGCGGGAAGGCGTGGTGAATGCCGTGATAATTTTGAAAGCCCCACATCCAGGTCATGACTGAGCGCACCATGGGAGGCGGCTCATACACCGATGTATCCGCAAAGGTTCGCTGTACATCGTGGGGAACGTGAACCAAATACGCGAATAAATAAATCAACAGTACCGTTCCCAGCAATGGCCCGATAAACAGCAACAGCAGCATGGCTGATGCAATCCACCAAGGATTGCTTGAGGCCACTTCACCAACAAGACCAAACGGCATGGCCAACACTACCACCCGGGATAAAATAATGGCGGCCAGTTCAACGATGAACACAACTCGCTGCTTGGCAGGGATCACCGACCAAGCGTCCCGCCAAAACACGCGGTAGTTGATGGCCGTCAAGCGATAGGCCGCCGCCACCGCCTGCCAAGGGCTGTCCATCATCCTCGCACAAAAAATATCGGGATCTTTATCCTGGCTGTTGGTGTGATTATGGTGCAGAAAGTGTTCATGCCGGTGAGCGGCTAACGGAATACCCATGATCACCCCGGCTAGATGACCCACTAACTCATTAACCCACCGATACTGTTTTTTTGCCCCACACACTGCCCCGTGGACTGCCTCATGCAACCCGGTATAGTTTGCATACAGCACCAGCGCCATGCCGATGACACCCATCCAAAGAGGCATATCGCCCCTAAAAACCAATGCCGGCACCGTAAAGAACAGCGTCGACGTCACCATGACCAACACTACCGTCGGCCATGCCAAGTTATCGCAATAGGCGTTAGCGATGCGCTTCAGGTCCCGTCTTTCCGATAGATCCATAACCGTCACTTACCGTTACCTCAACGCCCTGTACCCTACCCCGTGTGTTCGGGGTTTGGGCGTTCCTATTACGCCAAAAAGGTGTCATTATTCGCCTAAAAGGCCTTTTTATGATCAGTTCGCACTATGCTCGCGTGGTATTTAGGGAGTTAACTCAACTCGGGGTCCCCCCTGCCAGACTCCTGCAGGCCACGGGTTTCAACGAGGAACATCTGTGGAACGCGCCTAAAATCGACCCCGAGGCGTTTCTTATCTTCCTTCGCAACGCCAAGGAGCAAGCCGATGGACGACCGTTGGCCGCCATTGCCGGCGGCAAAAATCGGATAGCTGCGCTGGGACTTATGGGAATGGCAATGATGTCCGCGCCCACACTCGGCGATGGGTTAAAAGCCGTGGCCAGCTACTCTACTCTAGAAGCGGGCTATCTTCGGTTCCCTGTCGTTGTCGGCCACGCCCAATCTCGGGTCGAATTCGAATCTGAATACGATTTACAAGACTGTCTGGCCATGCATGCTGAGGCCGCTTTCTTATTGTTCTTTGACTACATCAGTGACATTGTTGGTGCTACCAAGGAGCAATTGTTCTTCACCGTCACCTATGCAGATGATGGGCATCAACTCTTCCTGCCGGACAGCCTGCACCGCAATGTTCGGTTTAGCCAGCCTAGAAATGCCGTCTACTTTCCGTCTAACTGGCTTACCGTTCGCTCACCCTATTGGGACGACAATACTTGGATACTCTCGCAACGATTACTCAGTGAACAACTACAGACGCAATCGCAGAGCGACCGTAGACCCTTTACCCGGCACATTCGGTACACCTTACAAGCGCATCAGCCACCCATGCCTGACATAAAACAGCTCGCCCAGTCACTGCATTTGTCCGTGCGTACGCTCAATCGACGCCTACAGGACGAGGGCAGCCATTTTCGACAGCTTAAAATTGACGCGATTCATGAGGGCGCGAAACGCATGCTGTTAGAAGGGGTCAGTGTCGAGGCCATTGCCCTGGCACAGGGTTACGAAAACGCAGCTAATTTTAGACGCTCGTTCCGGGTCAGCCAGGGATGCTCGCCTAAGGAATGGCTTGTGCAGCACCCAGCAAGCGCGGTCAATCTACCGTCGGCCGCGCTTTCATCCGAAACAGCCGCCGAGTGAGCACTGATTGAAACAGCGGATCGAGCCATCGGTACAGGCGACCCGAGATCACCACCGGCTTACCAGCCTCAACCCCTTTAATGGCATCACGGACGACCACGTCAGCGCCATACCATAGCCACTTCGGCATGCCCGCCTTCATCGCTTGCAAGCCCGCGGTTTCGTGAAAGTCGGTATGGGTAAAACCCGGGCACAGCGCTGTAACGTGCACACCGTCCATAGCCACGGTAACGTTGAGCTCCTCGGAGAGTGCCACTAGGTAGGCTTTGGAAGGTCCATAATTACAGCCCCCCGAACGAGGAATTCGGGCAGCCACCGATGCCACGTTGATGACACGACCGTAACCCCGCTCTGCCATGGCAGGGATAAATCGATGGCACAACTCCGCCACTGAAGTCATCATCAGCTGATAAAAGTCACGCTGCTCGGACCAATCTCTGTCAATGAGCAAGTCCGGACCGGCAATACCTGCATTATTAATCAGCCCGTCAATCTGCAGCGCCTTCTCCTGACACAGAGTCTGCACCATGGCGGGGGCGTCTGGGGACATGAGATCGGCGTCGAACACTACCACATCAATACCATGCTGATTCATCAGTTGGTCGGCAAGCTGCGCTAACTTATCCCTACGTCGAGCAACAAGCACGAGAGAGTGTCCTCTGGCCGCTAGTTGACGGGCAAATTCTGCCCCGAGTCCTGACGAGGCGCCGGTGATTAGCGTATAGCCCGCCGTCATTTGGGTGTTACCGCGTAGTCGTGACGGGGAAAATGCACGTGCACGGTACCAAACTCGTCCGTGTCCCTAGCCACTATCCATCGGTCGGGGGTTTGCGCTACCAACACCCCCTCCACGGCCTCACAGCCGTAATCAGTAGGTGCCACCATGACCTGAGTGTGCAGATAATCAACATGAGATTCTGACTCAGGTACCGGACGGGGCTCATTATCCTTGGCCTCGCTAAATGCAGTCGCTGCATCTAACTCCTCTCTTGAGCCATGGCCGACGCCAGCGACCTGTTGATACCACCGGGACACCTGCGCATAGTTCGCGTCGATACCGTTACCAGTCACCAGCGCATTGAGCCAAATAGGATGATAGACGGTAAAGTCAGCATAGCCCGGTTCGTCACCTGACAAACAGCGTTTACTCGCCAGCATCGCATCGAGATCCGCTAAAAAACGGTCAAAAATAGCCGTCGCTTTATCACCCTGGGCCGGTCGGACGGTGCCACTTTTCATCATCCGGCCACGATCTTTAACGAACCGTATCATCCCGAACGGACCGAATAGCCTTAACAAGGTAGCGATCAATTTAAGCGGCTTGACCCCAGCAATAGCAGAGAAAAACACCTCGCTCTCTGCGCGCTCGACAAGCGCCGACATATCGTCGGTCACGCTGGCGGCGGTCATCGCCGACTGACTCGAGCGGCCCGCTATTTCAAGAGAGATGATGGCGGTATCGCAAAAAATATCGGCGCCAACTTGGGCGATGGGAATGCGCCGATAGCCACCACTCAGCGGGTCAATATTGGGTCGTGGGGGCATCGCAGGAGACAGCACTGACCCCCACGTTTGCTGGCCCCGACCCAGCAGCAGCCGAATTTTTTCAGCGTAGGGTGATGATTCATAATGATGCAAAATAAAGCGCGGATCAGCCATACCCAAGCGTCCTGTTGTGATGAGATATTGGCGTACAGTACGGCGGATTGATCCTGTTTGCCAGCCCCGCCGACTGCCTGTCAAACTGGTTTATTGAGCATCCGTAAACTGCAGGGTTGCGTAACCTACATGCGCAATGACGACGCCAATGGTTAGCCGCATCCGTAACTGCGAATACCATCCCGCATGGCCGTCGATCCGCCGTTCATACCACACCAGAGCCAGATAGCCGAGCATAAGAGCGGTAGCGGCGATCGTCGTCTGCGCCGTCAACAGACAACACACCGCAAATAGTACAACGCCATTACTCACGACCAGCCGTGCTACCTGTTCTCCGTCCGGCAGCGTTCTAGCAAAACCCCATAACGTTCCGCCTAAAAAGCTAAGAATCGCCAAGGAGTAAATAAGAAACCCTTGAACCGACAAAGCGCGCGGATAATCGTCCAGTAGGGCGAACCCCGCCAAAAAACCATAAAACGGCAAAAGCCCTGCATAGCCCAGTGTTTGGATAGTCAGCTTTGCGTGCACGTCACGGCCCGTTCCGGATGACGGATAATCGTCAATACAATAGCGCCCACCCCAACACCCCACTTAGACATGGCTGATTCGTTAAGCACCACATTGTCGCTAACGCGATACATGCGATCATCAATGTGCAGATCAATGGTGCTGTCGTCGAGGGACACGCGTAGCGTGTAGTCGAGGAAAAAGGCATTGCCAGACCACTGGGCCGAGCCTTCTCCCACGACGTCGCCTGCGGTAGCGGCATAGCGCTTGTCTCCCCTTGGCGTCAATGTCCAAACCCGCGTCTGGCGTTCGCCATCAGCAAATAAAAATTGCTCATCTAGCGTACCAATACCGTTTCGCCAGCACGCGCTAATATCGGCATTAAAGCGTCTAATCACTAGGCCTTTGAAGTCTTTCACAACCCCATGGGCGGTAAGGTAACCAGCGAAAAATTCTTCAGGGACAAACTCGGGGGTCTGGCGGCTATACTCGCTGACATCGACACCACTGCACGCCGTAAGCGATGCCAAGCCAATGGCTACAAGCGAGGCTTTCATCGAAGAAACGATCGTACCGCCCGCTGGGTCTACCACCCGGGTGTAGTCGTTGGAATCGACCCTCTCAATCCGTACCACACAATGTAGACGTAGCAAACGATAGGCACGATAAAGGCTATGCGCAGGCCAGCCATATCGGCAACGACACCCTGTAACAGTGGCACTAGTGCCCCGCCCACAATCGCGAGACACAGCGCAGCGGAACCCGCGCTAGTCAAGCGTCCTAAACTCTCAAGAGCCAGAGAAAATATAGTCGGGAACATAATGGAATTACACAGGCCGACCGCCAAAATAGTATAAAGCGCTAAGGTCCCGCTCGATGATGCGGCCGTGGCCACGAGCAGCACAGCCAGCACACCATGAACGCCGAGCAACAGCCCCGGCTTGACCCTCGTCATTAGCGCCGAACCAATAAATCGACCGACCATAGCGCCACCCCAGTAGATAGCCACGTAGTTGGCCGCGCTAGCCTCGGAAAGCCCGGCAACGTCTTCCTGACCGAGGAAATTGACCAAGAAGCTACCAATAGCCACCTCGCCACCAACGTAAAGAAAAATAGCGATAACACCGAATAACAGGTGGCGATGGGACAATGCCTCCGCAAGCTTTGCGGGCTCTGCTGTTTGCTCTTCCTCATCGCGCAGCGTGGGCATTTTGATGAAGCCCAACACAACGGCAATGGCAAATAACGCCAACGCCAAACCCACATAAGGGAGCTGCACCGAAGCGGCATCTTCAGCAGCGGTGGCCGCTTCAATCCCGGTAAAAATAAGGGCACCACCAATAATTGGCGCCACCGTCGTACCTAAAGAATTAAATGCTTGCGCTAGGTTCAACCGACTCGCGGACGTCGCCGAGGGGCCTAAGGCGACCACATACGGATTAGCCGCCACTTGTAACAGCGTAATTCCCGAGGCTAGTACAAATAACGCCGCGAGAAACAGCCAATACTGCGCCAACTCAGCAGCGGGATAAAACAACAATGCACCCACCCCAGCAATGGCTAAACCAAGCATGACGCCCCGCTTGTAGCCTACTCGGTGCAAAATCTTGCCCGCTGGAACGGAGCAGATGAAATACGCCCCAAAGAAACAGAACTGCACCAGCATCGCTTGCGTGTAGTTAAGGTTAAATGATCCTTTGAGGTGAGGAATGAGTATGTCGTTCAAACACGTGATAAATCCCCACATGAAGAAGACCGTGGTCATTACGCTGAACGCTACAGGGTGGCGCCCTGGTTGGGCGCTAGAAGCCGCTGATGCAGTGGTGGTAGATGGTTGAACACTCGCCATGATTGATTCCTCTCAACTGAGTCTACTGTAAGACTAACGGCGTTTATCGGGCGTTTCCTTAAAACGATGGTGTGACCCTATGTGCAAGCATGGGTGTTCTTTCACCCACCCATGGCGCGTGGTGGCGCTACCAACCTTAACCGATGGGCAGTCCACCTGTCTCGGCTTCCGCAGTCCGCTTCGACGCATTTATACGCATTCGTCGCAAGATAGGCAGGAAAAAGCCCTCTAAATATTAGCGGTAAAATGAGCATAAAATCCCAAAATTTCGCGAATTATGACGTCTTTCGTCTATTTTTAAGATTTTTTATAGCATTACTAACCGCTGACTTTTTTTCATCTTAGTGGCCAATATTCAGATAACCTCTACGCTCATATTATGTTAGCTGCCAGAAATCTGCTGTCCTTAGAACAAAAAAGTTTTCGACTTTTATGCCCGCGCTCACTAAGGTGAAGGGTATGCAGGCTACTCGTCTCCTTGCGGGTGCACGGCGATGGTTTAGATCGCAATACCTGCTGAGCCAGTCTCGTGCGCCTCGCCCGTTTCCCACGCTGAGCGTCTTCTCAGCCAACTCCACACAAGCTCAAAAACCCTCCCGACAC
>DGPA01000021.1:0-53110 GCA_002389505.1 Halieaceae bacterium UBA4452
TAGCAGACCCCTTTGCCAGTGACGGGGCCAAAGGGGTGGCGTCAAAGACCGAGCACGACCCGTATTACGTTGTTAATGCCGACGATACCCTGTGGAGTATCGCGCGCAAGCACAATATGTTTCCCGCTGAGCTAATAGCCATTAATGACTTAGAAGCCAATGCCTACATATACCCGGGGCAGACACTCCAAGTAAGGCCGGTAGATACTGCCGAGTTATCGACAGGAACAGGCATCGAACAGGGCTATTACCTTGTTCAAGCAGGGGATTCGCTGGGCAGCATTGCCTATCAATTCGATATCAGCGTGATGGATTTAGCGACTAACAACGGCTTGGCTAGGGACGATATAATTTATGCGGGTCAAACGCTTCGCGTGATACCTTAATCACCCTGGCGGAATGGACCGCACGCCGAAAACCAACAACAAAAGAGGAGGATTGTGACAAAAGTCACATGCCGAACCCTAGGTTTAAGTGTTCAAGACACAAAAAAAAGAGTAATTTCAGGGAGTTGTGGCAAGATTTGTGTACCGGACCCTAGACTCTAGTGTCCATGCCACAAAAAAGGGTATAGGGTAATAACCTAAAAGCTTTGACGGTTGGATAAGAATGTTATCCAGTAACAATGAGTGTCTTTACGTAACGGAGCAGCACATGAAAACAAGTAAAAGTAAAATTAACACAAAGCAGTCGAAAGGTTTCGTACTCACCGCGGAGCTTATTCTGTTGGTAACCATCTTAATATTGGGCTCAGTCATAGGCATGGTGTCCATGCGTGACTCACTCAACGCCGAGATGGATGACGTGTCGGAGGCCATTGGTGCGCTTGACCAGGGCTATGAGTTCGATGGCATAGTCAACGACCAAGCCACCGCCACTATTGCGGGCAGCACTTGGGACGATGCCATCGATACCTTGGCGGGCGACGGAGTGGGCTTTGCCTTTACTGCCGCGGGTGCAAACGAAGCCACCGTTAACGGCGGCGCCTACGCTGGAGTTGACGCGGGTGACAGCGGTAACGTAACCACCGGCGGGGCTAACTAGCGTCTCCGCTCGCAAGTAAGTAGACCGCCAGCGGCCCTCAGGGGCGGCGGGCGGGTTGAATTAGTACGGGCTAGGTCAGTGACAACCCCAGGATAGATGGGTCAATAGTGAATGGGTGAGTAGTCATAGCCGCACGACAACACGTCTTAGGGGTACCCAGAGGCGGGAGATAGCACTGTGAAGCAACAAACCATGACCGGCCGGGCGAGTGCCCTGGTCGCCATTTTTATTATTGCCACCCTCTTGGTGTTAGTGCTCGCTACTCGGCAAGTGTACCGCCTGTCAACCTCGCCGGTCTGGTTGGCCAGCAACGATCTCGAGATTGGGCATATTATCTCGCCACAGTCGCTCGTGCGCGGCCGCAGTGGCGAAGAGGGGGGGGTAGAGAATCCAAGAGCGTTACTGGGTAAACAGCTAGAGGTGGCCAAGAAAAAGGGCGAACTTATTCGCGCCTTCGATCTCACCACCGCACCAAAATCATGGCTGGCCGCCAAAGTACCCGAAGGCCGCGTTCTTTACACGCTCACCCCAAAACAAACCACTATTCCCCATTCGCAAATTCGTTTTGGTGACCGGTTAGACATTGTTGTCAAAGGTAGTCAAGGGGTGCGTACCGTGGCCACCAACACTCTGTTGATGGGTGCGGTCACCTCAGGAAATGGCAATGGCGGTCGCGCCGCACCCGGTGGCCTCATGGCTTCATTGGCGCCGCCAAGTGACGACAGCAAGGGCCATGGGGGGACCCCACTGGTCTTTGCGGTACTGCCCACCGATGTCTATCCGTTGGCAGGCATTGGCAGTAACGAAGTAGTGACACTGGTGCTACACGGGGAAGCAGAGGCGGCTACTGGCGAGCGGCTCAACATTGCCAGCCATCGGCAAGTAGAAGTCGTGTCGGGGCTTGAGCGCTCTAGAAAGGTGGTGCGTAACTGAGTAATGCTGCTGGGCCAGTGCCCCAACCGCACAGTAGGGAGCGTCCATGCCACCGGTTTGGAATAAAACGAGAACCTTTGACTTTGCTAGCACTCGCTTGGACATGCAAGCCATGATGGCAGAGGAATGCATTGACGACCCAATAGCTCATCCGTCAGAGGACGATGTGCGCTCTATGCGACGTCGAGTTCATCGCGAATTAATCGAAGCCATAGAGAACGAGGGCGCTGATGTCCTTGACGATCCTGAAGAGGTGCGTCAGCGAATCAAACAGATACTCGACGAAGTCGCCAACGAACAAGCCCATTCCGTCTCCCCGGACGCTCGCCAACGGGTAGCCTTAGACGTCATCGCCGAACTTACTGGGGCCGGTCCCCTCGCCCCCTTAATGTTAGATCCCAGCATTTCTGATATCTTAATCAACGGCCCAAAAGAAGTCTGGGTTGACCGTTTTGGTCAGCTTGAACGATCCTCTGTTCAATTTGACGACGAACCACACCTTAGACGCATTGTTGATCGCATGGTATCGGCTCATGGTCGACGACTCGATGCCGCGTCACCCATGGTTGATGCGCGCTTGCATGACGGCAGCCGCCTGCATGCCATTATCCCACCACTCTGTCCGCGGGGCACCATTGTGTCGATACGCCGGTTTGCGGTCAAACCCTTTGCATCTGAGGATCTCGTCAGCATGGGCTTTTTAAGCGAAGCCATGCTGACGCTGCTGCAATTGCTCGTCGTCGCGCGAGTAAATATTGTGGTCTCCGGCAGCGCGGCAACAGGCAAAACAACCCTCCTGAACACGTTGTCACGCTTTGTTCCAGCGACCGAACGCATTGTGACGATTGAGGAAACGGCAGAGCTGCGTTTTGAGCACCCCCATGTCATACCCCTTGAGTCGAGAACGTCCAATGCTGAGGGCCGAGGCGCAGTGACTTTACGTGGCTTAGTCAAAAATGCTTTACGCATGCGTGCCGACAGAATAGTGGTCGGTGAAGTCCGTGGTGATGAAGTTTTTGACATGTTGCAGGCCATGAATGTTGGCCACGACGGCAGTTTAACCACCGTTCATGCCAATAGCCCCGAAGACGTGCTATCGAGGCTAGAGTCACTGGTGATGGCCAGTGATATCAGCATGTCAGCAAACGCTGTCCGACGTATGATTGGCTCATCCATCGACGTCATTGTGCACCTAGTCCGCTTTCGCGATGGTAGCCGCCGTATTGTCAGCATTCGTGAAGTTCTGTTCAAAGAGGATCGATGGCAAACGGAAGAAATTTTTCGCTTTCAGTCAGCAGGGCTTAACGCTGACGGAGAGATAATGGGCGAGCATGTCACCGTCAGCTCGGGCGCCACTATTCTCAGCCGCATTGAGCAACAGGGCTTCGATATAAGCCCTTTGCAAACGGCACTGTCACAAGCCGCCAGACAAAAAGCGACACCCGCGGACGCGTCGGTTGGGTCTAGCCACAATGGTTGAAACCATCTTACTCGTTCTGCTGCTCCTGCTCATGCTGTATACCGCACTGCAATTTTATCGCGAGCGAGCGCCCCACAATGGCTCGGCAGTGGAAGCCACCAAGAGTGCCGACTTGCCGGCGAACGTCGGTGGACTGCAGCAAAGTCTCCGTACCCTCCAGTTAGATATCGAACCCCTGGTGGTTGTGGCGGGTATCATCCTTATTGCGCTGGTGGTTTTGCTAACGCTGTTAGATCTGTTTCCCGACGCGGTGTCATTGGCCCTCGTGGCCTCTGCAGGATCGCTGTTTTTACTGTTTTCACTGCTGACTGATATCGCTCGATGGCGCACGAGAATCTTTGAGGAGGGTCTCGTTGAGGCCCTGGACCTCTTGGAGGCAGCGTTGCACAGTGGTTTCAACCCCCAAGATGCGTTACGTGCCGCTGCCGATTCGAGCAAAGGCAGCGTCAAGGCCGAGTTTGAGGAATTATCTAAACGTCTGGCGGTAGGTATGCCTATGGATCGGGCAGTGGCACGCATGACCGAACGTTACGACTCACACGGCGTTCGCATGGTAACCCAGACGCTCATCGCCAATTCCCAGACCGGGGGTAATCTACTCTTACTGCTGCGCGCAGTGAACGTTATTTTTCGGGAGCAAATGAAGATTAGAGTCAAAGTTCGTGGGCAACTGGCGGGCGCCCGTAATGCCTTGCTGTTTGTCGCTTTTGTCCCCTACCTCATCATCCCGGCTTTTTTATGGAAGGCACCCTCCTGGCTAGCTGCCCTCAAAGACCATCCTTTAGGCCCCTCTTTTCTGCTAGCTGCCATACTCTTGCAAGTCCTTGGTTTTTTTTGGATGCGCCGCATTTTGAGGACTGACTAATGCTCTATTGGTGGCAGGATTTGATGTACCTCGCGGCAGTCTTTGTACTCATCTGGATTATGTATGGCATAGACCAAGCCTCTAAGCAGACGTTGGGCAATGGCAATGGCAATGGCAACAAGACGGTATTCCAGGATGGCCTCGACCGATTATATCCTTCCCAGTTAATTCGGCAGGTCGGTATTATCCCCCATCAGATTTTCTTATTGTATTGGCTGAGTAAATTACTGTTAGCGGTGCTTGCTCCACTGCTAATAGCAGAAGTCACAGCGAGTTTGCCGTTTGCTGTCCTCGTCGTCATTGCGTTATTAGGGTTTATGCTGGTCGATATCTGGTTACTGGTGAGTCGAAAGATTCATCGTCAAGCCATTGAAAAATCGTTGGGTTATTTCATCGATCTGATCGCCGTGTTTCTTAAGTCTGGTATGAATCTGACGCAGGCGTTTCGTCAAGCAGCACAATATGGATTACCCAGCGACAGCGCGCTGTCACGAGAGGTAGCACTTGTTGTACGCGAACTGGAGGCGGGTGGAGATCGCGACGTGGTGTTTGATTCCCTTGCCGTACGGACTGGGGTAAAAGATTTGGAGCACCTAGCGGCAGTTATCAATATTGGTCTTCGTGTGGGAGCGCCCATGACCGAGACTCTGGAAGCACAAGCGGTGTTATTGCGTGCCAAACAGTGGGAGAAGGCCGAATCCTTGGTCAGCCGTAAGTCTCTTGAGGCGCTCTTTCCCATGATGCTGGTATGCTTTCCATTGCTACTGGTGTTAGTTTTTTTCCCCGCCGCGGTGCAACTTCAAGCGCTGTTCACGGCGTTTTCTGGGGCTTTTGGTTAATCCCCATGTGGCACAACCATCATTCGACCAAGGCCTTGGCCACTGCCCACAACATAGAGGGAGTGACCGCATTGGCCAATTTACCTGCTCGGTCAGTGGTCAGCGACTCAACCGCTGACCGACTGCATGCCAAAGGACGGCTGTTGGAGCGCCAGCGCGGTTTTATTATCACCACAACCATGGTGCTAGTTTTTACCGTGGTGTTCATCGGCCTGTTTGTCGGCTTCTCTCTCGTTATTAACGCTTGGGTAAAACGTGAGGTCGTTCAAGACTCCGTTGATGTCTACGTCGTTGACGCCAACGATCAAGTGCTTGGCAAGGCAGTCAGTTTTGATGAGCACGAAACGCCGCTGGTACCCTTTGTCGATTACGATGTCACGGGTAGCAGCGGCAATTTAGCAAACTACCGGGTTCTTATTGGCGTCCGCGATGATCGTTTCACCAGCCGCGAGCGGGTCTATTATCCCGACAGCACTAACTGCACAGGGCAAGCGTGCCTCTTTGTGCCCAGTACCGAAACCTCTGGGGATACGTCGATCAATAGCGAGGGCATTGACCAGATTAGCGGAACTGGAGGGGTGAGTTATCAACTAGCCACCCAGGCAGGAGGCGGCGCAGGCACCCAGTACAACTATGCGATTGGTAGCTCCTCGGGGGGGCTGCCGGGACAGTTGTACCGACAGACGGCTCAGGCTTGCACCGTGACTATTAATGACAACACTGATACCTACCTATCTTTTTGGCAATCTCAGCGCGTTAGCGCGAGCACCCCCTGTTATACAGAGCTGATTGCAACGCCCGCGGACACCACACAAACTACTTTACGCTGCGGAGGTAATATAGGGAGCAACACCTGCTGTGTGCAGGGTCAAACGGTTCAGGGCCCGTCGGGGAATCTGCTATGCAGTGACTCATGTGTAGACGACTCTGGGAACTGCGCTTGCCCCTCAGGCTATTTTGCTCCGGGCAATAACGCGAGCGGCTGGTGCTGCCCCGATGGCTCTGATCCAAGTAGCTCTAATGGGGATTGCCAGCAAATTGCTCAGACGTTCTTCCAACCTACAGCAGGCACTTTTATTCAGGCTGAATCCGTGGGCGGCAACCCAAATATTCTTGATTCACTCGCGCCGCCTTTCACGGTAACCCAGCCCATCCATCCCGACGGCTTCCAAGCCAACCCTGCTCAAGGCGTTGAATGAAACGGCCATAAAGATCATCGTGGGAACCGCTGTCTGACACGCACAATGTCACGCTCAGCCTAATAAAGCAGTGGGTTTTAGTTTATATTATCGGTGACAGACAAGCGCATGAAGGGAGGAATCAACATGTTACGACCCGCAACAAAGCAAACAGGTTTTATCCTCAATTCAGAGTTCATACTCTTTGTCAGTGTGCTTGTTTTGGGCCTTCTAGTGGGCTGGATTACGCTGCGGGACGCTATCAATGCCGAGTTGATCGACACTGCCAACGCCATTGAGAGCTCTATCACAGCCCATTACTTTAACGATCCCGACAGAGGCAATGGTGCCGCATTTACCGGTCAGTCCTTGGAATTTTTCGAAGCCGGAGCCTCCGAGGGCCTTGGCTTATCCAATAACAACGCCGCCACCAACAGCGGCAGCGTGTCGGCGGCCAACTAGGTGCCTCAAGATGATTAAGAACAGGCGTCAACCGCTTCCCCGTCAGTCTGGATTCATACTGACTATTGAAGCTGTGCTCATCATGACTATTTTAGGTATTGGCCTTTTTGTTGGTCTCATCGCCGTGAGGGATGCGCTGTTTAAGCAAACATTGAGTCAACAAGGCCAAGATTTTTATGTCTTTGACAGCTCGGTTAGTCCGGTCATTCTGGGTAAAGTAGCCGCGTTTGATGTCCATGAGACACCTATTGTCACCTTTGTCGATTATGGTGCTCGAGTGGATGGAAGCGGCAACGAGCTCAACTTCCGAGCGCTCATAGGCGTTCGCGACGATCGCTTTACCTCGCGACAACCAATCTTTTATTCCAACGCGAGCTGCACTACCGATCCCTGTATCGCTGGCCCCAGCGTCGAGCTCTACAATATTGGTATCGATGGCGTGGTCGAAACTGGGTCAGTGGGTTATCTCAACGCCCTGCAAGATATCACCTATGCTATCGGTGCAGGTGATCCTGCCGTTAATAGCGGGGTTAAGGGCAGGCTCCTCCGCCAAACCTCGACTGCTTGCACCGTTACTGCGACCCATGCATGGATTTCACAGCGCGTGGTTGCCGGTTCGCCGTGCACAGATATCGCCGATATTGACTTGAACGTCACGGGGTTTTGGCAGGCAGAGAGCGTGGATTATCCGGCTGGCACGAATGTCCTCGATTCACTCACGCCACCGTTTTACACCAATATGGTCGGCAAGCCCTCCTTAGATGACTACTCAACGGTTGCGCCGACTGTGGGCGGCGGTTAACCGCCGAGGAAACGACTGTCGGCTGTTAAGCACTTGTCGTTAAGCCCCATTATCCTAGCGCCCGGCCATGGCTAGCGCGCGACGATCGGCCCGTGAAACACCGAGCCATCGAGCGAGTAATCACGCAACCAAACCGGTGCGGATAGCGCCCACCAAGCGCGCGCTCTTGTCAAACAATCAACGGTTGCCCCCAACCACACAAGCAACCAATACCCCCCCACTAAATGCCAATTCACTGGGTGACCCATCGGCCGCTCATTTAAGTTGAAAAAAAACATAAAAAAAGGATGCCCAAAGTGGAAAAACGCCTATACACTCCGCAAAAATCAGCGCTGTTTTTCGGAGATCGTAGGCATCCCGTAAACGTGAGTCCAAGCCAAAAAGGATGCGAACAATGAGTGAGCGGGCAGCGAGACGAAAAGGTGGCGGTGGCCGGGCGGGTCGACGTGAGGCACGCAGCCACGCGGTGGTCGCTGTCAAGCCGTTCATTGAACGTAAGATTCCCTATGTTGAAATAGTGAGTGAGGAAGGACTGTCACTCATTGAGCACAACGCCGACAAATTACTGGCGGAGATCGGCATTGATTTTCTCGACGATCCAGAGGTGCTTGATCTGTTTCGCCAGGCGGGCGCCGACGTCGATGGCACCCGAGTCCGGTTTGCCCCGGGGCTGTGCCGCTCCATCATCCAGGCAAGCGCACCCAGAGAATACGTTCAACACGCCCGCAACCCCGCCCGCAGCGTCACCATTGGTGGCGACCGCACGGTATTGGTGCCCGCCTACGGCTCGCCTTTTGTGCACGACATTGATCAGGGTCGCCGATACGCCACCATTGACGATTTTAACAATTTTGTGAAACTCGCTTACATGGCGCCGGGGCTCCATCACTCAGGGGGAACCATTTGTGAACCTGTCGATTTGCCGGTCAATAAGCGGCACTACGACATGGTATACAGCCACTTCAAATACAGTGACAAACCGCTCATGGGTTCGGTGACCCACTACCGCCGCGCCCAAGACAGTGTCGATATGGCCAAGCTTGTCTTTGGTGATGCGTTTGTCGATGAACACTGCGTACTCACCAGTCTCATCAACGTCAATTCGCCGCTAGTATTTGATGGGACGATGCTGGGCTCCCTGAAGGTCTATGCACGCAACAATCAGGCCACCGTGGTGTCGCCCTTTATTCTGGCGGGCGCCATGTCACCCGTCACTGTCACCGGCACAGTGACGCAAATTCTCGCTGAAGCTATGGCTGGCATTGCGCTCACCCAGCTCATTCGCCCAGGCGCTCCAGTCATTTTTGGCACTTTCGCAGCGGCGGTCTCAATGGCCACCGGTGCACCGACCTTCGGCACCCCCGAGCCCAGCATGGTGATCTACGCAGCAGCCGCGCTGGCCCGACGTTTAGGCGTTCCCTTTCGCAGCGGCGGCGGGCTATGTGCCTCTAAATTGCCCGATGCACAGGCCGCTTATGAAGCCGCCAATACCCTACAAACCGCCAGCTTGGCGGGGGTTAACTTTATGCTTCACACGGCGGGTTGGTTGGAGGGTGGGCTGGCCATGGGATATGAAAAGTTCATTATGGATTGCGACCAAGCGAGCATGATTGGGGTGCTGTTAGGGGGATTGGATCTGTCCGACAACGCCCAAGCGATGGAGGCCTTCCATGAAGTGGGCCCGGGTAAGCATTTCTTGGGATCCGCCCATACCCTCAGCAATTTTGAAACCGCGTTTTACCGCTCAACCGTGGCAGATAACAACAGCTACGAGCAGTGGTCCATGGAAGGTGGTCTCGATACCGCGCAGCGGGCCAACGTGCTATGGAAGAAAATGCTTGCCGACTATGAAGCCCCTGAACTCGATCCCGCTATTGATGAATCCTTACAGGCCTTTATGGCTGAGCAAAAGGCCTCCTTCGCTGACCGCGACTACTGACCACCTCTACTGCATGTCTCTACCGGAGTAACGCCAATGTCAGATGACGAAGACATTATCCTCGCCGAATTAGCCGATGACGATCTCGTATTGCAGATGCATGACGACCTTTACGATGGGCTGACCGAAGAAATTGAAGAGGGCACACAACTTCTTCTTGATCGCGGTTGGTCCCCGGAGCGGGTCTTGGGTACGGCGCTGGTCGACGCAATGACCGTGGTCGGCATCGACTTTCGCGACGGTATTTTGTTTGTCCCCGAGGTGCTATTAGCCGCCAATGCCATGAAAGGCGGAATGGCAATACTGCGTCCACTACTGGCGGAAACGGGCGCCAAACCCATCGGGACCATGGTCATTGGCACGGTCAAAGGTGATATTCACGATATTGGTAAAAACTTGGTCGCTATGATGCTTGAAGGCGCGGGTTTTGACGTCTTCGATATTGGCATCAACAACGCCGTTGAAGATTACCTCGCCGCGCTCGAGCGTCACAAACCGGATATTCTTGGTATGTCTGCCCTGCTCACCACCACGATGCCTTACATGAAGGTGGTCATTGATGCACTCAAAGAGCAGGGCCTCAGGGATGACTATATTGTCATGGTCGGTGGAGCCCCTCTTAACGAAGAATTTGGTCAGGCAGTGGGCGCTGACGCCTATTGCCGTGACGCCGCAGACGCCGCCACTACCGCCTTGCGGCTGGTGGGCGAACGCCGCGCAGCAGCGGTTACCTGATGGCTGAGCGTACCCCAGGCAAATTACTGGTCATCGCCTGCGGTGCACTTGCCAAGGAAATCATGTGGTTGCGCGACATTAACCACTGGCACAGTCTGGAGCTCGTCTGCCTGGACGCCGAGCTGCACAATACCCCCGACGCCATCCCGCAGCGGCTCCACGATCTTATTGCCAAACACCACCCTCATTATGACCAAATTTTTATCGGCTACGGCGACTGCGGCACCGGTGGCCATATCGATAAAGTCCTCGCTCACTGGAATCTAGAGCGTTTACCGGGCGCTCACTGCTATGCGTTTTACGCCACGGAATCGGTTTTTAATAATTTGGCAGACACCGAACCGGGGACCTTTTATCTGACCGACTTTCTTGCGCGGCATTTTGATCGATTGGTTATCCGCGGACTCAAGCTCGATAGCCATCCCCAATTACGGGATACATTTTTTGGCCACTACACTCGGGTGCTCTACCTTGCCCAACGTGACAATCCAGCCTTGCTTAGCGCCGCGCAGCGGGCGGCAGACTTTTTGGATTTGCGCTTTGACACCATTACCACCGGTATGGGCGCCCTAGGCACCTCCCTAGAGCATCAGGTGCTCAAGCTACAGCGTCGTGATGAGGCCAGCTGTGCAGCGCATTGACGTCCTATGGCGGGACATTCCCGCACAAGTCCTGGTCAAGCGCGGACGGGAGCGTGGAAAGGTGTTGTTGAGTCATCGCTTCCAAGCGGCTATCGACCGCGCGGCCATGCGCGCGGGCAAAGGCGGCAGTGACGCCTATCTCGATGAATGGCGACGCATCACCACCAGCATCAGTGGTGATGATGATGTACAAACCCTCGCAGAGCGACTGGCACAGGAAGTAGAGCAGCAATATTCCGATGAAGACATCACTCAGCTGGTTGCTCAAAAAGGCTTTAAGGATAGGGCAGTATGAAGTCGGTGCGTAATTGGTCGATCCGCCAGGCGAAATGGCTGCACGTGGTCTATGAGGGCATGGAGGGGCTGCTCGTGCTCATTAGCCCACTGCTAAGGCGCATCGGCTGGCAGCGACTCGATAGGGGCTTTGCCTGGGTTGAGGGGCTGATTAAAGGCTTTCTCTTCGACTCTCAATCCTGCGGCCAGTGCACCCTTGGCTCAACCGGTCTGTCGTGCCCCATGAACTGCCCGAAAACCCTACGCAACGGCCCCTGCGGTGGCGTACGCCAAGACGGGGGCTGTGAAGTAAAGCCTGACATGACTTGCGTCTGGGTAAAGGCATGGGAGGGCAGCAAAAACATTGGCACCCCAGAGACGACTATTCAGGTGATTCAACCTCCGGTTGACGCCCGACTCAAGGGTCACAGCGCCTGGCTGCGAGCGGTGCGTGAGCGACTGGGAGAGCTGTCATGAAGTTTGATGACGAGCCCCCTCCAGGGGAAGTGCTGCCGCAATTACCCGGGCATACCTCGACCGGCCGCTTTGAACGCATTTTGCGTGCAGGTCAGTTTGCCGTGACTGCAGAAATAGCCCCTCCCGACTCAGCCGACCCGGCAGATGTTTATACGCGTGCAGCCGTATTTGAAGGCTACGTTGATGCTATAAATGCGACCGATGGATCAGGGGCCAACTGCCATATGTCGAGCATGGGTATCTGCTCCCTACTCACCCGCCTCGGCCACTCTATGATTCTGCAAATGTCGTGTCGCGACCGAAATCGGATTGCCTTGCAAGGGGACGCCTTAGGGGCTTCAGCGATGGGCGTCGCCAACATACTGTGCTTAAGTGGTGACGGAGTGCAGTCGGGCGATCATCCAGAGGCCAAACCCGTCTTTGATATGGACAGTATTTCGTCCTTAGCTATGCTTCGACAGCTTCGGGATGAGGCGCAGTTTTTGAGCGGTCGCCCGCTAACATCACCGCCACGTGTATTTTTGGGGGCCGCCGCCAATCCTTTTGCGCCGCCATTGGACTATCGTCCGCTGAGACTGGCGAAAAAAGTTGCCGCCGGTGCGCAGTTTGTGCAAACCCAATACTGCTTCGACATTGATCGCCTCAACACGTTTATGCGTGAAGTCCGCGATAGAGGTCTGGATGAAAAAGTCTTTATTTTGCCGGGCGTCGGCCCTCTGGCCTCCGCCAAATCCGGCGAGTGGATTCGTAACAATGTCGCCGGGGTACACATACCCGATGCGGTGATTAAACGCCTTGCTGGAGCGAGGGATCAAAAGCAAGAAGGCGTCAACATGTGCATTGAATTCATGCAACAGATTCGTGAGATTCCTGGTGTCAGCGGAGTCCACATCATGGCCTATAGGCAGGAACACCGAATCAGCGAAATGGTCGAGAAATCCAATGTTTTGGGTGGCAGAAAACCCTGGACACCCAAACACCAATAACAGGAGTCGGTCATGACTACGACGACCATCAGTTCCGCCAGCCGGGAAGTCCACATCGGCTTTGATCAACCCTTTGTCATTATTGGCGAGCGGATTAATCCGACCGGCCGTAAAATCTTGGCCGAGGAGATGAAAAACGGCGATTACAGCCGGGTTGAAGCCGACGCCCTTGCACAAGTCGCTGCCGGCGCCCAAATGCTCGACGTCAACGCGGGTATTCCCCTCGCCGATGAACCGCGCATTCTCGCTGAGGCCATTCGCCTAGTGCAGTCCATTACCGATGTGCCGCTAAGTATTGATTCTTCCATTGTCGAGGCTTTAGAAGCGGGCCTGAGTGTATATCAGGGCAAGGCCTTGGTGAATTCGGTGACCGGTGAAGATGAGGTCCTCGAGCGTGTTCTACCCCTAGTGGCTAAATACGGTGCAGCGGTGGTGGCCATTTCTAACGATGAAACCGGTATTTCAGAGGACCCTAATGAACGCTTCGCGGTAGCGAAAAAAATCGTTGAGCGGGCGGCGGACTATGGCATTCCGTACAGCGATATTGTGGTTGACCCGCTAGTCATGCCCATAGGCGCCATAAATACCGCCGGCCTACAAGTCATGCATCTGGTCAGAAAGCTCCGGGAGGAGCTCAAGGTCAATACCACCTGCGGGGCCTCTAATGTCAGCTTTGGCCTGCCCAATCGTAACGGTATTAACGGGGCGTTTTTAACCATGGCCATGGGCGCAGGTATGACGTCAGCCATCACCAGCCCTTTGCACCCAGAGGTCATGGCCGCTATTCGTGGCGGTGATGTCATGATGGGCCATGATCCCGACTGCGCGAAGTGGATTCGAGCGTATCGCGACCCGGCAGCCGAGGGTACTGGGAGAGGCGGCCGCGGCGGCCGTGCCGGACGCCGCAGAGGCGCCTGAGCCGTGGGAGAGAACGTCAAGGTCGTCTTTATGCCCGCGGGCAGACGGGGCAATTTCCCCAAAGGAACAGCCCTACTCACCGCGGCACGCAGCTTAGGGGTCGATATTGATTCGGTGTGCGGTGGCCGGGGCCTGTGTGGCCGCTGTCAGGTACGGTGCATGACCGGGAGCTTTGCTAAGCACAAGATCGAGTCAAGCGAAGCGCATTTGACGCCGTTTAGTGCCACCGAAGTCGCCTTCGGTGAGCGCAAACAACCGCTCATCGATGGCCGTCGACTGAGCTGTCATACCCAGTTGTTGGGGGATGTGGTGATTGATGTCCCCCCCAGCAGTCAAATGCACCGTCAGGTCATCCGCAAGGACGCTGAGCTTCGCGATATCCACCTAAATACCGTTACCCGCCTCTACTACGTACAGGTTGACGAACCGACGCTGGACGACGGACACAGCGAAAACCAACTGTTACTGGAAGCGCTCAAGCGGGAGTGGCAGCTCACTGACCTGTCATTGCGTCCCTCATTACTGTCTTCGGTACAGCAGGCCCTGAGCGGCGGTGATAGGGGCGTGACTGTCGCCGTACACCAAGGGCAGAACATTATTGGCGTATGGGCCGGCCTATTTGATCGGCCCCGAGGCATTGCTATCGATGTCGGCTCGACCACTGTCGCTGCGCATCTTTGCGATTTAACCACGGGCGAAGTACTCGCCACCGCGGGCGTCATGAACCCCCAAATACCCTTTGGTGAAGATCTGATGAGTCGGGTCTCCTACATCATGATGCATCCTGATGGCGCCGAAAAAATGACTCAGGTAATACGTGAGTCAATCAACGACTTATTTGTCGACCTCTGTGGTCAGGTAGAGGGCGACGTTAGCCAGGTGCTTGAAGTAACGTTGGTCGCCAACCCCATCATGCACCATCTGGTGCTCGGTATTAATCCCATTAACTTGGGTGGGGCGCCATTTGCGCTGACCCTCAGGGACAGTCTGGATATTCGTGCACAGGATATCAACCTCATGATTCACCCAGAGGGTCGGGTCTACGTCCTCCCCTGCATTGCCGGTCATGTCGGCGCCGACGCAGCCGGCGTGATTCTTGCCGAGGGGCCGCACCACAGTGACGCTATGACCCTCATCGTCGATGTGGGCACCAACGCTGAAATTGTCTTGGGGAATAAGAATCGCCTGTTAGTCTGCTCGAGCCCCACCGGACCGGCCTTTGAAGGTGCACAAATTAGCTGCGGTCAGCGCGCGACCGTCGGCGCGATTGAACGGGTTGTTATTGATCGAGATTCCTTCGAACCAAAAATAAAAATTATCGGCGCAGACTGTTGGTCAGACGAGGCGGAGTTCGCCGAGGTCATTGCAAAAACGCCGGTCACCGGTATCTGCGGCTCGGGTATTATTGAAGTAGTCGCTGAGATGTTTCTCGCTGGCCTAGTGTCACCCGATGGGGTGGTCGATGGCGGCTTAGTTGACCGGGTTCCGCGACTGCGCAAAGAGGGCCGTACCTGGTCCTACGTCCTGTATTTCGCAGCCAACGACAGCGAATCTGATATTGTGATTACACAAACGGATATCCGCCAGATACAGCTCGCCAAGGCGGCCCTGTATGCGGGCGTTAAGTTACTGATGGATAAAATGGGTGTAGCGACGGTCGACCGAATACGATTAGCCGGCGCTTTTGGTAGCCATATCAGCGTCACCCATGCCATGGTGCTGGGGCTGATTCCTGACTGCCTGGTGACCAACGTCTCTTCCGCGGGCAATGCCGCGGCAATGGGCGCGCGCATAGCCCTGTTAAATCAGGACGCCCGGGTTGAAATCGAGCACTTGGTGCAGTGGGCCGAGCGCATAGAAACCGCGGTGGAACCGCGTTTTCAAGAACACTTTATTGAGGCTATGGCTTTTCCCCATAAAACCGATCCATTCCCAGAACTGTTTACAGCCATCGCGCCTCCGGCGGCTAAAACCCCAGTGAGTTCAGCATCAACACGGCGCCGTCGCCGGACGACGGCGGCGGCGAATTAAAGAGACAGTAGCAGTGTTCTGTCCGCTACGGCGAACGGACGCAAACATGACACCGACAAACCACTGAAAAGCCCACCCGTAGCATTAACGACAAGGAATCTCCATGCGCTCCGATATTGACATTGCACAAGCAGCCACACCACGCCCAGTGACCGAGATCGCCGCCACTTTATCGATACCCGAACACGCCCTTGAGCCATACGGGCGCACCAAAGCTAAAGTCAATTTGAATTGGCTCAAGGCGCTGCCCATGCGTGACAGTGCACGGATGGTGCTGGTCACGGCCATTAGCCCAACCCCCGCCGGGGAAGGTAAGACCACCACCACCGTGGGTTTGGGTGACGCTATGCGCCGTCTTGGCAAAGACGCCATGATTTGTCTGAGGGAGCCTTCGTTGGGCCCGGTATTTGGCATGAAAGGGGGAGCGGCCGGGGGCGGCTATGCGCAAGTCATTCCCATGGAAGATATTAACTTGCACTTTACCGGCGATTTACATGCGATTGGTGTCGCCAACAACCTACTCTCCGCTCTGGTTGATAATCATATCCATCATGGTAATGCGCTCGGCATTGATGTGCGTCGCGTCAGCTGGAAGCGCGTCTTGGATATGAATGATCGAGCTCTTCGGGATATTACTATTGCTCAGGGCGGGGTCGGCAATGGCTTTCCCCGTCAAGATGGCTTTGACATTGTGGTGGCTTCAGAAATTATGGCGATCTTCTGCCTGGCCACTGATCTTGATGATCTAAAGCAGCGTATTGGGCAGATTGTGGTGGCCTATACCCGGGAGAAACAGCCCATTTGCGCCCGTGATCTCAACGCCCAAGGTGCGCTGGCAGCCGTGTTGAAAGACGCCTTGGCGCCCAATTTGGTGCAAACCCTGGAGGGCACCCCCGCCTTTATTCACGGCGGTCCCTTCGCCAATATTGCCCACGGCTGTAACAGCGTTATTGCTACTCAATCAGCGCTGCGTCTCACTGACTATGTGATTACCGAAGCGGGCTTTGGGGCCGATTTAGGCGCAGAAAAGTTTATCGACATTAAATGTCGCAGCGCGGGCATTCACCCGTCAGCGGCGGTGCTAGTGGCGACTATTCGCGCGCTTAAATTCCACGGCGGCGTCAAAGTCGCCGATTTAAAAGAGGAAAATCTCGATGCTCTCGCGCAAGGTATGGCCAATCTTGAGCGTCACATTGTCAATATTCGCGATCACTACGGGGTGCCGGTCGTAGTCTCCATTAATCGCTTCGAATCCGACACGCCAGCTGAGCTTGAGCGACTCATGGAGCATGTGCGATCTCTCGGTGTAACCATTGTTCTCGCCAACCACTTCGCCGAGGGTGGAGCCGGCGCCGAGGAATTGGCGCAGCTGGTCAGTGAGCTCTGCGAGCAGGATCAACGCCCAGCACACACAGAGCACAGCGCTTTCGTTTACCCCACGACAGCGTCTTTGTGGGACAAAATTGGGCGGGTTGCCACCACTATTTACGGAGCCTCCGAGATAACCGGGAGTAGCAAGATTAGGAATCGGCTGAAAGAGCTGGGCGATGAAGGTTACGGTCACCTGCCCGTCTGTATTGCTAAAACCCAATACTCGTTTTCAACCGACCCTCAGCTATTGGGGGCGCCCTCTGACCATGTGATGGAGATTAGAGAGGTTCGTTTAGCGGTCGGCGCCGGCTTTGTCGTAGCCGTCTGCGGCGACATTATGACGATGCCCGGCCTACCGAAAACCCCGGCGAGCGAAAATATTGACGTTGTCAACGGACAGATAACCGGTTTATTTTGAGGGTCTACGCTGACACCGGCTAACGGCTATTTATGAACCTCACCCTCTACAGCATCTGTCTTGCGCTTCTCACGCCAGCTATCCTGTTGCTGACGCTACTGGAAGCGTACCGGCGCAAAGGGGGTGTGCGCTATGTCAAAGAGCGTTTCGGGCTGATCCCCCGAGGGACAGACAAAGTCCAGCATAAGATTGGCCTGTGGTTTCATGCGGCGTCCCTTGGTGAGGTGAACATTGCTTTACCGCTGATTACACAGTTCCAATCTGAAGGGGTATTGCTCACCTGCACCACCCCCGAGGCCATGCGACTGGCCGAAGCACGCCTCGGTTCCTCGGTCACCCTTCGCTACTTTCCCCTCGACTTTATTCACGGCATTCGGCGCTTTTTAACGACCTTTCAACCCCAGCAACTCTATGTGATTGAAACGGAGATCTGGCCCCGCCTTTTCCACGAATGCGCCATACAACAAATACCCATCGCGCTCATCAATGGCCGTCTCAGCGACAAAACCATGAGGGCACCGGGATTTGCCAAAGCGCTTTATGCTCGGGCCCTAGCGGGCGTTGACACCATTTGGGCTAGAGAAGCCGTCGATTATGCCCGCTTCGTTGAGCTAGGCTATTCCCCGGCACGTCTTAGCTGTGTCGGCGATAGTAAATTAGCCGGTAAAGGGGTCTTGGGGGTCACGGCATCGCCACTGGCCCGCCCCTATTGCCTCGCCATTTCCACCCATGAAGGGGAAGAACGTGCAGTCGTCAGCGCATGGCGTGCTGCGGGGAAAAAAGATGTGCTGGTAATCATCCCCCGACATCCGGCAAGGGCTGAGGGCATTCTGAGGGAACTAACTGCCGAGGGGCTACGGTGTTGTAAACGGACCGATTGCCCTGATCCCAGCGCGGACACCGAGATTTACCTCGCCGACACCGTGGGTGAAGTCGACGTGTTCTGTGCGCATGCCACGTTTGTCTTTGTGGGGGGCTCGTTGTTTGGCGTCGGTGGCCACAACGTCATGGAACCGGCACGGTTAGGTAAGGCCATCATTACCGGCGCTGATACCGCCAACTTTGACACGCAAGTCCGCTACTTGCGCGAGCATGGCGCCATTAAGCAAGCCGACACTCTTGAAGAATTTCCCTCGATCTGGCGGCAGTTGACCGACGATGCTCAGGGTCGTCATGCACTCGAAGTCGCGGCGCAGCACGCCTTCGACGCTCTACCCAATATGAGTAATATCTATGTCGAGCACATACGCGCGCGGTTAGCGGAGCGGGCGCCGGCCCCTGCCAAGGGCTTTCCGTAGCGCTTAGCTGCCTTCAAGGGTGTGGTGATACCCCTGACAAAAGGTCTGCCAATCATCACCAGTCATGGTGCCGGGCTCGGCAACGCGTTCAAGGGACCGTTTTAGACGGGCGACATTCGCCGCCTGCCAGCGGTACCCATGACCGCGGGCTAAAAATCGGCACTTATCAAAGTCGATAACGTACACATCTGCATCGCCAATAAGGATATTGCTGGCGTTTAAATCGTGGTGAAAAACGCCCTCGCTATGAAAGCGTGCAATGGTCTCGCCAACGCGCTTCCACACTGCCGATGTTAGGCTACCCTGTGACAGCTTTACCGACAGCGACTGCGTGCCACTCAGCCGGGTGGAGATGAGATGGCCTCGGTACAAGCAGCCATTCAATCGGGTGACACAGGCCGCC
Source organism: Halieaceae bacterium UBA4452 (assembly GCA_002389505.1). Lineage (GTDB taxonomy): Bacteria > Pseudomonadota > Gammaproteobacteria > Pseudomonadales > Halieaceae > Luminiphilus. The sequence continues at coordinate 19,094 of DGPA01000021.1, forward strand.
ACAGGTCGTGGTACCGGTAGTCCCGCGTTGACCATGCGATGCAACAGATCAAATTCTCGGATCATGCGGGTGCTAGCATAGCTGAAAAACAGATACTGATCGGCCAACCAACGGGCGACTTGCCCACCACGCCGGTAGGTTTTTAGCACCCATTCCGACTCGCCATGGGTCAAAAACCAGACGGCACCACGCCCCTCGTGATGCTCGACCGCTCGATCACCCCAATAATCCGCTTGAAATAACTCGCTAGACGGGGTGCTCAGGGTTCGACTGTCGTAAACAATGACAGCATTTGGCAGCGTTAACGTGTCACGTTGGATTAATGAAGTCACAGCCATTTTTCCTGCCGGGCGACGTTGGCCACGCTACAAATAGTGAATGAACGATAACATAAGACCGCCGAGATCTCGTTGCCTAATCGGAGTATCAGCGATAGCTGTTATGTGGACTGCGCGGCGCGCTAACCGATCAGCGATGACTACTGACCACGAAGACCCGAGTCACAGGCGTACTGCTGCACGCAAGTAAACGCTACCTCGATAACGGGTATACATTTGATCTCGGGTTTACTGAGGCATAATGGTCCTTTGGCGTTGAGGACCACTTCTATGCTGTTCGTGATTGATTGTGTCGATAAACCCGAACATCTCGCTATCAGACTCGCCCATCGCGAGGCGCATTTGACGTATGTGCGGGGCTTTTTGGATCACCTCATTGCAGCGGGTCCCTTTCTGAGTGCCGAGGGCACTATGACTGGCTCTATGCTCATCATGGAATTTGATACCCTGTCTGAAGCTGAGGCTTTTTGTGCAGCCGACCCCTATAGATTAGCCCACCTGTTTGCCAGCACGACCATCCGACGCTGGGCGAAAGTACTACCTAAGGAGCACCCCGGTAATGAGCCCCCTCCGTTATGACGTCATTTATGAGTTGGCCTGCGAACGCAAGGGCGGCCCGGCCGCCGTCGACGGGCTGCTGCCTCAACCCTTGAGTCGAAGCAACATAGCCGCCCTACCCAGTGATCGATTTTTGGCTGAGTTCACGCGCAAGGTATTTCAGTCGGGATTTGTATGGCGGGTGGTCAATCAGAAATGGGATAACTTTGAAGAAAGTTTCTGGGGTTTTGATGTTCAGCGACTGCTCATGATGCCAGACGATATGCTCGAGCGAAAAGCCAAAGATCCCGGCATCATCCGCAATCTGAATAAAGTCACTACCGTGCGTCACAACGCCATGATGATCGCCGACGCTGAGCGTCGTGAAAACAAAGGTTTTGGCCAGTTTGTCGCCGACTGGCCGACCGACGATATCGTGGCGCTGTGGCAGTACCTAAAAAAACACGGGAGCCGCCTAGGGGGTAATACCGGACCCTACGCGCTGCGCACTTTAGGGGTCGATACGTTCCTACTAACCCAGGACGTGGAAGGCTTTCTGCGCAATCGGGGCGTGATCGAGGGTGGCATAGCCAGCAAAAAATCGCTGCTCGCCGCGCAACATTTTTTTAACGAACTCCAGCAGCAGTCAGGACGCTCCCTGTCGGCATTGAGTCGGATCGTGTCCTTCAGCTACGGTCAGAACTACGTCGGGATTGAGCAGTAACGCTAGTCGTCCGACGCATCGGCTTGGCGAATGCGCGCCAGCCGATTTTCCTCCTCCTCCATCGCCGCTTGAATTTCCTGCAACACGGCATCGACATCAGCGCTGTCCCCGTCATCGTCGAACACACCGGTTAACTGCGCTTCTGGGTGGAGCTCGCCCTCTTCATAAAGAGCCCACATTTCTTTGGCGTATTGGGACCCTAACAGCTCAGGCGCCGACAAGCCGTAGTAGGCAGTCATATTGTTGACATCCCGCTCCAGCATTGCTTTTGCATGATTATTGGCTGCCGCATTTACCGCCTGGGGTAAATCGATAATCACCGGGCCATAATCATCGACCAACACGTTAAATTCCGATAAATCCCCGTGAACCAGTCCCGCGCAGAGCATTTTGACGACGTAAGTCATCATGAGCGCGTGATCCTCCAGCGCCTGCTCCCGGGTGAGAACAACGTCATTGAGCCGCGGTGCCACCTCACCACCCTCGGTGGTCACCAGCTCCATGAGTAACACCCCGTCGAAGCAACCAAAAGGTTCCGGCACCCGAACCCCGGCTCGCTCAAGGGTATACAACGCGTCAACCTCGGCGTTATGCCACGCTTCCTCTTGTTGCTTGCGCCCGTACTTGGACCCTTTTTCCATGGCCCGCTGGCGTCGGCTATTGCGTCCCTTGCGACCCTCTTGATACTCCACTGCCTGCTTGAAGCTTCGCTTTGCCGCGTCTTTATACACTTTGGCGCAGCGAATACTGTCTCCACAGCGAACAACATAGACCGTGGCCTCTTTGCCACTCATTAACTGGCGCAGCACTTCGTCGACAACGCCGTCTTCAACCAATGGAGCTATGCGTTTTGGAATTTTCATAGAGTCGTTATACAGGACGGAGCCTGAGTTTAGGCAATAAAAAGTACCAATAGGCGCAGGGGTTGGCATTCACCGGCGGCCCTCCTTGAGCGCCCCGTCGCGGGCAGCGGCACGGCAGAATAACTATTGCATTGCACACCACTTGCCGTTTAGGGTGATACTGATGACAAAAATGAGGAGTCACCGCCATGAACACCCTGATTATCGCGTCTCTCGCACTACTGTTCGTTCACGTATCGGTATTACCGTTATCGTTTAGCTTAAAGCATAGCCAATGGCTGCTTGGAGCGAGAGACGATGCCCTTGACCTTGGTGTGTTAGCACTGCGTGCGAAGCGGGCGTCAGCGAACTATTTGGAAAGTCTACCGGCCTTCTTGGGACTGATGCTGCTAGCCAAACTGGATGGGGTCGACTTGGCTGATCTCGGCCTTTATTGGCTCGCCAGTCGAGCAGTGTACGCTGCCGTGTACATAGCGGGAACGCCGTTTGTCCGCACCGTGGTATGGATGGTGTCTTTGGTCATCCTGGTGATGATGGCAATGGCCTTACTCTGATCAGGATGCCTATTTGCAGTGCTGTGCTTGATCGCCCAGCCCTCAAAGTCGCTCTATCAATATGGCGGTACCCGACCCTGCAGCACCGCTAGTGGCTACTACACCGAGTCGCTGATTACGCCGCTCTAGCTCATCTAATAGCGTACCCATCATCATCGCCCCGGTTGCACCCAGCGGATGTCCGAGGGCGATAACACCACCATTAACGTTGAGCTTTTCCGAGGCGATACCCAGATCCGCCTGGCATTTAATCATGGTGGCCGCAAAGGCCTCGTGTACCTCAAAGAGGTCAATATCGTCGACAGTAAGCCCCTGCGAGGTCAGCAACTTCTCCGTCGCGCTGACGCAACCCGACAGCACCAGTAGCGGGTCATCACAGGCATTCACCATCGCCTTAATGATCCCTCGCGGAGGGCTGTCAAGGTGCCGGGCAAGCTCTTCATTGCCTATGAGCAGCAGTGCCGCGCCGTCAGCCATAGCGGGTGAATTACCTGCCGTATGAACATGGTCAATAGTCTTTAGGGCTGGATAACCCTGACACTGCAAAGCATCCGCACCCGCCTCGCCAATGGCCGTAAAACTCGCTGGTAATCGCGCCAAGGACGCCATGGTGGTCTGTGAACGGATGCACTCATCTTGGGCAATGCGTAATCCGGTAACGGGATTATCGATAGCAACAATGCTTGAAAAATAGCCTTCATCGCGCGCTAGCGCAGCCCGTTGATGACTCTGCAAAGCGATGCGATCTACCGCTTCCCGAGACGCGTCGTACAAAGAAGCAATTAAGTCCGCGCCGCTGCCCATCAGTAAAATCCGAGCCGCTAGCGCCACCTCAGGATCAAGAAATATCGCCGCCTTATCACTGAGCATCGGAACCCTTGACATCATCTCCACGCCCCCCGCCACGGCTACTGATTCCTGCCCCGTCATCACTTTGAGGGCGGCAATATTAATGGCATCCAAACCTGAGGAGCAAAAGCGCGTGACGGTGAGGCCGGAAACCGCACTGGGCCAACCCGCGTATAGAGTCGAGGCCTTGGCGATGTTTCCCGCCTGTTCACCGTGCTGGGTCACACAACCCAAAATGACTTCGCCAACGAGCCGTGGGTCTAATCCATTGCGTGTGACTATAGCCGTGTACAACGTCTTGAGTAACTCGAAAGAGGATAGCGCAGCCAAACCCCCATTGGCTTTGGCTTTACCCCGGGGGGTCCGAATGGCATCGTAAATCAAGGCTCGCTGCACGGCTGATTGCTCCTTAACGCGCGATGATACCTGCGCTAATACTGAATAAAGACGTCATCATAAAAGGCAGGCAGCTCCGGGTCTATACACTGTGCTGCTATGCTCACGCAGCACATCAAGGTGCCGTAAACAAGATAGCGAGTGTTCACCGATTAATAGCGTTATTATGGGTCATACCTGCTTGGGAGTCTGTCTATGAAAACCACACTTGCTTTACTCGGCGTATTCACTGTCCTGCTATTCTCTGCGTCGGGCCAGGCCAAGAGCGAGTCGCTAACACTGGCTCAGGCGCTGAATACGGTACCCGTTCTCGACACTAGTCTGCCTCGACCGGAGGATGTCGTGGGGATTGGCGTGGGCGAACGGCACTGGTATCACCACGAGATTGTCCGCTACCTTGACGCACTCGCTGCGTCCTCGCCGCGCATGGTAGCACTGGGTTCCCATGGAACCACCTACGGGGGCCGAGAATTAGTGAGCTATGCCATCTCGTCAGCGGCAAATATTGCCCAACTAGGCGCTATTCAAGACGGTCGCTCGCTTATCGTGGATCCCGCAGCGACAGTGGATCTCAATGACCAGCCAGCCGTTATGCATATGATGTATAGCATTCACGGTAACGAACCCAGTGGCACCAACGCCACACCCCTAGTCGCCTATTACCTCACCGCCGCCCAAGATGAGGCTTTAGAAGCACAGTTAGAGAATGTGGTCATTCTCTTTAACCCCATGCTCAATCCTGATGGCTTGGATCGCTTCGCCCACTGGAGCAATAGTCTTCGGGGACTGAATCCCAGCCCAGATGCCAATGATCGCGAACATCGGGAGTCGACACCCAATGGCCGCACTAACTACTATTGGTTCGATCTCAATCGCGACTGGTTACCCCACCAGCACCCAGAAAGCCAAGGCCGTCTGGCGTTATTTCATGCATGGAAGCCCAACGTGCAATTAGATTTCCATGAGCAGGGCAGTAATAGTCATTTCTTCTTTATGCCTGGAAAGCCCGAGCGAACTAATCCTCTCACCCCGGCAATCAATCAGGAACTGACCGCTAAGATTGGCCAATTTCATGCCAAAGCGTTTGATGAACAAGGTATTTTGTACTTCACTCAAGAGCGCTACGATGATTTTTTTATGGGTAAGGGCTCGACTTATCCCGATCTTTTTGGCTGCGTTGGTATTTTATTTGAACAGCCCTCTTCTCGGGGTGCTCAACAGGCCGGTGTCAATGGTCGACTGACGTTTGCGGACAGCATTGCTAATCAATTCCGAGCATCGCTATCGTCTCTCGCGGCAACAGCTAGCCTCAAAGGTGAACTACTGGCGTACCAGCGTGCGTTTTATAGCAGCAGTCCGGGTCAATACGGAAAGGGTGACTTTCTGGCCCAAGCCGAAGGCGATCCAACCCGCCTGCGAGAGTTCATTCGCGTGTTACGCGGTCACGGTATCGAGGTGCGCATACTCAGCAAAGATGTTACCGCCGAGGGAACCCTCTATCGAGCTGGGAAGGCCATTGCCATCTCTTTGAATCAACCTCAGTCAACCTATTTAATGACCCTATGGAATCGCCAGCTCGAATTCGAGGAAGATGTTTTCTATGACGTCTCCACTTGGACCATGCCCCTGGCGTTCAATGTCACCCACACCCGACAAGCGGTCCGCAACGCGAAAACCGCGCCACTACCCGACGACTTCCTAGCGCAGGGCAGCACACTGAGCGCATCGGCTATTGGCTATCTCATCGATTGGCGAGATTCAGCCGTGCATGCTTTGCTCTATGACTTGCTCGAAGCAGAGGCCAACGTGCGCGTCGCCAAAAGCCCCTTCACCGCCGACACCGTTGATAATGGCGCCGTCGACTTCGGCTACGGTAGCTTGTTGGTATCGGCTGAACTCGGTCAGACTATTCCGACCCAAGCCCTGAGTTTACTCAATGGCGCCGCGCGGCGGGGTAGGCCAGTATATTCAGTGTCAAGCAGCCTTACGTCGCGCGGTATCGATCTTGGCAGCCTCGATTTTCAGGTGTTACGTTTACCTAAGGTTCTGCTAGTCACCGGTAACACGACATCAGCCTACGACACCGGTGAGATTTGGCACTTCTTGGATCGACGCGTGCAGATGCCCGTGACCATGGTCGATAGCGCGCGCTTAGCCAATACCCCTCTCGCCGACTACAGCCACATACTATTGACCGATCCCCTCCCTGACCGCCTGGCCGATAGTATTGACCGCTTCGTGCGCAGCGGCGGTATCGTATGGGCACAGGGCAATAAGACCGTAGAGTGGCTAGGGTCCGTGGGGTTGACCGAGTTGCTTTGGCGAGAAACCGTCATCGAAAAAACCCGCCAGCAACTGAAAAAGCAGCGCAGTGGCGAGCACCCCGATGTCGCTGAGCTGGAAGCATTGCTGCCTGAACGCAAGTCCTTCGCACAAGCAAGTGATGAGGCCGCTTTTCGCCTAGTCCGTGGCGCCATCCTCGCGGGCCTCATCGACATCACCCACCCGCTGGGCTACGGCTATACCGAGCCGTTACTGCCGGTCTTTCGACGAAATGCAGCGTTTATGGCCCGTTCTGATAACCCCTACTCGACGCCGATCAGTTATACCGAGGAACCGTTATTATCAGGCTATATGTCAGCTGAAAATCAAGCCCTTGCGGCAAATTCAGCAAGCACCCTTGTCGACGCGAAAGGCGATGGCGCCCTCATATTAACCCTTGATAGCGCGACCTTTAGGGGCTTTTGGTGGGGCACACAGAAGCTGTTAGCCAATGCTATTTTCTTTGGCGATCTATTGGAAGAGCCCCGTTAAGCGGCACGTTAGCAGCACTGAATACCAACGCGTTAGGGGACAGCGTCGGGAGCAGCCAGGCAAGCCTTTACTGGGTAGTCTGTGATGGACCATGCCCCGATTTTGTATTCCTTTCGTCGATGTCCCTACGCGATTCGCGCGCGCATGGCGATAGCAGCAGCCGGCATCACGGTTGAACTCAGGGAGGTGGACCTGAAAGACAAGCCCAGCGCCCTGCTAACAGCCTCGCCCAAGGGTACGGTACCGGTACTGATAGACAGCGATCAAGCCGTTATCGATGAAAGTATGGCCATAATGCGCTGGGCATTGGCCAAGGCAGACCCCTGCGCTTGGCTGGCATGCGACGACATTGCAGCGCCGCGCATTAGCGAGTGCGATGGCGCTTTCAAGGGCTGGTTAGACAAGTACAAGTATGCGGATAGGCACCCAGAGCGAACACCTAGCTACTATCGGCAGCAGGCCGAATCGTTCATCGCTAGCTTGGACGAATCCCTGAATAACCATCGGTTTATTGCCGGCTCCCAGGCGTGCCTTGGCGACGTTGCCATCTTCCCGTTTGTTCGACAGTTCGCTGCAGTAGATCCACAGTGGTGGACATCAAACCCCTACGAGCAGACCCGAGTGTGGCTACAACATTGGCTCGAGGGCGATCTATTTCACACCGTCATGAAAAAAACCCGCCCCTGGACAGCCGAGAGCCCGGCCTCAGCGGATGCGGTGTGGTTTCCAAACCCGGAATAACGGCGCACGACACGCGAACTCGCCCTAGAGTGATTAAAAGGACACATCCCATTGCAGCCGGACACGATTCTCAGAATCCTTGGTGCTCAAAAAGCCGTCATCGATAATCAGGTGAGAGACGTCTAGCGTAATTTTGTTACTGTGTCCGTTAAAGAACCAGTTAGCCCCCAAGGTAAATTCCTCGCGCTCGTTATAGACACTTCGATCAAAGGTGTTGGGTTCCTCAACGTAAGCATAGCGGGCAGCGAGCTCGAGCGGAGCGGGAATAGCGGCAATCCAATTATTGAAGAAATAACCGGCCTGTACATAGGCGCCGGTTAAATCATTGCGTGTACCCTCTACCCGATCAGTGATGAATTTACGATGCCATTCTTGTTGAAAGGAAAAGCCACGGTACTTAAAGGCCAATTCTTGAACCCCTTGCTCGATCTTATACTGATCCACACCCGCGCTGTTGGCCTTTGCGAAACCATCGAGATTGCCGCAACCCGACGACGACCAGCGAGTGCAAGGTCCGGTATTGGTGAAGCCGGCTATGGCAAATGAACCCGTGGGTTTTTCGGTGAACTCAACGTCGGTTTGTCGCCACGACAGCGCACGTCCTGAGAAGTTCCACTGCAGACGTCCCATATATAGATGATCTTTGGACCCATTGCGGACGCTACGGCCTTCCCCATTAAAAATGCCCGCATAATAGTTCAGGTCGGCCGCTGTTTCCTTGAACAGTCGACCGCGTAACTGGATCCCCAGCTGACGATCAACGGTGAACACCCGATTGACAATAGACCGCTCGACGAATTGCTGCCGACCCGATGAATCAACCCGCTCCCGATTAAGATCGATCTTCCACTGACCTACCCGAATGCCGCCCCAACTCCACTTTGCCAGATCAATCCGGTAATCGATAACCCGCGCGCTCGCTTTAGCGGAGTCGGCGTCGACATCACGCGCCGGCTGAAGATCCACTTCAAAGTAGTATTTAATCCACGGCTGAAATCCATGCCCGCCAATCTTCATGCGTAGGCGGCGCGCTTCAAAACTGGATGTGCCGTCGGTGTCAAAATCGCTCAACTGACGGGGGTCTGAGCCCACCGGATTACTGTAGCGAAGCTGCGCGCGCCACTGCAGGTTGGTGGCGAACTTACCATCGCTTGTTTCGAGGCGAAAGCCTTTGGAACCGTAGCTGGCCTCAACAGATGATGCATTCGCCATACGCGCGGCTACCGACGCGTCAATGGCTCGCTGGATACCCTCATCCAGAGAAACTGCAGTACCAAGCTGCTGCTCCTGAACATCGGCCACTCGGGTCGAGGACCCCTCACTGGACGAAGGAAGAACATCGCTGGTCGTTAGGGCGTCTTTCGCCAATAGTTTACTGTGCTGGGCTGGGGTGATAGCACCGTTGTACAAGAGAATATCCAGCAGCGCTTTATCCGCTGCGCTCGCCCCACTGGATGTCAGTACTGAAGCGACCAGCAGTGCAATTGAAGAAAACCGAGTCAGTGGTAAGCTGCGCATTAGTCATCCTCTCGATTAGAATTTATGGGACTGCAAGTGGCCTTTTTGAACTCATCAACGATAGCTCACAGCCATGCGTACAGGCCACCCGCCACACTAACTGCTGGCAATAATCTGTGCCCTGTGGGCCGCTTTTTCAGCGCTGTTTGCAATTTCGCCAATTTTAGACAGTAACTGATAGAGAAACATGGCATCAATGGGCGAAAGCTTTTCTTCGTGAACTCGCAACTTAGCCCGTAATTTGCTCTGCATGTCATCCGACTTACGCTCGTATTTTTCAACGCCCGCCACTTTAGTCAAAATAGTTTGCGTTTGCCGCGCACCGAATGCACCGCGCGATAACTCGCGCGTTGCATGCATCACTTCAACCATGGCATTAACGGAGTCGACCACTGTCTGGATGTACTTGAAAAGAGCCTTTTCCAGCTTGTCCGGAAAAGCCAGCTCACGACCCAGGGAGAGACCCACAACGTCCTTGGTGTCGTTGGCCATTTTATCTTGCATACGCACTAGCTCTAGCAAATCGGCCCGGGAAACTGACATCCACAGTCCGCGGGGTAAATTACGCCGCACGTTCCTTTTAAGTTCATCAGCAACCCCCTCAAGACGAGCAATGTCCCCTTGAATGGCTTCCGCGCGCTCCCAGTCATCGGCCTGAGCGGCGACAAAGTAAGCCTCTAATTGGCCAACGCAATTGGCACAGGCGACCATGTGCTGTTCAAGGAGTGCCAGTGGTGATGCACTGAACACATCAGAAATTGTTGATCCAACAGCCATTTGCTTCACTCCGTCACTAGAAAAATGTAAAAACCCGCAAGGGTAAGGGCATCCGTAAACGTTGCAAGCCGCTGCGACGCTACTGGGCTAACCAAAAACAGCCTGCAAGGTGAAAAAGAATATCACAGACAGTCCTGCACCTGCCGGCAGAGTGATCACCCAAGAGGTAACAATGACACCGACGGTAGGCAGGTGAACCGCCTCGACCCCCCTCGCCAAACCGACACCTAGCACCGCCCCCACTAAGGTATGAGTGGTGGAAATGGGTAGTCCGGTTGCCGATGCAAGCACAACAGTCGACGCTGCTGCTAATTCGGCGGCAAAGCCACGACTGGGGGTAAGTTCGGTGATTTTACGTCCGATTGTCTGAATAACCCGCCAGCCGTAGGTCGCCAAGCCCACCACAATACCCGCGCCGCCAATACCCAATACCCACCAAGGCAACCCCGACTTAGAGCCTACTTCACCGCCTGACTGGACCGTGCTCACGACTGCTGCCAAGGGCCCAACGGCATTTGCCACATCATTTGATCCGTGCGCAAAGGCCATAGCGCAGGCGGTAAAAATCATGAGCACACCAAAAACACGCTCAACATTTTCCTGGCTGTTCACATCTTTACCCGAGGTGTGGATGCGGTGCAGCAGTAACGCGCCGAGGGCCGCAACCACACCGCCAATTACCAGCGAGGGCACCATGGCATTGGCAAACTTGGAGCCCATGCCAAAATCGGCTTCTACTCCAATGTGCTTTAAGCCTTTCAACAGGGTCACCATGCTAATCATAAAGCCCACCAGCCACATATACATAGGCACATACTTTTTAGCCCGGGCAAAGCTGTCCTCGTGATCGAGAATAAGGCGTTTGACTGAAACAAACAGAAAAAAAGCGATAGTGCCTGACAATAACGGAGACACCACCCAGCTCGCGGCGATAGCGCCGACCTTGCCCCAGGCTACCGCGTCGACCGAAATACCCACGGCAGCAAAACCGACAATCGCCCCAACGATAGAGTGGGTTGTTGATACCGGCCAGCCTTTGACACTAGCCACCGCCAGCCAAGTCGCGGCGGCTAACAGCGACGCCAGCATGCCATAGACTAATAGTTGTGGGTTATCGGCCAGCAATGCAGGGTCGACAATGCCCTTACGAATGGTCGAGGTAACCTCGCCACCCGCTAAGTAAGCGCCCAAGAATTCGAACACAGCCGCCACGAGTATGGCCTGCTTCAAGGTCAGCGCGCGCGCGCCCACTGAGGTACCCATGGCATTGGCAACATCGTTAGCACCAATCCCCCAAGCCATGAATAAGCCGAAAATACAGGCTAGCGTTAACAGCATGACGCCGTGCGAAGCGATGATTTCCATGACCAGTAACTCCCTTATTCGGCTATCCGGTATGAGGCGGAGTATAGACGAACAAATGTTACAGTCATGTGACAAATCGTGAGAGAAACAAACTTATTGAAGAAAAATTTTAAGCTGTTGTTTTATATTATTTTTTTGGCGTTATTGGCGAAAATGGCCTCAGAGCATCCCTGAATTCAACGAAGTCGACGCGCGCGGACACTGCGACCTTTGACCTTGCCATCGACAAGGTAATTCATCGCCTGCCGCACGCTGTCGCGGGTAATAGCCACATAACTGCTCCTGTCAAAAATAGTAATCTTACCTATTTGCTGACCGGCCAACCCCCCATCACCAGTCAGCGCACCCAATACATCACCCGGTCGAACCTTCTGCTTGCGACCAGCATCAAGCTGTAGCGTTACCATACTGCCTTTTAGTGCATAGTTAGGATCTCGGTCTAAGGACTCAAGCACGTCACAGGCGCAGGGCTGCTGTTGGTAATGCTCTATCTTAGCCAGCCGATGGGTCTCAGCTTCGGTGACAATACTGAGAGCTTTACCCACCTCACCCGCTCTACCCGTGCGGCCGACACGATGGATATACATGTCAGGGTCTCGAGGCAATTCATAATTCACCACCATGGCGAGGGATTTAATATCAAGCCCCCGGGCAGCTACATCAGTCGCCACCAACACCGGGCAACTACCATTGGCAAATTGAAGCAGCACCTGATCACGTTCGCGCTGTTCAAGATCACCGTGTAGTCCGCGCGCCTCTATATCATGCTGATTGAGAAAGGTGTCAACCTCCGCACACTGCTTTTTCGTATTGCAAAAAACCACCGCATTGGTGGGTCGAAAGTGCTCGAACAAAGCCAGCAACGTCGTTTGACGTTCGTGCTTTTTTATCTCGAAGAATAACTGCTCAATCACGTCTTCAGTGTGGGCAATATCATCGACAGTGACGGTAACGGGATCGCGTTGAATAGCTTTACTGATCTTGCGAATGTCCTCCGGATAGGTGGCAGAGAACAGCAGCGTTTGGCGAGGGGTAGGCACCTGGGCAATGATGGCTTTCATGGTGTCAGCAAAACCCATCTCGAGCATACGATCGGCTTCATCGAGCACCAAGGTTTTCACCCCCGCTAATGTCACCGTCCGCTTGTTAAGGTGATCTTGCAGGCGTCCCGGTGTCGCTACGATGATATGTGCCCCATGCGCGAGTGAGTCTCGCTGTGGACCAAAGGGCTTGCCGCCACACAACATCGCGACTTTAATATTGGGCATTCGACTAGCGAGGCGACGAATTTCAGTGCCTACTTGGTCGGCTAACTCCCGGGTTGGGCAGAGCACCAAGGCCTGCACACCAAAAAATCGCGGGTTAAGGGTATGCAGTAGGCCAATACCGAAGGTCGCGGTCTTACCGCTACCAGTTTTGGCGCGAACAATAAGGTCACGCCCTGCCAATATGAGAGGGATACTCTGCGCCTGCACTGGCGTCATGGCCGTATAACCCAGCGCTTCCAAGGCCTCGTGCTGGGCCGGGGCGAGAGACAGTTGGGTAAACGCAGGGGCAGTCATTGGCGAGCAGAACCGTCAGGGAAACAGGGCGTAACCATAGCAGAGTCCGGATAAGCGATCGGCACAAATCCTATGCATTTATGACAACAACAACCGGTGCCAGTGTTGTTATGTCATCATTCTTGAGCCATCCAACTGAACCATGACTGCCTAAAGATTGGCAAGCTCAGCGGCCATATCCGCCAGTGGCGCAATCAGTTTCGCCATTTCATTCGCGCGATCACTCGACGCGTTACCGTCGAGAGACCGTTTTTTTACCCCTTGTAAAATAGCGGCCAATCTCACTAGATTAAAAATAAGGTACACATTCCAATGGGGAATATGATCGATACCCCGCCGCTGACAATACGCCGCCACATACGCCGCTTCTGAGGGAATGCCTAAGGCACTCCTATCAACACCGCCCAGACCCGGTAACGCACAGTCGGGGGGTAATCGAAGTTGCATGCACTGATAAGACAGGTCCGCATACGGATGGCCGAGTGTCGACAATTCCCAATCCATTAGCGCCTTGACCGTCTGCTGGCCGGGCTCGAACATGATATTGTCTAGACGAAAGTCGCCATGAACCAAACAGGTCTGGCCATCATCCTCGGGAAGATGCTCGGGCAGCCACACCAATAAGCGGTCCATGGCATCAATCCGTTCCGTTTCAGAGGCTCGATACTGCTTTGTCCAGCGGCTGATCTGCCGTTCAAAATAATTGCCTGGGCGACCGTAGTCGCTAAGATTTATTGGCGCCACGTCGATGGAATGCAGATCAGCAAGCAGCGATGACATCGCCTCATACATGGCACCGCGCTGTTGGGGGTTTTTCTCAGGGAGTGCCGCATCCCAAAATACATCACCGTCGACAAACTCCATGATATAAAACATAGCGCCAATCACCGCGTCATCCTCACACAGGGCGTACACGGCGGCGACGGGCACATCGGTGGCTGCCAACGCCTGCAACACACGGTATTCGCGATCTACCGCATGAGCAGACTTTAATAGATCACCCATTGGCTTGCGTCGAAGAACATAATCGCGGCTTGGGGTTTTCAATCGATAGGTGGGATTGGACTGACCACCTGGAAATTTACTCGCCTGAATCGGCCCCATAAACCCCGGAATAGCCTCACTAAGGTAGGCGTCGAGCTTATCGATATCTAGCGTGGGTAGCTGATCCTTGGGCATTATGCGGATTCGTCTTGATACCGATTAATCACCCGCTTGCCCAGCGACATTCGATGCACCTGATCTGGGCCATCTGCTTGGCGACACCAGCGGGCATAATTAAACCCCTCGGCCATGACATAATCGTCCGTCAATCCCCCGGCGCCGTGAATCTGCATACACCGGTCAATGATCGTTTGAACCATCAGTGGGACTGATATCTTGGTGGCAGCAATAAGATCGACCGACTGCTGGACCCCCTCCCGATCCATTTTATCCGCGGTGCGTTGCACCAATAATCGCGCCATCTCAATCTCTGCAAAACACTGGGCAATATCTTCCCGTATTGACTGATTTTTATGTAAGGGCGTACCAAAGGTGGTCCGTTGGGTCGAGCGCAGGCAGGCGAGTTCCAGGGAGCGCTGAGCAATGCCTACCAAACGCATGCAGTGGTGCATGCGCCCTCCCCCTAAACGACTCTGGGCTATTTCGAACCCGCGACCCTCGCCTAAAATGACGTTGTCCAAGGGCACCTTTACCTCGTTAAAACTCATCTCGGCATGGCCTATAGGCGCATCATCGTAACCCAACGTGGTGAGCGGTCGGATTAACTCAAGGCCGGGCGTATCCTTGGGCACCAACACCTGGGTCTGCTGCAGATGTCGGTTGGCATGATCTGGGTCGGTTTTGCCCATAACAATAAAAATCTTGCTGCGCTCGTACAGTGCGCCGGTAATGAACCATTTGCGGCCGTTGAGCACCCAGTGGTCGCCCTCTTTAGCTATGTTGAGCTGCACATTGGTGGCATCGCTAGAGGCGACTTGAGGCTCGGTCATTGCATAGCAAGAGCGTATGTCGCCGTTTAACAACGGCACTAGCCACTGTTGTTTTTGCGCCGTTGTGCCGAAGTTCATGAGAACTTCCATGTTGCCTGTATCCGGGGCATTACAGTTAAACACTTCAGGTGACCAAATAACGCGGCCCATCATTTCTGCCAGTGGCGCGTAATCGAGGTGACTCAAGCCGCCGTGATCGCAATAATCACCGTGGCTTAAAGGGACGAATAAGTTCCACAACCCCTCCGCTTTCGCCTGCGCTTTTAATTCGTCCATTAAGGGCAGCGCAGCAAATCGATGACTCGCCTGATCAAGCTGCTGTTTATAGCGCGCTTCATTGGGGTAAATATAAGCCTGCATAAATTTGTCGAGCCGCAGCTGCAATTCTCTAGCTTTATCGGATGGTGGAAACATGGGCTCTTCCAGTTATAACAGTGTGTAAAAAAGCCCGTCGTAGTGACGGGCTAGGTAAGCGCCTAGGCGCGCAAGCGAGGAAGCACTTTTTCGGCGATATATTCCATTCTGGCATTACCCGCATCGACACTTTCACCAGGAAACTGTGCCCAGAAATGGATGTCGGAAATCATCGGGTACTCAATCATAAGGCTGCTGAGTTTTTCGACCGCCATATCGGCATCCCACAGCTCATAAAGTCCATTTTCAATGGCGGTTTTTGCATCGGGAAATACCGGCGTTTGATCAGGCGGCCCAAATGCACCCCAACGGATATATTCGTTAGACTGATAGAGCACATGCGGTCCGACCTTCTCTGCCTCAGCCTCCGGGTCTTCAGCAATAATGGCCCAACACCCTAAAATAACGTTGCCCTCTTCTGGCTTCTTACCATTATTTTCTAACGCTTGAGCGTAGACATCTAAACCAATACCCCCGGTACACAAAAAGCCGTCGGCAATACGAGCAGCGCGATCAATGGCAGGCGGTGCCATGCCGCCCAATAGAATTTTTGGTGCATGCTTGGGCTGTGGTGATATACGCAGATCCCCGACGCTAAAGCGCTTACCCTCAAAGTTGACTGGCTCTCCAGACCAACCCCGACGAATGATTTCTATGCCCTCTTCAACGAGACTCGGACGATGAGAAATTTTACGTCCAAACTGGTCAAACTCTAACTGTCGATAGCCAATACCGACCCCGAGATCAAACCGACCCCCGGTCATTAAGGACAGCGTCGCCGCATCCTCAGCAATTCGAATGGGATCAGCGATGGGTAATAGCATGAGGTTAGTACCCAAATGCATGCGCTGGGTGCGCGCCCCGATAGCGGCATGGATCATTAGGGGCGAGGGTGTATAGCCGTCATCGCAAAAATGGTGCTCGGTCAGCCAAACCGAGTCATAGCCCATTGATTCGGCATTGACGATTTGATCTAAGCGCTGCTTATAAAACAGCTCGAAGTCTATTTGCCAGGGTTGCGGATTTCGAAAGTCATACCACAAACCAAAATTCACGGTGTTAGACATGGATGTATTTCCTCAAAGATTACGGATAAATTGGATAAGCGTTGCTAAATAAGTGTCGCGCTCTTCAATAAAAGGAGCGTGTCCACTGTCGGGTAATTCAACCCCTGTTGCGCTCG
This sequence comes from Halieaceae bacterium UBA4452, assembly GCA_002389505.1. GTDB lineage: Bacteria > Pseudomonadota > Gammaproteobacteria > Pseudomonadales > Halieaceae > Luminiphilus. The sequence continues at coordinate 35,723 of DGPA01000021.1, forward strand.
GGTGGTTGTCCGCCACCCAGCGCGAGATTTCCGGTGCGACAAAGCCGTCCTGGCCGCAGATATAGGACATTATGGGGAGTGTTAGCTCTGCCATAAGCGGTCGCTGATCAAGATGTGCCAACTCGCCTAAGGTGGCTGATGCCCGTGCTGCGGAATCGATAAAACAATCCCGCATCCATTGTAGCAGCGCGTCTGATATCGGTTTTGCACAGACGGCACCCGCCAAGCCATCCAAAAACGTGACCCGGTCAGCGTTCATCGCCTCGACAATACCCAGCACATCGTCGGCATTACCACCCAGCGCTAAATCCGGTTTTTGGGTGTAAATAGGGGTAGCACCGGCGGTGAGCACCAAGCCGCCACAATTGTCCCCCAGCAGGTGTGCCGCTTTTGTAGCGACCGCGCCGCCCAGAGACCAACCGTTGACTATGACGCCACTGATTGACAGGGCGTTGACGAGGGTGACAACATCGTTGGCGATGGCATCAATACTTAAGTCGGCAAAATCGTGATCCGACCGACCGCAGCCCCGGTGATCCATGGTAACCACGCGCAATCCCGCATCAATGAGGGGCATAATGACACCATCCCACACTCGACCACTCATGCCCCAGCCATGAATAAGCAGGAGTGTTTTAGCGCCACTGCCAAGATCCTCGTAGTAAATTGATTTACTGCCCTCAACAGCTAACTTTGCCATATTATTGCTCTCTCACATTGGTCAGATAAAAAGTCATCATACTTTCCAGGTAATCGAAAAACGGATCGATATCGATTGCCTCGGAGGCAATGACCCATTGGTAAATAGTGCCAAACATCGTCGCGCAGTACAGGTTAGCGAACTGCTGGGAGTCAACCACATGGCTGATTTCACCAGCCGCAATCCCTTGCTCGATCCAGCGGGTGATGTCGCGTCGGTATATCTTGTGGTGGGTCATTAACGAGGTGCGAATCTCTGATTCCTCACCCAAAGATTCATACCAAAGAATATACATTGCCCTCAAATAGTTCGATTCTTTTTTGAAAATATCGCGCTGGGCATCAATGGCAGCTCGCAGTGCTTTAAAACCCGTTTTTCCCTCGACGTAGATGCCAATATGCTCTTTCCAAATTTGATCAAATTTTTTGAATAACTCCATCCATAATGCATCTTTCGAGCCAAATCGATAACTCGCCAAACCCCGGCTATAACCGGCAAATTCGCCAATATCTTTTAAAGTGGTTTTCGCGGTGCCCCGTTCATTAATGAGTTCAATCGCCGAGTCAAACATTCGCTGATCCGAGAGCGCACTGCGTTTTTCTTGACGGTTCATGGTGGGCCGCTCGCGATCTATCGGAGCTAATTCTGACATGGTTTCCCTCTCACTTTTCATCATGATGCACCCTAGAGCGTAGCCACTTCAGGCATAATGTCACCGGCCTCGAGCCGCTTTCTGAGACCCTTTTTATCGAACTTGCCAACACTGGTCTTCATAATAGCGTCGGTAAAAAACCAGTATTCTGGAATCCAAAATTTAGCCACCTGCGCTGCTAAAAACGCTCTTAAAAGCGTTATATCGGGCGTACAGCCCGGGGCGCACACGACTATTGCCAGCGGCCGCTCCTGCCAACGCTCATCAGGCACGGCGATCACTGCCACTTCTTCAACACTCGGATGTTTCAGCAAGGCGTCCTCAAGGTCAACGGATGAAATCCACTCACCACCCGATTTGATGACATCTTTTTTCCGATCGGTTAGCTGAACATAGCCTTGCGGGTCAATAAGGCCCACGTCTCCGGTTCGCAGCCAACCATCGGCCGTAAAGGCATCGCTCTCAATGGCTAGGTACTGACCAGTGACCCAGGCCCCACGGAGCTGTAATTCCCCGACTGCCACACCATCCTCGGCTAGCGTCTGATCGTCATCATCGACAATTCTTACTTCGATTCCCGGCACTGGCCGTCCGCTTTTTATACGCCAGTCGATCTCAGGCTTGCCTGCCATGTCTTTCGGTGGATGCGACAAGACGCACATGGGACTCGTTTCCGTCATACCCCACCCTTGAATCACGGGGACGCCACACTGATCCCGCACTTGCTCAATCATCGAAGACGGCACCGCCGACCCGCCGCAGACAATCGCACGAAAACAACTCAGGTCAACGCCAGCGCCATAGCGTAGGAGGTCACCTAAAATGGTCGGCACGAGCGCCGTTAATGTTGGCCGCGAATCATCAATCATTGTGGCCAGATGAGGGACTTGCAGGTAGGGACCGGGCATCACCATATCGGCACCGGACAGCCAGCCGCTGTAGGGAAACCCCCAGGCATTGGCATGGAACATGGAGGGCAGCATCAAAATCACATCACGCTCATGGACGCCAAAAGAGTCGACCGAGCGCGAGGCGAGTGCATGCAAATACGTGGTCTTTTGGCTGTAAACAACGCCCTTCGGATTACCGGTAGTACCGCTGGTGTAGCAAATGCCAGCCCCTTGATCCTCCGGCGTTTCTGGCCATGAATAAGCACTGCCATGCCCGGCAAGAAACGCGTCTAGAGTGACTACTCTGGGATCGTCTAGGATGGCAGCTGATGGCCCGGTGACAATAATAGTGTCTACCTTGGAAATATGCGGCAGAACAGGCTTGAATTGTTCGGCTAGTCGCTCGTCAACGACGATAAATCGATCGTTTGCATGATTGATAATATACGCCACTTGCTCGGTAGCGAGTCGGCAATTGAGCGTATGCAGTACGCCGCCCATGGACGGCACTGCCAGGTAAATTTGCAGATGAACCACGCTGTTCCAAAGAAAGGTACCGACTCGATCCCCGGCTTCGAGTCCAGCCGCTGCGAATGCGTTTGCCAGTTTTCCTGCGTCATCGCCAATCGTACGGTAGTCATGCCAATGAATGTGCTCTCCGTCATACTCGCCCACCCGACTGTGTGGAAAATGACGACGCCCAAACCGGAAGATTGTAGAAACCCCCAATGGGGTATGCATCATGGTGCTCAGCAAGGCGGTCACCAGTGCCCCTGGGAGGCTTGCAGTGCCTCGCCAAGTAACGCCGGCACGTCATGCTCTAAGCCAGCCGCGTAGGCGCTATCCACTTTGCCGGCCTTGTATAGGCAAAATGCACCCTCAACAATAGCCGCCAAGCGCCATGCTGCCAATGCCATGTAATAGTCCATATGCTCAAGGGACAGTCCAGTCAGCTGACTCCACTGCTTAGCTAAGTCGTGCCGACTCAGGGCATCCGAGTGCCGGGAAATCGACTGTAAGTGCGCAAAGCCTGGCGGACTGACGGTGCGGTAATCGCCCCAAAATAACAGCGCCAGGCCCAGGTCCATATGGGGACTGCCTATCGTCGCCAACTCCCAGTCAATAATGGCATTGATACGCGGTTCTTCTACGTCCGATAAGGTGTTGTCGAGATGGTAGTCGCCATGAATTAAGGTGGCGCGCTCAAGCGCCGGAATATTCGCCAACAACCACTCACCGAGTGAAAATAGTGTTGGTAGGGGTCTGGCAACATCTTGGTGGCGCACCTTCAACCACCGTTCAATTTGCCGCTGGATGAAATGTTCGGGGCGACCCAGAGCGCTGACCCCCGGCGTATCTGCGGGGATAGCATGGATATCGGCGAGGTGACTGATCATGTCGGTACCTAACGCATTGACACTGTTGGCACAATGCGCATAAGCAGAGGGCAATTGATCGGTGACCGACACGCCTTTCACGTACTCCTGAACGGAAAATGGCCGCCCGATCACATCGATATCCGAGCACCATGCCAGTAATTTTGGCGCTTTGACCTTCCCTTCCACTAACTTCAGTACCGTCGACTCTCGCTCAATACCGCGTGCAGATGAGGGTGAAATAGATTCCATGGGAATCGTGCGTACAACGCAGTCTCCGGGGGTTCCGTTGAATCGCCAAGTGAGGTTTGAGTTGCCACCGCTGAGTGGTCCTGCGAACTCTGCATTCTCCCAAGCTAATTCGCTGACCAGCCAGCGCCTGATTTTTTCCTGCTGCTCTGTCACTCAGCAATTACCCCAAAACTGCTTAGCAGGCCGCCTTCAACAGGAATTGCTGCACCGGTCATATAGCGACTTTGACTCACCCAGTACACCACTTCTGCGATCTCATGTTCTGCGCCCATACGACCCATGGGTATTTGGGCGGTCATCGAAGCCATCGCCGCCTCAGTGAGTTCCGAAGTCATGTCCGTGAGCACCAATCCCGGGATCACCAGATTGACAGTAATCTCTTTTTTAGCGAGCTCTATGGCCAAAGCCTTGGTCATTCCGGACAACCCCGCCTTGGACGATGCGTAAGCCACGTCACCAGGAAAACCTCGAAAGCCTACAACGGCACCAATATTAACGATGCTGCCCCCCCGCACCTCAAGCGCCGGGATAGCGGCACGCACTATATTTAAAGGCCCTGTTAAATTTACGTCTAGTACCTGCTGCCAACTATCCTGCGCCAAGCGCTTGGCTTTACCACCCCGGTGCAACCCCGCGTTATTGACCACGACATCTAAGCGCCCAAAAGCGGCAAGAGTCGTAGCCACCGCAGCATCTGCAGCCTCTGGATCACTGACATCGGCACGAATGGGCAGCGCTGCATCCCCCAGTGACGCGGCTAAGGCGTCGACCTGCTCCCCTCGAGCGACCAAAGCGACTCTCGCACCATGGGCTAGGGCTTGCCGGGTAATGGCGGCGCCTATACCTCGTGAAGCGCCGGTAACGAGCCACACTGGCTTGTCTGTCATGCCTTGTTCCCTGTGTTGTTTTCTCAACCGTCCATGGCCGCAGAACACCCCTTGGGTCGTTATGCTGTCATACCTGTTTTTGTAGAGCTTTATATTGAAAATGGGGCAGAGGACACGTCGGGGTGTTTGCTTGTTTGCGTAAAGCAAGTTTAAACTACCCCAGCATTTTGACAACCCCAGAGGGGCAAATGGCGTTAAATAGGATCTGCAGCTGCACCCTATGACGCCCCATAACAGGAGCGCGTGCAGTGACTTGGTCATTTGAGACAGACCCAGAATTTCAGGATTCACTGAACTGGATTGAGGAATTTACCACAACGGAAATTGAGCCCCTCGACTTGGTTTTTAGAGGGCCAGGTGACCCATGGGACCCTAACTCTCCTGCCGCCAAGGCGATGGCTCCCTTGCGGGATATTGTCAAACGCAAGAATCTGTGGGCTTGCCACCTTGAGCGCGAACTGGGTGGCCAGGGCTATGGCCAGGTTAACCTTGGCTTGATGAACGAAATATTGGGTCGCAGTCGCTTCGGCCCTAGTGTATTCGGTTGCCAAGCACCCGACTCGGGTAATGCCGAAATTTTGGCAAAATTCGGTACGCCCCAACAAAAAGCACAGTACCTCGCACCGTTACTCAATGGTGATATTGCCTCATGTTATTCAATGACCGAACCCCAGGCCGGTGCCGACCCTGGCGAATTTACCTGTACCGCAGTACGCGACGGGGATGAGTGGGTCATCAACGGCGAAAAATGGTTCGCATCACACGCACGCTTCTCGGCATTTTTATTGGTCATGGTGGTCACCGATCCCGACGCGCCCATTCACAAAGGGGCGTCCATTTTTTTAGTCGAGCAAGGCACGCCCGGTATGGACATCATCCGCAACTCAGCGGTGGGCCCTTATATTGAGCAAGGTGACGGTGTTCATGCCTATATTAGCTTCAAGGATTGCCGTGTGCCTGCCCAAAATTTGCTGGGCGAAGAGGGGGAAGGCTTTTTAGTCGCTCAAACCCGGCTTGGCGGCGGACGCGTTCACCACGCTATGCGAACCGTGGGCGTGTTACGCAAAGCGCTCGATATGATGTGTGAGCGGGCAGTCAGTCGCCAAACCAAAGGCGAGCGACTGGCTGATAAACAAATGACCCAGGAGAAAGTGGCCGACGCGTACACCATGATGACGCAATACCGCTTGCATGTGCTGTACACCGCATGGCTTATTGATAAGCACAAGGAGTACAACCGGGAGGTACGCCTTGAAATTGCCGCTATTAAGGCCGCGACACCGAAGGTCCTCGTTGAAGTCGTGTCACGCGCCATGCACCTGCACGGTAGTCTGGGCAGCTCCGATGAAACGCCTTTGGCCACCATGTGGGCGAACATACCAGAGCTGGGGGTTGTTGACGGTCCCACCGAGGTCCATAAAATTGCTGTCGCTAAAGGCGTACTGCGTGGTTATACGCCCCACGATGGGCTCTTTCCCTCCTACCACACGCCCACATTGCGCCAGCAAGCATTGGCAAAATACGGCCATTACTTAGAGCCATAAATGGCCGAAGGCGTCGACCTCACTCCCCGCGGTGGGTCGACGGTCACCCAACCGTTAGGAGAGATCCACGCATGATGATAAAACGCCCCACTTTCTTATTCATCATGATGGCTTTTTCGGCGGAGGTGGTCGCCAATTCAGGGCAAGACTTATATAACCAGCACTGCGCAAGCTGTCACAGCCCGACCTTGCGTGGTTCTGCGCATGGCTCGGCATTAGTGGGTAAAGGCTTTGTCAGTCAGTGGCAGGATAAATCGGCCCTCCGTTTATATCAGCGCATTAGCCAGCAAATGCCTCCGGGTGAAGCCCATTTGCTCAGCAGTGAAACGCATGCGGCTATTACTGGCTTCATCATTGACGCTAACAGGGAGGCGCTTCCCGCCCACAGTGCACTCGGCAACCTCTCGGACCTTGGGTCAGTAGCCCCGCTGGCAAAACCGGCACAGGAGGATGAGGATAATGTCGCCGTCGAGTTTTCTGGGGCAGAGACCATTATGGATCTGGCCAACAACGCGGGAGGCTTCAACAATCAATCGGTTGCCGGATTTGTGCCGGTCAGCCAAGCTGAACTCGAGAACCCCAAAGACGGTGACTGGCTGCACTGGCGGCGCACCTCAGGGGGCAGTGGCCATAGCCCATTAACCGAGATTACTACTGAGAACGTGGGTAATCTCGCGCTCAGCTGGTCCATCGCGCTGGCTCCGGGGAGCAGCCAGATCACACCCCTCGTTCGTGATGGGATTATGTTTTTGACCCACCCTGACAATATGATTCAGGCGTTGAATGCCGCGACGGGGACGCTTATTTGGGAGTACCGCTATCCGTATCCCGAAGGATCTAAATTGCTCGGCGGGCCGACACGCAATATTGCCTTGTATGAGGACACCTTGTTTCTCGCGACCTATGACGCCGCGTTGGTGGCTATTGACGTGGTGACCGGCCAGCAACGCTGGCGTACCGAGAAGGCAGACTACAGGCAAGCCTACACCCACAGCGCCGGTCCGATTATCGCCGACGGTATCGTCGTCAGCGGCATCAACGGCTGCGAATTATTCACTGAAGACGGCTGTTTTATTACCGGCCATGACCCAGATACCGGTCGTGAGCTGTGGCGGACATCGACCTTGGCACTCCCGGACTCTGAGCACTATGGCAGCTGGGGCAATGTGTTGCCACACCGCCGAGGAGGTGGCGACACCTGGATTGCTGGGTCCTATGACCCCGATTTGAAACTGGTGATTTACGGTACCTCACAACCCAAACCCTGGGCAGCCGTGAGCCGAGGGATGTCGGTTGACGACGCGGCGCTGTATACCAATTCAACCCTCGCGCTGGATCCGCTCAGCGGCGACATTCAATGGTTTTTTCAGCATATACCGGGGGAAACTATCGACATGGAAGTCGGCTTTGAGCGAATCTTAGCCAACATTGACGGACAGAAAGTGGTCTTAACCGCCGGCAAAGATGGCATTCTTTGGAAGCTGGATCGACAGTCAGGCGAATTCATATCGCTGTTGGAGACACTCCCCCAGACTATTTTCGACGTTGATGCAGTCACCGGTGCGCTAACGTATCGCCAGGATATCGCCAACGCCAGCATCGGGAGTACCTACACCGCTTGTCCGGGCATTTACGGCGGCCACAACTGGCAGTCGGCGAGCTACGATGCCCGCACCCATCATCTGTACCTACCCCTGCACCAGCTGTGCTCTGACATGACCCCTAGAGAAGTCGATCTGGGCGAGAACGGCGGCGGCTATGGTGCCGATGTGCGCACTTACCCCATGCCGGGCAAAGAAGACGCCGCTGGCAAACTGTTGGCTGTCGATGCACGCAGCATGAAGCCGCTTTGGTCTATTGAGCAGAAAGCCCTGTTTTTGACTGCGGCGTTATCCACCGACGGTGGGCTTATATTTATTGGCGATTTGGACCGGTATGTGAAGGCCTTTGACCAACAAACGGGGGCTGAGCTGTGGTCTACACGACTACCCGCACCCACCCACGGTTACCCTATAAGCTATGCGGTTGACGGCCAGCAGTATGTCGCCGTACCTGCGGGAATCGGTGTTTTTCGAGCACTCACCGCGGTTATTTTCCCAGATATTTATCAACCTCCCGGAGGAGCCGGCTTGTTCGTCTTTGCATTACCGGCCTCGAACTAAGCCATCGGTCATCGCTTAGCGCGGGTGTTCACATGCCTTTGTTGCCCGCCTCACGCATGATGGGCTGATACTCTGAGAAGTGGGGATCGCCAGCCGTTGAGCCCGTGGTCAAGCCTGCGTCGACGGTGAGTGTATGACCGCTGGTATAACCAGAATCGTCGCTGGCCAGCCACAGCGCGGCGTTGGCTACATCATCAGCAAGGCCGGCACGGCCGCGAATAGGCGACGCTTCTGCCAATGCTGTCAAGGTCTCTTCAATATTCGTATGGTCGCCTAGCATAGCGGCTGCCACCATGGGCGTTGCCATACTCGCCGCAGCAATACAGTTGACGCGAATGCCATTCGCACCCACTTCAGCCGCCAAGTTTTTAGTCAAGCCGACGACCGCATGCTTTGCTGCTGCATAGGCGTGGGGTCCCAACCCACCCATCACCCCAGCGGTGCTGGACATGCTAATAATCGACCCTGAACCCGCCACTTTCATATGTCGCGTCGCATGCTTCATACCGTAAAAAACCCCATTGAGCAGGATGTCGAGGCTGAGCTGCCACTCATCGGACGGCGTGGTATCCAGCGGTCCAATGGCGCCAACGATACCCGCGTTATTAAACATAATATCGAGGGAGCCAAAATGACTGACCGCTAAATCGACCAGTGCGGCGACCTCGTTCTCCTGGGTGACATCACAGCGAAGACCCACAGCATTGACGCCGAGGCTAGCAACAAAGGCCTCAAGGGGGCCTTGCTGAATATCTCCCAGCACGACCTTCGCGCCGTGATCAATAAACTTCTGCGCAGTGGCAGCACCGATACCACTGGCACCGCCAGTGATGACCGCCACGCGGTTTTCTAAACGTTTATCCATAGCTACCTTCTCCCGAGGCTATTACAACACCAAACTCATGACTGTTTGGCATGCAGCCAATAAATACGATCATTCGGGTGTCGCCCACCTAAGGTGTCAGGGTCCATACCCGCCATACTATTTGCTGAGGGTCCTTCAATGCGCGTCCAATCCGTCATACCGACACGCTCAACAATGCCCCACAGTCCATCACGACACTCAAAGACGTCAAGGTAACGGCCGCCAACAAAGAAATCCATCTCGGTCGCATAGGCATTGGGAGCGGCCAGAGGATCGCCGTGCGCGCGCATGCGATGGTAAGCCGTGAAATAGCTCTCTGCGGTGGCCCGACGGTCATTCTCTAGGGTAATCAGCGTGTTACCTAATTGATGGTGAGTACGTAAATGGCTACTGAGAACCTGCAGAGCATATCGAACAAAGTCACCGGGATCCTCGCCCTCAGCCGGCCTGGAGGGGTCCGAAGAGGGCCCACTGTAGAAGTGGTTGTGCTGTGAATCCGCATGGAAGACCGACCGCAGCATCGCCTCATCGAGGCGATCGATGGCCCGTGCATAGCGAACAATGACCTCCGAAATGGCCTGCTTGGCTAGCAGTTCCTGAATAGCATCCATAAGACCGTCACCCGGTAAAGTTTCTTGTTTGTGTCTAGCAAGCTAGAAGATTATATCCCTGCCGTCAAGCCTATCTACGGCTGTAGGGATTACATTTCCTGACACTTAATACGCGCGCGCTTGCCCGCTTGTTCATTGAGGGTGTCGCTAACTATCATGGGTATCTGAGTCGGCAGCAACCGTTGCGCTGCATCAAGTTGCCCGTACACCGTGTTTCTCTGCCGAGGCTTCCGTCCAATCGCCACGGCAAGTTGGCGGGCTTGCATGGGGTCTAAACACTGACCGTGAGCCGCTCCAGCAGCTCGGGAAATGCTTTCATTCATGAGTGTGCCGCCCAAATCATTGGCACCCACCCTAAGGCAGTCCTGCGCTCCAGCGAGGCCCATTTTTACCCACGATACTTGAATATTGGGCAGCACATCGCCCAAACCAATCCGTGCCACAGCATGCATCAGTAAACTTTCCACATAGGTGGGACCTGGGCGACTCTGCCCCCGACGATAGATGGGCGAACCAGCCGCCACAAACGGCAGGGGAACGAACTCGGTGAAACCACCGGTTTCTAACTGTAACGCACGAACGGCTGCCAAATGCGCGGCCCAGTGCTGAGGCGCTTCAACATGCCCAAACAGTATGGTAGCGGTAGATCGTAACCCCGCTTCATGAACCACACGCATGGTATCGAGCCAGGCCGAGGTGGTGAGCTTGTCAGGACAGATCAACGCGCGGATACCATCGTCTAAAATTTCAGCGGCAGTCCCGGGCACTGTGTTTAAACCCGCTGCCTTCAGCGCGTGCACATACTCACTCACACTCAGCCCTAGCGTGTTCGCCCCATGGGTCAATTCCAGAGGTGAAAAAGCGTGAATATGGAGCTCGGGGGTCGCTTGTTTGACTGCTTTGATGATTGAAAGGTAGGTAGTGCCGTCATAAGCAGGGTGAATACCACCCTGCAGACAGACCTCAGTGGCGCCTAAATCCCGGGCCTCTCGGCAACGTCTATCGAGCTCATTAGCCGAAATATCATAGGGGTTTTCTCGCTGCCCCTCGCCGGGTAAGCCCTTTGAAAATGCACAGAAGTTACAGGTGTATTGACAGACGTTGGTGTAGTTAATATTGCGATTAACGACGTACGTGACGCTGTCGCCCACTTGGCGCTGACGCAGCGCGTTGGCCGCTTCGAAGACCGCATCGGCATCAACGCCCCGGGCAGTAAATAACCGGCACAGCTCCCGCTGGCTAATCTCCTGTCCGGCATCGCGGCGGGCGAGCAACTTCGTTAAGACAGGGTCAATGGTGCCAATTGACGCTGCGCTAATGCCCGGTACTTCATTGACCAAACCCGCTCGCCACGCCTCTGTTCGTAGCCATCCCGATGCATCCACCGTGTCTAAACACCGGCGGCGAACATCGGGGTGCAGCCACTCGGGGTCCTGTAAATACCGGTGATAAACCGGCAGTCTGGGCTGCAGTAACTGGTTGTTTTGGGCGGTCGTCGCCGCTAACTGCTCCAACGCAGGCCAAGGGGCCTCTGGATTGACAAAGTCTTGGGTGACGGGCGATATGCCACCCCAGTCATTGATCCCGCTGCTGAGCAGCGCAGCTTCGCCGCCAGCGCGCAGATTGGGCGGGGCCTGGACGCTCACCTCCACGGGTAAAATCAGCCGCGCCATGGCTATGGTCCACAAGTGCTCGGCCACAGCGGGCTCTGGGCTGTTGGCCATTTTGGTCCCGGGCTTGGGGCAGAAGTTCTGAATAATGACTTCTTGAATGTGGCCAAAGCGGCGATGAAGACGCTTGATAGCCAACAAATCTCGAATTCTATCTCGGCGTGTTTCACCAATACCTATGAGCAAACCCGTGGTCGTTGGGATTTTGTGTCGTCCCGCTCGTCCCAGCGTTCTCCAGCGGCGCCAAGGTGCTTTATCCGGTGAACCATAATGGGCGCCGCCCTTGGCCAGCACGTTGGCGGCACTCGATTCCAGCATGATACCCATGGACGCCATATAGGGTCGAAGCTTGCGCAGCTCGTCATCCGTCAGATTTCCGGCATTGACGTGAGGGAGCAGTGCCGTCTCATTGCTCAGCTGCCGACAGGCCTCGGTCAGGTAGGCCACGGTAGAGTCATAGCCCTGCTCGTCCAGCCATAGGCGAGCGGCGGCGTAACGTAATTCGGGCTTCTCACCCAGCGTTAATAACGCCTCCCGGCAGCCGGCACTGACTCCACGTAGGGCAGACTGGATCACCTCCTCAATAATCATGTACGGCGAGCTGAGTTTGCTGGGTGACTTTGCGAAAGTGCAATAGTGGCAAACATCGCGACAGAGCTGGGTCAGGGGAATGAATACCTTTGGACTGTAGGTCACCGTGCGGCCATAGTAAGCGTCGCGTTTTTCGCAAGCCAGTTGCGACAATTCCACAAGGGGCCTGTCGCCCAACGCTAAGCCATCGGTCAGTGCGGTTATATCATTGCCAGTACTCTGATAGCGCATCATAGGGCACCACCACAGGCTAGCGGAGGACACTCAACCCGCCCCCGGGGTTCTGCCGACCTATCGGTTTTCGGCACAGGATTAGCGCCCGCCCAAGTGCGAGTGTTTGCGCCTATTGCCGCATGCGTGCACGCTGCATGTCGCACCGAGTGCACATCCGATAACAGATCGACATCCCAAGCAAATCCTTTGGTGTGGCAGGTCGCTAGCCGTAATCCCTGCGCTTGCGCGCCATCGACATGACGCTGGAAGCTCGAGCGGCCAAAACACAGGCTCAAATCACAGTCGACAGGCATGAGAATGGCATTGGTACCCACCCACTGTTGATCCGGACAAATGATGAGCTCGTTAGTCCCTCGCAGTGCCTCAAGGGCCACAAGATCAGCGGCATTGAGCCACGGCAAATCCCCATGCAGGAGAAGAATTTCATCGGACTGTGTCAAGCCCACTGCCGCCGATAGCAGGCCATTGAGTCCATTTGCCAGCAATGACGACTCGTGAACCCACAGGGCTTTGGGGCTCTCTAACAGGCCCTCATGCCAACCATCCCCGACAACAAGATAGACCCTTTGACAACTTGGCCAAGCGCTCATTACCGCCAATACATCCTTTGCCATGGCAAGGGCGAGGGACTGACGGCGCGCCAAATTCAAGTGGTCAGCAAGGCGAGTTTTCACCCGGTCCATCGCCTTTAGTGCAATCACCACATCGATCATGCGCAGCCCTGACGGTTGGTGGACAGAAGTGCTTGGATAATCGCCCTCGCCAGCGCCGTGGCAGCCCCTTCATCGTTCATGAGCGTATTCATACACGCTGTGGTCTGAGGGGATCCGGCAAATCGATCCGCATGCCGCTGATCCTGGGTGTCAAAGATCCAATGGTTCACAAAGTTGGGGTGCTGAGTGTCCACCAGTTCGGCCCAGCCAGCAGACGTAGGTTGGCGTCCCAGCTCAACCATGATTTTGGCCAGTGGCCCCTTAATGGCCTGGCCGTCAATTAGCGGTGATACCGCAACAATCTGATCGGCATCACTTAACAGCGCAGGCATACCCGTAATTCGCAAAATAGGCTCAATACTCAGTAGGGGATTCGACGGTGCAACAATCACCGCATCAATACCCTCCCGGGCAAAGGCTGTCAAACCCATGGACGGGGTGGCATCGTCGACACCCACATAGTCAATACTGATTACCTCGGGTTGGCAACGCCTGCCTACAAAATAGTCCTGGAAATCGAGCTGGCCCTCGGTGGTGGTCAGTACGGTTCTTACCGGCTGATCAGAAGCTGGCACTACCCTGGTAGGTCGAATATCAAAATGCCCACACAATTCAGCGGCAACTCGGGATAAGTCATAGCCCTTGTGGATCATGCTATTGCGTAGCAAGTGAAGGGCCAAATCCCGATCGCCCACCCCAAACCAGTCGGGCCCCCCTAACGCTGTTAACTCGCCAAGCACATGCCACGTTTCCCCATCGCGCCCCCAACCCTTTTTGGTATCCAGTTGTTTGGCCAGAGAATAGAGCACGCTGTCGAAATCGGGACAAATGAGTAATCCCAGGTGCTCGAAATCATCCCCTGTATTAGCCACAACGCACAGCTCGATAGTGGGCACCAGGGCAGCCAAACCTGCGGCCAACTTCGCGCCGCCACCCCCGCCCGCCAGTAACACAACGCGCATGGGCCGAGTCATCGGAACATATCCATAGCGGGATCACGTAGCAGCGCTGTTGCCGGCCGAGGAGAATGGCTTTTCACCGAGCAGCCTTTTATCCACACCACAGGCAGCCCTTCGTTAGCTTCTCCCTGAACCAGAGCAGCTGCGGCAGCTAGCGCATCGGCTGTCGCAGGCTCGGTAACCCGCAGTGTGTTTCCCATGAGGTCTTGCTGGCCTGCTTGGTTCCACAGTGGGTCTAGCCCGGCACAGCCAATGGCATGGCCTATCGTACCCAGTCGCCAGGCACGGCCTATACTGTCGCTGATGATCACTGGAATTGGAAAACCAAAGTGGGCTGCCAACGCCGTCGACAACCGCTGCGCGCTGGCGTCGGGGTCTTCTGGCCACAACAAAACAGCCGCATCGTCCTCTGCCTGATAAATATTAGAGGTATCAATGCCTGCATTGGCAAGAATGGTGCCCTGCTTATGCTCAACAATGATAACTCCGGGTCGAACCCGGATGACCTGCCGCGACTGTGAAAGTATCAACTCCACCAACCGCGGGTCTTTTTCCGCCTCAGATGCTAGGGCGAGCGCCGCAGGGCTAGGGGTAACGTCGCTCAATTTCACCAGTTGACCCTCGGCTTTAGAGACGATTTTCTGTGCAACCACTATCACATCACCGGGTCCCGGCGGCGGCTGAGCCCCGGCGGCAATGATCAGTGCCGCCACGTTGTCTCCAGAGACAATGAGGGGCATGCCCTCGACAGCCACCAAGCTTAGTTTGGCCACGGAAATACCCTGCTAATCAAGGCCTGTTATTTTAATACCCGCGTGGGTCTTGAATTGCTTGTTCAAATTAATGAGCACCGATGTCAGGGCTTCTGCCGCCGCCGCATTATTGATAAGCCCGGCGTGATAGGCCGTCAACCCCATCGCTGACAGCAGATCGATAACCACCTGCCGTGCGCTTTTTTCATTACCGGTCACTAAAACATCACAATGAATGGCGGCGTCCGAGTTTAAGTGAGCGGCAGCGACATTTTGTAGCGCACTGACCACCCTAACGCCCTCACCAAGAATATCCTGAGCTATTTGCCCTGCGCTACCCTCCGCGGGCAGTTGCACTCGGGCGACCTTCGGCGGCACGAGAGGCACGGTCACATCGACCACAATCTTGCCACTGACGTGGTCAACCAGCGCGTCCAGTGTGCTCCGCTGAGCCCCAAAAGGCACCGTGACAAAGACCACATCGCCAGCCGTCGCTGCATGATGATTGTCGCCGCTAGAGACCTGAATGGCACCCCAACCCCCCGCCTCGGCAGCCTGCTTTAACGCGTCGCAAGCAATATGCGCGTTGTCAGCCGTACGCGAACCGATGACCACCGCATAGCCCGCCCTGGTCAAGCGCCTCGCTATCCCCGTGCCCAAATCACCTGTTCCGCCCACTATGCCGATGACCGGTTTTTTATCGCTATCCAAGAGACACCTCTGTTTAGATTAAACTTCTTGAGTAATGCAGCGAACGCTTGACTATAAGCGCGCCCACCCTGAAACTTGCTGAACACAAGTAAGTATAACCGACTAATCACGTGAAGCGTAAAATCAAGCTTCACAAAAGCCCTACAGCTGGGGGAGAAGCCCTCTGGCGGGCTAACAAACAGCCAAGACACAGGAGTAGCCCCATGCACCAGGACGTAGACACGGATTATGATGCCATTGTAGTGGGCGCTGGCTTCGCCGGCGTTGCCCTCATTCATTATTTGCGGGAGGCAGGGTTATCACTGCAGGTCTATGATCGCGCGTCTGACATTGGCGGAACTTGGGCTTGGAACCATTATCCCGGGGCCGCAACAGACAGCGAGGGATACTACTACTGCCTCGCTTTTTCAAAAGAGGTGCTGCAGGAATGGACGTGGTCAAAGCGCTACCCCGGCAGAGCGGAAACGCAATCTTATCTCCGTTTTGTTGCTGATAAATACGCGATGTGGCCGCACATTCAGTTCAATACCGAGGTCAAGCGCGCGGAATACGACAATGCGTCAGCCACCTGGGAAATAACGCTTCAAGACGGCAGCACCCGTCGCTGTAAATATTTTATCAGCGCCATGGGGATGATCTCTGAGCCTCAAATTCCCAGCATAGCGGGCAAAGAATCCTTCGCAGGCCCTATTTTTCACTCATCCCGTTGGCCCGAGGGCCTCGACTACAAGGGCAAGCGAGTCGGTATCATTGGCTGCGGCGCAACGACCGTGCAAATGCTGCCAGAAATGGCGCCAGACGCAGCGAGTGTCACTGTTTTTCAGCGCACGCCCAACTTTGTAATGCCTGCCGTGCAAAAACCCATGACCCCTGAGTGGGAAAAAGAGATCAAAGAAAATTACCAGGACATTCTAGATAAGTGCCGAAACCATGTTTTTGGTATGGCGTTTAACGGTCCTTCAGGACGCACCGTTGCCGACAGTACCCCCGAGGAGGTGCGGCAAGTGTTTGAGGAGAACTGGCACGGTAGCTTCCGTTGGGTGTTTGAAACCTTCGACGATTTACTCGCCGACCCTGCCTCTAACCAAGCGGCTGCCGACTTTATTATTGAAAAAATGATCAAAGCTAAAGTTGAGGATCCCGATGTCGCAGATTTACTGACACCCAAAGGTTACCCTTTGTTTGCCAAGCGCCCGCCACTCGACCATGGCTTCTACGAGGCGTTTAACCGAGACAATGTGACACTCGTCGATATCAAAGACCGAGAGCCCATTGTGGAGATTACCGACACCGGCATTCGCACGACTCAAAGCACCTATGAATTTGACATCATCGTACTGGCTACCGGCTTTAAGGCCTATACCGGTGCATTGGAGGCTATGGATATTTGCGGTTCAGATGGCCAAATCCTTCGTGACAAGTGGCAAACCGAATCGAAGTCGCTGATGGGCGTTTGTACGGCCGGCTATCCAAATTTTTTCATGGTGACTGGACCACAAGCTCCCTTTGCCAATTTACCAACGTCAATTGAGCAAAATGTCCAATGGATTACCGATTGCATTAAGCAAATGCGTTCTAATGAGGTGGATAGCTTTGAACCAAAACAATCCGCTGAAGACGAATGGACCGCACATACCGCAGAAATCCACGCACAAACACTGATGGCCGATGGTGACAAAGTAAACAGCTGGATGATGGGGGCCAACCGAGAAGATCGAAAGCCGCGTGTTCTCATCTATTTTGGTGGCGCTAATGTTTATTATGACAAGCTGAAAGAATCTTCCGAGGCGGGCTTCCCCGAACTAGATTTCAAGCATAC
>DGPA01000021.1:53149-146247 GCA_002389505.1 Halieaceae bacterium UBA4452
CATTGGCACCGACATAGGCTAAGTCGATCGCCGGGCTGATAGGGAGATTTCTGCATGCCATACCGGTAATTCCCGTCCCTTCACTGTGTGCGTGGGTGAATTAGCCTGCCACACCTCACCGAGGATCGTTTATGAGTAGGTTCAGCTTTGTTCCCACCGAAGAATGGCCAGACACCCTGCGCGAATTTGTCCAAGCCGACAGTGCTACCGACTTAGAGTTGGGTATTACTCGGATGCTAGCGCATCAACCTGCTGCTGCAATGGGTGCACTGCAGTTCGGTGCCGCATTAACCGTCAATCGAACACTGCCAGAGAGGTTGATTGAGTTACTGCGACTGCGGATAGCCTTTCACAATCAATGTCGAAGCTGCATGGCGATTCGGTATCGATCTGCTGCTGATGATATTGACGAGGATGTCGTTTGCTCACTGGAAAAGCCTCATGAAGCCCATGATCTGTCGGACAGTGAGCGTTTGGCCATCGAACTGGGCAACCGATTCGCTTGCAACCACTTGTCCATCGACGACGATTTTTTTAGCGAATTAAAAACACGCTTCAGCGAAGCTGACATTATTGAACTACTGCTCCATTGCGCGCTGTATGTTGGCATGGGTCGCTTAGCCGCTGTTCTCGATATGACCGAAGAGTTACCCGAGGGTTTCGCCAAGCCATTTTCAGAGGTGGTCAAGCCCACAGCCGATCAGCCAGTGATTGTTCGCTAACTACCCGAGGTACACCATGTTAAGCGTTATTCAAACGATTATCGTCCGTGGCAGCCTGTGCTTGCTACTCAACCCGCTATTGGGCCTGTCACCCGCCTTGGGCAGTCCCGCAACTCAATGGGCTTGGCCAGGGGCAGACCCTGGGGGCGGGCATTACAGTGAAGCGACGCAAATAACGCCCCAAAACGTGAATGATTTAACCGTTGCATGGATACACCGCTCTGGGGATTTTCGGGCGGGCAACAACTTCCGGGATGGCTTTGACGAACCGGGGCCGTTGCAATCGGGATGGCAAGCAACGCCCATTGTCATAGGCGACAAGCTGATTATTTGCACGCCCTTTAACCGAATCATTGCAGTCGATTCACAGACGGGCGAAGAGCGTTGGTCGTACTCAGTGGGTGGCAATATCGACGACTATCCTATGCCCCGATGTCGTGGCGTAACTCAGTGGAAGAACACCGCAGTGGCGCCCGACTCACCCTGCCATCGCGTGGTGATTGCGCCTATCTTTGACGCGCGTGTCATTGGACTCGACGCGCATACTGGCGTGCAATGTCCGTTTGGTAACCAAGCGTCTATCGACCTGAAAAACGGCCTGAGCCCGCATGCGCCCAGCGACTACATGCTCAATACACCCCCCGCCATCATCAATAATCTACTGATAACGGGTGGCTCCGTTGTTGACAATTTGTCGACGGATGTCCCCAGCGGTGTTGTTCGGGCTTACAATCTCATGACTGGCCAAATGGAATGGGATTGGGAGCCACTCGCCAAGCCACTAGGACCATCAACCGACTCAGCAGCTACCGACAGTCCAGCACCCAAGCCAACGGCCAAGCCCGACTACCAGCCTGGCACCACCAATGTGTGGTCTTATATATCAGTCGATCCCGTTCTCGACAGGGTCTATGTGCCAACGGGTAATACCTCTCCAGACTATTACGGCGGTCATCGGGAGGGCTCTGACGATTACTCCAGTTCAGTCGTTGCCCTAGACACAAAAACGGGACAAGTGATTTGGCATTTTCAAACGGTACATCATGACATTTGGGATTTTGACGTACCCTCACAACCCACCCTGTTTGAGTATCAACGAGGACAAGACCTAGTGCTAGGGCTCGCGCAAACCACTAAGCAGGGCTATGTATTTCTACTGGATAGGACAACCGGCGAGCCGCTGTTTCCCGTTGAAGAACGGCCCGTCCCTCAGGGCGCAGTCAGCGGCGATTATACGGCGGCAACCCAACCCGTTCCCACGAAGCCCCGCTCACTGTTTGAATTGCCTAACGTCACCGACACCACATGGGGATTGACTTTTTGGGATGAAGCGGCCTGTGCTGAAACCCTGTCACAGCTTCGCTACGAGGGTGCCTTCACGCCGCCCAGTGAGCAAGGGTCGCTGCACATGCCCAGTGCCTTTGGTGGCCAAAATTGGGGTGGTCCGGCCATCGATCCTGAGCGCGGGACGCTCGTTGTTAATACTCAGCACTTGGGTACCATTGTACAAATGATTCCTCGGGAGCAATGCGCGCCTGGCTCCCAACCAGACCCTATTGCCGAGGGTGTATTTTTAGACGAGGCCTCAGAAGGAACCCCTTACTGTAACCGCCGCTGGCTAGGTTTTGTCTCGCCACTGGGGGCGCCCTGTACGCCTCCGCCCTGGGGAACCCTCGCCGGTATCAATATCATTACTGGCGATGTCGACTGGCAGGTGCCCTTGGGCACATCCCGTGATATGGCGCCCTTCCCCTTTTGGTTTATCGATGGTGCCCCTAATCTTGGCGGCCCAACGGTCACCAAGTCCGGACTCACCTTTATCGCAGCCACGACCGACCATTTTTTGAGAGCGTTTGCCACAGAAACGGGCGAGGAGTTATGGAAAGCTAGATTACCCACGTCTGCCCATGGACTACCGATTACGTATGAGGTGGCGACTGGCGAGCAATATGTGGTTATAGCCGCGGGCGGGCATGGCGCTTTGGGTACGCCTCCGGGCGACTATCTCATTGCCTACACCCTAAAGAAATAGGTCCGATCTATGACTACCAACAGCATTACCGAAACCCCTGAGGGCGATCTACTAGCCAATATAAATGACCTAGAATGGCTGGATGTCGGTGGTGGTACGCGTTTCAAAGTGCTGCGCCTTTGTGACATCACGGGTTCATGGGCGCTCTATGTGCATATGGCGCCTGGGGCACGTTTTCAAGCGCATCGACACGAGGGTACAGGGCAATTTTTTATCACCAAGGGCGAGCTGATCTACGATGTGGGTAAAGCCGGGCCCGGCACCTATGGATTTGAACCGACTTTTGCGGTGCATGTCGACGCACATTGTGACATCGAAACCGAAATGCTATTTCTCGGACAGGGTGCTGTTACCTATTTTGACAAAGACAATAACGTCGACTACGTATTTAACGTCAAAATGCTCAGGGATGCCCTTGCTGGGGCGCAAACCCTCGATATTGGACATGCGTGAGTCGGTCTATCTTCCCAGCGTAGAGCGTTATTTATTTCTCTGGAGGATGGTATGTCAAAGGCCGCCGCACCGAGCAGTGTTTTCTCCGAACAGGACCTCAATCGTCTTCGTAAACTCATAGACGAGGATGATATTCGAGGACTGGTCACTCGCTACGCCCATTACATGGATCACGGCTATCTTGAACGCATGGGTGAAATATTCACCGACGATATCGTGTGTGAATATGGCCCCTATGGGACATGGAGAGGTCTAGAAACCGTTATCAGTAAATTTCAACACGTCAAAGACGATCTGGGGGGCAAACCCTTTGCGGCCATGCACGCGGGCGGCAGTCATTGGATTGAATTCATTGATCCTGTCCACGCGGTAGGACGAAGACAGCTGATTGACTTCTTGCTCACTCGGAAGCCCGACGAGAATCCAATTCTTTGGTTAGCGCTTTATGACGAGCAATATCGGCGGACGGAGCTGGGATGGCGTATCAGTCGCACGAGCTTAACGTTCTTCTGGCCAGAGAGGCACCAGAGTGATGACTTCCCCGGGGTTTTTCCTGGCGTCAGCTGAGCTGCACTGCAATGCCTCCGTTCTGGCTCGCCCGCGCTATCGTGGGAGTGACTGTTCAGCCCATCAGTCACAAAGCCTATTACCGACGCTGACTGCTGGGGTGCTTAGCGCGGCAGTAACCTGACGTGAAGCTCATCGAGATTACGGCCAAAAAAACTGGGCTGATAGCAGGGCTCCGGTGTATCCGGTACCCAATCAAAAGCGCGGTAGCGAGTAAATAACAGCCTAAAGGCACTGATCATCTCCTGACGCGCAAGCGCTGCACCCACACACACATGCCGTCCCATTCCAAAGGCAAGGTGCCCGCCAGGTTTTTTCCGGGTTAGATCTATACGCGCAGCATTGGGGTAACGGGTTTCGTCTCGATTGGCGGCGCCAAATCGAATATTTAATAGATCACCGGCTTGTAACGCCACACCACCGACATCGGTTATCTGCGAACATTGGCGAAACATACCCTGAACTGGGGACTCTACCCGCAACACCTCTTCGATGAAGGTCGTTACCAAGGCTGGATTTTGGCTGACCGCTGCCATCACCGCCCTGTCCTCAAGCAACAACTTCATGCCAGACCCAATGGCTGCCGTCGTCGTTTCATTACCTGATGCTAACAGGTCAATGGTAATAAGGGTCATCAGCTCCTGCATGTCAAAGGCTTCACCGTGCTCATCGCGATAGGCCAGGGCGTCACTGATAAAATCATCCCCCGGTTTCTTCCTACGCTCAGTAATCATGGCAGCAAAGTAATGCTGCATGTCCACGACTAAGCGCGCGCACTCAATCCTCCGCTGCCGTGATGCCATCATGCTGAACGGCTCGACAATAGCATCTGACCAGCGCTTAAATTGCGCTATATCCGTGGTAGGAACACCGAGCAAATGAGCGATCACTACCATTGGAAACGGGTGGGCAAACGCCTGCACAAAAGCGATGTTCGTGTGCGTGCTCAGCGTATCCAGCAACTCAGCGGCAGCTTGATCAATCATCGGCGTGGCTTGTCTTACTCGCTCAGCGGTGAACAGCGTCTCCAGAAAGCGCCGTACTTTTCGATGCCGGGGGAGATCGGTGGTGGAGCAGGAGGACAGTGGTAGCCAGCCTTCATTTTGATAGATATCAATAATGTCTTGATCAACACTACCCCCATCAGCCAGAGCCATCGGATTAACACCACTGAGGAACACATCGGGCTGACGCAGTACTTCCCGAGCGTACTGATCATTGACCAGCAAACAAACATCGTTACTGGGCATTTTGTATACCGGACACTGGGTTTGCAGCTCACGATAGACAGCATACGGTTGTTGTTGTACCTCGGCGTTCATCAGATCGGGGATGTCTTTGTCAGTCACCGGTCAACGCGCCTTATTCACAACTCGCCACTCCAAGCCGTCTCCACCTCTGCTGCCACGGTCTGCAAGAATTGCGCGGCCTGGGCGCCGTTGACTACGCGATGGTCACTGCCCAGCACCATCGTTACCTGCTGTTGAGGCATGAAGTGCTCAGTCTCATCGTCCCAAACCGGCTGCATGCGCAGCTGTCCCACCGATAGCACCATGACTTGGGGTGGGGTCACCATTGCGGTGAAGTCATCGATCTCATACATACCCAGATTACTGAGTGTTATTGCGGCGCCTTGACTGTCTTCCGCTACCAATCGCCCTGCGCGTGCCCGCCCAATGAGGGCAGTGAGCTGCGTTGATAAATCAGTAACACTGGACTGATCGACATCTGTCAGCACCGGCGCAGCGACCGCACCGTCCTCGCGTGCGACGGCGAGAGCAACGTTAGCCCTACCCACTGCCCGAATACCGTCTTCTTGAAACTGCCTGTTGAGTTCGGGGTGCTGCAGTAACGCCCGGGCCAGTGCTTTGACTAATAGTATCGTTAGCCCTCCCGACACGCTGGGGCACTGCTCTTTCAGACGCGCCAATGCGTTGCCAATGGAGAGCTGTCGACGTAAATGATAAATAGGCACCGTCGATTGGGCGACGCTCAACGCTCGAGCCACCTTTTGCTGTGAGCCAGTCAACGCCTGCGTTAATTCCGCTCCAGTAGCGACGTCAGCACCCTTGGCGAGTACTCGATCAACATCTTCTTTAACAATGCGTCCATTTGGACCGGTGCCCGCAACCGCCTCTGGGCTGATACCCGCTTTCGCCAACTTCCTAAGCAGTGCCGGGCTAATCTTCACATCAGTCGACGCTAGCGGTTGCTCAGCATCGGGTGTAGAGCCGGCGGATTCCACTGAATCTTTCTGCGGCGGCTGCTGGGGAGCCAATGATTGAGCGGCTATAAATGCATCGAGATCTGCAATGGAGTGCCCGCCCAAGGCAATCACACCGATCAAGGTACCCACCGCAAGCTCATCGCCCTCAGCGACAAGAATGCGCGCCAGCGTTCCCGATTCGCGCGCCTCGAAACTGTTGACAATTTTATCGGTTTCAATATCCACCAGTTCATCCCCTGCTTGAACCGATGCACCCTCAGCACAGCGCCATTCAACGATGCGTCCGTGGGTCATCTCAATCCCCCACTTGGGAATGGTCACTGCCTCAAATTGCTTACTCACCCGCTAGCTCCTCCATCTCAGCGGCCCCAGTAGGCGCAAACACCAAGAGGGCATTGCCCGGCATGCGACTACCAAATTGATACCCCGAATTCACCAGCAAATGGCCGTCAGATAGCACCGGGCCATCGGACTCAATAGATCCACCCCGGGCAATATCGCCATTAACCGCCTTGAATTGATCGAAGGTATTAAATTCCCACAGCACGTCCCCCGTGTCACTGTCGTAAGCTCGCAGCATTCCGTCGAATCCCCCTGCGAATAACAGATCAGGGGTACTTGTCGGTGCTGCCGACATGCCGGGATCGCAAGCAGGCTTGCTATCTGCGCTGCACTGATCCTCCGCACGGGCATACCACCGGGTTTCACCGGTGGTCGGGTTCAACGCGTGGATACCTGGAAACGCTTTTTCCTGAGTAAGGCCAAGAAAGTCAGTATCGGCCACGGGTGCAAATAACGAGGTGTCATTCGTGGCCATACCCCAGTGAATGCCACCGGCAAAGCCCCCTCGTCCCAGTTTTCGGTGCCAAACAACAGCGCCCTGCTTATCGGGATTTAGGGCATAGACATCGCCACTTTTCTGGCCCACCAAGAGTAATGCGTCGGCTTTGTTTTGCCATAGTATGGTGGCTGCGCCAATGTCCAAGTCGGGGCCATTTTCTTCCGGACAGTTTGCCCCACCGCCAATAAAGCACGCCATATTCCAGGCATCACCGGCTAACAGTTGCTTGGTCCAGAGGGGCTTGCCATCACTCAAGCGCATGGCGATTACCGCATCGCTGCTGCCCGAGGCAGGTGAGGTATAAGATTCTCCTGTACCCACATAAAGTACACCCCGTTCAAGGTCGATGGTCGGGGTGTTCCATACTGGCGCCCCGGATGGCCCGAATCGTTTCGCTCCTTCACTATTAAGCTCTCCGGTATCAGCGGGCTCCTCGGCAATAACAAATGAATTCCACAAAAGCTCCCCGGTCCCTGCGTCAAGCGAGGCCACACTGCCTCGGAAAGTACAGCACGCGTAGCCGGGATCAGCCGCGGTCGCCCATTCAGACGATGAGATGGGTACATAAATGTTTCCCGCAGCAATTTTAACCGATCCAGTGATGGTCGCATCGGGATGAGTTGACACATCGGTCATCCAAACGGACTCACCGCTACGGGCATTAACGCCATGGATACGGGCATCAAAATCGCCAAATACGAGCAGCGGCGCATCGACACCTGGTACGTCGACCAGGCTTGGGCCATTGCGAACTTCGGCACCCGCTTGATAGACCCACTGTGTACAGCCCGACTCGAGGTCAAGTGCATACACCGCACCCTCTTGTGAGCCAACATAAACAACGCCGCCATGCACCAGTGGCTGTGATCGAGCTCGGGTCGCTCCAGGGTAGGCAAACACCCATTTCAGTGCCAGCGTAGACACTTCGCTTTTGGTCAGCACATCGACTTCTGCACTGACCTGCCGGTGATTAAATTGATTACCCCCCCAACCTGTCCAAGAGGTCTCACCAACAGGTGCTAGCGCCAACGGCATATCACTACACATCCATAGGGGTGCGGGTGGCGATAACGATGACCCGCTGAGATACTTGGCAATTGACAAACGTTGGTGGGTAGACAACGTCGCCGCCTGTCGCTGCATAGCGCCATCAGTCATCACGTTAAGCAGCGTCTCGGTGGCCATCATATTGAAGGTGATGAAGTGAGGGGCTCGAGGGACCGATCCGCTGTGGCAAGCGGCGCAATGATTAGCAAACAGTGTGGCACCGTCACTGACATGATCGGTGCCATCAGGCAAGCCGGCAGCAGCCCGCGAATGCTCCACGGGCAAAGTCAGCAACAGCATGATCATCGCGATTGATAATGTAGCGCGCACGGTTCACTCCTTTACCATTGTTTATTTATCCAAGAAGACCCTCTCAGTAATCGAGAGTCGCCTTCACGGCAGTCATAATGTCATCCACGCTCGGCACGTAGTGTGCTTCAAGGCAGGGCGTCGCTGGAACAGGCGTGTGGGGCGCGGTCACTTTTCTTACCGGTGCATCGAGGTAGTCAAAGCCTCGCTCGGCCGCAATCCCCGCAATTTCCGAGGCCATACTACAAATCGGATTGGCTTCATCGACAACAACCAGACGACCAGTCTTAGCCAGACTGGTCAGTATTGCGCCCTCATCTAGCGGCGATAGAGTGCGGGGATCGATGACCTCTACGCTAATACCCTCTGCAGCACACTGCTGTGCCGCCTGCTCCGCCAACACCACCATACGCGACATAGCGACAACCGTAATATCACTACCTTCAACTACCGTCCGCGCCTGACCGAAAGGAATCAAATACTCCCCCTCAGGGACATCACACTCGTCCATATAAAGCGCCTTGTGTTCACAGAATACCACCGGGTCATCCTGTCTAATCGCCTCAGCTAACAAGCCTTTAGCATCGGCTGCGTTAGAAGGCACGACGACCTTAATACCGGGAATAGCCGCCAGCAATGGATATAAAATCTGCGAATGTTGTGGACCCGTCCCTGCACCGGCACCGATCATGGTGCGAATCACTACTGGCGTTCGCGCCTGACCACCAAACATGTAACGAAACTTCGCAATTTGATTAAGGAGTTGATCGAGACAGACTCCCAAAAAATCCACAAACATCAATTCTGCCACAGGGCGCAACCCAGTTAACGCCGCGCCACCCGCAGCGCCAATAATGGCTGACTCGGTAATAGGGGTATCAATTACCCGTTCTGTGCCAAATTTTGCAGGGAGCCCAGCGGTAATTCCGTAAACCCCCCCTTGATCGCTGGCAACATCTTCACCCAACACGATAACGCGTTCATCACGGCTCATCTCTTCGTGGAGTGTTAGGTTGATAGCATCTCGAATAGACATCCGCATTAGCGCAACACTCCTTCGTAATGGATATAAACGTCGGTATACAGTTTGTCCGGAGTGGGATCATCCGCCGCCAATGCTCGCTCCACAGCCCCATCTAATTCAGTTTGGATTTGATCGTCAATCTCTCTTATTAGGTCTGCATCCAAGGCGCTGCAACGTGAATCGGCGAGAAAACGCGGGATGGGGTCTCCCTCCTCCCGCTGACGTTGCATCTCTTCACCATCACGATACGCCTGCGCATCACCCTCATAGTGGCCATAGTAGCGCGCCGAAACAGCTTCAATGGCCGTCGGCCCGTCCCCATCTCGTGCTCGCTGAATCGCCTGCCGGCAAGCGGCATGGACTGCAAAAAAATCGGAGCCGTCAACAACCACTGAAGGCATACCATAACTGCCTGCCCGCGCTGCAATCTGACCTTCGGGCTTTGGATTACGGGTAAACTCCGCATAAAAATTATTTTCATACATAAATATCATCGGTAGCTTCAGCACCACCGCAAGATTCAGAGCTTCGGCCACGGTCCCTTGGTCAGAGGCACCATCACCAATAAAGGCCATCGATACTCCCCCATTCTTCAAGGTCTTAGCAGTCAATGCGGCCCCGGCAGCAATGGGAGGTCCACCACCAACGATGGCATTGGCGCCCAGCATGCCCTTGGACATATCGGCAATATGCATGGAGCCCCCTTTGCCATTACAAAAACCATCCTGTTTGCAGGCAAGCTCCAACATCATGCCATCAAGATCGCAGCCCTTGGCAATGCAGTGCCCGTGACCACGGTGGGTACTGGCAATGTAATCGCCGTTGCTCATATCAAGGCACGCACCCACTGCAATCGCCTCTTGATTGCGGTAGATATGAATGAAGCCCGGTAGCTTACCTTGCTGATATTCAGATCGCATTCGCTCTTCAAATTCGCGAATACTCTTCATGAGACGATAGGCCTTAACGAGCTCTTTTTTAGTGGTATCCATAGGCATCCCTATTGAAATATTTGAGCCAAAAAAAGGCCCCAGTGGGGCCTTGAAATCAACCAGTACAACTAGAAGCTGTAACCTACCTGAATGCCGTATTCACGCGGTGGTCCATGGCGAGTGAAGTTCCACAACGTAGCAACCGGGTTTGCTGCTACTCGGTAAACTTCATTGCCTAGGTTCTTGCCGTAAATCGATATTTCTACTCCGTTATCGGCGCCATTGTAGGTAATGTATCCGTTGACTAGGGTTCGCTCCTCCATCTGGGTGAGCGCCTTTTGCCTGAGAATAGGATTACCAGAGCCGTCGGCCCCTTGCGCGTTGGCAGGGAACGGACTGGTCTCAGCATCGTCCTGATAGTGCATGTTCAGATTATAAGTGATGCTTGCACCATTGGCCAGATCTTGGAAGTAAGTGGCAGCAATACCATAGGTCAGCTCTGGAGAAAACGGCACGCGCAATCCTGATAAATCAGGATTAATAGCGGGACCAGCACCCAAGCCCAAATCTGCCGCCGCGATACCTGGGTTATATTGATCATACTCATGATCTAAGTAACCGAGGTTGGCATCAATACGGAAGTTATCTGATACGGCCCACTGTACTTCAGCTTCTACACCTTTTGCCGTTGACGTGCCTTCGTTCACCGATACGGTTTCTTGGAAAGTATTGCCCGCTGCGTCCTGAATGGTGACCACAGTATCCCGCTGCAGATTTTCATACTCAGTGTGGAATGCCGCCAGGTTAAGACGGAGGGTACCGTCTAATAAATCTGACTTGAGACCAATCTCGAAGTTCTCATTTTCCTCACTGTCATAAGGCGAGCATGAAAACTCAGATCCACAGGTTTCGGAGAACCCACCAGCGACAAAGCCCGTTGCAAAACTCGCATACGCCATGACGTCATCAGAGATTTTATAGTCGGCGACTAATCGATAAGTCACAGCGTCAAACGTCTTTGAGTTTTTTTGCACATTGCCAAAGGCTGACTCGGGCAATGGGTTGGTGTGGGGCCCCTGGTATTGATCAAGGGATATAATATTACTGACCGGGTTAGCGGCAGTCCCCAAGTTATAACGTTCGAAATCTTTTTCATCTTCGGTATAACGCACACCGGCAGACAGCGTTAACTGATCGTTGACCTCGAAGGATCCGTCAGCGTATACCGCCCAAGCTGTTCGATCCTGTCGTGTTTCTTGAACCTCATATCGATCGTCATAGAAATTGGTTGCCGCAAGCGGCCCAAAGAAGCCAAGGTTACCAAAGACGATAAACGAGACGTCATCTTTATAAAGCGCGGCGCCACCTACCCAGTTAAACGGACCGTCGTACTGACTGGCTACCCGAAATTCTTGCTGGAATTGCTCACGCTTGGAGTTTCTGCTGGCATCGTACAGCGATGTATAAGCTTCGCCCGTATAGGTACTGGCTAGCACTTCATCCTGATCGCGCATACCGGTAATGGACTTCACCTCGTAGTCGCCAAGCGTAAACACTTGGTTTAAGTACACACCCGTGGCCTCTACCTTATGGCCGCCTTTCAGATCAATCACCGCAGTTTGCGTGTAAGATTGGCCCGTATTGAAAGGATCGCTGATGCCCGCATCAGCAATGCCCGGAAAACCAATGATGGGCCAAATATACCCCTCACCAGACGGTGTCTCGTTTGCCGTGGCTACTGTCTCCGACTGGTCATCTAAATACTCAAACATCAAGTCCGCTGAATACGAATCCGTGGGTTCCCAACGAAACTTTAACTTACCCGCTAATACATCCTTACCACCAATGTCAGTGCCATCGCCAGTGGTTGGGAAGGTGCTCTTTATTTCAGCAGTGCTTGGGTTACCGGGGGTGGCAAACAGACCATCGCTACAAACGAAACAGGTGAAAGTGCCGCCCATGGGTTTGGTGTTCGAATAGTAACCGTCAGAGTAGTCGCGAATCACCGCTAGGCGCGCCGCTAAGGTGTCACTCAAGGGAACATTCAGTGCAAATTTAAACTTACTCAGATCACTGTCATTGCTGGCATATCGACCAAAGTTAACCTCGACGTTTCCGCTCACCTCGCCGCCGACATCGGGCTTGATAGTGGTGAATGAAATCGCACCAGCCGTGGTGTTCTTGCCAAATAAGGTGCCCTGGGGTCCCCGGAAAATCTCAACTTGCTCGATATCGAATACTTCCACAAATTGGGATTGCACGTGATTGAAGGCGAAATCATCAACGGTAATTCCCACTGAGGGATCTTTCGTGACAAGAATGGAAATAAAACCGGTTCCGCGCATGCCTCCAGCGATCGCATTGAAGCCGTTCTGCGGTGTCAATGTGACGTTGGGTGCAAACTGAGCTAGCTCTGTCACCGAATTTTGAAAGGTTTTATTTAACTGCGCTGCGGTGATTGTACTGACTGCAATCGGTAAATCTTGCTGACCGATACTTCGCTTGGTACCCGTGACCACAATCTCTTCCAGCGCAGCGGCAGAGGATGCCTCCTGAGCCTGAAGCTGGAGGGGCGCAGCGGTAGCCAGCAACGATACCGCCGCTGACAGCGCCAGCTTAGTAAAGCTGTTCTTGAGGTTATTGTTTGATAATTCCATCGAATGTACTCCGTGGTTTTTATGTTGGAACGGGAAAAGGTTAGCAGCAGCTCACGCCCCGCTTACTTGCTTGTGCGCAACAAGGATACTAAGTATAAATGACATGTAATGCAAACTAGAAAAAAAACGCCGTGGAGGATTACACCCTCTTATTTCCACTGGACCAGCGGTAAACATTCGGAGTGGCTATGGCCGATCAGAAAATACGACAACTGAGGGCGCAGCTGAGCCTGTCAGGAGCAGCGGGCATCGTCCTGACCAATGTCGACAATGTTCGCTACAGCACAGGATTTGCCTCGGTAATGGATGGCTGGCATTTAATCGAACCCATTGCTGCTGTTCTGATACCGACAGAGAGTCATTTACCCGTTAGTTTATTTTTACCGGAAGCCAGCCTAGTGTCCTTAGTCGTCTCAGAACGCGCCGGACACTCGGTAACATTTGATCAGCTACGCACTTACGACATGCTCAATTTCTGTGCAACCGCTCGAGCCTACGACGCCCACCTTTCCCTTCCCGAGGACCTTATTGCTGATGTAGAGATCATCAGTCAACGGGTGGCAGGCGAGTGTGCTGTCGACATTGTCAGCGCAATAGGCGCGTGCTTGGCGGATCAGCAGGTAGATTCATCGCTCATGCTGTTTGATGATCTACGGGTGGCGAATCATCTACAGAGCCGCTCGGGACAACCGTGGGCAGATGGTCTCGATGTCATGCTGGCGACCCGTGCCATAAAAACGGCCGATGAGTTAGCGACCCTGCGCGAGAGTGGCCGCGTTGCCGATCGTATCATGGGTCATACGGTCGCTTGTCTTAGCGAAGGCTGTCGCTGGACCGAGGTCGAAAAGTCAGTGGCGAGATTCATGATTGATCAGGACGTAGACCCACTACCAGGTAGCCCGATGTTGTTTGGCGGCAGCTATGACCTGGTCTTTCGACCAGACCTTTTCAGAACACCCTACGATCAGCCCTTAACGCTGGGGCAGTTAGCGATTCTAGAAACCCAAGGCCGATACAAGGACTATTGGATCGATATCAATCGCACAGCACATATTGGGGCCGCAAGCGACGCCTATCGCGACCAATACAATACGGTACTCGACATCTATGAAACCCTAGTGCGACGCCTTAAACCTGGAGCAAACACCGCCGAAATCAGCTCAGTAGACGATATACCGGCTACCTCACGATTATCGGCGCCTGAAAAACTACTCGTGGTCGCTCACTCGGTAGGCTACGTACCCCTTGAAAGTCCTGTTCCGTTCCCAGGTACCGGGCTCCACGCAGCAACCGAGGGTTTTGAAATCAAAGAAAACATGGTCATTAGCATTGACTGCTTGTATTTCGGCAGTCAGCTAGGTCCCTCTCATATGGAGAATGTATTCATCGTCACCGCTGATGGCGCCGAGAGTCTCTACCACTATCCCCTGGCGTTGATTGAGGTCTTATAGAGGACATCAGTAGCCGATTAGCGGGAGACGCATAAGTATTACTGGGCGGTATAACCGCCATCGACCATTAACTCTGAACCGGTGACAAAGCGCGCTAGATCAGAGGCCAGATAGACAATGGAATCGGCGATCTCATCGCCCGTGGCCATATCACCAATGGGGTGCGCAGCCTTAATCGCTGCCCTTGCTTCTTCTGGGCTGGGCGCGAAGCCCGCCTCACCCAGCTGCCGAAGGCAATCCGCCGCGAAGGCGGTATCCACAGTGCCTGGGTGGATGGAGTTAATCCTTACTTGTAATTGAAGGGAACCAAACTCAACGGCTGCTGCCTTGGTAAACATCCGTACGGCACCTTTGGTTGCACAATAAGCGCTTTGAAACGCCACGCCAATATTGCCGCAAATTGACGACATATTAATCACGGAACTACGAACCCCGCTGTCACGACCCGCCTGATCGAGATCATCAAGAAAGCATTGCGTGCCAATAAACATGGCGGTGCTATTCACTCGAAATAATCGATCCCACTCTTCTAGGGTGGTATTGGCGACACTTTTCACCACATCAATTCCAGCATTATTAACCAAAATAGACAGAGCACCCAACTCATCATGCACCCGCTCTCTTGCCCGCTGCCAGCTTTGAGGATCAGCGACATCGAGTACCAGCGGAATGGCTTTTCCCCCAGCAGCGGTAATCTGTTGTGCAACGGCGTTAACCGCCCGTGCATCGATATCGGATACCACCACGCTAGCGCCATGCTCCGCCAACGCTCTTGCAGTAGCAGCACCAATACCACCGGCAGCGCCAGTCACTAATGCCGGTCGCGACGAACCCTCTTTAAACTGTAGTAGTGGCGTCATACGTTTACTCTCCCAAACTCTTCGATACCATGGACCCTAATCACCGTAGATGCATGACTTTAAAGTGAACTAACACCGCGGGCTGGTCCAGCATTACATCATCTTTAGCTCATAGCCACGTACGGGAAAATGCACCTGTGTATAGCTGCCTGTCGGATGCTCAACAGCAATAATGGTTTGCCGATCCAGTTCACACACCAATCTACCAGTCACCGTACCTCTGTCTGCGCCGATAGCTGAAACAGAGACCATACGTAGAGAGTCAATAGCGTCGATAGTCACTGCCTCTTTATGCACTGCGGCACTGGCGGCGTTGTAATCTGCGGTCACTCGCTCTCCCATGCCAATGTCATTCAGCCGCCGCTCCCAATCTGGCAGAAATCTGGCGCCCTCTAGGCGACTGGATACCTCAGGTAAACCGTTGCGTATGAACCACATCATTCCCCAGGCATGGACGTCGGCAAGGGAGGGTTCATCCCCAAAAACAAAATGACGCCCATCGGCTAGCTGCTCGTTGAACTCACCCGCTTGATGGATAATTTGCTGATTCCATTTTTCCCTCGTCAATCGGAGTTGTGCAAAATCGAGATGGGGGAAAACTTTTTCGCGGTCACGATAAAACGTTTCATCCCATTCAGCTGAATGCGTTGCCATGGCCGCCCGTAAAATCGGTTCAAAAAACGCGTCGGACCAAAAACCGAAAGCGTCCTGAATGAGCGTGGTGGTGGCTCCTAACAACGATGGCGCAGCGGCAAAATACTCATCGAGGGCTTCAGCAATCGCTACATTATCGACATAAAAATCGGCTCCCAGTTGCAGTACTGGTGTGCCACGATATCCGCCGGTTAGCGCTTCCAGCTCTGGCTTGGGTGCCGTCATCGGCATTTCTACGGACTGCCATGTGAGGCCTTTAATGCCCAACATTTTTTGTGCTTTTTGTGAAAAAGGTGAGGCGTCATAGTGGTGTAAAATGGGCGTTTGCATGCGCTTATGCTCCCTGTTCAGTATTGGAGGTCGTGTGCGACCCAATAGACGATGCTGTCTGCCCCAGCAAAAGGGCGTAGTGTTCTGGCGCTACGCGCTGGGTCGGGTATTTCTCTAGAGCTGCTCTCACCGCGGGCCGCTTTGCTATGCGCCCGAACCAGCGCGCTATGGCGGGAAAATCAGACAGCGACTGACCTTGCCATTCGTGGTGGAGTATCCATGGCCAAATAGCCATATCAGCAATGGAATAAGCGCCAGCGACAAACCGCCTGTCAGTTAACTGTCGATCCAGCACGCCGTACAGTCGGTTGACTTCATTAGTGTAGCGGGTAACCCCATAATCAATAGTCTCTGGGGCAAACTGCCTGAAGTGGTGTGCCTGACCGGCACTGGGTCCCAAGCCCGCCATTTGCCAGTAAAGCCATTGTTTGATTAACCAGCGCTCATTCCATTCGAGGGCTAAAAACTGCTGGTGTTGCTCGGCAAGAAATTCAAGGATGGCCCCAGACTCCACCATTGTTTGACCATCAGCCAACACCAGCACGGGCACCTTGTGGTTGAAGTTTAAGCCTGCAAAGTCAGCGCTTAGTTGCTGGCCAGCGACAAGATCCACCAGCACCTCGGTGTACTCGCACTCAAATTCCAATAGCGCAATCATCACTTTCAAACAGTTCGGCGAGGGAAAGTAATGCACCGTGTAGGGAGAGGTTGAGGTCACCGCACGGTCTGTTATCGGCTTTAATTGAGCCATCTAACGCTCAGCAGGTGCCGGTGCACGATACCAAATGGGAGAACTGTAGGCTCGATCTTGAATGGTTTGAGGTGCCGCGGTCGGTGCATTGACTGAAAAGAATGCCGCATCCCTCGTGGTCCAGCGCGGTCGCGGCACCTCGATGACTCGCGCATAATAAAAAGCGTCTTGCGCTGGATCAAAGGTGGGATCGTTCCACACTTTACGCAGAACGCCAGCACCATCTGATTCATTATTGCCTGCCAAAGCAATGTCATAAACGTGCTCAAACTGCTCGCCATTCAGATCGCGCCAACCTTTTACCACTTGCAAAGCATGCAAATCAGCCCCGTCTGGCTCTTTCATAGCCCACACAAGAAAACTCAAGCCACGACCCGCAGCTATTGCGTCAGCATGTAAAACGCCACCCATAGGGACCCCCTTTTGGTAGCCAATATCAGAGGCTTGTGGGGAGCTTAAGTCGTCATCTGTAAAGTTTGACCCTGCAAAGAACCGCAGGCGAATACGCGAACCGGTTGTGCCATAGACCTCTCTGCGCCGCAAAGCATCAAAGAGCGCTGTCCGAGTATTTTCTTGAGCCCACACCGCGGTGAGACCTGACGCAGAAAGACGCCAATTGTCGTTGAGAACCCCGGCCATCTTGGTAAACATCCGCTCTGCACTGGGCTCTGAGGATTGGAATTTGCCAAAAAAGTTATCCTCTGCAACTGCGCTGTAACCCGTATGAGAATCTGAGGAGCCTATCAGTCCAAATTGATACGGGTTGGCACCCAGATCGTGCTGATAGCCCAGTCCCGACTTTAACGCAGCTCGTGCGTATTCCCCTGCAATCATCCCCGGCGCTTTCAGGGTCGTCATATTAATATTCCCTTCGTCCCAACGCTCAAAATTAGCGTAGCGATCTTTAGGCGACAGCAGCGGATGGGTTTCCGAGTCGCCCTTGACCTGAGTGACCTCTAACAAGGGCTCCCAACGCGCTCGTTGCTCAGCGTATTCGCGAGTAAGCGGTGCCCCCGAAAGGGTTGTTGTTGCAAACATACGGCCATTACTGACATTAGAATTATGCGGTATCGCCAGCACTTCTCCACCTGTTTGCCGCTCATAATGAGCCAAGGCACGCCACAGCTTTTCAGGGTCATTACTGTCGAGCGTCGAGAAGGGCGGTGTCGTGTCGGCCTTTCCAGCGCCCTCCTTGTAAAGCACTACGCGATGTAAATTGTCACCGGTCACCGTAGACGTCCATTCGTAGCCCACCAGTGCGGTGAAAAGATGCGGTTCGTTAAACCTATCTGCAGTGGCAACAACATCGCGCCATAGTGCCAACTCCACCGCTTCAGCTAATCGTTGCTCAGGCTTAGGATTAATAAACGCATCGGCAAAGGCCATCGTCAGCTCGCCGTATTTGCCGGCTGTTAGCAATGCGCGCCATTGAGCGCCCAGCGGCCAGTCTGATAACCGCGAGTCATCGTTTGCCAGCAGCTGATGCACAGAAAGATATTCCGCGTGGTCGGTTATAGCTAAAAAATCCAAGGTATGGCGCGGTCGTAGCGACATGCCATTGCCAGCGACAACGGCTTCTCCGCGAGCAAAGCGATAGGCGTCTTCGGGTAGCGTTCGACCACCCATAGCGAAGGCGTCCGCCGATAGCGCGGTGTGTAGATGCAAGTCACCCCAATAGAGTTGTGTACGCTGCTCGGCAATGTTTGGCGAGTAACTGGGGACTTCCCCGAGCGCGACACTGCCCTGTGACACCACGCACATACACAGCGCTGCCCATTGGCCCCAGCGTGCCCGCGCATTAGCCATCATGACTTGCAGCCACTGCAAACAGCGCAGACCCTTAACATAGGTGCATACATCATAATGACTACCTTTTCCCAAAATCCAATTGGCCAGTGAATAGACCCACTGTTACGCCATGCTTTCACTTGTTAAACAAACGACGCTCCAGTTCAACGTGGAAATGCCGTAGCCGCTGCTCCTGCTCGCCCCACAGCTGGCCTTTAAAGGCTTTGCTGCGCATACCCTCTTGCACCGAGGGTAAGAACGCCGCGTCTTGACTAAGCACAAGACCTAAACCGGGATCCTCATTGATGAGATAGGTTTCGGTCTCGGGTCGAGACTGTCCGCTTACATCGGTGCCTTCAGGCAAACCCATCCACCCGGGTGGACAATAATTCGGATCGTCCACCGGTCGCATCAGGGTCATAGTGTCATACCAAAATCGCTCTGGGTCGGTGTCGTGAGGAATAAAGCGCATCAAAAATACCGCTTCAGGGTGACAGCCAATTTGGACGTTGGGGAAAATGCCAGTAGCCCAGCTATCGGACAACTGTCCGTCAGTAAAACGCTCATAGTCAAGGCCGAGGCGCGCTGATCGCTCACGCTTCGCTGCTTGCATAGCGCGTCTAACATCCGCGGCCGTGCCCTGAAAAGTATCAGCATCAATGCCCACTTCTCTGAGCATCATTTGTAAACCTTCATTCACCGTCAGCTGATCGTGATGACGAGGACTAGGCTCTCCGAGGGGTACAATCATTCGGCTTGCGCCCCTAGGGTACAAATCATACTGAACGTGTAAGTCCGCCATCACACCGCGAGTTTCTGGATGCACAGCGTGGAGGTGATAGCTTTCATAAAAAGCCTCGACGCCCACCTTCCAGTTTGAACCCCATTCACTGCGTACATGGCGAACAACCTTCATGTCTTCAATACGGTAGTTTTCTAAATATCCGTCGGGTAATCCAATGTCGCTTATTAGCTCGGGAGCGTCATTGTCCATAGTAATAAAAATTAGCCCAGCAAATACCTCACACCGTACTTGGGTGAGTCCAGGTCGATGGTCAATGACCTCTGGCTGAAACGTTGCCTCATCGGTAATGGATCGCAACGCGCCATCATTGGCAAAGCTCCAGCTGTGGAAAGGGCAGGTGAATACTCGACGATTACCCCGCTCTTGCGTCAGTAAGCGAGCGCCTCTGTGGGGGCAGACATTATAAAAAGCGGTTATGCCAGTGTCGCTACGGATAATGATGAACGACTCGTGACGTAGTTTGAACAGAAAATAATCGCCGACGTTGGGGATGTCGGTGTTTGCGCCCGCTAGCAGCCAGCTACGTGACCATACGTTGTCCCACTCCTGCTGAGCATAATCATGACTAAAATAACCTTCCTTACCGTAAACGGCATGACCGTTATCAATCGGCGCTTGCTTGGCCTCTAAACTACTGGCGGGTGCATCGGGATTAATTACCGCAATAGGAATACTTTGGCTGTTCATAGTAACGCCTCCTTACGACTGTTCATCGAGAGTAAAAACAGGCATTGCCTGGTCTTCTGACCACTGTTGAAAACACACGGTCACGCGCTGTCCGCTAGCGACAGTATCGGGATTCACGTTAATCACTTGGGACATCATTCTGACGCCCTCATCAAGGTCGACCAAAGCGATAACATAGGGCGCCTCATAGGCTTTTGATAAGGCCCTACGCACCACCGTGTAAGTCGCTATCTTGCCTTTACCACTAGCGCTCTGCCAAGCCAGTTCCTCACACCCGCAGCGAGCACACAGCAGCCGAGGGTAAAATTGCCCGTGCTGACACCCAGGGCAAATTTGAATACGCAGCTCGCCGACATTGCAGCCATCAAAGTAAGGTTGGCTGAGGGGTGTTTGCTGTGCAGCAACCCTTGTTGGCTGGCGATCTGTCATTGAGAGGATCCCACAATTAACGTGGCATGGCTGGACATAATGCCCCCCTGGGCATGCAGTAACACGCGATCAACCTTGGCTAACTGACGCTGCTCGGCGGTGCCACGGATTTGTTGAATAGCTTCAGTGAGGCCAAAAAGGGCACCAGGATTTCCCGGATGGCAGTGCGACAGCATGCCACCATGGGTATTTACTGGCAGCGTGCCCCCCGGTTGAGTCGCCCCCGACTGTAAAAACTCCCCGCCCTCACCCTTTGCACAAAATCCCAAGTCTTCTAGTTGAATCAGCAAGGCGGGAGAAAAACAATCGTATAACTGCGCGAGATCTATATCGGCGGGCCCTACATTCGCTTGCCGATAAGCCGCTTGTCCAGACTGAACGGCCGCCGAGCAGGTCAGGTCCTGGGCTTGACTGACATGCTCGTAGGCGTGTCCTTCACCAAAACCCAGTAGGTAAACGGGCTGCTCACACAAATCCGCCGCACGCTCGGCGCTAGTCATTACGATCGCCGCACCGCCATCGGAAACAATGGAGCAGTCAAGAAGTTTCAAAGGATCGGCAATGGGGCGCGACGCCAGCACGTCATCGACTGTGACGCGATCTCTGTATTGCGCTCGAGGATTCAGGGCAGACCAAGCGCGGGAGGACACCATGGCTTCGGCAAATTGCGCCTCGCTGGTAGCGAAGCTATCCATATGCGCTCGAGCAATCAGCGCGTAATAAGCGGGCACCGTTGGGCCATAAGGTTGCTCATAAGCAGGGTGCCCTGCGCTTGCCTGAACCACCATAGCTTGCTCTCGGGTCATGAAGCTGCGCATGCTGTCGGCCATGACTACCACTACTGTGTCAGCCAGCCCCTCAGCGATTGCCGCGGCAGCGTGGCGCACCGCCGTATACGTGGTGCCTCCACCGGTGCCTACCGTTAAGCAGTGACGCGGGTTCAGACCCGCGTACTCAGCGGTGGCTTCAGCGTGATACATAATGGGTTGTACTAGAGAGTTACAGCTGACTAATCCGTCCACGTCTTGACGTTGCAAGCCCACATCCTTGAGCGCTGCCAAACTAGCCTGTACCGTCAGTTCTAGGGGCGTAACTCCGGGTACGACGCCGAGCGCCGTCTCACCCCAACCGACAATCGCAACAGGATTTTTCATCAGCTATCAGCGGTCGCTGTGAGGCGTGCCGAAATGGTACCGGGCACGACAACATCACCCGCCTGATTTTTGATGTACACATCGAGCTCAAGCTCACCGGTCGCAGCGTCGAACGCGCTAATTTCTCCCCCGACAAGTAGTGTCTCGCCCACGTAAGTAGCGCCTCGATTTGAGTATGAGACCCCCGTTATGGACCCCGCATCCCCCAACCATTCATCCACCACTTGATGTAACCAGTCTCCTAGCATAGGACCCGCTAGCACTAAGCCCGGATACCCTTCAACATCGGTGGTATAGGGCAAATCAAAGTGAATTCTATGGCCATTCCAAAGTACAGCGTTATACAACATCAATTGCACCGTGCCTGGGCTATGTTCCCGGGTAGGAATGACACCACCCACCACCGGCGCTGGATTCATCGTAAGATCCTTGTGGTTTTCTCACGGATGACCAACTCACCCTCATCATTTCTGACGTCCATAACCACCTCATAAAAAATCAGCGGTCCTGATCGACCTGATTTCTCATAGATATTGGTGAGGGTCCGCGTCGCCGTGAGCCAATCTCCTGGGTAGATGGGCTTTACATAGTCAATATCTAGACCACCGGCCATAGCGCGATTGAGCGGAAATATGGGCAGGAGTGTGTCAATGGATACGCCATCGGGCGTCAGCTCGCTAAGCTCGACAACATCCCAAAACAAGGGCACGTGAAACATGGGTGGCGCGACGTCACCATCAAGATACTTGCGTTGTTGGCTACCGGTGGCGACGGCATATTTTCGTATATCCCGGCGAGTGACAAGCTCGCGCTTTGGCTCCGCCACTCTGCCAATAGCTGTCAGCAAGTCTTCGGACAGCAGGCCGCTCATACTTTTCGTCCCTGGCTCTGCCAATAGGGCTCACGCAGCTCGCGCTTGAGAATTTTTCCTGTGGGCGCTTTGGGCAGCGCCGCTACAAAGTCGACACTTTTAGGTTTTTGATAAGACGCTAAATGGCGGCTGGCTTCAGTAATAATGTCTTCTGCAGTCGCCTGCATACCCGGCTTTAACACCACGGTCGCCTTCACCGCTTCACCCCAAACATCGTCGGGCACTCCAAATACTGCGGACTCCAATACGGCTGGATGCTGATGAATCGCCGCCTCAACCTGCGTACTGTAGATATTTTCACCGCCCGATATGATCATATCTTTGGCTCGATCTACGATGTAAATATAGCCTTCATCGTCCCAGACGGCCACATCCCCCGTCCACAGCCACCCGTCTTTTAAGGTCTCTGCAGAGAGCGCTGGCTGGCGCCAATAACCCACCATATTGGCTTCTGAACGGACAACAATTTCGCCGGGCGTACTGCCATCCTTGGGTATGTCGATGCCCTCTGCATCCACCAACCGCACCTCGGTCACGAAACCAGCTCGACCGCATGATCCGAGGCGCTCTGGACGATCGCCTGCCACCGCGGCGTGGTGATCTTCCTGAGTGAGAAAGGTCATGGTCATACCTTCCGTTTGTCCGTAACCCTGAATCATCGAGCAGGGAAAAGCCTGCAAAGCTGCGCGAACTACCGACTCTGGCATTGGACCGCCACCGTATTGGAAGTTACGTAAACTGCTCAGATCGTATTGCTCAAAGCCCTCTACGGCCATCATCCAATTGATCATCGTGGTAATACCCAAAAATGCTGACACACGCTCACGCTGAATGACTTCTAGTGCTAATTGGGCATCAAAATTAATCAACACTACCGGGCAGCCATGGGCGGTATAGTTCATCGCCAGCGCGACCGGAATATGAAACATTTGACCGGTAAGCATGTAAACATCCGAGGGTACAATACGCTCAGCTACGGTCTGATTGAGCATACCCATAAATAGCGAATGATGGGTATGTAACGCACCCTTGGATTTGCCCGTCGTGCCACCGGTATAAAGGATCAGCGCGGGATCATCCCCGACCACAGCCAGTGCCGCGACCGGCTCTGTCGACGGCATAGAGCCGACCCACTGCTCATAATCTGAACCCCCTTCGTCGTCGAAACCAATCCAGCGAGCAGCGCTGTACTGTTCGGTCAAAGCTGACGCTAACGCCGCGTACTCTGGAGAGAAAAAGACCACTGTGGGCTCGCCATCAGAGAGCACACGCAATAATTCGGTGTCACTCAAGCGCCAATTCAAGGGCAGTGCGATTAGCCCCGTGCGCGCGCTGGCAAACATAATCTCCATGTACTGAATACAATTGCGCGACAAAATCGCCACCCGATCACCCTTGTCTAGATTCAATTCAAGGGTCAGCGCATTACCGAGTTTGCAGATGCGCTCTTCGAGCTCTCCAAATGACATTCTTCTCGCATTGGGCACATCAACCAACGCTTCACGATTCGGGGCAATCATCGCGGTTTTTGCAGGAATACGGCCTATATTCATGGCATCAGCCTCAATAGCGCTCAGTAAGCGCTATCGAGATCAACATGTCGCTTGCAGATGCGCCAGCTGCCCTCGCAACGTCGTACCTCATCGTGGTAAAAGCCCACGCTCAGCAAGCGTGTTTGCCCCGTTTCGGTAGCAAATAGCGTGAGAATGGAGGTCACCGATAACCGCTCCCCCTCGCCCGCAATGACAATATTAGAGATCACGTGTTTGCGCACGTCACTCTGGGAGGCCATGGAGTCGCTATACAAGCCCATAATATTGCTCCTGCCCTCAAATGGACCGACCACATCACCCTGGGCCACTCGTAGGCTCATCACTGCGTCCTCGGTCAAGCAGGACTCCAACAGCGGTAAATTCCGGGTGTCATAACCGTAAGAAGCGGTGGCTAAAAGCTCATGAATAGCCAGCTTATCGTCTGTTGATATCACGCTTATCCTCCTGTTAAGGGCACAAAAATCGTCGGCTTTCGACAGCACGATGAGGGACGTTTAACGACTGCCAACGTCGATGCCGCAGCCATGGGTAACGACAGGCGCAGGCTCGGAACAGGCCGTTTGACCACGCGCTTTGTGTCGCTGTTTTGCGTATAAAATGAGAGTAGCGTACTTGCTTGCGATCAACAAGCGTTGCTGGGCGCGGAGCCTCAGTCGGGTGCATACCAAGCTCGACAGGCTCCTGCCGCAGTGATTCAGTAGCAACACAAAATCAGTCAATAACCAAGGAGGTGCAATGGGACGTAGGGTATCGACACGAACCCGAGGAGTCCATGGACGCAGCGAACACTGCTCCATCGAACGCGACCGCTGGACGTCACCGACTGCGAGCACAGCCCAGCAAAGACGCCTGTTTCACCCGGGCAAGCACATCTTCAGCTGTAAACACATCATCAATAATGGCGGCGAATAATACGGTCCGCGTTTTATAATTCAGTACCGCCGGTAATACCGGCACTTGCGCTGATTCCGCGATTCGTGCAAAACCGTGCTTCCAGCGCCGCACGCCACTGCGTGTCCCTTCGGGCGTTATACCCAATACCAGTTGAGCCCGCTGCTGGAATTCCTGCGTCATTTTATCGACCAAGCCTCGCGGCTGCGATCGGTCGACAGGAATACCCCCCAAGGCCTTGAGGATGGGCCCTAATGGAAACCAAAAGAGGGATTGCTTCATGAGAAAGGAGGATTTCAGGCCCAGACTCCAGAGCACGGCAATGGTGAGGATAAAGTCCATGTTGGAGGTATGCGGTGTGAGCGCCACCACTACTTTTGACTGATTGGGAAACTGCCCCTCGATGCGCCAGCCCATGGCGCGAAACACCACTCTACCGAGTACGCGAGTGAGGGGATTGCGGGTTCGAGGTAAGCGATCCCCTAACACTTGCCACTTCATACCCATGCATACTCACTTATTTTTATCGACTCACTTGTTAACGCCCAGCGATCAGTACTTTGTATCACTAAGCGCAATAGTTATCGGTTATCTGGGCACAAATAACAAGTTTATCGGCACAAGATAAACCAAAAAGCCGATAGCCAAGCGTCGCAGTAACGGCTGCTGGTTTAAGCCATACCTAGCCATTGCCACATAATCGGGCGGCAGGGCATCGGCCAGACCCGGGGCATGTTTGGGCGCCCAATCGACCCAGGCGTGTAGGCCTCAAAGTCCATTAATGCAACGGCCGGCTAGCCAAAGGTGACTACTAACAGTGCCATGGCAAATCCGACCACGGCTACTTTTAAACCCGACTTGAGTGCCGCTGCGTTGGGTGGAAAAATAAAAAACGCGGATAGCGCAAAAAACAATAATCCGGAGCCAAAAAATATATTGAGCAGAAAAAGAGGGCTCTTAGTGCTTGCCTTGTGCAGGTGAACCACTCGGTCGATAACTAAGGGGTATTCCTTGACCGTCAATTCGGTAAGACCCGACTGTTTATTATAGTTGCCCATGGTTAACTGAATAGCTTGCTCGGTTTCACTCTCAGCAACCAACCCTTTTACGTTTAACGTCGACAACAATTCGATAA
Source organism: Halieaceae bacterium UBA4452 (assembly GCA_002389505.1). Lineage (GTDB taxonomy): Bacteria > Pseudomonadota > Gammaproteobacteria > Pseudomonadales > Halieaceae > Luminiphilus. The sequence goes on from DGPA01000021.1 coordinate 79,320, forward strand.
CGGACAGTCCGGGCGTGAGTTGATACTCATAATGGACGTCAAACTTCATGAATGTTGTTTTTCGAAAGATGAGCAGAACGCCGCTACAGGCATAGAGCAACATAATACCTGCCAAAAAATAGCCTAAATAACGATGATAGGTGCGGATAGTGTCAGAAAATTGTGCGCTGGGCATGTCGCTCTACTTGTAAATCTGAGATCAAAAAAATCCGGGGCTTCGCCGCAAGCCCCACTCAGTGTCGTTAAACCGATCTATTATCGCCGCTCCGGGGGCGATATGATCGACGATAAACGAGCTTGGCTTAGCCGTCGGTCTCAGCCTCTTCAACGGCTTCTGTAACGGCTTCAGCCGCTTCACCCATGGCGTCACTGGCGTCATCAACCGCCTCTTCCATAGCATCACCAGCGTCTTCCATTGCCTCTGCCACTACGTCACCTGACGCCTCTTGCGCAGTGTCCATGGCGTCTGTCGCCTGCTCCATTGGGGAGTCCATTGCCTCGCCAGATCCTTCCATTGTGGCTTCAACAGCGCCACTGCTCTCGTCCATTACGCCGCTTGCTGGTTCTTTTTGTTCATCTGAGCAGGCGCCCAGTACCAGCGTCAAAGCCGCGCATGCGGCACTCTTAACTATCATTTTATTCATACGAACTCCTCATGGGATTACGCTAAACTACGCTTACACTGTATGCCAGTTTGACCCAATGATCCACATTAAAGAATTCCATCATCCGCACTTAATCATTCCCGATTGGCGAATCCTTTCAGGGGAGGCTTGGTGCATCATCGGCCGCAATGGATCAGGCAAAAACATTATCGATCAACTTCTCATGGGTGAGCTCTCAGATACGCCTGTAGAGATGATTGAGCGTACCGTCAGCCTAGACGCTATTCGGCTGATTTCTTTCGAACAACAGCAACTGATTTACGAGCGTGAATTGAAGCTCGCAGCCAATGATATGCTTGAGGAAAGCGACACTGCGACCCTAGCCAAAGATTTTATACCGCCACAGCACCTAGAGAACCCGCTGATTGATGAGTTGGGGCTTCGACAGCGCTTGACAGCGCGCTATACCGAGCTGAGTACCGGTGAGAGTCGAAAATTATTGGTCTTGCAGGCATTGTTTAAAGGCGCCCAGTGCTTAATCGTCGACAACCCCTTTGACAGTCTTGATCCTCATTCCTGCCGATTACTCAACCGCACACTACAGGCGGTAAATAGCCGCGGTGTCACCGTACTATTTCTCTTAAGTAACCGCCAAGACATCCCCAGCTGGTGCGACCACATTGGTGTGGTCGATGGCGAGCGACTTGACATCGTGAATACATCAGATCCTGAAGCACTAGCTCAGCGCATTCACCAAGCACTGCAGTTAAGTAGTGCTCAACCCGACTGGCCCGAGAGCGCGATAGGGCTGGATGAATACAGCCACGACGCGTTAGTGACGCTCAATGACTGCACCGTAAGTTTTGCGGACACTACGGTGTTAGACGGCGTTTCTTTGTCTGTGGTACCCCTGCAGCACACGCTCATTACCGGCGAAAATGGCTCAGGCAAGTCAACGCTGCTAGGGTTGATCACTGGCGACTGCCCCCAGTGCTTCAGCAATGATGTCACTGTGCTGGGCTACCGGCGTGGACGCGGTGAGTCGGTGTGGGATATCAAACGCGACATGGGCATCGTGAGTAATGATTTGCATCGTCGCTACCGGGTGCACTGCAACGTTGAAACCGTTGTCTGTTCCGGCTTTTTTGACTCCATAGGGGTATACGACCCGATTGGTGATCAACAGCGAGTGATTGCCAGCCAATGGTTGGAGGCGGCCGGGCTTAAAGGGCGCGGGCCAGCGCCCTTTCAGAGCCTCAGCTATGGCGAGCAGAGACTCGCACTCATCGCCCGAGCTTTGGTGAAATCACCGCTGCTGTTAATTCTTGACGAACCCACACAGGGGCTTGATGAGTTAAACCGTGGACGTCTGTTAGCATTGCTGGAAATATTACACCAACGCGAGCACAGCACCCTGCTATTTGTAAGTCATCGCGAAGACGAGCATTTACCCCTTTTTGCTCAACGCTACCACCTACAACGCCTCAGTACATAAAGCACCTCGTATTCACCGTTCCCTAGCCATGACTTCTCACATGGCGGGTATGACCGCGGGTGCCGGCTGAAGGCGCTTCGTTTCGATGATCTCTACGCCAGTGAACGCGTCGAAGAGACGGTTACCTAGAGGATAAAACCGAGCCAAGGGGGGTGTTTTATGTTTCAATGCCAACGTGTAGTGTCAAGGTAGCCACAATGATTGTCGAGCAGCGAGAACACTTGCGCGTCAATGATCGCCTCATCATCGCCTGGCGCCCGGCCAGTAGCGACGACTTGGCTGCGCAAAGCGCTCGTGACGTTATGTTGTTAAAGACCAATCAAACCATTTTGCAAGGCCTCAATACCGTACAGCAAAGCGACCCTATTACCGCGCGAGCGCTGGAGCGAATCAATCACAAGTTGGATCTCGTTGCCGACGACTCCAAGGCGTCGGTATTCGGCCCCAGCCTTAGTCGGGTCAACCTCAGTTACTCTGGCTTGGCATTTGAGTGGTCAGTTCAACTATCATCGGGCCTACCCATACGGCTGACACTGACCCTACCGCCAGCTAATCGTCAAATCACCTTCAACGCCACCGTGTTAGAGCCCGAATCGACCCAGACAAGCAGCCGACCGATTGTACGCTGCCAGTTCACCAAGGGACAGGATGATCGCCTCCGTGTGGTACAGCGCTACATTGACTATATGCAGATGATACGGGATGAGAAGAACAAATTGGTTGCTCCCAATAACGGTGATACTGCGGGCAATCAGCAAACCAAGACAACTCCAAGCAGTAATTCCATGGGGTTATTTCACTTCCGCTAGCGCACCGGCCTACGATATAGCAACACCGACGGTGCCTTTGTCCTACCGGCAGAACTTCCCGCCCAGACCTTCAGAGCGAAGTTGAGTCTCTTGGGGCCAGCGCCGTCATCCACGACGTGGGTGCGGCCTCTGAAGAAAAAACAACGCTAATGACGGCTTGAAGCCACGATGCGCCGGTGGGCATCAAGTTCAAAGACGGTATTCATACGTGGCGGTAAGATGTGCAAAGCCCATTGAGTGAGCCGCTCATAAAGCTGTACAAAGTGACTAACTTCGGTGGGCGTCATAATGCCAGGTCCTTTACCACAGCGTTGCGCTAGCTTCGTTTCCTGCTCACCCCGCCAACGGGACACACACGCAAAGCTTGGCGGCTTGAGCATGAGCCAGTAATCAACGCGGCGAAAAAGTGGCTGGTACTCATGCAGCTGACGATTGACATAGCGCCGCCAAAATCCGTCTCGATCATCAATGTCCTCCAGCCTATTACAGGGCGCAATCAAGGCACTCTCCTCCTGAGGGGGCACCCCCAAGCACCAGCCCTCCCAAATAATGACACTGACTGGCTCGGTGATGCGTGGCCAACGCTCCTCACTACGACGGTCGTCCGTCGATTTATCAAATTCGGGGACTAAAACAGGTCGATCAGGCAGCGGCTTTTGATCCATCAAATCACTCATGACCTTGGCCATTAGCGCAACATCGTGAGTGCCCGGCACGCCACGAGTGGCCAGTAACGGGTGAACCTGCTCAGCCAGTCTCAATCGCTCAGCTTTGGTGAGATAAAAATCGTCCAGAGAGACCGCGAGCGCCGTGAGTCCATACTGTCGCTTGAGCATCTCCACCATCAAGGCTGCCAAGGTGCTTTTCCCCGATCCCTGACAGCCATTGAGGCCCACTAATAAGGTACGGGGCTGTCCCTGTTGCTGCGATGCAATTTGATCGATCACCGGTACTAACCATGGCTGCGCGATCGTCAAATAATGCGAGGGGAGCTGGTGCTCGGCAAGAAACTCATCAGTCCAGATCACATGAAATCCACTGTTGATCGGCATTTGTTCACAGTGAACTCCTCACTCTGCACCAGGAATGGATATAATTTGAGTCCAAAAATTATGCTGTTTTTTATCTTCATTAGTATAACTGACGGCGGCAACCTACACTGACGATGCGGTTAACGTCATAACAATGAGTTTACTCGACCAGATCCACCGGTGTATTTTCACTGTATGGTCAACCGCCGTGATTGTGAAACACCATTGGTAAGCACCGGAGATAGCGTCTTGAACATTGAGCAATTACTCGCTGAAATCGATAATAGCCCATCTGGTCCTCAGGTAGCGGCAATATTCGACTTTGATGGCACTATCATCACAGGTTACTCAGCCATCGTTTTTTTGCAAGATTCGCTGGTCTCAGGGGAGCTCTCAACCGAAGAGCTTCTAGGACTTACCCGGGCAATGACAAGCTTTGGTCTGGGTAAATTGGGCTTTTCAGCACTCATGGCTGTGCACGGGCAGTACTTAGCAGGAAAATCTGAACACGACTACATCAAACACAGCGAGACGCTGTTTCGAAAAAAAATAGCGCGCCTTATTTATCCCGAAGTCCGACGACTTATTAGTGCCCATCGAGCCAAAGGCCACACGCTGTCTATTATAAGCTCAGCAACACCTTATCAAGTGCGGCCGGCCGCGCAAGATCTCGACATAGAACATACCTATTGCACCGAGCTAGAGGTCAAACGAGGCGTATTCACCGGCGCTGTTGTCAAACCGACCGTCTTTGGGGAAGGTAAAGTCACGGCGGCTAAGCAGCTAGCAAAAAAAACCGGCGCTAAACTTCAGCATAGTTTTTTCTACTCGGATAGCACTGATGATAGCCAACTGTTGGACTATGTCGGTCGGCCCACTGCGCTAAACCCCAGTAAACGACTTAAAACAATGAGTGCTGAACGACTGTGGCCAAGCGCTACCTTTAACAGTCGTGGAAAAACATCGTTCAATACCTTTGTTAGATCGCTAGCCGCCACCGGATCTTTAGTCGGCAGCTTTGCAGCAGGTCTGCCTATTTACGCGCTGACCGGTTCAAAACGTGACTCGCTAAACTTTTCCACATCATTGTTCGCAGACACCTGTAATGCCTTAATTGGGCTGGAGCTCGATATCCACGGCGAAGAACATCTGTGGAGCAGCCGACCTGCGGTATTTATGTTCAATCATCAAAGCAAAGCGGATGTTGCCATTATGGCGAGTCTTATTCGTAAAGATGTGGTCGGGGTAGGGAAGAAAGAAATTGAAAAAATGCCGCTGATTGGTCAGGTTATGGGGTTGGCCGGCATCGTATTCATTGATCGCTCAGATCGCAGTAAAGCCATAGATTCAATGAAGCCCTTGGTGGCGGCCATGCGTGAACAAGGAAAGTCCATGGTCATAGCACCCGAAGGCACGCGAACGCCAACACCGAAACTGGCACCCTTTAAGAAGGGTGGCTTCCATATTGCGATGCAGGTGGGGGTGCCGGTTATCCCGGTGGTCATACACAATTCGGGGGATATTGCTCCGAAGGGTGATTTTCTGTTTCGCCCCGGCAAAGTCCGTGTCGATATACTACCACCCGTCGATACCGCTGACTGGACGTTGGCGACGATGAATGAACAGGTAAACACCGTGCGAAATCAATTTTTACGTGCCCTAGACCAACCCGAGCAAACCCTTGCAGCGATGCAGCGTGCTAAGCGCAATCAACCTGCGGACATGCGCCCAGAGCTTAAGGGATCGACAAGCAAGAAATTGATGGCAAAAAAAGCAGCTGGCAAAGAAACCGGCGCAAAGAAACCCGCATCAAAAAAAGCGGCCGTTAAAAACCCCGTAACCGCTAAAGTAAAAAATCCCGCCAAAAAAATGACATCAGTGAAACGAGCCTCGGCAAAACCGACACTGACAGCCAAGAAATGAGTTACTGAATGGATGTCACGAAGCTGACGAATAAACTAGCTCATTCACCTTGGCCGGAGTCGCCAGGCGCGGTGGTTTTTTTATTAGACGCCAGTACACGATTTGAACAACAATTACTGCGGCAATGGGTTGAACAACACGCGCTCGAAGATAGAGATTACCGCGTCGTTAATGTGCCGCTTAACGATGATCGGAAACCTCTCCAGGTGTACCCCTTGGTGCAAGCATTGGCTGATCTTGAGGATGCCGTTGTGGCTCCTCTTAGAGTGGCGTGGACGCCGAGTAGCACCGCTATTCGCTCTCGTCCGCGACCAGTCGATCTTTTGTGGGGTCGTGATCGAAGACCGGGAGCATTCAAAGCACAGCGCATACTGCGCAAGAGCCCTGAGCGCATGCACCTCCTAGCAGGGGTCCCTGCTACGCAAAGTGAAATGGCCGCGCGGTTCGAGACAAAGACCGCTTTAGCTGCTGAACAACAGGTGGATGACTTTGGTGTTTTCATTGCCCGCCAGGCCGCCATCGTGCTCGATATGGACGAGCGGAATCTGCAAGGTGGGCGCTATAAAGTGCCCCGTTACGTCGCCCAAAGTTTACGTAACAACAAAGAGTTTCGACAGCGATTGAACGCTATTGCCCAAGCAACACAGCGCAGTGAGTCTGACGTAATGCGCGAGGTGAATACATACTTTCGCGAGATGATTTCAATCCCTACCAGCTTTTGGCTGGATGTATGGGCAACGTTTTGTAATTTCAGCCTTGGGCTAGGTTACGAACCGACCCTTCACTACCGTTCAGAGGAGCTTGAGAAAATACGGCGTATCGTCAGAGATTATCCTTCCGCACTATTATGGACACATAAGACCTATATCGATGGCTTTGTGGTCCCAAAAATTTTATTTGATAACGACTTTCCGATGCCGCACTTCTTTGGTGGCGCCAATTTAAACTTCCCCATTTTAGGTTTCTTAATGCGTCGAGCAGGCGGCATTTTCATTAAGCGTAGCTTCAGTGACAATGCGGTTTATAAGGCAACGCTTCGGCAATACATCAGCTATCTGATGGAAAAACGCTTTCCGCTGACGTGGTCTTTCGAGGGAACTCGCTCACGCCTCGGTAAGTTAATGCCGCCAAAATACGGGGTTCTCAAATATGTGCTTGAAGGCTGTTATACCGCCGACGCGAAGGCTATCCATATAATTCCAGTGACAGTGAGCTACGACTTGGTGAGGGATGCTGAGGAGTACGCTCGGGAGCAATCTGGCGTGCCTAAAGCGCCCGAATCATTGAGTTGGTTTATCGGGTATATACGCAGTCTTGCCAAACCTATGGGCAAGATCTACGTTGATTTCGGAGAGCCCGTTGTGCTCGATCAAGCCCCCGATCCCAGTGATCGACTGGCGCTATCTAAGGTGGCGTTTCAAGTCGCAGTGGAGGCCAATCGAGTAACACCTGTCACGGTCCCAGCGATCATCAGTATGGCGCTTTTAGGAGTATATCCACGGGCTTTGTCAGAGCAAGAGATCAGTACCGAGGTGGCCGATTTAGTCGCCTGGACCCGTCATCGCGGCTTGAGATTATCCCAGGACTTCGACAGTCAGTATGCGGAGGGTATAGAACAGGTTCTCAAGCTGATGATAGGCGAAAACATTGTCACCCGTTTTGATGGCGGCCCGACAACGGTCTACGGCATTAAAGAAGGGCGAGCTGCTGTCGCTAGCTATTATAGAAATACTATTGCTCACTACTTCGTCAATAAAGCGATTACCGAGTTATGTCTAGTGGCGGTGGCTGAACAAGGGGAGTCGGACGAAGCACCGGTCACTGTTTTTTGGCGAGAGGTAGAGGACCTCCGAGACCTGTTTAAGTTTGAATTTTTCTATCCGCCCACCGAGGTATTCCAAGAGGAAATCATTGCAGAATTAGCCGCAATAAATGTTGATTGGGAGACGCAATTGAATCGTGGCGCACAAGGTGCCCGACAGCTATTGTTGCTCATGACTCCCCAGATTGCTCACATGACCCTACAACTATTCGCTGAGGCTTATGCGCTCGGAGCAGAGATTCTCGCCTCGCTTCAACCCGGTGAGTCCATGGATGAGCTGGATTATACTGAACGCTGCATGAACTACGGACGCCAGGCGTTTATGCAACGGCGGGTTTCCAGTGAGGTGTCGACCAGTAAACTACTGTTCAAAAATAGTTGGAGTATGCTGAGCGCGAGAGGACTGACTGACGAATCCCACGCCGATTTCCTTGAGGGTCGAAGAGCGCAGTCAGAAACACTCTCCCGCTTAGTCCGTCGAGTGGAGGTCATCCGGGCATCGGCTATTGCCGCTCGGGGAACGCTAACCATAAGGGATACGTTACGTGCCAACCTGTAGGCTTGCAGTGATCGGGGGCGGTAGCTGGGGAACCAGCGTAGCCTCACTCATGAGTAGAAATGCCGACGTCATTCTGTGGGCTCGCAGCAGCGAGACGGTGACCGAAATCAACCAATCACAACGTAACTCCCGTTATCTCGCTGATCTGGCGCTACACCCCAATCTGAAGGCCACCACTGATCTGGGGCAGGCGGTGAAAGGTGCCGATGCGGTTATTATGGGCGTACCGTCAAATAGCTTCAGAGAGGTACTAATAAACGTAGTTGGTGACCTCAAGCCCGATGCTCCAGTGATTAGTCTTACCAAAGGACTAGAGCGTGGGTCGCGGCTTCGCATGACACAAATATGTCGGGAACTCGCCCCCCATCATGCCGCCGGCGTGCTAACAGGTCCGAATCTGGCGAGAGAAATTATGGCTGGGCAAGCTGCAGCCAGCGTACTGGCTCTCGATGATCCCGCCGCCAGTGAGTGGCTACAACCGCTGATGAACGTTGGACTATTTCGCGTCTATACCAACCCTGACACCATAGGCTGCGAACTAGCAGGCGTCTTCAAGAATATTATTGCCATTGCCGTGGGCATGGGGGATGGATTTGGCGCGGGCGATAATACCAGAGCGGCGCTCATTACCCGTGGTTTAGCAGAAATGACACGTTTGGGGACGGCCCTTGGTGGGCGGGCGGAAACGTTCGCGGGACTGGCTGGTATGGGCGATATGATTGCCACTTGCACTAGTCATTACAGCAGAAATCGGCACGTGGGCATGGAGTTGGCGAAGGGGCGTCGTATTGATGACATCATTGAAACTATGCACATGGTCGCCGAAGGGGTTAAAAGCGCTCCCACGATTATGGAGCTGGCCAAGGAGCATAATCTGAGCATGCCCATTACCCAAGACGTGTACAAAGTCATCACCGGTAAATCCAACGCTCGAGGCGTCTATCGTGGACTGCTAAGAACGTCGGCGGGAGCTGAGTCTGATCCGGGTTGATAGCGCCCAGAGCCCGCTGTTTATCCTATATTTGCCCTTATTAATGCAGAGGAAACGAAATATGGCCCACCTTATAATCCGCACCATAGCTCTGCTGGTCATTGCTGGGAGTCTGTCATCCTGCACGACCAGTCCCACCGGTCGCAGTCAGTTGCTACTGATATCACCCCAGTCGGCCATTATTGAGTCGGAGACCGCGTATCTGAGTACGGTGAAGGCGTTAGATGAGGATAATCAGCTAGTCACCGATCCAGCGTTAAAGGCCCGGGTGGCAACGATTACTGGACGCTTGGTGACCGTTGCAGAACAGACATTTCCAGCTAGCCATCGCTGGAAATGGAGTGTCGCCATTGTCGGTGATCCTGAAACGGTCAACGCATGGTGCATGGCCGGCGGACGCATGGCGGTCTATACCGGTTTGTTTGAGCAGTTGGCACTAACGGATGACGAGTTTGCTCAGATTATGGGCCATGAAATATCTCACGCTTTAGCCAATCATACCGCCGAGCGCATGTCTCGAGCCATGGCGACGTCTTTAGGCATCGTCGCTGTAGCCGCCGCGGCTGATAACAATCGTTTTGCCGTACAGGGAGCCGCATTGGCAGCCACGCTGGCGTTGGAGCTACCCAACAGTCGGGTCGCAGAAGCGGAGGCGGACGAAATAGGCATGGAACTGGCTACTCGAGCAGGCTATGACCCCGAAGCCGCGGTGACGTTATGGCAGAAAATGGGTGATTTAAGCGACGATCGTCCCCCGGAATTCCTAAGTACCCACCCGGCACCTGAAAATAGACAGGCAGCGCTCAACAGTATGATTAAGCGCATGAATACACTGAATCCCCGGCGCCAAAAAGCCCCTATTACTGACATCACCATCGTCGACTGACGATGGTGACAGGCCAGCGCCCGGTTAACGCACCGTGTGCAAGAAATGCAGGTGGTTTTCGTACTGGTTGAGAATATCAACGACCACCTGCTCCTGAGTCCAGCCCATAATGTCGTAGTCTTGACCGCCCTCGAGCAAGTGTACCTCGGCACGAAAAAACAACTCCCCCACCTGCATGTCGTCCATGGGCTTGTTAGCCAGTGATTGATCAGGCATCGGATGGCTTCTCGATTTCACTTCATAGATAAAATCTGTTTCGCCACCGTGAAATACTTCTAGTCGGAGCACGCCATGCTCACCTAACGCATCACTGACCTTCGTCTGAACACCATGCTGATTCACTTCTTCGGCGAAACTGTGCATGGCTTTGAGGACGATATCGCGCTGAAATACTTGCACTGAAGAGTTACCCGGATATTCCAACAAATTACTCAACCGGTAACGCCAGTTCGACGCCTCTGTTTCGGCCGGCGGATGCACACCGATACTGCCACGCTTGGCACTATCGATAACGAGCGCGCGCCAAAAACCCCACAGTGCACCCAGCATGGCAAAAGAAAATGGCAGGGCACTGGCAATGGCTACGGTTTGCATGGCACTCAATCCTCCGGCGAGCAGCAATACCGACGAAATCGCAGCAATGACAGCGGTCCATAAGATACGCTGGGTAACGGGGGTATTATCCTCACCACCCGCACTCAACATATTGAGTACCATAGCGCCGCTGTCAGCGGAGGTCACAAAGAAGACCACAATCATCAGCAAGCAAACCAGCGATAAAAACTGAGTCCCGGGTAAATAATCTAGGAACCTGAACAAGGCGACGGCTTGATCACCTTGTACCGCATCACCCAGTTCGGTGAAGCCCTGGTTACTGATGAGGTCAATGGCTGAACCACCAAAAACACCCATCCACAGCACGATAAACAGGGTGGGTACAATAGTCACCCCCAACACAAACTCTCGAATCGTTCGACCTCGGGAAATGCGTGCAATAAATATACCCACAAACGGTGCCCAGCTAATCCACCAGCCCCAATAGAGAATAGTCCAGCCACCGAGCCAATCGGTGGGGTGGTAAACATAGAGATTGAAGGTTTTGGGAATGATGTCGGCAACATAGGTGCCAAAGGTTTGTACGGTTCCCGAGAGTAATAAGATGGTCGGTCCGGCTGACAGAACGCCTATGAGCAAGAAAATGGCCAAAATAATATTCAGCTCAGACAGTCGTTTAATGCCGTTATCTAAACCTAAGACTACTGATACCCCAGCGACTAACATCGTGCACGATATGAGACCGACTTGTACCATTTCATTCACTGGGACATCAAAGAGGTAGTTGAGGCCGGCGTTAATTTGCAGCACACCATAGCCAAGGCTTGCAGAAATGCCACAGGTCGTGCAAACAATGGCAAAAACGTCAACCGTCGCGCCAATGGGTCCATAGATGCGCTCACCAATTAACGGGTAAAAAGCCGAACGCAAGGTGAGGGGGAGGGAGTGCCGGTAGGCAAAATAGGCCAATACCAAGGCGACCGCTGCGTAAATAGCCCATGCGTGTAGGCCCCAGTGAAAATACGCCAGCTCCATTGCCCTCGATGCAGCTTCGGCGGTACCCGCCTCGCCTATGGGCGGTGCAAGGTAATGCATCACCGGTTCCGCGACCCCAAAGAACATGAGGCCAATACCCATACCAGCGGCGAACAGCATGGCAAACCAGGAGATGAAGCCATAAGCCGGTTGTGAGTGATCGGGCCCGAGCTTGATGTCACCATGACGCGAAAAAGCAAAAATAAAGACAACGATAAGCAGCGAGGCTACGAACAAGACATAGAACCAGCTGGCATTCCTCACCACGCCTTTTTGAAGCTGTTGCAACAACACATTGGAGGCGTCGGGGAAAAGTCCCACCACGAGCACACTCAACAGTAAAATAGCGATGGCTGGAAAAAAGACGGCGGGGTCGATAATCCAACGGGGGGCTTTTTTTGAAGACATAGACGCTCTGCTTGCGGGGTTTACGACACTATAACAAACCCGTTAATGCATTATCGACCTAGTATGAGTATGGTTGAAAACTGTTTAACTGCTAAGCCGTGATGTCTCACCCGCGAATACCCGATTAAACAACCAGCACGCGAGGGCATGACTTGACGTTGACATGAACGGTGGCTAGCGTTGATTGAATTCCGACCATGTATCCTCGCTCTTGAACGGGCGCTGGCACCGATTACCGCACCTTAATACGTTCAACGATTGAGCTGAAATCCCGTGCACCATTGCCATCACTCTGATGGGCGCTGTAGAGCGCTAAGGCGAGCTGCCCCAGTTGATTATTCACGCCACTGCTCTGCGCCACTTGCCCCGCCAGCCCCAAGTCCTTGACCATTAAATCGACCATAAAGCCGGGCTGATAGTCGTTACTGGATGGCACATTGGGCATGACCTCAGGCCAGGGGTTATAAACCTGTAGTGACCAGTTATTTCCCGAGCTCGCCTTCATAATCTCAGACAGCACCGCGGGGTCTAAGCCTTTGGCAACACCCATCGACAACGCTTCACAACTGCCTATCATGTGCACCGCGAGCAACATATTGTTAACGGCCTTGGCCACTTGCCCGGCTCCAGCAGGCCCCGCGTGAAAGATTTTTTCTGCATTACCCATGCCTTCAAGTATCGGCTTAGCCCGCAGGAAAGCATCTTCACTGCCCCCACACATAAAAGCGAGTGTGCCGGCGGCGGCCGCAGCCACACCTCCCGAAACGGGGGTATCCATGAAAGCGATGCCCGCCTCAGTGGCCGCAAGGCCCACCTGCTGCGCCGTTTCACTATCGATGGTACTGGCATCCAATGCCAATGCACCTTTGGCCATATTTGCCAGTAGCCCGTCCTCGCCCATATAGACCTGTGCTACATGCTTACCCGCGGGCAGCATGGTAATCACCGCGTCGGCACCTTGCGCCGCAGCGAGTGCAGAGCTTGCCGATTGGGCTCCCGCGGCGGTGAGATCTGCCATAGCCGGCGCCGATAAATCAAACACGGTGACCGAATGCCCGGCGGTAATGAGATTGCGGGCCATAGGTCCACCCATATTCCCTAGGCCAACAAAAGCAATACGTGGCATCACACTGACTCCGGTAGATTCAACACAGCAGCCTCGGTGGGCTCCTCAAAAAATTGCGCCAGCAGCGACTCAGGAACCGCGCGCACGTCAGGAAAAGCCCACCGTGGGTTACGGTCTTTATCGACCAACAAGGCGCGCACGCCTTCCGCGAATTCGGGGTAACGTAAAATATTAGTCCCCAGACGCAGCTCACTCTGAAATACCTGTTCGAGACTCGCGTTTTTGGTGTCATTGAGCTGTTGGAAAATCCAACACGCTGCCAGACTCGAGCCATGTAGAAGGCCCGCCTTAGCTTTCGCTAACCAGGCATTATCCCCTTCATACGCCGCCACGCGATCAACAATAATAGCTAGGTCATCACCCGCCATTAACGTATTAATGGTCGCCAGTGCAGGCTCCACTTGTGCAGGGGGCTGCTCCATGCTGGCGGGTATGGCCGCAAGGCACTGGTTGACTAACTCATGATTATCCGCACCGTCATTGCGCCAGTTCTGCCGGGCCAAACTCGCCAGCACAGCCTCACGCTGATCATTGCCCAAGAAATGACTACCTAAGCCACAAAACAGCGCATCTGTGGCATTGATATTGGCCGCTGTGAGCGCGAGAAAGCGGCCCACATGCCCCGGCATACGGTTGAGGAACCAGCTACCGCCAACATCGGGAAACAGCGCAATCGTCACTTCCGGCATACCAATGCGCGTACGCTCACTGACCACGCGATGGCTACAGGCGGCAAGGACTCCAAGACCGCCACCCATGACGACGCCGTGACCCCAGCAAATGATGGGCTTGGGGTAGGTATGGAGCAAGTAGTTCATTCGGTATTCGCGCGCGAAAAATTTCTCGGCATACTCGCAAGGCCCCCCAGGGGAGGCTAGGGAAGAATTGCGTAAGGCTTGAACGTCGCCGCCAGCACAGAACGCCTTTTCACCGGCACCCTCAATAAACACGGCGGCAATACCCTCATCGTCCCGCCAAGCCAACAGTTGCGCAGCCAACAGGTCGACCATGTCCATGGTCAGAGAATTGAGGGTCTTGGGGGCATCGAGGGTCAGTCGCCCAATTTGCCGGGAGCCCTCACCGATGTGTTCTACAGCGACATCAGCGCTCATTGATTCTTCCACTCAGGCTTACGCTTTTCCAAAAACGCGTTAACCCCTTCCCACTGATCCTCGGTACCAAAGAGTTGAACAAACTCGTCCCGCTCAGCCGCCAAACCCCCTGCAATAGCAATATCTCGCGCGCTGTGAATCAGTCGCTTACAGGCGGCCACAGCCACCGGACTTTGTTGCCCAACCTGCATGGCCAGAGCAGTCGCGGCGGCCAGTGCTTCACCGGCGCCCACCACTTCCTCAACAAGGCCTAGTTGCAGGGCTTTCTCGGCGCTGACGCGCTCACCACACAGGATCATCCGCTTGGCCCAGCCATCGCCGACCAGCTGCGCAAGCCGCTGAGTACCCCCGGCGCAAGGCAGCAAGCCCACTTTAGCCTCCGGCAACGCCATCTGTGCCTGTGACTCGGCAATACGAATGTCGCAAGCGAGCGCCACTTCTAAACCACCGCCCATGGCAAACCCGTTAATCGCAGCAATGGACACCCCACGAAAATCGGCGAGGGTTTCAAAGGCCTCCCCAAAGGCATAGGCCATTGAATGAGCCATTGTCTTGGCTGCTGCAGGATCGCTATCGGCAAACAGCTTCAAATCGGCACCTGCCGAGAAGAATTTCTCCCCTGCGCCGGTCAGCACTAAGGCATAAATAGTGCGATCAGCATTCAACGCCTCCACCACCGCTTTTAACGCCGGCAGGCTGTCGATATCCCAGGTGTTGGCCGCGGGGTTATCAATGGTGACCCGCGCTACGTGGCCGTCAATGGTGACTTTAACTTTCTCTGAAGGACTCATACTCATTTGATCACCTCTAATGCACCGTCCATCAGTAAGCGACGTCCAATAATGACGCGCATAATCTCATTGGTGCCTTCTAGTATTTGATGCACCCGCGTGTCGCGTACGTAACGCTCCATGGGGTACTCGCGAATATAGCCATAACCACCCAGCAACTGCAGGGCATCGTTACAGACTGTAAAACCCACGTCCGTGGCAAAGCGCTTAGCCATGGCGCAATAGGTAGTGGCTTGGGGGTCAGCGTTATCTAACTTACTGGCCGCTAAGCGAATCATCTGTCGGGCTGCGACCAACTCGGTTGCCATGTCGGCCAGCTTAAATTGGGTGTTTTGAAAGTCGGCAATGGCCTTACCGAACTGCTTGCGTTCTTGCACATAAGCCGCGGCATCTTCCATGGCCTGCTGAGCCGTCCCCACCGAGCAGGTCGCAATATTAATACGGCCCCCGTCGAGACCCTCCATCGCAATGGCAAATCCCTGTCCCTCCTCCCCCAAGCGATGGGTCACCGGAACACGCACATTATCGAATGTCACCATTCGAGTGGGTTGCGCATTCCAACCCATTTTGTGCTCTTTCTTGCCGTAACCGACCCCTTCACTGTCCGCGGGTATCAGCAGTGCGCTGATCCCGCCGGGACCATCGGCACCGGTGCGAGTCATGACTACCAAGACATCAGTTTCGCCCGCGCCAGAGATAAACACCTTACTGCCATTGACCACATAGTGATCACCCTCAAGCGCCGCGCGGGTGCGCAGAGAGCCTGCGTCCGAACCAGCACCGGGCTCGGTCAGGCAATAAGACGCTAGAGCCTCACCGGTGACCAGCGTTGGACACCACCTATCAATAGCGACGCTTTGACCGTATTTACCGATCATACTGGTGGCCATATTATGAATAGTGAGAAATGCCGCGGTGGTTGTGCAGCCCCGAGATAGCTCCTCGACAATTAAACTCGCATCAAGTCGTGACATGCCCAAGCCGCCGGCGTCCTCGGGGGTATACATACCCATGAACCCCAGGGCTCCCGCGGATTTTAGCGCGTCCTTTGCGAACACCGAGCCTTCATCCCACGCCGCCGCATGCGGGGCAAGTTCGCCCACCGCAAAGTGTCGGGCGCTGTTCACATACGCGCGTTGTTCATCCGATAACTCAAAATCCATCGATAGCGTTCCCTTCGCCCGGCTCTCCAGCCAGTCGCAGCAGCCTAAAACGACTCATTAAACTTGGCCATCACTCCGCCAAAGAGTTCTTCGTCAGAAGGCAGTATTTTCGTTGTCGCTAACGGCTTAGATACCCAGGTCTCATTGATTAAATCGCGCCAGGTAATATTGTTGTTCGTCGAGTTACCACCCCACGATCCGCAACCCAACGAAAAAGTTTGTCGCATGCCATTCCACAGATTACCGCTGTTAGAGGCGGACTGTGGCTGATTAACCATGATGCGAGACGTCCGCGTTTGATCAGCGAAGCGCATAATATTGTCATCGGAATACGAGTAAATACCGCAGGAATGCCCCTCTCCTTGATAAGCCTGAATAGCATTGGTGAGCTCAATTGCATGGTCAATGTCTTGGACTTTATACAGCGCCATAGTGACTGACAGCTTCTCCCCCGAGAACGGATAATCGGGACCTGTACCGGTCTCAGGTATCATCAAAAACTCTCGCCCCTCGGGTAAATCAATCCCTGCCATCCCCGCTATTTTATACACCGGTTGGGCAACGATGGCCGTATTCAAGTGACCATCATGCCAAAGAGTCGCTTCAAGTTTGGCTTTCTCACCTTCATTGAGCAGATAGCCACCCTCGGCTTTGAGCTTGGTCACCATGTCGTCATAAATCGATGCGAACAACAGCACTGCGTTATCTGAAGAACAGGAAGCCGCTAAATCCAGGGTTTTTGACAACCGTATTTTTTCTGCCGCTTCGTCAAGATTAGCCGTGTCGTCAACGGTAATGCAGGCATTACCGACACCCACCCCCAGTGCAGGGGTACCACTTGAATAGGCCGCACGCACCATTGGCCCGCCACCGGTTGCCAAAATGCGGTCGCATTGGGCCATCAGCTCGTTGGTGAGTTCAAGGGACGGAACCTCAATATATAGGACTAGATCGGCAGGGGCGCCACAGAGCTCAAGGGCCTCACGCATATAATCGCAGATCCGTTTATTCGTCAGCTTGGCCCGGGGGTGTGGCGCAACGATAATAGAATTTCGGCCTTTCACCGCAGCGATTCCTTTAATCACCGGCGTCGCCTCAGGATTAGTTGACGGTGACAGCGCGCCAATGACCCCCACTGGCTTGGCAATCTTGATGATATTTCGCTCGGGTAACTCTTCAATCACACCAACCGACTTGTCGTCAATGATATCCATAAGAGTGGCGCGGGTCTTGCGGTAAATCTTGAGATACTTGCCCTCGTAATTACCTAACTGGGTTTCGTCAATGGTTAGCTGCGCGAGCTCCTCGGCCCGATCTTCCCGAGCGACTGAATAAACCATCGCAGTAATCAGCTCGTTGACTTGCTCCTGGGTGTAGTGGGCAATCTGCGCCTGCGCCTTGCGTGACCGTGCGACTAGCGTAGCGATTTCCGCTGTTGGATCGGACATGGGTGACTTTCCTCGACAAACATGGTCGTTAACTGAAGGGGGGTGAATAATATACCACTACTATGGAGCGGCGCATATTGACGAAATTGCGCATGAGATGGATTATATTGCTATGGATATCAACGTTATGCGCCGCCCACTAGGCCGGGGGTTTTTGTGAGTTCTCCCTCTAAGTGGCCCCTGTCAGACAACAGTATTCGCTTCATCGCGCCCGCTTTTTTGATCAAAAAAATACGAAGTAACCCATTAACCAGCGACTGCTATCCCACCGCCATGGGCTATTACCCATCGGCCATGGGACACCACATGAGGCGTTTAACCCACGACGACAACCTGTTACTTTATTGTGTTGATGGTCAGGGTTCGCTATTGGTCAATCATCAGCGTAGCGAAATCACCGCCGGAGATCTCATGCTGTTAAAACAGGGAGATAACCACGAGTATAGCGCTGACCCGAAAAACCCATGGACGCTGTATTGGGTGCACTTCCAAGGTAATAAAGCGCATCACTTTCTCGACTATATGGGCTATCAGCCGGGCCAATACTGCGTTTATGTGGGCGTTTCATCGGCTATCGTCGCGGGGTTTAGCCGTCTCTTAGCGGTTCGAAAAACCGGCTACAGCAATGCGGCATTTATCCATGCCGCGAACCAGTTACGCCATTTATTCACCCACTTTGCGCTTCAGTCACAACAGCCTGTTGCGACACCGGAAACACTCAATGTAGTGAAGGTACAGGCTTACATGCACGACAATATCCATCGATCCCTCGATCTCGATGATCTCAGTGCTATGGCGGGGTTGTCTAAGTACCACTTTAGCCATCGTTATAAAGCATTGACCGGTTATCCACCCATGCGGCACTTCAGCCACATGAAGATGGAGGCGGCCTGTCGCATGCTCGATACCACCGAACACAGCATTCAAGGTATCGCCAAGGACCTGTCGTTCGAGGATCCCCTATATTTTTCGCGGGTTTTCCGCAACATTATTGGCTGTAGCCCCCGCCAGTATCGAGCGTCGCGGCTGGGGTGAGCGCCATGCATCTGTCGATCGCCAGTCAAGATTCACCGGCATATCGACTCACACAAGACCCGTTGTTTTTCATATACTTCTCTCACTTTCGCAACGTACACTGTGCCCACAGACGCGCCGTCAGGCTATCGATCAGCGGGCGGGGAGGCTGTTGTTGACCGGTGGGCACGCGGTTTCAACGGTCGATGTCGGGATAAATCAATGTCACTGGAACTCCAAGGCGTAGCGCGAGTCGTTGATGGGCAAATGCACATTAAGCCGACCCACCTAGTGCTCGAAAAGGGCACCATGAATGTACTCCTCGGGCCCACATCTGCAGGTAAAACCTCGCTGATGCGACTGATGGCTGGCTTAGACACGCCAAGCCAAGGTCGTATTGTCTCGTCAGGCACCGACGTGACAACATGGCCTGTGCAAGCGCGGGATGTGGCAATGGTCTATCAAGAATTCATTAATTATCCCGCTATGACGGTGTATGACAATATAGCCTCACCCTTGCGTCTGAAGAAACAATCTAAAGGTGACATTGATCGTGCGGTCCGAGCCACCGCAGAGATGCTACAGCTGTCTTCAGTGTTACAGCGCAAGCCGCTGTCGTTGTCGGGTGGTCAGCAGCAACGCTGCGCGCTGGCGCGGGCCCTAGTAAAAAACGCTGGACTGGTGCTGCTAGATGAACCCTTGGCCAACCTAGACTACAAGCTGCGCGAGGAACTGCGGGCTGAAATACCGCGCCTTTTTGAAGCCTCGGGGGCGATCTTTGTCTACGCCACCACAGAACCTGAAGAGGCGCTATTGCTCGGAGGTAACACAGCAACCCTCTGGCAGGGTGAAGTCGCTCAGTATGGTCCGACAGCATCGGTCTTCCGACGTCCGTCAACGCTTGTCTCAGCCGAGATTTTTTCTGATCCGCCGATGAATGTTACTCCCTGTACTAAGCGCGGAGATTCACTGCGTTTTGAAGACGGTACTACTACAGGGGTATGGGGTGACTTTGCTGCATTGGACGACGGCCACTACAACGCAGGGTTTCGTGCCCATCACCTGGCTGTGAGTTCGCCGGCAGCCCCAGCGATACACCTACGCTGCACCTTAACCAGTAGAGAAATGACTGGCTCGCAGACATTTCTTCATCTTAGCTATGCCGAGCAGCGCTGGGTTGGGCTGGTGCAGGGCGTACATGACATCGCTGTGGGTCATCCCATTGATGTCTGGGTGAGCCCTGCGCACCTTTATCTTTTTGATCTCGCTGGTCGTCTGGCAGCCGCCGGCAGCGGCACGTCTTAGGAGTCAATACTTGGCACAGATCACCCTATCAAATCTCGCCCATAGTTATGGTTCCAATGGGCTACATGAGGAGGATTTTGCGCTCAAAGCAATGAATCATGTTTGGCAAGATGGCGGCTCCTATGCGCTACTCGGTCCTTCAGGATGCGGTAAAACCACCTTACTGAACATCATTTCTGGTCTGGTCACGCCCTCACAGGGACGCGTTCTGTTCGATGATATTGATGTCACCCACGTGCCCACCGAAAAACGCAACATTGCTCAGGTGTTTCAGTTCCCGGTGGTATACGACACCCTAACCGTTCGCGAAAATCTCGCCTTCCCATTGAAAAACCGCGGGTTGACCGCGTCGGCCATTGACGCGCGGGTAGTCCTCATTGCTGAGATGATCGGCCTTATGGCAACGCTGGACACTCAGGCGCGGGGCCTTACCCCCGATGCCAAACAAAAAATCAGTCTCGGTCGGGGGTTGGTGCGCGAATCGGTGAATGCCATTTTGTTCGATGAGCCGCTAACGGTGATCGACCCACTGTTGAAATGGGAGCTGCGGGCACAGCTAAAAGCGCTGCATCGTCAGTTCGGACACACCATGATCTATGTCACCCATGACCAAACCGAGGCGTTGACGTTTGCCGAACAGGTGGTGATGTTGCACGAGGGTCGAGTGGTACAGATGGGTACCCCAGAGGCGCTCTTTGAAACACCCGAGCATACCTTTGTGGGGCATTTTATTGGCTCCCCGGGCATGAACCTACTGGACGCCGAAATCGCCGACAACCACGCGCTCATCGCCGGCTATAGTGTACCGCTGGGCGCTAGATACGCAACGCTTGCCGGACGAACCCAGATTGGTATTCGACCTGAATACATTGAATTCAGCGCGGACAAGGGGTTGCCTGTACAGATCCAGCGAATTGACGATGTAGGCCACCGACGCATTGTTCGAGCCGAGGCTGCGGGCTGTGCCATTGCCGTAAGCTTAGCTGAGGGCACTGCCTTGGATGCCACCATGACCCACGTGCAATTTGTGCCAGAAAAAATTAATGTCTATGCCGATGACTGGCGCGTTCAGGGTAAGGTAGTCTGATGGGCAAGCGACAAAATAATACCGCCTGGCTTCTGGTGCTACCGGTCCTGATATTGGTCGCCTTTTCAGCTGTCATTCCACTAATGACGGTGGTTAATTACGCCTTCAACGACACCTTTGGTAACAATCAATTCTTTTGGAATGGCTGGGGATGGTTTGAAGAAATGGTCCGCTCCGAGCGTCTTCATGCGGCCTTGGGGCGTCAGGTGTTATTTACTGGCTGCATTCTTATCATCGAGGTTCCTCTGGGAATTGTCGTTGCGCTTAATATGCCCAAAAAGGGGTTCTGGGCCAGTGTGTGTCTCGTTCTCATGGCGCTACCTCTGCTCATTCCATTCAACGTCGTCGGCACCATTTGGCAAATCTTCTGCCGCGTTGATATTGGCTTATTGGGACGTGCTACCGCGGCCCTGGGCATCGATTACAACTATACCAATGACCCCTTTGATGCCTGGGTAACCCTCATCGTGATGGATGTTTGGCATTGGACGTCATTGGTTGCACTGCTGTGTTATGCCGGCCTCCGATCCATACCCGAGGCCTACTACCAAGCGGCGCGTATCGACCAGGCAAATCGGTGGGACGTGTTTCGATACATCGAACTACCGAAACTCTCTGGCGTATTGTTAATTGCGGTGCTGCTCCGCTTCATAGACAGCTTCATGATTTACACCGAACCCTTTGTTGTGACCGGTGGAGGCCCCGGGAATTCAACCACTTTTCTGTCGATAGATTTAGTAAAAATGGCGATAGGGCAATTCGATTTGGGTCCGGCAGCCGCATTTTCACTGATGTATTTTTTAATCATTCTGTTAATCAGCTGGGTGTTCTACACGGTGATGATCACTATTGATCCACAGGAGGGACGATAATGCGCATTCGGGGCTCGATGGTCGTCGTGACGCTGTATCTGTTGTTTCTCATGGTACCCATTTACTGGCTAATCAGTATGAGCTTTAAGACCAATACGGAGATCATCACCGACTTTACCCTGTTTCCCAGAAATTTTACGCTGCACAACTATGTCACCCTCCTTACTGATCCCAGTTGGTATATGGGTTACGTCAATTCAATGATCTATGTGCTCATGAATACGGTTATTTCGATCAGCGTGGCGCTGCCCGCTGCCTATGCCTTTTCCCGCTACCGATTTATGGGCGATAAACATTTGTTTTTTTGGTTGCTGACTAACCGTATGGCTCCACCCGCGGTATTTGCGCTGCCTTTTTTCCAGTTGTATTCATCGGTCGGTTTGTTCGACACTCACATTGCCGTCGCTCTGGCGCACTGCCTGTTCAATGTGCCCCTTGCGGTGTGGATATTAGAGGGGTTTATGCGCGGTATACCCAAAGAGATCGACGAAACCGCTTATATTGATGGCTACCGCTTTGGCCGTTTCTTCGTGAAGATTTTTATGCCGCTTATCGCCAGTGGTATTGGGGTGGCCGCTTTTTTCTGCTTTATGTTTTCCTGGGTAGAGCTGCTGTTGTCCCGCACCCTTACCGCCGTTGACGCCAAATCTATCGCCGCCACGATGACGCGCACAGTCTCGGCGTCGGGGATGGATTGGGGAGTGCTCACCGCCGCGGGGGTGCTCACCCTTATTCCCGGCGCCTTTGTCATCTACTTTGTCCGCCACCACATTGCCAAGGGCTTTGCCCTCGGAAGGGTGTGATCTTCGTGGATCGTTGGCGGCTAGTGTATACGGTTATTTTTTGCGTTATGGTCACTGGGCTGACCGCCATCACGCTAGCCGTACCGCGCACCGAAGAGGGCATCCAATGGACTCAACCCATGGTGGCGGGCGGCTGGATGGCCTGGACCTTTCCGGTGGCTCTCTTTTTTTACGCGCTGGGGTCGGTATTGGTGGTGTTCTCTGTGTGGGCTATTCGCTATCCTGAAACCCCTCGCCGCGGTATGTTGGGGTTTTACACGACCCGGGGAGATCGATTATTTGTGACCTTGTTGGGGTCGGCTTTTATCCATTTAGGATGGCTTTATTTTTTTGGCGCACCACTCACTGGCGCACTGATCATTTGTTCGATCTATGCGGGAGCGATTTTTCGGTGGGTGTAATAAGTCAACGATAAGGCGAGTGGGATTGGTTGAGTCCCTGGTGTACCTGTGCGACCGTCGCCCGCGAAAGCGGTCGTCACTCAAGGAATGATGGAGACACTCATGATAACGCGACCTGCCATAATAGCGACCTGGCTTTTGCTGCTAGGCATGCCTGTCTGGGCGGACATGGAGGCAGCGCGGCGCTTTCTCGATAATGAGATTAACGATACCTCCGTGCTGAACCGTGCTGAACAAGAAGCTGAAATGCAGTGGTTTATTGAAGCCGCTAAGCCCTTCGTTGGTATGAGCATTAACGTGGTATCAGAAACACTCACGACCCACGAATACGAGGCCAAAGTCCTGGCCCCAGCCTTTAGTGAAATGACCGGCATTACGCTGACCCACGACCTCATTGGCGAAGGTGATGTCGTTGAAAAACTGCAGTTGCAAATGCAGTCGGGGCAAAATATTTACGACGCCTATGTGAACGACTCAGACCTGATCGGTACTCACTGGCGTTATCAGCAGGTTCGAAATTTGACCGATTTCATGGCCGAGGACGGCGCCAGCGTTACCTATCCAAGGCTTGATCTGAATGATTTTATCGGCACCCGCTTCACCACGGCGCCAGATGGCAAACTCTACCAGTTACCCGACCAACAATTTGCCAATCTCTACTGGTTCCGTGCAGACTGGTTTAGTGATCAGAAAACCCAAGACGATTTTGCAGACCGGTTTGGTTACGCGCTGGGCGTCCCGGTAAACTGGACAGCTTACGAAGATATTGCAGCCTTTTTTACCGGTCGCGATATGAGCTATTTGGGTGGGCCAGACGTTGTGTTTGGTAACATGGATTACGGTAAAAAAGACCCGTCACTGGGATGGCGTTATACCGATGCCTGGATGTCGATGGCGGGCATGGGCGACGAGGGTGAGCCAAACGGTTTGCCCGTCGACGAATGGGGGGTACGGGTCGATGACCAATCCCGCCCCGTTGGCTCCTGTATGGCCCGGGGCGGCGCTACTAATGATGCGGCAGCAGTCTATGCGGTCACCAAGGCGATCGACTGGCTGCAAAAATATACGCCCCCCGAGGCGGCAGGCATGGTGTTCAGCGAGGCGGGGCCAGTCCCCGCTCAGGGTCACATTGCCCAACAAATTTTTTGGTATACCGCATTCACAGCCGACATGGTGAAACCTGGGCTGCCGGTAATGAACGCGGACGGCACCCCAAAATGGCGGATGGCGCCGTCCCCCCATGGGGCGTATTGGCGTCAAGGCACTAAGGTCGGCTATCAGGATGTGGGCGCTTGGACGCTCATGCAATCAACGCCCCTTGATCGAGCTCAAGCGGCATGGCTGTATGCACAGTTTGTCACCTCAAAAACCGTGGACTTAAAAAAATCCGACGTGGGGCTGACGTTCACGCGCCAGTCCACCATTGACAGTGAGCACTTTACCCGTCGTGCGCCCAAACTCGGCGGGTTGGTGGAGTTCTATCGCTCACCCGCGCGGGTCGCCTGGTCGCCCACGGGAACGAATATCCCCGATTATCCAAAGATGGCCCAGCTGTGGTGGCAGAATATTGGCGACGCCATGTCCGGGGAGAAAACACCCCAGCAAGCGCTAGATAGCCTCTGCCAGCAACAGGAACGCGTCATGGCGCGTATTCAGCGATCAGGCATTCAAGGGGACAAGGGACCTAAACTCAATAAGGAGCAGGACCCACAGATATGGATTGATGCCCCGGGAGCGCCGGTCGCTAAATTACCCAACGAGCGGCCTCAGGGAGAAACCATTGCCTACGACACGCTCCTTCAATCATGGCAACACCCATAGCGCCCCGTTAAGGATTGCCCGGGACCCGTAGCGTCAACCCTTGTATGGGATTTGTGTGCCCGCAGCGAGAGAGGCTAAGCTAGCCGTATGAGGACCACAGCCCAATTATCAGACGCCCTTGCGCTGGTGATCAGCGCCGTGCATAGCCACGCTTTCCCCGAGGTCCTCGCCTCTATGTTAAAGACAGCGGTGGACGCCGATGACGTCAGCCTGCTTCGCTATCGGGAAGGTCAGCTGCCCGAGGTTGAATACTCCAGTCCACCCATGGCCGGCGTAGAAACAACACTGGACACCTATTTAAAGGGGCCCTTTTTACTCGATCCGTTTTATCGAGCGGCAGCGGTAGAAGGGAAAATGGGCGTGTTTCAGCTAAAAACACTGGCGCCTGCGGGATTCACCGACAGCGAGTATTATAAATCTTGGTACAAAAACTGCGGCTTCGTTGATGAATGTGGGCTGCTCATTGCGCTCGATGATGGCTTTATCAATATCGCCTTGGGTTTAGTGTCCACATCGGGTAACGCCAACCCCACATTTTATAAACCGCAGCTTAGGTTGTTAAACGCTATTTTTGCTGTGGTGACCTCGTTGGCACGCTTGCATTGGCAAGCCCCAATGCAGCCATCGGATACCACGCACTCGCTACGAGCGCAGCTTCATAGGGGACTCGCCGCCTTTGGCAGCAGCGTATTAACCCAACGGGAACAGCAGGTCACCGGCCTAGTACTACTCGGCAATAGTACCCGTCTCATCGCCGAGAAGCTGGCGATCTCCACGGAAACTGTGAAACTGCATCGCAAACATGCTTACGCCAAGCTCGATATTTCCTCTCAGGCCGAGCTGTTTCTTCTCTTCATGGAAGCGCTCACCCACAGCCCAGACGCAGGGGGCATCGATCCGCTGCTTGCCTACCATGGCAAACGAAGTTGATTTAGTGATCTCTCCTTGAGTGAACGATAACAACACGGTTTTTCTGTCATGCATAACACTAGCCCCTGCTGGTTTTCTTTCACCGGCAGACCCCACCAAAGGGGTAGGGTAGTGGCGACTGGCTTATGAAATGATAGGGGGATGGAAGGTACTCACTGAGCTATCATCCAAGCACAGCACCCAGCACTTAGGTGTCCAAGGCTCAGGCTACCGATAAGGAGAGTATTCCGTGAACGCGACATTCGATACCCAAACCCTAAAACACCTCGATCAAGCCCATCACTTGCATCCATTCACAGATTTTAAGGACTACGCCGAGCATGGTGGCCGTATTATTAGTCGTGCCGAACACATTTATATTTACGACTCAGATGGCAATAAGATTCAAGATGGCATGTCTGGACTGTGGTGTTGCAACTTAGGGTATAGCCAAACCTCTATTAAGGATGCGGTAGCCGCCCAGCTTAATGAGCTGCCCTTTTACAATAACTTCTTCAAATGTTCCAACCAGCCCGCCGTAGAGCTGGCCAGCAAATTGTGTCAGCTGTCCCCAGAGCGTTTTCAGCACGTGTTTTTTACCAATTCAGGCTCCGAGGCTAATGATACGCAAATCAAGTTAGTGCATCGCTACTTTGACCTGCTCGGTAAGCCCAATAAGAAGCACATCATCAGTCGGTTTAATGCCTATCATGGCTCAACCATAGCGGCGGGCTCCCTCGGCGGCATGAAGGCCATGCACGAACAGGCGGTTGGCCTCAATTACATCCATCACATTAACCAGCCCCACTGGTTTGAGCTGGGTGGCGACATGGATGAAGACAGCTTTGGCATCCAAGTCGCTAGGGAGCTTGAAGCCAAAATTGACGAGCTCGGTGAAGACAACGTGGCGGCGTTTATCGCCGAGCCAATACAGGGAGCAGGCGGCGTTATCGTCCCCCCCGACACTTACTGGCCAGAAGTCAAACGCATTCTGGATGAACGGGATATTTTATTTATTTCTGACGAGGTGATTTGCGGCTTTGGTCGAACCGGCCAATGGTTTGGTGCTGATACCTACGGTACCGAACCCGATCTCATTACCTTTGCTAAAGCGGTTACCAATGGTTATATGCCGCTCGGTGGATCGCTCATCGCCAATAAGGTATCTGATGTCTTGCTTTCGGGCGGCGGTGAATTTGCCCATGGACTCACCTATTCCGGCCATCCCGCTTCCTGCGCGGCAGGTCTAGCGACCCTGGCTATCTACGAGCACAGCTCCATCATCGACGATTCAGCGCGCCACTTGGCGCCCCAGTTTGCCAACCATCTGCGTGCTCTAGAAGATCATCCCATCGTAGGGCAGGTCCGTGTCAAAGGCTTGTTTGCAGCGGTAGAGTTGGTCAGAGATAAGCACAGCAGAGAGCGGCTAGCCCCTGGCTCTGCGGCAGCGGTATTTTGCCGAGATCAGGCGGTTAGCGATCAGCTGATGGTACGCCAAACCGGCGACGCTATGATCATGGCGCCGCCTTTTGTGACCACGCCCGAAGAGCTCGATACTTTGATCAATAAACTCGCTTCTGCCTTGGACAAGACTGCGCAGCACTTCGGCGTCGGTTCATCTAGCGTAAGCCCGGGAACGTAAGTACCTCATGATGGCGCTTAACCAACTCATTCCAACACTCCGTGCCTACGCGCTTACTGACAAGGTTTGGTTTAACGCCCTGTGGTTTCAGCTGACCTGGTTTTCTTGTGTTATCGGGCGCGAACAGTGGCTAGCCGTTTCTATTGCACTCATCGCTATGCATTTTATCTTGGTCAAGGCTCCGCGAGAGGAGCTCTACGCACTGGCGCCCATTATTGCCGTCGGCGTTGCTGTTGATTCGCTACTGAGCGTCCTCGGTATATTTGATTTTGGTGACAGCCTCGTTCCTGGATGGCTAGTGCTGCTGTGGATTGCGTTCGCCACAACGATTACCCGGGCTTTTGCCTTTTTTAAGCAGCGACCCTTGCTGGCATCGGTGGTGGGTGGCCTGGGCGTGCCCTTTAACTACGCCGTTGGCGCCCAGCTGGGGGCGGTTACCTTGCCAATGGAACCTATCATCAGTGCCGCGGTCTTAATGGGCGTGTGGGCGCTCTTATTTCCCAGCTTATTCCGAATCGTTGCTCACCGAGAATCTGGAGGTCGTTAATGCGCGGGTTGGCTACACTGATTGCTTATCTCTTATTAACACCCTTTGCTGTGGGCAGCGCAGACCTAGAAAAATGCGGTGAGGCGACGCTGCGCGTGTTGTTTTGGAATGTCTACGAGTCGGCACTGTATGCCCCCGATGGTATCTATACCGAGGAAACGCGCCCCATTCGTCTCGAAATCAAATACCTGCGCGCTATCAAGTCCGCGGACCTTATTAAACAGACCGCCAAGGAATGGCGTAGCCAGGGATTGAACGACCCGCGCCAGCAACAATGGCTTGAGGACCTCGGGACGCTGTGGCCTGATGTTCAAGCCGATGATGTGATCGCCTTCACTATTGATGAACGCGGGGTATCGTCCTTTTTCTTCAATAACCAAGCCATGGGTAACATCGATGACCCCGATTTCGGTCGATATTTCAGTGCTATTTGGCTCTCCCCCAAGACCACGCGCCCCAAATTAAGAGCGGCATTGATCGGGAGTGGGCCCCGCGCGAACAACTGAACAACCCTGCTTGCTTAAGATGTATCAGCTATCGCGCTGATAGGCACGCATCATTACCCCAGCGCTGTCACCAAAAAATAGAGTCGCCAGCTCAGGTAGGCCGGGATCATTAATAATATCGCTGCGGCGCACCACCTGCTCCACTTTAGACCGTCGGCGCATAAAATCCTCGAGATCAACGACCATTTCACGCTTGGCAGTGAGCCGTAGTTCTGCGCGAGTGTATTCGGCCTTACTGAGAATATGCTGGGCTTCCCTCGAATCAGCTTCTATATCATCAAGGATGCGGTGCGCCTGAGGGCCATAGCGACGCCAAAAACGCAGCGACAGTGGTTCCGAGGCGAACCCCGGGGTCAAAGCATCGAGCTGCAGTTGCGCAGCACGAGCTATAAACGCAGCCCGTTCCGCCAAGCCTGGCTCACCATACCAACGCTCACCGCGACTGGGAACCTCAATACCCAATCCATGAATAAGGGCAACCACCTCGTCACCAACATTGATACAGTCGGTTAACTTACCGCCAAAAATACTCAAGAAGCGGCGCTCACGATCCACCTCTATCTCGTGTTTGCGCGATAGTTGCACCCAATCTCTACCATCTTGTTCGCCCGCCAACGCCAGCGGTCTCACTCCCACCCGCTCAGCAATAATATCGGCATCGGTAAGCGGCTGATCAAGGGCTAACAGCTCATTGGCATTGGCCAACACAAACGCTCTATCCGCTGGAGTAACGCCTTCGCCCGGCCTATTGGCAGGGGTATCCGTTGTACCAATACAGGTCTTAGGTCCCATGGGAATAACAAAAAACAATCGGCCATCGCTGGCAAAAAATGTCAGCACTTTATTTTGCTCGGTCACCCTATCAACAATGAGATGGATGCCCTTAGAAAGGACGTGTTGGGTTTGTGTGGTCACGCCGACGCTCGCATTGAGTCTATCCGCACCGGGACCAGTGGCGTTGATAACGGCCCTAGCCTTCACTTCCAGCCGTTTACCACTGACTTTGTCGGTGAGCTGCACCTGCCAGTAGCCTTGCTGGGATTGCCAAGACAAATTATCTGCTGCACAGTAGTTGCAGGTATACGCACCGGCGTCCATAGCACTGCGAATGAAATTAAAAACGAAGCGCGAATCGTTGTCATATAAATAGCAGTCCGAATATTCGAACCCAGCCAACACATCATCGGCCGCAACGACCGGGGCTTCCCGTCGAATCCTATTAACCGTCAAGTAGCGGGGCATCGCCATTCGACAGTTACCCATAAGCCAATAGAGCAGTGCTCCCAGCCACACCATGACTGACCACAGGCGAAAGCCCCGGCGAATACTGGTGAAAAAGCGGATCTCGCGCACGGTCGATGGGTAGGCATCCATCAAGCGATTGCGGGACAAGCACAGTTTACGAACCAATCGCAAATCACCTGACTCAAGATACTTAATGCCTCCCCAGGCTAAATTACTTGAGCTGGAACTCACACCGCCAGCGAAATCACCGGCATCGATTAAGCCGACTGTTGCGCCGCCCCCCGCGAGGGCCGCGCAGGCAACGGCGCCATTAATGCCACCGCCGACCACCAGCACATCTAGGTACTCCTGGGTCAGTGCAGAAAGATGCGCGTCCCGCTCTGGCGGTGAATACAACGGTCTTGAAGGTGTGTCATTCGCACTTTTGGATAATAGGTCGGTAGTAGGTGGCATTAAAAAACCGCGGATAAGTGAGTGAACCAGAGTTTAGCGGGTCTACGCGCTAACCACAGCGGAGTTTTGCTCATAAATCAGCATGCACTCTAGAAAATCAGTGTTTGAAATAGACATCGTAGGCGTTGGCACGCACACTACAGCCTGCGAGGAATAGCTGATGATGCATGCCTGAAGTAATCAATGAACACTACCGCGGTCTTACTTATCCTTGGGGTAGACATGATCCGCCCCCTGCCAACGCACCTTTCCAGGTTGCCGATGGCGTTTGGTGGGTGCGTTTCCCGATGCCTATGTCGCTGGACCACATCAACATTTGGTTATTGGAGGATGACGATGGCTGGACAATCGTTGATACCTGCCTCGCTATGCCTCAGTCCAAAGCTATTTGGGAGCAGCTATTTATCGATTTTATGGCCGGTAAACCGGTCAAGCGCGTCATCTGCACCCACATGCACCCGGATCATATGGGCCTTGCTGGTTGGTTGTGCGAACGCTTTGATTGCCCGCTGTGGATGACCCGTGAGGAATATATGATGTGCCAGCTGATGACCAGCTATACCGGTCAAGCGGCACCCAACGAAGCCACTGCATTTTATCAGGCCGCTGGCTACGATAACCAGCAAATCGACGAATATAAGCGCAAATTTGGCTCTTTTGGCAGCATGATATCGCCAATACCTCATAGATTTAGACGCATCATTGATCGTGAGACGATTACCATTGGCGGCCGTTATTGGCAGGTCATTGTGGGTGCCGGGCATTCACCAGAGCACGCTTGCTTATACTGCCCTGCCCTCAAACTGTTGATTGCCGGCGATCAGGTGTTACCGCGAATTACGCCCAATGTGTCTGTGTTTCCGACTGAGCCCGAGGGTAACCCGCTCGCCGAGTGGATGAATTCTAACGCGCGCCTACTCAGCATTCTGCCTGATGATTTATTGGTGCTGCCCTCCCACCAAACACCGTTTACCGGGCTCCATGTGCGAATTAATCAAATCATCGACGGCCACCGCGTCGATATTCAATCGGTCTATGATCACCTCGACAAGCCCTTGCGCGTCATCGACTGCTTTACCAGCCTTTTTTCACGAGACATCACCGCGGATCTGCTGGGACTGGCGACCGGTGAGACCCTGGCTAATCTCAATTTCTTAGTTCACCGAAGCAGTA
The DNA here is from genome assembly GCA_002389505.1 of Halieaceae bacterium UBA4452. Taxonomy (GTDB): domain Bacteria; phylum Pseudomonadota; class Gammaproteobacteria; order Pseudomonadales; family Halieaceae; genus Luminiphilus. The sequence continues at coordinate 110,857 of DGPA01000021.1, forward strand.
TCCAACGAAGCCAAGACAACCATGGCGTTCACTGGTATGTTCAAAATCCCGACGCGCAAAATCCAGATATTGGTGCAATAAAGACTCATGACCACGCTCCAGCAGCAACTTAAAACATGGGCGCTTCGCCTGTACTACCGTACTAGCAGTAGAAAAGCTTGGGCCGCGCATCCTCGCAGTGATGACTTCAGCATCAGTAACTTACTGATTCCCACCCGAACCGGGGAAGTGACAGCGCGCATGTATCATGGCCAAGCGGATTGCCCAATCATTATTTACTTCCACGGTGGTGGATGGGTCATTGGCGACCTTAATACCCATGATCCTTTTTGTCGCGCTCTCAGTAAGGCAAGCGGCTGCAGCTTGCTATCGATTGGCTATCGTTTGGCACCCGAGCATCCGTTTCCTGCCGCCCATGATGACTGCCTCGATGCCACCAAGTGGATAATCGACAATCTCAATGCCCTCGCTCCAAATAGTGGCAAAGCTGTCTTAGCAGGGGATAGCGCAGGGGGCAATCTGGCCGCCTGTACCATGGCCTCACTGATTGGCGAGCCACGTATTAGTGGCACGATCATGATCTATCCGGTTATCGAGCACTATTTGGCCGGACTGAGATCCTATACTGAGCATGCAAAATCTGGCCCGCTTACCAGCAGCATTATGCGCTGGTTTTTTGATACTTATTTGGGAGCGATTGCCGCTGCAGACCCGAAGACCAAGACCATTTTTGTCAGCCGTCGCTGTGACTATTCAAACTTTCCACCATCGCTATTAGTGACTGCGGAGCGTGACCCGCTACGTGATGATGGCAAGCGCCTGGCCACCGTGATGCGCCAAGCCGGGGTCGCGATCACCTACCAGCATTTTCCTAACGAGGCCCATGGTTTTGCTTGCTCGCAGGGTGCAACTGCGGGCCACCAACAGTTTGTGGAACTAGCCACTCACTGGCTTGGAGAATTGTCCGCCCACTAATGGGCAGCGCAAATGCTCGTCAATATTGTGCTCATCTCATCAACGGTCAATAGCCTTGGTGAGAAATAATCGTCGCTCTCAACAATCGCCGCCTCGGCCATAGCCGGTATATCATGACGAAGGATAGCCTCGTGTTCGCTGGGTAAACCTACCGATGCTCGTAGTGCACCTATGGCCTCAATGAAGCTATCGGCCGTCGCCTCCGGCAAGCCGATCGCCGAGGCCAGTGCCTCTAACTTTGGCGCTGCGGCGCTGCCATAAATGGCAAGCACCTCAGTGAGTACCATCGCATTTGCCACGCCGTGGGGAATGCCATAGCGTGCGCCTAGCTGATGCGCTATCGCATGGACGTTGCCCACATTCACCTGGTTGATCGCCACGCCGCCATAGTAGGCGGCCAACGCCATGCCTTCCCGGGCGCGCAAATTATGAGGTTCAGCCATCACTTGAGGTAACCATCGAAATACGCCTTTGACGGCCATGAGTGCTGTTTCACTGCGAGAGCCTCGCTCCCAAATACCAATATAAGCCTCGATACCATGGGTCAGCGCATCTAGGCCGGTAGCAGCGGTAATCCCAGGCGGCAAGCTCAGCATCAATTCTGGATCTAAGGCGACCGCGCGAGGAAGCAGTGCCAGTCCCGAAATAATTTGCTTACTGTGATCAGTATCGTCAGTAATCACCGCGCCCATTGTCGCTTCACTGCCGGTTCCCGCTGTTGTGGGAATGGCGTAAATCGGCACCCCTTTTTCAGGGGCTTTATTGAGCCCGACCCAGCCCCTTGGATCGTCATCGTTGACGGCAGCCAAGGCTATGATTTTCGCGGCATCCATGGACGACCCACCGCCCACCGCCAACACCGCTGAACAATTGTGTGCTTTGAATAACGCCGTCCCTTCAGCGGCTTGGCTAAAGGTGGGGTCGGGCTCGACGCCATCAAAGACGTGCACGTTGGTGGTCTGCAGGTTAATACTTGCGAGAGCACGATCCATGATACCTAGCTCGCGCAGCGGTTTATCGGTAACCACCAATATATTCTCATGACCGCTCTCGGCAATACGCGCGCACAGTTGTGTGCTGCTACCGCTACCCGCCCAAGCGAAGTGGGGGGCCGTCGCTTTGTCGCCCAACAGCCATTGAGCCAGTCTTAATTTAAAACGCCATTTCAATTGCCGGAGTCGATAGGCAGCCGCCATAATGAACCCTTCATATGCTCTGATTACACACCACCATAACGCATTCAGCGGCAAAATAGGTATAGGCTTCGCTGACGCAATCCCGTCAAATAAAAGGCGCTCATCATGGAACGGCAACACATCACTATTCTCGACCAACACACGCTCGCGCTAGAAACCGATGCCGCACCAGAACCGGGCATGGGGGAATTACTGATCGCGGTCGACTTTGCGGGGGTAAATCGCGCTGATGTCCTGCAGCGTGTCGGCCTTTACCCAGTCCCTGCAGATGCGTCACCGATTATGGGATTGGAGGTGGCCGGCACTATCGTCGCGATCGGTTCCGCTGTCCAGGACTGGGTGGTTGGCGATAAAGTATGTGCACTGGTGCATGGCGGGGGCTATGCGAATTATGCCATTGCTCGGGCCGATCATAGCCTTCCCATTCCTAGTCAATTCGATACACGCAGCGCAGCAGCGCTGCCCGAAGCCCTCCTCACGGTCTGGCATAACATTTTCACTCTGGGGGCTTTACAGGCGGGGGAAACCTTGCTCGTTCATGGTGGCGGGAGTGGTATTGGTAGCATAGCCGTGCAGCTCGCGAAATCCCGCGGCGCGCGGGTCGTCGCTACTGCAGGCGGGGCCGATAAATGCCGAGCTGTTGCCGCACTCGGCGCCGATCTGGTGATTGATTACCGCGAAAATCGGCTACTTGAAGCGCTTACTGACAGCGATTTAGTAGGCCGTATTGACGTCATACTGGACACGGCTGGGGGCGATTATGTGGCGGTTAATTTAGCCGCTGCAGCCCCCGACGGACGCGTTGTTTGCATTGGCGCTATGCGTGGAAGCAAGGCTGAGATCGATGTCTTTCCTATCCTGATGAAGCGTTTGATACTGACCGGCTCCACCTTGCGGGGAATGGGTATAAGCCGACGTGCAGCAGGCTTTGTCGATATCCAGCGGGAGGTTATGCCCGCTATTGAAAAGGGTGGTATTGTGCCCATAATAGACCGCTGCTTCCCGTTGGCTGAGGCCATGTCAGCTCACGAGTTCATGCAGTCTGGCCAGCATTTAGGCAAATTACTGCTCGACTGCCGAGGTTAATCTTCCATGACTCGCGTTTGCTTCATACGATGCACTCACGCTAATCGGGTAACTGGCTCAGCATGTGGTGCTGATGCATTGTTGTTTGTGACACAATCTCCGACTATCACTGAATTACCGCGCAATCATAAAACGTCACGGTAATTTATTCATTTTCGGTTAGTACCGCGAGAGAGATAAGACAGTAGTGAGCGAACAAATCGACAAAACGGGTAGCCTCGAAGAGGCGATGGCGCATGCTAAAACCCTGCTAGATCGAGACCCCGAGCAGGCCTTATCTCAGTTAGAAGAAATCATGGCGGCAGTGCCTGAGTATCCGCCGGCACTCCACCTTCAGGCGTTAGCCTTCGGTGCGCTGCAGCGGGGAGAGCAAGCCATTACGGTGCTCGAAAAAGTCGTCTCTTTGAATCCCGACCACCCCGAAGCGTGGCGTCTATTAGCTGATCACGCCGCTGCCATTGGCGATAAAGAAAAAAGTGAGCGCGCCTATTTACGTCATCTGCAATGCTCGGCGCAAAACGCTGATCTTCAGCAAGCAGCCGCGGCCATGATTACCAACGACTTACCGATTGCCGAACGACGATTAAAGGCATACCTCAAGCAGGCGCCGACAGACGTTGCGGCGATTCGAATGCTTGCAGAGGTCGCCGTGCGGGTTGGGCGAAACGAGGATGCTCTGGCACTACTCGAGTACTGCTTAGAGCTGACACCCGCCTTTTCAGGAGCACGCTATAACCTCGCAGTGCTCCTGCATAGAACCAATCGATCAAGCGAAGCTTTGCGGGAGGTAGAGCAGCTATTAACCGAGGAGCCAAAAAGACCCGGATACCGTAATCTCGCCGCCGTTGTGTGCAGCCGAATCGGTGAATACGAACGATCGAGTCAAATTTATCAAGCGCTCCTAGACGAGTATCCACAAAACGCCAAGGTCTGGTTAAGCTACGCGCATGTGCTCAAGACCGAGGGAAAAAGAGAGCAGTGTGAAGCCGCTTACCGGGGCGCTATTGAGCGAGATGGCAGTTTTGGAGAAGCTTATTGGAGCTTAGCTAATCTCAAAACGTTTCGCTTTTCTGAGCGTGACATTGCAACAATGAACGATCAATTACAGCAACCGGGCCTTGAACTCAGTAGCCGGGTACAGTTTTATTTTGCACTGGGTAAAGCGGCTGAGGACGCAGGCAATTACCCATCATCCTTCGATTATTATGATCAAGGCAATGCCCTTCATCGATCTACGCTCGACTACCAACGCGCTCAGAATACCCGCCGAGCAAAAAGAATGAAGAGCCATTTTACGGCGTCATTTTTCCAACAGCGTATGGGTATGGGCTGTCCAGATAAGAGTCCCATTTTCATTGTCGGCATGCCCAGAGCTGGCTCAACGCTGTTAGAGCAGATTTTAGCCAGCCACTCTCAAGTGGAAGGCACGACAGAATTACCTGACATCATTACCTTGGCAAAAGAGTTACGTGTCCAAGCGGGTGACGACGAGATGGGCGCCTATGATGGCGTTCTGGCTCGAATGAGTCCTGAAGCGCTTCATGATTTGGGCCGTTTGTATCTGGAACGAACACGCATTCACCGGAAAACCCAGAGCGATTATTTTATCGACAAGATGCCCAACAATTTTTTACACATTGGCTTAATACAAACCTGTTTACCCAATGCCAAAATTATCGATGCCCGACGACACCCTATGGGCTGTTGCTTTTCTAACTTTAAGCAATACTTTGCTAGGGGGCAGAGCTTCAGCTATTCGTTAGAAGACGTCGGTCACTTCTACCGCGATTACGTCGAGCTGATGGATCATTACGATACCGCTTTACCTGGCCGAGTTCATCGAGTGATTTATGAACGTTTAGTGGCCAACGTCGAAGCGGAGATCCGCTCCGTACTTGATTACTGCGAATTACCTTTTGAGGAGGAGTGTTTGCGCTTTTTCGAGAACAAACGCCCGGTCCGGACAGCCAGCTCGGAGCAAGTTCGACAGCCCATTTATCAAGACGGGCTTGAGCAATGGCGGCATTATGCGCCTCATCTATCATCATTAGAGGCTGCGTTGGGCGATGTCCTTTCAGCCTACCCCCAAGCGCCGGTGTTCGGTAGCGGTGAGTAGCTCAAATCGTCCATTTTACTATGGAGAAAACCCTAAAAAAGTTGTATCGTTCTTCTTGATCATGTTTCCGACCGCTTTTCTAAAAAAAAACAACAACTGGAGTCAAGACATCATGTCAAATCATCACTCATCTACCCGCCTTGTTCCCACCCGTTTCACCCGAGGCCCGCTGGTGGCAGCACTCATCGCCGCAAGTCCGGGATTATACGCTCAGGGCGCGCTCGAAGAGGTCGTGGTAACGGCACAAAAGCGTGTCCAGAATCTACAGGATGTACCCATCAGTATTGAAACCTTGAGCACCCAGAAGATCAGTGAGCTGGGCATTCAAGATTTTAGCGACTATGCGCGGATGCTACCCAGTATATCCGTACAACCGCCAGCCGCCGGAGGGGTCGGATTCTTCCCTGTTTACATGCGCGGCATTACCACTGGCCGGGATGGACAGGCCACGACTTCACAGCCCAGCGTTGGCATGTACCTTGATGAACAACCGATAACGACGGTGCAAGGCAACCTCGATATTCACATGTACGACATTGCTCGAATCGAAGCGTTGTCAGGACCCCAAGGTACGCTCTATGGCGCCAGCTCGCAGTCGGGCACCATACGCATCATTACCAACAAGCCAGACCCCAGCGGATTTTCTGCGGCCTATGGTCTAGAGGGCAATAACGTAGACGGCAACGACACGGGCTACACCGCCGAGGGTTATTTAAATATGCCGGTGGGGGAAAATTCCGCGATTCGGCTAGTGGCCTGGATGCGAGAGGATGCTGGATGGATCGATAACAAGCGCGGGACCCGAACTTTCCCTGGCGTTGCAGGCTCCACCGATGATGACATCACGCTGGATAACGCAGCGCTTGCCAAAGATGATTACAACACCGTGGAAACGCAGGGCGCGCGGCTATCGATGCTCATCAACCTCAACGACGATTGGACGGTAACCCCACAGCTGCAATATCAAAAACAACAGGGCAAGGGCTCTTGGGGTGAAGATCTGAGTGATTTCGTCGATAGCGGTAGCGCAGTGACACACTTTAAAGAAGAATTCACCGATGACGAGTGGTACCAAGTGGCCATGACCGTTGAGGGCAAGATCAGCAATTTCGATATCGTCTACGCCGGCGCTTTTTTAGATCGAGAAGTTGATGGCTCATTTGATTACTCAGACTACTCCTACTGGTACGACACTATCTACACCACTGGGTATTACGCGGACTTACATTTCCTTAACAGCGGCGCTCGAGCAGTCCCCAACCAGTTCTTTAATGACGCAGGCACGCGAATAATGCCGGGCGCGCGCTTTGTCAACGACGACGGCTACAAAAAAATCAGCCATGAAATTCGAATCAGCTCACCGCAGGATAGCCGGGTTCGAGTGCAGGTGGGGGCTTTTTATCAGAAACAAGAGCATGATTTTCAGCAGCGATGGTTGGTTGAAGGCTTAGCCCAGTCGATGTGGCCAAACCAAGGATCAGATCCTCGCTTCAAAGACGTTGTGTATATCAACAGTTTAATTCGAGAGGATGAAGACCGGGCCTACTTCGGTAGCGTCAGCTTCGACGTTACCGATAGCCTGGAAGCCACTATTGGCGCACGTTATTTCGAACCCGAGGTCACGGTAGAAGGCTTCTATGGGTTTGGCCTTGGCTTCAACGGCGTCTGGTCAGGCACAGGGGAAATTCAATGCCCTACGCAGAACGACTGGAAAGATAAGCCCTGTAAAAACGTCGATAAAGGCATCAAAGAGAGTGACTCGGTCTACCGGGCGAACCTCACTTGGAAAGTGAGCGACGACCATATGATCTATGGCACGTGGTCCGAGGGCTACCGTCCTGGCGGAATTAATCGCAAGCCCAGTGCCGGCGAGTACGTCTCAGACTTCCTCACCAATTACGAGTTGGGCTGGAAGACAACATGGGCAGAAGGTCGATTGCAGTTTAATGGCGCAGTGTTTATGCAAGAGTGGGAGGACTTTCAGGTCTCCTTTGTGGGTGCTAATGCCATTACCCAAGTTGACAATGGCCCTACCGCTGACGTCAACGGTCTTGAGAGTCAGTTGCAGTGGTTGCCGGTCGATTCGCTGAGTATTTCAGCCTCGTTTATGTTCTTAGACAGTGAATTGAAAGATGATTACTGTGCGGGTTGTGAAGGCGATGGCTCTGCGTGGGCGCCAGCAGGGACACAACTGCCCATTGCCGCCGATTTCAAAGGCAACCTCATCGCTCGCTACAGCTTCAACATCGCCGGCTTTGATGCCCACTTGCAAGGCGCTGTATCCCATGAGGGCAAGCGCAACTCAGACCTCCGAGTCAGAGATAACGTAGTCAAGGGAGAGATTCCTGCCAACACCTTCATGGACGTGTCTGCTGGAATCCGCAACGATCAATACGCTCTTGAGCTGTACGTTAGCAATCTCACTGACGAGGACGCTGCGCTTTACTACACGTCCCAGTGCGCTACCGGTACCTGTGGCACACAGAACTATGGCGTTCGAGCGCGTCCAAGGACTGTGGGTATTCGTTGGTCCCAAGAGTTCTAACCACTTATACAGTGACAAGGAACATGACGTTCAGACAACGGCCACGCTCACGTGGCCGTTTTTTTTGCGCGACCCATTGTGTCGAAATCAATCGCGCTCTGAACAACTGATGGGCGCAATGGCGGTCGGTTTTATGGGCTTACACACACTATTTATTCAGCCATGGGCCGTAATTGCCCCTCTTGTGTGTACTCCAAGCGCCCTGTCTCTGCCCAGCGCCTGCGAATGCCCGGCGTTGGTGCGAGATAAAATAAATCGCCGTTGTTGCCCGTTAACGCATGCGGTACCCCCGACGCTCTAGCAATAGTGGCATTGGCTTTCATGTGCGCCGCTTCTCCATGAACGGGCACGGCTAGCTTCGGCTCGAGATAGCGGTAGAGATCGGCTAGTTCATCGGCGCAAGGATGCCCCGACGCGTGCAGCGTTTTTTTACTGGAATCTGCGTGCACCACGGACACCCCTCGGTCTTTGAGTGCCTCAATAGTACGCGCCACAGCCGACTCGTTGCCCGGAATGGTCTTGGCACTAAAAATCACCGTATCTCCGTCCCCGACCGATAGATGCCGATGATTATCCAGTCCTAGTCGATGCAGCACAGCCCCGACTTCACCCTGACTCCCAGTGGCCAGAGCGAACACCTCTCGGTCGGGTAGGTACTCAAGATGCGCTGAATCAATAGGCCGAAAATCCTCGTGAAATAACGCGTTAGCCAGACCACAGCGATACATATTATCCAGCGATCTACCTAATAGTCCTAACCGACGGCCAGTGGCATGAGCGACGCGAAGCGCGGTTTGAATACGCGCAATATTGCTGGCAAAGCAGGCAATGACTACTTTACCCGTTAAAGGTGCAATCGTTTGCAAAAGGCCATCGGCGACGTCGCCCTCGGTCGGTGATCGGCCATTTTTGAGGGCGTTGGTGCTGTCACAAACCACCGCGTCAATACCGGCCAGCTGATGCCTCGCCCACTGCTCGGGTCGCCAGGGCGGCCCCACGACGGGCCGAGCGTCTATCTTCCAATCGGCCGTATGCAAAATTCTGTACTCCCCAGCGCCAATAGCGAGGGCGCAGGTTTCAGCCGTCGAGTGGGTCAAGGGTAACCACTGGACATCGAAGCACCCTATCTGATGGCGTGAATGAGGATCTACCTCGATTAACTCGGCCGGTAAATCGCCACCCCGCCAGGCGGTTTTTCGCCGTAGGACTGACGCGGTGAACGGCGTTGTGTATACCGGGCAGCGCAGCTTCTCCCATAAATAGGGCACCGCGCCAAGGTGATCTTCATGGGCGTGTGTGATAATGAGTCCGTCGAGAGTGTCACGTCGACTGACGATAAACTGAGGATCCGCCATTTGAATCGAGGGCCGACCACTACTCGAATGCGCTTGATGCTCAAAGGTAATGCCGCAATCAACCATCAACCACCGACCATTGTGGCCGTACAAATTGAGATTCATGCCGATTTCCCCCGTGCCACCAAGGGGCACGAATACCATCGCCTGGGGGTCGGGGATCATCGCGTCACCACGTGTAGCCAACCCGCAAGCTATAGACCTCATCCAGCGCTTCTCTATCGTCCGCAGCCGTACCATCGTAATTTATGGTCACTTCTGCTGCCGCCTCTAAACCGTAGAGCAGTGGGAAAGCCAACCCTAGCGTATTTTTAACAATGAGTTGGCCGATATCGGCAGCATCAACAATACCAATGTGGCGCACATATAGTCGCGAGTCGCCGCCCAGAAGGCGACTTTCACCGGTAAAGCTCCAGTTGACAGCCGCGTAGTCGTTATTCGCTTTGTTAACAATCGCATCATACTCCGTGGCCACATGGGCCAACCCTAATTCACCATCCAGCGTGAATGTCTCACCCACTAGCAACTTCCGTCCAATGTAAGGCCCTATATACGTCCGCAGCTTGACGCCGGCCAATGCATCGGCTTCGAGAGAGCCGTTTACCCCCATATAATGGCGTGGGTTTTGAAAAAAGTGGTCATACTTGAACAGCACTTTCCAATTGTCGGCAGTGATAATGGTCTGCTTGCTGTCGTTGCCATTCACCGCAACACGGTTGTAGGTCTCATCATGTTCGAAATGACCGGTAAAGGTATAGCGATTAAACTGGCTCTGCAGCAGCATATTGACCTTGACGTCAAGTTCGTCCGTTTCTGTATTGCCACGACTTATCGCAAAGGCGGTACTCGCATCTCCCGTCCAATGGTAGGCATTACCAACTTCCCAGTCCTCAGGATTCATAATGGCCACATCAACGAGAGGCCGTCGCTCACCACCAAGGTCGAGCTGACCCCCCTCGACCGTTAGGCGCGGAACTACAACAACACTCGCGTCATCAAGTAACAACACCGCTTCAGTCTGCCATTGAAATCGGTCGACGGCCTTCAGATCAACGCTTATCTCGCTATCACTGAAAGCAGTACTGACTAGTAGCGCACCGTTTCTAATGCCCATGACGTCGCCCATTAGCACCGAGCCATCGGTGAGATGCACGATGGCTCGGCCCGTTAGGCTATCGGTCCCGGCTGAAGCCTCGGCGCCGTGCACTAAGGATGCGCCGATCGACGCGGCAATCGCCCATATAAACCAGCCAGATTTCTTAACGCCAACCGCGCGTTTATTGATAGAACGCGTTACCATAGGGTTGTCCCTAGCGAATTTATGAGCGCGCGACTGTACGTGAAAAACCGATTTTTTTACAGCGTCTCTCCAATATCATTACCGTGTTCAAGGAGTTCGCGTCAGTGAATGATACATCTGCCAGCCGCTCATTTGACTTCGACCTATTTGTTATCGGTGCAGGCTCCGGTGGCGTCAGAGCCGGACGATTGGCGGCCTCAATGGGCGCACGTGTCGCGATTGCTGAAGATCGGTACATGGGTGGGACCTGCGTCAATGTCGGCTGCGTGCCAAAAAAATTATATGTCTACGCCAGTGAATACGCGAAAGGTTTTAAAGACGCTGAAGGCTTTGGTTGGCAAGTAGGAACCCCAGCTTTCTGCTGGGCAACGCTGAGAGACAATAAAAAAGTCGAGATATCTCGGCTCAACGCTATTTACCAGCAGCTACTTGAAAATCCCGGGGCAAAAGTCCTCGACGGTCGCGCCCACATTCACAGCGCCAATACCGTAGAGGTCAATGGTCAACGCTACACGGCCGAGCGAATTCTCCTGGCCACGGGCACTTGGCCGTTCGTGCCATCATTCACCGGTAGCGAACACATGCTGACATCCAATGAAATCTTTGATCTGGATGTCTTTCCGCAACGACTACTCATTGTTGGTGGTGGCTATATTGCCACCGAGTTTGCGGGTATTTTCAATGGTTTGGGTTCTCGGGTAATTCAGATTTACCGGGGTGACTTATTCATGCGCGGCTTTGACGATGATGTCCGCTATTTTCTTGCTGAAGAAGTGCGCAAAACTGGCGTCGATTTACGCTTTAATACCAATCCTACGTCGATTCATAAGACTGAAGTGGGTTATGTCGTCACCATGGACGATGGCAGTGTGGTAGAGGCCGATGCCATTTTATGTGCAACCGGCCGTCAACCCCATATTGCCGGTCTCAACCTTGAGGACACCGATGTCACTTTCACCAAACAAGGCTTTATTCAGGTCGATGAGCACTTCAGGACTCATGACCCCTCTATTTTTGCCCTCGGTGACCTCATTGGTGGACCACAGCTGACCCCTGTGGCCCTAGAAGAGGGTATGGCATTTGCCAAAAGGCAGTTTGGTCATCAAGAAGCCAGCGTTGATTACCAGTACATCCCGACGGCAGTCTTCAGCCAGCCCAATGTTGGTACGGTAGGGTTCACCGAGCATGAAGCGCGTGCGAAGTTCGAGAAAATCAGTATTTATCGATCCGAGTTTAAACCCATGAAGCACACCTTGAGTGGGCGCAATGAACGCTCACTCATGAAATTGATTGTCGATTCAGTGACTGATCGTGTCGTCGGCCTGCACATGGTGGGTCCCGACGCAGGAGAAATTCTTCAAGGCATGGCCATCGCCATGCGCAGCGGTGCCACTAAAGCCGATTTTGACCGCACTATTGGTATTCATCCGACCGCAGCGGAAGAGTTTGTGACCATGCGCGAACCCCTGTCAACCTAAGGCGCTGACACCCCATGGAACTTGAACTGTGGCATTACGGCGCCCTGGTGGCGGCAGGCACTCTCGGTGGCATCATTAACGTCATGGCCGGTGGCGGCTCCGTGCTCACTGTCCCGCTGATGATTTTGTTGGGAGTTCCCGGCCCGGTAGCCAACGGCACCAACCGTGTGGCTATATTGGCTCAAAACATCACGGCTATAGCCACCTTTCACCACAGTGGATTATCACGCTTTCGGCTTGGCTTTTCTTTGACCGCTTGCGCTATACCGGGTGCGGCATTAGGCGCTTGGTTTGGTGCGAACCTCTCCGGTGAGATGTTCAATAAGCTATTAGCTGCCGTCATGCTACTGGTATTAGTGTTGATGCAAACCGGCAGTGGAACACAGAGCAGGGAGCAGCATGAGCCTCGCAACATTGTGCTTGGACACGTGCTAATGGTGGCCGCAGGATGTTGGGGGGGATTTATTCAAATCGGTATGGGTTTCATCCTGCTGCCCATCTTACACCGCGTTATGGGTTTACATTTAGTCACCGTCAATGTCCTCAAAACCTTTATCACCGCAGGCTACACTGTGGTCGCAATGGCAGTGTTTATTGTCACCAGCGATATTCTATGGCTCGTCGGTGGCGTACTCGCTGTGGGCAACTCCCTCGGTGGGTTTCTTGGAGCAAAGCTGACCATTCACAAAGGTGAGGTGCTGATACGCCGATTTATGACCGTCGCCATCATTGTTTTAGTCATCAAATTGGTGTTTTTTCGATAGCCGCTCTCAAGCGATCAACGGGTACTTCAATTATGCGCAGCATGACTGAACGCGCGACGCTTTCTCATCATACTGGCAAGCCAGCGCTTGGTGTCATTGGTCTGGTTGGAATACTCACAATCTCAGGTTGCACTGGGCTCGACATTGATAATTCATCGGTCGCGGAATTTAAAAAAGGCGCTTATCAGTCGTTCAGCTGGAGACTACCCGATATGGTAGTGATGAATCCGTCGCGCGACCTTTTGTATATGCCCACCCCAGCGCTGCAAATGGACATCAATTACGCGCTGATCGAAAAAGGTTATCGCCACCAAACGCAGGGCGGTGACTTTTTCATTGACTACCGGTTTGAGACGCGATTATCCGATGGCGTGTCCTCATCGATAGTCATAGACGCAGGCAATCGCTATCCACCGCCCACTACTGAGATCGTCATAAATCGGGAGCATGACCCTGCCCTCGTGGATAATGCTTATGCCTTGTCCGGACCAAAGGCCATAGACAGCTTGTCATTGCGCTTTGCTGATGGGCGTTCACAGGCTGTTGTTTGGGCCTTCTCTGTCGATAAAATCGTGGAAAATCGTAACAACGAAGGTAATGGTACAGTCCATACCAGCGTCCGTAATGCGCTATTACGCGCACTGCAAGCGCTGCCGGATAGCCATTAACGGTTCTCGTACACGGTGGGATTAACGCAACAAGGTAGTCGCGCTCCCATCAATCCAGCCACCAAATTCTCAATCGCGCATGCCATCATGGCTTGGCGTGTGGCCGCGGTCGCGCTACCAAGATGCGGCGTTAATACCGTATTCTCCAGACGTAGTAGGGGACTGTCTAAGGACAGCGGCTCTCGATCGAAGACATCGAGACCCGCATAGAGCCTGCCGCTGTCGAGTTCGTTAACTAACGCTTGCTCATCGACCAAACCGCCCCGCGCAGTATTGATGAGAATAGCGCCATCTTTCATTTGGGCGAGCCGCTGGGCGGATACTACATGCTGGGTATCTTTAGTCAGTGCCGCATGGAGTGAAATGACATCAGATTGCTCAAAGAGCGCATCAAGATCAACCATATCAACGCCTGGCACCTCTTTGACGCTCCGATTCCAGGCAATCACTGTGGCGCCAAAGCCCTGAAGGCGTTTGGCCACCGCTTGGCCAATCGGCCCCATGCCAAGCAGTCCAACCGTAGATCGACTCAGATCGGTGCCCAGCAGCATCCCTGCAGACCACGCTCCCTGCCAGCCACCGGCTCGAACAAATCGATCGGACTCGGCAATTCTTCGTGTGCATGCCAACATCAACGCCAAGGCCATATCGGCTGTGCTGTCAGTGAGTACGCCTGGGGTATAGCCCACTGGGATGCCTGCGACTGTAGCCGCATCAATAGCAATATGATCAACCCCCACCGAAATAGTTGAAATAACTTTTAACTGACGCGCCGCACCGGCAATAGTCGCCGCAGAAATAGTATTGCCGACCGAGCAGAGAATCGCGTCTGACCCCTGTAGCCACGTCTGCAGAGTTGCCTCGGGCATCGCTTCCGGATGATCCCAGGCGAGGACATCGAAGCGCTCGCGAAGTGACGTCACCACGACGTCGGGCAAGGGCAGTGTAATCACTATTTTAGAGGTCATCGGCAAGCTCGCTATCTAAGGCCGGCGAGTATATGAATCGCTGATAGCGGCCGTCACGGGTCATAGCCCAAATCAGCACCACGGCTACCGGTAGCGCCATCAGCAACCACGCAAGGGTGTAACCTGCGATCGTCAAGACGGCACCAATGACTAACGGGCCACCAACGCGCCCCACTGACGCCGCGAGGGCGGTTAACCCCATCATCCGCCCGCACTCTGTCGCCGGTACACTGGTACTGGCAATGGTATTGAGTACCGGCAGTACGCAGGTCGCGCCAGTGAACGCCATGAAGACCACAATCGCACGAGGATACTCACCCACCGTTAGCGGCGCTATTATCAAGCTTGCCGCAAAAATAGCCGCACCAACGCCCAGTAGGTTGATCAGGCCAAAGCGCGTCGTCAACCAGTTGAGCAGTGCCCCTTGAATAATGATCATCGCTAGACCAACAACACCGAATAAAATCCCTATCTCCCGAGGGCCCCAATTCAACAAGGCAGCTAACCATAGCGGGCTCAGGTAAATAGCCGCACTCACCGCGAAAGTGTGCAGGACATATTGCACAAGCAGTAACTCGGAGCCCGTATGACGAATAAATTGTAAGGACGATGTTGTGACGGGCGCCGCCACGGCATTGCTCCGCAGTGGACCATCAGGGGGCAACAAGAACGCGGCTAAAACCACCGATAACAGTGACATAGCCGCGGCAAAGAAACCCGCCGCCGCGAATGACTGTCCGTCTCCAGCCAATAGTCCTCCCAACAACGGCCCCAAAATTAAGCCCAGTCCAAACGCCGTGCCGACCAAACCCATCGCCTTGGCACGTCGCTCAGGTCGGCTCAAATCCGCCATTAATGCCGACGCAACGGGTAAATTGCCTGCCATGACCCCCGCCATTGCGCGTGCCACATAGACGAGCCACAGTTCATTGGCAAAGCCCAACAGGATGTAAGAGATGGCACCGCCCGTCAGGCAGATCATCAATACTTTTTTACGCCCAATTCGGTCCGACAACGCACCCCAGTAGGACCCGGCCACCCCGGCACACACGCTATACAGGGCGATGACTAGCGCAACATCAAACTCATCCCCACCCAGTGCCGGTGACATAAAGGGCAAAATCGGGATAACGATACCAAATCCTATGAGATCGACGACGATGACAGTAAATACCAGCCATTCCCGGGACATACCCCAGCGGTTCGATGTCATGTTTCTGTCCAGCGCTCGGTCTCCGGGACGTCAATGCCGAAAAGATCTAGGGTGCGGGCAACGCTTTGTGTGACCATTTTATCGACACTGTCGGGGCCCGTATAAAAGGCAGGTACTGGCGGTGCAATAACGGCACCCATCTCGGTGGCAGCGACCATATTGCGCAAATGACCTAAATGTAGCGGCGTCTCACGTACCATTAACACCAGCTGCCGCCGCTCCTTGAGTGCCACATCAGCCGCACGAGTCAACAGCGTTGAAGTGACTCCAGAAACAATTTCTCCCAGGGTGCGCATTGAGCAAGGTGCCACCAGCATGCCCACACCGACAAAAGAACCACTGGCAATGGAAGCACCCACATTCCTGACCGAATGGCTCTCTGTGGCCAGCGCGCGAATAGCTTCCACCGATCGATCCAATTCATAGTGGACAGTAAGCTCAGCGGACTTAGACATGACCAAATGCGTTTCGATGGGCAGATCGGCGAGCAACTCGAGTGCGCGTACGCCGTAAATAACACCGGAGGCACCACTGATACCGATAACTAATCGCTGCATAAATAGCATTCCTAGCATTGAACGCGTTAAAAGCACCAAGGATAACAGGACTGCGAGCTGGGTGTTATTTCAGCTCACTGTTACTGGCTTACTCGCCCTCGCGCTGTTGATCATCTACTCCGCAAAAGCGGCGCTTAGCGAGCGAGTAGTGTACGCTGTGCACCTTAACCATGTGGTAACCCGTATCCTCCATTACATTGATTAGAGAAGCACGCCGTGAAACAGTCGATTAGCGATGCACTAGCTTGGATTGCTTTCAATGCACTTTTGCTCTGGTTGATCAGCCTGCTCATCGGCCTGAGTGGCTACTGGGAGATATATCAGCAGATACTGGCGTTTATCGACACTATTCGCGGTTGTGCGGACCAGCATTGCTCGGTGCAACTATCGATTGAAGGCACGCCGACCCACCCCGTGTGGCTTGGCTTTGATCTCTCAATTATGCGCGAGCTTCGTCTCCCTGCATTTTTAACGTGGTTTATTATTCTCGTTTTTCAATCATTTTTTATTGGTCGTTTTCGTCTCTGGCCTTGGCAGCCAATTGCTACTGCCGATCCAGTGAATGCGCCCTGAGCAACGATGCAAGCCAGCCTGTTCGACAGCTCAGCCACCAGTGCTCAGCAACTCATTGCCTCTGAGGATGGCAGCGATGTCAAGATTTGGCCGCAGTTTATCGAGCTAGCACAAGCTGATAAATGGTTGCAGGAACTCACTCACCACATTCAATGGCAGCAGCGCGCAATTACAGTATACGGTAAGCGCCATTTACAACCCCGGCTGATTGCTTGGTATGGCGATGAAGGCATACGCTACCGTTACTCGGGAGATACCTTGTTAGCGCTGCCCTGGACCCAGCCCTTAGGCGCGCTGAGGACACGCTGTGAACAACAAAGCGGCATGGCGTTTAATAGCGTATTGCTCAATCGTTATCGCGACGGGCAGGATGCGATGGGCTGGCACTCCGATAATGAATCCGAGCTGGGCCGGGCACCTGTGATCGCCTCTATCAGCCTTGGACAAGCGCGACGCTTTGATTTGCGCCATCGTCAGACACGGGAAAAATTGTCGATTTTCCTGCCTCACGGCTCGCTGTTGGTGATGGCTGGCAACACGCAAGCGTACTGGGAGCACCAAATTCCGCGCAGTAAAAAAATAACCGGTGAACGTATAAACCTCACTTTTCGCAGGATTGAACCATCAACACCTTGACCCTGTCGGCCTGCCATTTAATGAGGCGCTACCAAGCGTGAATGGCGCCCAATACATGCTACTCAGCGCATTCGGCTTTTCGGTGATGGGCGCCCTGGTAAAGGTCGCTGGCGGTGCCGATGTGCCGCTGCTGCAAATCATTGCCGTTCGTGCGGCCATTTCTATTGTCTTGTCCCTCGCCGATATTCGACGTGCCGGGCGCCATCCTCTCGGTCACCGTCGCGGCTGGCTATTTGCCCGTGGCGCTGTCGGCTTTCTCTCGCTCACCTGTGTTTACTATGCCGTGCTACACCTGCCCTATGCTCAAGCCACAGTCTTACAATATTTACACCCAGTATTTACTGCAGCATTGGCCTATCTCATACTCAGAGAAGTCCCTAGCATACCTACCCTCGTCTGCGTCATGCTCAGTTTACTGGGTTTGTTGGTCATGCTGATGCCCGCCGCCGGCGCTGATTCGATGGGGTCGAACTGGCTGGCAATGTTGGCTGGGCTGGCTGGCGCCTTGGGCAGTGGTCTCGCCTATACGATAGTGCGTAAGCTGGCACCTACCGAGCACCCCTCCGTTATCGTGCTGTACTTTCCAATGGTCTGCTTGCCTGCCGCAATCCTAATAGGCTGGGACACCTTTATTTGGCCCACAGGGCACACCTGGATAGTGCTTCTGGGGGTGGGGTTATTTACACAAGTGGGCCAGATTGGGTTAACCAAGGCGATGCAAACAGATCTGGCTAGTCGAGCGACGAGTTTGAGCTACATACAAATTGTATTTGCGGCCATACTGGGTCTCGCTTTTTTCGGTGAAATTCCACACCTGAACACCCTAATAGGAGCTGGTTTAATTATCACTGGTGCCATAGTCAGTAGTTGGCTGCATGGCCGACGACCTGCCAGAGACGTGCTTTCGGACACATAACCCCTATGTTTGCCGCTATGCGCAAGACTTCACCGCAATTTCCCTGTAGATTTACACTGGATGCAATGGAGGAAGCTATGATCCAGGTTGAAAAACGTCGCCATTTACGCATTGATGATCGACTGATGTTCAGCTGGCGGCCAGTTGATGAGGAGCATTTGGAGGTAGACGACACCAGAGAGGCGATGCGAACCTCGGTCAATCGAGAAATTCATCAGTTGATTACGGCGCTGTCAGAGACGTCGCCAGAAGTTGTTAAAGTACTGCTGCAACTCAACCATAAGCTGGACCTCATTGCCGATCACAATAACGAAAGTTTGTATGGCCCCAGTTTAATTTCACTCAATGTCAGTCAGTCTGGGGTCGCCTTTGAATGGCATGATCCGATTGCAGAGGGGCTATTGGTTCAGCTCACCTTAACCATTCCGCCTGACAACTTCCGCCTACACCTCATCGCAACAGTGGTGGAGTGCATACAGAGAGAAAGTGATAACACCTTCGTTGTGCGCTGCATCTTACCTAGCGATCAGCCTAGGGAACTGGGTTTACTGAAGGACTACATTGAGTATATTCTGCTTATGCAAGAGGATGAGAATCGTTTGATCGCGCCAGATTCAGACGATATCGCTGCCGACAGTATGCAGAGTGGTCGCTGAGGTCGGCCACGTTCCCTCTGTCCCGAGGTTTAGCGAGACCGGCTAATGCTACGCACAGTAGCCGTCAACCCCTCCATGCCGGCCTTGGCATCGTAGTTTCTTACTGCTCTGGCAATGCCGTGACATATAAAAAATCATCCCCGGGTGCTGCGCGGTGACAGGCAATACAACCCCCATCAGCACCGTTGGGCCCGGCACCTTTAGCAACGCGTCCGGCTAGGGATATTCCCTTTGGGTTCTTATCAAGCGAACCATCGGGTAGATATTTTGCATAAAACCAGTTCTGGTTGTCAGGGTCGTAGCCAGCTTCTCGGCTGAACATAATGGTGATGGCTTTCAGGGCCGCCCAACGATTGTTCGCCACTGTCGCTTCGTCAATGCCCTTGGGTCCATAGTTTCGCTTAACCACCAGCATGCCTTTGTGATCACCCAACATCGCCTCAGACACGAGATTTTCCAGGACCAAACCATGTGGCTGGACGCCTTTGTAGAGCTCAGCAGGCTTGAGTTGATCACCCACCAAGTTCTGAGCCAGCATTTGCTGCCACAGCGCCGCCGCGGTTGCGGTATCCTCAGCCTGCCCGAAAGCGGGCCCCTGGGCGAACAGCGGTGCACTACTTATCATTACCATCAACAGGCACATTAGTCGTATCATCGTCGCTTTCCTCCAACACTGGCTATTTCTTATATCCTGCCCTACCAATAAAGGGTTCGCCCGATCAATGATCCCCTCGGGTAAACACCAAGATTGTCATTCAAAAGATGGCTCAACCGCTATTCCTCATGGCGACCAATAAACGGGGATGCTCATAATGAAAACCGGGCTAAACAACGCTAATCGATCCATGCATGAACCCCGCGCATACGCTAGAGTGTCGACCCTTACCCATACCAGCTAAGAACCCTTGCATATGCGGACCCGGTACACCGACGAGATAAGCGCCCAAGCGGGACGAGAATTGCTGCCCAAGCTCTGGCAACGACTCGCGCCGATACTTTATGAGAATCGGCGGCGAGTAACCCTAGCGCTAGCGGCGTTACTGGCAGCGAAGAGTGGCTTACTGTTGATTCCGTTTTTATTAAAAGCCCTCGTTGACGGACTTGACGGCGATTTAGGGGTCACGGCTATTCACCTGATTATGCTACTGGTGGTTGCCTACGGGGGTGCTCGATTGGCAAATACCCTGTTTGCCGAATTACGGGATACGCTATTTGGACGGGTCACCGAACGAGCCCTGCACAAGATCGGTTTACAGGTCTTTGAGCATGTTCTCAGTCTTGACTTGGACTATCACCTCAATCGCCGCACCGGGGGATTGGCAAGAGATATTGAGCGGGGAACCTCGGGTATCAGTTTCTTGATGCGCTTCTTCATTTTCAATATTGCCCCCACACTCTTTGAAATTAGCATGGTTGCTGGCATTTTATGGCTAAATTACGGGTTTCAATATAGCGCTGTTATTCTGTTGTCCGTGGTCGCTTATGCGCTGTTTTCCTTCCGCGCGACTCGTTGGCGGACGCGCTTTGTACGAGAAGTGAACGACGCTGATTCTAAAAGTAATACCCGAGCGGTCGACAGCCTGCTTAACTATGAGACCGTAAAGTATTTCACCAATGAACACTATGAGGCTCGTCTCTATGACGAATCTCTAGACCACTGGGAAAATGCTCGACGACGTAACCGACTATCACTCTTTGCGCTCAACAGTGGTCAAGCGTTCATCATTGCGCTCTCTCAAACCGCGATGCTTGCCATGGCCGCCTGGGGAGTGCAACAAGGCCATCACACGCTGGGCGATTTTGTATTGATCAATCAATTTATGTTGCAGCTCTTTTTGCCGCTGGGTTTTTTAGGCTTTGTTTATCGAGAGATCAAGGCCTCGCTGGCGAGTATTGAAAAGATGTTTACCCTACTCGACCAATCATCGGCGATCTGTGATTTACCCAATGCCAGTCAACTGCAGATTGACGCCGGGGCTGTCAGCTTTTCTCAGCTCAGCTTTCGCTATGACAATGGTCGACAAGTAATCAATGACGTGTCTTTCACTATTGCCGGGGGTGAAACGGTGGCAGTGGTAGGGGCCAGTGGTGCCGGCAAGTCTACTCTGGTGAAGCTATTGTTCCGTTTTTACGATCCAGAACAGGGCGTCATAAGCATTGACGGTCAGCCCATCAATACCGTCACGCTGGATTCCCTACGACAAAATATTGCGATTGTTCCTCAGGATTGCGTGCTCTTTAACGATACCCTCAAAGAAAATATTCGCTACGCCCGGCCAGAGGCAACCGATGCCGAGGTCGCAGCCGCGGTGAAGGCGGCACACCTAGATACCTTTATTAAGCATATCCCCGAAGGGCTCAATACGGTTGTCGGTGAGCGTGGCTTGAAGCTATCTGGCGGCGAACGCCAACGAGTAGCTATCGCTCGGGCTGTCGTCAAAGGCGCACCGCTGTTGGTATTTGATGAAGCCACATCGAGCCTCGATAGCCAGTCAGAACAAGCGGTGCTCAGCGCCTTCAGAGAGCTCGCCGGGCATCACACGGCACTGGTCATTGCCCATCGACTGTCCACGATTATCGATGCCGATAACATTGTGGTCTTGGTCGATGGCGAAATTGTTGAGCAGGGCACACACACCGCGCTGCTGGAACACGAGGGCCATTATGCCGCCTTGTGGCGGGCGCAGCAGGGGGGACAGGAATGATTATTTTAGAGGACATTGCCCTCCGTCGAGGTCCAAAGCTGCTCCTTGAAGCGGCCAATACCACCTTACAACCTGGGCAAAAAATAGCCCTCATTGGTGCCAACGGCAGCGGTAAATCGTCGCTGTTTGCCATGCTGCTGGGCGACTTAACCCCCGACAAGGGCAACATACGCGGCACAGGATCTATGCGTATCGCACACATGGCACAAGAGGTTGAGTTCGGTGAGCAGTCGGCTCGGGACTATGTTACTGCCGGTAATGCTAGTGTCCATGCGTTACTCACTGCAGTGGAGGAGGCTGAGCGGGCAGCAGACTTCGATACCGCCGCTCATTTACATCATCAACTAGAAGAATTGGACGGCTATGGTGCGCCGCGCCAGGCCGAACAGCTGTTGCTGGGATTGGGTTTCGCGGCGCATCAAGTGAGCGACCCCATCACTCAGTTCTCAGGCGGTTGGCGCATCCGACTCAACCTTGCCCAAGCGCTAATGACACCTTCGGATTTGCTGCTCTTAGATGAGCCCACCAACCACTTAGATTTGGATGCCACACTGTGGCTCGAGAGCTGGTTGCAACGCTACCGGGGCACCCTCGTGATGATTTCCCACGATCGGGATTTTATTGATGCCACCTGCGAACGCGTCATGAAAATTGAACAGCAGCAGCTCGGCCTTTATAAAGGCGGCTACTCAGATTACGAGCGCCAACGCGCTGAACATCTAAGCCAGCAGCAAGCCACGTTCGATAAACAGCAGCGGCGGGTAAAAGAAATTGAGAGTTTTGTGCGCCGCTTTCGCTACAAAGCGACGAAAGCGCGGCAAGCACAAAGTCGCATAAAAGAACTCGAGCGCATGCAAGAACTGGCCCCGGCTCATATTGACTCCCCTTTCGAGTTCCAATTTCCCGCGCCAGGTAAAAGTAGCGATCCGCTACTGGTTCTCGATGAGGCGCAGTTAGGGTACTCGACGACAACCATCCTTCCTAGCGTATCCCTCACCTTACGACCCGGCGATCGCATAGGGCTGCTTGGGAAAAACGGTGCGGGTAAGACCACGCTACTCAAAAGCCTGACAGGCGCCACACCACTACTGAGTGGCTCACGTCAGTCAGGGACGCACCTGCGGGTGGGTTACTTTGACCAGCAGCAACTCAGCGTGCTCGACCTCAACGCCAGTCCGCTACTGCATTTGCAACGCCTCACACCGGGGAGGCGCGAACAGCAGCTGTTGAACTTCTTAGGTGGCTTTAACTTTAGAGGCGATATGGCCACCGGGGAAATTCGACCGTTTTCCGGCGGTGAGAAAGCACGTCTGGCACTGGCAATGGTGGTCTGGCAAGATCCCAACGTATTGATACTTGATGAGCCCACCAACCACTTAGATCTAGAAATGCGCCACGCACTGGAAGTGGCCCTGCAAGGCTTTGAAGGCGCCTTACTTTTGGTCAGTCACGATCGACATCTCATGCGCAACAGTGTCGAGCAACTGATGCTGGTCCACAATGGCGCTGTCCAAGAATACGATGACGATTTAAACGCCTACGAAAAATGGGTGCTGAGTAAATCCGCGTATGCACCCACGAGCGAACCGATCAAATCCGGCAGCGGTGGTTCAAAAAAACAGCAACGGCAGGTTGCGGCGCAGCAACGAGCAAAGCTACTGCCATTAAAAAAAGCCCTTGAAAAAATTGAAAAGCAAATTGAGCAGGCACACAGCCAACTGGCCGCCATACAGAAACAGCTCGCTGATAGCGATCTCTATGGGGAGGATCAAAAAAATAGACTCGCTGATTTGCTCATGCAGGAGAGTGACGCAAAACGCGGCCTGCAAGGCCTTGAAGAAGCTTGGCTTGAACAGCAAGAGCGGATAGAAGCATGGGGGGTAGAATAGCCGTCACCCACGATTTTCGGCATACTCCGCGCCTTGATTTACACCGCGAACATCGCGCGTTAACGCAACTACATGACAATGGATTTCACCATGACCAACAGCTTTTACCCCCCCGTTCGCACCTTAATGGGCCCCGGTCCCTCTGACGTTTCGTCGCGGGTACTAGGTGCTTTATCTCGCCCCACCATCGGTCATTTAGATCCGTTATTTGTCGGCCTCATGGATGATGTTAAGCGGCTATTACAGGCCACCTTTCAAACCCAGAGTGCGTTAACTATTCCCATTTCTGCTCCCGGCTCTGCGGGAATGGAAGCCGCATTCGTCAATCTAATCTCCCCGGGCGATACCGTAATCGTGTGTCAAAATGGTGTGTTTGGCGGGCGCATGAAAGAAAATGTCGAGCGCATTGGGGCCACCGCGATCATGGTGCAAGATCGTTGGGGTGATCCTGTCGATCCACACAAGGTGGAAGAGGCCTTGAAAGCCAACCCCACTACCAGTGTCCTTGCTTTTGTGCATTCAGAGACGTCTACCGGCGTCCGTAGCGATGCAAAAACCTTATGCGCGTTAGCGAAATCGGCCGGTGTTCTATCCATTGTCGATGCGGTGACCACTCTTGCGGGCATTGATTTGCAGGTCGACACATGGGGTGCCGACG
Source organism: Halieaceae bacterium UBA4452 (assembly GCA_002389505.1). Taxonomy (GTDB): domain Bacteria; phylum Pseudomonadota; class Gammaproteobacteria; order Pseudomonadales; family Halieaceae; genus Luminiphilus. The sequence goes on from DGPA01000021.1 coordinate 135,111, forward strand.
CGGTCTACTCAGGCACTCAAAAATGCCTATCCTGTGTGCCGGGTATCGCACCCATTACCTTCAGCTCGGCAGCCATTGAACGTATCCAACAACGGAAAACCAAGGTACAAAGCTGGTTTCTAGACATGCAGTTGGTCATGGGTTATTGGGCGGGCAATGCCAAACGCGCCTACCACCATACCGCTCCTGTTAACGCCATGTATGCCTTACACGAGTCGCTCATCATGCTTGAAGAGGAAGGCCTCGCCGCTAGCTTTGAGCGCCACCAACACCACCACGAGCAGTTGGTGGCGGGATTAGCAGACCTCGGACTGTCAATGGCGGTAGACCGCGAGTGGCGTTTGCCACAGCTTAACGCCGTTTGCATTCCAGAGGGTGTCAATGACGCCGACGTACGGGCAAGATTGTTGCAAGAGTTTGATCTTGAGATCGGCGCAGGCCTTGGCGAACTTGCAGGCAAGCAATGGCGTATTGGCTTAATGGGCTACGGCAGTAACGCGGTCAACGTTAATCGCTGCTTGACGGCCTTAGCCACTGTGTTGGGTCGCTGAGCGCTGACTCGGTTATCATCATAGGCGGGTGAGTAAAACCCCTAGCTCATAAAAGCCCAGGGGATGTTCCGCGCGTACCGCTCGATCGCCCCACTGCCATCGATCAGCGCTGAAGATGGCATGCATACTCTCGAGATCACAGTGGAAGGGTGGCCCTTGTGCATCGCGCTCTGCCTGCATAAATAAGGCGGCGAGGCGGCCGCCAGGCTTCAGCCATCGAAGAAGTTGCTGTTCATACGCTGGCCATTGATCTGGATGAAGCGCACACAAACAAGTTTGCTCATAGACGAGATCGGCGGGACACGGGGGTTGCCAATCAAATAAATTTGACGCCATGAGTTCGCCTTCCAAACCCGCTTCATGCAGCGCATTACGCTGATAGTCAATGGCGGTTTCAGCCAAGTCTATACCCGTGACTTGCCAGCCGAGCTGGGCAAAGGCGATGACTTCCGCTGCGCGCCCACAGCCGGGTAAGATCACGCGGCCAGGGGCCTCTGAAAAATCGGCTTGCCATTGCTCAAAGGCCGGATTTAATTGGTCGCGCTCCCAGGCGGTTGTCGATTCCCTATAGCGCTGCTCCCAATCGAGTACTGGCTCCATAGCCACCCCTCTTTCTAGTGTTTGAGTCACGCGGGATAGCCAAACCACCCGCAGCTACTCTCCTCAATGCGCATACCACCCTAGCCAAGCCAGCGGGCTCGCTAGGATCCGTCGTATGACTAAAGCCACCACGTCACTCATCAGGCGCGTCAATAATGGCGGCGAACAGGAGAGGATCAACGTTACCTCCCGATAACACTACACCTATACGCTCATAGCTAACCGGCAGTAATTGCTCGAGCACGGCCGCCATTCCCACAGCACCGCCGGGCTCGACAACGACTTTCAAATGCTCAAACGCCGCCTGCATGCCACGCTTAACGGCGGCGTCGGTGACGGCCAAGCCACCCGCCAGCCGAGGCTGGTTAATCGCGAAGGTCATTTCACCTGGGATGGGTGCCAGTAGTGCATCACATAGGGAGTGACGCTGTTCAGACACCCGCTCGCGACGACCCTGCTGTAATGATCGGCGATGATCATCGAAGTCAGCGGGTTCTACGCTGAAGATAGCGGTATTCGGGCTTAATGCCTCACCGGCCAGTGCACAGCCCGCCACTAAACCACCACCACTGCAGCACACCAACAGTGCATCGAGGTGAATGTCCTGACCACCGACATCTTCAAATAGTTCAAGACCGACCGTACCCTGACCTGCGATCACTAACGGATCATCGAAGGAAGGAACAATAATACCCCCATCGGTGTCCGCCAGCTGGTAGGCGATCGCCTCTCGATCTTCTGAGTACCGATCATAGGGAATGACTGTCGCGCCATAGGCTTGGGTATGTTGACGTTTTATTAACGGGGCGTCTTTAGGCATAACAATGCGCGCCGAAATCCCCAAGCGTTGAGCCGCATAGGCGATACCCTGAGCGTGATTGCCCGACGACCAGGCAATAACCCCTGCGGCACGCTCTTGGGGCGTTAAGCACAAAAGACGATTCAGCGCGCCGCGAACCTTAAAGCTGCCAGTGAGTTGTAGGCACTCCGGCTTGAAAAACAACTGGCGTCCGACCTGAGCATCAAGGAATGGGTTGGTTAGCATTGGCGTTCGGACCACATGACCCGACAGTCGCTGTGCGGCAGCCTGAACATCTGAGAAGGTCGGTAAGTTCATCGCTGGCTGAGACTGCGTAAAACCGCACCCATTGCTCGACAAGCACCGAGTTTACTCAAACGCCCTCCACACTATTGACCTTTGCTTTGGTCATGCGCGCTCAAAAAATGAGCCTCGAGAATGCTGGCGTTAAGTCATCAGTCGTCAAAGAAAGGTTCCATCATTTGATCAATCGTAAACGTGGCTGGCCGCTGCCTGGGCGGATACGCTTGCAGACTGGCCAAAAATTTACCCAATTCTATGCGCGCCATACCAATGCGTGCGAGGGCGACACGATTCCACCAATCATCATAGCTATTGGCATTTTCATCCGCCCGTTCAAAGGGATCTCGGCGTAGATGGAAAACCTTGGGGATACGCAGGGTATCAAACTGCTCACGCCACACATCAAAGCCTTTAGCCCGCTGTTCAGCAAACACTACTTTCCAATCACCCACCCGCATAGCCGTGAGCAAACCATCATCGCTCCAATACAAAAAGCTATGACGCGGGCCTTTATTGGTATTGCCGCGCAAAAACGGTAAAAAATTAAAGCCATCGAGGTGATTTTTATACTCTCGACCATTCACCGTGACACCTGTTTTTAATTCACTGATAAGACCCGGTCGACCTGCGGCCGCCAATAACGTCGGCACCCAATCTTGATGGCTCATTATGTCATTAATGACCTGCCCTTCAGAAATCTGACCGGGCCAGCGCACCATAGCGGGGACACGGAATCCCCCTTCCCAATTGGTATTTTTCTCACTGCGAAAGGGAGTGATACCGGCGTCAGGCCACTGATTATAATGAGGACCATTGTCCGTTGAGTAAAAGACAATGGTGTTGTCTGCAATGCCCAAGTCATCCAGCTGATCGAGTAACTCACCAACCAGCCTATCGTGACCGACCATAGCGTCATTGTAGAAGCCCTGTCCGGATAGCCCGAGCTCTTCCTCGGCAGTATGCGTGTAATAATGCATACGCGTCGAATTGAACCAGACAAAAAACGGCTTGTCGTCTTCCACCGCCTTATTGATAAAGTCTTGCGCCGCCGCTAAAAACTCGCGGTCAACGGTTTCCATGCGTTTCTTGTTGAGGGGACCGGTATCTTCAATACGTCCGTCGGCATAGGAGTGAATGACGCCTCGAGGACCAAAGCGCTCACGAAAAGCGGGATCGCTTGGATAGTCAGGGTGCTCAGGTTCCTCCTCCGCATTTAAGTGATACAAGTTACCGAAAAACTCATCGAAGCCATGCTTGGTCGGTAAAAACTCGTCCCGGTCACCCAAATGGTTTTTACCGTATTGCCCGGTAACATACCCCTCTTCTTTTAATAGCGATGCCAAAGTGACATCCTCGGGACGGATACCTAAGTCGGCACCCGGAATGCCGACCTTGGTCAAACCCGTGCGTATCGGCGATTGGCCCGTGATAAACGCCGAGCGACCCGCCGTGCAACTCTGCTGGCCGTAATAATCGGTGAATTTGGCGCCTTCATTGGCGATTCGGTCAATGTTAGGGGTCTGATAGCCCATCATGCCCATATTGTTGGTGGATAAGTTCCAAAAACCAATGTCGTCACCCCAAATAGCTAGGATATTCGGCTTGTCTGCAGCCTGAACGCTAAGGGACAAGATCGCTAGCAGTGCTACTGAATATTTATGCATGGAATACGCTCGTGAGTGTGGGTCATCGTTACCGGTTAGTCACTGGCCTTGGCATGCCAAGATGGTCGCTCATGCACGGCGCATGGGACAACCAAGGCGCAGAGTAGACAGTACATTGGGGTATTTTACTGCACATTGCAAGATGCCAGGTCGCCAGTCGCAGGGGGCTGTCGTTGACCTAACAGGCCCATCGCCGTCTATCCCGTTAAGCCCCACAGTTTGCTGGCTGCCAGAACACAAACGAACACCAAGACACCGATGCCAAGACCATTGGTAAGCCGTGTATTACGGTAAATCAACGGCACCGTAGCCTGGTTGGCAATGACGAGTAATACTACCGACACCACCGGCAACACCAACGCATTGGTTACCTGCGCGCTCAAGATCAAAGCCACCGGACTGCTTGCCTGCAATGCCAACGTTGACCCTACTATTAACACCAGTAAGGCAATGACTTTTACGGGGCGACTGCCCGGCGCCGTCGACCAACCCAGCGCACCGCTGACCGCCCAGCCCGCGGCAATCGGCGCAGCGATGGCCGACGTCAGGCCTGCAGCGAACAATCCACCTCCGATCAACCAAGGTCCAATCACCGGAAAGCGATGGCCAACCGCAACGACTAACTGCTCAAACGCTGACCCACGTGTCGCCTCTGCGACAAGCACTGAGGCCACCACCATAATGGCAGCGGTAATCAATCCCCCTATGGAGATGGCGACTAACGCATCTCGCCGCGCCTCACTCATAGCGCGGCCCAGCTCAACACCCTGCCAACGTCGTCGCACAGCGCTAGCGTGTAAGAAAAGGTTATACGGGACCACCGTTGTGCCCACTAACGCCAGTACCAATCCTGCTGATTCAAGGCCCAAGGTCGGCCACAATCGATCAGCGGATTGCGTTAGAAATTCAGGCATCAACGCCAGTGCCAGGCCAATAAAAACAACGGCCATGACCATGACCAGAGAAGACAATACTCGCTCGAGCCAGCGATATCGATCAACGATAATGAGCGTTGCGCCCATGACGCTAGCCACCACAATGATAAGGTCAAGAGACCAGCCCAAGGCAGCCTTCAAACCCAAACCCGCGCCGATGAGATTACCCGATTGATAGGCGCTATTGCCCACGCCAATGGCCACCACCACTAAAGCGATAAGACCCCAACCCCATCGACTGCTTATGCCCAGACGATGGATCAACTGCGCTAGATCGGCGTTTGTCGCCAGCGCGGTACGCACCGAGAGCTCCTGTAATATGATCGTGGCCGCTATTGAACATAGCATTGCCCAAAGCAGCGACGCCCCGGTCTCGGCACCGATTGTTATGGCGGTCACTACGGTACCTGGACCTATAAAAGCGGCAGCAACCATAGCGCCCGGGCCAAATTTCATAGGGGGTTCTCCAAGCCGTTCATTGTTAACATCTCCACTGCAGAGCGTCACCGCTAAGGCGGGCATTGCGTGTCACACAGAATAGGGACTGCCATCATGAGCACTATTGAGTTTAACGGTCAAACGAAGGCCGCGGGGAAAATTGTTTGTATTGGCAAGAACTACGCGGCCCATATCGAAGAGATGGATGCGGTGATTCCCGCCGACATGGTGGTATTCATGAAACCAGCCTCGGCGATTAGCCCCACCTTGCAATCGTTTCGAGGTGAGGCCATTCACTATGAAGGTGAGATATGTCTGCTCATGGGTAGTGATAAAGTCGTCGGGGTTGGCTTCGGTCTCGATCTCACCAAGCGGGCACTGCAGTGGCAATTGAAAACGACCGGACTCCCCTGGGAGCGAGCGAAAGCCTTCGATGGTGCCGCCCTTTTTAGTCCCTTTGTATCTGCTCCCCATTGCCTCGATGAACTGCGGATCGAACTCCGTATTGACGGCGAGCTTCGTCAACACGGAGGGTGTGATCTCATGCTCTATCCACCGACACTCATCCTTGAAGAACTGGCTAAATTCACCCGACTGGAGGACAACGATATTATCATGACCGGCACTCCTGCAGGCGTTGGAGAGATCCCCAAGGGATCGACCTTCGACGGCCGAGTGTATGATGGTGAGCAGGAGCTGATCAGCGCCACGTGGATAGCTCAGTAGTGGAACATCCAATCATCACCCGCTAGATCGACAATGCCGGGGGGCTATCCGTCATTGTGTTACTGTTGAAAATTGGGTAACTTTCTGTAAAACCGAGAACGAAATCTGTGATGCAATCGATCCTAAAATTGGATCTAGCCGGCCAACCTCGAGGATGGCTAACGATTCAAGAGGCAGTGACGGCCTACGCCCGAGGCGATGTCATGTATGGCATCGGCAATGCGCTCGCGCCAATTTTCGGAGGCATTCAGCGGTTAACCGGCGTGCAGTCGAGCATTACCCTGCAACCGATCATTGCCACTGTCGGGCGTATTCATAACGGCTTTACACCGCCTTTGTGTAATCGAACGTTATTTCGTCGTGATAATCACGCCTGCCTCTACTGCGGTAAGCCATTGAGGCGCAGCGCGCTCACCCGAGATCATGTCATTCCTCTCTCCCGAGGCGGTCGCGACCGCTGGGAAAATGTGGTGGCCGCCTGTAAACGTTGCAATTGGCAAAAAGACAATAAAACCCCTGAAGAAGCCAGTATGCCGCTGCTGGCGGTGCCCTTCCGCCCCAATCCCTGCGAGTGGCATTTTTTAGCCAAGGAGCGGGTGTTAGCCGATCAAATGGCCTACCTGTCTAAACGCTTTAGCGCGCGGCGTGCTTGGGCTCACTAACGACGGTTTTGACAACCTCAGCCACATGAAAAGCTGTTAATCTATCGACACCTGTCCACGACACCCTAAGGTAGCTAATGGTCTCGTCACCCTTGCAGCAACTGCGTCTTTTAGGCGATCAAATGAACCGCGTGGTCCTTGGGCAGGAGGAGGTCGTCCACAGCCTATTACTCGCCTTGTTGTGCAACGGTAACGTGCTGCTTGAGGGCTTACCGGGCACGGCGAAAACCCGCTCGATTAAAACCCTCGCCGCTTTATTGAACGTCAATTTAGGACGAATTCAGTTCACACCTGATTTACTGCCGGCCGATGTTACCGGTAGCGAAACCTACCATGAGAACAGCAGTGGTAGTGGCCAATTACAATTTGAACCCGGCCCTATTTTCAATGAACTGGTATTGGCCGACGAAATAAACCGTGCTCCCGCAAAGGTCCAGTCAGCCCTCCTTGAAGCGATGGAAGAACGGCAGGTGACGGTCGCCGGAAACACCTATGAGCTACCCCCACTCTTTTTAGTCATGGCCACACAAAACCCGGTTGACCAGGAGGGCACCTATCCACTGCCTGAGGCTCAAATGGATCGATTTTTATTCAAAGTGCGTGTGGCCTATCCCGATGCTACTGCAGAATTAGCCATTGTTCGTATGCTCCAAGAGGAAGAGTTGGGTAGCGATGAGATACCGCACTGTATTGATCCACAAGCCATCTTCACTGCCCGTCAAGAGATACAACAAATTATTATTTCCGAACCCATAGAAAAGTATGTGGTCGATATTGTCATGGCAACGCGTCACCCCAGCGATTTATCTGAGCAGCTTGGTCAGTGGGTGAGCGTTGGCTCAAGCCCCCGAGCGAGCATCGCCCTGCATCGCGCCTGCCGGGCTGAAGCTTGGCTACACGCGCGAGACCATGTGTTGCCAGAGGATGTCCGCGCCGTTGCCCCTGCGGTCCTGCGACATCGGCTTATGCTCAGCTATGACGCACTAGCCGATGGCGTCGACACCGACAGCGTAATCCAAGAGCTCTTTGCCTTAGTGGCCGTAGGCTAATACGGTGACCGCAGGTGTCTATCTTGTATTAAAGGATCTCACGCGACTGCGTCATGGTGCCCACGGGCTGGGCTTCTTACCGATGCAACCGACGCACTCAGTGCTGGCAGGCCGTAAACGCGCTCGCTTGCGGGGCCGCGGTCTCGATTTCAGTGAACTGCGGCGTTACCGCCCTGGGGACGATATTCGCGCAATGGATTGGCGCGTGACTCGGCGCACAGGTAACCCGCACGTGCGTATTTACGCAGAAGAACGTGACCGGCCAGTGTGGCTGCTCATCGATCAACGGCTGTCCATGTTTTTTGGTAGTCGGCACCAGATGAAGTCGGTGGCTGCCGGGTCTGCCGCCGCGCTAGCAGCCTGGGGCGTACTGGCTGTTGGCGACCGCGTTGGCGCCTTATTATTCAATGACCAGCAGCAACGACTCACGCCCCCCAGCCGATCTCATACAACAACCCTGGGCTGGCTTGCGCAACTTGTTACCATGAACAACCAATTAACAGCCGGCCGGGGACAACCGTCAAATGCCGCAGGACTCGCGCAGGCATTACAAGCGCTGGCTCCACGACTCGGTCATAACGGACTGGTAATCATTATTTCCGACTTCGACGGCTGGGGCGATGACTGCCTTAAGACCTTAAAAGCGATACGCCGAAACAATGACATTATTGCAACGGTGATCAGTGACCCCATGGAGCGCGATATTGTTACTGCGCACAAACTGGTGGCCAGCGATGGGCAGCATCAGCTGGAAATTGACGCCCAACGATCCTCAACCGCAACTCGCTTTCGGGCCGACTTTCAGCAGCGCTTTGGCCAACTGTCTGCAACACTGAAGCGCCATGGTATTCCTGTTATTCCGCTCAGTACCGAGTCCGATATTACCCTTCAGCTCCACCGCCAGTTAGGCGCTAGCTTGACAGATAGACGGTGATCTCACCGACCCCGCAGATGGCGAGCTACTTACCGCCACTCCCGGAAAGCTTCGGCAACCCTATGCTGCGCGGTATGCACGAGATACTGCCACCTGAAGCTATTAGCTGGCTGCCCACTGCGCCGGGGTGGTATGCATTGGCAGCCATTTTGGGGATATTACTGCTCCGATCGCTGTCGACAATGGCACGTCGATGGCTTCGCAATGGCTATCGCAGAGAGGCACTGAGGCGCTTATCAACGCTTCATAATCACAATGCTATCAATCCCATAACGGTCAACGAGCTGCTCAAGATGACGGCAATCGTGGCCAGTTCACGCCGCGAGGTAGCGACTTTGACCGGTGATGCCTGGGTAGTCTGGCTAAGACGGCGGATGCCTGGCCCCCACCCTATTGCCCTCCTCACTGAAGTGTTAAACAGCGAACTTTATCGAACCCCCGCCAGTCATCGGCAGAATCTGCACGATTCGCTTGATCACGAGCCTCCGTATGAGCCTTACGCAGCGGCCGTTGATGCCGCACAGCTGGGCCGCGAAACGCGGCTATGGCTGCGCCAGCATCGAGATGATCATGAACCCGCTTGAAGTCCTGGTAACAGGACTACAATGGCAAAACGCCTGGGCGTGGCTGTTACTGCCTTTGCCCCTCGTCATGGGCTTATTACCTCCCTATCGAGTGACCAGAGATGCCATTCGCATACCCTTTTTCGAGCGATTGTTAAGCGCGGCGGATGAGCAGCGGCGACGGGGCGCCAGGATCCTGAGTCCCCGGCGCAGTCAGCAGTTCCTGGCTACCCTGCTTTGGCTGGCATTGGTGACTGCAGCGGCGAAGCCACAATGGCTCGGGGAAGCCATTGAACAACAAAAGGCAGGCCGTGATCTCATGGTAGCGGTGGATCTCAGTGGCTCTATGGAGGCGCAAGATTTTAGCAATGACCGCGGTGAACGCGTCGATCGGCTGAGCGCCGTAAAAGATGTACTCCATCGCTTAGTGGCTGAGCGGACCGGTGATCGCTTGGGACTCATCGTCTTTGGATCCGGCGCTTTTTTACAATCGCCATTTACCGAAGACCATGACACTTGGCAGGTGTTGTTGGACGAAACGCGTATTCGTATGGCGGGGCCGAGCACAGTGCTGGGGGATGCAGTGGGACTGAGTATCAAGCTGTTTCGACAAGCGGACACTGAAAACCGGGTTTTATTGTTACTAACCGACGGCAATGATACCGGCAGTATCGTCCCCCCCATTGATGCTGCACGCGTGGCGGCCACCGAATCGATACGTATTTACCCCATAGCCATTGGCGACCCTGAGGCTATAGGCGAGGAGGCCATTGATAGGTTAACACTTGAACGCATGGCCCTAGTAACAGGGGGGCGAAGTTTTGTCGCGTTTAATCGCACCGAGCTCGATAGTATTTTTGCTCTGCTTGCGGACTTAGAACCGACAATTTTCGACAGCGTTGCGTTCCGGCCACGAGCCGACCTCCACTGGGCTCCCCTAGCGCTATTTGCGCTGATCTACATTGCCCTGCGGATTCTCAGCGGCCTAATGGGTCTGCGGAAAGTTCCTTCGGTCACCCAGGTGCATCGACGCTGATGGAGGGTATAAGCGCATTTCATTTTCTGCGGCCACTCTGGTTGCTGCTACTGCCCTCGCTGCTGTTGCTGGACTATCTGCTGCGGAAAAATCCCTCGGTGGACGATGCCTTCACCCACATTATTGAACCCCACCTGATTGAGCATTTACGAGTACCGCCACCCCGTCAGCGTGTCTTAAGTCCCGATACGGTTGTTTTGCTGCTTTTTGTGCTCATTACCTTAATTTTGGCTGGGCCTAGCTGGCGGCAACAGCACTCACCACTGGCAGAAGACAGCGCACCATTGGTGGTTATTTTGGATGTCTCTGATTCCATGTCCGAGCAGGATATCGAGCCCTCACGAGGGATCCGCGCACGCCAGAAGGTCGCTGACCTGCTTGATCAGATCAGTGATAAACACGTCGCACTTATTGTTTTTGCGGGCAGTGCGCACACGGTGATACCGCTGACCAATGATCACGACATTGTGCGCAACTATTTAGCTGCGATTGAGGAAAACATAGTGCCTCGGGCGGGTAAATTCCCAGAATATGCCTTGCCTAGCGTCGATCGATTACTCCTTAGCGCTCGGCGGAGTGGATCTGTGCTACTGGTGACCGACGGACTCGGCGCGCACTCCGAAGCGCTGTTTAGTGCCTGGTGTCAGACCTCTCCCCACCGGCTAGTGGTCTATGGTGTGGGCAGCGAGAATCTCAAGCTCACCAAGACACCCCTCGATCGTCGCGCGCTCACGTCTCTCGCCAGTCGTTGTGATGCCACCTTTATTGACGACAGCGTGGATACCCGCGACGTTGCCAAGATTACCGCTGCACTCAACGCTGGCTTCAGCATTATCGATAATGAGGCGCTACCGTGGTTCGATAACGGGTATCCGCT
>DGPA01000021.1:146316-166644 GCA_002389505.1 Halieaceae bacterium UBA4452
GTGTGGGGCTGGGTACTGTTGCCGCTACTACTCACAGTTAATGATCCCCTCAGCGCTCAACCCCGACCGAAAGAGTCTGCGCTAGCTATCAGTGACAGGACGGCTGAAGCTCCTGAGTCGTCCAATGTTGGCGAGTGGGCGTTGGATGGTTTTATGGCGCTGTGGCTCACGCCCGATCAGTACGGTCGTCTGCTGCTAGAACTAGGCTTTTATGACAAAGCTGCGCGCACCTTTTGGCTACCCATGTGGCGAGCGACTAGCCATTATTACGCTCAGAGCTTCCCCCAAGCAGCCAGCTTGTATGCACGTAAAGATAGCGTGGTGGCCCTATTTAACGCGGCAAATGCGCACGCCCAGAGTCGAGATTATATCCGCGCTCTACGCGACTACAACGCGCTACTCGAGCGACAAGCAGACTTTCCCGGCGCTAAGGAAAATCGAGATCGACTCAAGAAAATAGTCGACGACATCAACCGTCTCAGTGCGTCTCAACAGCAGGAAGCCGGTGTCAGTAGCGAGGAGATTGATGAGTTCGACCCGCAAATTGGCGAGGGCAGCGAGGAGTTGACGGCTGAACAAACACCTCGAAAGCAGTACAGTGCCGAAGAACTTCTCGCCAGCCCGGAAACCGCGGCACTGTGGTTGAGGAGCGTGCAGCAAAACGGTGGGCGCTTCCTCCGCACGAAGTTCGCCATACAGCTCAGCGAGCGCGGGGTCAGCGAGTAATGGGTGCGCGCCTAGCGAACGGTTTTATTAGCCTATTAGTCTTCTTGGTGGCTAGCGCTGGGGTAACCGTCAAGGCAGCCAACCCTCCTGTCTTAGAGCTTAGTGCAGAGTTAGCCGCTGACACGCTGGTGGTGCCTGGTCAGCGGGTTCGACTATTACTCACCGTAGCAACCCCGCGGTGGTTTACCAGTGGTACCCGTATACGCCTGCCCGAAGTGCCCGGGCTGGTGCTACTGCAAAATCAAGAATTCGCTGCCAATGCGACCGAACAACGGGGAACAGATAGCTGGACGTTACAGCGTTGGTCGATCGATGTATTCGCGACGCGACCCGGTACGCTCCGCATTCCCGGTGTTGATGTCACCGCCTCGGTGTCGATCACCCCAGGGGTCAGTCAAACGCTCACCCGCACCACCGAACCCCTTGACCTCGACGTGCAAATACCCTCCGAACTCGCTGAGCTGGAGCATTGGATAGCCAGCCCCAATGTCACCGTACAAGACACCATGGTGCCGGCAGGACCGCGGCCCGTGGGCAGCGCCTTGACCCGACGAGTACGCATTGAAGCTCAGGATGTTATGGCTATGATGCTGCCAGCCATCGACACCGCATACCCCCATGAGTTGCAGGCCTATGCCGCTCCACCGCTTCTAAAGAGTCAAGCGTCTCGCGGCGCGCTGAGTGCCCAACGGGTAGAAACCACCACACTGATTGCGACCGAAGCGGCCGACGTGACCCTCGATGGGATTCGCATCTACTGGTGGAATACCGCTACCCAGCGTCTTTCCACGCTCACTACTGATGATCATGAGATCACCATTGCTGGCGCCTCAACCACTCGACAGCTGAACATGCTACGGTCCTTCGAAATCGCACTCACCGGCTTATTACTCTTGATGGGGGTACTGCTGTGTCGAGCGCTACCCCTCAAGCGATGGCGGCAACGCCTAAGCCAGTGGTTAGCCAAAGGCGGTGAGCAACTCAAGCGTAGACGCCACGTATTGGTGGCTAGTCCACTGCCTAAACAGCTCAACCCCGGAGGTAGTCCCGCCGGGCCATCAGCAAAGACCCAGCGCTAGAGGTAGTATAATGAGGCGCGTTGATAGGAATGGATCATGCTAGGTAAACAGACAATTAGCCTTATTGGTTTCCCAGGTAGCGGCAAAAGCACCGTCGGCGTACTGCTGGCTAAACGGCTTGGCATTGAGTTTGTCGACACCGATCTACTGATTCAGACGAAAGAAAACGCCACGCTTGCGGACATCATCGCGCGCAACAGCCATCATTATTTACGTGCCGTCGAGGAACACGTGTTGACCAGCATGTCTATCGGTCGAAGCGTCATTTCCACCGGGGGGTCGGTGGTCTACAGTGACAAAATAATGTCACGCTTGGCACAACAAACCCGCATCGTGTATCTACAAGCCCAATATGCAACCGTCGATTACCGCATCTCACTCGCTCCAGATCGAGGTATTGCCTCCGCTAAACAACAAGCACTCGCCGACATCTACGCCGAGCGTATTCCACTCTATGAGCGCTGGGCCGAGCTAACGGTCACAGTGGATGGTGCTGACCCTGAAACCATCGCCGGACAGATCGTCGCGGCTTTGGACAGTTAATACTTGGCGCGGACACGTCCATGCATTAAAAATTCCTCCCTTTTGGGGTTATCCCTCCACTCCCTAACTCGTTGATTGCCCCGTTAAAAAATTTATTTTTATGCGATTGGCACGACCGTTGCATCCTTCCTGGCAGCGGCCCACCCCCGACAGGATGTCGGTGTAGAGGAACCAGAGGGACAAGGACGTCTCTCGCCAAGGAAGGCAGTATGTGGTGGGCCGCTATAGTTTTTTTAGTTATTTATAGGGCGCTGGAAAGCACAAAAAATTTGTTGCTCTGTTGGCTAACTTGAGGCCAACTCAGCAGAACAGAAAGAGTTTTTTGTTCTAGCGTTTTCTAAATCATCGGGAGGTGATTTATGAGTGGGCGTGACCAGCAGCAAACCACTGAAGCCGACAGTGTCGAAGATTTTTTCGATACGACGGGGGGTGAATTCAGTACCGGCGACTTCGACGACGATCTACCGGGGTTAGAGGCACTCAACGACCGTACTTTGCTCGCCAGTAAACGGCGACGCGTCGAGCAACGGCTCGAAGCACTCAGGCTGCGCGACGAGCTCGGCGATGATAACTTTAAATTTGATGACGATTTCTGAATCGACGCGCCAGTCCACACTGGACGGCGGGTAGGTGCTCTAAACAGTGTCTGCCTAATCATTCTAACTGCGTGTGCTGATCGATTTCTCTCTGCCATTCAAAGACGTTTAGTTCAATAAAGACAAAGGCGAATAGCCACAGCGCTGCATCCCAAAAATCGAGGAAGTCGCCTTCAAATCCCCAATAGATAGCCGCGGCGGCAAGTACCAAGTAGAGCATGATTTTAGTGGCGGTTAATCCCCACTGCAGGCGCTGGGGCAGTCCGCCCTTTAACTGCACATGCACTTCAATTTCCAGTGCAATGACAACGAGAATCCATGCGCCCGCGTTGACGACATCGACAAGGGCTAAATCTTGAGCATCGGCAAAGATCCTCGGTGACGCGATGACCTGATGCAAGGCGGAGATTTGCACCGCGTCGGCATTCAACGCGCTGCAATTAGCCGCATTTAAGGGCGTAAAACTGTCGAAGCCGAGTAATACTGACCAATGTTGGGTCACCAAATCGCAGGCAGGTTCGGGAAGACTGGCCGCCTGACGAAACACTTCCCACTCGCCAATATAACCCAGAAAAGCCGACACAATCGCAGCACCACAAAGCCAGCGCAGACCGTGAAGTGACCACTTAGTAGCGCCTACCAGTCGGGTATCCGGCAGGATTGCTGTTTCCAGTTCGAACAGCAAAAGTAGCAATACCCAGGCGGCGGTATCGAGAGTGGCAGAGAACAACTGAACGAGCGAAGCGAGATCGAGCTCCGCTATGCCGGCGTGCGTGGCAGAAATGAGCTCCTGCTCTAAAAACAAATAAACATTGAAAGACAGTAATAGGAAGGTGATGTATTTAATGGCCACAAACCATCGATAGCCTACCGACCGAGGGTCCATAGCGGCTGCAAACTCATTCATCGATCACCCTCCCCTTGATTACACTTGAAGCAGCAGGTGCTCTCGCTCCCAGGAGCTAATAACGCGGTTAAATTCTTCGAACTCGTCTAGCTTTACCGCTGCATAGGCCCGCATAAATAGCTCGCCAATCATTTGTTGAAGTTCGGGAGTGTCATTTAGCTGGCGAACACCTTCTTCAAGCGTTCTGGCCACCACCACGCCTGCTTCGTTTGCGGTTCCTCTGTGGGGCGGGGTAGGCGGTAATTGCTGGCGCATACCCAATAGGCCACTCGCCAATGTCGCGGCAATGGCCAGATAGGGATTAGCGTCAGCTCCGGGGAAACGGTTTTCTATACGCAGGTTTTCCGCTGTTCCATTGGGCACTCGAAATGCAGTTGTCCGATTATCAAAGCCCCAGCTGAGGTTAATGGGCGCCGAGATATCAGGCGCTAATCGCCGGTAAGAGTTGACATTGGGCGCGTAAAAACTGATGAGCTCAGGGGTGTAGCGCTGGAGGCCTCCCAAGTAATGCATCATTGCCTCGGTGGGAGTGCCGTCTGATCGGCAAAAAATATTCTCCCCGGTTTCTTTATTGAGAATAGATTGATGAAGATGTAGTGCGCTACCCGGCTCTCGCTGCATTGGCTTTGCCATAAAGGTCGCATACATGCCGTGCTTCTGGGCCGTCTCGCGAACCGTGCGTTTAAAGACAAAGACTTGGTCGGCGAGATCAAGGGGGTCGCCATGATTAAAATTAATCTCTAATTGAGCCGCTCCATTTTCGTGGGTCAACGTGTCAACATTCAGAGCTTGGGCGTCGGCATAGTCGTACATATCCTCCACAAAGTCTTCAAACTCAGCCACCGCGTCAATACTGAACGACAAACGCGCCACTTCCCGTCGCCCAGAGCGACCCTTTGGAGGGATCAACTCATAGTCTGGGTCAGTGTTCTTATGTACTAA
Organism: Halieaceae bacterium UBA4452; assembly: GCA_002389505.1. Taxonomy (GTDB): domain Bacteria; phylum Pseudomonadota; class Gammaproteobacteria; order Pseudomonadales; family Halieaceae; genus Luminiphilus. Next base: position 151,110 of record DGPA01000021.1, read on the forward strand.
ATAAAACTCGACCTCGGGCGCTACAACGGGTTTAAGACCCGCTTCATCGTAAAGCCTTAAAATATATTTGAGTACATTGCGAGTCGACAACGGATGTGGTTCACCCTCGGGGGTATAGCAATCGGCAATAACTTGTGCGGTAGGCTCTCTAGCCCAAGGTACTTTGCGCAGCGTTTTAGCATCGGGCCGCAGTATCATATCGGTGTCGGTGGGCTCTACAAAATCCCAATGGTCGTCGGTGTACTCTCCTGTGACGGTCTGTACCATAATGCTTTCAGGTAACTTTTGGTCATGCTCAGCAAGAAATTGGTGCGCCGGTATAAACTTCCCCCGGGCATTTCCCGTCATGTCAGGAACGATACACTCTACTTCAGAAATAGCATTGTCGGTCAACCAGCGACGGATGGCAGCGTTATCGCTTTGAGGAATGGCGTCTGTTGAGAACGCTGACTCTGGCTGGTGAATCACAGTATTCGATGGCGGGGTATTCGGTGATTGGGTGGACATAAAATTCCATGCGTGATGAAAGAAGGCTAAGTATGTGCCGCGCGTGAGGCATGGGCAAGCGGTGCCAATGCCACCTTCGGGTTAGTTCAGTCACGACTCCAGTTGCGTAGACCAGCCGCCCCTGCCTTTTGGCTGTGATAAAGTTACGACAACATCGTTGAATTGATGTAAAAGACGCCCGTTCACGGTTATCTATGAGAGTTCATCCATGACGCCCGACTCATCCTACCCCAACTCATGGTATGCCGCATCGGTGTCACCACCGGCGGTGCTGCCAAGTTTACAGGGCGATATAGACACCGACGTGTGCGTTATTGGAGGCGGCTATACTGGTCTATCCACCGCCATTCATTTACGACAATTGGGCTTCGAAGTCACCCTGCTAGAAGCCCATCGTATCGGCTGGGGTGCCTCAGGTCGTAATGGCGGTCACGTCGGTACCGGCCAACGAGCAGATCAGGCAACACTGGAAAAATGGCTGGGACTCGATACTGCTAAAAGTCTGTGGCAGTTAGGGCTCGACGCCGTGCAAACCGTTGAGCACCTTGTTCAGGCATTTGCCATTGACTGCGAATTCGGTCAGGGTGATTTGCATGTCGCGGCAAAATCTGGCCACGCTTCGGCCCTCGCTGAAGAGGTCGATCATTTACAAACGGTTTATCACTATTCACAGATTCAATACTTGTCCAAACAAGCGGTAGGTGAACGAACCTCTGTGCAGGGCTGTTACGGGGGCATGCTTGATCTAGGTGCCCGACACCTGCATCCCCTTAAGTACGCTCTAGGACTAAAGAGAGCCGCTATGGCGCTCGGTGTCGCACTTCACGAGCAGACCCCTGCTATTCGTTACAGCGCTGACTCCCGTACTGTCGTTCATACAGCCAATGGTCGCGTCAAGTCGCGCTTTCTTGTCTTGGCATGCAACGGCTATCTCGGGGACTTGGAACCACGTATTGCTGGCAATATTATGCCCATTAATAATTTTATTGTGGCGACTGAACCCCTCTCTGAAACGCTGCAACGGCAGATTAATCGCGACAAACTCAGCCTTTCGGATTCATTATTCATCATTAATTACTGGAAGCTGTCGGCCGATGGTCGATTGCTCTTTGGGGGCGGTGAGAACTATCGCTCCCGCTTCCCCCATGACATTGGTGCGTTTGTCAGGCCCCATATGCTCAAACGGTATCCCGAACTGGAGCAAACTCGCATCGACTACGGTTGGGGCGGCACACTGGGCATTACCATGAATCGTATGCCCGATTTTGGTCGTATTGGACCGTCAGTGTTTTATGCGCAGGGATTCTCTGGGCACGGCGTGCCAACGGCGACCCTCGCGGGGCATCTCCTCGCTCAGGCCGTTAATGGTGACAGCGAAGACTTCGATCTCATGTCATCGGTACCCACCCATCGCTTCCCAGGGGGAACACTACTGCGCTGGCCAGGACTGGTAGCGGGCATGTTGTTTTACGCCTTGCTCGACAAATTGAGCCGTTAGTGGCGCTGCAATGTTCGGGGTTTTGGAGCGGAGCGGCCTAATGGGGTAGGGAGGCTTCTATACGTCATTCAACACAAGTGGGTCTGCATGAGGGGTTAACGCTAAGGGGTGACTTTAATATTAGCTCACTCATCTTGGAAAGCACCCCGTTGCCAGTGATATAGTGGTGCGAGGCGGCGGATGAGTCCTCATTCGCTCGCAACGACTGTGTGCTTTGATGTAATGGAGATAGATCATGGCAATTATTAGCCTGCGCCAACTGCTCGACCATGCCGCGGAGTACAACTACGGCGTGCCCGCGTTTAACGTCAATAATCTTGAGCAGACCCGAGCTATCATGGAGGCCGCTGACGCCACCGATTCGCCCGTCATCATGCAGGCCAGTGCCGGGGCACGTAAGTATGCCGGCGCGCCCTTTTTGCGTGCCCTGATGGAAGCAGCGATCAGTGAGTTTCCACACATTCCTGTGGTCATACACCAAGATCACGGCACATCTCCGGCCGTCTGCCAGCGCTCAATCCAATTAGGTTTCAGCTCAGTCATGATGGATGGCTCCTTAGGAGACGACGGCAAAACCCCTATGGATTATGACTACAACGCGCGAGTCACTCGCACCGTCGTGGATATGGCGCACGCCTGTGGTGTGTCCGTAGAGGGTGAAATGGGCTGCTTGGGTTCGTTAGAAACCGGCGAAGCCGGTGAAGAGGACGGCGTTGGTGCTGTCGGTAAACTCACCCATGAGCAGATGCTGACTGACCCCGATGAAGCCGCACAGTTTGTCGCTGATACCAGTGTCGATGCCCTCGCTATCGCCTGTGGCACCAGTCATGGCGCCTATAAGTTTAGCCGCCCGCCCACCGGCGATATCCTCGCGATTGATCGCATCAAAGCCATTCATGCCCGTATTCCCAAAACTCACTTGGTCATGCACGGATCATCTGCGGTGCCACAGGACTGGCTCACCATCATCAACGAGTATGGTGGCGACATTCCAGAAACGTACGGCGTACCCGTTGAGCAAGTGGTCGAAGGGATTAAACACGGTGTTCGTAAAATCAATATCGACACCGATTTGCGTCTGGCATCAACGGGGTCAATTCGCCGCTATTTGGCACAACATCCTGCTGAGTTCGATCCTCGAAAATACTTCAGCGAAAGTCTTAAAGCCATGCGCGACATTTGTATCGAGCGCAATGAATCTTTTGGTACGGCGGGCAATGCCAGCAAAATTAAACCGCAGTGTCTTGCTGATATGCAGATGGCGTACGAAGCAAACCAACTATAGGTAGCCTAACCCAATGACTATGAAATTACCCCATTCTACTACCGTAAGCGCCTCCCAGTCGGCTACACGACTCGCACGCTTTATGGTTATGACTTCATTAGCTCCACTGTTGCTGACAACGGGTGGCTGCGACAGTGAAGGGCCGACCCAAACACTGAGCGTAGAGCCTGTGGTCCAATCTGCCAATCTGAACAGTCGTCCTGATTTAACGACTGCAACGCTGCATGATCTCCAGCAGTCTATGCTAGTGGATGGCTTAACCTCGGAAGCGCTGGTGCGTCATTACCTAGAACGGATCGACAAACTCGATCGGAACGGGCCACAGCTACGCGCGGTGATTAGCTTGAATCCAGACGCGCTTCAATACGCCAAAGCGAGTGATCAACGTCGTCGTCAAGGCGCAACGCTTGGAAACCTTGACGGCATTCCTGTTCTTGTTAAAGATAATATCGAGACCGCGGACCCCATAGCCACAACTGCCGGATCCACAGCGCTCTTAAATAATATCTCGACGGTAGATAGCCCCATCATCGCGAAGCTACGGCAACAAGGCGCTGTCATTCTGGGTAAAACCAATCTCAGTCAATGGGCTAATTTTCGTTCAGATTTTTCTGTCAGTGGTTGGTCCTCGGTCGGAGGGCAGGTGAAGAACCCGCACGTACTTGATCGCTCTCCCTGTGGATCAAGCTCGGGGTCCGGGGTGGCAGTAGCAGCAGGTTTAGCCACGTTGGCTATAGGCACCGAAACAAACGGCTCCATTATTTGCCCATCCAATGTCAATGGCGTCGTCGGCTTTAAGCCGACGTTAGGGTTGCTTCCACAGGCAGGTATTGTACCCATCGCACCCTCCCAAGATACCGCTGGCCCAATGGCGAGGACCGTTGTTGGTGCTGCTCAGCTGCTCGACGCCATGGCAGGCACCACAGACTACTCAAACGCCTTAACAGACGATACCGACCTCAGCGATATTACCGTGGCGGTGCTCCGCTTTGCCCAAGGGGATCACCCAGAGATCATTGCCCGGTTCGATCGCGCCCTAGCTATATTAGCAACGGCTGGCGCCACCTTAGTTGAGGTAGACGAATTCGCACCGACCGACAAAAACCTCAGCAGTCATGAATTGCTAGTCCTTGAAACCGAGTTCAAAACCAGCGTCAATAACTATTTAGCCGCCACACCGGCCACAGTCGCTAGCCGGTCACTCAGCGACCTCATCACATTTAATAATGCCCACGCGCGCACCGAGCTACCGTTATTTGGTCAGGAACAGTTTATTGCCGCCAACCATCAAGCGGGCATGGACGAGAGCGCTTATCTGCTAGCGTTAGCGGCCATAAAGGCAGCGACAGGTTCGGAGGGTATCGATACGCTTTTAAAACAGGCGAAGGCAGACATTCTAGTAGCTCCGTCAGGGCCTATATCACCGCCAAGAGACGCTGTTAATGGCGATGTTTGGCCATCCTGGGTAGGGGTCGGATATCTACCAGCAATAGCCGGATACCCGCATTTAAGTGTTCCGATGGGAACCGTGAAAGGTATCCCCTTGGGCCTTTCATTCATAGCCAGCGCTAACGAAGACAGTCGATTGTTGCGTGTTGGGAACATCTGGCAGCGCCTACATGGACCGGCACCTACACCAACATACCTGAGCAGCGCCAACGATGAGTCTACTATCAAATCAGCCAATGAACCCCAATGACGCAATGCTGAATACCGCATTAAGAGATAGTCGTCGTAGCCGGTTCTGGGTACGCCTCGCTGCGCTAGCGATCCGCAGCAGCAAAAACGCCTAGTCAAACGGTCGGCAATGGCGTCGTCGGAGCTGACAGCATCACCCACTGGGCAAAGCCCCAGACACGACGTCAATCAGCAAAAAAAAAGTCCAGCTCAACGCTGGACTTTTTTTCTGTTTGCCGCTAAAGGTTTACGCCCAAGCGACGAGAACCGCTCACTGGATCAAAAGCGCATACGCACGTTACCGGTCACATAGCGTCCTATCAGGTCATAAACACCGTTGGCACCTAGACTGTTTAGACCATAAGGTGGCTCTTCATCAAACACATTACGTACCGCTACGCTGAACTCGACATTCTCGTTCAAGGTATAGCCGACAAACGCAGTGTGAAGCCAATAGGCGTCAAGCTTGGGGATGTCGTAAAACCGCTCTGGGGCCGAGTTAGACTTGTTGACGCCTGATTGATAGGACGTCTGCCAGTTGAAGCGCCAGTCCTCCAGCATGTAGGTCAGGCCTAAGTTGGCACGCAAATCCGCGTTACCTACGAGACCTTTGACATCGCTGACATCAGTCTCTTCGCCGGTCACAGAGAATAGATCCTCATCAATCATGAACCCACCACCGTTCAGGCTGAACATTCCTGGAACGCTTGGTATATCAAAATTGTAGCTAATGTTGAGCTGGTAAGCTTGAAGCTCACTAAACCCAGCGTTGGTTTGACCGGTCTGGAAAGTGCTTACTTGGAAGGTATTTGGATCACGGCTAAACGACCTGCAGGGAGCAGAGTTCAAATCGCCACTGTCGTAACAGCTGCCCATCAATGTTGACAGACCAAGACTTTCAATAGAATTAGTCAACTCAATGTCCAGATAATCGATGGAGATAACGAAATCATCGATGAACGCGGGTCGGAAAACCAGGCCAACTGAGTACGCTTCAGAGGTTTCATTTTCCAAATTCTGGTTACCACCCGTGAAACCCTGCTGAGATGCATTAACAATGAACGATTCGAAAGTATCCGGATCATAGTTGGCGCCTGATGCTTGTGCTTCAGCCAGACATGTCGCGCGTCGGGTTGCGGGCGAATTACCTGAATCAAGATAGCGCGGATCGCAAGGGTCATTGGCAAATGCAAAGGTCTCTGAGACGGGCAAGAACAGCTCAACAATTGACGGAGCGCGAACAGCCTCGGTGGTGTTGGCACGAAGGGTCAGCTCACCGGCGCGAGGAATGTCAAAGACAATGCGAGCGCCGACGTTCCAGGTCTCGTCTCGACCCGAGTTAGAGTGATCAACCTGTCGGTAAGCACCCTCCAATTCAATAGCTGACAGCACTGGCAGCCATTCAGGATCGATGAGAGGCACAATCGTTTCTACATACCATTCTTCAGTTTCAAAGCCACCACCGAGCGGGGCCAATGCAGCCGTTCTGCCAAGGCCGTTGGCGAGGAAGGCATCTGGACGATAGTCGCCAGTTTCCTTGCGCTTCTCAACACCAAAGCCGAGCTGCAGTTCGCCGCCAGGAAGGTCCATAACCGACCCCGACACGTTGGCCTGGAAAATATTCTGGGTCAACTTGGCGTCTTCGTAAGCCTGTGTAGTGACATAATCAATCACTGCTTGGTCTGTGACAATGCCGAGTACATTTAGCGGGACACAGTCGGGATTGCCACTGGAGCAAACAATTTCACCAGCGCCATTGACCTCGACATCAAGCGCCTCTCGGTAATTGTCCTCAACGAGCTGCGTGTTGTTAGTCGTGCTTTCACTGACTCCGCGATTGTACGAGACATCCCAGCTAATATCGCGACCCGCAAACTCGAACTGGCCCTCGAAACCGGCAATTAGACGAACGGTGTCCGTCTCACCACCAGTCTTCCCGCTCTGGGCTAAATCGTCCATAGCTTTCTGAAGGTAGATGAAGTCGCCAGCGCCCGCTGCTACGAGCAACGCGCGATCCGCTGGATCAATGTAAGGGTTGTCTATGGAGATGGGTAACGAAGTCGATTCTCCCCCAAAAAGTGCCGATTGATAAAAAGGCTGCGAGTTGGGATCGGAAGACTTGCCCCGATAAATGTTGGCTTCCCAGAAGGCAGAAATATTATCAGTGATGTCGTAATGGCCAAATACGTTGATTAGGTGCCGCTCAATGGGCGCACGGATTGATCCATAGTCTTGGAGTAGTAGACCCTCGCCTCCCTCAAAGGTAATCGCATTACCTGTAGGTAGTCCCAGATCAAAATCTCTAAGGCGGCCGCTCTCGTCAAAAGTCAGCGGCTTGCCTGTGGTGGGATTCTCAAAGTACCCCAAGCCAAACGCAAACAGCACTGGGCCGGGATTGATTCCCGGAACACCCGAGCGGGTCACGATGGGAATAGACCGACCGGGCGCGTAGTACTTTGCTGTTCCCGTAGAAGGATCATCCGCATCATAATTGGGATTGTCGAAATCGTAGTAGTAATCCCGCGTGTACTGACGGTCGTTATATACAACGGCATCAGTTTTGTTGTACTCATAACCGAAAGCCATGTTGCCGCGGCCCTCAGCAAAATTGAAGCCGGCAGTAATGCCCACTCGATTCTCCCATGCGTCTCCCTCATCAGCAGCCGCACCGGATGCAATATCTATCTCGAAGCCTTCGAAATCGCGCTTCATTTGTACGTTAATCGTACCCGCAATGGCATCTGATCCGTAGACAGGTGCGCCGCCAATTGAAATCACTTCAACCCGGTCAATGAGGGACGTCGGAATGGTGTTGAGGTCGACCTGCGAGCCACCTGTAGCGCCAAATGCTGTAGGGGCGTTTCCTGATACCGTCCGGCGGCCATTGATCAGCGTTAGCGTCCGCTGGGTGCCCAAGTTGTAGAGGTTTGCAAAGGTTTGTCCAACGTTTCGATCACCATTACCACTCGAGTCAGCTAGGCTCGTTCCGGTCAGTGCCATCTGTGGCAACGCCAAGATGGCCTCAGAGGTATTGTTGAAGCCGTTATTAAGGATAAAATCCGAATCGAAACTGGTAGACGGCTGCGTCGTGTCAAAGCTGGTCCGCTTTAGGCGGGTACCCGTAACAATCACCGATTCCATCACCAAAGCGTCTTCTTTTTCTTCCTCGGCGGTGTCTGCCTGTTGGGCAACGGCTATACTAGCCAGCATCGAGGTGGCCAGGGCTGTCGCCACCGCCCGAGTTAATTTACGTAGGTTGAGCAGCATGAGGATCTCCTATGCGTTATTTTTAGGTCACGTGTTTCGTGGACACCGCAGCAACAGCAGGCTGGGCTGTCTATGGTGCATTATTTTTGTAATCACGTTACATCGTAAAGGTTTTTGCTAGTCAGAGGGCAGAGCTACACCGCCAAATAGTGAATAATTTACAGTAATTTACGGGAACTTACGCCCGGCACCCGCTCGAATGCGCCTTTAGCCCACAAATGTTGTTTGCAGCTGGCCATGAGGGCGTCACAATAACACGCTCGCTACCTTCACACATTCGAGCGATTTACTTGGCGGCCCTCCACTATCGATTTTATCCATTGTTTAGGCGAGGCACGGTGAATCAGGTGAATTTTGGGTAGTTTGCTATACCTTTAGTGCACCCGTTGTCAGCAGGTGACTATAAAATAGCGCCCCAGGGGTAGGCGAGATAGGGCACGTTTCTGCCGCTTAAAAACAGCACGCAGGCTTAAGGATTTCAATGAGGGTAAAGACATGGTGGGACGCGTAACAAAATAAATTTGTCCATAGCTGCAGCTTTATCATGGACAGCAGGACTGAGCTTGCAGTCAGCCTGCTGATTCTGGCCGATGAAATTAGTCACCCCTTGGTCCCTTTGCACGCATCAATTGTTTGTATTTAGCAACGAACGGAATAGGTTATGAAACCCAGCGCTAAACCCGCCAACCCACATTTTTCATCGGGCCCTTGTAGTAAACGACCCGGGTACGATGTGACGTCACTAAGAACCGAGAGTTTAGGTCGATCACATCGGTCAGGGATTGGGAAAAAAACCCTTCAACTTGCCATTGATAAAACGCGCCAGCTACTGGGCGTTCCCGAAGAGTATAAAATTGGTATCGTTCCGGCATCAGATACCGGTGCGGTTGAGATGGCAATGTGGTCTCTGTTGGGCCCCAAACCGGTCGACGTGCTGTCTTGGGAATCTTTTGGCGGGGATTGGGCGTCCGATATTAAAACCCAACTCAAACTGGATAATATTCACCATCTCAACGCCGCCTATGGTGCGCTACCACATTTGGCCGCCGCTCACCCAGACCATGACATTGTCTTTACTTGGAACGGCACGACCAGCGGCGTGAAAGTACCTCACGCTGACTGGATATCCGACGACCGTTCAGGCCTGACGATTTGCGATGCGACCTCAGCAGTGTTTGCGATGGACATTCCCTGGCGCAAGCTGGATGTCGTCACCTTTAGCTGGCAAAAAGTGTTGGGCGGTGAGGGTGCCCACGGCATGTTGATATTGAGTCCACGTGCGGTTGAGCGCCTAGAATCCTATACACCCGCGTGGCCCTTACCGAAGATCTTCCGCCTGACCAAGGCGGGCAAGCTCATAGAAGGAATTTTCCGAGGTGAAACTATTAACACCCCATCAATGCTTTGTGTCGCGGACTATCTAGACACCCTGCACTGGGTCGAGGGTATCGGAGGATTAACAGCATGTATAAAACGATCTGAAGCCAATTTAGCGGCAGTCGCCGACTACGTAGCGCAACACGACTGGCTACAATTCTTGGCTCAAGATTCAGCGACTATTTCAAGTACCAGCATCTGCCTTACGATGGATGCAAGTCCGGAACACGTAAAAGCCATCGTTGCTCTATTGGCAGACGAAAAAGTCGGCTTTGACATTGGCGCCTATCGAGATGCGCCCGCCGGTCTGCGCATTTGGGGTGGTGCCACGGTGGATTCGGCTGACACTGCCTTACTCATGCAATGGATTGGCTGGGCCTACAGTCACGTCAAACAATCACACTAAGGGATTCACACCATGTTTTATATTCGGACCTACAACAAAATTTCATCGCGAGGCTTATCGGGCTTTCCCTCAGATTTCTATCAGGTATCTGAACAGGAAAATCTGCCCCATGGCATTGTACTTCGAAGCCAGAAGCTGCACGACACGCCCCTACCCGAGTCAGTCCTTGGCATAGCGCGCGCCGGCGCCGGAACCAATAACATTCCTGTCGCTGACTTCACCGCCAAAGGCGTCGTCGTCTTTAACACTCCGGGAGCAAACGCCAATGCAGTCAAGGAGTTGGCCCTTGCAGGTCTGCTTTTAGGTTCTCGGGGCATCCTACAGGGTCGCGACTACGTGAACACCCTAACGGCTATGACAGATTCCAAGGAGATGGCGACACTCTTAGAACAACAAAAAAAACATTACGCCGGTAGCGAGCTAACAGGCAAAACACTGGGCCTCGTTGGTCTTGGTGCCATAGGTTCTCTCGTCGCCGACTTGGCACTGGCACTCGGGATGGAAGTCATGGGTTACGACCCCGCGCTCTCTATTGATGGCGCTTGGCGCCTTTCGTCCCGCATAAAGCGGATGGAAAGCCTTAATGAATTACTGACACGAGTCGATTACCTCACGCTCCATGTGCCCGCCATAGCGGCCACCCAAGACCTGATCAATGAAGAAAACTTGAAGCTGATGAAGTCAACCGCGTGCCTTCTTAATTTTGCTCGCGCATCAATCGTCGATTCTAAAGCGGTGGTTAAAGCTTTGGATGCAGGGGCGCTCGGACAATACATCTGTGACTTTCCTGAGCCCTGGCTGGTTAACCATAAGAAGGTCATCGCCGTGCCGCACATTGGCGCTAGCACGACCGAAGCGGAAGAAAATTGCGCGATTATGGCAGTTGCACAACTGCGAGATTTTTTCGAACACGGTAACATCACCAATTCGGTCAATTTTCCCACGACTGAACTCGCGCGCGGGCACGCAGATACGCACGCTCGATTGACCTTTACTAACCGCAATGAGCCCGGCGTCCTTGGCGAGGTACTATCCATATTTGCGGCGAACAACGTCAATATTGTCGACATGGTTAATAAAAGCCGCGATGACATTGCGTACAACATTCTCGATATCAGTGAACAGCCCAATCAAGACATGCTCACTGCCATGAAAGCAATTTCCTCGGTATTAAATGTGCGGCTGTTGTGAATCGACACGTTTGATGCTGGGAAGCTAATAGCCATCCCCCTGCGGTCCTATGTATTCTAGGGAGGTTGCCAAGTAGAAATAGGCGGGGCCATGGGTCAGCCTTCTGCAGTCCGTCAACCCGGAGCCAACAGCGGTAATCGAGGATGTTGCATCTTTAACCAACCGCTATGACGAAGAATATGACCACACGACTAAATGACTTTCGCAAACAATTGTCGCAGCTGTTAGGTGAGCAGCGTTTTCTGACGGATGACCGCTCGCGCCACCATTACGGCAGGGACTGGACGCGTTTTGCGACCCCCAACCCTTGCGCAGTAGCGCTACCGGAAACGATCGCTGAAGTTCAGGCAATTGTACGCAAGGCTCGGACAGCAGGTGTCGCGATTGTTCCTTCAGGCGGGCGAACCGGTCTTAGCGGTGGCGCCATGGCGAGCAATGGCGAGCTCGTCATTGCGCTAGATCGAATGAATAAAGTACTGGAGTTCAATACCATAGACCGGAGTCTGCGCTGCCAAGCTGGCACCATTACTAAGCTGATTCAAACCATTGCCGTCGATCATCAGCTTATTTATCCGGTGGATTTTGCGTCCAGCGGGTCAAGTCAAATAGGCGGCAACATCGCCACCAATGCGGGGGGCATCCAAGTCATTCGCTACGGCATGACCCGGGACTGGGTAAGCGGGCTCAAAGTGGTGACCGGAACAGGCGATGTACTGGATCTAAATCGGGGCTTGATAAAAAATAATACGGGCTTCGATTTGCGCCATTTGATAGCGGGATCAGAGGGCACCCTAGGCATCATTGTTGAGGCGACGCTGCAACTCACCAAGCCGCCTATTAACCCCCGAGTTATTGTCCTTGGTCTGCCATCGATGGATGCGGTTATGGCAGTCTTGCAGGCATTTCGAGCCCAGATCCCGCTGTTAGCCTATGAATTTTTCTCTGAACTGGCGCTCAATAAGGTCATCGAACACCAAGAGTTACAGCGGCCTTTCGCGGCCGTGACCCCTTTTTATGCCCTGCTCGAGTACGAGCATTTAGGGGAGGCCACCGATGACGCGATTATGGCCATTGTCGATTACTGCATGACTGAGCGCTGGGTGGAGGATGCCGTTGTTAGCCAAAATGAGAGTCAACGAAGGAGCCTATGGCGTCTGCGCGAGGACATCTCAGACACTATCGCGCGCTGGACACCCTACAAAAATGATATTGCGACGACCATTGCACAGGTGCCCGGGTTTCTTGCGCAAGTGGACGGGATTGTTGCGGCACGTTATTCGGACCTGGAAGTGATTTGGTATGGGCATATTGGCGACGGCAACCTCCATCTCAATATCTTGAAACCCGACTCCGTTCCAGTGGCCGATTTTCAAGCCCGCTGCAAAGCAGTGAGCGCTGATATTTTTTCTGTCATTAAGGCGATGGGGGGCTCCATCTCTGCTGAGCACGGCGTCGGTCTACTGAAGAAGGATTTTTTAGGTTATAGCCGAACCATCGAGGAAATTGCCATCATGAAAGGCATCAAATCCGTGTTTGATCCGGACAATATCATGAACCCGGGAAAGATCTTCGATACTTAGGCAACCCCGGGGAATAAGATCGAGCAAAGGGTGTCTGGGCGACATCCTTTTATTTGCTGACTACCGCGAGGATAAGTAAGACCCATGTCTATTCGCCAGCCGTGAGTGTGCGAACGCCTTCCGCGGTGCCGAGTAACAGAACATCCGCAGGACGCAAAGCGAATAAACCATTGCTCACAACGCCGGCAATATGATCGATTTGCTCTTCTACTTTCATGGCTTGCGCAATCTCCATGCCATAGACGTCAAGGATGATATTACCGTTGTCTGTGACGACGCCCTCGCGCCATACGGGCTGCCCGCCCAAACGCACTAATGTCCGTGCAACATAACTGCGCGCCATGGGAATCACCTCAACAGGTAGCGGAAAGCTACCCAATGTGCCCACCAGCTTGCTCTCGTCCGCAATACAAATAAACTGCTGCGCGGCTGCAGCGACAATCTTCTCTCGAGTAAGCGCTGCGCCGCCACCCTTGATGAGCTGAAGGTGCTGGTTAGCCTCATCTGCCCCGTCGACGTACGCATCGAGACCGCCGACACTGTTCAAATCTGCAACCGGTAGGCCGAGACTTTTCAACAGGTCTGCTGAGCGCTCTGAGCTAGCAACCGTCACATCTATACGGCCCCTGAGCGCTACTAATTGGCGAATAAAACACTCCGCAGTGCTACCGGTGCCAATTCCCAAGATCAGTTGGTCGTTATCAATGGCCGCCACTCGCTCGACAGCGGCACCCGCGACCAGCTCTTTTAACGCCTGTTGATCCATAGTGAGACTCCTTATATTCGGCTGTCAATCCATCCTCGACCGTTGTACTAGGCGGCACAACCACGGTCAGCATACATCGATTCCTCCATCAGGGGACCTACCCGGGACAAGATGATCAATAAAGCGTCTAAGCATTCATCAAAAAATTTTGATAAATCAATTTGGCGCTGTTAAGGTGCCGCCATGAAAGCTGCTATACGCCATTTACACCCCTCTGGCGAGGGCGACCCGGGGGCTTACCGATCCACGCTTGCCATGTTGCTAAAAGCGTTAGGGGACCCATTGCGACTGCAGATCGTCCGACTATTGAAGGAGGACTCGCTCAGCGTGTCGGAACTCTGCGACGTATTCGAGGCGCGTCAAAGCGCCTTAAGTCATCACCTTAAAGTGTTAGTTGACGCCGGCGTTCTGGTGCGAAGAAGAGAAGGAACGGCGGGCTTCTATCGACGTGGTCTGGCCAGTGGGGCACACAAAATGCTGTTGGAAGCACTGTTTAACAGCGTCGACTGCGAAGCCCTTGGCGCTGCTGTCAACCATGGCTTAATGCGGGTCCAGCAACAGCGAGAACAGAATTCCCTCGCTTTTTTTAGGCACAACAGCTTGCGATTTAGGGAACAACAAGATCTCATCGCGTCCTGGGATGACTATGCCCAAGCGACACTGCATTTACTGGACTACTGTGAGCATTCACCGTCGCTAGCCGTGCTCGAGATTGGCGCCGGTGACGGTCGCTTGTTACCGCTGCTCGCTACCCGCGCCCAGCAAGTAACGGCCCTGGATAACGCACCCGAAATGCTGGCTGCAGCGCGCTCAACAGCGGGGCATTTGCCCAATGTTGAATTTTGTCTCGGAGACACAACGGCATTGGCAACACGACCGGAACGCTTCGGTGCGGTCGTTATTAATATGGTGCTTCACCATACGCCCAATCCCCATGCTGTGATCAAGCACGCGGCGGCGAGTTTAGTGCCCGGCGGTGCACTCTTGATCAGCGAGCTGGTCGCCCACGATCAAGCCTGGGCGAGGGAGCACTGTGGCGACTTGTGGCTGGGCTTTGAGCCCGAGCAAATCACCCGCTGGGGACGACAGGCGGGCTTAGAGAACCACGCTGAACTATTTATAACCCAACGCAATGGATTCCAAATACAGGTTCGCTTATTGACGCGAACCATAGGCAAAAAGGGACATTAACTATGAGCGAGTACTCACTATTTACCTCTGAGTCAGTATCAGAAGGCCACCCGGACAAAATGGCGGATCAGATCTCCGATGCCGTGTTAGATGCCATCATCAAAGAAGACCCCAACGGTCGGGTCGCCGTAGAGACGCTCGTCAAAACGGGTATGGTCGTCATCGCGGGGGAGGTGACAACCTCCACCTACGTCGATTTGGAGGCGGTGGTCAGAGAGGTGGTCAAGGATATTGGCTATACCAGCTCAGATGTCGGCTTCGACGGAGCCTCCTGTGCGGTCTTAAATGCCATTGGCCAGCAATCAAGTGACATCGCTATGGGTGTGGATGAGGGCAATGACAAAGCCTTGGGCGCCGGGGATCAGGGCCTCATGTTTGGCTACGCCAGTAATGAAACGCCGGTGCTCATGCCCGCACCCATCTACTACGCTCATCGACTGGTAGAAAAGCAGGCCGAGCTGCGCAAGGCGGGGACACTGCCTTGGTTACGACCCGATGCAAAGAGTCAGTTGAGCCTTCGCTATGATGAGCAGGGAAAACCCCAGGCCATTGACGCCATCGTTCTATCAACACAGCACGATCCAGACGTCTCTCAAGCAGATCTCCACGAAGCAATAAGAGAATACGTCATTAAACCGGTTCTTCCCGCCGAATGGCTGCACAGCGGAACTCGTTACCATATTAATCCGACTGGCCAGTTCATTATTGGTGGCCCCGTGGGCGACTGCGGCCTGACGGGTCGCAAGATCATTGTTGACACTTACGGCGGCATGGCTCGGCATGGCGGCGG
>DGPA01000021.1:166695-286279 GCA_002389505.1 Halieaceae bacterium UBA4452
GACCGCTCGGCGGCCTATGCGGCGCGCTATGTGGCTAAAAACATCGTTGCCGCTGGGCTCGCTGAGCGCTGCGAGATACAAGTCTCTTATGCCATTGGTGTTGCCGAACCGACGTCAATATCGCTTAATTCCTTTGGCACAGGCATTGTCCCCGATAGCCAAATTATTGCGTTAGTCAGAGAGCACTTTGATTTAACCCCACAAGGCATTATCACCATGCTTGACCTAAAACGGCCCATCTACCGTAAGACAGCGAGTTATGGCCATTTTGGTCGTGAAGACCAAGGTTTCTCTTGGGAAAAAACCGATAAATCTGCGCTTCTACACGCTCACGTGTAGTCAGCGACACCCCCTTTACCGTTATAAGCCCGCGCCGCCGCGGGCATTAGGAGCTCAGCATGAATACCAGCGTTAATCTCGATACGTTTACTGACTATAAAGTCGCCGACGTCAACCTTGCAGCGTGGGGTCGAAAGGAACTGGATATCGCTGAGAGCGAAATGCCAGCGCTGATTGCGCTACGCGAACAGTTTCGTGATGAACAACCACTGGCCGGCGCCAAAATTCTCGGCTGTATTCACATGACCATCCAAACCGCGGTGCTCATTGAAACCCTCACTGAATTAGGGGCTCAAGTGCGCTGGTCCTCCTGTAATATTTTCTCTACCCAGGATCACGCGGCGGCCGCCATTGCTGCCGCTGGTGTCCCCGTTTTTGCTTGGAAGGGCGAGACCGAAGAAGAGTATGAATGGTGCATTGAGCAGACGATCCTTAAAGAGGGTAAGCCTTGGGACGCCAATATGATTTTAGATGATGGTGGCGACCTGACTGGTATGCTGCATGACAAATACCCAGCAATGCTCGAGAAAATACACGGTATTACCGAGGAGACGACGACCGGTGTGCACCGGCTCTACGAGATGGTCGCAAAAGGTGAGCTGAAAGTGCCTGCCATTAACGTCAATGATGCGGTTACCAAGTCTAAAAACGATAACAAGTACGGTTGTCGTCACAGCCTAAATGATGCCATTAAGCGTGGTCTTGATCATTTGCTCGCGGGTAAGCGGGCACTCGTCATTGGCTATGGCGATGTCGGCAAGGGGTCGGCACAGTCATTGCGCCAAGAGGGCATGATCGTGCGTATTACCGAATGTGACCCCATTTGTGCCATGCAAGCGTGTATGGATGGCTTTGAGGTCGTATCTACCTTTATCGATGGTGTCAATGACGGTACTGACAGCGCTGTCGACCGGGCGTTATTGAGCACAACCGATCTGCTTGTGACCACTACGGGTAACGTCAATGTCTGTAACGCAGCCATGCTGCGCGCCCTTAAATCAGGCGCGGTCGTCTGTAACATTGGCCATTTTGATAACGAAATTGATACCGCTTACATGCGCACACATTGGCAATGGGAAGAGGTGAAACCGCAAGTCCACAAGATTGTCAGAGATGCCGCGACCAATGATCACCTGCTGCTGTTATCAGAGGGTCGCTTGGTCAACTTAGGTAATGCCACCGGTCACCCATCGCGGATTATGGATGGCTCCTTTGCCAATCAAGTCTTCGCACAAATCCATCTCTACGGTCAGCGTTTTGCCGACTTACCGGCGGAGCAGAAGGCCGCTGCAGTGACCGTTGAGGTACTACCTAAGCAGCTGGATGAGCAAGTCGCCGCGTTAATGGTGAAAGGCTTTGGAGGCGTCATAACGCAATTAACCAGTGACCAAGCCAACTATATTGGCGTCAGCGTGGATGGGCCGTTTAAGACCGATAGCTATAAATACTAAGCGGACTGGACACGTTAATGACGCCGTTGGTCGCCGGTCACTCAGGCGTGTGTGACCCGATCAAGACTCCGTTGGCAAAGGTTGACCTTTCTAGCGCTTCGGGATTCCTGTGCCACTAACAGGTAGACTCGGCCCAAGCAACGACACTTGAGGATGAGTTGTGCGCACCATTCGACTCCACACACAACAACCGCTGGTGAGCGGCGGCAGCGTCAGCCTAGAGGAGGGTCCTGCGAGCCACCTCAGTCGGGTATTGCGCGCTAACGTGGGCGATAAAGTGACGCTTTTCAATGGCGGTGGCATTGACTGGGCCTGTACGGTGACGTCCATCGGCAAGCGCGAAACGCTGATGGCCATTGGCGAGGGCACCGCTGTCACTAACGAAGCGCCTCTAGTTACGCATCTAGGGCTATGTATGAGTAAAGGTGAGCGATTTGACTGGGCCATTCAAAAAGCCACTGAGCTAGGTGTCAGTCTAATCACCCCCCTCACGAGCGAGCGCGTCGATGTTAAATGGCCGACCGATCGGCGAGAAAAAAAGCAGCGTCACTGGCAGCAGATCATCATTAGTGCTTGCGAACAGTGTGGTCGAGCCGTAGTACCGACAATAGAGGCTCTCGCGCCACTGACCAGCTGGGTAGCGGCGGCTGAGGCAGACTGCAAACTGGTACTTGATCACCGGCGCGCCAGCCCACTGCCAGACAAAGCACCCAGCAGCGTGGCGCTTTTGGTTGGACCTGAAGGCGGGTTAACCGACGCTGAGATTGGCTGCGCGGTGCAATCGGGCTTTCAAGCGCTGCAACTTGGGCCGCGAGTGATGCGGACAGAAACCGCGCCTATTGCTGCCTTGGCGGTCATAGGGTCACGCTGGGGCGATGTGTAAGGACCACTATTGAGCTGAAGCCGGCGATGGTGGGGCTTGCCAATCTGCCCAGGCCCACTCCAACCACATAGCTGCGCCGTTCAAAAAGTGCGAGGTCCGCGGTGAGTGAACCGTCTCAAACGAGTGCTGCGCGCCGGGCAACTCAGCATAAACAACCGAGCGAGCGCCGACTGCACTCAAATCTGCGACAAAACGGCGCGCCTCCTCTACCCACACCAGCGAGTCATTGACCCCCTGAATCACAAAGAAGGGTGGCGCGTCGGCGCTGACCCAAGTAATGGGGGAAGCGGTATTGTAAACATCCGGCGCCGCTTCTTTGGTCGCTTTAAACACGCGCGTAAGGATCGGGTTATCAATCGCCGTACGGTGGCGGATAGCATAACGGTCGCAGAGATCGTATGCCCCATAGAGCGGCATAGCCGCCTGAACGCGAGTATCCGCTAACTCGAACCCGGGCTGCCAAGGCGCATAATTCCCGGACAAAGCCGCAAGACTTGCCAAGTGCCCCCCCGCTGACCCACCGGTGACCGCTATGAAGTCGGGGTTTCCACCCCATTCAGCAATGTGCTCCCGTACCCAAGCAATCGCTTTTTTCACATCGATAATATGATCGGGGAAAGTCGCCAGGGGCGACAAACGATAATTGATCGACACACAGACCCACCCCAAACCCGCCATGTGATGCAACAGCGGCAACGCCTGCTCAGCCTTATGCCCTAAAAGCCAGGCACCGCCGTGAATTTGCAGGAGAACAGGTCGGTGCAGGCCATCCATTACCGGTGTATAAATGTCCAGAAGCTGTCGCTTACCCCCGGTGTCATACGGGATGTTAGCCGTGACCCGGACGCCATGTCGTTTGAACGAAAAGGGATGTGACCATTCTTTCGAGTCGATGTGCCGACTGAGGGAGCGCCAGCGGTTGAGCGGAATAGTGCGCTCAAAGCCATCACCCAACCCGGTATTGAGGGCTCTCTCAATGATCTTCCCGGTATCGAAATGATGGTTTAGCACTGGCAACAACGACAACGATGATAGCCCGATTAACAAGGCTCCCCACTGGAATGCTGCTGTCGTGGTATCGCCCAACACCACACCGACTACCAATAAAGCCAGTTGACTGACCAGTAACCAGGGCGCCAGCTCTGTCGCGGCCAGAGACACCACAAACCACAGTGGTACCCACCAACCCAGGGATCGACCCCGAAAGAGGGCCGTCACCGTTGCTATGGTCATTATTAGGGCTAAACCTAGAAAAATTCCCTCAAACATGGCTTTTAGCCCTCAAGATGTTGCGTGTTGGCGGTGCGCCTCGTAAGTTAGCGCTCTGTTATTGCGCAGGAGCAGCTTATGAGTCGCAACATTGGCGTCGTCATGGACCCCATAGAGTCCATTAACTACAAAAAGGATACAACGCTTGCTTTGCTTTGGGCAGCACAAGATCGAGGTTGGTCATTATTTTACATGCAGCAACAGGATCTCTACCTCGATGCCGGTATAGCTCGGGGCAGTATGCAGCCGTTAGTGGTACGCGAAGATCCCGATAATTACTATAGCGTTGGTGCCGCCGAAGATCGAGATTTGCGAGACCTTGACGTTATTTTTATGCGCAAGGATCCGCCCTTTGATATGGAGTTTGTCTACACCACCCAGCTACTAGAGAATGCTGAGCAACGGGGCAGCCTTGTCGTGAATCGCTGCGCCAGTCTCCGCGACTGCAACGAAAAATTGTTTGCCACACAATTTCCACAATGCTGCCCCACACTTGTGGTCAGTCGAGATATACAGCGATTACGGGATTTTCATCGCGCGCAGGGTGATGTGATTTTTAAACCCCTCGATGGTATGGGTGGCAGCTCCATTTTTCGCGTAAAAGAAAACGACGCGAACGTCAGCGTTATCTTAGAAACCCTGACCCAGCAGGGTAAACAAACCATTATGGGTCAAATCTACCTGCCCGACATCAGTGCCGGTGACAAACGTATTTTGATGGTTAATGGAGAGGCGGTACCCTACTGTTTGGCCCGCGTACCATTAGCCGGGGAAAATCGGGGCAATTTAGCCGCCGGCGGTACGGGTCGCGTGCAGCCGCTGTCTGATCGGGATCACTGGATTGCTGCGCAAATCGGGCCCACCCTGAGAGAAAAGGGCTTGTGGTTTGTTGGTCTGGACGTTATTGGTGACTATCTCACCGAAATCAACGTCACCAGTCCCACGTGTTTGCGGGAAATCGAACGTGAACAGGCGCCCAAGATTGCCCATCAACTCATGGACTGCATTGACGTCCAAATCAACAGCCGATAAACCCATGAAATCGATCGTTGAGGAGCTACAGCAACCTATCACTCCAGCATTTATGGTCGCTGTAATCCTTCACGCTGGACTGTTATTAGCGGTGGGGTTCTCCATTGAGTTACCCGATCATCCCTTGAAAACGGTGGCCGTTACCTTTGCGCTTAAGCCCTCAATGATCGCGCCGGAAAAAGCACGACACGTAGCCGCAGATGATCAATTAGGAACCGAAGAGGCGGGGGATCAGGACACGCAAACCCGCTTAGTCATGCAGACGTCGCTGACCGTTTCTCAAGAATTGTATGCCAGTGATGGTGACATCCCCTCAAACGTAGCTACTAACAGACCACTGGAAAAACAAATCAAAGATTTACAAGAGCACTTATCTTCCCTATCCGATAGTCATCATAGTAACAGCAGTCGGGTGGGCGCCGTTGCTGCGCGCCGCAGTTTGGACGCCAATTACTTGGTTCGCTGGCGCGGGCGTGTGGAGCAGGTAGGCAATGCGCTCTACCGAGGTGAGCCACCGGCGGGAGATGGGGATGTTCGATTGCTGGTAACCGTACTCGCCGATGGCACCTTAGAAAATATCCGTATTCTCGAATCCTCGGGCAATAGCGAGCTAGATAGAGCGGCACAGGATACCGTGGTACTGGCGGCGCCATTTCCCCGCTTTTCTACCGCATTGGCTCAGCGTACCCCGCGCCTGGAAATTGTTCGAACATGGCAATTTCGCACCCAACCGGTAAGCTCTGAATAATAGACCCTGTCTGGATACCCTGTGACCCACCCAATGCCTACCACTGCAGATTCACTCAGACACCACTTATTAGTGGCAACCCCGGCACTGAATACCGGCTTCTTCGCCCAAACAGTCACCTATATTTTTGAACACAATAATGCTGGCGCGATGGGTATCGTTATCAATCGACCGGCGAATTTGACGCTGAAGGCGGTGCTCAGCCACCTCAAACTTGATTGCCAAGAAGCCTTCGCACAACAACCTATTTTCGCGGGTGGCCCAGTGCAAACCGAACATGGTTTCGTATTACACCAGGGTGCGGGTCACTGGGAACGTAGCGAATGGATTGGTGATGATATTTGGCTGACCACATCTAAGGATATACTAGCTGCCATGGGTGTGGGTCGCGGCCCGACAGCCACTTGCATCGCGTTGGGCTATGCTGGCTGGGGAGCGGGACAGCTGGAGCAAGAACTCATAGACACTAGTTGGCTGACGACGAGGGCAGACACAAACATCTTATTCGACGTGCCCGCCGGGCAATGTTTAGCGGCGGCTGGGAACAAAATGGGTATCGATATTCATCTACTATCACAGACCGTAGGCCATGCATGAAAACGTCGGGTAGAGTCTTGGCTTTTGACTGGGGCCTACGCAACATTGGGGTCGCAGTAGGTAACCGTATTCTCGGTACCTGTGAGCCGCTGACTATTATTCCCGCTCAGAACGGTAGTCCAGACTGGGGGGCAGTGGAACAATTACTGACCGAATGGCAACCGGAGATTCTTGTTGTTGGAGAGCCACTAAACATGGACGGTAGCGAGGCTGACATTACCCCAAGAGCGCGCAGGTTCAGTCGTCAATTAGAGGGGCGTTTTACTATTCCAGTGGTGCTAGTCGATGAGAGGCTAAGCTCTCACGAAGCAAAAAGTGCAGCAAAAGCGCGAGGGCACAAAGGCGATTATAGTCGCCAGCCGATAGACGCACAGGCCGCTGAGGTGATCTTGCGCTCGTGGCTAACGGCCATCCCGCGTTAGCGCTTCAAGCTTAATTTAACCCTAGGTGCACGTTTTTATAGCGTGTCGCCGCCACCCTGCTCACCCCTTAAACAATGGCATCGGGTTGACGGGCTTTTTCACGGGCAGCTTCAAGGGTCACTAATTTTTTCTCCACCAAAGACTGCAGCGACTGGTCGATGGTCTGCATACCTATAGCTTGCCCCGTTTGAATCGCCG
The DNA here is from genome assembly GCA_002389505.1 of Halieaceae bacterium UBA4452. Taxonomy (GTDB): domain Bacteria; phylum Pseudomonadota; class Gammaproteobacteria; order Pseudomonadales; family Halieaceae; genus Luminiphilus. The sequence continues at coordinate 173,635 of DGPA01000021.1, forward strand.
AATACATTTGCGCGACCTTATCCTCTCTGATTAAGTTACGGATAGCCGGCGTACCTCGCATAATTTCATGCGCTGCCACCCGGCCGCCGCTGCGTCGTTTGAGTAGCGTTTGAGAAATGACGCCCTGTAGCGATTCGGAGAGCATTGAGCGAACCATCGCTTTCTCTGCGGCGGGAAATACATCGATAATCCGGTCAACGGTTTTTGCGGCAGATGTGGTGTGCAGAGTACCAAACACCAAATGCCCGGTTTCTGCTGCGGTAAGCGCGAGACGAATAGTTTCTAAATCGCGCATCTCCCCCACCAATATGATGTCTGGGTCTTCTCGCAGTGCGGAACGCAACGCCTCAGAAAAACCCAAGGTATCCCGATGGACTTCCCGCTGGTTGACGAGGCAGCGTTTAGACTCATGAACAAATTCAATAGGGTCCTCGATGGTCAAAATATGGTCGTAGCGATTATCGTTGATGTAATCAATCATCGCCGCCAGCGTCGTTGATTTACCGGAGCCCGTTGGCCCCGTCACCAACACCAAACCGCGAGGCAGGGAGGAGACATCGCGAAACACCTGCCCAAGTCCCAGATCATCCATGGTCAAGACCTTGGAAGGAATCGTCCTAAATACTGCGCCGGGACCACGGTTCTGATTGAAGACGTTAACCCTGAAGCGGGCCACGCCGGGCACTTCAAAAGAAAAATCATTTTCTAAAAATTCTTCGAAGTCCTTGCGCTGCTTGTCGGTCATGATGTCATAGATAAGCTCGTGTACCTGTGGGCCATCCAGTGGTGGTACATTGATTCGCCGCACCTCGCCATCCACACGGATCATCGGCGGCAGGCCTGCTGACAGGTGTAGATCTGATGCGCCCTGCTTGGCACTGAAGGCGAGAAGTTCAGTAATATCCATTGAAGAGCCCTTCCTTATTTAATCGGCACAACATAACCGCAAACTGCACAGCTTTGGGTATCATGGCAGCATGGAAAGCATAAATGTAGCCTCAAATTTAGCTGCCGTCACGAAGCGTATTCAAACGGCGGCCTGTCAAGCTCAGCGCGAACCCTCTTCAGTGACCTTACTGGCAGTCAGCAAGACCAAAACACTGGCTCTGATTGCGGAAGCTGTGGCAGCCGGTCAGCGCTGCTTTGGTGAAAATTACGCTCAGGAGGCCGCACAAAAAGCCAAGACGCTGCATCATTTGAACCTCGAGTGGCATTTTCTTGGCCCTGTCCAGTCCAACAAAACACAGCTATTAGCCACCCATATGGATTGGATTCACACCGTTGATAGAGAGAAAATTGCCCTACGGCTGAATAAACAGCGTCCTAATCATTTAGCACCTCTGAATATTTGCTTGCAGGTCAATATTTCAGGGGAGGCAAGTAAAGCAGGCCTGAATCCCAAGGACATCCTGGCGCTGGCAGACAGTGTTGCCTTGCTACCCAATCTTCGCCTGAGGGGTCTAATGGCTATACCAGCGCCCGCTGACGGCCTTGCGGCTCAACGCGCGCCCCTGCGTGCGCTACAAGCAGTGTGGAAGACGGTTAGAACGGCGCACCCTCATCTGGACACGCTGTCAATGGGTATGTCAGCAGACTTAGAGGCAGCGGTACTCGAGGGCGCCACCATTGTGCGCGTCGGCACTGATATTTTTGGCGCACGTTAATCGGCGCACTAACGCTCAGCCACGTTATACTCAAGACAGCGAATAACCCGACAGCGGAGCTCACAGTGGCCAGTGAAGAACAACCAAAGAAAATCGCTTTTGTCGGTGCGGGCAATATGGCAAGCGCCATCATCAGAGGTTTACTAGACACAGGGTTTGCACCGGAGTCTATCGCCGCTGCGGATCCTTCGGCTGCAGCAAGGACTGCCTTGCAATCGCTCAATATGACTGCGCTCTACGAGCAACCCCAAGACGCCGTCGCTAACGCTGACCTGGTGATACTCGCGGTAAAACCCCAAATTATGAGCGCAGTGGTCAATGGCTTGCGTGACGCACTCTCGCCAGGGACGACGGTGATGTCGATTGCCGCTGGCATTCCCCTCGCGACGCTCACTCACTGGATTAATACCCCGGGTATTCATGTGGTGCGGTGCATGCCCAACACACCCTCGCTAATCCGCTGCGGGGCTTCAGCACTGTATGCCGATAGCAGTGTTGGCCGCCGAGAGCGACACTTCGCCGAGACAACCATGGCCGCAGTGGGTACCACACTGTGGGTCGACGAAGAGGCAAAAATGGACGCAGTCACCGCCGTATCCGGCAGTGGTCCCGCTTACTTTTTCGCGTTTATGGAGTCAATGATCGAAAACGGAGAGCGTTTGGGTCTCAGCTATGAACAGGCGGTGACATTAACCTTGCAAACAGCCCTTGGGGCGGCGAGGCTGGCATCAGAGCAAGCTATCCCCATTGATGTCTTGCGCCGTAACGTCACCAGCCCAGGTGGCACAACAGAGCGAGCTCTACTGTCTTTTCAAACTGAGGGGTTGAGTGGTGTCGTGGGCAGCGCTATGGATGCCTGTTATCGAAGAGCCCAAGACATGGCTAAGGAGTTCAACTAATTATGGCTGCATTTGCTGAAATAGGGCGCTACCTCGTTGATACAGGGGCGTCGCTTTATCTTATCGTCGTAGTACTGCGCGGCATATTACAGGGGTCTGCTGCGGATTCACGCAATCCCATTGCACAGTTTATCGCTCGTGCAACTAACCCACCTCTGGCATTATTGCGGCGGCTAATCCCGGCCGGAAGGCGCTTTGATTTATCGGTGATAGCGCTCGCTATCATCGTTCAGGGCGTGGGGTTATCCGCGGTCATCATGTTGTCAGGCTTTATGCCACCAAATCCTCTTATGATTTTAGTCTGGTCGTTGCTGGGTGTTGGTAGCCTCGTCGTCAATACCTATTTAGTCGCGTTAATCGCCATGATTGTTGTCAGCTGGGTAGCGCCCGGTAGCCGACACCCCGCCATCTTTTTGTTACATCAAGTGACCGGACCTGTAATGACGCCTTTTCGGTCGCTGTTGCCGAATATGGGTGGACTCGACTTTTCCCCCATCTTGCTGTTTATCGTGATCAACGTTCTGCAGATTGCGCTTGGGCATTTAGCCGCAGCCTCGGGCTTACCCACCAGCTTGGTCATTGGTCTCTAATCATGATGGAAGCCAGTAGCGTCGGCATCGTTAGGCCGTTTACCGAAGTCTTCGATGAACCCCTATCATTGGCCTGCGGACACGTGCTCGACCATTACGAACTGGCCGTGGAAACTTACGGCGAACTCAACACTAATAAGCACAACGCGGTATTAATTTGCCACGCTCTAAGTGGTAATCATCATGCGGCCGGGCGCTATGAGGCGACCGATAAAAACCCCGGTTGGTGGGATCTGCTTATTGGACCCGGAAAGCCTATCGATACGCGGCGCTTTTTTGTGGTGGCTGTGAACAATCTCGGCGGCTGCCATGGCAGTACTGGGCCGCTGTCAGTCAACCCTGACACCGGCCGACTCTGGGGTCCGGATTTCCCTCCCGTACAAGTCACAGACTGGGTTGAAGCTCAGCGTCGGCTTGGCGAGCGTCTAGGGATTGAGCAATGGGCCGCGGTCATAGGCGGCAGTTTAGGCGGCATGCAGGCACTGCAGTGGGCGGTCGAATACCCCAGCAACCTCCGTCACTGTGTGGCTCTCGCTGCGGCACCCAAGCTTACCGCGCAGAATATTGCTTTCAATGAAATTGCTCGACAGGCCATTCTCACCGACCCAGAGTGGCATGAAGGTCATTATACAACCCAGCAAGCGATTCCCAGCAGAGGTCTAGCCCTCGCGCGCATGGTAGGGCACCTGACCTATATGTCCGCGGACGGTATGAGCGACAAATTCGGTCGGGAGTTGCGCGAGGGCAGCTTTCAGACAGACGCCGAGCAGGAGGTAGTGTTTCAAGTCGAGAGTTATCTGCGCTATCAAGGCGGCCAGTTTTCCACACGATTCGACGCCAATACCTATGTGCTGATGACACGTGCCTTAGATTACTTTGACATGGCATCGGCTTTTAGGGGTGATCTCACTGCTGCAGTGGGCGCGATTGAGGCGCGTTGTTTGCTAATCGCTTTTTCTAGTGACTGGCGGTTTTCACCCACTCGATCTAGAGAGATTGTTGACGCATTATTGTGCGCGGGTAAATGCCCTACCTATGCAGAAATCGAGACTGATGGTGGTCACGATGCGTTTTTGCTCGATGATACCTACTACATCGAATTATTTGCCGCTTGGATGCGGCAGGTGGATGTATAATGCGTTACGACCTGACTCACATTATGCCTTGGGTGGCTGAACGCAGTCGTGTCCTCGATTTAGGCTGCGGTGATGGCGTGTTTTTACGCGCGCTAGAAACGCAAAGGGGTGTTAATGGCTTAGGCATTGAACTCGATCCAGAGAATCTCATCGCGGCCGCGAAACAGGGTATTAACGTGATCCAACAGGATATGGATCGAGGTCTTGATAATTTGCCAAGCCAGAGTTTCGATACCGTCGTTATGGCGCATGCGCTGCAAGTTCTCCACCATCCCCATCGCGTGCTCAAAGATATGGTCCGCATTGGCCGGGAAGCGATAGTCACTTTCCCTAACTTTGGGCACTGGCGATGCCGACTTTATTTAGGCTTTAAAGGGCGGATGCCAGTTTCGCGCGTTTTGCCTTACCATTGGTACGACACCCCCAATATTCATTTTTGTACCTTAAAGGACTTTGAAGCACTGTGCGCCGAACTCAACATAGAAATCATCGCTCGCGACTTCACTGCGGCCGACAATCGAGGCTATTTGACTCGCTGGCTGCCCAATTTATTCGGGGTTACTGCGGTTTATCGCATACGACATCGCACTGGCTAGTGGCTGCATCCCTTGCCCTGTTGCTAGCCGGCACCGCAAGCGCACAACAGTCCCAGCGCTTTGATCAATTTGAGCTGCATAGAAGCGTGGTCTACACCACGTTTTTGTCCGCGGAAGTAGCCGCGCAATATGGGATTACTCGAGGCAAGGACAAAGCCATCCTAACGCTGTCAGTCCGAGATGCCGAGGCGGGAGACACCGCGGGCAGGCCCATGGAGATCACGGGGCGAACTTGGGATTTCATCCATGCAGGTGAGCTGTCTTTTAAGGAAATTAGAGAGGGGCGGGCTACCTACTACATCGCCGACTTTGAGTTTCTGGATCGGGAATGGCGATTTTTTGAATTCCGTTTCACGCCTGAGGGCAGTACTAAAACCTACGCCTATGACTTCAAAACTCAACTGTGGAACCAAGGCCGCTAGCGGCATGGGCTAGGTCACCATAATGACAAATCGAGTCGTGTTAGCGAGTAGTAATCACGGTAAGTTGCGTGAGCTTCAAGAGGCCCTGTCAGGGACCCGCTGGCGACTCACACCCCAGGCAGCAATGGGTGTCACAGACGCCATTGAGGATAAATTGACCTTCGTAGAAAATGCTCTGACGAAGGCACGCCATGCGACGGCCATCACCGGCCTTCCCGCGATTGCTGATGATTCAGGTCTGGTGGTGCCAGCCCTAGACGGAGCGCCAGGTATTTTTTCTGCACGCTTTTCGGGCCAGGGCGATGCGGGCAACAATACGAAATTACTGGACGCCATGTCGACACTCACCGACAGTGATCGAGATGCTCATTATTTCTGCGCTCTCGTCTTCCTGCTGAGCAGTGACGACCCCACACCCATTATCGCCGAGGGACGATGGCAGGGGCGGATTGGCTTGGCTGCGGCGGGTGACGGTGGTTTTGGTTATGACCCCATCTTCGAGGTGGCAGGTCTAGGCTGTACTGCAGCGCAACTCAGCCCAGAAGCAAAACGTGAGCTGTCCCATCGCGGGCAAGCCGTGACTCAATTATGTGAAGCCCTTGGCCGTTCACGCTAAGCAACTGCCCTTGGCGCTGTATGTGCATATTCCTTGGTGTGAGCGGAAGTGCCCCTATTGCGACTTTAACTCCCATGAAAATTTCGACGCATCACTGGAGGCGCCCTACATTGCCGCATTGCTTGAGGATCTCGCCTTGCAGTGCCATTGGTCCAGTGGTCGACAACTATGCTCCATTTTCATAGGCGGCGGCACACCCAGTCTATTTAGCCCTCGAAGTATCGCCACCTTGCTCGACGGTATTGATGCGCAGTTTGGTCTCACTGACGACATAGAAATCACCTTGGAGAGCAATCCCAGTAGTGCTGAGGCAAAGCACTACCGAGGCTACCGTGGTGCAGGTGTCAACCGACTGAGTATTGGTGTGCAAAGTTTCAACGACCACCAGCTATCGACTCTCGGCCGCGTGCATAACGCAGCGCAGGCGCGAGCAGCTTGCACGATGGCGGCGAGTCAGTTTGAACGGTTTAATATCGACTTAATGCACGGCTTGCCTGAGCAAACAACCCAAGCTGCATTGGCCGATATTACTGAGGGTATCGATCGCTGCGGCGATCATCTTTCTTGGTACCAGTTGACCATAGAGCCCAATACCCTTTTTTGGTCTCGACCACCCATCATTCCCGTCGATGACACCTTGGCCGATATTCAAGACGCAGGCGAACAAGCATTAATAGGTGCAGGTTTTGAACAGTATGAGGTCTCAGCCTGGAGTCGTCCCCAGCAGGCGAGCCAACACAATCTTAATTACTGGCAATTCGGTGATTACTTGGGCATTGGTGCCGGTGCGCACGGGAAAATCACAACATCCGCAGGGTCAATCATCCGCACCCAGCGAACGCGGCAGCCCAGTGATTATCTATCTGCGATTCGTCGCAAGAGCCAACCATCGACCAACGATATCAAACCCGAGCACCTTTCCGGTGAGTTCATGCTCAATGCATTGCGTCTAAAGGCTGGCATAGATACCCAATTAATGGCGGCGCGCACCGGTCTCACCAGCGCTCAGCTGGCGCCGGCTCTCGAACAGCTGATCACTAAGGGATTAATCATGCCCAACCCAGAGCAGCACCTGAGAACAACGACCCAGGGTTTTCGCTTTCTCAATGATGTGCTGGGCGTATTCTTAGCCGATGAGGATTAATTATCAGTTAGATCGCCGGTAAAGCAAGTCCCACACACCGTGACCGCGTTTTGCTCCCCGACGTTCAAATTTGGTCTCAGGTCGCCAACTGGGTCGATCGGCAAAGGCACCCGATCCGGCGGTATTCATAACGCCGGTCGCCGCCTCCATAACGTCCAGCATGTGGTCGGCGTAGGGCTGCCAATCAGTGGCCAGATGGATAGTTCCACCTGGCCGTAGTTTGGCTATGGCCATGGCAATGAAATCGGGCTGGATAAGACGGCGCTTATGGTGACGCTTCTTATGCCATGGGTCCGGGAAAAAGACCTGCAACGTATCAAGGCTGTCATCGGCAACGCAGTCGCGCAGCACGACCACCGCATCGTCGGCATACACCCTTATATTGTCCAAGCTCAGGGCTTCCATCTGGGCAAATAAACGACCAACGCCGGGTTTATGCACTTCAATACCTATAAACTGCGTCTCTGGAGCAGCTTGAGCCATGGCTATCAGCGAGTCGCCCATACCAAAACCAATCTCCACCACACGCTTTCCCTGGCCGCCAAAGGTGGCATCCCAGTCCAGCGGTCCTGTAGTCATCTGTAAACCAAATCGACACCAGCCCGCATCCCAACCCCGCTGCTGACCGTCAGTCATCCGGCCGGCGCGCATAACAAAGCTGCGTATGCGACCAGGCTCTTTCATAAGCGTATTCCGATCAGCAATGTTATGAAGGGCGTGGAAAAGTAAGCCCAGCAAGCGTGAGTAAAAGCCAGCCAAAAATGAGCAGCACTCCACCGATCGGCGTCACTGCGCCAAGCTGTGGGGTTGCGGTCAACACCAATGCATACAAGGAGCCCGAGAATATGACCGTGCCAGCCAACCAGCAGCCTGCTACCCACTTTAACCATTGAGACCGCTGGGTAAGGTAGGGGTTATTGAGCATAAAGAGAGACAGCGCCAGCAGGGCTAGGGCGTGGATCAGTTGGTAGGTCGCCCCTGTCTGCCAGATACTGAGCATAGGTGGGCTGACTATCGCTTTTAACCCGTGCGCTCCAAAGGCCCCAGCGGCAACGCCGCTAGCACCCAAAATCCCTGCAGCGGCGAGGGACCAGCGACCCACTTCAAGCGTCATGATTTTCAGGTAGCGAGGGCCGTCTTCAACTTCTTCATCGCATTGCCTTCAAGCTGACGAATGCGCTCGGCGGATACGCCATGCTCCGCAGCCAACTCGTGAAGCGTTGATTTTTGCTCAGCGAGCCACCGACGAGAGACAATATCGCGGCTTCGCTCATCAAGCGAGGCTAAGGCGTAGTGTAAGCGGCCCTCGCTGTCCTGGCGAAAATCCTCAGATTCAACGGCCAGGGCGGGATCCGCTGACAAATCCTCCAAATAGTATTGAGGGGCCTGCCAGGCATCATCATTGTCAGCATCAGCTGGCATATCAAACGCCACGTCACGGCTGGTCAGGCGACCCTCCATGCGCTGCACCTCCACCGCGTCAACCCCCAAGTCCGCAGCAATGGCGGCGGTTTCATCGGCCGTTAACCAACTTAATGATTTTTTTGCACTGCGCAGGTTAAAAAATAATTTTCGTTGCGCTTTGGTGGTTGCCACTTTAACAATCCGCCAGTTGCGCAGAATATACTCGTGCATCTCCGCCTTAATCCAATGCACCGCGAAAGACACCAAGCGCACCCCTTTGTTCGGGTCGAACCGCTTGACGGCTTTCATGAGTCCGACATTACCTTCCTGAATAAGGTCCGCTTCAGCCAATCCATATCCTGAGTAGCTGCGGGCAATATGGGCCACAAAACGTAAGTGAGCGAGCACTAACTGGCGCGCAGAGTCAACGCAACCCTCATAGTAAAGCTTTTCTGCCAAGGCTTGCTCGCGTTCAGCGGACAGTATAGAAATACCACTAACTGCCTGTACATAGGCGGCAAGATTCGCTCCTGGCGTCATATTTAGCGTGGCCACGTTGCCTATGGTGACAGCATTCGTTGACATGGTCATAGTGAAACCCTCCTAACTAATACCCTCTAGTTTAGCACTCTAGCGTAGAGAGTGCTAACTACAAACAATCCACCATTAACAGCGCGTTATGGCGACCCGCTATTTTGGCTCCACGCGCCGAAGGTGGATGGTCGTGGCTTGCCAGGCACTCAACAAACCTAGGCTACCGCCAACAAGAGCGAGCTGTAATGCCGCAATAAAGCTCAGTCCTTGGAGCTGCCAGTCACTGTTGTAAAGCGCAAGCAGCGTTGCGGCTGGCGACGCAAGCAGGCTCAAGAAAATGATGACTAAACCAATCGCCAGCGCACCACCCCCTACCCCACACCACAATCCCATGTATAAGAAAGGGCGTCGGACGAAAGCATCACCACCACCAATGAGCTTGATCACAACAATTTCGGCGCGCCGCGCCTCAATAGCCAAGCGCAGCGTATTGCCCAAAATCAAGATCGCGCCAATGACCATCATCAACCCCAAGCCGATCACCAGGCGCTGCAATAAAAGTAAACTGGTTTCAAACCGCGCAAGCCACTGAGTATCAAAAATCACGTTGGCAACGCCCGGTGTATTCGTGAGAGCGTCGGCGAGCTCATCCATTCGACTTGCATTTATATGGGCCGCAGGCTCGACTAAGAGGGTATGGGGTAACGGATTAGCGTCGAGCGATTCAATCAGCGATTCTAGGCCTGTTTGTACGCCGAAATCTGCCAAGGCAGTGACCCGATCCAGGACAGACACTTGCGCAATATCGACCCGCTGTTCCATTCGCCGAGCAATGTCACTTGCCTGCTCTAGCGTTGTCAGTTCATTGAGAAAAAGCGAGAAACGTGCCGGCACGTCAATAGTATCAGCCAGTGCCAGCACGTTGCTCAAGAGCACCAGCAGCGTTGCAGGCAAAGCCAAAGCGATACCTAGCACCATCCACGTGAGCAGTGTAGAAATGGGCTCAAACACTAATTTATGCAGACTATCGGCAGCCGCTTGACGGTGGTGATAAACCCACCGCACTATGGGGTGTCTGGGACCCACGCCCACGCGTCGTGCGTTGTTCATGCCCGGCCCTGCCGGTACATTACGTCCCTCATAGATGCCCACCGCCACCGACCAATCGCCCATTGTTAAGGGTAATAATGCGGTGTCTGAGGCGAGAAATAAGTGCCAAATCGTGACTCGCAATGACGACCATTACGCCGACTTGATTAAACGCCTCAAACAAGGACATGATTTCTGCAGATAACTGAGGATCGAGATTACCTGTCGGTTCATCGGCGATAAGAATTTTTGGCCGGGCGACCACCGCTCTGGCAATGCCCACCCGTTGTTGCTCGCCACCCGACAACACCGCTGGATTTGCCCGCTCCCGCTGGAGCAAGCCCACCTTGTCGAGGGCGGCACGCACGCGACGATTAACATCTCTCATCTCGAACCCAGCGATATGTAAGGGCAAGGCAACATTGTCAAACACCGTGCGATCAAACAGTAACTGATGATCCTGAAAAACGATGCCAAAGTCTCGACGATAGGTACCGATCGCACGCCGCTTCACTCGGCTTGTATCTCGATGATTAACCATCAAACACCCACTTGTCGGCCGCTCCAGCAACATAAGCAACCGTAAAAAAGTACTTTTACCCGCGCCTGAGTGGCCGGTAAGAAACACCATTTCACCACTATCGATGGTCAGCGAGATATCACGAATGGCATCATGGTTATCAAAGCGCTTACCCACTCGATCAAACACAATCATTGATCAATCACCTTGCGCTGATCAAAAAGAGCGTCAATGAAGGTGCTCGCTTCGAAAGGCCTCAAATCCTCAACCCCTTCTCCCACGCCAATGAACCGAATGGGGCGCGCCAACCTCTGGGCAATAGCGAAGATAACACCCCCCTTGGCAGTGCCATCGAGCTTAGTCAATACAATGCCGGAGATACCCACAGCTTTATCAAATTGCTCGGCTTGTGACACTGCGTTTTGTCCCGTGCCGGCGTCTAACACCAGTAGTATTTCGTGGGGCGCAGCAGGCACCTGTTTCCGCATGACGCGCACTACTTTTTCCAGTTCATCCATCAGATGGGTTTGATTTTGCAGTCGTCCGGCAGTATCGGCAATTAAAATATCTGCACCTCGAGCTGTGGCGGCTTGCAGGCCATCAAAGAGTACAGAGGCGCTATCAGCGCCCGTATGTTGCGCAATGACGGGCACGTCATTTCGCTCGCCCCACGCTTGAAGTTGCTCTACCGCCGCCGCTCGGAAGGTGTCTCCTGCGGCGAGCATTACCGATTTCCCCTCAGACTTTAACCGATAAGCCAATTTGCCAATAGTGGTGGTCTTACCTGCACCGTTCACGCCCACCACTAAAATAACATAGGGGCTGGCACCATCGGGATTCAGTGCTTGTTCACAGGGTTTAATGATCTCTAGTAGCGCCGCCTTAGTGGCCCGCATGACTGCGTTGCCATCGGCTAGTTCGTTGCGAGACATACGGTCGGTAATGGCATCGATCACCCGTTGAGTGGCCTCCATGCCGAGGTCGGACATCAGTAGTTGAGACTCCAAGTCCTCCAGCAATGCGTCGTCGATAACCTTTGCACCGAGAAAAAGATTGCCTAGACCATTCGCTAGTTGGTCTCCACTGCGACTCAAGCCCTGCTTCAAGCGTTTATAGAAACCTGTCTCCCCAGTGCCCTCTTGCCACGCCGCTGGCTTGCTCGCGACTATCGGCGCGGTATTTTCTACCCGAGGCTGCCCGGCAGTTGAAGCTTCCTCACCGCTCTCTTCCAAGTCGTTCAGAGACTCGGCCAGTGGATCAGCCCATTCGCGTTCGGCAGAAGAATCCTTGGACTGGCTCGAGGATTTTTGCCAACGTTTGAATAACTTCATCACTGTCTACTCACTGTTCTTGGCGGCGGTATTTGTTAATTAGGCCGTGAACATGTTATCACTCGCTCTGCCCAGACAGAAACGAGTAAACGGCTAAAGATGGCAAACACAGGTAAAGTCAGAATCATTGCCGGGCGATGGCGAGGACGTACTATTACGTTTCCTGACCACACAGGGCTCCGACCCACCCCCAGCCGCATTCGCGAGACGCTCTTTAACTGGCTAGCGCCTTCGCTTCACGGCGCGCGATGCTTGGACATGTTTGCGGGCAGCGGTGCCCTGGGGTTAGAGGCCTTGTCGAGGGGTGCGTTTAGCTGTGATTTTGTCGAATGCGCCAACGAGCCAGTGCAAGCGCTAAACGCGCAGCTACGACAATTAGGCGGAGAGTCACAAGCAGCTGTCTATCAAGCCGATGCGCTCCAGTGGTGTCAGGACCAACATTACGATATTGTCTTTGTTGATCCGCCCTTCGCCGCTCATTTATGCGAGGGGGCGATAAAACACTTGTTGCGCAACGCCATGGTCGCGAGGGGTAGCCAGATATATCTTGAGCAGAGCGCCCTAGCGCCACCTAGCAGCACTGAGCCATTGGCTGTTCTAAAAGATAAACAAGCCGGCGACGTCCGGTATAGGCTACTAGAAGTCGACTAATCGCCGCTATTTGTCTAGCGGCACTCGCTTGTGTAGAGTCTTCGCGGCAACCTATAGGAAACTACATCATGCGCACCCACACTGTCGTTTATCCTGGCTCTTTTGATCCAATTACCAATGGCCACATTGACCTTGTTGAGCGAGCGGCGCGGCTTTTTGACCGCGTTGTGATTGCTATTGCATCTAGCGAGCGAAAAAATCCGCTGTTCTCCCTCGATGAGCGAGTGGAACTCACCCAGCAGGTGCTCACCCATTTAGACAACATAGAAGTGACCGGCTTCAATATTTTGCTCACCGACTTCGTTACCCAGCAGGGTTCCAACTGTGTATTGAGAGGACTCCGGGCAGTCGCTGACTTTGAATATGAGTTTCAGCTTGCCAATATGAACAGAGCCATGAAACCCGATTTTGAAAGTGTCTTTTTAACCCCAGCAGAGCATCTCTCTTACATTTCATCCTCTTTAGTGCGTGAAATTGCCTCACTAGGCGGCGATATTACCCCCTTTGTAGCGCCACCAGTGGCTCAGGCTCTGGTCAATAAATATAACCCCTAGCGCTGACACGTTGGGCAGAATACCGTCGCGCGATTGTTTTGTCGTATAGCTTTCAGCACGGTTGTGCATTGACGGCACAATAGGCCATCCCGGCCATACACCCGAAGCTGCTGAGCAAAGTAGCCTGGCTTGCCATCGCCCCCCACATAGTCGCGGAGCGTTGTGCCACCCTTGTCTATTGCGCCAGCCAATACGGCTTGCACAGAACTGACGAGGGTCGTATAGCGCGCTGCGCTAATCCTCCCCGCAGCCCGATCGGGGCGAATACCTGCCATAAATAACGCTTCATTGGCGTAAATATTACCGACACCGACAACAACTTTACCGTCCATAAGAAACGATTTAACGGCGATTTTTCTACCGCGAGAACGCTGGTAAAGGGCACCTCCGGTAAACTCGTCTGACAACGGCTCGGGGCCTAAATGGCGCAAAAGGTCGTGATTGTCGCCTAAAACCCAATGAAAACTACCAAATCGCCGAGGATCGTTGTAACGTAAACACTGCCCGTTATCGAGCACAATGTCGACATGGTCGTGAACAAAAGGTGGCGTGGCTGCGGGCATGACGCGAAGGGATCCAGACATCCCCAGATGAACCATTACTGACCCCCTCGCAGTGTCGATGAGCAAATATTTGGCTCGCCGGCGGATTCCCAGTAGCCGCTGACCAGCCAAACGGGTAGGTAGATTAGCCGGCACCGGCCAGCGTAATCGGCGCTCTCGCACTATTACCTGCTGCACGGAGCGACCCACAATATGTGGCGCTAACCCTCTTCGGGTCGTTTCGACTTCAGGTAGCTCTGGCATAAGGTCAATGGGTCATCAGGGGCCGGTGGAGGCAATTATGCGGTGCTCTGAGGCCATATCAACGCATACCACACATTAACGCACCTGGGCTCAAAAAAAACCCCAGCATTGCTGGGGTTTTAGCGCAGTGTTATCAGGCGTTACTTAATTTTAGCTTCTTTGTACATCACGTGCTTTCGAGCCACTGGGTCGTATTTTTTCATCTCCAGCTTCTCAGGGGTTGTCCGCTTATTTTTATCGGTCGTGTAAAAATGACCGGTTCCAGCGGATGAATTCATACGAATTTTCTCGCGCATGACGTTAGCTCCTTAGAATTTTTCGCCGCGGGTACGGAGATCATCAAGCACGGCTTCAATACCTAGCTTGTCAATAATGCGCATGCCTTTACTGGACACTCGCAAAGCGACAAAGCGCTTCTCTGACTCAACCCAAAAGCGGTGATTGTGAAGATTTGGCAAAAACCGACGGCGAGTCCTGTTTTTGGCGTGCGATACGTTGTTACCGGTAACGGGGCGCTTGCCGGTTACCTGACATACTCGGGACATGGTACAACCCTGTCGACAATAGAAAAGGGTGCGCTTTATACCAGAGGGGGCCGCTAACTGCAACAATGGCCATTAAAATCCAGCCTCACCGTGACTTGCCATGGAATAAATGCCACCCCGCGCAACAATCAAATGATCGAGCAGTTGGATATCCACTAGTCCGAGAGCCTCACGCAGGCGCCGCGTAATCTGCCGGTCGGCAGCGCTGGGGTGCAGCGAGCCACTAGGGTGATTGTGGGCAATAATGAGGCTGCTTGCACCCCATTGCAGGGCCTTAAGTACAACATCGCGGGGGTATACTGCGGCACAGTCTACGGTGCCCTCGAAGATATCATCACAACCCAGCAGCCGATGGCGACCATTCAGATAGAGGGCACAGAACAGTTCTCGCTCCCGCCCAACGAGATGGCAGCGTAAATAATGCTCACAATCCATAGGCGAATTGAGCGTTGGTCGGGCACTGAGCTCCTCGTAGGCCAGCCAATCGGCGAGCGTTAGGGCGGCTTGCAGGCGACGCAGTCGAGCGACACCCAATCCTGCCGCCTTCTGGCGCCCATGAATAAGCGCGCTTACCCATTCTCCCAGTGAGCCACAGTGAAAATCGGCGTGATGGCTAAACTCGCGCTCAATCACCGTGGGGTCCGCACCAATAATTTCTGCCACCAGTGCCAGCGGTGCCGGCCCTTGCCGCGCTGCGATGCGATGATAGGTGTCCAAGTTGATCCCTAAATGCTAGTGTTACAAGGATTCTTTCATGTAATAACGAGCCCATGGGACACCTATTCAATCGCAATATCATCGTTGGGGTCAGTGGCGGAATAGCCGCTTACAAATCAGCAGAGCTGGTACGCGAGCTGCGCAAGCTCGGGGCCCGGGTTAAAGTCGTCATGACCAGAGGCGCAACCGAGTTTATTACACCTCTGACGTTACAAGCCCTCTCCGGTGAGCCGGTTCACATCGACCTCCTCAACGAAGCGGCAGAAGCCGGTATGGGACATATTGAACTGGCTCGATGGGCGGATGCACTGCTCATTGCCCCAGCGACAGCTGACCTTTTGGCGCGACTGGCGGCGGGTCGAGCGGATGACCTCTTGTGTACCATAGCCCTAGCTACCCCCGCGCCAATCATGGTTGCCCCTGCCATGAATCAACACATGTGGTCCAATCCCAGTACTGCCGCCAACATTGCCACACTGATGAAACGGGCTGTGACTGTCATTGGACCTGCTGCGGGGGAGCAGGCCTGCGGTGACGTAGGCCCAGGGCGCCTAGTAGAGCCCGAGCACATTGTCGCTCAACTGGCCGAATCCTTTAGTGCGCAAAGTCTGGCAGGCAGGCGGGTTGTCATCACCGCGGGCCCCACCCAGGAGGCATTGGATCCGGTTCGCTATTTATCCAATCATAGCTCGGGAAAAATGGGCTTTGCGCTAGCGCGAGCGGCGGCGGAAGCCGGTGCGCTAGTCACATTAATCACCGGGCCAGTGGTGCTCAGCACCCCAATGAACGTTGAGCGTATCGACGTTGTCAGCGCCGACGACATGCTTGAAGCAGCTCAACTGCATGGCGCAGGATGTGATATTTTCGTGGGTGCCGCCGCGGTCGCGGATTACCGCCCAGCCACAGTCAGCGGCCAAAAAATAAAAAAGTCAGAGGACCGTATCGTCTTTGATTTAATGAAAAATCCTGACGTTATTGCCACAATGGCCGTGATGGAGCAGCGGCCCACGCTGGTGATTGGCTTTGCAGCAGAGACAGAAAAAATGCTTGAGCACGCCCGGGGCAAACTGCTCAAAAAAAGTCTCGATTTTGTGATCGCCAACGATGTTTCTCGCAGTGATATTGGGTTTAATAGTGACCTGAACTGCGTCAGCGTTATCGATCACACGTCGTGCACTGAGCTACCCCTGGCCAATAAAAGTGTCTTGGCAAAAAGACTGTTTGACATGCTGGCTTCACGGCTGTCTTGATCAGTAGGGGTTGGGTAAGACAAAAACAAATAGGACCAAGCTGACTGGGAGTATATATCGGTGCAAAATAACAAATCGAGCGGCGAATTCGAGGTTCGCGCTGATGGTTTAGCATTAAGAAAGCTACTCACCACTGTCGTGCTAACCATGACAATTCCAAGCATCATGGCTTTAGGATGGTTGATTGGCATCCGCGAACCCAATATCCATGACCGCAATGGCATTAGCAATGCTGACACCGTTACCGTCTCTAAAGCCAAGCTGATCGGCGTTTACATAGCCGATCTACTGGCGGTTACAGAGACTATTGCTGCCAATCTTGATTCGACAGGCTCAGTGCAAACCAGTACTTACTTTCCCGAAGCGACAAAGCTGTCTGTTATTGCGCTCGATGACATGGGTACGGTCGATCTTGCCCCCGGGGTGCAAGGCCTATCCTCACACATCGGTGTCGACTTAGTTCGCCGGGCATTTGCAGGTGAACAACCACCACCCGAAGTAGTATTGAACGCGGAAAACCAACACGTACTCGTCGCGCGTAGTTTCGGAAACCCTCCCGCTGGCGTCGTCCTTGCTGAGCTCTCCTATCAGCGTATTAGTCATCTCGTTGACAGTGGTGACGCTGAGGGAAGTTATCAGCTGCTCCAACGCTTGTCCCGAGGAGCTGAGCAGGTGATTGCAGGGGATTTATCCGGTCAAATACCCCTAGCCACCGCTCCCATTGAAGGCACATCGTGGCGCATTGAATTTGCACCGAAGCCCACATGGCTAGCCAAGGTAGAGCCCGGTTGGTCAGGCGCAATTATTGTCTTGATAATGATGTTTACCGGGCTTATCGCCGGCCTTACCATGCTGGTCATTGGGTTACGGCAACTATTAGCGCGGGAGGCACATGCCCTTCTGGAATTGAGCGGCACCCATAAAGGGAGTATGAAGCTCAATCTGCAGGCCTTCATTCCCGTGGCAAAAATGCTGCGCCAACTCAGTCAAAAGTCGCGGCGACAAGTGGTCAACCGGGGGCGTAATAACGCCGACGCAATGATTGCGGAGGCGCCTGCCGACGATGTCGATGCAAACAACAAGGTACCTGTACAGCCAACGGACGAACCCACCCCCAGCACAGAGTCAGCCGATGGCGATGCGCACCACCCAGACGACGGCCTCCAGGCGCTTTTCGACGAAGAATGTATTCAGGGCCTAGGGGCTACAGAACTGACCGACCCCGTCGTTGGCAAAATGGCAAGTGCCATCGCAGTCATCGCTCATAACCACGATATTCAGACCTTGGTGGTGGCACATGATGCACGACCCAGCAGTGCCCGAATCAGAACAACAGTGGTCAAAACGTTACTCGCCAGCGGCAGGGATGTAATAGACCTTGGCGAAGTGCCACCAGCAATCGTTCACTACGCGATGCAAAAAACCAACACGCAGTCGAGCATCATGATTTCTAGTGATCACACCGATCATGCAGTCAATGGCTTGCAAATAACAATGAACAACAAGGCGCTCAGAGGCAATGATTTACAGGAAGTGCTTAGCATCATGCGCTCCGAACAACGGGTGCAAGGCGTCGGACGAACGGCCAAAGAAAATGTCATCCCCGCCTACCTCGACCAAATCACTCTCGATGTTATGTTGGCGCTGCCCCTGAAGGTGGTTATCGACTGCGATTACGGTAGCGC
Source organism: Halieaceae bacterium UBA4452 (assembly GCA_002389505.1). GTDB lineage: Bacteria > Pseudomonadota > Gammaproteobacteria > Pseudomonadales > Halieaceae > Luminiphilus. Next base: position 191,788 of record DGPA01000021.1, read on the forward strand.
GGCGCACATCGTACCCGATGTCATTGAAGCTCTTGATTGCGAAGTTGAGCTCATTAATCACCCCGAGAATGCTCAGCGCCCGACTGACTGGCAATTGCATAGCGCCTTAGCGCTATTAGGGGAGAAAGTCCGTGCCACCAACGCGGATATTGGCGTGCTGCTTGGTAGCAATGGTGGTCGGCTGCACACTGTCACTGAGAAGGGCCGCACCGTCGACAATGATCTCGTAATGATGCTGTTAGCCCGAGATATTCTTGAGCGAAATCCGGGTGCGAACGTAGTCTATGATGTTAAATTTACCCGTCATTTTGGCCCATTTGTGACCCAGGAGGGTGGTCGAGCGCTGCTCGCGCCCAGCAATATTTCACTTATCCGCGATAAAATGCGCCAGACCGAAGCTACTTTTGGAGGGGATTTCAATGGGCGTATTATCTTCAGGGATCGCTGGTACGATTTTGACGATGCCCTATACAGTATTGCGCGCTTACTCGAAGTATTAGCAACAGCGAGCGCAAGCTACGACGAAATGATTGCCGAATTACCGCAATCGGTGAGCACGCCAGAATTGCTGTTGGCGGTCGATGACGTCACTCGAGGCCAGCTGCTTCGGGAGTTGGCAGCTCAAACCGATTTTCCTGGTGCTCGTATTACTACCATCGATGGCCTCAGACTAGACTATGCTGATAGTTGGGGCGCGGTCGTGAATGATTCAAGTAGATCGTCGTTATCTATGCGATTTGAGGGCAGCGACGCCAAGAGCTTGATCAGAGTTCAAACTATTTTCCGTGACATCATCCAAAAAGCCGCGCCCGATGTGGTGCTGCCTTTTTAAGTCACTAGCCCAAGAGTCCGGGGCGTCCCGGGGAGCTAATGATCATGTCACTTAGCGCCATTGCAGCTGACGATTTTGCTCGAACCCTTACTGAGTCACTGCCTTATACACAACGTTTCACTGACAAAACTTGGGTTATCAAGTTCGGCGCTATACAGCAGGGGTTAATAGTGCGCACATCATCGATGGTCGAGTCGCGCATATCGCCCTGTTGGACATTTTCAGCGCCGAGGGAGTTGGCACGCTGATCACAAAAAACTCAACCACGCATGATAACTAAGCATTGCACGCGAGACCGTGACTAGCTAGCATCGACCCTCTACCATTAATAGCGATGAGACTATGCCACAACCCCGCTCAGACCGCCGCGAACAAATACTGCAAGCCTTAGCCGCTATGCTCGAAGCCGGCCCTGAAACGAAAATAACGACGGCAAAGCTTGCTGCGCAAGTGGGGGTGTCAGAAGCTGCGCTGTATCGCCATTTTCCCTCAAAGACAAAAATATTTGAAGCGCTCATCGACTTCTCTGAAGAGACTATCTTTTCTAGGATTAAACTCATTACCAATGATGATCAATCAGCCTTAGAGTGCTGCAACCGTGTGTTGATGCTGGTGTTAGGGTTTTGCGAACGCAATCCGGGGATAACGCGTCTCTTGCATGGCGGGGCGCTAGCCGGGGAGCCCGCGCGAGTACACCAACGGGTAGCACAGTTATTCGATCGCCTCGAAACTCAATTACGAATAACCCTTAGACAAGCGGAATTACAGGAAGGATTGCGTACACGCATTACAGTCAACGACGCTGCGGGCCTGATGCTCGCCGCCGCTGAGGGACGTATATGCCAGTCTGTCCGCAGCCAGTTCAAGCGCTCCGCCACGGATGGATGGCGTGATCAATGGGCTATGATCAGCGCCGACCTCATGCGCCCCACGCCCGCTTAGCGCTGGCTCGGAGATTCGAGGGAGCGTCGGAGTTCAACGACGTCATTCAACTGCTCAAACCGCTGTGCATCCGCCCAAAAATCGGCGCGAACCTCTTCAATTTGAAGCTGACGTTCTGCAATGGACCGCTCAGTACTCTCAATTTCTTTTTTGGTTTCGCTGATGACATCTAGATCCATCGCTGAGGGCTCTCGGCCGGCACGCTCTCTCTCAGCAACCCGAGCTTGCGCGTTTTCTATGGTTTGTCGCAGGCCTCGGCGATTACTTTTCAAAATAGACACCCGAATCTTCAAATTCCTCAAGGCTCTATCTCGTGCAGCATCAATGTCCTCAACCGTCGAGTAGCGGCGTAGTAGCGACGCCTCCCATTCCTGCAAGCGCTTCTGCTCTCGCTTTGCCTCAACTTCTCGCTGTCTGCGGGCCTGTTCGTCGTTGCGCTGCCCCGGTGTTAGGGCTGCCGGTACGACTTGGATAACGAGCCCGCGTTCATTGAGAATTTCGTAGCCGCTACTAAGATGCTGAGGGGGCACACGAAAATCCACCACGACGTTGCCATGTTCGTTGGTGTAACGGTAAAAACTGGCTGCCTGCACTGACGGCGCCAAGAAGCAAAGCAGCAACGCGCTCGCGGCAATGCTTTGGCAAAATCTATACACCGTATTGATCCCTATAAGCGCGCATGGGGGTAAAGAAGTTCATATAGCTTTCCTGTGTCTCCAACCAAGCAATGATATCATGCATATCAATGACGCTAACAATAGTAAGATCTAGATCCTCTCTCGCTTCTTGTACCGCAGATCGACTGCCCTGACCTCGCTCACAGCGGTCTAAACCAATGACCACACCATGGGGGGTTGCACCCGCCGCATTAATCACCTCGACAGACTCGCGCACCGCAGTACCCGCGGTCATCACATCGTCAATAATCACCGCCTTACCTGTTAATTCTGCACCAACCAAACTGCCCCCTTCGCCGTGGTTTTTCACTTCTTTGCGATTAAACGTGTAGGGTAAATCCTGGCGGTAATGCTCCGCCAGGGCGACGGCCGTTGTAGCGACCAAGGGGATCCCTTTGTAAGCGGGTCCAAATAGGGTGTCAGGCACTAAATCGGAGCAAACGATAGCATCCGCATAACAGCGGCCCAAGGTGGCGAGGGCCGAGCCCGACGAAAAGCCACCCGCATTAAAGAAGTAGGGACTTATTCGTCCTGACTTCAAGGTAAACTCACCAAAGCGTAAGACATTGCATCGTACGGCCAGTTCAATAAATGTAGTTCTTGCGGTTTTCATGGTGTCAGAGGACATAGGTTACTCGTTATCTGAAGCGCTCGAGGCCGTAATAAAAACATTGAAAGCACGTGGAGCCCAGCGCGCCATATGCCGTATCATAGCGGGCTTGATGTAGTAGGACTAGCAATGAGAGTCATCAGTTTAGTGGTAGAAGGCCTGGAGCAAGCAAGGGATGCAGGGCTATTTAAGTGGCTCACAGAGCAAGATGCGGACATTATATGTCTACAAGATACCCAGTGCTCTGAATACTCCCTCAACAATGAGGAATTTTTCCCTAGCCAGTACAACGCTTACTTTTTGGATCATTACGACGATCATCGAAAGAACGGCGTGGTCATTTATTGTCGCGAACTTCCGAAGGCCATTATGTCGGGCTTAGGCTTTATCGAGTTTGACTCCCAAGGACTGTACATCCAGGCTGATTACCGCCAACTGAGTGTTGGGTCCTTGTTAATGCCCAGTGGTCTTGGCTCTGACGAAGCATTAAATACCAAACTAAAGTTCATGCAGGCGCTGGGTGACCATCTGCAAAAAATACGCGCAAAGCGTCGCGACTTCATTATTTGTGGCGGTTGGGAATTGACCAGTACGCCGACCGATATTGAGGATGCGGTCGGCTCTGTGGGTATCCCCGGGTGTTCAACTATCGAGCAAGCCTGGCTGCAAACGCTGTATAAGAACGGTTATTGCGACGCTTTTAGAGCGTACACTAACGATCCCGATGAATTTACTTGGTGGCCAGGAGGAGACGAGGCGGGCAGTTTGCGAACCGATACCCACGTCGTAAGTTCATCGCTTGGTGGTCGAGTTGATTACGCGGCCATTTATACCGAAGAAATATTTTCAAGCCATGCGCCCATCATCATTGATTATGATATTGGCGGCTGACACAGGGGCTTGGCCACTACCCTAATCCACGACATACCCCATGCGTGATGAGCCCCGCTGACTGAAGCCTGGCTTTGCCTGATCAGCCCAGAGCCAGTGCAGCTTTTTGTGCGCTAATAATCTGACCGCCAGCGTCACAAGCGAGTGTGACTAGGGCATCGAGCTCAGCGCGGCTAAACGTTGCTCCCTCTGCGGTTCCCTGAACTTCAACCAGGCCTCCACCATCAGCGACGACAACGTTCATATCGCTATCGGCACTACTATCCTCACTGTAATCAAGGTCGACAACCGGCTGGCCGCGCCAAACCCCCACAGACACCGCCGCAATCATGTGGCGCAGGGGGTCAGACTTCAAAGTGCTGCTGCGCTGTAAACCGTTCAGCGCGTCGACAACGGCAACACACGCGCCGGAGATTGCTGCGGTGCGAGTGCCTCCGTCAGCTTGAATCACATCGCAGTCAATATTGAGGGTATTTTCCCCAAGGGCTTTTAAATCCAAAGCTGCCCTGAGCGAGCGGCCAATCAGGCGTTGAATTTCAACCGTCCGTCCAGACTGCTTGCCTCGAGCGGCCTCTCTATCCATGCGACTACCCGTGGAGCGGGGCAACATGCCATATTCGGCGGTCAACCAACCCTGGCCCTTACCCCGTAAAAAAGAAGGTACGCCCGGGCTCAGCGAGGCAGTACAAATCACTTGGGTGCTGCCAAAGGATACCAACACTGAGCCCTCTGCATGGCAGGTAAAGTGCCGTTCAAAGGTGATTGGCCGTAGTGCTTCAGGCATTCGACCACTGGGCCGACCGGTATATTCAGGCATACTGCTTTCCTCTGTGGTGGTCTGTTGAGCACCGCGACCATGACGACCTTAAGTGATGCTAACTGCTAGACTCTGATTTTATTATCACAGACCAACAGGATGTCTCCTATTCCTGTCAACAACGACGAGGCACCCAATGACTCAAAGCATGACGGGCTTTGCCCGCGCCAGTGTAACAACCGACTCGGCTGCGGTCATCGTAGAACTTCGCTCAGTCAACCATCGCTTTTTGGATGTGCATTTTCGCTGCCCAGAGAGCTTGCGTAGCGAAGAGCCGCACTGGCGTATGTTATTGAGCAAGTCGTTTGAGCGCGGCAAAATTGAAGTGAATTGCAAGGTCCAGCTGACGCCAGGTAGCGATAATATCACCATCGACACCGCTAAGCTCGCACAGCTTAAAGGCGCATTAGATGAGATAGCGCTGGCACTGCCAGAGGCTACAGCCCCTGATGCTCTGACCCTATTACAGAGTCCCGGCATCGCCACTACCGAGCAGTTACCTGTAAATGGCCTGAAGGAAACCGCGGAAAAAGCTCTCAGTTCAGCTATCGTGGCGCTTACCGAGCAGCGTCAAAATGAGGGCCTAAAACTCGCCGGCATGGTGATCGACCGGGTGACAACAATGGCGAGTTTATTGGCTGCTCTTAAGTTACGGCTGCCATTGCTCAGAGAGCAACAACAGCAACGACTCGTCAGTCGGCTGGAGCAATCTGGGGTCGAAGCTGACGCGAAGCGGCTAGAGGAGGAGCTGGTTTACCTTGCACAACGTTCCGACGTAGAGGAAGAGATGGATCGCTTGGCGGCACATTTAGATGCCATTATCAGTGCCATTAACGGCGATAAGCCCTGTGGCAGACGGCTAGATTTTTTCATGCAAGAACTCAATCGAGAGGCCAATACGCTGTCCTCTAAATCGACTGCACTATCGACCACCAACACGGCGGTTGAGTTTAAAGTGCTCATTGAGCAAATGCGCGAACAAATTCAGAATATCGAGTAATGGCTAGGTCCCTGACAAGTATGGCGTAGACTACAATCGCGTCTAGTCGACCAACACCATTGACATCAAGGTAAACTAGCGACACGCTATTTTTTGCATCTAACACCAGTGACTTTTTGACGGGGGGGATCGGCACAACACTAGCGATAAAACCCGCTTTGGTGCCCCTGAATACCCAACGCCTTATGCCCTTGCTCTTGCCCTTGCCCTTGCCCTTGCCCTTGCTCTTGCCCTTGCCCTTGCCGACTTGAGCCGAAAACACCGCAGATCCGGTTAGTATCGATGGCACCGTGGGTAACTACGGCGCCACACAAGGTCGGTTCATGATTAACGCACCGCTGAGTGATACGCTGGCACTGCGTGTAACGGGCATGGCACTTGACCGTGATGGTTACACCAAAAACGAGTTCACCGGTGGAGATGTAGACGACCGAAGCCTCTGGTCAGGACGCCTTTCTTTAACGTGGGATGCCTCTGAGAATACCCAGATCAATTTCATGTACAGCACGTTTGAGGAAGATGACTCGCGCATGCGCTCTCAAAAGCAGGCGTGTAACACTGACCCTGATGGCATTTTAGGTTGCTTACCGGGCGAAAGCACTTACGGCGTTGCAAACTCGGCTGGCGGCATTGGTGGCTCACTGATGAATACCATTGGTGCTATCAACAGTGGCGTTCAGCAATTGCTGGGTGTGGCAGCACTGGGTGGCATTGGTAATCCTAACAATGCATCCCTACTGGCCAACGTAGGGGCTGGCACAACCGCTTTTTCACCGACAGACTTCCTGTTCGATAATAATCCAGATGATCGCCGAACGGTCAATATGGATTACGACCCTACGTACTTCGCTGAAGAAGAAATGTTTCAATTCCAGATCTCACATAAGGCCGGCGATCTGACCTACAACTGGTCAACGGGTTATACAGAGACGGGTTACTCGTCAACAGAAGATTATGAGAAGGGCGTCGCTACAGCGAATTGGCAGCCAACACTGGATACGTTTGTTGACTTGGGCAACGCTACCGCGCTCTCGGAAGGCGAATGGGGCGCGTTAGTGTATTCATTAGCCGGCCTTGATCCATCAGCGGGTACCGATCCAGCGACCGTTGCGGCCATCGCCAATGGCGCTGGAATTGCGGGCGTCAAACCTTTCATGGTCGAACTCGCGCCAGGTGCGGGGGTAGGCATTTGGGCGGGAAACAGCGCATTACTCGGTGGCTATGGGCAAGGTGTGCCGGTATTGCTACCTGATGGGACGTTGATCTATACGGGCAATCAGTATGGAGCTGATGAGTCGTTTTCAAGTAACGAGGGTTGGTCGCACGAGTTCAGAGTACAATCTGACTATGACGGTGATCTTAACTTTATGCTCGGTGCCTTCATGCTCGACTATGAGGGTCGTAACCGCTACGTAGTCCGAAACGCCGGGCTAGCGTTCCCATCACAAGTGCTGCCCATTAACCCAAGTGTGTTCCCCGCGCCCTTTGGAGCCGCAAACCCGCATGACGAAGTTAACCCACACATGCATGGTTATGAAAACGATACGCGGTTGTATGAGCTAGACGCAAAAGCCATATTTGGTGAGCTCTACTATGATGTCAGTGATACGCTGCGTCTTACCTTTGGCGCTCGGTACTCAGAGGAGGAAAAGAAAAGTAAGCAGCGTACGATTTACTCGACATTTGCAGACCTTCCACCGCTCGATCCTACGAACAATGCCTACGGCTTCCCAGAGTATGATCAGGAAGAATTTAGCTGGAAGCTCAATGCCACGTACGCTGTCAGCGACCAGACAATGGTCTATGGCACATTTTCGAGTAGCTTTAAATCAGGTGGCGTGAACCCTATCTCAGTTGATGATGATCTGGCTGATCCCGCGGCGGGTGGTGATCCCGCAAACCTAGGCTTCAAACCTGAGTTTGTTGACGCGATCGAGATTGGTCTGAAAACCACCTTCATGGATGGTGCCGCTCAGTTTAACGGCGCATTTTTCTACTATGATTACAAGGATATGCAGCAATCTAAGATTGTTTCCGTGACTTCACTAAATCAAAATAGTGATGCTGAAATCACAGGTTTCGAAGGTGAGTTCCGCTGGGCAGCTACTGACAGGCTTGAATTAACCGCCAACGTCGGATGGGTAAACGCTGAGATCGGCGAATATAACACCGTCGATACGGCTGATCCGAACGCTCGCGGAACTACCGAAGGCGTTGTTAGCGTAAACGGTGTCAACTTCATCACCCCTTACGACGACGGAAGTGGCAACTTGGTACCGGTTGATTACAGCCGATGTGACCAGCCGGCGCCGTACCCTTGTGCGGGCTATCGGCAAAACCTAAAGGGCAATCAGATTGCTCTGACGCCTGAGATCAACTACAACATTGGCGCAATTTACCGCACAGAAATAGCTGGCATGCCGATGAATATGCAAACCAACTATTACTGGCAGGACAAAATGTACACCACAAACTTCAATAGTGCGTCTACCGAGATTGAAGACTGGTCAATGTGGAATGCCAATGCTCGGCTGATGGGTGATAACTGGTACGCCGAGTTATGGGTGCGCAATATCCTTGATGATGACAACATTACTGGTGGCTACTTGACATCGTCAGTGTCTGCTCTTTTTACCAACCAGTTTATTCTTGAGCCTCGCACCTACGGTTTGACGGTCGGTATGAGCTTCTAATACGCTACTCTGTAATCGCCCAGCTTATGCTGGGCTTTTTTTTGCCTCAAGTAGCGACGCCAAAAACCCGAACCGGGTATATTTTGACCTTGGCACTCACCACTTCAAAGGTTAGGCTGATGGGTCTTTCACGACCCCCCCCTTTGCCGCCATGCTGACGGACTAATCCGCTGCATTGTTACCCCTGATAAACAAAGATCCATTGGTTAATGATGGGTGAAATCCGCTCAGGCTAGTACGGTTGGGCCGTGACTAGCGTGCACCTTAGATTAATGTGTACTATTACACAGCACAAAAAATACTCAGTGACCTGCAGGAAAATGTTAGTGAAACCGGTTAAAAAAGGCCAACTGCTTACCGTATCTGCTCCCAGCGGTGCTGGAAAAACGTCCTTAGTCAGAGCGTTAATGGCGCTGGAAGCCAATATTCGAGTGAGTGTTTCTCACACCACTAGGCCGATACGGCCCGGCGAGCAAAGCGGCGTAAACTATCACTTTGTGACGCGCGATGAGTTCGAGGCAAAGCGCGATAACGGTGACTTTTTTGAATGGGCCGAAGTCTTCGGTAATTTTTATGGCACCGCTCAAGAAGAGGTCGAAACTCTGGTCGGTAGCGGCTTCGACGTTATCCTAGAGATCGACTGGCAGGGCGCTAAGCAGGTAAAAACCGCGCTAACCGATAGTTGCGCTGTTTTCATCGTTCCTCCTTCCCTCGAGACGTTAAGGCGGCGTTTGTCCGATAGGGGACAGGACGATGACACCGTTATCAATGCGCGCATGGCCCAGGCCGAAGCAGAACTTGCCCACTGTGGGGACGGAGACTACGTGGTCCTAAACAACGACTTTGATCGCGCTGTGGAAGACCTGCGCGCTATTATCAAGGCACGCAGCCTGCGTAGAGAGGCCCAGGAGGAGGTATTGCAAGCCCTCTTGTCACAGGTGGAATAACAGCCCCAACCACTTAATCAGCGTCAATATCTAAGAAGTTTGCAATAATGCACAGTCTTGGACTAAACAGCGCGCAGCAGTTAATAACTGCGCTATACTCCTTGGTTCCTCTATGTTCCGAGAAAAAATCACAGGAGATAGCCACCGATATGGCACGTGTAACCGTAGAAGATTGTTTAGACCATGTAGATAACCGTTTCCAACTCGTCATGCTAGCGTCGAAGCGCGCGCGACAGATTGCGACCGGCGGCAAGGATCCACTGGTCGAGGGGGAGTCTGATAAGCCCACTGTCATTGCTTTGCGCGAAATTGCAGAGGGTCTGGTCACTCCAGAGCTCATGGCCCGTGAAACAGAAATCGCAGCTGAAGAAGAGCTGGCCGCGAGCTTCGAAACCCCAATCTACTAAGGCTATCCGGGCCGCGTTATGGTTGCAGCAACACTAGGCGCCATTAGCGGGTCCATTAGCGACGTCTCGCTGCGCCTTCGCTTCGGCGCGCAAGCACCCGTCGTCACCACACCGTCGACTGCTGAAAATCAATCACTCGCTCATTTTGAAGCCGTTCTGGGCAGCTACCTAACCGACAGCCAGGTAGAGGCTGTTAAGCGCGCCTATTTCTTTGCCGAGCAAGCTCACTACGGGCAAGTGCGCAGAAGCGGTGAGCCCTATGTGACCCATCCCCTCGCCGTTGCCGGCATCCTCGCCGATATGCATATGGACCCGCAGAGCTTGATGGCGGCCTTGCTCCACGATGTTATCGAAGACACGGGCGTGACAAAAAATGACCTGGGCGCGCAGTTTGGCGAAGAGGTTGCCGACTTAGTCGACGGCGTCAGTAAACTGACGCATATTGAATTCGACAGCATTGAACTCAAACAAGCCGAAAACTTTCAGAAGATGGCTCTCGCCATGGCGCAGGACATCCGAGTTATTTTGGTGAAATTAGCTGACCGACTGCACAATATGCGTACCCTCGGGGTCCTTGATCGAGAAAAAATTCGCCGTATCGCTATGGAAACGCTTGAGATTTATGCGCCCATCGCCATGCGTCTGGGTATGAATAGTATTCGCATGGAATTTGAGGATCTGGGCTTCAAAGCCCTTTACCCCATGCGTGCCCGGCGTTTGAAAGCCGCCGTTGCAAGGACTCGAGGTAACCGCAACAGCCTCGTTGAGCAAATGAAAAATCAAATTGAATCGACGCTGGCGAAAGAAGGCTTGCAGGCTCAGGTGGTCGGCAGAGAAAAGCACCTCTACAGCATCTATCAAAAAATGCGCAGCAAACGAAAATCATTTTCAGAAATCATGGACATCTTTGCGTTCCGCATCGTTGTTGATTCAGTCGATACTTGCTACCGAGCGTTGGGCGTAATTCACAGCTTGTATAAGCCCGTGTCCCGTGAGTTCGTCGACTACGTTGCCATTCCTAAAGCCAATGGCTACCAAAGCCTCCATACCGTGCTCAAGGGTATGCACGGCGTCCCCATAGAGATCCAAATCCGCACTCGCGACATGGAGGATATGGCCAATAAGGGTATTGCCGCGCACTGGCTCTACAAATCTGATCGGATCCACACCAATCCCACCCACGCCCGGGCACGCGAGTGGGTGCAGGGCTTGCTTGAGATGCAGCAACGTGCAGGCAATTCCTTAGAATTCATTGAAAGTGTAAAAATCGATCTCTTCCCCGACGAGGTGTATGTGTTCACGCCGAAAGGCGCCATTATGCAGCTGCCGAAAGGCTCAACCGCGATCGACGCCGCTTACGCAATCCATACCGATATTGGTAACCGTTGTGTCGCCTGTCGCCTCGATAAGCGACTTGCGCCGCTGTCAGAGCCGTTAGAAAGCGGACAAACCGTAGAAATAGTGACGTCGCCGACAGGTCATCCCAGCCCCGCATGGTTTAATTACGTGGTCACGGCCAGAGCCCGTACACATATTCGCCACTTCCTGAAGGATCAGCGCAGGGAAGATTCGGTAGAGCTTGGGCGCAACCTGTTAGACAAAACGTTAATTGGCTTGGGTATGCGCCTATCTGACCTGAGCGACGGGCAGCTAAAGCGGGCGGTGACCAATATGGGCCGAAAAACCCCCGACGATCTCTATATGGACATTGCTCTGGGCACTCTACTACCCCATATTTGCGCGAGTCACCTGTCCGACGCAAAAACTGACAAACGACGCGATAACCATCTAGCATCAAGCCCGCTAGCATCCGTTGCCATTCAAGGTACTGAAGGCTTCGCCATTAGCTACGCAAAATGTTGCTGTCCACTACCGGGGGACCCCATTGGTGGCTACTTAAGTCAGGAAAAGGGCCTAGTAGTCCACCAAGATAACTGCCGTAATTTAGCCGACAAGCGCGATCAACCAGAACGCCTTATGGGTCTTCATTGGGATGACCGCGTCACTGGCATTTTTCCTGTGGGGTTACGCCTAGAAGCAGAAAATCGACGCGGGCTTATTGCCTTGGTCGCGACCAAGTTGAATTCAGTGGAAATGAACATTGATCGTCTTGCCACCGTCGATAAAGATGCGCTATTTACCTACGTTGACATCGAGTTGCAGGTAACGAGTCGCGTCCACCTTGCAAGAATCATGAAGCGCTTGCGCACTATTGAAGGGGTGCGCAAGGTCACCCGTGCGGCACGACGCTAAGCACCTCTCATTCTCTCCCCTCAGTTAAGGAGCATTCTATGTCCAATCGAGCCGTCATAGAAACTAGCGCTGCGCCCGCAGCCATCGGGCCTTATTCGCAAGCCATTAAGGCAGGCAATACGGTGTGGATATCTGGGCAAATTCCCCTAGACCCCGACACTATGACGGTAGTCAGTGGTGGTATAGAGCAGGAGGCGGAGTGTGTGTTTGGTCATTTAGCCGCTATCGCTGAAGCTGCGGGGGGCTGTCTCGCGGACTCGGTGAAAATCAATATCTCGCTCACTGACCTTACCCATTTCAGTGCCGTCAACGCGGTGATGATGCGCCACTTCAAGGAACCCTATCCGGCCCGGGCCTGCGTTCAGGTGGCCGCTCTACCGAAAGGTGTAGGCATTGAGGTAGAAGCCATCCTTGTCTTGTAAAGCACGCCCTAGAGGTTAAACGTTATCGCTACTGCTCACCCTCTGACTTGAGTATTGCGCTATAGCCCTGCTGGAAGGTGGGATAGCGCAAGGAATAACCGAGAGCTTTGACGCGCTGGTTACGACAGCGGCGATTACCGCGCCCGCCCGCACTGACATCAGTAGACGGGTGCAACTCAACACCGAGCTGTTTGGCAAGCCATGCCTCTACCTCGCCAATCATCGCTGGATTGTCATCGCTCGCTAATAGACAACCCGGCAATACGGTCGCTGACCCATACTTTGTCAATAAGAAGCGAATAATACCTGCGAGATCATCTCGGTGAATTCTATTGCTATAGCGCGCAGAGTCCGCACTGGCCAGTCCCGATTTTATACGTGCTAACAGCATGCCGGGTAACACGCCGTAAACCCCCGATGCGCGAACACATGTGCTCGCCGAACTTGCCTGAGCAAAAAGCTGTTCGGCACGTATAATCGCTTGTGCTGAGGTATCACTGGTTGTCAACGCCGATTGCTCATCGACCCAGCCGCCATCTACCTCCGCATAAACCCGGGTTGATGACACCATGACGCTATAGTCAGCACGAGCCAATAATCCTGACTCAGCCATGGCCCGCACACCGCCAGCGAAGCCTAGCTCATAGCCGCCACTGTCACGACTAGTGGGTAGCGGGGTGAACAACACATGGTCAGGTGTAGTGGCGGCGATGCCCCGCAGATCAGCGGCACAGGTATAGTCACCAGAGAACGGGACAAACGAGGCTGGCAGCCTACTGGTGTTGCGACGCAAGGCCGAGATTTGCCAACCCAAGCCGGCGAGCGCTAACCCCACCCGACTACCCATGTCCCCACAACCAATAATCGCCAAATGTCTTTGCTTCACCCTAGGACTCTCTCCTCGTTATGATGGTGTACTCTACCGCGTAACCCTTTAGGTCTCACCCATAGTGACAGATGACACCCTAAGAATACCGATTGCATCGCTGCGGGGCGTCGGCCCTAAACTGCATCAACGGCTTGCTGATTTGGGCATTTCCACTGTTGAATCGCTGCTGTTTCACTTTCCCTTGCGCTACCAAGATCGGACGCGCTTGACCCCCATAGGCGCCATTCAAGACGGCGTCGAAGCCGTCATTTGTGCACAAGTGCGAGCCGCTAGTATTGTCCCCGGTCGCAGACGCAGCCTAGTGGTAAAAGTCGATGACGGTAGCGGGTTACTGACACTGCGCTTCTTTCACTTTCGACAAACCCAAGTAAACCAGATGAAGCCCGGGATAACGCTATCACTGTTTGGCCAAGGCCGACGGAGTGGGGCCGGCACCGAAATGGTCCATCCCGAGTATCGAATAGGCGAGGACAATACCCTGCTCGATGAAGCGCTGACACCCATTTACCCCACCGTTGAGGGCATTGGCCAAGCAGTGTGGCGCAATCTTACCGATCAAGCGCTCAAGCAAATCGCCCGCCATCCCCCTGACGATCTTTTAAAGCCTATTCTTGATGAGCGCTTTTCCTTAGCCGAAGCCATCAGCTATCTGCATCGACCTCCACCCGGAGCGACCCTGGAGGCGATACGCGCATGGCGACATCCGGCACAGATACGACTGGCCAAAGAGGAGCTGCTTGCGCACCAGCTATCAATGCGCGACCTGCGGGCAAAGGAGCGGGCATTCCAAGCAGCCATGATTGAACCGGATGGGCAGCTCCAGGAGGGGTTACTGAATCAATTAGCCTTTATCCCCACCCATGCGCAGACCCGCGTTCTGCAGGACATCCTCGGTGATCTAGCCCAACCACAGCCCATGCTTCGTCTTATTCAAGGTGATGTGGGCTCGGGTAAAACGCTGGTCGCTGCCTTGGCTGCCCTCGCGGCCATTGAGGCGGGCTATCAAGTCGCGTTAATGGCACCCACCGAACTACTGGCGGAGCAGCATCTTCGCAACTTTAGCCAGTGGCTGACTCCGCTAGGCGTCGAGCTCACGTGGCTAAGCGGGAAAGTAAAAGGGAAACAGCGAACCGCGACACTGGCAATGATTGCTAAGGGCGAGGCGCGTCTTGTGGTGGGCACTCATGCGTTATTTCAAGACGCGGTTGTGTTCAGTGATCTAGCGCTGGTGATTATCGATGAACAACATCGCTTCGGGGTGCATCAACGCTTGGCGCTCACCCAAAAGGGGGCCAATCAGGGGATGCCCCATCAATTGGTCCTCACCGCCACGCCGATCCCCCGAACCCTATCCATGCTCGCGTATGCGGATTTAGATTGTTCGATCATCGATGAGCTGCCGCCGGGACGTACCCCCGTGACGACAACATTAGTCGACAACCAGCGACGCGGCGAGGTGATAGCGCGAGTAGGGCAAGCCTGTCGGGAGGGTCGACAAGCGTATTGGGTCTGTACGCTTATTGAAGAGTCGGAGGCGCTTGACGCACGACCCGCGGAAACTACCGCTGCCTCACTCAACGAGCAACTGCCCGATGTGAGCATAGGGCTTATTCACGGTCGACTAAGCAGTACTGAAAAAGAGGCGGTCATGGCCGCCTTTCAAGCCGGGGATATTACATTATTGGTAGCGACAACGGTCATTGAGGTGGGGGTCGATGTACCCAATGCGAGCCTTATGATCATCGAAAATCCTGAGCGCTTGGGACTTGCGCAGTTGCATCAATTACGTGGCCGAGTTGGCCGGGGGGCTACTGCCAGTTTCTGTGTCTTACTCTATCAATCGCCGCTTAGCCATAATGGAGCCTTACGCTTAAACGTGATGCGGGAGAGTAACGATGGCTTTTTTATTGCCGAGGAAGATCTGCGACTGCGGGGTCCTGGAGAGCTGTTGGGCACCCGTCAAACAGGCCTCATGGCCTTTAGAGTAGCTCAATTACCTGAGCATGAAGATCTCTTGGAGGAGGTCTCGCAATTGGCAGACGCTGTCGAGAAAAACTATCCGCATCGCTGCGCACAATTAATGGATCGCTGGACAGGCGAGCGGCGCGCTTTTGCCCGAGTCTAAAAGCTTGCGCGGCCACACTTTTCAAGGCCTCGGCTTACACGACGGTGCACAGGATCTTTCGGCCAATTACGCTAGGGGACTCGGAAGTCTTGACCAGTCACGCTACACTGCTGGCTAATCACTGTTGAGAATCTATCGCTATGGCGCCGAGTCACACCGCCCATCAACCAGCCTTGCCATCAAAGTTACGTGGGCTGTTAGAGATTATGCGTTTTGACAAACCCATTGGCGCATTGTTGCTGGCGGCTCCGACCGCCTGGGCCCTTATTATCGCCAGCCGTGGAGATCTAAGCTGGCGCTTAAGTATTATCTTTTGCCTCGGTGTTATTGTTATGCGGGCAGCGGGCTGCACGGCGAATGACTTGGCCGATCGGCATCTCGATGGTTTTGTCGAGCGCACCCGTCATCGCCCGCTAGTAACCGGTGCTGTGAGCGTTACCGAAGCCCTGATTCTATTGTTCATTTTACTAGCGGCCGCGCTCGGCTTGGTACTCCTCACCAACCCATTAACCATCTCCCTGTCACTGGTCGGCGCCGCACTGGCTATTGTCTATCCATTTATGAAGCGAGTGACGTATTTACCCCAGGTGGTACTTGGCGCTGCCTTCTCTTGGTCTATTCCCATGGCGTTTGCAGCGACTACGGGCGAATTACCCTCGGGCCTCTGGTGGTTGTTTGCTGCCAATCTTCTGTGGACTGTTGTCTACGATACCCAATACGCCATGGTCGACCGAGAAGACGATCTACGCATAGGCATCAAATCCACCGCCATATTGTTTGATCGGCTTGACCGCAGAATAATTGCCGTCTTGCAGCTTGCTGCCATTGCCTGTTTTGTAGCCTGCGGTAAGGCCTTTAACTTCGGACTGCTCTATTACCTCGCCATAGCCGTCGTCGGCATGATGTTTATTTGGCATCAATGGTTGATTAGAGATCGTGAGCCAACGGCCTGCTTCACCGCCTTTAATCAGAGTAAGTGGATTGGGCTCATTGTTCTTTTAGGGATAGTAGGACAATTCGCTGCTATCGACGTATGAACCCCTACTTACTGAACCGATTAAAAGGCCGATTTTGAGTACCTTACAGCTTGATATTCACCCATCCATAGACGAGATTGATCAAGCCCATTGGGATGAGTGGTTCGGTACCGATTATCCGTTTCTGCGTTGGCAGTTTCTCTCGGGTCTAGAAGCCGCTGCGTGCACGGGCGATCAAACGGGGTGGCGGCCCTTCCATTTGGTACTCAAGGAGTGCGGCGAAACAACCGATACGGTCATTGCGGTGGCACCCGCGTTTCTAAAAAGTCACTCCTATGGCGAATACGTATTTGATTGGGCATGGGCTGACGCCTGGCAGCGAACAGGTCGTGACTATTACCCGAAGCTGACGACCGCCGCGCCCTTTACACCTGCGACCGGAACGCGTCTCTACCTCAATGGCAACGCCGATCAACCACTCGCTAAGCTTATTTCTGCGGTTCAGGGGCTGTGTGAAAAACAAGGTATTTCTGGCTGGCATATCCTCTTTGATTCGGAATCCCTGTCCAACCAGCTTAGTGACCATCACTTCGTGCAGCGCCGCACCTGCCAGTTTCATTGGTTTAATAGAGGCTACCAAAGCTTCGACGATTTTTTAGGGACATTCAGCAGTCGCAAACGTAAAAACCTACGCAAAGAAAGACAGCAAGTACTCGACCAAGGACTGGTTATAGACACCTTGGAAGGGTCGGCTATTACCCCGGACCTCTGGTCATTCTTTCATCACTGCTATCAAGTAACGTACGCAAAACGTAGCGGTCATGGGGGCTATTTAACCCGAGCGTTTTTTACAGAGAGCTGCCCAACGCTCGATGCTCATACGGTCATGGTCGTTGCAAGAGTACAAGACAAGCCAGTCGCCGCTGCCTTGTATTTTCGCAGTAAAGACACCCTCTATGGGCGCTATTGGGGCTGCCTACAAGAATATGACTTTCTTCATTTTGAAGCCTGCTACTACCGAGGTATTGAATATTGCATCGACAAAGGCATTGCCACCTTTGATCCTGGCGCTCAGGGTGAACATAAAATTCAGCGGGGCTTTGAACCAACCCTCACCTATTCAAACCACTGGGTGGCAGAGCCCGGGTTCCAAGAGGCGATTGCTGATTTTTGTCGGGAGGAATGTTCGCACGTTCAGCAGTACCAAGCACAAGCTCGGCAATTGCTGCCCTTTAAAAACAGCGGCGGATCATAGCGCTGAGGGCGGGGCGTCTCTCAGAAACACCCAATTCTGTCCAACCGAGTGCTCAGGACAGAAGTAATAGCCCTCTCGGTCGAAGTCTTTAAGCCCCTCGGGGTCATTAAGCGCATGATCGAGTACGTAACGCGCCATCAACCCCCGCGCTTTTTTGGCGTAAAAACTAATCATTTTGTAGCGACCATTTTTTAGATCTTTAAACACCGGCGTGATGATCTGCCCGTCCAGATGCTTCGGCTTCACGGCCTTAAAATATTCGTTTGACGCGAGATTGACCAAGACAGCCGATTGACTTTTTTCGAGATCACTGTTGAGTGCCTGAGTAATGGACTCACCCCAAAATTCGTATAAGTTTTTGCCCCCACGATTGGCAAATTTTAACCCCATTTCCAGTCGGTAGGGCTGCATTAAATCAAGGGGGCGCAGCAGGCCGTAAAGACCTGATAATATGCGTAAATGCTGTTGGGCAAAGCCCAGCGCTTTGGCATTTAAGGTATCGGCGTCGAGGCCTGTGTAAACATCGCCGCGAAAGGCAAGGACCGCCTGCTTAGCATTGTCGAGAGAAAATTCGGACTGCCAATTCAAAAATCGATCATGGTTCAGGGTTGCAATGGCGTCACTGATCCCCATGAGCGAACGAAGTTCATCGAGAGATAGACGCCGCGCATCTTCGACAAGTGACGCTGATTGATCAAGAAACCGAGGCTGAGTCGCCTTGGAGGTGATTGATGGCGTGTCATAATCCAGTGTTTTTGCGGGTGACAAAACGGTAAGCACAGTGCAACCTCTCTGCTATCGACGTGTTAGAAATGATACCCTCTTTTATACCCTATCAGTAACTGTTGCAGCATTTTACTAACAGGTATCGTTACGCTGTCAGCATGCCAACAAAAGTTTGGAGAAACGACGTTGTCCGCTCACCTCGCCATTGTCACCACTATCGATCGTAGCATGTCCAAACTATCGGCGACGTTAGCCTGGCTACCGTTAGCTATGGCGGCCCTAACGGTGCTCGTTGTGACTTTGCGCTACGGCTTTGGTGTCGGTGCGATAGCGGCCCAAGAAGGCGTCATTTACCTGCACAGTACGCTGTTTATGCTGGGTGCGTCCTGTACGCTGAGCGCAGACAGCCATGTGCGTGTGGACGTGTTTTACCGCCATTTTTCTCCACGGGCTAAAGCGTGGGTCAATGCCTTAGGCCATATTATTTTTACCCTGCCGTTGTGTGTGCTCATTACTCTATCGAGCGCAGACTACGTAGGGGAGTCGTGGCTGACGCAAGAGACGTCGGCGGAGCCCGGCGGGATTCCAGCCGTCTTCCTTCTGAAAACGCTTATTCCAGTCATGGCGTGCCTACTCGCCTTGCAAGCGTTAGCAGAAATCCTCAGGTCGCTAGGGACGCTAACTGAGGGAACTGCGAATGATTGATGGCCAACTTGCGTTAGTGCTATTTGCCGCGGTGTGCCTACTGCTTATGCTCGGCTTCCCGGTAGCGTTCACCCTCGCGGGCACTGCGTTAGTCGCCGCAGCGCTGGGCACAATAGCGGGCGTCTTCGACCCTAGCTACCTCGCCGCACTACCCGGGCGGATGTTTGGCACCATGGGTAATGAAACACTGATTGCCGTACCCCTGTTTATTCTCATGGGGACCATTCTTGAGCGGGCTAAAATTGCGGAAGATTTGCTCACTAATATGGCAACACTATTCGGTCGTCGGCCCGGAGGCCTAGGGGTATCAGTGGTGCTTGTCGGCGCGCTACTCGCCGCAAGCACAGGCATTGTGGGAGCAACGGTCGTCACCATGGGTTTGCTGTCTTTGCCCACCATGCTGCGCGCGGGCTACAGCCCAGCGCTCGCTAGCGGCACCATCTGCGCCACAGGTACCTTAGGTCAAATTATCCCTCCATCCATTGCGCTAGTGTTACTGGGCGATATCATAAGCAGCGCTTATCAACAGGCACAGTTAAAGCTGGGCGTTATCAACACGTTAACCGTCTCGGTAGGTGATTTATTTGTCGGCGCGCTGCTACCTGGCGTGCTGTTGGTGGGCTTGTATATTGTCTTTATTATTGGCTCTGCGACCTTATTTCCCTCAATCGCACCACCCGCTAAACAAGGACAATTAAATTTCAAAGCCTTATTCAATGGCCTTATTCCTCCGCTGCTGTTAATGGCGCTGGTACTGGGGTCAATCTTAGTGGGCGCGGCCACGCCAACAGAAGCCGCGGGAGTCGGTGCAATGGGTGCTCTGCTGCTGGCCGCAGTGAAGGGCCAAATAGACCGACCACGACTGCGTGAAATTGGGCTGTCTACGCTGCGAATTACCAGCATGGTGTTCATGATCCTCATTGGTGCGGCAGTGTTTTCCCTCGTGTTCCGAGGATTTGGCGGCGATCAATTCATCGAGTCGTTCTTCCAGGAACGCGTAGGGCATCCGGGAATGGCATTGTTGATTGTGATGGTGACCATTTTCCTACTCGGCTTCATATTGGATTTTATTGAGATAACGTTTGTCGTAGTCCCCATTGTTGGTCCCATATTACTGGCCATGGGTTTTGATCCAATATGGCTGGGCATTATGATTGCGCTCAATCTACAAACCTCTTTTTTGACCCCACCCTTTGGTTTCGCGTTGTTCTATTTGCGCGGAGTAGCGCCGGAGTCAGTGCAAACAACGGCCATTTACAAGGGTGTGATACCGTTTGTTGTTATCCAGCTTGGGCTACTCGCCATTTTGTGGCGCTGGCCGGCGCTGGTGACCTGGTTGCCCAGTGTCCTATAGCCCGTGATCGTCACAAGGACATCCGCCTACACCACACCCCTGTTTTAGGGCCTACCAATAGGCACCGTTTACCACTAAGAGACCACCATGAATGATATTGATGCCAACCCAACCCCTCAGGGCGAGCTATCGCTGCAGCAAGTCGCTATGCCAGGAGATACCAATCCCCATGGTGACGTTTTTGGTGGCTGGCTCATGTCGCAAATGGATTTGGGTGGTTATGTGACGGCCTGCGAAGTCGCCGGTGGTCGTGTCGCGACCGTCGCGGTAGAAGGCATGGCATTTTTAACGCCCGTGCACGTCGGTGCGGTAGTGTCCTGCTATAGCGATGTTCTCGAGGTAGGGCGAAGCTCGGTGCGAGTGATGGTGGAGGTATGGATTAACTCCCGACATGATGGTGAGCCCATCAAAGTCACCGAGGGAACGTTTATTTACGTGGCGATCGATCCAGATAAACGGACCCGACAAATTCAGGACTAAGTCAACGCTTACAACGACTGCTAGGCCGCCGTCAGGACTACTCTGAGGTCAATACTTGGTGACGTACATTGAGATAAGCGCGCTCAGATATTTCATGATAAGCCCGCACATCCTTGGCAAACTTGGCATAGGACGAAGCAATTTTGGTGGCCAATGGGTCGGACTTGGCGAGGGCGTCGAGCGCTATTGTCGAATTCTCATACAGCACTTGCAAGACATCGTCCGGCAGCTTACGCAGCTGCGTCCCGTCAGCCAGCAAGCTCTGTAACGATTCATTGTTTCGCGCCGTGAATTCGTCGAGGGTGTCTTGATTTACTGCCCGCGCGGCATGCCTGACAATTGCCTGCAAATCATCGGGTAATTGCGTCAAAGCGCGCTCATTGACAATAAACTCCAGCATGGCACCCGGTTCGTGCCAGCCTGGGTAGTAGTAGTACTCGGCCACTTGGTTCAGGCCCAAGGTTCGGTCGTTATAGGGGCCTACCCATTCGACGGCATCAATCACGCCAGTCTGCATGGAAGTATATATCTCGCCGCCCGAAATCCGCACTGCAGTGCCGCCGGAGGCGTTAAAGACTTCACCAGCGAGACCAGGAATGCGCATTTTGAGGCCTTCAAGATCTGCGGCACTGTTGAGCTCGCGGTTAAACCAACCGGCCATCTGAACGCCAGTGCTACCCCCCGCAAAAGGAACGACGTCAAAGGGCGCGTATAGCTCTCGCCAAAGTTCCAATCCGCCCCCGTAGTGCAACCAACCATTCATCTCTTGAGCGGTCATACCAAACGGTACCGCCGTGTAGAAAACCGCCGCAGGGATTTTACCTTTCCAGTAATAAGAAGCCCCGTGGCCGACTTCAGCCACTCCTTGGGATACGGCATCAAATACCTCAAAGGCCGGAACAATCTCTCCCGCACCGTAGACCGTCACCGTTAAACGACCACCGCTCATTTGTTTGACATAGCGGGCAAATTTCTCCCCGGCGCTACCAAGCCCCGGTAAGTTTTTAGGCCAAGTGGTGACGAGCTTCCAAGTAAATCGCTGATTCGAGCGATCGACTCCCTCGACGCCGGCTCCCTTCATAATCACGGTGGCACGATCAGTCGCCCAGAGTCCCGTTACCAAGACCAGTAATGCGACGACTAGAACGGTAACAACGGGCAACCAGCGCTTCTCAAACATACACTTCACTCATAAACTCTGTAAATTGGCATATTGCAGCACCAGCCACTTGCTGCCCTCAGCAAACCCAACTTCCACCCGCGCGTTCGCCCCACGACCTTCAAAATTTGTGACCACACCTTCACCGAATACTTGATGCAATACACGCTGACCCAAGCTTATACCACTCTCCGCATGGGCCGCACGGGTAGAGGGACCAAGGGATGACATGGGTCGTGATAGCGTATTGCCTAGCCTGACTTCGTTAATCAGCTCTGCCGGTATTTCACGAATAAAGCGCGAGGGTGTATTGTAATTTTCACTGCCGTACAGGCGACGGCTTTCAGCGTAGGTAATTACTAACTGTTGCATAGCTCGCGTGACGCCAACGTAACATAGACGCCGCTCCTCTTCTAACCGTCCCGGCTCATCAAGGGACATACGATGAGGAAACAGATTTTCCTCCATGCCGGCTAAAAACACCAAAGGGAACTCTAGCCCCTTTGCTGAATGCAACGTCATTAACTGAACGCTGTCTTCATGGAGATCAGCCTGGGCATCACCAGCATCAAGTGCAGCACCATCCAAAAACTGCTGCAAAGGTGACAAATCGGGATCTTCGGCAAGGAATGATTTTGCGGCCGACACCAGCTCCTCAAGGTTTTCTACCCGCGCCTGCCCACGCTCCCCCTTCTCTGCTCGATGATAATTAAGCAAGCCCGATTGATGAATAACATGCTCGGTCAGTTCTTCAAGAGGTAACTCAAGGGTCGTTGAATCCATATCGTTAATCAGCCCCTGAAAAGCAGCGAGGGCAGACAAGGCCCTAGCCGACAATAATTTTTCCTCCCGTGCAGCATCAATCGCGGACCATAGCGGTAGAGCCCTCGCCCTTGCCAGCTCTCTGAGATTGTCGATTGTTTTATTGCCGATGCCTCGGGGCGGTATGTTGATGACGCGCTCCAAGGCGGTATCGTTGGTACGCGCCAGCAGTAAGCGCATATACGATAGAGCGTTGCGGATTTCCAACCGCTCGTAGAAGCGCTGCCCACCGTAGATTCGATACGGGAGCTGCGCTCTAATTAACGCCTCCTCTAGCACTCGCGACTGGGCATTGGATCGATACAGCAGCGCTATTGAACGACGAGCATGGCCCTCGTTTATCCAGGCTTCTGAACGCTCAACGATAAATCGCGCTTCATCTTGTTCATTAAAGCCCGCGTAAAGGCTAATGAGCTCGCCCTGATCACCGGCGGTCCATAAGTCCTTGCCCAGCCGACCAAAGTTATTGGCGATAAGCCCATTTGCAGCACTCAAAATAGTTTGCGTGGAGCGATAGTTTTGCTCCAGTCGAATAATACTGCCACCAGAAAAATCGTCGCTAAAGCGTTGAATATTTTCAATCTTAGCGCCACGCCAGCCGTAAATCGACTGATCGTCATCACCCACAGCGACAACAGGAACCGACGTCCCTGCGAGGACGCGTAACCACGCGTATTGAATCGCATTGGTGTCTTGAAATTCGTCCACTAAAATCGTTTTAAAGCGCTGTTGGTAATGCAATAGTGTGTCGGGTGAATGAAGCCACAGCTCGTGAGCTCTTAACAGCAGCTCGGCAAAGTCAACTAAGCCACCTCGCTCGCAGGTCTGCTCATAAGCTTCATAAATGCGAACCATTGTCTTGGCATACAAGTCACCGTGAGGCGGCTCAATATGCTTAGCGCGTAAACCTTCATCCTTCTGTCCGTTGATGTACCACTGCGCCTGCTTTGGAGGCCAGCGCGCCTCATCTAAGTCGAGCTCCCGAGATACGCGTTTCACCAGCCTCAGCTGGTCGTCACTATCTAATATTTGGAAATTTTGAGGTAATTTAGCTTCGCGCCAGTGAGTCTTGAGCAATCGATGTGCTAACCCATGGAAAGTGCCCACCCACATGCCGTGCGTCGGGATGTGCAGCATCTCTTCAATGCGATTACGCATTTCCCTAGCGGCCTTGTTAGTGAAGGTCACCGCTAAAAGAGCGTTAGCGGATACTTGCTGCGCACGTACCAGCCAAGCAATGCGATGCACAAGTACTCGGGTCTTCCCCGAACCCGCCCCCGCCAAGACCAAAAGATTGCCTGGCTCAGCGGCGACCGCCTGCCGCTGCGCATCGTTTAAATCATTGAGAATATCTGACACATCCATGGCGAAAGTTTACCGGAAAAATGACTTCATTCCGTCAGGAAATTCGTGTTCTATTGTCATCACAACGCAATAACTCGGCTGAGTGGATGACTTGCACTTTTTTTCTGGTAACCTCTACGCTAGCTTGTTAATAGGACACCGCTAACCATGACCGATGAGGAGGAGGACAAGCGCCGGGTAATGACGCCGCCCAGTGAATGGGGGGATGGGGGAGATGCCAATGAACAACTGTTGGATGGTGATAGTGGATGGCTTAGCAACGACGACCTCAGCCCAGCCCCGGCATCGCCAGCCCAAGAAGCTGACGCCTCGCCAACGGATAGCGGCCTAGAGGAAACCGATCCTAGCAAAACCCCACATGACACCCTAGGTGGCGCGGACCATGACGGTTCTGATCCGATGGATGAGGCCGATACTAATCCGCCAAGTGAACCCAGCAGCAGCTGGCCAGATGACCTTGACCTCAGCCTTGACGACGATCTTACCATTAGTGATGTCGCCTATAAATCAATAATGACGCCGGGCATGGGCGACTTTGACGCGACTAACGCCAGCGGAAATATCAGCGCATCTTCGGATCGCCCAGCCGCCAGCACCATAACCTCAACGCAGGAGAGCATTGACGAAGACGGGTGGATCACGGCAGAAAACGCTAATGACATCGTTGGCCTACCGGAGGACACAGCGTTTGACCCGGCAACAAATCCAGACGCCAGCAACCATTGGCCCCATAGTGACCCCGAGGGCTCGGAAGACATCCTCACAGACCACCAATCGACTGTCGAGGAAGCCAGACCCAAGCTCCCGCTATGGTCAATCGCCGCAATAGCCGCCGCCCTTGTCCTATTGATTATCGGTAGTTGGGGCGCTATCAGCGAGCGCTCAAAGCTCACTGCGCGTGTTTCGGAGCTGCAAATCGCGCTAAGCAATAAGTCCCGCCAAGGCGACATGACTAGAGCACAGGAGCAAACTCTGGAAAGAGATAATAAGTCGCTTCGGCTACAGCTCAGTAGTTTGCGGGACCAGTACGGTGCCTTAGCCGATGAAATAGCGATGCTACAAGAAACAATGATTACATCCGTCAGTCAGCCACAAACCGCTCCAGAACCGATTGAGCCGGAACAGATGGCGGCAATAGAGGGCGTAACTTCAGACTTGACGGTGATTGCTTCAGACAGCAGCAGCGACATTGCTACCTTTGACAGTGTCGATGTTGCCGAGGAGTCGATACCTGAGCCCATACCTGAGTCGACACCTCAAGCAATAGCCAACAAGCCCGCTATCAATGGTGCCGTAACCGGCAATTGGTTCGTTAACGTTGCCGCTTACTCTAAGCAGTCCATGGCTGAGGAGTGGGTGGCCACATTGGCGTCCAGCGGATACCCAGCCAGTATTAGCGAAACACAGGCGAACGGTACCACCCTATACCGTGTGCGAGTCGGGCAGCTTCCATCCCGGACAGTGGCGGCAGACCTACGCGCGCAGCTTGAAAAAAGCTATGGTATCGGCCCGCTGTG
The DNA here is from genome assembly GCA_002389505.1 of Halieaceae bacterium UBA4452. Taxonomy (GTDB): domain Bacteria; phylum Pseudomonadota; class Gammaproteobacteria; order Pseudomonadales; family Halieaceae; genus Luminiphilus. The sequence goes on from DGPA01000021.1 coordinate 217,653, forward strand.
GGTAGGAAAGGAGAAGCTAGGTGAACCATCAGCGAGTCAACAAACCGATCCAGCGCCAACAGCTCCTCTACCGACACCGGCAGAGGCCAGTGGCCGAGTTACCGACACGGTAGCACCTGATATTAATCTCACCACCACCACTAGCAAAGGCGGCTGGTTTATTTATGTTGATACCTACTCCGAGGGCTCCGCCGCAGATGCGCTAGCCGAACAGATCAACGCCGCCGGATTTGACGCTAAAGTAGCGGTAGAGTATCGATCTGGCGAGCTGTTTTATCGCTTGCAGGTCGTGGGCATCGCCAATGAGTCACAGGGCAAAAGTGCCATGGCCACGCTATCGGCACTGCCTAGCATGCCCCGCCTTCAACTGCGGCAATACTAGTAAGCAACCATCACGATGTTCCAAAACCATTGAATAAACAGGGGAAAATACTATGAACACCTCACTTAAAACACTGCTTCTCGCGACAGCATTGACATCCGTCAGTGCACTGGCCGATGACTGTGCGCTCGGTGATGCTCCAGGACTACCCAATGGCGCTTCGTCGTCTATGGATGAGATGGTCGCGGGACAACAATCAGTCAAGGCGTTTCAAGCCGACGCCCTTGCTTATCGAGCTTGTCTTGATGAGGGCATGAAGGCGATTGAATCTGCGGCAGCGGAGGGTGATGAGGACGCGGCCGATAACTTCAAAATAATGACCGACGCCTATAATGCGTCGGTGGCGACAGAAGAGGCGTTAGCGAATGATTTTAATGCCGAAATTCGCGCGTATAAAGCCGCAAACCCCAGCTAGTACTGCCATCAAGCCGCATCGCTGGAGTGAGCGGCATATCGCGCTCACTGGGCGATGAACCCGGCGCGCCGTAAGGATCGGGCGGGCTATCAACAGGCGTCGTGCTCGGTGTCGACCCGCACTAAATTCTTGCCAACTGTGGCTCCCTTCATCATGTCACTGTAGGCCCTTCCCGCGTTGGGCAGGCCTTCGGTGATATTTTCTAGTACTGTGATTTCCCCCTGCTCAACCCAAGCATGCAGCTGTTCCATAGCCTCAGGGACTTTATCCATGTACGAATAGAGCAGAAAGCCGCGCATAGTGAGCTCTTTCTCGACGATCTTCCATAGGTTGTAAATAGGCGTCGGATTGTCCGGGTCGTTATAATCGCTGATCATGCCGCAGCCAATCACTCGGCCAAAAGCGTTCATACAGGTCAGTACCGCATCCAGCGTGCGTCCACCGACGTTGTCAAAGTAAACATCTACCCCTTCTGGGCAGGCTGCGGCGACCGCTTGTGCAAGATCATCGACTGCTTTGTAGTTAACCGCAGCATCAGCGCCTAAGGTGTTCGTGATTAATCGCGCCTTTTCATCGGATCCTACAATACCCACTACCCGACAACCGCACAGTTTAGCAATCTGACAGGCCATTGAGCCGGTGGCTCCCGCGGCAGCACTAATCACCACGGTGTCACTTGGCGCTATCTTGCCAATTTCATGTAAACCAACATAGGCGGTTTGACCCGAGCCCCCAAGACCACCCGAATAATAGGACAGGGGGATGCCTGCTTTGGGGGAAAGCTTTGACAGCAGAACGGTATTTGCGTCACTCAGTGAGTAGTCTTCCCAATGGTGCAAACCAAAGATAATGTCACCCACCTCAAACCCATCGAGCTTGGACTCAATAATCTGGGCCACTGAGGGGCCGCGAATGGCGCCGCCGAGTGGAATCGGCTCAAAATAATTGGCTTTGCCGTCAAGCCAGCCGCGAATAGCCGCCTCGAGAGAGAAGTACAGATTGCGCACGAGCATTTGTCCCGTGCTAGGTGACGGTACGGCGGCTTCTACACACGCAAAATCCGAGGGCAGCGGTACGCCTTGTGGGTGGGATGCTAAAACGATTTGCCGATTGATCACGTCAGTCTCCTACTGGGTTAACTGTGCTATCGGGATAGTTGACTAGTCGGCAGGAGGGTTTTTTGGCACGCCAGGTACGTTGGGGTCTGGACCTAACCAAGCAGAAGCAGAGTCTTCCCAGCAGTTGAGGTTAACCTCTAGCCAATCAGACACATCCATGGTGCCAGCCTTGATAAATACCTGACCGGCGATCTCCTCAACAAAGGTAAATAATTGGCTGCCACAGTGCGGACAAAATCCGCGCGTTACATGGGAGCCGTCAGTTCCTCGACTGGCAAACGTTTTCACCTCACCCTGAATATCCACCGCCGCTTGCGGAAACATAGCCACCGTGGCTTTACCAGATCCCGTTACCCGCTGGCAATCCTTGCAATGGCAGTGGAAAGCTGTCACTACCTTCGTCGGGTCGCAACCATAGCGCAGTTGGCCGCATAAACATCCGCCGGTTGTCATTACTAGTCTCCATCTGCTTTGCTCAGTGGGCGACGCAGCATTCGCCCTACTGATGGGCGGTAAAAAGACACGATCATCCTTATCAAGCACCCTTCGTTTGCCCTAAATAACGCTGAAAGTTTGAGCTTCACTAGGCGTATCCGGACCCCGTTTATCTTACACCAAGATGGCGGTCTGGTGGGGGTCAAGGTTGGGGGCCCGCTTGTCGAGATCCGTTGTCCATTGAACTTGCTGGTTTGCTGCTGCAATCGTTCTGGCATAGGGTTCACCCTCGGCGAATGATGGTCAGGTGTGCTTCTCTGTGGCTTGCAAAAATATAAATCAGCTCTAGTATCACAGGACGCTGTGCTAACAAACTATGCTAAAGGACCAACCCCGTGAGCCACTCAGACATCCCTCTCGTTACCCTACCCACGCATCCGGACACCATGGATGGGCGTGACCCCACGTCAATACGCGGTGACAGCATTTCGGGCGACCGCTACTACTCTCATACCTTCATGAAACAAGAATGGGACCACATGTGGACGGCCATTTGGCATGTGGCGGGGCGCACAGCCGAGCTTGAACAAGCCGGGGATTTTGTGGTCCACGATTTCATGCACCAGTCAGTCATCTGTGTAAAGCAAACCGATGGATCTATCCGAGCGTTCTACAATGTCTGTCAACATCGAGCGCTACGACTGGTCGATGAAAGCTCCTCGGTGAATGAATTCCATTGCCGCTATCATGGCTGGGTGTGGGGTATTGATGGCCGACTACGCGCGGTTCAGGACCCAGAAAATTTTTCCCAAGGAAACCCCTGCGGTAAGCTAACGCTGAAGGAGCTGCGCTGCGATATCTGGGGTGGATTAGTGTGGTATTCCTTTAGTGACGACAGCCCTGAGCTGATGGATTACTTGCATCCACTACCCGACATTTACAAAAATTATCCCATGGACACCGCTGTCCGTATTTTTGCTCGAAAAATCAAGCTCAATACCAACTGGAAGTTTGCTTCAGTAAATTTTAGCGAGTCCTATCACACTCGCACCGCCCATCCGCAAGTTCCACCGTGGATTGATCAGGACTACTGGAGCGCTCGCTCAGAAATCTGGCCCAACGGGCATGGGCGAACCGTGCAGCCAATGCGCCCTAGTTTGCGCGACAGACTGCCGGAAGGAACCCCACATCCCTTTGATGATATTTTAACAATGTGGGGTATTAATCCCGACAGCTACCCTGATTTTGACACCAAAGCCCTCCAAGGCTGGCTAGATTTGAAGGCCGCAAAAAGGCGTCTTTGGAAGGACAAGGGCTATCTTCATTATGAGCATATGAACGACGAGGAATTAACCGATAGTCCTCACACGGTCATATTTCCCAATGTCACCATTTCATTCTTACCCGACAACCTCATTTTTTTTCGCACCGAACCGGACCCCACAGATCCGACCAAGTGCACGTTTGATTTATGGTGTATGGCGTTTCCGGTAGAGGGCCAGAAGGAAGCACATGGCATCATGACTCAAGGCATGTATCCGGTCGTCGAATGTGAGCCAGAGACCTGTGACTTTCAGGGTGGAAAAGGTATTCCAGAGATTGTTGATAGCATTGTTTGGCAAGATATGATGCTCTCAGAAGCACAGCAAAATGGCTGGCAGTCCATGGGTTTTAGTGACTACTACCTCGCGGATCAGGAAACCCGGGTGCGCTATTTTCACGACACGCTAAACGATTATTTGGAAGGTCGTAAGGGTAAGGCCCGCCATCAATAAGGGTCGTTACCCTCGGCCATCGGCTCTAGGGGTCACCGCGAAGTAGCTCTTCTGCAGCGCCTTCGAGTGCAGCTAGGCAGTGCTTTTAGGTTTTTAAAGCTGGACACTTAGATTAAGATCGAGGCAGCCAACACATTCTACCGATCTAATGAGGTGCGCATGACGTCTCACAAGCCGACAGCTTTGGCACAGGCGCTGGGGCGCCCCCCCAAAGAACGCGACATTGCCCTGCGCTCAGACACCATTAGTGCAGATCGCTATCTCTGCGCTGATTATCTCAGACATGAGTTTGAGAGTGTCTGGCACAAAATATGGAATATTGGGGGCGTGGCGTATCAAATGCCCGAGCCTGGAGATTTTCTCACTGCCGACATTGGCATCGATTCAATCATTATGGTGCGTCAGGACGACGGTTCAGTCAAAGCGCTTTTTAACGCCTGCCCGCACCGAGGTACGCGCATCACCGAAGCGAGTGATGGGCATGCACAACGCTTTGCCTGCCCTTATCACGGCTGGGAGTTTAACCGCGAAGGCGTTGTCACCTTTGTGCCAGATGAAGAAGACTTCAAAGAAAGCCCCTGTGGCAAAGCACGACTCAAAGACATGCGGTGCGAGGAACGCTTTGGGTTTATTTGGTTCAATTTTGATAGCGATGCACCTTGCTTAGACGATTTCCTAGGTGAAACCATCACCCGTGAGTTAGATGCGCACCGCATTGAAGATATGCTGCGAGTGCTGGACATGACCGCCGAGGCAAGCTGTAACTGGAAAATAATCACTGATAATTTCAATGAGGCATACCACGTAAAGGTACTCCACCCTGAACTCATCCCCTACATAGCGGCTGACTATCAAGACTGCCAGTTTGATACCTTCGCCAATGGCCACAACCGCGGGTGGTTTCCCTCGTTTCTACCCTCCAAGCAATACGGTAGCGATACTATTGGCGAACCCTTGAAGAGCATGGCCAGGATGTGGGGGCTTAATAGTGATGACTACGTGGGTCGAGAAAACTGGCAACAATTACGCGTGGACATCCAGCAGGCCAAAAGGACGCAAGGCCCAGCCAAAGGCTATCATCACTACACCCATCTTGCTGATTACCAGCTGACCGATTATGTTATTTACAATTTATTTCCAAACAATGTTATTACCGTTGGGCCCGATGGCGTACAGCTACTCAGACCCCGGCCACATCCCACCGACCCTGCTCAGTGCCTGTTCGATCATTGGTGGTTAGTCAACAAAGTAGAGGGGCAAGCCAGCACGCCCTCACCCGCCGGAGGCCCGGACTTACCCGTTGAAGATGCCATGCATGAGCATGTCCGCTACGGAGAAAAAAGTCTAGGAACGACCGCCGATCAGGATTTGAGTATTGCCAAGATGCAACAGCTAGGGCTCGGTTCAGCGGGCTTCCAAGGCTACTGGATGCCCGAGCAAGAACGTCGCGTGCAATCTTTCCATGAAACGTTAAATGATTTAATGGGCAACTAAGTCCCTACACGGCAATGGCTGCGCAAGGTACGCAGGCTTCAAGGCCGCTTGAACCGCCGCCGACCGAGTAACAACCGGTCGACAATGGCTACTCGGCGCACATACACTCCGCTCACCGGGTGGCAAACCCCATGACTTCGCACTCCACAGCCATGGGCAGGCAGACGCTACACCGCCGGGGATTAAAACTGCAAACGCTTAGTGAAGCCGCCGTCAAGCACAACGTTGGTGCCCGTGGTAAAACCCGACCGGGGGCTGGCTAGAAAGGCGACCATATCGGCAATTTCTCGCGCTGAACCCATACGACCCATCGGTATATTGGCTAGCGTGCCTTCATAAATTTCGGGCATAGCTTGTTTGATCTGATCCCATGCACCGCCCTCAATAAACACTGGGCCAGGGCTCACCGCATTCACACGGATACCCTGAGGGGCTAAGTCTTGTGCCAAGTTACCCGCGTAGTTGAGCAGCGCTGCTTTGATGGCGCTATAGGGAACTGCACCGGCAAACGCCTCAAGTGCGGCCGTTGACGAAATAACAACAATCGCGCCACTCGCTGATTTTTCAAGCCATGGTTGGACCAACTGAACCCCCCGCCAAGTCGATAGCATGTCAGCCTCAAAATTGGCGCGCCAACCGTCCTCAGAGGCATCGGCGCCACCGGCTGATACATTGGGCACAAAGATATCAATGCCGCCCAAAGTGTCGGCGCAGTGGTTGACCCAGTGGGCAAGCGAGTCAGCATCCGCCACGTCGACGGCACTACCCACCACGGTAGCTCCTTTAGCACTCAGCTCTTCTACCGCTTGCTTGACCTCATCACTATTACGCGCGCAAATGCCTAGTTGACAACCTTCTGCAGCGAGAGTTTCTACAATACCTCTGCCTATTCCTTTCGTTGATCCGGTAACTAGCGCCACTTTTCCCTGCAATTTTAAGTCCATTATTCACCTCCAATGGTGTGGTTATTTAAACGTTATGTGATCCTGTATTACGCGGCATCAACAACGGCGATAAACGTTTCAAGGGCTTCATCGCGACTGACAATCCAACTATCAAGCGCTGCCACTCGCTTGAAATAATGCCCCACAATATACTCATCGGTTGTTGCAATGCCCCCGTGTAGTTGAATAGCTTCTTGCGTAACATGGCGAGCCGCATTAGCCGTCTTGACCTTACAAGCCAGTATTAACGCCCATTCATCAGTCGCACTGTTATCATGCGCACGGCATGCAGCTGCAACGAGTGAGCGGCATAATTCAACCTCAATCAGCATATTGGCCATACGGTGCTGCAGCGCCTGAAAGGACGCTAACGGCTGGCCAAACTGTACGCGCTGCTTGGTATAGTCGACCGTCGCTCCCAGAGCCGCGTCCATCGCACCTAAGGCTTCCGCGCTGGCTATTAGCGCAGCACGGGCACGGGCCCGGGAAAACGCGTTTATAGCGACCTCACCGCTGGCCATCAAGGCAGATGCCTGAATATGGATATCAAAGCAAATATTCGCGCCGCTTCGACCGTCGTACGTTTTATAGGCCTCCACGGTGAGGCCCCGTGCGTCTCTCTCCACGAGTGCATAGGCAAACGCTTCACCCAAGCAGGCCGTAATAATAAAATGCGTGGCGCTACCACCGCCGGCCACAAAGACCTTCTCCCCCGTTAAGCGATACCCGCTCTCTGTAGGCTGAAGAAGGGCCCGGGTGTTCGTGACCGATGGTGCAGCATCAGCCTCCGCGTGGGCAAGGATAATGTGTATCTCACCCGTCGCCATTTTTTCTATCACGGCGTCGGGGGTGTTCACGCCCTCATGGGTCAGGAGTGCGCCAGCCACTACGACAGAATCAAATACCGGCTCTATTACCAAAAAACGACCAAATTGTTCAGCGACCACCGCGCATTCCTGCATGCCAAAACCTAAACCACCCTGCTCCTCGGTGAAGGGCATAGCCATCCAGCCCATGCTTGCCATGGCAGTCCAGTGGGGCTCACTCATAAACTCACTGCTGCTAACCACCTCTCGTCGGCTGTTGAAGTCATAGTTGTCGCGTAAGTAACGCTCCGCGGCGTCATGCAGCATTTGCTGATCTTCAGTCATCATAAACTTCCTCCCCCGCGCTTAAAGCTTAAGTATCTGCTTGGCGATGATGGCTCTTTGTATCTCCGCTGTTCCGCCATAAATAGTCGCAGCGCGGTTATTGATGTATTCGGCCATCGCCGTCAGCGCATACCCTGGCGCCGGTGTCTTGCCAGCATAGCGCGGATTTAGGGAGTCCGGATGATAAGGCGTAGCCGCTTGACCCACCGCGTCAACACTCAACGCATTAAAGCGCTGGCCGAGCTCAGTGCCTGCGCACTTAACCAGCGATGACAGGGCGCCCGGATTTCCCCCTGAGCTTAACGTGCCTTTTATTCGTAATTCTGTTTGCTCCAAGGCCATTGCCTCAATCTCTGCCTCCGCAAGACGGTGACGGAACACCGGATCCTGTAGCTTTGATTTGCCATTACGCGCCTTAACCGATTGAGCCTGGCAGCGTAACTTCGCTAACTGCTTTTTAATATCAATGGTAAAATTATGCCCGCCTCGCTCAAATTCCAATAAATATTTAGCGACCGACCAGCCTTCGTTTTCATTTCCCACTACATTAGCAACAGGCACTCGCACGTCTTGAAAAAAGACCTGACATTGCTCAATCTGGCCGTCAAGGCTAACAATGTCAGTCACCGTAATGCCCGGGCTATTGAGATCGATTAACAGAAAACTGATGCCCGCCTGTGGCTTCACCTCCTTGTTCGTTCGGACTAGACAAAATATTCGATTGCTGTGTCGAGCCATGGACGTCCAAATCTTGGTACCGTTTACGACATAGTCGTCTCCGTCTCGTACCGCCGATGTTTTAAGCGAGGCCAAATCGGAGCCAGCACCAGGCTCCGAATAACCCTGACACCAAATATCTTCTGCGGAGAGGATACGCGGCAAGTAAAAAGACTTTTGCTCATCGGTACCATAATGCATGAGCATGGGTCCGAGCATTTGGATAGCCATCATGACGATACTGGGAGCGTTGGCGAGCTTACATTCTTCCTGAAAGATATAGCGCTGGTTAATGTCCCAACCGGTGCCTCCATATTCCTTAGGCCACTCGGGAGCAACCCAACCTTTATTATGAAGAATCTTATGCCATTTTAGCGCCGCCTCGAAGTCTGAAAATACCGACGTTGTTAGTTCTCCTGCTCGGACTAACTCTGGGGACAGTTCAAGGGCAAGAAAGTCCCTCACTCCCTGTCGGAACAGCTTGTAATCAGTCATAGTTTGCGCAATCCGTCATAAAATAATGTCCCCGTCACAGTTGCAGGCCAGCGTCTATTAACTGGCGTCTTAGCAACTCTTTTTGCACTTTCCCTGACGCCGTTTTGGGTAATGCTGACGTCAGCTCAAGGTGCTGCGGCCACTTCTGTTTCGCTACCCCGAGCTTGTCAAGAGTATCAAGTATCGTGGCAAGGCCTAGCACAGTATTCGGGTCGATGACCACGAATGCGGCGACGCCTTCACCAAGACGCGCATGGGGCGCAGCCACCACTGCGACCTCCACTACGTCAGGGTGCTCTAATATCGCCTCTTCAATTTCTCGGGCAGAGAGGTTTTCTCCCCCGCGAATAATAATGTCCTTCTTTCGATCGGTGATCACCAACGCACCACTTTGGAGTAATTTTCCAACATCGCCAGTCTTAAAAAACCCGTCGGCATCAAAGGCTGCTGCCTGTTGGTCTGGGTCTGAATAGCCAAGCATCATGGCCGGTCCACGGACGACAATTTCACCCTCCACTCCCGACCCTAAATCAGCGCCATTATCGTCGTAAATACGCACATCATAATTGTAAATGCGGCCATCAGTCTCCGCTGCTTGCTGCCTATTTGCAGGCTCAGGAAACCCCACTGTCACCAGTGGCACCTCAGTGGAACCATAAACCCGAACTGCCTGACAATCCTTAAGAACGTCGGTGGCCGCATAAATTAAGCTAGGGGGCACCGAGGCACCGCCACAAGCAAACAGCCGAAACCCGGGTAGTGACTTGCCCTGCGCCTTGCAGGTATCGGTCAATTGTTGCAGGAAAGGGGTGGCGCTCACACAGGTGGTGGCACCGTACTTCTCGATGAGGGCGATGGCTTTTTCTACCACCCACGCTTCCATTAATAATGAGCGCGTCGTCGTGAAGAAAGGCAGCTCAATACCGTTTACATACCCTGTTATGTGCGTCACCGGTGAGGGCATCAGCATCAAATCCTCATCGGTCAAGCGCCAGCCTGATACACCGTTATCAAGGGCTTTCGCAAGCGTATTGTGACTGTGGCGCACTGCCTTTGGGTTGCCTGTCGTTCCAGACGTATACAATATAATTTTGACGTCGTCGGGATCGACTGGCGCGACGTCGACGTCTGTTGCATCACCATAGGACAGCCATTCGTGAAAATGGCTAAAACCATCAGGTAGCGCATTTTCAGCACCCACGCAAACGACGTGCTCCAGCAACGGCAAATGGCTTTTAAGCTGCTCCACCATCTCAGGGAAATTAAATTGACGGTATAGCCCGGGGATAAACACAATTTTTGCCTGCGCGTCTTTCAAAATAAAAGCGACTTCCCGGCCCCTATAAATCGGCACTATAGGGTTGATCACCAGGCCACAGATAGACGCCGCAATGGCAACAATGACCGACTCGACAATGTTGGGCAGTTGAAAGCTGAGCGTATCACCGGGCTTCAATCCAGCTTTTTGCATTGCGCTGGCGAGCAGACGGCTCTGGTTCCATGCATCGCCATAGCTCAGTGTTGCGCCGCTATCAAACACAATGGCGACCTCTGTCGGTTGGCTGCTCGCCAATTGTGAAGCCACTTGAGCGAGGGTCGTATGTCGATAACTGTGATCGCTGATCAGATTCATTGCTGCAGACATGCCCTAGTGTGTATTGTTATTGATGTTGCATAGCACCGCCATCTGACGAGCTGACAATATAACAGCAAGTTTAGCGCAAACAAACTCGATTGTTTGTTATCGGCGAACGCGCAACACTGCGTTTATTTGCCACTGAAGGCGCTCTACCCTAATAGGGAGAAAAGCACGGCTATCCCAGTGATGATGTCAGTGACTACTTAAACGCTTGACATAAGAATAGCTAGGCTACTAACGTGTAAAAAAGCAAATCCGCTGGTCGTTTATGCTCTCATGCATAACTGGCGCGACAATGCTGGAAACATTTATGAGTAAGCCAACGGCTACTGCCGTGCCATCTGCGCAGCAAATGCTAGCTAAAATCCAGATTGAGAAACGACTGGCTCAGCACGCCAGAGGGATTGATCGCGCTGATGAAACGCTCTTGCGTACCGCCTACCATGACGACGGTAGCGTAGATTATGGCTCTTTAAAGGGGCCAGCAGCGGTATTTGCGCAGGCAATCGCCGCTATGCATCAACATGCGCCCATGTCTCTGCACCGCCCTAGCAATACAATGATTAAGCTACTCGGCAATGAGGCAATCAGCGAGTCTTATGTTATGGCCTGGGTCACGCTGCCTACTGATGGCGATGCCCAGCCCCACTGGGTGGGTGGTCGCTACTTAGACACGCATCGGTGTAGAAACGGCGATTGGCGGATGCAGCATCGTCGCTACATCCTGGACTGGATTGCGCAGTATCCCCAAGCGCCTGAGGCTGAAAATAGCGCCGCATTTTCACTCACTACCCTCACCCCAACCGGAGGACATTACCTGAGTGACCCTGGTAATGCCCTGCTCATGGCTTATGGCGCAAACTCTGCGAAAGCAACAAGGGAGCAACCCCCAATGAACAATACCGATGCCTTGGATCAGGTCATTTCGCATCACGCCATTGTCGAGCTAGGCTGCAAATATGCACGAGGGGTTGATCGCGGCGACCCAGACATCATCATGACCGCTTTTCATGATGATGCTTCGGTGATATCAGGTGCGTTTAATGGCTCTGCAAAGGCTTTCGCTACCGAGGTGACCAAGATGATCGACGACATAGCATCGTGCACGGCACATACTGTCACCAATCACTGGATAGAAATAGACGGTGACAACGCGGTAGGCGAAAGCTACGTCATTGCCTATCAGGGCCTTAATGGGGATCAGCCACTCAGTGTGCTGACAGGTGGACGCTACATCGATAAATACGAGCGCCGCCATGGTCGGTGGAAAATCGCACAACGAACGTTCGTCAGTGACTGGACAACAACCAGCCCAGCGAAAGATCTCCTTCACCTAGGCATGTTCGCTGACATGGAGAAAGGCCAACGTAACAAAAGCGATCCGGTCTATGCGTTTTGGGACAGCCTGTCAGCCCCGTAACGCTTTATACTGGGCACCGCACTCACCGGTGTACAAACGCGCGCAATAACAGCCACCCGTAAAGGAGTTTTAGTAATAATGCCTGCCATAACCTTCATTTCAGATAGCGGTACCACCACTGTCGTAGATGCAACCAGCGGCGACAGTGTCATGCAAGTCGCCCTCAACAACATGATCGAGGGTATCGTTGGGGAATGCGGTGGCTGCATGAGCTGCGCAACGTGCCATGTTTATGTAGACGACGCTTGGGCAGGAAAAGTTGGGCAGGCGGGCGTAGATGAGCAAGCAATGCTGCAGTTAGCGGTCAAACCCAGCGAAAATAGCCGGCTTAGCTGTCAAATCACCGTCGGTGATGATCTTGACGGGCTTATTGTCAGACTCCCTGAATCACAATTTTAGGCCCGCCCTATGCGGTCTGAGTGGCGTACTCTGCTGCTTAGCCAGCCGCTCACTATACGGTCTGGCCAACCGCAGCGTTCGATTGGCGCGGTGCCTTCATTAACACCATTACTTTGGCTTCAACAGCTCCCTTAAATCGACCGCGGGGTTAGCCACCACGTCGACCGGAATAGAGCCGCCTCCGGACAGTACTTTTTTTGTCACCATGAACTCAAGGGGGCTATTGACGGCATCGCACGCCAGTAAGGCATCGCCCTTGAAGTAGAAAGCAGTGAAACTGCGCCCGGCACTCACATCGCCTCTCACCACAATAGTATCGAATCCCTGTGATAGCCCGGCGATCTGCAGTTTTACGTCATATTGGTCAGACCAAAACCATGGCAGCGCGGCCGACGGCCGAGGTTGTCCGCAAATCGCTGCTGCCGCGCATTTGGCTTGGTCATTCGCGTTTTGAACAGACTCAATACGCAGCGACTTGCCATACAGCGCGTGGACTTGTCGCGCGCAATCACCTACCGCGTAAATATCATCAAGGGACGTCTGGCAATCCTCATTCACCACAATGCCATCATCCACCTCAACCCCGGTAGCCTCTGCTAGTGCTGTATCGGGACTGATGCCCACGCCGACAATCACTAAGTCTGCGGGTACGGACCGACCATCTTTTAAGACCACAGCCTCAACGCTTGACTGCCCTATTAGTTGGGACGCCATCGCAGAGGTGAGTATTTCAACACCCTCCTCTTGATGAATACGCTGATAAAAAGCGGAAATTTCGGGACCCGTTACACGTGCTAACAGTCGATTCTCCGCCTCTAATACAGTAACCGACATACCGAGCTTTGTTAATGACGCTGCGGTTTCCAGTCCAATGTAGCCTCCGCCAATAATCACCGCCCGAACACCTTGTTTGGCTCTCGACTTAATCAGCTGAACGTCATGAGCATCGCGCAATACGCAAACCCCCTCCAGGTCTGCTCCGCCAATGGGCAGCCGTCGCGCAAGGCCGCCAGTGGCGAAAACGAGCTGGCTTCCTGTGAGCTGCCTTCCATCATCCAGGGTCACCGTTTTTGCCTGTCCATCAACAGCAACTACACGGGCGCCGAGGTGAGTGGTGATACCCGCTTTTTCATACGCAGAAGCCGGGCGAATCAATAGTTCGTCAATCGACTTATCTTCGGCAAGAAACGCTTTTGATAATGGCGGTCGATGATAAGGCAAATAAGGCTCATCACCGATGAGATCGATCGCCCCGGTCCACCCCTGTTGACGCAAGCTTGCCACCAATTGGGCGCCAGCGTGGCTCGCGCCAATAACGATGCACTTTTCCATAAAGTAGCCTATCCTATGTGTGTAGTCGCGCTGGCAGTCCCGAAACGCCGCTGGCTTTTATTTTGTCCAAGATCACGAATTAAAAAAACATGGTTGTCTGTTTTATTAATTAGCGGTACAAATAGCGCTGTGAATCCGTCGGCTTGTGCTTGCCATCCAGGCGTTAGCCTCGGCCTTCAGCCAACCGTCGCCGTTAATAGGGCACACTGCGAATGCCTGCGCAGTAAACCGCTACCTATCGTCACCGCGCTGCTGATACTTAACTATCCACAAAAGAGTAACCGTTAAACAAACCACAGAGGATTTAACCATGACCCAAGATGAAATGCTCAACGTCATCAATGAACTGTATGCTACCAGTGGCGCGGGGGATTTCGATAGTGCCGAAAAGCTTCTCCATGACGACTTAGTCATTGTCGAAGCTGACGGATTGCCTATGGCGGGCACTTACAGAGGAAAATCCGCACTGCGTGACTTATTTACGCAGGTGATGGGCATGATCGAAGTCGCTGGACTTAGGCGCGTAGAAACGACAACCGGTGGTGACTATGCCGTGACTATTTTGTATTTCGAGTTCGCTGATCCCAGCCTAAAGCCAGCCCATTTGTGTGAGCTATTTCGCTTCAAGGATGGCAAGGTCTGCGAGATTACCCCGTACTACTTTGACCCCGCGACAATGGTGGCTGCCCATGAGGCCTTTAAGCGCAAGCACAGTTAAGTCAGATTGAGCAGCCTCGGGAGCGGCCTCCCAGCCATAGAACTCATCCCATCCCCGGCCCGCCTCAGGACGGCGCTTTATTTTGGCGTGTACCAGACTGGGGACGAGTACGCACGCTCTTGAATAACACCACTATCGCCGGTAGTGAGCGGCTCGTTGAAACGTTGCGCGTCGTAGGTGGTCCAGCGCGGTGTTGGTATCTCTAACACCCGCACATACCAAAACGCGGGAAGTGCTGGGTCAAAATGTGGATCACGCCAAACCGTCGCTAACGTCGCAGCACCGATGCTATTGGCGTAGGTGGCGTTGGCAACGTCTACCGTATTACCAATCGCGGGCGCCAAATGGGTTTCCGGGTCAGCAACACGATCGCCCGCGAAGGCGACGTCATAAACCTGCTCCTGTAATTGTCCGTCAGCATCTATCCAGCCTTTAACAACTTGCACTCGATCGAGATTGGCACCGAGAGGATCCCGAGCTGCACTAATCATTAAATGGGGCGTTGACTCAGAAGTGCTTGACGGAGGCAATTGCCCGCCCATCGGTACCCCCTGTGCATACCCTCGGGTAGCACGGTCATGGGCATATAGATCATCGTCATCAAAGGACCACCCCGCGAATAAGCGTAGGCGGATTCGCGTGCCGGTAGTGGCATAGACTTCACGTCGCTTCATGGCATCGAAGACCCCTTCCCGAGTATTGCCCTCTGCCCAAACGGCAGCCAAACCCGACGACACCAAGCGCCAGACCTTCTGCAGTTGCTGGGCCATTTTCAACTGAGTCCGACCGGGCGCGGGTCCATCGTGAACAAATTTGCCGAAGTAGTTATCTTCCTCTGTGGTAGTCAATGCAGTATGCAGGTCACTAGAGCCAATCATGCCAAACTGAAACGGATTGGCACCCAACGTTTGTGCGTGGGAAAGCCCCTGCTTAAGTGCCGAACGCGCGTATTCATTAGGCAACATGTCTGGGGATTTTTCTGCGGTCAAATTGATATTGCCGTCATCCCAGGTTTCAAAGTCAGCAAAGGGGTCTAGGGGTGATAGAAGAGGATGTGTTTCGCCGTCTCCCTTCACTTGTGTGACTTCGTAAATGGGCTCCCAGCGACTACGAGCACGGGCATAATCACCGTCAAGGGCGGCGCCATTTTCTCGAACTGGACTGAACATTCTACCGTTGCTGACATTGCCATTATGTGCGATAGCCAGCACTTGCCCGGGGGTTTGGGCCTCATAAGCGGCGAGATGATTCCACAAGTCTTCGGGGTCCGTACTATCCTGAGCCGAGTAGGGCAACTGACGATTAGTCAACGTCGCATCGTCACGAAACAACACCACTCGATGTAAGTTATCCCCACTGACCATGGAGGTCCACTCGTAGCCGATCAAGGTAGTGAATTGGCCTGGAACATACCATTTGTCAGCGCTGGCACCCACCGCGTTCCAAATGGGTTGACGCAATGCAGGTGGCGTGCGCTTTGCCGCTTCGGTGCTTTGAATCAATTCACTGAACAGTTTAGCCAACTCTAGGTCCTTGCCCTTACGCATAAGGTCTGCCATTTCTCGGCCCAACGCCCAGTCGAAGAGTGCCGCATCATTGGCCTCTAAGCGTGGAAAAACACCGAGATATTCGGCGTGATCAGTAACGGCTAAGAAATCTAACGGCCGACGCAAACGAACCGGAATGCCGTTTTCCGTCTCTACCGTTTCACCGCGAGCAAAGCGCCAAGCGGCCTCCCGATTTAATCGACTGCCTAAAATGAATGCATCTGCTGACTGGGTGGTATGTAAATGAGTATCACCCCAGTAGAGCTGCCGCTCAGCGTTGGTTATGGGCGCAGAATAGGCCTTTGCGGCCGAGACTGTAGTCACTTCGCTCGATAGTCCAAGCGTCGAATACAGTATAGAAAGGCCCGCCACTATGCGAAAGAAAAACCGAAGGCAGTGATGGAAGTCAATCCACATAAGCGTCGTCCTCGTCCTAATGCGCGTTGAGCCTGCCGGCGCAACACGAGTAATTGATTGCCTAGACTGACTGAAAGCGCCTCGAAAACACGCTTGCTCAGTCAGATCATGGCGGGCTAAATGGTGTACCACTTATCATTCAGGGGCATTCGCCGCGGCCTCTGCTCTCGCGGCCTGACTCGCGGTATCGACAGGCTCAATACACCAACTGATACCCCGCCGCAGCAGGGTATAAAAGACAGGTAACTCCCAAGAGCAGCGATCAATGGTTGGCCAATAATCCATTAGTGGCTGCATGTCATAGTGGTGTCGACAATGACCCAAGGTGAGGTAGAGTACCGCACCCTCACCTTGCTCATGAATGTAGAATACCGGGTGCTTGGCCGACTCCCATTGATCGTCCACAAAGCCCGGCGCTGCACCCCCGTATTGGCTTTCAAGGAGCACGTTAAGTTCACCGTAGGTACGCATGAGGTACTGCTCATCAGTCGCTGTAAAGGGCTCAACATCCTTCACCAATGGGTGGTCAGGCTCAGCGACTGTTACCGTGTAAGGCTCGATGGGTGGATGCGATCGAAACATGGAACCCAGTGTCTCCATAAATAAGGGCGCCCAATCGGGGGTGCCAAAATTGCCATCTGACATCAGGCGTAGAACGGCATTAGTGCCGTGCAGGGCATACCAGCGGCCACCTTCATGCACCCAGTCTCTGAGCGCCTCTTGCGCTGTTAATGACGGCACAACATTGCAGGTATAACTAATGAGAAAATCCGCTTCCCCCAGCGCTTCGAGATTTTCGTAATCCTCAAAAACGCGTATGCGCACTCGATCGTGCTCGGCTAATAATTTGAGGATCTCTAAACGCGCAAAATCTATATCGTGCCATAGCCCACTAGCCACCAGGATACCGTTGATGCGCCCGCCCGTGCGTGCCTGTTCCGTCATTATCAACTTCCTCAGCTATTGATGTACTTATCGATCGTCATGTGTAATTGACGTATCCGACTTTCTTGGTAGCTCGCTAGAACAACGGTGCCACCTTGCTTTGCCTTCATACCTGCTTGAACAGCAGGCAAATTTGCATCGTCTTGATCAAAAACCGGGCCCAATGCACCCAGTTCAGGCACCGAGGCAAAGGGTTGGTCCTCAGGAATCACTACGCACTCCGCCGGCTCGGGACGATCGGTTCCTTCCGGGTAGCGCAGTAAAATCATAACGTCGAAAATACAGCTGTCCGGGTTATTGCCATCGGGTAAGAACCGATAAACAAGGTTGCCGCTATAACCCACCCATACTTGAAAGTTAGGGAACAGTCCGTACAGTATGGCATCCTGAAGCTCAGCCATTGTGGCGTCTTGCAAATTGTCACCCGATGACTGCTCGAACATCTCACGATTTAATTTAGCCACATATTCGCGCGCGGTAATGTCCGTTGGAATCTCCAGGCCTTCATCAGAATCGATCGCCATTCGACCGGACATCAGCAAAATATCGCGGATGACCGATTCTTGCGGAATTCCCTCCAGATGCGGGCTAGCAATCCCCATGGGGGTCACCGAGCGGCTTATATTATCGCCAAAGGTATCGTATTGAGAGTTCGCGTCCCCCGTGAACGTCAGAATCTGCTTGTGTGTCTCCAAGGTGTGCCACGACTCCATGAAGGCCTCAGCGCCCACCTTCCAGTTACATTTGATCTTGCGCTGAATATGAAGTCCCTTCCAATATTTCTCGAGGGGGAAGCGCTCAAAATGTGCCGGCATCACCTCCATATACTCCGCGAGGGGCTGACTGTTGGGGTCAAAGTTGATAAAAATAAAGCCACCCCAAGTATCAACCTTCACTTGCGGTAGGCGCATGTCCCGTCCCTCAAGGTGCTTAAAATCCCAGTCATTTGGAATACCGACAAAATCGCCGTTAAGGTCCCATGTCGAGCCATGGAAGGGACAGCGGAACTCACTAACACTGCCCGACTCATCTCGCAGGCAACGGCCTCGATGCAAACAGGCATTGATATACGCATTGATGGCGCCGCTAGGGGTCCGCGTCACTAAGACATTTTTGTCGATGATTTTATAAACGTGGTGGTCACCAGGCGCTGGAATTTCCTCCTCTCTACAGACCATCTGCCATACTTTCGGCCACATCTTGTCTTTTTCAAGATCAAAAAAAGCCTGGCTTATATAGCGATCTACAGGAAGGTCTTCGTCGCCTAAGTACGGATTACTCTTGATGCGTAGATAATCAGGAACATCGACTTGCTCTAGGTCCAGCAAATCTTGCCAAGTCGTGCCCTCAAATCGACCGCCATCGCCTTGAAGTTTGTCTTCGGGTTTGTTCATTTAATTAACCTCCCAAACGTGGGTATTTATTGTATAAGGTCACACAGCAAGAATGTTGACGCCACTAATGCCGGGGGCGCCATAGACGTGGGTGTATCCGACCTTCGGCGAGTTAGGCACTTGTCTAGCATCCGCAGTGCCGCGAAGTTGATGACAGATTTCATAGACTTGCCGTAATCCTGATGCACCAACGGGCTCTCCGTTCGCCAAACACCCGCCATCGGTGTTAACGGGCAAGGATCCTGTTATCTCGGTACGACCCTCAGCAATCCACTGCTCTTGATCGCCGTGCGCACAGAAGCCATTTTCTGCCATGTGCATAATTTCAGCGCCCACTTCGGTATCCTGAAGTTGCGCCACGTCCACATCTTCAGGACCAATGCCGGCGAGTTCAAACGCTGCCCTCGACGCTGTTACCGTTGGCGAGTCCGCGACAAACGGCGCCTGAGAGGGAGCAAAGACCTCAAAGCTACCATAGCTCCGTGAGCGTACGACGGCAGTTTTTAAGTAGATAGGCTTACTGCTGTATTTGTGGGCAATATCCGCCCGACAAATGACGAGAGCGCAGCCCCCCTCAGCAGGGCTACAAAACATATATTTGCTCAGGGGCTCGCTGACCATGGGCGCGTGCTCAATGTCTTCGCGTGAAAGTGCCGTTTGGCGCCAGGCAGTAGGCGTAATGGAGCCATTACGAAAGGCCTTTTCAGCAGTGCTCACCAAGGTGTTATTGGAAATACCGTAGTCATGCATATAACGCTGGATTTTCATGGCAAAAAACTGCGTCGTCAGCATGAGTCCCGTCTCACCGTACCAATCATCAAGACCCCACTCTTGGGGTTTGGGGTTAAAAGCCCCTCGCGGATGTTTATCAAACCCCACGACGAGCCCCGTATCATACTGGCCTGATGCAATGGCCGAATATGCCGCGCTCAGTGAGCTACCGCCCGTCGCGCAGCCATTCCAAATATTCGTAAACTGAAGCCCGGTGAGTCCCAATAAATTGACTAAAGAGTCGGCATTACCACCATCTTGACTGCCGCCGAAAGCAAACTGCATGGCTTTGAAATCAGTACCGGCATCAGCCATCGCCGCGCGGGCAGCCGCAGCGCCTTGCTCAAGACCTGAGAGGGCGGGGCTTCGACCAAACGGATAGAGACCCAATCCAACAATGGCGACATCCATTAGCGTGTTGCCTTCTTTTTAAACTGAAAGGTAACCCACTCGGTACCGTTTTCTGCTTGTCGAACAGGAATAATCTCCATCTCCATCTCCATGCCAATCGTTAAAGCATCGGGCGTGTTCTCACGCAGCCGACTTTCAACCCGTAAACCACAGTCAAGCTCCACGTAACCCACCCCGTAGGGCACGAAAGTCTCTGGGGTTTCATCGGTATAATAAGGGTCTTTAGGCATAAAACTTTGAATAGTCCATGTCCACAGTCTACCCTCCCGGCCCATACCCACCACCGTCGTTTCACCGCCGGTGCAATGACGACAGCTACTCTGGGCAGGAAACGCATGTTCGCCACAATTGTCGCACCGACTGCCAAGAAGCTCAGGTGCTTTGGCGGGCCAGCTAAATAAACCTGCCTGTAGCGGCTGTTGTTCGATCATGACATCCTCGTTTACGGGTTAATGGTGATAGCAACGGCATTGGCGGAGACAGCCCAGTCGCTGCCAGACCACCGCGTTCACACTGGCGCCCCCTACCGCTAATCGGCGTCACTCCGACAGGGCGACAGACTCCTCCAGCAGCACGCGAAGATTCGCCATAAAGCGGGCTGCATCGGCACCATCAACCACGCGATGGTCACTAGACAGACTCATTGTCATCACCGGTGCAACGGCCAGCTCGCCATTCCGCACAACCGGACGTTCCACCGCCGCCCCGACAGCCAAAATAGTTAGCGCGGGCTGGTTGATGATGGCGTCGAAACTGTCAATGCCAAACATCCCTAGATTACTGATGCTGAACGTGGCCAAGGTCATTTCATCGCTACTCAGTCGGCCTGTTTTAGCCCGAGCCGCCAAGTCACGCATCGCCGTTGAGATCGCATCCAAAGTGAGTCCACCAGCATGTTGCAGTACGGGCATGAAGACACCGTTATCGGTAGCGACTGCCGAGGCAATATTTGCCTGGGAATGGTGCTCAAGCGTTTCGCCGTCGAAGCGGCCATTAACCCTTGGATTGTCGCGCAACGCTATGGCACAGGCTTTAATCAACACATCGTTCAAAGAAATGTTAACGCCATTCTGACGGGCATTAAGGGCTTTTCTCAGTGCCATTGCCGCAGTGAGGTCAACGTCAATATTGACACGAAAATGCGGTACCTCCTGTTTAGCCTTTGACACAACGCGGGCGATCGCACGGCGGGCACCCGACAGGGGTTGACGGATGACCGAATCTTGCGCCGTCGCCTCTACACCGCGGCTATCCCCGACACTGACATTAGCCGATAGCTTTCCTCGCCGAGCCGCAGCCACCTCCACGTCAGCTTTGCTGATGCGGCCGTGACGACCTGTTGCTCGACAGTCCTGAAGGTTGACCTCGAGCGCCGCAGCCATACGGCGGGCTACCGGTGTGGCCTTCAAATCAACATCGCTGATTAGTGGGCTGGCTGCAAATACCCGCGCTTCTGGCATAGCCAACGTTAATCCAGCACTCGCAGCGGCTCGGCGCACGTCATCAAGGCTGACTCGGCCATGGCGCCCCGTCGCGGCCACATGGGTAAGATTGATACCGTTGTGATGAGCCACGCGTCGAGCAACGACCGATACCGGCACCGTACCATCATCGGGCCCATCCGCCAGGCTACCGGCGGGGTGAGGGCCAGAATCCGTCGCTGGTGCGCCTGCGGTTGTGACGTCTTCTGGTGGTGGTGCCGCTGGGGCAAGCTCTGTCACCGGTACCTCAACCTCGCCACTGTTGGCGGCCACAAAGGTATCAATGTCGTCTTCGCTCACAGCACCGTCGGCCAGTACCAGCAACAAGCCACCCACCGGCACAACATCGCCAATGGCGGCACACAAACGTACGACTATACCGGCGTCGTTATTAATCACGGTATTGACGATCTTCGCTGTCTCTACATCGACTATGTCGGTATTGGCCGCGACCTCATCACCGAGTGCAACGTGCCATTCAGCGAGCTCACCCTCGGTCATTTCCATGCCCCATTTGGGCATGACTACGGCAGTGAGATTAGCCATCATCGACCTCCCAGCACGTCCCGTACGGCCTGCTCAATGCGCTCTTCACTAGGTATATATGCATCTTCGAGATTGGGTGCAAATGGCACAGGCGTATGGGGTGCGGTGACACACTTAATGGGCGCTCGCAGGGCGCTAAAGGCATGTTCGGCGACAAGCGCTGCTATGTCAGCGGCAACGCTGCAGCGGGGATTCGCTTCGTCCACGCATACTAGGCGGCCGCTCACCTCAACACTCTCTAAAATCGCCTCGCCGTCCAATGGGGAAGTGGTACGAGGGTCAATAACATCACAATAAATGCCCTCTGCTGCCAATTTGTCGGCCACGGCAATGGCTCGAGGCACCATAGCGCCCATGGCAACCAGCGTCATATCGGAGCCCTCTCTCGGGAACGCCGCTTCACCAAAAGGGATCGTATAGCTCTCGTCGGGAACCGGACAACTGGTTTCATATAATAACTTATGCTCTATAAAACATACCGGATCATCATCCCGTATGGCCTGTATCATGAGCCCCTTGGCATCGTAGGCATTACTAGGCATGACCACTTTTAAGCCGGGGATATGGGTAAGCACGGGGTGAAGCATGCTCGAATGCTGGGCGGCTGCTCGCATGCCGGCGCCCGCTGTTGCACGAATAACCATGGGTGTTCGCGCCTTGCCGCCGAACATATAACGGAATTTTGCCGCCTGATTAAAAATTTGATCAAAGCACACGCCAATAAAGTCGACAAACATGAGCTCTGCCACAGGGCGCAACCCAGTATTGGCAGCGCCCGCTGCGGCACCAATAATAGCGGACTCGGTAATGGGCGTATCAATGACTCGACCACGACCAAACCGCGGTCCTAACCCTTTAGTCAGGCCAAACACCCCGCCATACGCTTCATCAGACCCCTGACAGCCAGCACCGCCGGCGACTTCTTCCCCCAAAATAATAACCGTAGCATCACGCTCCATCTCCTGATGCAAGGCCTCGTTAATGGCTTCGCGAATGGTTTTTATCGGATGGTTGTGATGTGTTGCTGAAACACCTGAGTCTGACATGGTCAATTCCCTTATTCTCAATAGGTGCAGTAGACGTCGCTGTAAAGTTCCTCGAGAGAGGGGCGCGGTGCAGCCATGCCGCGCTGAACCCCTTTCTCAATGGCGTCGGCGGCCTTTTCATCCAGCTGATCTAGCTCTGCTGCCTTCATCCAGCCTTCATCAATAACGCGTTTTCTGAAGATCTTTAAACAGTCTTTGTGCTCGCGCAGATACGCTATTTCACCCTCGCCCCGATAAGCCTGCGGATCACCGATAAAATGGCCGTCATAACGAATCACATCAGCCTCAATGCCATAGGGCCCCTTACCCGACCGGCAGTGTTTAATGGCCTTCTTGGACGCCTCATAGACCGCGAAAAAGTCAGTGCCATCCACCGTGTCACAGGGAATATTAAACGCGCGCACACGTTCAGCAATCTCCCCCGAAACCGCATACGAATCGCCCGTACCCTCTGCGAGGTGATTATTTTCAAATACAAAGAAATGCGGCAGATCAAGTACGCCCGCCAGGTTCAGTGCCTCCATTACCGTCCCTTGATTGGAGGATCCATCACCACTAAACGACACGGCGACGTCGGGCTTACCCAAGGTCTTAATCGATAAAGCGGCGCCGTTACATAGCGGCGGTCCACCACCGACAATGGCGTTCGCACCGAGCATACCTTTGTCAATATCGGCAATGTGCATGGAACCGCCTTTGCCTTTACACAGCCCCCCCGATTTACCCATAATTTCAAGAATCATTAGTTCAATATCACAGCCTTTGGCGATGCAGTGACCATGTCCTCGGTGCGTACTACCGATGATGTCATCATCGGACAAGTGCATACAGACACCGACGCCTACCGCCTCCTGACCATCGTAGGTGTGAACGAAGCCAGGAATATTTCCCGCCATAAATTCCTTGATCATTCGCTCTTCGAATTGGCGGATGGTGGTCATCGTTGTATACGCCTCCACCAAAAACTGCTTTGAATACTTCATCCTATTGTCCTTGATATGTGTTCAAGCATTTTTGATACTAGAAACCAAAACGAAAAAAAGCAAGCACGATTGTTTAGAACAATCACACGCAATTGCGCAGCAGAGCAAAACGCGATATATAAGCAGCTTGTCGATTTCACTCACCAGGTTAACCGCCGCAGTAGAAGGGCACGCATGAACAAAGTCAGCCAAACGAAGGCGCGAAAAAAAATCAAGTCCGCCAGCCCCACGCAGCGAGCACAGAAAGCCGACGGTACACCGTCCCGCGACGGCGTTGGCTGGCAGGCTGAAAAAAGCGCTATGACTCGCAAAGCGATTTTAGAGGCGGCCATGGAATGCTTTGTTAACCGGGGCTACAACAAGACCACAACAGCTATGATAGCCGCGCAGGCTGGCGTATCTAGAGGCGCAATGATGCATCATTTTTCCTCTCGCTCAGCGGTTATGGAAGCGGTTGTCGCTTATTTACACACGCGTCGACTAGAGGAATATCGCGGATTGATGGCCGATATCGACATGCCAGAGAAACAGCTGACTCGGGCAGATATCCGACGCTCGGTGCAGGCCGCCTGGGACTACGTCAATATGCCCTCGTTCGTCGCGTATCAAGAGCTGCTCGCGGCAGCGCGCACAGATTCCGAGTTAGCTGAGGTTATTGGTGAAGTCGAGCGAGACTTTGAGCAGCAATTTTTGCGCACCGTAAAATCCGTGTTTCCCCACTGGAAAAAAGTCAAATCCTTGCAGGCGGCGCACGATCTGGTTCAGTTTGTTATGAATGGTATGGCTGTTAACTATCGCTTTGCCAATCGCAAAAAGCGCGCCGAGCGAGTGATCGACCTCGTCACCGATCAACTGGCAGTGGTATATGCGGTTGAAAAGCCCGCCTAATGTGCGGCCGTTGACTCCCCTCTTGGGACGGTGGCCGGTCATGCTGGACGCTTAGCGCCCTGCTATCGCCGGGTTCACACCACGCTATTGTTGTTGAAAAAAACATGCTGTATTGTCTTTTTGTGCCACATTCAACCATCAAGCCGCAGAGGGTTTCGCATGTTGGGTTGCTTTTCTGGGGCGGGTAAGATCGTCTCTATTGTCGGAGCGGGCAGCCCCGATAACATGGGCCAAGTGATGGCCCGAAAATTTGCCGAGACGGGTGCAACCGTCGTGGTATCTGGGCGTCGTACCGAGGTGTTGATGGCCCTGGCCAATGACATCGCTGGCGACTGGGTCGAATGCGATTTCTGTGATCGCTCGTCAATTAACACCATGATCACGACGATTGTTGAGCGCCATGGCGGCATTGATGTCGCTATCAATGCCACTGGCTGGGGATTGTTAACGCCCTTTTGCGACACGACCGAGGAAGAGCTTGATCGCATGGTCGATTTACAATTTAAAGGCCCCTATATTTGGCTACAGCGACTCGTTGAAGTTATGTCGGCGCGCCAGGCAGGTAATATTATTCAGATTTCCTCGGCTACCGCTAACATCATGCTCGATAACCATGCGGCGTACATGGGTACGAAGGCGGGTATCGATCACGTGATACGCACAGTCGCTAACGAATTTGGTGCATGTGGTATTCGAGCCAACACGATATCGCCTGGATTGACCGATACGCCAATGACCGCTGAGGCCATGCAAAGTCAGGCGCTGGTCGATGCGTTTGAGCAATGTTACCCCCTAGGGCGGATTGGGACGTCCAACGACATCGCCGCCGCCGCTTTATTCTTGGCCAGTGACGATTGCTTCATGACCGGTGAAAACTTACAGGTCAATGGCGGGCTGTGTCTAAGGCGCAATCCTCGAGCCGAGGAATTACACGCGGCCATGGTAGCCGCCGGCGACATACCACTGTAAGCAGTCGCTATTTTGGTTCAACCTATAGAAGTAAACAGGAGTACATAGCATGGGATTAGTACAAGACAAGATCTGCTTGGTCACCGGCGGGGCATCGAACCCAGGCCTTGGTCATGCCATTGCACATAAATTCGCCGCTGAGGGAGCGAGGGTTATTGTCACCGATATGGATAAGGCGGGTGCTGCGCGAACAGCGAAAGAGATTACTGCGGCCGGCGGAAAGGCCGTATCGTGGCGTCAAGATGTGACCGTAGAGGCTGAGTGGGACAGTACAATAACGCAGATTAAAAGCGACTTCGGACGCCTAGATACGCTAGTCAACAACGCCGGCATGGTCATACTCAAGCCCATTGAGGATTTCACCCTCGAGGATTTCAACCGGCAAATGTTGGTTAATATGACCAGTGTTTTCTTGGGAACTCAGCGCGCAGTGGCCCTTATGCGCGACACTAACACCAAGGGCTCAATTATTAATATGTCCTCTGTGGCAGCCTTGGTGGGCGTCTATGCGGTATCGGCGTATGCCGCTAGCAAAGCAGGCGTTCTGGGCTTCACCAAAGCCATTGCCGCAGAAACGGCCAAGCAAGGCATTCGCTGCAACACCATTCACCCGGGAATGATCGCGACAAATATGAATGCTCAGGCAAGCGAGGAAAACGCCGCGGAATACGAGGCCATTACCAGCGCCATTCCCATGGGCTACATGGGGCCGCCGTCAACGATTGCCGATGCCGCCCTGTTTCTTGCCAGTGACCTCTCATCTTATGTAACCGGCACACAGCTAGTCGTCGATGGCGGCATGATTAACCAGTAGAGGAGCCGTCATGATAGACAGCGTTGAAAAAGACAAGCTACACATTAGAGCCCTGCTGGATCGCTACTGCGATGGGGTTAACCAGCGAGATGCGGCGATTTGGGGTAGCACGTGGGCGGAGGACGGCGTCTGGGAACTGCCTCATTTGGCCATGGAGGGCATCAGAGGTCGTGAGACGATCGTCGCCGCTTGGTTGGAAGCCATGAAGCTGTTCCCATTTGTTAACATGATGGCACAACCCGGGTTCATTGACGTCGATGGTGATCACGCGACCATGCGCAGCTACACCACTGAAGTCGCCGTCACCCAAGAGGGAAAAGACATTCGACCCCGGGGCGAGTACCACGATGAGTGCATTCGAGAAAACGGTGAATGGAAATTTTCCTTGCGAAAATTCCGAGTCTTACACGGCGAATAACCCTCGTTTCAACTGTGGATCTATGAAACGCATCTTCGCCTCGCCACCACGTCCTGAAGGACCTAATGGGATAGTCCGCATGCTATCTGAACGGGCTTTGCTGACGCTACACCCCGGGCAGTCCCGCCGTCGATGCGCCATCAATGACCAGCTCTGAGCCAGTCATGAACTTCGACTCGTCCGAGCCTAAATAGGTCAATAAAGCCACCACTTCCTCCAGTTGTCCCATGCGACCGACAGGCGCTATGTTCTCCAGCATACCCCGCGCCACACTCGGATCGGGCGCGCTGTTTATGGCTCCCTCGATAAGCGCGGTTTCGATAACGCCTGGGTGAATAGTGTTAACACGGATATTGGTTTTTTCGCGCGCCAAGTGAACGGCGCTGGATTTTGCCAAGAGGCGTAACGCACCCTTGGTGGTGGAGTAGGTCACATCACCGGCCAGCGCTAAAATACCATTGATTGAGCTATTGAGAATGATTGAACCTCCTGAGCCATCAGGATTAGCGCGCATTAACTCCACACTCGCTTTAATGGTGAGCATGGGCCCCGTCAAATTGATATCCAGTAGATTCTGCCAGGCGTCGAATTCCACCGTTTCAATATCACTGTCGCCGACATTGGTGCCCGCATTTGCAAAGGCGATATCGAGACGGCCAAAGTTGTCACGAACCGCACGCTTCACCCCTTCCCACCCGGCAACATCTTGAACGGCGTGCTTGATAAACACCGCGCCGTTGGCCTGGGCTATGGCATTGCCGGCCTCGCTGTTGTTACCGGTAAACACCACGTTGGCTCCCTGTCGGGTAAACCCTTCGACTGCCGCCTTGCCAATACCACTGGTGCCACCCGTAATAAGTGCAACTTTTCCTTCCAATCTAACGGTCGCGGTCATAGCGCTTTCCTAGCAATGAGTATCAATGTAAAGCCGCCCATAGCCGCATGGCACCCATGCCTAACGTAGCCGTGCAAAAAGCAGTCTCCATCGTTTAGGCTGACATTGCATACGGGTTTTTACAGGTCTGTGGGATAAGATTATTCATGCGCCACGAAAAAAGCAAGCACGCTTGACTTTTTATTTATTGACACCTAGCCTCACCGGTATTAGTCGGCCTCTGCTTGTTTGCCCTCTTGGCTTTGCAGAACGCTACGTTACCGCTGACAGGAGTCGTCCGCCATGAGTAAACTCGCTATTATCGCCTGCATTAGTTTAAGCAAAGACAGTGCACCCCTGTATATCAAAGGTGCGCAAGCGCTGATTGCACCCACTCGCGCAGAGCCAGGCTGCGAGTTATACGGTATGGCGATTGACGTCAGTGATCCGACAAAAGTGTGGATCTCCGAGCAGTGGGCGTCGCAAGAAGCCTTAAACGACCATTTTGCAACGGATCATGTAAAAGGGTTTTTAGCGTATGTAGGGTCCCTGGACGTCTTAAATATTGAGACCCGACAATATGATGTGACGAATGTTGGGCCGGTCGTATTCCCCAGCGATTAGAGCGGCCACACTCCGAACATAAGCACGACGCATGAAGAGAGGACATAACGTGGATGCACAGGATAGAAACGCTCAGTACAACCGAATGGTTGTACGCATGATGGAACATGTGGAAAACGGTACCACCGACTGGGCAGAAGACACCATGATCATCGCCTCATCGGAGTACACCGAGTCCGAGTTCTGGCAAACCGAAATGGCATGTGTGTATAGAAAACTGCCGATTTTAGTGGGTATGAGTCACGAGATTCCTGCGCCCGGTGATTTTAAAACCCTCGATATCCTCGATATTCCACTCATTATGACTCGGCAGGCTGATAACTCAGTGCGCGTGTTGATGAATGTGTGTAGTCATCGCTCTATGATTTTGGTCAAAGAGCCGGTGGGTAATAAACGGGTATTCACCTGCCCGTATCATGCCTGGTCATTTAGCAACGACGGCTCATTGCGGGCGGTCGCTGAGGCCTCAAAATTTGGTGATGAATGTAAAGATCGACACTTGGTGCAATTCCCCTGTCACGAGGAAGGCGGGCTGATTTTCGCGGTCCTCGATCCTGATTCAGATATCGATATTCGCGCATTTCTAGGCGGCATGATGGACGATGTGGCCGCCAAGGGCATGGAAAACTGGAGCTATATTGGTAATCGCGTGATTACTGGCGCCAACTGGAAAGTCGCTTATGATGGTTACTTGGAGGGGTATCACTTTAAAAGTGCACACCCAGAGACCATCGAGCCACGGACATTTTCTAATATTATGGAGTTCGATGCTCACGGACCACACTTGATTGTCGGTTACCCCCAGAAAACCATTCTGAACTTGCGGGAAAAGCCTGAGGACACGCTTTACGCCTGCGAAAATGATGGCTATGACTTTATTCGTCTTTTCTTTCCCAATACCTCTGTTTTTATGGCCCCGGAAATTACCCAGGTTGCGCAATTAATCCCCGGGCCCGAGCCCGGTCAGAACACCACGATTTTGCACTTTTTACACCCGAACGCACCAGCATCCGACGAAGAAGTGGCCGCCCGAGAGCAAATGGCTGATTGGTTGCAAGACGTCGTCGACACAGAGGACTATAAAGTGGGTCTACAGGTACAGCGCGGCATGGCGTCAGGACTACAAAAAAATGTCGTGTTCGGGCGTAATGAGCGTGGCAACCAGTTCGTTCACCGATGGATTCATCACTATATGAACAACGATCCCGGGGCAAAGGAGCCGACCCTTTGATACGGCGCTGGCAAATGCAAAAAAGCGACCACGGTCGCCTTTTTAACGGATTGGGTGCCAACAGGCTGCTAGAAATCGCTTAAACCTTGACCATCAGCTTGCCGTTGTTCTTGCCTTCAAACAGTAAGTTGTACGCCTCTAGACAGTGGTCAAAGCCATCAACAATATGCTCTTTAAACGTCAGTTGATCGGCTTGAAGCCATTGCGTCAACTGCGCTTGTCCTTCGCCAAAACGGGTAAGATAGTCACTGATAAGATAACCCTTCACCGTGACACTCCGCGCTAACACCTGCCACCAATTATACGGGCCGGGGACGGGCTCGCTACTGTTATAGCTGCTGATACTGCCGCAGAATACCACTGTCGCGTCTTTGTTAAGGTTCATCAGGGCGGCGTCTAAGGTTTCGCCGCCCACGTTATCGAAAAAGACATCAACACCCTCGGGGCACGCGCGTCGAATGGCTGCCTCAAGATCGCCACAGGTTTTATAATTGAGACAGTCGTCGAACCCCAGTTCCTCTGTCACCCATTGGCATTTTTCATCACTGCCCGCTAAGCCAACAACACGCAGGCCTTTGATTTTCGCTATTTGGCCGCCAATGGAGCCCACAGCACCCGCAGCCGCACTCATGAGCAGCGTTTGTCCGCTCTTAATATCACCGGCGGAGAGCAGACCAAAATAGGGTGTCAGGCCGACCGCACCAAGAATGCTCAGGTAATAATGATCTGGAAAAGGACTGTCTTCCGGGATTTTGCTGAAGTAGTCCGCAGGCGCTGTACACAGGGTTTCCCAGCCCGACATGCCATACACTCGATCGCCCGCAGTAAAATCCGGGCTCCTACTTTCGACCACGGTACCCGCTACCGTGGCGCGAATAGGTTCACCCAAGCCAATGGGGGGTAGGTAACTCGGTGTATCCGACATCCACCCACGAATGGCGGGATCCAACGAAAAGTAACTGGTAGCAATAAGCAGATGGTTGTCGGGGGTTTCGGGCACCGGCGACTCAATAATATCGACATCGGCTCTGGTAGGTACACTTGCCGGTCGCTGCTTTAAGACCCAAGACCGCTTGTTAGCTGGTTTCATTTTAACCTCGTGCGTTTTTCATGACTGGGAGAAAACCCGGGCTGGGCAATGACACTGCGAATGCCTGCAAAAAGAATCAACCCTGTTTGTTTTTCTAACACGCGGCTAATGTTATACTGCGACGACGCAGATGTCCTCATTTTTTAACGGGTAGCTCACGCCCTTCTCACATGGAGATAGCTCTTATGTCTGCTTTTGTGTCCGCGTTTCCCGATAAGGAACTTGATAACAATACCAGTCGTGCGGTGGAACTTGGAGGGAAGCGCTTATTGGTCTGCCGTGCCAGCGGAGAGCTCTATGCTGTTGACAATCGCTGCAGTCACCAGGAGGCCGAGCTTGCTGGCGGCCGTATCCGCGGATGCTTTATTTCTTGCCCCCTTCATGGTGTGCGCTTCAACCTTAAAGACGGCGAACCCATGGGGCACCTGACCCGCTTGGCGATCGCTACCTACCCCGTGCGAGTGGTAGGCGGAATGATTGAAGTGGACGTCAGCTGAGACGAGGGTCTAGGGTGGCAGGCGCCACCCTACAGCTCAGTACCGGTCCCCCATACTGCCTTGTCTGTGAGGGTTAGCTCCACTGTCGTGACGCCGCACAGAAAGCGATGACCAGTAACTGGTGGCAGGGCGCTCGAGTGCATGATGGACAAGCCATCCCCCTGTAAAAAACAATCAACACTGTTTGTCAAAGTTTGGTCGCTGTGAGATAGTTTTATGAGGGGTAAGCATAGCTTGGCTCACCCCTTGCTAGATCGATAAGCGCTGAAACAACGAGCTAAATAATCGTTACTGGGAGAATGTCATGGCATTACTTGCTGGCAAAGTCGTGGTCGTTTTAGGTGCATCCGATAGCCGCGGCATGGGCGCTGCGACAGCGCGGCGCTGCCTTGAAGAGGGCGCGAAGGTTATTATTGCCGCACGTAGTGCTGAGAAAGTCGCCGCCGTTGCTGAGACACTCGGCTGCATTGGCGCACGCTGTGATATTACCCAAGACAATGACCTTCAACAGCTGACCCAAATGGCTCTCAGCGAGTATGGCCAGCTCAACGTGGCGATCAACTTTGCAGGTATTGAGGCGGGCGGTTCCATCGCTGAGCTGGATCGCGAAACCCTACTAAACAGTGCTAACGTGCACTTTGCAGGTACGGCGCTGTTCATTCGCTTCATGGCGGCAGCCATGGGTGACACCGGGGGTTCTATTATCACTACCTCATCGCAAACCGCACTGTTAGCTGCACCAAGGCTCGCGGCTTATGCGGGTGCAAAAGCAGGGGCAGACCACGTTATGCGTATTGCCGCCAACGAGTACGGCAAAGCCAATATCCGTGTCAATGCCATAGCGCCCGGATTCACTCCCACCGGCATGACTGAAGGTTATCTGCAAGTCCCGACTATTGAACCGGCTTTCCTCAAGGAGCTGGCGTTACCGCGCCTGCCCAGCACTGAGGACATTGCCAACGCCGCCGTATGGCTGGCCAGTGATCAATGTTTCGTTACCGGCGACGTGCTCGATGTGTCCGGTGGACAAACACTCAATCGTATTCCTACGGTCGCAGAGATGATGGCGGAACAGTAATCACATGATCAACCATGGCCGCAAAGGCAACAACAAATGCCGATAAAGACCCACTGTTTGGCCGCCTTCGGGTGGCAAGCTCTGTCGGCCAGTACGACACCTATTTTTCATAACCAGGACATCGCTCATGCCAAAAGCCGTTGTTTTACACAAGCATCCCCAAGGCAGTATTCAAGAGTCTGACTTTGCGGTGGTTGATATGCCCATGCCGCAGATCAAAGACGGATTTTTTATCACTCACAATCGGGTCATCTCGCTTGACGCGGGCTTTCGAGCTTGGATGAGTGCCGGCGCCGGAGATAACTACTTGCAGGGCATGCAACTCGGAGAGCCCGTACAAAGTATTGTGCTGGGCGAAGTGATTGAGTCAGCTAATGAGCTGTACCCAGTAGGTACTATGGTCAATGCACGCACCGCATGGGAAACCTATAGCGTTCTCGATGGTAGCGACCTGTGTGCGCCTTTACAGCCCGCTGACGATCTGCCGCTAGCTGAATACATGGCTACCTTAGGGCCCACCGGCATGACCGCGTGGATCGGCTTTTTTACCATTGGCCAACCGAAACCCGATGACGTCGTGGTGGTCAGTGCCGCGGGTGGCGCGGTGGGTACCGTCGTCGGTCAGCTGGCAAAACACCTCGGCTGTCGCACCGTAGGATTAACGAGCAGCGCCGACAAAGCCCAGTGGCTGACCGACAGCGTAGGCTTTGACGTAGCGATTTCCCGAGAAGCCGACCCTGATCTAACCCTTGCCCTACGGCGAGAGGTGCCTGAGGGTATCGATATCTTTTTCGATAATGTCGGTGGTGCGGTCCTCAATGAAGCCATGGGCCATTTGGCTGAAAACGCGCGACTGGTCCTGTGCGGCGCCATCTCACAATATGAAGCTCACCCCGAAGCAGTCACAAACTGCTGGGAGCTGGTGACCAAGCGTGCACGAATGGAGGGCTTTATGTTCTCAGACTATGCGCATCAGTTTCCCGAAATTCTTGCTGAACTTGAGCAGCGGTTGCGTAACGAAACGCTCAGAGGCTTTGATCAGCAATATCTAGGTATTGAACAAACCGCTCAAGCCTTCTGCGATATGATGCATGGCCGTTCCCGCGGTAAGTGTTTAGTCGTGTTGGAGTAAGCCATGCCCACTGTGCCCCGTGATGTTCCCCAGGAGCTTTTAATCGATTTTGATATCGTAGCGGATCCAGCGCTACACGACGATCCGCAAGCACGGCTCATCGATGTTTTTGAAAACGATGGCAGGGCCATCAGTTACAGTCCCCATAATGGTGGTCATTGGATCA
The DNA here is from genome assembly GCA_002389505.1 of Halieaceae bacterium UBA4452. Taxonomy (GTDB): domain Bacteria; phylum Pseudomonadota; class Gammaproteobacteria; order Pseudomonadales; family Halieaceae; genus Luminiphilus. The sequence goes on from DGPA01000021.1 coordinate 251,409, forward strand.
TCACGACACATGGACTTGCGCACGAAATCCTTTGCGACGCCCAGCGCTTTGGCTCTTTCCCCATTGGCGTGCCCGCCAATTACACTCAACGACCGCGGCTCATACCCCTTGAAAGCGATGTCAGTGATCACCGTCGCTATCGCCGATTGCTGCTCCCCATTTTTGCGCCGGATACGGTAAAGCGTATGGAGAGCGCCGTTCGCGAGCGCACCATTAATGTACTCACCAGCACGCTGATCAACGGTGAAATTGACTTTCTAGCCGCCATTGCCAAACCTATCCCCACACAGTTGTTTGCCAATCAAATGGGCCTTCGGGAGGAGGACTTAGGGCAATTTTATACCTGGGAGAGAGGCTTTTACCGAGCTCCCAGCGAAGCCGAACGCATGGCCTGCGGCCAAAACATAGCGACCTATCTGCACAACACGGTTCAAGCCCATAAATTGAACCCTAAAGACGATATTGTCAGCATGCTCCTCGACGCGGAAGTGGAGGGCGAACGCCTGAATGACGACGAGGTGGACGCCGTCTGCTACCTGCTTTTTTTGGCGGGAATTGACACGGTAGCCGCAATGCTTAGCTTCATTACGCTGTATCTCGCTAAAAACCCAGTGCTTTGGGCGCAGATTCGTGCTGACCGGGCCTTTTTAGAGCAGTCGGTGGACGAATTTCTGCGCATGCATGCCTTCATTAATTTGAACCGGATTGTCAGCGAAGACTGCGAATTTCACGGCGTTCACTTCAAAGCAGGGGACAACGTCATTATTCCCAGTTTTGTCACCAATCGCGATAGCGCTGTGTTTTCCGAACCAGCTCATTTCAATGCGGAACGTTCCTCTACCGAAAGAAATCGGCATCATGCCTTTGGCGCAGGTGCGCATAAATGCTTGGGGTTACATCTTGCCAAGCTAGAGGTTCGCGTGGTGTTGGAAGAGCTGTGTGAGCGGGTAGAAACGATTGAGCTAGTTGACCCGGGCCGAGTGACGGCCCATGGGGGAACCACCATGGGGTTAGATACCCTACCAATTAATATCACCCTCGTTCAATGATCGGAGCAGAGTCACTTTATGATTAACCTGTCACGCACGTTCCATACCGGCATTGTCGTCAGCGATATTCACGCGGCGCAAGGCGCACTAGCGAGTAGTATCGATGTGGCGTGGTCACCGATTCGCACCTTCGAGCCGCTACCTTTTTGGACCCCAGCGCTGGGCACACATGACGTTGTCGTCAGCGCCTGCTATAGCCGACAAGGCCCCGTGCATCTTGAACTGTGTCAGGGAACCGGTCGTTTTTACGACCCCGAGGCACAGCCCGACGCTCGACACATTGGGGTATGGGTGGATGATCTACCAGCAGAAGCCGAACAGCTACTGCGCCAAGACTGGCAGGTGCTGGCGGCGGGCGCAGCCCCGGAGGAAGGATATGGTGCTATTTGCTATATGCAGCCCGGGATGGGTGGCTTAGTGATTGAACTGGTATCGACCGACTTAAAACCGTTCATTGAGGACTGGTTAGCGGCTGATGCTTAATCGGCTTACGGGCTCCTCTGCTGAGTGACGCCCGAGATAAGCGCCATGGTCGACGGACGCCATCGGCACCCTACTCCACAGTCACTGACTTGAATGGGTTGTACCTGTTTCCTTATTTTGTATTTTTAGAAACTTCTAACCAAGTTGCAATCCATAGAACTGAATAAAGAGGAAGGATATGTTCTACTCCAACCCACTCATAAAATATCTTTATTGCTATTGTCCCTATAATGAGAACTCCTTGAATTAGTACAAGTGTTTTTAGTGATAAATTAAATTTCATCTTTAGTCCCCAAAAAGTGGTACAACCAAGTTTACTCCACCGTGAGTGAGTGATTTCATTTGCAGATTTTAGCTTAGCCTCTGATTTAACTGCGAATTTTCCGCTTTTTTTTTGCATTTGTAGACCCCAGACCGAGCTGTAACCTCACGCACCATTTCTGTCTTCAGAGGTTTCTTGCCACTTTTTACATCATAGCCAAGACGCTTGTTCGTATCGTCCTTGTAGACAATCTTATCGTCCACAAGCGCAATATTGAACATCAACTTGAAACTATGCCCTTGTTGCTTGCTCAACCCAATCAACCCAAATCATACTCTCATTTAAAATATCAAGTTCCATCTCAACTGAACTGTATTCTTTATTTTGAGTCACGAGTTCTTCTTCAAATCGTGCAATGATTTTCTTTGCAATAGACTCGCTCTTCTTACCAAGAGTTTTCTCCATTTCCATATCTACAATTTGATTCTCAAGATTGTCTATAGTTGATTGTATTCTTTGGCACTTCTCTTCTAATCTTCCTCTTTTTACATCAATGTTTCTTCTTTGTTCATTTCGTTTTTATAGATGAGAATTCTTGCAACTGTCGTTGCTTGTGGTTAAGATTCTTGTAATTAATAAACTTTAAATTGATCTAAGGATCTTTAGGTATATTGAATAAATATTTAGGGGAGAGTGGAAATGGAAGAATCATCGGATAACCAAAATCAGCCGAATGAATCTAGCGACAATCAAGATCAGAAATCCGTATCCAGTAATCTTGTTGAAGCTTCGTTTAAATTGATAGGTGACCTAAGGAAAGCTAAGTCGGAAGGATTTAACCTTTGGGCATTCCTTTTCCCTATCGGATATTTGTATTCACATTTATCTGTAGAAAACACAAAAAAAATAGCTTTAGCGGTATTAATTCCGACATTGGTGCTTAGCATCGCATTTTATTTTTTGCCTTATAGTCTCTTTGTTATAGGTGATATCCTACTGTTTATTTGGTTCGTTTATGTTTCCTATCTTGTAGGGACGAGATCGTCCGTGCTTGTATCTGAAGGGTCAGAAGCGGATATTGGCAAAGGGGTTCTGGCTCAAGTCCTTTATGGCTTTGTATATTCGGTTATTTACTATTTGTAGATATAGAGAGTAATAGATTCTTGCGAATCTAATTCTCTGTTCAAACTTACTCTACAGTGACAGATTTCGCCAAATTTCGCGGCTTATCGACATCGGTGCCCTTAGCAAGCGCCACATAATACGACAGCAGCTGCAAAGCCACCGTGTAGATGACCGGCCCGGCCATGTCACTACAGTGGGGCATAGGTAATACATGAACGCCCTCGCCAGCCGTGAAGCCCGCCGCCTCATCGGCAAAGACAAACAGCTCGCCCCCGCGAGCACGGACTTCCTCAAGATTGGACCGCAGTTTTTCAAGCAGTTCGTCGTTAGGCGCCACGGCCACCACCGGCATGTCGTCGTCCACCAACGCCAACGGCCCATGCTTCAACTCACCCGCAGGATAGGCCTCGGCATGAATATAGGAGATTTCCTTGAGCTTCAGTGCGCCTTCCATGGCGATGGGGTGATAAATACCGCGTCCCAAGAACAGCGCATGATGTTTTAAAGTAAAGTGTGCGGCCATCGCCTTAATGGTGGGTTCTAGTGCCAAGACTTGAGCCACCGCGTCCGGCATACCACGCAGTGTCGCGCAGAATCGCTCGTTATTCAGTGTCGATAACGCGCCATTCCTGCCGAGATTGGCGGCTAACAACTGCAGCGCTACCAGCTGCGTAGTGAAGGCCTTTGTCGAGGCAACGCCAATCTCAGCCCCGGCGCGCGTCAAAAAGACTAAGTCGCTGGCGCGCACAATGGCGCTGTGATCGACGTTGCAAATAGCCAGTCGGCCAACAATGTGGTCATTATCCGCTATCTTCAGCGCCGCCAATGTATCCGCGGTTTCCCCCGACTGGGAGATAGTAACGATTAGGGTGCCGGGCAGGGTGACTGACTGTCGATAGCGGTACTCCGATGCCACCTCTACCTGACAGGGAATGCCCACGTATTGCTCAATCCAATGCCTAGCCACAAGGCCTGCATGATAACTGGTGCCACAAGCCAATATCTGCACGGCACTAACCTGACCGAAGATAGCCGCCGCCCGGGGACCAAAGACGGTGCAATCTAGCGGGTCAAGGGCCAACGTGTCGGCCAGCCGTGCGGGTTGCTCGTGGATTTCTTTGAGCATGTAATGGTCATAATCACCCAGCACTTGGCTTTCGTGCTCAGCCTCTAGTCGGGTTTTTGGTCGTTCCACAGGCTCACCGTTGGCGGCGAATAGTTGGTAACCCGCCACTTCTAAAACAGCAACGTCTCCCTCTTCAAGGTAAACAAAGGTATCGGTCACTGAGCGCAGTGCCAGCGTGTCAGAGCCGGCGAACGTTTCACCAATCCCCACACCAAGCACCAAAGGGCTGCCTTGCCTAGCGACCACTACTTGCTCGGGATTTTCAGTGTCAATCACCGCCAGTGCATAAGCACCATTGAGCTGCGGAATGACCTGCTGCACCGCCGCTAGCAAGGTAGCACCGCCATTAACCGCCTTGGCAAGAAGATGCACGATGACCTCGGTATCGGTTTCAGACAAGAAAGCCGTGTCATCCGCTTCCAATTGCTGGCGCAGCGCCTGATGGTTTTCAATAATGCCATTATGAACAAGGGCAAGACGATTGCCTGCCACATGGGGATGGGCATTAAGGGCATTGGGCTGTCCATGGGTGGCCCAGCGCGTGTGGGCAATACCAATACCGCCCTGCATGGGCTCAAGGGCCAATGCCTGTTCCAGAATAGCGACTTTGCCGCTGTACTTATGCAGCTGCAAGCCTCCATCATGATCAATCATGGCGATACCCGCAGAATCGTAACCGCGGTACTCCAGTCGGCGTAAGCCTTCTAGCAGAATGTCAGCGACTTCTCGCTTCGCCATCGCTGCGACTATGCCACACATGCGTTATTCTCCGTCCTTCTTCGGCGCTTGCCAGTCGGCAATATTGCGCTGCCTTCCCCTGCCCACCGCTAACTCTGCAGCCGCGACGTCTTTGGTAATTACTGATCCAGCAGCGATAAACCCGCCATCGGCAATCGTTACTGGCGCCACTAGCGTGCTATTAGAGCCAATAAACACCCCATCGCCGAGCTGGGTGTGGTGTTTGTTAGCTCCGTCGTAGTTACACGTAATACTCCCTGCACCAATATTACTGCCCTCACCAATAGTCGCGTCGCCAATATAGGCCAAATGATTCGCCTTACTGCCAGCGCCCAACGTCGCTTTTTTGGTCTCAACGAAATTGCCAATACGGACGCTAGGCCCCAAGCGGCTGCCCGGCCTGATGCGCGCATAGGGCCCTATACTGCAGTCGGCGCCAATAACGGCGTCCTCAATATGGGAAAACGGATGAACAATGGTATTTGGGCCAATACTGACATCGCGGATGACGCAGTTGGCGCCAATTTGAACGTTATCCGCCAATACAACTACACCTTCAATAAGAGTATTAATGTCGAGGCTAACGCCATAACCACAGGTAAGTTGGCCGCGAACATCCAGTCGGCTTCGATCGGCCACCGCCACGCCGTCAGTCAGCAGTTGTTCCGCGAATCGTTGCTGAAAGGTCCGTTCAAGCGCCTCAAGCTGCAGCCGATTGTTAACCCCCTGTATCTCATCGGCATCGTGACTGACCACAACACTCACAGCTAACCGCTCTTCTCGAGCAACCGCCAGCACATCGGGCAAATAGGTTTCCTGTTGCGCGTTGTTGTTGCCCACCTTGCTCAATAAGCGGCTCAATACCCCCGCAGGACAGGCCATCACTCCGGTATTGACCTCTTGCACTCGTCGCTCACTGTCGGTGGCATCGCGCTCTTCAACCACCCGGACAAACTGCTGGTCATCATCTCGTAGTATTCGTCCGTAGCCCGACGGCTCCGATAGGTGCGCCGCCAACACCCCTGGACCCTCTCTGACCTGACTGAGTAATGCTTGCAGGGTCGGTGTGCTAATCAGCGGCACGTCGCCGAACAACACCAGCACCGTGCTCTGCAAATGGCAATGCGGTAAGGCTTGTGCTAACGCATGGCCAGTGCCCAACTGTTCCGCTTGGTGATGAAATTGCAGAGGGTATTGGGCTAAGGCGCGCTCCACCTCGTCGGCGCCGTGCCCGACAACAACATGGATGTTTTCTGGGGATAATCGACTCGCGGTAGCCACGACGTGCTCGATCATTGGTCGACCCGCCAGCGGGTGTAACACCTTGGGCAAATGGGAGTGCATTCGAGTGCCTTTACCGGCACCAAGAATGATAACTTCTAACATAGCGTCACCGTATTCGAAGGCTTACCAGACTGCCATAGGCTGGGCACCATGCAATACCTAAGGGCACTATTGCGGCTATTTAATGGCCAAAACGCGCCAAAAGGCACAAAAAAGCCGCCCGTTGGCGGCTTTCCCCCAGCCTGCACCCATCAACTGCGTCCAGCGCGATTCTTCAATTTCCGCAAGGTCGCCAACTGCGCGGCAGCCTCTGCTAGCTGTGCCGATGCACGACCGTAATCAAGTTCACCCCCTTGATTCGCCAACGCTTCTTCAGCGGCTTTTCTTGCCTCTTCCGCGGCTGCTTCGTCGACATCATCGGCGCGTATAGCGGTGTCAGCAAGCACAGTCACGACATCACCTTGCACTTCCAAATACCCGCCGGACGCATAGTAGACTTGCTCGTTACCGCCCTGCTCCAGAATACGAATCGGCCCGGGTACAATACCGGTTAACAATGGCGCGTGCCCGTAGCAAATGCCTAGTTCACCCGATGAGCCTGTCGCGACCAGCATTTCAACCAGCCCAGAATATATCTGGGCTTCCGCGGAAACGATATCGCAGTGAATAGTCATGGCCATGTCGTGTTCTCCAGTGCCTACGCCGACAACGTCGCCGCTTTTTCAACGGCCTGCTCAATAGAGCCAATCATATAAAACGCCTGCTCTGGTAGGTGGTCATACTCACCCGAGAGCAAACCCCTAAAGCCCGTGATGGTGTCTTTCAAGGACACGTAGATGCCGGGTGAACCGGTAAACACTTCCGCCACGTGGAAGGGCTGCGACAAAAAGCGCTCAATTTTTCGCGCCCGAGACACCGTTAACTTGTCTTCTTCTGACAGCTCGTCCATGCCTAAAATAGCGATAATATCTTTCAACTCTTTATACCGCTGCAGCACCGACTGGACACCACGCGCCACTTCATAGTGCTCCTGGCCAATAATCAGCGGATCAAGCTGACGTGACGTTGAATCCAGTGGGTCTACCGCAGGGTAAATACCTTTCGCTGCAATATCGCGACTAAGCACAACCGTTGAATCCAAGTGCGCGAAGGTGGTGGCTGGCGACGGGTCAGTCAAATCATCCGCCGGTACATAAACCGCCTGAATAGAGGTAATAGACCCTGTCTTAGTCGAGGTAATGCGCTCCTGCAGAACGCCCATCTCTTCAGCAAGGGTCGGCTGGTAGCCTACCGCCGATGGCATACGCCCAAGTAGGGCCGACACTTCTGTTCCAGCCAGGGTATAACGGTAGATATTGTCAACAAACAACAGTACGTCACGCCCCTCATCGCGGAATTTCTCAGCCATAGTCAGCCCCGTCAACGCCACGCGCAAGCGGTTGCCCGGAGGTTCGTTCATCTGACCGTAGACCATGGCCACTTTTGACTCGTCAAGCTTGTCAATGTTTACCACGCCCGACTCTTGCATCTCATAATAGAAATCGTTGCCTTCTCGGGTGCGCTCACCCACGCCAGCAAAGACCGACAATCCCGAATGCTCGGTGGCAATATTATTGATCAACTCCATCATGTTAACGGTCTTACCAACACCGGCACCACCGAACAATCCCACCTTGCCGCCTTTGGCAAAGGGGCATACCAGGTCGATGACTTTGATACCCGTTTCGAGCAGCTCCTCTGAGGCGGCGAGCTCTTCGTAAGTCGGTGCGGGACGGTGAATCGCCGCACGATCCTGCTCGCCAATAGGGCCACGTTCATCAATCGGATTGCCCAACACATCCATAATGCGGCCGAGGGTTTCAATACCAACCGGTACCGAAATAGGCGCACCCGTCGACTCAACCGCCAAACCACGGCTGATCCCTTCCGAGGAACCCATGGCAATCGCGCGCACCACCCCATCACCGAGTTGTTGTTGCACCTCGAGGGTAAGGTCTTTATCACTGACCTTCAGCGCGTCGTAAACCTTGGGTACGCTGTCACGTGGAAATTCCACATCGATAACCGCGCCAATTACCTGTACGACCTTTCCGCTACTCATGTTCGGGTCCTCTAGTCTATTTGTCGTGCGGCGACATCGCCGCTCATCAAAAAAAGGGTTTAACCAATCGCCGCAGCGCCACCAACAATCTCAGATAGCTCCTGAGTAATCGCTGCCTGACGTGCTTTGTTGTATACCAATTGCAACTCATCGATGATGTCGCCGGCATTATCGCTAGCATTCTTCATGGCAATCATGCGTGCTGCCTGTTCACAGGCGCCATTCTCAACCACCGCCTGATACACCTGCGATTCCACGTAGCGCAGCAGCAGCCCCTCAATGAGAGTTTCTGCGTCCGGCTCATAAAGGTAATCCCAGTAATGCGCCATCTCAGTCGCGTCGGCTTCCAATGGCAGCAACTGCTCGACGGTGGGCTCTTGGGTCATGGTGTTAACAAAACGGTTGCTGACAATAAATAACTTGTCTAGCCGCCCTTCTTCATAGGCATCAAGCATGGTTTTCACGCCGCCAATCAATTGATTGACGGTGGGGTTTTCACCAATATCACGAACCGCAGAGGTGACATTACCGCCGAAGCTATTAAAAAACGCTATTGCCTTGGAACCGACGGCACATATCTCCACCGCAACGTCACTGTCTGACCACACTTTCATGGCCTTGAGCGATTCCTTGAAGGAATTGGTATTTAGACCGCCGCACAAACCTCGGTCACTGGAAATGATGATAAAACCAACGCGCTTGACCTCTCGCTGCTCCATGAAGACGTGGCGATGTTCGGGAGATGCGTTGGCAATATGACCCATGACTTGACGAATGCGTCGGGCATAGGGGCGCCCGAGCTCCATGCGCTCTTGTGCCCTACGCATTTTCGACGCAGCCACCATTTCCATGGCGCTGGTGATCTTCTGAGTACTTTGAATACTCGAGATCTTAGTGCGAATTTCCTTGCCAGCTGCCATGACTAATTACCACGTTTGTGTTGATTTGAAGGTCTCAATGGCACCTGCAAAGGCAGCAGCGCGGTCGTCATTCCAATCGCCATCGGTGGCAATGTCCTGCATCAACTGACCGTGCTCGGCATGCATATGCGCGAGCAGTGCCGCCTCAAAAGCGCCAATTTTTTCTACCGCAACATCGTCGAGATAGCCCTCATTAGCCGCGTATAGCACGGCGCCCATTTCGGCCACGCTCTGAGGTGCGTACTGCTTTTGTTTCATCAGTTCCGTGACCCGCTCACCGTGGTCAAGCTGTGCTTTGGTCGCGTCATCCAAGTCTGAAGCAAATTGAGAAAACGCAGCCAGCTCACGGTATTGAGCCAATGCCGTACGAATACCGCCGGACAATTTCTTCATAATCTTAGTCTGTGCCGCACCACCCACCCGGGATACCGAAATACCGGCGTTCATGGCAGGACGGACACCGGCGTTGAACATATCTGCTTCTAAGAAAATCTGGCCATCGGTAATGGAGATAACGTTAGTAGGTACGAAGGCTGAAACGTCTCCCGCCTGGGTTTCAATAATAGGTAGCGCAGTCAGCGACCCCGTCTGGCCTTTTACAGCCCCACCGGTCTTCTGTTCAACGTAGCTGGCATTCACTCGCGCAGCACGCTCTAGCAGTCGTGAATGTAAATAGAACACATCGCCCGGGTATGCCTCTCGACCCGGTGGTCGACGTAAAAGCAACGAAATTTGACGATAAGCCACGGCTTGTTTTGACAGGTCATCGTAAATAATCAGCGCGTCTTCGCCACGATCGCGATAGTACTCACCCATGGTACACCCGGCAAACGGTGCTAAAAATTGCATCGCCGCTGGGTCGGCCGCGTTGGCTGCCACGACAATAGTGTGTGCCATAGCGCCGTGCTCTTCTAATTTACGCACCACTGAAGCGACCGACGAGGCTTTCTGGCCAATGGCAACATACACACACTTAATGCCGGTGTTCTTTTGGTTGATAATGGCATCCACAGCAATGGCGGTCTTGCCAATTTGCCGATCACCAATAATGAGTTCTCGTTGCCCGCGGCCAATCGGCACCATGGCGTCTACGGCCTTCAAGCCAATTTGTACGGGTTCGTCAACCGACTGACGCGCAATCACCCCTGGGGCAATTTTTTCAATCGCGTCGGTCGCTTTCGCGTCGATAGCGCCCTTACCGTCTATGGGGTTGCCCAGCGGGTCGACAACACGCCCCTGAAGTTCGGGACCTACTGGAACCTCAAGAATGCGACCGGTACAACGGCAGCTTTGCCCTTCAGCCAATGACTTGTAGTCGCCTAACACCACTGCGCCGACTGAATCGCGCTCTAGGTTGAGGGCCAGACCAAAAATGCCACCTTCAAATTCAATCATCTCACCGTACTGCACCTCGGTGAGGCCGTGAATACGGATAATACCGTCGGTAACGGAGACGACGGTACCTTCATTGGTCGCCTGCGAAGAAACATCTAGCTGATCAATACGCTGCCGGATGATGTCGCTGATTTCCGAAGGATTCAGTTGTTGCATGACCTATTCCTCTATCAGGGTTTTAGCGCGTTAGCGAGCTTATTAAGCCTGCCTCGCACTGAGCCGTCGATCACCAGATCGCCGGCACGAATGACTGCTCCGCCCACAAGCGCTGGGTCGGTTTTGGTGGTAATGCTGACGCTACGGGACAATTGCTTGGCCATGGCATCCGCCAATTTTTGTGTTTCAGCCTCTGAGACCGCAAACGCCGAGATGACTTCCACCTCAACCGTGGCTTCTCTCGCCGCTTTGAGCTCAGTAAATTGTTGCGCCATCTCGGGCAACAGTGCCAAACGACCATGATCAGACGCGATGTGTAAGAAGTTTTTCAGACCCATCGGCACATCACCGTCAATCAATGTGGTGACGGCATCGGCTCGCGCGCTCGCGGTTTTAGCCGGATCCTTTAACAATTTTTCCACCGTGACGTCACCCGCTATTGTAGCGAGCTGGGAGAGCGCGGTTGCCCACGCTCCCAGCGCCTGAGCCCCATCGGCGAAGTCAAACGCCGCACGTGCATAGGGTCGGGCCAATGTCATGGGCTCGATCATAGCGTCATTGCTCCATGGTTAAGCTGTTGAGCATGTCAGCGTGTTTCTCTGGATCGATTTCAGCGCTAAGAATTTTTTCAGCGCCCAGAATAGCGAGGGCACTCACCTGGGCCATCAACTGTTCTTGGGCCCGGGCACGTTCCTGCTCAATGTCAGCCGCGGCGGCCGCTTTCACTCGACCCACCTCCGCTTCGGCGGCGACTTTCGCCTCTTCTACAACGGCTGCAGCACGCTTATTCGCAGATTCAATGATACCCGCGGCCTCTCGTTTGGCGTCCGCCATCTGTTCTACCGCGTGCTTTTTGGCCAAATCAAGATCATGGCTCGCCCGGTCGGCTGCTGCCAGGCCGTCTGATATCTTCTGCTGCCGCTCTGTCATAGCCGCAATTATCGGCGGCCATACATAGCGCATACAAAACAGAACGAACCCCGCAAAAGCAATCAGCTGGCCGATCAATGTCAGATTAATATTCACGTGAGACTCCGATGTTTGGTGACTGGATTAAAGACCGCATGGGGTCAGTAGATCAGCCGGCAACAACAAAAATCAGATACATGGAAATACCCACGCCGATAATCGGAATCGCGTCTACTAGGCCTGCGGCGAGGAAAAATGATACCTGCAGCTTAGGGCCCAGCTCCGGTTGTCGGGCCGATGATTCAAGTAGTTTGCCACCGAGCATGCCCACACCAATAGCGGCGCCGAGGCCGCCTAGGCCGGTCATGATAGCCGCTGCAATATAAACGAGTTCCATAGTGCTCTCCTTGGGTTTTCTCCGCACAGTGCGCGGAAAGGTTTAGTGATCTTCGTGCGCCATGCTCAGGTACACAATGGTGAGTACCATGAAAATGAACGCTTGTAAGGTAATGACTAAAATATGAAAAATGGCCCAGCCAATTTGCAAAAGACCTGCCGGTACCATCCACACGGCACCCGCGCTAAAAATAACCGCGATAAGTATAAAAACCATCTCGCCCGCATACATGTTACCGAATAGCCGCAGACCGAGAGAAAAGGGTTTAGCCAAAAAGCCAACAAATTCAATCGTGAAGTTCAACGGGATGAAGGCAGGGTGGTTAAACGGCACTAACGTCAGCTCTTTCACAAAACCAAAGCCTTTAACTTTGATGGAGTAATACACCATCAGAACAAACACACCCAGCGCCATACCCATAGTAATATTGGGATCGGTTGATGGCACTATTTTTTGATAAGGAATGCCTAATAGTTCAAGGGAATGCGGAATCAAATCAACGGGGATAAGATCCATAAAGTTCATCAGAAAGACCCAGACAAAAATCGTTAGCGCCAGGGGTGCAATGACCGGATTGCGTCCGTGAAAGGTGTCCCGCACCGTACCATCAATAAACTCCACGACCATTTCTATAAAATTAATCATGCCAGATGGCGTGTCTGAACTCGCCTGAGTAGCCACTTTACGAAACAACCAGCAAAATAGAACGCCGAGCCCTAGGGACCAAAACATAGAGTCAAGATGTATGGCGTTGAACCCCATGGCCGTAGCTTCGTCACCGCCGTGGGCAATAGTCCAGTCACCCCCTGCAGCCACAATCTCGCCATCATGACGTTCAAACCCCGCGGGCAGCTTGCCATAGGTCAAGTTGGTTAGGTGGTGCTTAATGTAAGCCGCGACTGTTTGCTCGCTTCCATTTGCCGCCATCGTTCACAGTTCCTTAAGTCATGCGTTTCTAGCGTGCTATCGCTCGCCAGCCATCAATACAGCAGACAGTAGTAAGGCGGTTGCTGTACCCGCCAACGTTAACACCGGATTTGCTGTCGGCACGAAAGCAAACCACAGGGCAAAACCAGCCGCACTAAGGCTGAATTTCCCCAATGCCAAACCACCCGCATGTAAGGTAGCCTTGGGGCTCGTGCCACGCAATACAAACCATAGCTGCGGCATTAACGCAATGACCCCACCGGCCATGAAAGCGGTACCCGCACTTATGGTCATAACAACAGCCATAATAAGACTTACGACTGAAATTACCGCTGCAGCCCGCACTACCGTACGCAGAAGCCTCTGCCGTAAATCGTGCCAGGGGTTGCCCGGTTTATGTTTCTCCCCGGTTGTATTCACCTCTCAGGCCACCATTTACTCAGCGGGCGCGAGTGTAGGCTAAATCTTGCCGACCTTCAAGACATGGTTTGGCTAGCGGATGCGCTTCAATATGCCATCAAGCTCATCGAGACTGCTATATCTAATGGTTAACTTACCCCGGCCAGCCTTGGCGTGATGAATAGAGACTGCTGCTCCTAGCTGGGCCGATAAATCTCGTTGTAGCTTATCAATGTTGGCATCTACCGGTTGACCGCTGGTATCAGCGCCTTGGCCAGCCAGCACCCCTTTAACAAGCGTTTCCGTTTGCCTGACTGATAATCGTCCACCGATCACTCGTTGCGCTAACTGGACTTGTTGTTGGCCTTCTAGGGCTAGCAACACTTTTGCATGACCGGCAGTAAGCTGTGCGGTTTCGAGAAGATGCCGAACGTCTGACTCCAGTGTCAACAAGCGGAGTATATTGGCAATCACCGAACGGGGCTTTCCTACACGCTCGGCGACTTGTTGTTGGCTCAACTCAAACTCGGTTTGCAAGCGTCTCAGCGCCAACCCTTCCTCGATAACATTGAGGTCTTGTCGTTGAATATTTTCTATTAGGGCCATGGCGATAGCCGATTCATCGCTCACATCGCGCACAATGGCTGGGATACTATCAACCCCTGCTAGCTGACTGGCACGCCAGCGGCGCTCCCCAGCAACAATTTCCCATTTTTCGTCACTGAGCTGCCTGACAATAATAGGCTGCATCACGCCGTTTGATGCAATGCTATTGGCGAGCTCTTCCAGCATGGTTTTGTCAAACTCACGCCGCGGTTGGTATTTTCCTCTTTGTAGTTGGTCGAGAGGAATAACGCGCAGCCCCTCTTTACCCTCGGACCGCTCTGCTGACCTCGATAATGGACTACCGACAATCGGCACGTCAGCACCTGAGGCGCCGAAAAGCATGTCTAAATCTTTGGCCAATCTCTTTTTTCTTGTGGTCACGCGAGTTCCTTTCTTGTGGTGCCGACCCTTTATCGTGGCGACTGGCGCTTGATAAATTCACCGGCCAAAGCCGCATAAGCGCGAGCGCCCGTTGATAGTCGATCGTAGTGTAACGCCGGTTGGCCATGACTTGGCGCTTCCGCTAAGCGGACATTGCGCGGTATCACTGTACGATACACCAGATCACCGAAATGTTTGTGCAACTGTGCAGACACCTCTCCAGTCAGGGAGTTACGTGGGTCATACATAGTGCGCAATATACCCTCAACCGCGAGCTTGCTATTTACCGTTTCTGATACTCGACGGATGGTATTTAATAATGCCGATAACCCTTCGAGAGCAAAATACTCACATTGCATGGTAATCAGCACCGAGTCTGAAGCGACGAGTGCGTTGACCGTCAGCATGCTCAGTGACGGTGGACAATCAATAATAACAAAATCATATTGAAACCCCACGGCCAAAGCCGCTTGCAGCTGCTTTTCTCTATGGGGCATGTCGAGCAATTTTATATCAGCGGCGGTTAAATCCCGATTAGCAGGGACAATGTCATAGCCGTTATCTGCCGCCGGTACCGCGACATCATTGAGCGGGCGTTTATCGATTAACAGCTCATAGCAGCTCAATTCAACAGCCTGCTTATCAACCCCTGATGACATAGTGGCATTGCCCTGAGGGTCCATGTCCACCAATAGGATCGACCGCCCCATAGCCGCCAAACACGCTGCCAAATTCACGCTCGTCGTGGTTTTTCCCACACCCCCTTTTTGATTCGCCACGGCGATGGTTTTCATTCCTGCCCCCTCATGAATGCTAACTCTACTACACATCGCGACTCATCAAGCCCTGGTACCGTCAGAGCATGAACAGATGTCATGAGCCGGCCATCCGCGGCTGACTGTTGCAATGTCATAACATCGTCCTCCACCATGGCTCCTTTCATAGCAAGATAACAGCCGTTATTTGATAGTAAGTGCTCACATATATTCACCAGCTTGGTCAATGACCCAAAGGCTCGGCTGATGACCACATCAAAGGTTTTCGCCGGCCGATAGGCCTCAACGCGAGCATCGATAATCGTAACGTTCGACAACGCCAGTTGCGTTTGTACTTGAAAGAGAAACCGCGTTTTTTTGCCATTGCTATCGAGCAATGAAAAAAGCGTTGCGGGTTGCATTATCGCTAGGGGTATACCGGGCAACCCTGCCCCGGTGCCAACATCAATAACCCGCTTGCCTCTCAGGAACGGTAACACCGCTAAACTGTCCAGCAGATGTCGAACGAGCCAATTCTCACGTCCGCGCACGGCGGTCAGATTGTAAGCCTTATTCCAACGCTCTATTAAATCAACGTAGCGCAGCAGCAGTGTTATCTGGTGATCGGAATAAGGAATGGATAGTGACGCTAAACCCGATTCCAGAATAGCTCGCTCGGAATCAGCCATTAACGACGCGACGCGGGCCCTCTCGCTTTTTTAAATGAATTAACAACAATGACAATGCCGCTGGGGTGACCCCTGAAATCCGACTCGCCCGGGCAATCGTTGTCGGCCTGGAGGATTCGAGCTTTTGGCGAATCTCGTTAGATAACCCGTCTATTTGAGCATAATCGATACTAGCGGGAATCGGTGTGGCCTCCTGACGACGCAAGCGGTCTATATCGTCTTGCTGGCGCTCAATGTAACCGGCGTATTTTATTTGAGTGCTGACTTGCTCGGCGACATGGCTAGGACTGGCCTCTGCCGAGTGACTCAGTGACGCAATGTCCGTATACGTTACTTCGGGTCGACGCAATAAATCAGCCAGTGAATACTCTCGGCTCAGTGGTTTGCGTAATGTTTTCGCTAACAGCGAAGCATCGGCACTCGTAGGCTGAATGTAAGTACGCTCCAAACGGGTCATTTCTGCAGTGATCGCTTCTCGTCTCTCTTCAAATCGTGCCCATCTGTCATCGGTAACGACCCCCATTTGTCGAGCAATGGGTGTTAGTCGTAAATCCGCGTTGTCCTCTCGTAACAGCAACCGATACTCTGCCCGCGATGTGAACATGCGGTAAGGCTCAAGTGTCCCCAGCGTAACTAAGTCGTCTACCAACACACCTAAATACGCCTCGTCACGTCCTGGCTCCCAAGCCGCTTTTTCTTGAACGCGTCGTGCAGCATTGATGCCCGCCAACAACCCCTGCGCCGCCGCTTCCTCGTAACCGGTCGTACCATTAATCTGACCCGCAAAAAACAACCCGGCAATGGTGCGCGTTTCAAGAGAGTGCTTTAAATCACGAGGATCAAAATAGTCATACTCAATGGCGTATCCCGGACGAGTGATGTGCGCATTTTCAAGTCCAGATATCGATCGAACCAACGCCACTTGAACGTCAAAGGGCAAACTAGTTGAAATGCCATTGGGGTACAATTCTGTTGTGGTAAGCCCCTCAGGCTCAATAAAAATTTGGTGGGCTGTTTTATCAGCAAACCGATACACCTTGTCCTCAATGCTCGGGCAATAGCGTGGGCCGACGCCTTCGATAGCGCCACTAAATAACGGTGAGCGATCTACATTCTGACGAATAATATCGTGGGTTTTTTCATTCGTATGGGTTATCCAGCAACAGCGCTGCTCGGGGTGATCATCCACTGAATTGTACAAAGACATCACAGGACGCGGCTCATCTCCCCACTGTTCAGCAAGGCTAGAAAAATTAACGGAACGAGCATCTATCCTCGGGGGTGTTCCTGTTTTTAGCCGATCGGTACGCGGACATAATTCCCGCAATCGATTAGCCAAACCAACGGCAGCGGGATCACCCGCGCGTCCACCAGAACTGTTTTCTAAACCGACGTGTATTTTTCCACTAAGAAATGTGCCGGCAGTCAGGATGACTGTGGCTGCGCGAAAAGTTAACCCCGTTTGGGTGCATGCACCGGCAACACGGTCGCCCTCAAGAAGAATATCTTCCACAGAGTCTTGAAAAATAGTAAGGCCCGGCTGGTTCAATAGAATTTGACGAATCGCGTTACGGTACAACACGCGATCTGCTTGGGCTCGAGTGGCGCGGACAGCAGGCCCTTTTCGAGCATTCAATACTCGAAATTGTATCCCCGCCGTATCAGTTGCTTGTGCCATAGCGCCACCTAAAGCATCAATTTCTCTTACTAGGTGACTTTTACCAATCCCCCCGATAGCTGGGTTACACGACATCTGGCCTAAGGTATCAATGGAGTGGGTTAATAACAGGGTACGAACGCCGGCGCGAGCGGCCGCAAGTGCAGCCTCGGTACCGGCATGGCCGCCGCCAATAACAAGCACATCATACTGTTGAAAGTCAGCACTCATTCGTAAAGGGTATCCGTTGCTACGTTACTCACCGAGGTGGGCTAGTATAAATTGTCACAGGTTAAGGGCAACCACTCTTTTGAAGCCTGCGGGGGTAAAGCTATTAGTTATTATTAATTAACTACTCTTTTGAGTAAGTAAGAAAGATTATTGTAGTTATTATTAGGGCCTTATATTTTCGTGGATAAGTGCGATAACGCTACTGGTTACGGGTTTTTGTGGCGGGACAACTGCCCGTATAAAGGCTTTTAAACCGGCGTATAGCACCGTGATGGTTTGTGGTTAAGTGGTTGATGTTGTCACGATGAACGGCATGCAACAACAATAAACAGACTTATCAAGAGGGTTTTACAGACTTTCCAATCAGCCGTAGGTTCTATGTGAAAGTAACTCACGTTGCCGCCTATTTTATGGCTGTTATTGAGGTGCCTGTGGATAGCTTATCGTTTGCATCGTATAACCATGGAATAAGCTGTAGGAAACCAGTGCGTTATTTACCGATACAAAATTGACCGAATATTTCACCTAGCAGTTCATTGCTAGTCATTTTCCCAGTCATGCTGCCGAGCCGTTCATGGGCCAGTCGAAGATCTTCCGCTAACAGTTCACCCGCACCTGACGATAAAAATTGTTGTTGTGCAAGCGCTAATATATCGATAGTGCTTTGAAGCGCAGTGAGATGTCTTTCGCGGGCGCTAAACAGGGTATCATTACTCGCGCTGACGCCTAAACACGCCAGTATTTCGCTTTTCAATTCATCCATACCGACACCTGTCTGGGCAGAAATGGCGATAACAGGTAACCCTTTTTTGCCGTCTGGTGATGTGTTGATACACCGACCTGGGTGACGGCCCGTCAGGTCTATTTTGGTCAATAGCTGCAGACTTCGTCTAGATGGGTTGAGGACGAGTGGTTCCGAAGGATCGCTGTCATCCGTACAAAACAGAGTGACGTCCGCGTCATCAATGGCTTGCTGAGCTCGCTTAACGCCCTCTTTCTCAACAAGGTCGTCCGTTTTTCGTAGCCCTGCGGTGTCGGTAAGGTGTAAAGGAACGCCGGCGATATTTACCTGCTCCCTGACAAGATCTCTGGTGGTGCCTGGTTGGTCGGTGACGATGGCAACGTCATTACCCGCAAGGGCATTCAGTAAACTGCTCTTTCCGGCGTTGGGTTTACCAGCAATGACCACCCTCGCCCCCTGTCGAAAAATAGCGCCCTGTTTTGCGGTAGATTGGAGTTGTTGTGCGCTGGTTAACAAATCAGCTAGTTGGTACGCCACTTTACCCTCAGAAAGGAAGTCAACGTCTTCGTCTGGGAAGTCTATGGCAGCTTCTACGTAGAGGCGCAGTTGAATTAACTGTGTGGCTATGTGTTCAATGCGGTTGGAAAAGACGCCTTGTAAGGAGGCTTGGGCTTGTCGTGCGGCACTTTCAGTTTGAGCATTAATCAGGTCAGCGATGGCTTCTGCTTGGACTAAATCCAATTTGTCGTTTAAAAAAGCGCGCTCCGAGAATTCACCGGGCCTTGCCTCACGAGCGCCTAAGGCAACGCAGCGGCGCGTGAGTAGGCTGAGTATCAGCTGGCCGCCATGGCCGTGTAGCTCGACAACGTCTTCGCCAGTAAAGGATTTTGGGCTGGGGAAATAAAGGACGAGCCCACTATCTATTACCGTCATGTCGTCTGCATAGAAGTGGGTATAGCTAGCGTATCTTGGGGCGAGCGATGAGCGGCGGCTGATGGTTAACGCAATGGTGTAAGCTGCAGCGCCCGATAGTCGAACAATGCCAACGCCACCATTGCCTGCGGGTGTGGCGATGGCGACGATGGTGTCCTTATTCACTATGCTTGCGCTGGTCATGCCATTGAATTCGCGTGACTCAGCCTATTACCGCGGGCCTTCACGCTCAATGCCGCGGGTAATAATAAACTGTTGAGTCATCGATAATAAATTGTTCACCACCCAATACAATACCAATCCTGCCGGGAACCAGAGAAAGAAGAAGGTGAATATGACAGGTAACCATTGCATTATTTTAGCTTGCATAGGGTCGGGCGGTGGTGGGTTTAGTCGCTGCATAAAGAACATCGATGCACCCATCATCAGCGGCAAAACGAAGTAGGGATCCATAACGGATAGATCGGTAATCCACAGCGCAAAAGGGGCCTGTCTTAGTTCCACTGACTCCATTAACACCCAGTAGAGCGCGATAAACACAGGCATTTGGATAAGAATGGGTAGGCAGCCGCCCATGGGGTTGATTTTCTCTTTGCGGTATAACTCCATCATGGCTTGCGATTGCTTTTGCTTGTCGTCCCCGTGCTCCTCGCGAATGGTCTGCATTTTTGGTTGCACTTTGCGCATTTTAGCCATGGATCGATAGCTGGTCGCAGAGAGTTTAAAAAAGGCACCTTTGACCAGCACGGTTAATAAAATAATGGCGAGCCCCCAATTACCGACAAAGGACTGTATGTTCGTCAGCAACCAAAATAATGGCTGGGCGATCCACCATAGCCAACCGTAATCAATGGTTAAATCTAAATGAGGAGACACTTCTGCTAGAGCGTATTGGTCTTTGGGTCCCACATAAAACTGGGTTGAGTAATGGCCGATTTGGCCTGGATCAACAATGACGGGAGGGCTCGTAAATCCCGCTATATTAAAGCCCGCTTGGGTTTGGCGCGTAAAGTAGTTGTGCGTTTGGTCAGATGCAGGGATCCAAGCACTTAAAAAATAGTGCTGCATCATAGCAATCCAACCCCCGCTCTGCGCTAATTTCCAAGGTTCATCAGCAATGTCATCAAAACTGAATTTTTTAAAGCGGTCTTCAGGCGTGGTGGTTGCTGCTCCCAAAAAGGGTTGCATACCAAAACCACTGGTATCCGCAGCAGGCGGCAAGCTGCTATCGCGCTTTAACTGCGCAAAGGGGACAGCCTCCCACCGGCGAGCGCTATTATTTTCGATGGCATAAGAAACATCGATCACATAACTGCCCGGCGTGAAGGTAAAGGTTTTAGTAACACTGATGCGCGGCTCAACATCAATAGCGGTTAACACGACGGCCACGGCCTCATCGTTACGCGGTATGTAGGTGTCTTTGTCGCTGGAATAAATAGCCCGTTCAGGTACGTCGAATCCGTCGCGGCCAACAAAGCCGCTTTGGGCGACATAGGTTCGCGTGTTATTGGCTTCTAAAATGACAAACGGGAGGTCTGGGTTATCGAGGTTGTCAGGAAACCTTGGCAACGCCGCTTCTACTATATCGCCGCCGACCCTGTCGATAACCACTTGAAGGGTATCCGTAGTCACCGTGATCAGTGAAACAGACCGCTGATCTTCCAGCGTTGTGGCATCTTTTCGATCGGTAATATCAACGGTGGGGAGCTCGTCGGGTGCCGTGGTGCTTGGGGTGTTGGGAGGGGTTGGCAGCACCGATGTTGACAGTGACGCGGGTGACCGTGTCTCAGCCAAGCGAACCCGATCCTCAACGTGGCCATTGTCTGCTGTGAAAGTGGTCCATTCACTGAGCAGCATGATGGCGAGGGCTGCGCTTGCGGCGATCAACAAGTAACGCTGGATATCCATAAAAAGTCAGTCTAGTCGAGGTGATTGTGGGTGGTGCATTATTGTTCCGGTACCGGATCATACCCGCCTTCGTGCCAAGGATGACACCTGCTCAATCGTTTTACCCCCAACCACGTCCCTTTTAGCGCACCAAACCGTTCGATGGCGCTTTGGGTGTACTGTGAGCAGGTGGGCTCAAAACGGCAGTTTCGCCCAATCCAAGGGCTGAATAGCAGCCGGTAGAGTTTAATCAACCGGATCAAACCGTGCTGCACTACCTGTCCGACTTTTTTCAATAGCGCTTTCATGGGTGGGCAGCGACGGTGTCTAGCTTCGCCCACAGTTGCTGCAGATGATAACGAATCTCGCTGTTGCTTAAGTCGGCAATGCCTTTGCGTGCCATGAATATAGTGTCTTTGGTTTGGGTTTGGGGGTGGCGTCGAAAGTGCTCTCGGACTAAGCGTTTGACGCGGTTGCGATCGACAGCTGAGCGGACATTTTTTTTGGCAACAATTAATCCAAGCCGCGAATGGTGAGGGCCTGAGTGTGGCAACGCCAATAGTAACGCGTAGCGGTTAGAGGCTTTCTTCTCGCTATGATTAAAAACGTTGCTGTAGTCTTCCTTGGTGAGAAGCCGAGAGCGAGTAGAAAAAAACTGTCTCAAGGTGTGCAACGGCTGCTCCTACCGCTTTCAGTGTGGCGGTCAGCGCTTACGCTGAGAGCTGGCGGCGACCACGTGCGCGTCGACGCGCTAAAATCTGGCGTCCACCTTTGGTGGCCATGCGTGCGCGGAAACCGTGAGTGCGCTTGCGCTTAATAACGCTCGGCTGAAAAGTACGCTTCATGTCAACATCCTGTTCATTCGGTGGATAAAGATAAAGGGCGCGGAGTATAGTGATTTGCGCAGGGGCTGACAAGCTTTTGCGGGGTTCGATGGATTATTGAGTAAAAAGATAAAAAAACGCTGTGTTAGTGTTCACTATTCCTATGATGCATATAAATAAAATGTGTCTGCGCCCAGAAGGTGTCCAAATACGTTAATAATCGGGGGCTTTAAACTAGTTGTCCACAGATTATACAGAGTTGTTAATAACTCGACTATTGCGCTTTGTACACACTTGCGTTAGTGAAATTATTTCGAGCTAAGTGGTTGTTTTTATGATGGAAAAAAATGTTTGAAACAAGAAGTTTTTTGTGGATAACTACGAGGGTCTGCACGTTCATAGCCACCCTTACATGGGCCGTCATAATCTCGGCTCTATGCGTGCAGTAACCGACAGTTCGGAGAGTCACAGCAGTGAGCGTAGAAGTACAATACGATGGTTGGCAATACTGCCTAACCCGGTTACGGGGCGAGATTCCGCTACAACAATTTAATACCTGGATTCGACCTTTAAAGGTCGTGAGTGCTGGTGATAGTCTTGTATTGGCCGCGCCTAATCGATTTATTCGCGATTTTGTTGAGACGAAATATGGCGATTTAATTGGTGAGTTTTTTAGCGATGTGGCGACCACGCAGATGCAGTCGGTGTCGTTGGTGGTGTCTGAGCATGACACGCCCGCCATGGTGACAGCAGAGGGCCCTTCCCCCAGTCACCTGCAAGCGCGAGCCATTCCGGAGCTGACCAATATCCCCGATATCCCCGATATCGCCGCACAAGCCAGGGCGCAGGTTAACCGGGCACCGATAAACCCGGTGAATAATCGTCCGGGTAACCGCCGTCATCAAACCCCTGCCGCGCACACTCCAAGGCATCAACATAACCTCGTAGACGGGTATACCTTTCAAAGTTTTGTAGAGGGTAAAAGCAATCAACTGGCGCTAGCGGCTGCACAGCAAGTGGCGGAAAACCCGGGTGATTCATATAATCCGTTGTTTTTATATGGCGGTGTAGGCTTGGGGAAAACACACTTGATGCATGCGGTGGGCAACGCTTTGCGGCAGCAAAACCCGCAGGCAAATATCGTCTATTTGCACTCGGAGCGCTTTGTCGCCGACATGGTTAAGGCGTTGCAGTTGAACGCGATTAGCGATTTCAAACGGTATTACCGATCGGTCGACGCGCTGTTGATTGATGACATTCAGTTTTTCGCCAATAAAGATCGGTCTCAAGAGGAGTTTTTTCATACGTTTAATGCGCTGCTTGAAGGTGGCCAGCAGATGATTTTGACCTGTGATCGCTATCCGAAGGAGATTGACGGCTTAGAGGAGCGGTTAAAGTCTCGCTTTGGATGGGGTTTAACTGTGGCTGTAGAGCCTCCAGAGCTAGAGACCCGCGCGGCTATTTTGATGAAGAAGGCCGAGCAATCGAATATGGATTTGTCGCCAGAGGCGGCTTTTTTTATTGCCCAACGGATTCGCTCAAATGTTCGGGAGCTAGAGGGTGCCCTCAAGCGCGTGATCGCAAGCGCAAGGTTTACCGGCAAACCGGTGGATATTGATCTTATTAAAGATAGCCTCAAGGATTTGCTGGCCTTGCAGGACCGGCAGATAAGCCTCGATAATATTAAAAAAATCGTCGCCGAGTACTATAAAATCAAGGGGGCTGACTTATTATCGAAGCGTCGCAGTCGCTCTATTGCTCGACCCAGACAGATGGCAATGGCGTTGGCCAAAGAGCTCACCAATCATAGTTTGCCCGAAATTGGCGACAGCTTTGGCGGCAGAGACCACACGACAGTGCTCCATGGTTGTCGTAAGATAAAGGAATTGCGCGAAACCAGTTCGGATATTCGTGAGGACTACAAGAATTTGTTGCGCTCGTTGACCACCTGAGGTCGTTTCGGTGGGTGCGGGCAGCAGCATGGCTAGGAGCAAATAACAAAATGAAATTCAACATTTCTAGAGACGCATTACTGAAACCACTCAATCTTGTTGCGGGGGTGGTTGAGCGGCGTCAAACGCTCCCCATATTGTCAAATGTCCTGTTGAGCTTGGAGGGCGGCGAATTGGCTTTGACCGGCACCGATTTGGAGGTGGAGCTGGTCGGCAGGGTGTCGGTGTCTGGCGCCAGTGTCGATGGTGATATTACCGTGCCGGCGCGAAAACTGGTCGATATCTGTAAATCCTTGCCAGACGGTTCTGAAATAGAATTTAGTCTCGAGGCTGGCAAAGCGACGGTTAAAGCGGGCCGTAGCCGGTTTACGTTGTCGACGCTGCCGGCCTCTGAATTTCCGTCGGTCGACGAATCCCCCGGTGAGTTGTCCTTGGAGATCTCCCAGGCCAGTGTAAAGCGATTAATCGAGCGCACTGCTTTTGCGATGGCTCAGCAAGATGTTCGCTACTATTTAAACGGCATGTTGCTAGAGATTCGCTCGGGGCGGTTGCGCATGGTGGCGACTGATGGGCACCGATTGGCGCTATGCACAGCGCCTGATCCTGTCGATGCGGGAGACGCCGCCGTGATTATTCCTCGCAAGGGGGTGCTTGAACTCGCTCGACTGCTCGAAGGTGAAGAAAGCATTCGGCTCGTTATCGGCAGTAACCACGTGCGAGCAGTCAACACCCAATACACGTTCACGTCTAAGCTTGTCGATGGCAAGTTCCCCGAGTACGAGCGGGTATTGCCTAAATCCCCTGACAAGTCTGTCGTGGGCGATCGCCTCGCACTCAAGCAAGCATTTACTCGCACCGCGATTTTATCCAACGAAAAGTACCGTGGCGTGCGGCTAAAGCTGTCAAACGACACCTTGGAAATTACCGCTAACAACCCTGAGCAAGAGCAGGCGGAAGAGATGGTAAGTATTGATTATCAGGGCGCCGAATTAGAGGTGGGATTTAATGTGAGCTACCTACTGGATGTGTTGTCGGTGCTCAATGGCAGTCAAGTGCGGTTGTCCTTGGCTGATTCGGCCAGCAGCGCGTTACTGGAGGAGGCCGAGGCGGGTGATTCCTTGTACGTTGTTATGCCTATGCGGCTTTAGCGCCACCTCTGCCTGTTCGCGCGGTGACCTTGGAAGGTGGTTCAGTGCATGTGCTCAGCGCCAGCGTCTCTGGCATTCGTAACTTATCTCCCACAGCGCTGTCTTTTCATCCCCAGGGCAATTTGTTGTTTGGCTTGAACGGTAGTGGTAAGACAAGCTTTTTGGAGTCGCTGCACTTGCTGGCGGTGGGGCGATCTTTCCGAAACGCGTCGATTCGACCGGTAATCAGCCATGACTGCGACACCTGCCTAGTCACGGCAAAGATCAACAAGGCTGGCAAGGTGCATAACTTAGGTATGGAGCGCCATCGCAATGGTGAGTCCGTTTTGCGCATAGATGCCCACAACGTAGCGGCGCGGTCGTCTTTAGCAGCGCTACTGCCGGTGGTGATGTTGGACACTGAAGGGCTTGCACTGATATTTGATGGTCCCGATAACCGTCGGCGCTATGTCGACGGCACTTTGTTCCACGTGGAACCGTCTTTTTTAGCGGTTTGGCGGCGATACCAAAGGGCATTGAAGCAGCGTAATGCGGGGCTTAAGCGTGCTATCATCTCCAACGATGAAGCGTGGCTGTTTGATTTGGCACGCGCCGGGGAGAGCTTGACAAACAGCCGCCGCCAACTAGTCGCGCGGTTGGCCGAGACTTTCCAAGATATGGCGTCGACGCTGAGCCCGGCACTGGCCGGCATTGAGCTCATCTTTAAGCAGGGCTGGGACCAACAGGTTGCGCTCCAAGAGGCACTAACCTCGGGGCGAGACGATGACATTCGGCGTGGCTTTACCCAGGCAGGCCCCCACCGAGCGGATCTGCGACTGCGCATGAATGGACGTGCGGCTGCGGAAACCTTGTCGCGAGGACAGGCGAAGCTGGTGGTCGCTGCGTTAAAGCTTGCCCAGGGGCAGGTGTTAACCGACTACTTGGGTTTTCCACCCGTGTACTTGGTGGACGATATTACGGCTGAATTGGACGAAAGCCATGCGGCGCGAGTATGTGAGGTGTTGCAGGGCCAAGGAGGCCAGGTGTTTATTGCGGCGGTGGAGGCGGAGGAGTTAACCCGGTTTTGGCTAGGTGAGGCGCACAGCTTGTTCCACGTGGAACAGGGCAGAATTACAACATTGACTTGAATCGCAAAGGATTCATCCATTAAACGGATACGACAATGACAGATAATGATACCAATACCCCACAGGGGGAATACGACTCTTCAAGCATTAAGGTCTTAAAGGGTCTAGACGCGGTACGCAAGCGACCCGGCATGTATATCGGTGATACCGACGACGGCACGGGCTTGCATCATATGGTGTTTGAAATTGTTGACAACTCCATTGATGAGGCGTTGGCGGGTCACTGTAGCCAAATTGATATTGTCATTCACCCCGACGAATCCGTCACTGTGTCCGACGATGGGCGAGGCGTCCCCACAGAGGTGCACGAAGAGGGAGTGTCTGCGGCGGAAGTCATTATGACGGTGCTACATGCAGGTGGTAAGTTTGATGATAATACCTACAAAGTCTCTGGCGGTTTGCACGGGGTGGGTGTGTCTGTTGTCAACGCGTTGTCGGAGCATTTGCAGTTAACCATAAGGCGCCAGGGTAAGCTGCATGAACAAATTTATCGCCATGGTGTGCCCGTTGCACCTTTAGCTGTGGTGGGTGAAACGGATAGCACCGGCACGTCGGTGCGGTTTAAGCCATCGCCCGAAACGTTCACCAACATTGAATTTCATTTTGATATATTGGGGAAACGGCTGCGCGAGCTGGCGTTTTTAAATAGCGGGGTAAAGATCGTGCTCTCCGATGAGCGCTCGGGTAAGAGCGAAATTTACTGTTATGATGGGGGTTTGAGGGCGTTTGTTGATTATTTAAATCACGGCAAAACGACCATGAACCGCGCGTTTCACTTCCAAGATGATGTCGAGGGCGGGGTGGGCGTTGAGATAGCGCTGCAGTGGAACGATAGTTTTGCGGAAAATATTTTCTGTTACACCAATAACATACCGCAACGTGATGGCGGCGCCCACTTAGCTGGGTTTCGGGCCGCCCTGACTCGCTCCTTGAACGCTTACATTGAGCGCGAAGGCCTAGCGAAGAAAGCCAAGGTCAATACCACCGGTGATGACGCCCGCGAGGGGCTGACCGCGATTGTCTCAGTGAAAGTGCCCGACCCAAAATTTTCTTCTCAGACCAAGGACAAGTTGGTATCTAGCGAAGTAAAAACTGCGGTTGAACAGGCAATGGCGGCCCGTTTTAATGAGTATCTCTTGGAAAGCCCCCAAGATGCCAAGCAGGTGGTCGGCAAGATGCTTGACGCCGCGCGGGCTAGAGAGGCCGCCCGCAAAGCGCGAGAGATGACGCGTCGCAAAGGGGCGCTAGATATTGCCGGTTTACCCGGTAAACTGGCTGATTGCCAAGAGCGAGATCCCGCCTTGTGCGAGCTTTATTTGGTGGAGGGCGACTCAGCGGGCGGCTCGGCAAAGCAGGGACGTAACCGTAAATTCCAGGCGATTCTACCGCTTAAAGGCAAGATCCTTAACGTCGAAAAAGCCCGGTTTGACAAAATGTTGGGCTCTGCGGAAGTCGGCACCATTGTCACGGCCCTCGGGTGCGGCATTGGTAAAGATGAATTCAATCCCGACAAGCTGCGCTATCACAGCGTTATTATAATGACCGACGCCGATGTGGACGGTTCACACATCCGGACGCTGCTATTAACCTTCTTTTTCCGTCAGATGCGAGAACTGTTGGAGCGAGGCCATATCTATATAGCTCAGCCACCGTTGTACAAATTAACCCGGGGTAAAAATAGCCAATACCTCAAAGATGAGCCCGCCTTCGAACAATACCTCACGCAAAATGCCATTGACGGAGCCTCCTTACATGTCAATGCTGATGCGCCGGGTATCGCTGGTCAGGGGTTGGCTGATTTGATTGCCCAGTATCAAGCGGTTGAGCATACGGTCAATCGCTTGTCACGTATTTACCCGCCCCTCGTACTGTGGCAACTCCCCTATATACCCGCGCTGAGCATTGAGCAACTTGCTGATGAACGGCAAGTGAAGGGGTTCGCTGATGCTCTAAGTGAGCGCTTACTATTGGTATCAGATAAGCGCACTAGCTATTCTGTTTACGTATCCCAGGATCCAGAACGGGGTCATTTTTACCCAGTCGTTCGTCAAACGTCCCATAGTTTGGCCACTGATATCGCGCTTCAACACGACTACTTTGCCAGCAAGGAATATGCTGCCATGGTGGCGCTGGGCAGCTCAATAAACGGCTTAATAGAGCCCGGCGGTTACTTTAAGCGCGGTGAAAAAATCGTTGAAACCGAAGATTTTGCCAAAGGTCTTGCATGGTTATTAGTCGAGGCACGCAAAGGGGTGTCGGTGCAGCGGTATAAGGGGTTGGGCGAGATGAATCCGTCTCAACTCTGGGAGACCACCATGGATCCGGACGTTCGACGCATGCTAAAGGTAACGATTGACGATGCGATTTTAGCCGACCAAATGTTTACGACCTTGATGGGGGATGACGTTGAGCCCCGCCGGGAGTTCATTGAAGCCAACGCGCTGGCCGTTGAAAATCTCGACGTCTGATACGTGCCCTTGGGCGTGTTGATGAAGAATGCGGGGGTGCTCGTTCTCTCAACGTTGATTGCTGTCCCCAGAGGGTTCAGCGGGTAGGGGCTTTAGGGTTTGTTCTAGCGGGTCACTGCCGAGGTCCTCGGTAATCGTCGCCAGCTCTTTTGGGAAGGGCCGCGTGGCTTTTTGAGAGAGCTGCTGAAACCGCTCCACTTTGTTACGCAGTCCCTGGCGGCCAATGACGGCCGTTACGGTCTCGTTGTACTTTCTGGAAGCACTTTGCAGTGAAGCACCTAAGCCTAGTAAGCGTTCAGCGATTAGGCTGACGCTATTGTAGATATCGCCCGCCCCATCGGCTATTTGCCGGGCTTCAGCATTGCTGCGCTCCACCATCCACAGATTAGAGACGGTGCGCAGTATGGGCATTAGGGTGCTATGGGACACCATGACCACCCCTTTTTGATAGCCGTAACTAAATAACGCTCTATGGTCTTTCATCACTTCTATGTAAGCGGGTTCTACCGGCATAAACATCAAGACAAAATCGGGGCTATTCATGTGCGGGAGCTGGGCGTAATTCTTCGTTGCCAGGCTATCAATATGGGCTTTGACGGCATTGATATGGCGGTTTAGTGCCGCCTCTCGTTGCGTGTCAGTATCGGCCGAGACCGCGGCTTCGTAGTCAACCAAAGACACCTTGCTGTCAACCACTAGGTTTTTGCCCTCAGGCAGACGAATGACAACATCGGGCAAGAACCGTTGCCCGCTCTCGTCCTTGTAGGACGGCTGCGTGTCGAAGTGCTCACCGACACGGAGTCCCGCTAATTCTAATGTGCGTTGCAATTGGGCTTCTCCCCAATTGCCCACCAGTTTTTTATCACCTTTTAAAGCATTGGTGAGATGGGTAGCGTCACTACTGATGCCTAGTCCTACCTTCTCCAGTCCGCGTATTTGTTCACTGAGTGCGCTGGTATTTTTTACCATATCGCTGTGGACTTGATTGACGCGATGTTGAAAGCTGTCAATTTTTTCGCCGAGAGGCTTTAAAATGGCGTCAATACTTTGGCTGTTTTTTTCCTGAAGTTCTTTGTTTCGAGCGTTCAGAAATTCGCGGCTGAGATTTTCAAATTCATGTCGAAATTGCTCTCGATTCGCTGAAAACTGTTCGAGCTGTTCTTTCAGGCTGTGTTCCCGCTCGTCCGCTCGAGCTTGGGCAGCACTGAGCTGAGCATTCAGGCGGCTGTTCTGGGTTTGCTGCTCAGCGCACGCCGCCTGTAGTGTCTGGTGTTCGCTGGCTAACCCATCATGGCTGGCCGTTACATGTTCAAGGGCAGACCGTGCTGCACGAAGCTCGATATCAAGCTTGCGCTGTTTGGCGAGTGCAAAGATCCAGAGGCCCGCTAGCATTAGTCCACCGGCGCCAACTGCGGCGAGCAGTAAGGTATTGACGGTCATATCCTGCACCTACATTTGGGCAATGTCCGCGATGGAGACAAACTGATTGCGTAGATCAGTCAGTAAGCGGTGTCGATTACGGCGTAAATCCGCCTCGTCACAGTTGACCATCACTTTGTCAAAAAAAGCATCAACGGGCGCTTGCAGTTGTGCCAACACCGTTAACGCGCCCCGATAGTCTTTCTCCGCCAATAGCGGCGGCAAAGATGCCTTGGTCTCGCTGAGTCGTTCAAATAGTAGGATTTCTTCTGGCTCGACTAGGCTTGCAGCCTGGGTGTCACCCGACAAATCATCCGCCGACTTGGCCAATATATTGGCAACACGCTTGTTCGCCGCTGCCAAGGCCTGAGCCGACGCCGACTGTGCAAATTCATTTAGCGCCCTAACACGGCGATCAATGTCCGCTGGATTGTCGTTACCGGTGGCCAGTACGGCGCGTAGCACGCCGACGCTAATACCTTGATCTTCATACCACGCCCGTAAGCGATCAAGGGTGTACTCGCAGACTGACGCAGTGACGTCGCTGGCCAACACGCCCTCAGCAAATTGTGTCACCGCCTGTTTACCAATGGCAGCCAACCCAACGGGAGAGTCGACAGCGATGAGGAGGCGGATAATGGCCACCGATGCTCGGCGCAGCGCAAAGGGATCTTTGGAGCCCGATGGGTGTTGGCCGATACCAAAAATACCCACCATCGTGTCAAACCGGTCCGCGAGAGCGACCGCCGCCGCCTCTTTTGATTGAGGCAGCGCATCCCCGGAAAACTTGGGCCAATAATGCTGTTCAATGGCCTCAACGACGCCTTGCTGTTCACCGTCATGATTGGCGTAGTGAGCGCCCGCTATGCCTTGAAGGTCTGGAAATTCGAGCACCATTTCAGAAACAAGATCGCATTTTGCGAGCTCAGCGCCTCGCTCGGCGACCGTGCTATCAGCATCAAGTGTCTCCGCTAGCCAACGTGCGAGGGCCGAAATGCGCTGGGTTTTATCAGCGAGTGTCCCCAATTGATGCTGAAAGACGACCCCGTTCAAGCGTGCTTGTCGACTAGCCAGCGTCGTTTTTTTATCGTTCTCAAAGAAGAATGCCGCGTCGCTCAAGCGCGGACGAATCACCTTTTCGTTGCCCTGAACAACCGTCGCAGGACGGCTACTGTCAATGTTGCTCACGGCAATGAACGCGGGTAGTAGTTGCTGGTCTGAGTTTAACAGGTGGAAGTATTTTTGATGCTCACGCATAGACGATATCAGCGCTTGGGCGGGCACCGCTAAAAACTCGTTATCAAAGCTACCCTTGAGAGCGACAGGCCACTCCACCAGTCCAGTGACTTCGTTTAACAACGGGTCACTGATCACGGCCACCGCATTGTCCGCCGCCGCAATGGCCATAACTTGCTCGCGGATTAACTGTCGACGTTCTTTAAAGTCGGCAATCACCCAGGCATTACGGAGTTCGGCTTGGTAGTCATCAGCACGGCGCAACGCAATGGCATCGGGCGCATGAAAACGGTGCCCATAGGTGAGCCGGTCGGCGGTTAAACCAAACAGCTCAAGGGGAATAACATTCTCGTCAAGCAGTGCCACCAGCCACTGAACGGGACGAAGGAACTCGTGACGACCCCGCCCCCAGCGCATCCGCTTGGCCACCGGTATGGCGGCAACCGCATCGCTAAGGACTTGCCCTGCTACCTCAGTGAGCTTTGCGCCGAGCACCGTGCGCTGTAATCCCAATCGAGGACCTTTGTCGGTGTCTATCAGTATAAGGTCTTCGGGAGTAATACCGTGCTTACGCGCAAAGCCAGTGGCGGCCCCTGTCCAGTGATCAGCCTTATCTTTTGCCGCCGCCGCGGGGGGCCCCAACACCTGCTCGCTACTATCGGCGGCAGCACGTGTAACGCCCATTACCACAGCAGACAGTCGTCGAGGTGTGGCAAACCAAGACGCCTTTTCAAAGGCTAATCCATGCGCCTTCAAACCATCGCTGATCCCTTTACAGAGAGCCGTTGCCATGTGCTCCAAGGTGCCGGCGGGTAGCTCCTCCGTGCCGAGCTCAAACAACAGCGAGGCAGTAGTATCTGAACTCACGTCTGATTCTCCAATGCCTGGGTGCGTAGATCGGCGTCGGCTTGAGGGAATCCCAGTGCGGCGCGGGAATCGTAATAGCTTTGCGCGACGGCTTTTGCCAGCGTGCGGACGCGCAATATATAGCGCTGTCTCTCGGTCACACCGATTGCATGGCGGGCGTCGAGTAAATTGAACGCATGGGATGCCTTCATAACGTGTTCGTAAGCGGGAAGGGGTAACTTTTTACCGGTCAGGCGCAGCACTTCGGATTCGCAGAAATTGAAGGTCTTCAAGAGCTGATCCGTATCCGCCTCTTGGAAGTTGTAAGTCGACTGTTCTACTTCATTTTGGTGAAAGACATCCCCATAGGTGACAGGTCCCGACGGGGTGTGTGCCCACACCAGATCATAGACCGAGGATACATTTTGTAAATACATCGCCATTCTTTCCAAGCCGTAGGTAATCTCTCCGGTAACGGGGAAACACTCGATACCACCCGCTTGCTGAAAATAAGTAAACTGGGACACCTCCATGCCATTCAACCAAACCTCCCAGCCAAGCCCCCAGGCGCCTAGCGTGGGCGATTCCCAGTTGTCCTCTACAAAGCGAACATCATGTTCCAGTGCATCAACACCAATGGCGGTTAAACTGTCCAAGTAAAGCTGCTGAAAATTCCTTGGACTGGGCTTCATGACAACTTGGAATTGGTAATAATGCTGCAGCCTATTGGGGTTGTCGCCGTAGCGACCGTCTGCTGGGCGACGGCTGGGCTGCACATAAGCGGCGTTCCAATTCTCTGGCCCAATGGCGCGTAAGAACGTGGCAGGATGAAATGTCCCCGCACCTACCTCCATATCTAGCGGTTGAAGGATGACGCAGCCGTGACTGCCCCAGAAGCGCTGGAGGCGTAGAATGAGTTCTTGAAAGGTCTCGGGAATCACAATGTGGTCCGCAAAAGGTGAATAGATTGTTTAGTATACCCGCGATAAGCACGGCATAATAATGCACAGTTATCTTTACCGCGAGAAATCCCTTGTTAACATCAGTGAGGACTAATGTGCGCGATCGACTTGCTCTGTGGCTAGTTAGTGCAGCACTGCGGCTTTGCGCTTGGCTGCCCTTGGAGACCGCCCGGGCGTTGGGGCGCTGGTTTGGTGCGCGGTACTGGGCGCTGGATACCCGCCGCCGTCGAATCGTTGAACGCAATATAGCGCTCGCCTATCCCCAATTACCGACCAGCGAGCAGCGACTACTGGTCCGCCAGACCCTTGAAGAGACCGGGGCGCTGGCCGCCGAAATGGGCCATGTCTGGCTACTACCGTGGCATAAATCGGAAAAATTGATTGTCGAAACCCAGGGTACAGACGCCGTTCAAGCCGCCTTGCGTGCTGGCAAGGGCGTGATTGTTTTGGGCCCCCATTTGGGCAACTGGGAAATCCTAGGCCTGCATCTTGCTACCTTGGGCGATATGGTGGCTTTATATAAACCTGCGAAAATCCCCCAGCTAGATGGATTGATACGACGATCTCGAGAGCGCAGTGGTGGCCGTTTGGTGGCCACTGACCCTCGCGGCATCGCGGCTATTGTCAAAAGTGTGAAACGCGGCGGCATTTCCGGCATTCTGCCCGATCAAGTACCGGATACTGAGGTGGGTGCACTGAACGTACCGTTCATGGGCGTGAAATGTGCGACCGCCGCCTTAGGGGTTAATCTGATTAACCGCGCGGGCGCATTGGGATTCATGGGCGCGGCGTTTCGAGTGCCCGGTGGTTTTAAAGTGACTTACGTGCCTGCGCCTGATGCACTGTATGTGGATGACGCAGCGACTGCACTGACCGCAATGAATAAGGCGATTGAAGCCTTGTTGGACGGTTATGATGCCCAATATCAGTGGTTGTACAAGCGTTTTCGCTGTCGGCCCCAGGGCCATAATGACCACTATCGTACGATAAAAACACCCAGAATCCCGGAGTAGTGATGAAGCAAATTTACGGCAAGCTGATTGCGGGGTTTATCGGTTTTATTACTTTGGGTCCGGTGGGCCTGTTGTTTGGCGTGGCTATTGGTCATGCTTTTGATCGCGGTCTCTGGCAAGCATTACAGGCTTCGAGTCCCGAAGCCTTAGTTGCTGTTCAGCGACAGTTTCTCGACACAACGTTTGCGCTGCTTGGCTATGTGGCCAAGGCAGATGGCAGGGTGAGTGAAGCTGAAATTGCTCAGGCAGAAAGCTTGTTTAGACAGCTGCGATTAAATCCGGCGCAGCGACAATCCGCCATTCTCCGGTTTAGAGAAGGCGCTGAGCCTGGCTTTGATCCCCAGGCAACGGTGGCCGCTTTTTCTCAAACTGTAGGCGCGCGTCGCCAACTGCAGCAAACCTTGTTTGCTTTTTTGGCGACAATGGCACTGGCTGATGGCGATCTTTGTGACACTGAACGCGAGGCGCTGCACACTATTGCTCGGCTCCTCGGTGTGTCAGCCTTGGAGGTTGACCGGCTAGTGTCAATGATTTCAGCACAGGCACGCTTTCACGCGGGCGCCGGTGGTGGGTATTCGAGCGCTGGCCGATCGGGCCAGCCGCCAAGGAACCAGTTGGCCGATGCTTATCAGGCTCTAGGCATCACTAGCAGTGCGAGCGACGCCGAGCTGAAAAGAGCGTACCGCAAGCTGATGAGTGAGAACCATCCGGACAAACTCATGTC
>DGPA01000021.1:286395-331492 GCA_002389505.1 Halieaceae bacterium UBA4452
CGCTCAGCCTGTGACCGCTTGATTCAACTTTTCGATGCATCGACCTGATTCAGGGCCGCCAAAATGCAGGCGTGAATAGCACCAGAAGCGTAAACACCTCCAGTCGCCCGAGTAACATGGCAATGCAAAGAATGACTTTGCCGACATCGCCGACTAAAGCGTAATTTTGTGCGACAACACCCAGACCAGGTCCGAGGTTATTAAGAGACGCCGCGACCGCAGAAAAAGCGGAGGCAAAATCCAGGCCCGTTGCTAATAACAGCAGCATAATGGTGACAAAACAAAACATGTATACGGCAAAAAAACTCCATACCGCACTGACCACAGAGGGGGGGACTCGCCGAGAATCTAGCTTTAGCGGAATGATGGCATTAGGGTGCAGCAGCTGCTTTAGTTCACGCATTCCCTGATTGAAGATCAGTAACAGCCGCATGGCCTTTATGCCGCCGCCCGTCGATCCAGCGCAGCCACCCATGAACGAGAGCATCAACAACAAAAAAGGCAAAAAGTTTGGCCAGCCGGCAAAATTTTGCGTTGCAAAGCCGGTCGTCGTCGCAATAGATACTGTTTGAAATAGGCCGTGAATAAGGCTCTCAGAATACGAGGGTAGGGTGTTGGTGAGGATTAACGTACAACAGGTGATCAGTGTTGCTAAGGCAAGCACGACGCTAAAAAAAGAGGTTTCGGCGTCCTGTCGATATACACTCAAGCTCCGGCGTTGGAAGGCCAGAAAATGTAAGCCAAAGTTAACCGCCGATATCACCATAAACACGGTGCAAATAAATAAAATAGCGGAGCTATCAAAATAACCCATGCTGGCATCGTGGGTAGAAAAGCCGCCAATGGCCACGGTGGAAAATGCATGGCAAATAGCGTCGAAAGCGCTCATACCCGCAAGCCAATAAGCGAGGCCGCAGGCGCTAGTGAGCCCTAAATAAATACTAAAAAGTGCTTTGGCTGTGCCCGTAATGCGCGGCGTAAGCTTGCGATCTTTTGCGGGCCCGGCACTTTCAGCGCGATATAGCTGCATACCACCAACACCCAGCATCGGCAGAATGGCCACAGCGAGCACAATAATGCCAATACCGCCAAGCCACTGCAGCAATTGGCGGTAGAGCAAGATCGATTTAGGCAGGTGATCGAGCCCCACGATGACCGTGGCACCGGTTGTTGTCAGCCCTGAAATCGATTCGAAAATGGCCTCAACGATGGTCAGATCAAGGGCGGTAGCGACAATAAACGGCACCGCACCGAACACACCGAGTACAATCCAAAAGAGCGCTGTGACTAAAAATCCATCCCGAATGCGCAGGTCTGTTTGTATACCGCGGGTGGGGAACCACAGAGCGAGCCCCGCTAACATGTTGGTGATGAAGGCAATAGCGAAGGCGTCGGCAGAATGATCATCGGCCAGCAGACCGATGACCAAAGGTGGCAACATCGCCACACTGAAAAGCATGAGTAGCACGCCAATAATGCGCAGAGATACTTTAAAGCGCACTAGAAAAACCCAAACCCAACGGCGAATAAGCGCTCGACCTCCGCGATACGGTTGCGGTCAGTAAGGAATAAAATGACATGATCGCCGCTGTCAACGATCACGTGCCGATGGGCAATAATGACGTCCTCACCGCGTAAAATGGCCCCAATAGTGACGCCCTGAGGCAACGCCAATTCGTCGAGACGACGACCAATAATTTTCGACGATCGCGAGTCGCCCACCGCGGTCAGTTCGATGGCCTCGGCCGCACCTCGGCGTAGAGAGTGCACGTTAGAAATGTCTCCGCGCCGAACGTGCGTGAGTAAGCTACCAATGGTGATTTCCTGCGGTGAAATAGCAATATCTATTTCTTGTCCTACCAGCTCTGCATAGGCCGCGTTAGTAATGAGGGTGATCACCTTTTTAGCGCCGAGCCGCTTGGCCAGCATGGACATCATAATGTTGGATTCGTCGTTATTGGTCAGCGCGCAAAACACATCGGTGTTCTCGATATTTTCTTGTAGGAGCAGCGCCGGCTCATTGGCACTACCATGCAGCACAATTGTTTCTTCGAGTATTTCAGAGAGCGATCGGCAACGTTCGTAAGACAGCTCTAACACTTTTACTTGGTATTGCCGCTCTAGCTGTGCGGCGAGCGTAGCGCCAATGTTACCGCCGCCGGCGATCATGATTCTTTTATAAGGCTCATCGATAGTGCGAAGCTCTGAAGTAACCGCTCTAATATTCTCTTGGGCGGCAATAAAAAAAACCTCATCATCAGGCTCGACCACGGTATTGCCTTCGGGGATTATGGCTTGATTATGACGGAAGATAGCAGCGACGCGGGTGTCGACATGAGGCATATGCTCACGAATTTCTTGTAACTGACGGCCAACGATGGGGCCGCCAGCAATGGCGCGCACAGCGACCAGACGTATGCGCCCCTCAGCAAAGTCAACGACCTGCAGTGAGCCCGGGTTGGCAATCAATTGCACGATGTCATGGGTGACCAGCTGTTCTGGGCCAATAATCACATCGACGGGGATGGCTCCAGATTCAAACAGCGCCTGGGTGTTGTCGAGATAGTCTGATGATCGAATTCTGGAGATTTTGGTGGGTGTGCGATACAGCTTGAACGCCACAGAACAGGCCAGCATATTAATCTCATCGCTATTGGTGACGGCAATGAGCATGTCCGCATCTTCCGCTCCGGCATTGAACAGCGTCGTCGGATGGCCGGCGTTGCCATGGACCGTGCGAATATCGAGGCGCTCTTGGAGCGCACGCAAGGTGGTCGCGTCGCTATCGACGACGGTGATGTCATTTTGTTCGTCAGCGAGGTGCTCCGCCAGCGCACCGCCGACTTGGCCCGCACCTAAAATAATAATTTTCAACGGTTAGCTACTCTCTTCGAGACGAACTCTGTCACCTTAAACAATGCTCGATAATTTAGTAACCCCACAATCGTTAACAAGCTGGTAATTACTCACAATGCGCGGCGGAGTAGCGAAAAAAATAACCCATCGGAAGCAAGTGACGGTAGCTGTTGGCTACCGGTTCGGGTGGCCTTACCGCCGGGGGTCGAAATACACACCAATCGAGCG
Organism: Halieaceae bacterium UBA4452; assembly: GCA_002389505.1. Lineage (GTDB taxonomy): Bacteria > Pseudomonadota > Gammaproteobacteria > Pseudomonadales > Halieaceae > Luminiphilus. The sequence goes on from DGPA01000021.1 coordinate 289,480, forward strand.
TCAGGTAAATGACTTAAGCAGTGCTCGATGACAGCATCATTTTCTTGCTCAAAAAGTGAACAGGTCACGTACAAAAGCCGGCCGCCCGGTTTGAGGGTCGGCCAGAGCCCGGCAATAATCGCCTGTTGTTGCTTGGCGAACCGCGCTATATCTGTCGTGGAGCGCAACAATTTGACGTCGGGATTACGGCGTACAACGCCGCTCGCTGAGCAGGGCACGTCGGCTAAAATGGCATCGAAAGTCGCTGTTTTGAAGTGCTTATAAGCGACAGTGGCGTCCACAGCTTCTAAGCGCAAATTGAAGCCTAAGCGCGAACAGTTCTCTTGCACCCGCTGCAACCGTTCGACACTGCTGTCAGCGGCAATGATATTGGCCTGATGTTGCATTTCTGCCAGATGACAGGCTTTGCCGCCAGGGGCCGAGCAGGCATCTAAAATAGTTTCATTGGCACTGGGTGCCAATAGTGGCCCAGCCAATTGGGCGCTCGCGTCTTGTACGCTAACCGCGCCCTCGCTAAACCCGGGAACGTCAAGGACATTCATAGGGATCGTCAAGGTCACGGCACTATCGATTAATTCATGGGCAAGGTAAGGGATACTTGCCTCGTTTAAGCGTGACAGATAAAGGGGGAGGGCTTGTTTGGCACCGTTGATGCGCAAGGTGAACGCTGGATGACTGCGATAGGCCATGGCTATGTTGTCCCTGTCGGCGGGCCACTGGCGGCCTAGCTCATCCCACCACCAGGGGGGCAGTGCCGCTTGGGCTGACGCCGAAAGCCCTTGCTCTAGGGTGTCTTTGTCCCGCAGGTAGCTGCGAAGTAACCCATTCACCAATCCCCGCGCCCATACTTTTCCCAGATCTTTGACGCCATTGACCGTTTCAGAAACCACGGCGTGGTCGGGTAACCGCATACAATTGAGTTGATACAGCCCGACCAAGATTAAGCAGTAGATATCAGCATCTTTGGCTTTTAGTGGCTTGGCGAGTAACGGTTGGCACAGTGCGACCAAGCGAGGCCATTCGCGCAGCGTGCCATGGACCAACTCACTGATCAGCGGACGCCGCTCGGCCGGCGCACTATTCAAGTTCTCTGGCAGTATGCGCTTGAGCGACGCGCCAGCGCTCACCCCAGCCAACACCTTGGCCGCTATGGCGCGAGGCTTCACAGGTCGGCGATCACGGTGGTTTTAAATTGCATACCGGCCTTCAAATGGGCGCCCTTACCGTTGATAAGCGCTGCTATATCCATCGCTTTACCGCCGGGAAATTGAGCGCTGGTAACCACCAATTGTCCGTTCCCGCAGGCAATAAGTAGGCGATTTCGATCAATGCTGGTGATGGTTCCTGGCAGCGCGCTGCTGGCCTCTGTGCATGCCGTAGCGACCCAAAATTTCACGCGCACATCATCGAGCAGGCTAAAGCACGTCGCTGACGGATTGAAGGCCCTGATTCGTCGAGCAATGCTCGCTGCATCGTCCTGCCAGTTTATGGGGCACTCGCATTTGTCTATTTTTGCAGCGTAGCTTGCCTGCGCATCATTTTGCGGTGTTGCGTTACTGAGCGCCGTGTCAATGTTAGCTAGGACATCGAGCAGTATCGGTGGCCCTACCTGTGCTAATCGGTCGTGCAGTGAGCCGCCCGTTTCCGTTGGGTTTAAGGCGACTGTGGTCACTGCCAGCATGGGCCCGGTATCTAATCCTGCATCCATGCGCATAATCGTGATGCCGCTGGCGCTATCGCCGGCTTGTATCGCCCTTTGAATGGGAGCCGCACCTCGCCAGCGCGGTAGTAGCGAGGCGTGGACGTTTATGCAGCCGAACCGAGGGATGTCTAGTACCGCTTTGGGTAGAATGAGCCCGTAAGCCACAACAATAAAAGCGTCAGCATGAAGGTCGCGCAGTGCCTGTTGCACGTTGCCATCCCGGAGCGTCTCGGGTTGCATGGTGTGAATATGATGGCTGAGTGCGACCTGCTTAACCGGCGATGCCTGGCATTTTTTCCCCCGGCCGGCCCGACGATCTGGCTGCGTGAGCACGGCGACCACCTCATGGCGGCTAGCCAGTAAGGCGGTTAGATGGCGCGCAGCAAAGTCTGGAGTCCCGGCAAATACAAGGCGCAGTGAAGGTGTCATGTTAGGCTTGCTGGCGATGGGTTTTTTCTAGCTTGGTGCGAATGCGCTGTCGTTTTAGCGGTGAAAGGTAGTCGACAAACAGTTTGCCGTCGAGATGATCGATTTCATGCTGCAAACAAATAGCAAGAAGGCCATCGAGCTCTTCGGTGTATTCTTCGCCGGCGGTATCTAATGCGGTTACTTGAATCTTTTGTGGTCGGTTAACGGTCTCAAAAAAGCCAGGGACTGACAGGCAGCCCTCCTCATATTCCCCTAGTTGGGCATCTATGATGCTTATGGTGGGGTTTATGAACACCCTTGGATCATCTCGATTATCTGAGACATCCATCACGATGATACGCTTGTGTATATCGACCTGTGTTGCCGCGAGGCCAATACCCGGCGCCGCGTACATGGTTTCAAGCATGTTATTGATCAAGGTTCTAATGTGATCATCAACCTCCACCACTGGCTTGGCGATAGTGCGTAATCGTGGGTCGGGAAATTCAAGGATGGTAAGCAGCGCCATGACGGTTTACGGTTCCCCAGTGGTGTCTTGCGATGACAGTTGGTGGTTTTTGGACTTGCCTATGTGACTTGACCGGCCCAAACTATAATTATAGCGTGTTAAAGGGCTTTCCGTCCTCACCTACAGGTGTAGGATAACGGCCAATTAGGAGAAAAACTTTGAGCGTGAAAAGCACCGTACCAACCCTCGTGCCTCGGACCGGTTATTTTGCTGTCCTGACCCTGTGTTTAATCGCTATGGTGCTACTCGCTCGACCAGCTTTTGCCCAGGGCGACAGGCCAGATTATGTGCAGCTGAATGACAATGTGCCCCTGACGTACACCGTCAAGAAAGGCGACACCTTGTGGGATATCAGTGGTATGTACCTTAGTGAGCCTTGGCGTTGGCCCGATCTGTGGGATAACAACCCCCAGGTCGACAACCCCCATTTGATTTATCCCGGCGATGTCGTTGAGCTGCGTTGGGATGGCGGCCGCCCCCGTCTGCGCGTGTCGCGCCGTGGCGATATTAAGTTAACGCCCTCGCTACGCAGCGAGCCATTAGATATAGCTATTCCACCGATCCCACGGGATGAAGTAGATCCTTTTCTGCGGGCAAACCGCATCCTTGAAGTGGGAAGCTTTGAAGCGCTGCCTTACCTCATAGCGGGAGACGCGAAGCGCCTACTCAGCGCAATGGGAGATAAGGTCTATGGCCGTGGACCAGTCGATGCTACTGAGCGAACCTATGGTATTGCGCGTAAGGGAGCAACCATTGTTGACCCACTAACCGGCGAAGTGCTGGGGATACACGTCACCGATATTGGCAGTGTGTCGTTGCTTGGACCTGTCAGCGCGGAGTTTGCCGACGCCGATGTGAAAGAGTTTGAAGTGACGCGCATGACCGAAGAGGTGCGCATAAGCGATCGGTTGTTGCCGATTGAAGAGGGAATTCTGGACGCCATGTTCCAGCCTCAAGCGCCCAGTATCACTATTGAGGGGGGGTTGATGGTGGCCGTCGATGGCGGCGTTACCCAAATTGGCTACATGGATATTGTCACTATTAATCGCGGAGGGCGGGATGCACTTGCCGTTGGCGACGTGCTGGCCATTTATCAAACCGGTGAGCGGGTAGTCGACCCTCTTCTTGGCGATACCGTTCAACTACCTGACGTCCGTGCAGGTGTCGTGATGTTGTTCTCCATCTATGAAAAAGCCAGTTATGGTTTGGTGCTAAGCGCGAGTCGGCCCTTGTCTGTCGGCGACAAAGTGAAAAACCCCTGATTAGCCCTTAGTGCACTATCGTTAGTATGTTCGGGAGCAGGATGCTCCCGTTAGGTTCAAGGATGAACGTTCATGCCTTATTGCTTTGGTAGCGATGCTAGCGACGATGTACGTTGGCAACGCTTTTTACAAACGCCGCTGCTCAGTCAACGTGAGCGCAGCGCGTGGCTCCTGTCTGGTTTCTCCCCCCCACATGGTTCGCAACAGCCTCCACCTGCTTTGGCACCCATCGACGAAGGGCGCTGGGCAGCGTTGCAGGCGAGTCTTGTCGAGGACCTACCCATCCCTTGGCAGTTTGGTCAATATCAACAGCCAGTGTGTCTCGTTCACCGGGGTGAAGCAGCCTATCCACTGCGGCTCGCAGAGTGTGCCGATGCCCCGCCAGCGCTTTTCTGCGTGGGCGATAACCGCTTATTGTCCCACCCGGGGATTGCTGTGGTGGGTAGTCGTAGGCCTTCGCGCGATGGCGCGCGTGCGGCTTTTACGCTGGGTAGCGACTTGGCGATGGGTGGGCTGGTGACCATTAGCGGACTTGCACGCGGGATCGACGGTCAGGCCCATGAAGGTGCGTTATCGGTGGGGGGCGCGTCTGTTGCGGTGATGGCGACCGGTATCGACCAGGTCTACCCACGAGAGCATCATTCACTGGCCCAACGAATAGCGGAAACCGGGTTGTTGGTCACCGAATTTTTGCCCGGCTCCCTGCCTAATCGCTGGCACTTTCCCCGCCGTAACCATACGTTGTCGGGCCTATCGATAGCGACTGTCGTGGTAGAGGCTGGCCGGCCCAGTGGATCGCTGATTACGGCGGGTGCTGCAGCGGATCAGGGTCGAGATGTCTTTGCCTACCCTTGGTCGGTCTATCATAGCGGTGGCGAAGGCTGCCGGCATTTATTGGCAGATGGCGCCCAGCTGGCCCAGTCAGCCCAAGACATTTTCGCAAGCCTCGGCATGCCAACGCAGCCTCCGGCCGGCCAACACGCTCCACGGAAGCTTCGCCCCATGCATCAGCAAGCGCATTTATCCACCCGTAGTCACGTTAGTGAAGAAGCGCTTACTATCATGGAAATTATCGGGGACGCTACGATTGACTTGCCAGAGCTCGTAGCCTTGTCGGGCCTTTCTGGTGTCGAACTACGTCGAGAATTAAGTCAGCTAGAGCTGCTTGGCTGCATCGACAGCACCGCTATGGGGTTTCGCTTAAATCGTGACCAGTCGCCCTTAAATCCCTGCTAAACTCGCTCCCTTTGCATGAAGCAATGGTAGCAGTAGGAATGAGTGCGTGGCGCATCAGGATTTTCGAACGGCAGCATTAGCACGCCACTTGCGTGCACAGGGCGTTGTAGCCTGCCCAGCAGAGGCGGTGTGGGGGTTAAGTTGTGATCCCTTTTCCGAGGAAGCCGTTACGCAGTTGTTGGCCATGAAATACCGACCGGTCACCAAAGGGCTTATTGTTGTGGCTGCCGATGAATGGATGTTAGCACCGCTAATAGAGGGCCTGAGCATAGCGCAACAGAAGGAACTTGCCCTGGGTTGGCCCGGGCCTAACACCTGGTTGGTGCCAAACCGCGGCATGTTCCCGCCGTGGATAACGGGGGGCGGGCCTGAGGTGGCAGTGCGTATTACGTCTGCGCCGGCTTTACGAGCATTAAGCCGATGTCTGGCTGGCCCGTTAGTCTCCACATCGGCAAATCCCGCAGGTGCTAGTCCCGCGACATCGAGCTTTCAAGTTGTCCGTTATTTTGGCGCAGCACTGCCAAGGGCGCCTGGCTCTATTGGCGCCGCTGGGAAACCCTCGACAATCAGGCGTCTTGGTACGGGTGCTGTCATCAGACATTAACACGCCCGCCGGACGAGGCAATTATTAACAAAGGTATGTACAAACGCTATGGATGTGTCGGTCGTAGAAACGTATTTAAGATCATTGCAGGAAACCATTTGTGAAGGACTGGTCAGCCTTGACGGAGACTGTGAGTTCACCAGCGAGTCCTGGGATCGTCCAGAAGGTGGTGGTGGCACAACAAAAGTCATGGCCGAAGGCAGGGTTTTTGAGAAGGCTGGCGTTAATTTTTCTCATGTATTGGGAGCCGACCTGCCACCATCAGCGACTGAAGCACGCCCTGAGCTAGAAGGACGTAGTTTCCGTGCAATGGGCGTATCGCTGGTCATTCACCCACGCAACCCGTTTGTCCCCACCTCCCATGCAAACATACGCTTTTTTGTTGCCGAAAAACCGGGGGCGGATCCGGTCTGGTGGATGGGCGGCGGTTTCGATTTAACGCCTTATTATGGAAACTTCGACGATGCGGTGAGCTGGCACCAAACAGCCAAAGCACTGTGCGACCCTTTTGGCAAAGACGTTTATGATCGCTACAAAACCTGGTGCGATGAGTATTTCCACATAAAGCATCGCGATGAAGCCCGTGGTATTGGCGGTTTATTTTTTGATGATCTCAATGATTGGGGCTTTGATAAAACCTTTGCTTTCATGCGCAGCGTGGGCGATGGCTTTTTGACGGCTTATGCCCCGATTGTTGAGCGGCGCAAGCATCAACCTTGGGGTGAGCGTGAGCGCGAATGGCAGCTTTATCGCCGGGGTCGTTACGTAGAGTTTAATTTGGTCTACGATCGGGGCACGCTGTTTGGGTTGCAATCCAACGGCCGCACCGAATCCATTTTAATGTCACTGCCCCCGCTGGTCCGTTGGAATTACAATTATCAGACCGAACCGGGAACTCCAGAGGCGGCACTCACAGAGTACTATTTGCAACACCGAGACTGGCTGACCGCCCGCGCAGAGGATGCGCCATGTTAGCCCAGCTGACCTCTGAGATAACCGGCTCCAACGAGGACGCTGTGAGTGACAGCAGACCGGGTTACGCGGTGTTTGGCAACCCGATCAAACACAGCAAGTCGCCCACGATTCATGCGGCCTTTGCTGAGCAAACTAACGATAAGCTGATCTATCGGGCCGTGCGTGTCGAGTTAGATAACTTCGAGTCAAGGGTGCGCTCCTTTTTTGCAGCCGGGGGTTTGGGTCTCAATATCACCCTGCCGTTTAAAGCGCGCGCTATCGCTATGGCAGACGAATGCACTGACCGAGCTTCCGCGGCGGGAGCCGCGAATTGGTTGATGCCCCTTGAGCAGGGTGGTATTCGTGCGGACAATACTGACGGCGTTGGCATGGTCCGGGATATGGTGGCCAACCAGGGTTGGACGTTGGCAGGGCGGCGCACGTTAATTATGGGCGCTGGCGGTGCCGTGAGGGGCGTGTTGCAGCCGCTACTCAATGAAGGCCCCGGATCTGTGGTGATTGCCAATAGAACGACTGAGCGCGCGGAACGGCTCGCTCAGGACTGCCGCGGGGACAGTAACATCGATGTCTCAGGGTGTGGCTATGAGGCCCTTGAAGGACAAACCTTTGACTTAATTATTAACGGCACGAGCGCCGGACTGAGTGGTGAACTGCCCCCATTGCCTAGCATTGAATTATCCCATCGCTGCTGCTGTTATGACATGGTTTACGCTGCGGAGCCAACCGTCTTTATGCGGTGGAGCGCCGCTCAAGCAGCCTGGGCTGTGACTGACGGTCTAGGTATGTTGGTTGAACAGGCCGCAGAGAGCTTCTACCTCTGGCGGGGTAAGCGACCGGATACAGCGGCAGTGATTCACGATTTGCGACACTTGTTGAGCCATTAGGGGTTAATCCCCAAATAACGATTTTTTAGCTGAACATAGTTTTTTGCACTGTAAGACAAAAACTGTCGCTCTGAATCACTCAGTTCTCGCATCGGTTTGGCGGGGCTACCGGCATAAACCCATCCGCTGGCGAGGTGTTTGCCGGGAGCGACGAGGGCGCCGGCGGCAATAATGATGTCGTCGTCAATGACCGCACCGTCCATGACGATAGCACCCATGCCGACGATGATGCGATCCTTGAGCGCGCAGCCGTGGAGCACGGCGCGGTGCCCGACAGTGACATCGCACCCGATGCGCAGTGGCCAGCCGGTGGGATTGAACGCGCTTGCGTGCGTAACGTGTAGCACGGAGTTGTCTTGAATATTGCTGCGATCACCAATGTCGATGTGGTGCATATCGGCGCGAATGGAGCAGTTTGGCCAAATACTGACGTCATCACCTAGCGTTAGGTCGCCAAGCACTACCGCAGACGGATCGATCATGACGCGTTTGCCGAGAAGCGGCGTATAAGTGTCAAACGCCCGTAGGTTGCTAATGGCATCGTAGGTTGTGGTCATGGGGGCTCCGAGTGTAGTAAAAATGGGCTGATTGAGCGCTGGGCTGTGTAAGGTAGCAGATGAACGAGGAGGATGGGGTGACAGATCAGGACGGGACCAAGCCAAAACGATTCATTGCTGGCGCCGTGTGCCCTCGTTGCGGCGTGATGGATCGGATTGTGGTGTCTGGCGATGGCGAGCAGCGTAGTTGTGTTGACTGTGGATTCTCAGATGGACGCCCAGAGGATACGCCCGAACAGGTCCCAACCCGGGTGACTCGAGGAGTTGCTCGCCGGATTGAAACAGCGTCGGAAGTGGTCCGATTGCTGGACCCGGGGAAACCGTCGAAAGACTAGCGTTAGCCAGCGTGGTTTTATAGCCAATGGATAACCACTATTAGTGGCGGTGTTACCGCTATATAGTGTGTGCTCGAAGTCAATATCACCCAACATCAAGTGTTTGAGTGACTCTCGCCGCCAACAAACACTGGGCGCTGTGTCGGCCTAATCACCGAGAACTGTGTTTTGTGGGGATTTTGGTTATAATCCGTCGCCCCGTCAGTGGTGACAGTGTGCAGCGGGGCGACGGTGCTGGCTTTAGGTATTCACTAGGTGCAGCAACGCGAATAATCGGGGAAAAAAATAACACGTAGACTCCTTGTGCTTTCAGTGGGCTAGCCCGCTGAGCGCGGGTGTGCGTGGTATGCCATGGTTCCTCAGTGCGCAGCCCTAGAGAGGCGGAGATGAACTTTAAAACAGTAGCAAAGGCGTGTGTTGTTAGCCTGCTGGTGTCAGGGCCTACCTGGGCGTTGGCACAGAATCAAATCAATATGGCTAAAGGCGTCACCGAGGTGGGTGCCCAGATTTACGGCCTTCATATGTTGATTTTTTGGATCTGCGCGGTGATCGGCGTTGCCGTGTTTGCGGTCATGTTTTATTCCATTATCTACCACCGCAAATCCCGCGGAGTCACTCCTGCGCAATTCCATGACAGCACGCAAGTTGAAATTATTTGGACAATCATTCCTTTTTTAATTTTGATTGGCATGGCGGTGCCTGCGACATCAACACTGCTCGAGGTCTACAACACCGACGATGCTGAAATTGATATTTTGATCACCGGTTATCAATGGAAGTGGAAATATGAGTATCTCGATGAACAGGGCGACAACGTGGTTTTTTTTTCCAACCTCGCCACTTCTCAGGAAGAAATCTACAACACCGATGCCAAGGGGGCTAACTATTTGCTCAGTGTGGACGAGCCTATGGTCATACCTGTGGATACTAAAGTTCGATTCCTCGTCACCGCCAATGATGTTATCCATTCATGGTGGGTGCCCGAATTGGCAGTGAAACGTGATGCCATTCCCGGCTTCATCAACGAGGCGTGGACCAAAGTACCCACCGAGGGTGTTTACCGGGGCCAGTGCACCGAACTATGCGGCGCTTATCATGGCTTTATGCCCATTGAAGTTCACGCTGTCAGTCGCGAAGAATATGACGCATGGCTGGCTGCAAAACGCAGCGAAAAAGTCGCTCAGACGGCAGCCGCGCAGCAGGCCCTAGGGTTTGAAGAGCTCATGGCCAGCGGTGAGGCGGTCTACCGTGCCCAGTGCTCAGCTTGCCACGGCGCCCAAGGGGAAGGCGGTGTAGGCAATGCGATAGCCGGCAGTGCGATTGCTTTAGGGGAGGTGGCCAAGCATCTAGAGGTGGGTATCAAAGGCGTGGCAGGCACAGCAATGCAGGCATTTGGCGGTCAGCTGAGCGACGTTGACATGGCGGCGGTGATTACCTACCAGCGCAACGCCTTTGGTAACAATACGGGTGACATCGTGCAGCCTGCTGACGTTGTCAACCACAAGCAAGGTTAACTCGGAGAAACCACCATGGGAGCACACCACGGCCCTGCCAAGGGTATGTCGCGCTGGCTATTGACGACCAATCACAAAGATATTGGCACGATGTATCTATGGTTCTCGTTTGCCATGTTCATCCTTGGTGGTGCGTTTGCCATGGTTATTCGCGCGGAGCTATTTCAGCCTGGCATGCAGTTGGTTGAGCCTGGGTTCTTTAACCAGATGACCACGTTGCACGGCTTGGTCATGGTCTTCGGTGCCATCATGCCTTCTTTTGTAGGTCTGGCAAATTGGATGATTCCAATGATGATTGGCGCGCCCGATATGGCGTTGCCTAGAATGAACAACTGGAGTTTTTGGATTTTGCCACCGAGCTTTCTGATGCTCGCGTCGACCTTGTTTATGGAGGGCGGCGCGCCGGCTTTTGGCTGGACGTTTTATGCGCCGCTGTCGACCACCTACGCGCCGCCGTCGGTGACTTTCTTTATTTTTGCGATTCACATCCTTGGTGTGTCGTCGATTATGGGCTCGATTAATATTATTGCCACAGTGATGAATATGCGCGCCCCGGGCATGAGCTACATGAAAATGCCACTGTTTGTTTGGACCTGGCTAATCACTGCTTTCCTTTTGGTCGCCGTGATGCCCGTACTCGCCGGCGCTGTGACCATGATGCTGATGGACATTCACTTTGGAACGAGCTTCTTCTCTGCGGCAGGGGGGGGCGATCCGGTGTTATTCCAGCATGTCTTCTGGTTCTTTGGGCACCCCGAGGTGTACATCATCATCTTGCCAGCCTTTGGCGTGGTATCACAGATCATTCCTGCTTTCTCGCGCAAGCCGTTGTTCGGCTATGCATCAATGGTGTACGCCACGGCATCGATTGCGTTGTTGTCATTTATTGTCTGGGCGCATCATATGTATACCGTCGGCATGCCCGTGGCGGGTGAGCTGTTCTTCATGTATGCCACCATGTTAATTGCCGTGCCCACCGGGGTGAAGGTGTTTAATTGGATCACTACAATGTGGCGGGGCGCGCTAAGCTTTGAAACTCCGATGCTGTTTTGCTTGGGGTTTTTAGTTCTGTTCACGCTCGGCGGCTTTACCGGCTTGATGTTGTCCATTGCGCCCGCAGATTTCCAATATCACGACACGTATTTCGTAGTGGCCCATTTCCATTACGTCATGGTCGCCGGCGCGGTGTTTTCTATGACAGCGGCAGTGTACTACTGGATACCTAAGTGGACCGGTCGGATGTACAGCGAGAGTATGGGCAGAATCCATTTTTGGGTGTCATTTATTGGTTTTAATATTGCCTTTTTCCCGCAGCACTTTGTCGGTCTCGCTGGGATGCCTCGCCGTATTCCCGATTACTCGTTACAGTTTGCCGACTTCAACATGATGTCCTCTATTGGCGCGTTTATCTATGGGGCCTCTCAGCTGCTATTCCTTTACAACGTTATTGTTACGATTGTTGCGGGCGAGAAGGTAGGCGAAGACAAGATATGGGATGGCGCCGAAGGCTTGGAATGGACTGTTCCGTGTCCTGCGCCTTATCACACCTTCGAAGTGCCGCCAAAAATTGATGCCGTGTCGGCGCACGCATAGGGCGGGAGTGATAGCGTGTTCCGTTTGAGCCAACACCCGACCATCGATACCGCCAGCAAATTGGTAGCGGTATCGATCGCTATGTTTGCTTTCGTATTTGTGGTTATGGTGCCTTTGTACAACGTGTTATGTGACGCGCTGGGGATCAACGGCAAAACCTCTGATGAGGCCTACATAGCGATCAGCACCGAGGTCGATGTCTCTCGAGCCATCACCGTTCAGTTCGTGACCAGCAACAATAACGAGATGCCCTGGGGGTTTAAGCCATCGGTGCCCATGATGACGGTCAATCCCGGTGCCGCTAACGACACCGTATTTTTAGCGGCGAATGGCACAAACGAAGCGATGGTGGCGCAGGCTATTCCCAGTATTTCGCCTTCCCGAGCCGCCGAATACTTTCACAAGACCGAGTGTTTTTGCTTTAACCAGCAGCCCCTCGACGCCAACAGCAGCACGCAAATGCCGCTGCAATTTATTGTCGATCAGGCGCTACCGAGAGACATAAAGACCATCACCCTGTCATACACCTTATTTGACGTTACCGGCATGGTCGCCGATAAAAAAGTCGCGGCGCGTTGATTTTGGGTTGCGGAGGCTCAGAACGATAATGGAGAAACGATAATGGCGTCTACTCAGACTCCGCCGGCGGATTACGAAAAGTACCATGTGCCAGAGAGTTCAAGTCTCGCGGTGCGCGCCACTATTGGCTTGATAACAACGGTTTTCGGTGCCGCGCTTGTGCTCAATGACATGACCTTTGGGGACTCGGAGGCCCCCAGCAGTGCCAAGTGGGTTCTGATCGCTGGGTTACTGTTTTTCACGGCGACATTAGCGAGCTGGTTCGGCACCGCTATTAAAGAAAACATACAGGGTTTGAACAGTGCGCAATTGAGTCACAGCTACGTTCTGGGCATGTTTTGGTTTATTTTCTCTGAAGTCATGTTCTTTGCCGCCTTTTTTGGCGTGCTGTTTTATGTTCGTCAACTCGCTGGACCTTGGTTGGCTGGTGAGGGGGATGGTGGGCGTATGAATGGCCTGTTGTGGCCTGGTTTTGAATTTGTCTGGCCGCCTGTTACCACGCCTCAAGAATCGGTAGGGGGTGTCGACAGCCAGCTTATCGCCAACAATGGTGTTTTTGGCACTTCAGAGCGGAGCATGGCATTTGCCGATGCGCACCACTGGTACCAATGGTTGCCCATGTGGAACACTATTATTCTGTTGACCTCTAGCTTTACCTGCCATGTGGCTCATGCGGGCATTTTGAAAGGCGACATTAAAAAATTCAATCGCTGGTTAGCCGTTACGGTGGCCTTGGGTATAGTGTTTGTGTTTCTGCAAGCAGCGGAATATTACGAGGCCTATCAGCACTTTGGTCTGACCTTAAACTCGGGCATTTATGGATCGACATTTTTTTTGCTGACCGGCTTCCATGGCTTTCACGTCGCCATGGGCATGACCATGTTATTAATTCAGCTCATTCGGTCGGTGAAGGGTAAGCATTTCAGCGCATCTGATCACTTTGGCTTTGAAGCATCGAGCTGGTATTGGCATTTTGTTGATGTGGTGTGGGTGTTCCTATTTTTGTTTGTTTATATTTTATAGCCGGCGCGGTGAGTCGGAAAAAGGGCGCGTAGCGCCCTTTTTTGTTTGTGCCATGAACACCGGGGCGAGGCTACGCCCGCTGCTGGCCCGAGGCGAGTGATCTTGGTCTAAAAGGCTGGGATCAGGCTACAATGAGCCATATGATATTGCCATGAGCGGGTCATTGCGGTAAGTCGTTTTGCGTTTGGGACTCAATGGTGCCGGCATCCCAAGGATTGCGGTGTCCGAGTTGGCCTGTTGCCACCCCATACATAATAACGATGACCAGTCCCAACGCTAAGGCTAACCTGACGCCGAGCGATGTCACTAGGCGTCGCTTGGCGGTATCACCTTGATCGGCCATGAGAAAATACAGGCCTGAGGCAAGGCTAGCGACGAGTGCCACCATAAAGATGACAATGAGAGTTTTAAGCAAAATGGCGTCCTTTTATCCGACCGCATGGACTAGCAATGACAGAGTTTAACGCGAAGCTCGGTAAGCTGGTATTTTCCTTTGAGTGGCGCTTGACGCTGCTGACCGGTCTACTTGTCCCGGCGCTTGTGTTGTTGGGATGTTGGCAGCTGGAGAGAGGGGAGGAAAAGCTTGCCCTAGCTGAGCGTCACAGTCAGCGCATGGCGTTGCCGCCACTGGTGATGAACGATGTCATGGCAGCTCTCAACGATGCTGCGTCCGGAGCGCTGGCCGATCGGCGAGTGGTATTTCGTGGTAGCGCGGTCGCAGGGGATTATTTGCTACTCGATAATCGATTGCGCGATGGTCGGTTTGGTTATGAAGTCGTTGCATTAATCGACGCGGCTGACTATCGGGTACCCGTTAATCTGGGCTGGCTTGCCGCCGACCCCGCACGACGATCACGGCCGACCATTAGTCTGCCGACCCAAACGCTTGACTGGCATGGCCGAATCTATCAATCACCGGGTCCCGCCTACTTGCTAGATGAGCAGGCGCCACTGACACAATTACCTACAGTGATTCAAGCGTATGAGCCGACACAGGCCTCTGCGCAGCTGGAGCAATGGCTCAATAGCCCTGTTGCGCCCTTCACCGTGCGTATAGACCCTAGACATCCAGCCGCTTATCGTGCTGACTGGCGGGTGGTTAATCAAACACCTGACAAGCACACTGCGTATGCCGTTCAGTGGTTTACCATGGGGCTGGTTTTGCTTTTAGCTTTTGTTCTTCGCTCATCGAATTTGAGCGCGGTTTTACGGGGTAGACTCTGTGCACAGTAACGCAAAGGAATGACCATGGCGCCACCCAAGCCCGAAGGCCAGAGCCGGCTAATTCTACTGCTCATTGCAGGAACACCCGTTGTTATTGTTTTAGCCGCTTCTTGGCTCTGGGTGTTTGTTGCCGAAGGTAAGCTCGATCTTATTGGTACCGTTGGCACCTCTAACAACGGCACGTTGATTACGCCGCCACGTAATCTAGCGGGTGTGGTGTTGGCAGATGACATGGGCGCGCAGCGGCGTTGGTCTGATCTAGATCGGCGCTGGATGATGGTGGTGGTATCTAAAGGGGAGCGATGCGATAGACAATGCGAGCGCCGCCTGTACGTTACCCGTCAACTGCATATTGCCCTCGGCAAGGGGTTTAACCGGGTTAAGCGCGTGTTTATTAGCGACCACGCTATCGGCGATTTGACGGTAGCGGTGCCGAGGGAGGATCAGCTGGGCTGGTCGGCACTGCTGACAGGGGATCGCTTGATAGATTATCTGACGGTCTCCCATCAGGGGCTTGTGCCACTGTCGGTGTCACCGGAGGTGCTTGATGCGCAATTCCCAGAACTGGCAACCAGTACTACACAGTGGTTTCTGGTTGATCCCGCGGGCTGGATCATGATGCGTTTTGATGACACATTGAGCTACAAAGCCGTTATCAAAGACCTCACATTTTTGCTTAAGCATTCAGGGGACGCTACATGACAACCGAGGTGTCTACTGACAATGCGCTGTGGCAGGACTACCTAGAGCTCACGAAGCCGCGAGTGGTAGCGTTGATGATTTTGACAGCCATTATTGGCATGTGCATGGCGGTGCCTGGTTTTGTTCCTTGGCAGCCATTGATTTTCGGTAATCTAGGGATCGCCCTTTGTGCTGGGGCGGCTGCTGCCATTAACCACATCGTCGATGAGCGCATCGATCAGAAAATGGCGCGAACAAAAAAACGTCCTGTAGCCACTGGGCGGATATCGCAAGCGCAAGCCATAGTATTCGCGACGGTATTGACGATTCTCGGTGTGGCCGTGTTGCTGATATGGGTGAATACCCTCACGGCGGTACTGACGGTCGCTAGTCTTATTGGTTACGCCTTTATCTATACAATGTTTTTGAAGCGTGCGACGCCACAAAATATTGTCATTGGTGGTTTGGCGGGAGCAGCGCCGCCGCTCTTGGGCTGGACCGCGGTGACCGGCGATATTCATGGCCATGGGCTACTACTGGTGCTCATCATTTTCGCGTGGACACCGCCCCACTTTTGGGCCCTTGCTATTCACCGTCGAGAAGAATACGCCCTTGTGGGTATTCCTATGTTGCCGGTCACTCACGGGGTGAAGTTTACCGCGCTGCATATCTTGCTCTATACCATTCTCATGTTTTTGATCACCTTGTTACCGTTCATTACTCTGTTAAGCAGCTGGCTTTACCTGGGGGGCGCGGTCGTACTTGGCCTTATTTTTCTCTATTGGTCTATTGAAATCATACGCGCTAAAAATGCGCAGGCGCCTATGGAGACCTTTAAATTTTCCATCACGTATTTGCTGGCGTTGTTTCTGATTATGCTGGTTGACCACTGGCTTTTAGGCTCTCCTTTGTGAGCGCTCACAGCCGTCGAGGCGTCTGGCTAACCTCTGGCGTTATCGTTGTGTTTATGGCGCTGGTTGTCGCCAGCTTTGTCTATAGGGTTCAACAACCGCGCATTATGCCGGTCTCAGAAATGCGCGCTAACGGATTATTCTTGTTTGATATCCCCAGAGATCCTGGCAGGTTCACGCTCACCGATCATCACGGCGAGCCGTTTACAGAGGCAGAACTCGAAGGGCACTGGACCCTATTGTTTTTTGGTTTCACCCACTGCCCAGATATCTGTCCGACAACCCTGTCACTGCTTGCACAGCTTAGCGAGCAGCTGCAGTCCACGGAGGGAGCTGACACCCGTGTTGTTATGGTCACCGTTGATCCTGCCCGCGATACCCCTGAGGTGCTTGCCGGCTACGTGCCTTATTTCAACCCGGACTTTCTAGGCGTGACCGGTGAATTCGTCAACATCATGACTATTGCCCAGGCCTTCAATGCGCCTTTTCGAAAAATCACTGAGCCCGATGGCAGTTATACCCTTGATCATGGCGCCAATGTTGGATTAATTAATCCCAGAGGCGATTTTCATGGATTCTTTCGGGCCCCTTTGGATCTTGCCAAGGCGAAAGTGACCTATCGATCCGCGCGATATCTCTGGAGCCATTAAACGATGAACAAGCGACTCATTCTGGTTGATGGATCTTCCTACCTGTTCAGGGCATTTCATGCGCTACCCGCACTGACCAACGCGAAGGGCCTCAATACCGGTGCGGCGAAGGGTGTGATTGGAATGATTCGCAAGCTAGTGGCAGAGCACTCCGACGACCAAGTTGTCGTTGTATTTGACGCCAAGGGACCGACATTTCGCAATGAGATGTATGCCCAATACAAAGCCAATCGGCCGCCCATGCCTGAGGAGTTGAGGGAGCAAATAGCGCCCATCCATACCATGATTCAAGCGATGGGCCTGCCGCTGATTTGTGTTGGGGGCGTTGAAGCCGATGACGTCATTGGCACCCTCGCTTGCGAAGCCGCGCGCCAAGAGCGAGCAGTACTCATTTCTACCGGTGACAAAGATATGGCGCAGTTAGTGGGCGATCATGTGACCTTGGTAAATACCATGACCGGCCTGGTGTTAGACCGGGAGGGTGTCATCAATAAATTTGGTATTCCGCCCGAGCTCATTATCGATTTGCTCGCGCTGCAAGGAGACAAGGTTGACAATATTCCCGGCGTGGCCGGTGTTGGCGAGAAAACGGCATTAGCGTTATTGCAAGGCTTGGGTGGCCTAACAGACATTTACAAAGACCTGAGTGCTGTTGAGCATCTGGATGTGCGTGGGGCCAAAACCCTCGGCAGTAAGCTCGAGCAAAGTCGCGACAACGCAGAGCTCTCTTATCAGTTGGCCACCATCAAAACCGATTGTGAGTTACCGCTGTCGGGCGCTGACCTAGTCACTAAGCCGGCGGATACTGAGACATTGGCTTACTGGTATCGGGAATTAGAATTTAAGACCTGGCTAGCTGAAGCCCTCGACGGTGACACACCGGTGACGACGGGGATCGATACCCCCGACGCCCCGAGGGTTGAGCTTGATGTGGTCACCATTACAGATATGCCTACTTTGACAGCTTGGATTGAGTCCATGTCGAGGGCAGAGCTTATCGCCTTTGATACTGAAACAACGAGCCTTAACTACATGCAAGCCGATATTGTTGGGGTGTCCTTTGCGGTAGAGCCTGGGGTTGCCGCCTACGTGCCCCTTGCGCACGATTATCCCGGTGCCCCCGAGCAACTCGATCGAGGGACAGTACTTCGTCTGCTAACGCCATTATTATCGGATCCGAAGGTCAGTAAGGTGGGTCAAAACCTTAAATACGATCGCAACGTCCTCGCTAATTATGGCATTGACTTGGCGGGAATAGCGCACGACTCCATGCTTGAATCCTATGTGCTGGAATCCACTGGCACCCGCCATGATATGGATTCTCTGGCGCTAAAGTACCTAGGACAGCGGGCTATTAGTTTTGAAGACGTGGCGGGCAAGGGGGTCAAACAACTGACATTCAACGCCGTGCCGGTAGAGCAAGCGGCGCCCTACGCGGCTGAGGATGCCGATATTACGCTGCGCTTACACCATACCTTGTGGCAGCGCCTGTCTGCAGACAGCACATTGCAAGCGCTTTACCGCACGATTGAAATGCCATTGGTGCCAGTATTAGCGCGTATTGAACGCAATGGTACCTATGTGAACCGACAGACGCTTGCCGATCACAGTCATGAATTGGCGGGTAGGTTGCAGCAGATAGAAGGGCAAGCCCACGAGTTGGCAGGTGAGATCTTCAACTTAGGTTCACCCAAGCAGATCGGTCAGATTTTATTTGAAAAACTCGAGCTGCCAGTTCTCAAAAAAACGCCGAAAGGCGCACCGTCGACTGCCGAGGAGGTGTTGCAGGAGCTCGCCCTCGATTACCCGCTACCCGCGGTGCTCATGGAGTATCGCAGTCTGTCAAAGCTCAAATCTACTTACACCGACAAGCTGCCTGAGATGATCGACGGTCGGTCTGGCCGAGTGCACACCTCTTACCATCAGGCAGTGACCGCCACTGGGCGTCTGTCCTCCTCTGATCCTAACCTGCAAAACATCCCCATCAGATCTGAGGAAGGTCGGCGGATTCGCCAGGCGTTTTGCGCGCCCCAAGGGCGCAAAATAGTTGCCGCCGATTACTCCCAAATCGAATTACGTATTATGGCGCACCTGTCTCAAGACGCAGGGTTGTTAGGGGCTTTTGCCGATAACCTCGATGTGCACAGTGCGACCGCAGCGGAGGTATTTGACGTACCCCTAATGAATGTATCGATCGAGCAGCGGCGCAAGGCCAAGGCGATTAATTTTGGCCTTATTTACGGCATGTCCGCCTTTGGCTTGGGTCGGCAGTTACATATTGGTCGAAACGAGGCACAGGAATATATCGATCGATATTTTGCGCGATACCCGGGTGTCCACGACTATATGCAGCGCACCCGCGAGTTGGCGCACAAGCAGGGGTATGTGGAGACCTTATTCGGTCGGCGTTTACATCTGCCGGAAATCAATGCCCGCAATAAGCAGCGCCAGCAAGCTGCTGAGCGGACGGCGATTAACGCACCCATGCAGGGCACCGCTGCCGACATTATCAAGCTGGCTATGATTGCCGTCGATGAATGGTTAGCCAGTGTTGATCTTGATGCGCTGATGATTATGCAGGTTCATGACGAACTGGTGTTTGAAGTGGCGGATGATGACGGCGCAACCTTGATCGCAGCGCTGCCCTCACTCATGGCCGATGTGGCGGTCCTCGATGTGCCGCTGTTAGTAGAGGCAGGTATGGGCGACAACTGGGATGAGGCCCACTAACGGCAGCGGCTCAGGGCGCTGTCGGTGGCGCTACCTGGCAGTCAGCGTCTTGCTGCATGGGCGCTTGAGGTTTGAGGGTGTCGTCTTCAAACACCGACTCGTCGGTCAGCCAATGCTTGAGCTTGACCTCTAACTCGCGCAAACCGTCTTTTTTTAGCGACGAAAAAAGTTGAGCCGACGCTAGATCGCCATACTCAGTGAGGCGTGCTTTAACCGAAAGCAAGGTGTTCTTTGCCGGGCCGCGGCTGAGCTTGTCGGCCTTGGTGAGCAAGATGTGAACCGGCATGCTGGCGCTGGCCGCCCAGCCAATCATCTGCTCATCGCCCTCGGTGAGTGGGTGACGAATATCCATGAGCAAGACTAAGCCACGCAAACTCTGCCGATGTTGTAGGTAGCTTTCTAGATGTTGATTCCATTCTTTTTTTAACTTGAGTGGCACTTTGGCATAGCCATACCCCGGCAGATCAACTAAGCGCTGGGTGTCACTTAAGCTAAAAAAGTTGATTAACTGTGTTCTACCCGGAGTGCGCGACGTGCGGGCCAACTTCTTATTTTGAGTTAACGTATTGATTGCGCTTGATTTTCCGGCATTAGATCGCCCTGCAAAAGCTACCTCAGAGCCTTGATCCCTCGGGGCGTTGTTAAGCGCACTGGCGCTCTGCAAAAATGCTGCCGAGCGAAAGCTAATGGCCGCAAGGGTAGTTGAGGGGTCTACGTCATTACTCATGAATCATTTTTGTCCGAGGGCGTTTCATTGACTATAATGCCACAGTCGGCGAAGCGAAGCAGCGCCGCTGTAGATGCGCTACCATTGCGGTGTTGGCGAGTTAACCATCAGGTACATTAGGAGAGATTATGAAGTTTCAAAAGACATTCGGCCGCGTGTTGGCGACCGCGGCGGTGACCATAGCATGTCTGTTCGTGGTTTCGGTCAGCGCTGAGCCCAATATGGATAAGTACAATCGGTCTTGTGCCGTGTGTCATAACGCCGGTGTTGCTGGTGCGCCGACATCCCATGACGCGGCCGCTTGGGCGCCTCGTCTAGAGAAAGGCATGGATGCACTCGTAGCGTCAGTAAAAAACGGTTTAAATGCGATGCCTCCGACGGGCCTGTGTGCTGACTGCACCGACGAAGAGTACAGCGAGCTCATCACCTACATGGCTGAACCCAAGTAAGTTGATTGACCAATAGGAACTAGTCATGTTGTTAGGAACAATGATGCGCGCTGCGCTAGCGCTAGCCGTTACTGCGGCTGTCAGTGTCGGCGCTCAAGCCGCTGGCATAATTGAGGGCGATGCTGCCGCGGGAGCGACGAAAGTGGCAATCTGTGGTGCTTGTCACGGTGGTGACGGGAATAGCCTCGTGCCTAACTTTCCCAAGCTTGCCGGCTTGGGGGAAAAATATTTGCTCAAGCAGATGCAAGATATTCGCAGTGGTTTGCGTCCAGTGGCGTCTATGGCCGGCCAGGTGGACAATTTGTCTGATCAAGATCTAGCGGACATTGCCGCCTTTTATGATGGCCAACAGCGTACGCCCGAGCTGGCCGACGCCGAGCTGGTTGAGCTGGGTCGTAAAGTCTATATGTCTGGCATTATGGATCGTAAAGTGGCGGCCTGTTCTGGCTGTCACAGTCCGACGGGCAAAGGCAATGGACCCGCGGGCTTTCCGGGCCTGGCAGGTCAGCATGCAGACTATATTGCGGCTCAGCTGGCCATGTTTCGCAAAGGTTATGACGACGCTACAGGTCGTGTAAACGACGGCGACAGCAAAATTATGCGTACGACGGCCTTTGAGCTGTCTGATCTTGAGATTAAGGCGGTCGCCAGTTACGTGTCAGGATTGAAATAGCCACCACAGCACAATAAAGGAGTATCCAGTGACCCATATGACGCGACGTTCGTTTTTTGCTGCCATCGCCAGTGCCGCAGCATTGACGTTATCTGTTGGTTGTTTTGGCCAATCAGCTGCCCAATGGCAGCCGGGAGAACACTACGATCTCATTAAACCGTCGGTGCGGGTAGGCTCTGCCGACGAGGTCGTGGTGACGGAGTTTTTTTGGTATGGCTGCGGGCACTGCTACACCTTTGAACCCCTGCTGGAGGCTTGGGAGAAAACCCTCCCCGACGGCGCGCGCTTGCAGGGCTCACCGGCTATGTGGAACGCACCCATGGAGCTGCACGCCAAGGCTTATTATATGGCTGAGGCCTTAGGGGTCATGGCGACCTTGCATCCGGCCATTTTTGAGGCAATGCACGTGCAACGCCAGCGCTTGGGAAGCCAGGCGGCACTGCGTGACCTGTTTGTCGCCAACGGGGTGTCCGCTGCCGATTTCGATAAAGCTTTTGATTCTTTTGGCATTAACAGTCTGGTTAGACAGGCGGATGCGCGGGCGCGGTCGGCAAAGATCTCCGGGACACCGTCTATTATGGTCAACGGCAAGTACTTGGTGACCGCCCGGAAAGCGGGTAGTCAAGCCAATATGCTCAAAGTGGCAGACTTCCTTATTGAGAGGGAATTGGCTAACGCCAGTTAGCCGTTAGTTCAGTGGCAGCGCCGTTGTCGAGACAACGCTGCGCAGCTGGAAGCTGGAGTGAACCCCCGATACCCCCGGTATGCGGGTCAGGCGGCCGAGTAAAAACTGTTCGTAGTGGGCCATGTCTTCAACGACGACTTTCACCAAGTAATCAGCGCTCTGCCCCGTCACAACGCAGCATTCTAATACCTCGGGATAATCCGTTATCGCCTGCTCGAAGGCGGTGAATCGGTCAGGTGTGTGGCGATCCATGGTAATACCAATGTGAGCGGTCAAAGCCAGCCCCAGTTTTTCCTGGGCCAGGAGTGTGACTTTTGCTCTAATAAATCCCTCCTGCTCTAAGCGTTTAATTCGCCGTGCGCACGGGGTGGGACTGAGGCCGACTTTGTCGGCGAGTTCTAGATTAGAGAGATTGGCGTTCTCCTGAAGCAAGGTAAGTAGTCGCCGGTCTGTGCGGTCTAGCCCTGATTTGCTCATAAGTTAGTG
This sequence comes from Halieaceae bacterium UBA4452, assembly GCA_002389505.1. GTDB lineage: Bacteria > Pseudomonadota > Gammaproteobacteria > Pseudomonadales > Halieaceae > Luminiphilus. The sequence continues at coordinate 311,897 of DGPA01000021.1, forward strand.
TAAATCCCTAAATATCTGCAGTTAACTAGAGATTAACGCTTATTTAAGCGCAAAGAAAGCCTATTATTGGTGAGTTATGGCTTGGCTGGCGGGTTACACTGCCGACCATTGTGCATTAGAGGGAAATACCATGGGCTTTACACCCGATCACTGCTTTGATTTTACCAAATACCGTGGCTTCACTCCGGTAAAGAAAGTCGATCGTCGCTGGCCTGATAACGTGCTAGAAAAGGCGCCAATATGGTGTTCGGTAGATTTACGAGACGGCAATCAGGCATTGGTTGAGCCGATGAACGCCGGGCAGAAGTTGCGCCTTTGGGAGCAGCTGTTGGCCATTGGGTTTAAGAGCATTGAAGTCGGCTTCCCCTCGGCCTCAGCGCATGATTTCGATTTCCTGCGCAAGCTCATTGACGAGGATCGCATTCCTGACGATGTCACTGTCCAGGTATTGGTACAAGCGCGCAAAGAGCTCATTGAGCGAACCTTTGAGGCCTTGGCGGGCGCGAAGCGAGCGGTAGTCCATTTTTACAACTCCACCTCTACCGTGCAGCGACGCGACGTTTTTGGTGTTGACCGGGAGGGCATTATTAACATTGCGGTATCAGGAGCGGAGTTAGTGAAAGCCGCGGCAAAGCGCTATCCAGAGACGGAGTGGACATTTGAATACAGTCCGGAGAGCTTCACTGGCACAGAACTCGATTTCGCCCTCGAGGTGTGCAACGCCGTTAACGAGGTCCTTGAGCCCACCCCCGACAAGCCCGTTATCATAAACCTGCCTGCCACCGTGGAGATGAGCACGCCCAATATTTATGCGGATCAAATCGAATGGTTTTGTGAACATGTTCATCACCGTGAGTCGCTGCTGATTTCGCTGCACACCCATAACGACCGTGGCTGCGCCGTGGCCGCTGCTGAGCTTGGTGTGATGGCGGGCGCTGATCGCGTAGAGGGCACACTCATGGGTAATGGCGAGCGGACAGGCAATATGGATATCGTCACTATGGCGATGAATCTGTATAGCCAAGGCATCGATCCCGAGCTCGATTTTCAGCATATGGATGCCATTATTGCGACGGTCCGCGAGTGTACGCAGTTACCCGTCCACCCCCGACATCCCTATGCCGGTGAGCTAGTATTCACGGCTTTTTCAGGTAGTCATCAGGACGCCATTAACAAGTGTCTTGCCCGTCGCCGCCGTGATGATCCCTGGGATGTGGCTTACTTGCCGATTGATCCCGCGGATATTGGTCGGACCTATCAAGAGGTTATCCGCATTAATAGCCAGTCGGGTAAAGGAGGGGTTGCTTATGTTCTCGCCCAAGACCACGGCTTGGAGTTGCCTCGGTGGTTGCAAATTGATTTTAGTACGGCTGTGCAGAAGCTCGCGGAAGAGAGTGAGTCGGAAGTATCCTCAAGCGCCATTTTCGCGCTATTCGAGCAGACCTATTTGCAGCCTAGCAGTGGGTGGTGTCTGGGCAACTACCAACTATCGCGAGAAGAGGGTGTTGATGCACTGACCGCCAATCTGCTCACCCCGTCAGGAGACGTCGCTATTGCTGGGCGTGGTAATGGAGTGGTCGACGCATTCATTCATGGGTTAGAGGTCCTGACCGGGCAAAAAATTGTGGTAGTGGAGTATTCCGAGCATAGCCTTGGACAAAGCGCCGACGCTGAAGCGGTGAGTTATGTACAGCTCAATGTCGATGGTGCGCGCCCCTGTGGTGTTGGTCGCAGCCACGACATCGTTCAAGCGTCATTAGCGGCTATTATTTCCGCGTTGCGTGAGCATGGTGTACTGACTGCGGCGGTGGCTTAAGCACATACTAGGATGGTGCCTGATGGGCGTCTCTGTGTAACAATGGCGGTGCTACCGATTAGGACGGGTACCTTAGGCACATGGCCACAGATAATGACGAAGGTGCGCTCTACGATTCGACGGACATAAAAACATGGTCGAAGCTAAAGGCTGAGCTTTTTCAGTCCGACTTACTGGCACCGACTGATGTCGACCCAAAAGATATTCGCTTTGCTCGGCGAATCACCATCTATCGACTCATGTTGTTCATGATGCTCGTGTCAGTGGGCGCCATCGCATTAGAAAGTCTTTTACTTGAGCCCCTCGATACCGCCATTACGTGGGTGGCGTTGGCAGGTTGGCTGCTGTTGGCTATTACTGCTGTGTGGTTGCAGAAACAGGGTCGCGTTTTTGTGCCACCCATTTTCGCGTTGGCTTTCAATATTACGTTGGTGCTCTGGGCGATTGAGCGCGGTGCCGACCACCAAAATTTGTGGTTATTCCCTCTGATGATTGGTCTTGCCGGACTGCTGCCGACCGGTGTTGCGCTGCTCTCCGGGCTCATCGCCATTGGTAGCTTTTTGTCGGTGAGGGGGTTGGCAGTCCAAGCTGAAGAATTCGCTAACTACACGGCGTTACTGTCAACGTGGGTAATTTCGCTGGCGGTTATGCGCCTTATGACCCATCAAGTGGATGAGCTGGCTGACCTGGCTTTGAGCGATCCCTTAACAGGAGCCTATAACCGGCGATATCTGCAGCCACAGGCGTTGCGCAACCTTGCGGATTACCAGCGCTATGCGCGCTTATCCTCCATGTTGATGATCGATATTGATCATTTCAAGTCAATCAATGACACCTTCGGGCATGCTGAAGGTGATCGGGTGCTAAAAGAAATGGTTGTCGCGATTGACCAACGAATCCGCGGTGTTGATATGTTATTTAGGTTGGGCGGCGAAGAATTTTTGGTGCTGCTCAGCGAAGTCGGTGCTCAGACCGCGACAAAAATCGCCGAAGAATTACGAATGAACATTGCCCAAATGGCACTGCTTGCCGACCGGAAAGTGACGGTCAGCATGGGGGTCTGCGATGTTACCTCGGCCGCCTCTCCGGAAGAGTGGCTTACTAAGGTTGATGAGGCAATGTACCAGTCGAAAGAGCAAGGCCGGAACCGAGTCAGTACCATTCAACCGACGGTCGCTATTGATGCGCAGATTTCTAGCACTTTACCCATTTGGCGCTAAGCCCATCGTTCGCCTACTCCTGCTGGTTGCACTGGCTAGTGTCAGCGCGTGCTCGAGCACCCAGTTTTTATACAATCGCATAGATACATTGATCGCTTGGTATGTGGATGATTATGTCACCCTCTCGCGTGAGCAAGATAAGGTGCTTAGGCAGCAGCTTGACGCGTTCCATGACTGGCATCGACAACAAGAACTGCCCTTTTATATAGACTTACTCGACCTTGTTGACAACAAATTAGATAGCCGTCTTGAGGAGACTGACGTTGACGAGTTGGCTAGCGCATTTCAAGTGGCTGCCGATCGTTTGCGTACAGCCGCATTGGATTTTGCTATGGACCTGGGTGAGGATTTGTCGCAGACGCAACGCATCGAGTTCGTGGCGTCAATGCGCGAGCAGCAGGAGATCTGGTATGAGGAGCGATTAACACTGTCCGACGATGCCTACTACAAAGCGCTGCAAAAGCGGTTTGAAAAAAACCTTAGCGACTTGATGGGCCGCCTTGAGGATGAGCAAAAGGCAGCGATTTCTCAGCACATCCGGGAGTTCACGCCGATGCATCACCTGTGGTACGAGCAACGCTCTAGTTGGACGATGGAACTACAGCAGGTGCTAGAGGAGCAGGCCAATACTTGGCAAGAGCCGACGATGACAGTCATTGAGTCGTGGGAAAGCCGCCAAACAGAGGCCTATCTGCTCGCCTATGCGCATAACCTCGAGCGTACCAAGCGCGTGATTCGTGACGTGCTTAATGCTCGTTCAGCCAAGCAAGACCGGCGGCTTAGGCGATCCCTCAACGGCTATTTGGATGATTTTGCACAGTTGGCCATCGCCCCTTAGGCGACTGCCTAGTCATCCAGCAGTCTGAGATCGCGTACCGCACCCATATCGGCGCTAGTCACCATTTTGGCGTAGACCTTGAGGGCAGGGCTGACTTTTCGCGGCCGGTCATTGACTGGCTGCCAGGGTCTGGCCCGCTGCTCCATGGCATGGCGACGCCGCTCCAAGCTCTCGCTATCAACGCGGACATTGATGCTACGCTCGGGAATATGGATATCAATAAGGTCTCCGTGCTCCACCAAGGCAATGGCACCCCCCGCGGCTGCTTCGGGTGAGGCGTGGCCAATCGATAATCCCGACGTGCCTCCGGAGAAGCGCCCGTCAGTCACCAGCGCACAGGCAGCGCCTAAGCCCTTGGACTTAAGATAGCTGGTGGGATAGAGCATTTCCTGCATCCCCGGCCCACCTTTGGGGCCCTCATAGCGCACGATCACCACATCGCCCGGCACAACGCGGTCTTCAAGAATATCGGCGACCGCAGCCTCTTGGCTTTCGCAAATATGGGCGGGCCCTGAAAAAATCAAATTTTCGTCATCGACGCCAGCGGTTTTTACCACGCAGCCATTTTCAGCGATATTGCCAAACAGTACGGCGAGGCCGCCGTCCGCGGAGTAAGCATGGTCGGCACTGCGGATACATCCTGATTGTCTATCGAGATCGAGGCTCGGCCAGCGGGTGTTCTGACTGAACGCAGTTTGGGTTGGAATACCGCCCGGCCCGGCGGCATACAATTCGAGCACCGCATCGTCGTCGGTAGTGGTGATATCCCAGTGAGCGAGAGCTTCGCCAAGGGTCGGCGCGTGCACCGTGTAGGTGTCGGTATGCAAAAGTCCGGCTCTGGCTAGCTCTCCTAGAATGGCCATAACGCCCCCGGCGCGATGGACATCTTCCATATGGTACTTCGGCGTGCTGGGTGCAACTTTACACAGCTGTGGAATTTTGCGACTCAGACTGTCGATGTCGGCCATGGTAAATGCCAGCTCGGCCTCTTGGGCCGCCGCGAGAAGATGCAAGATCGTGTTGGTTGAGCCGCCCATAGCGACATCGAGGCTCATAGCATTTTCGAAGGCTTTGTAACTGGCAATGTGGCGGGGAAGTGCGGTGTCATCATCTTGCTCGTAGTAGCGCTTCGCCAAACTGACGATTTCTCGGCCAGCGCGTTTAAACAGTTTTTCTCGATCGGCATGGGTTGCCAACAGCGAGCCGTTACCGGGCAGGCTGAGTCCAAGTGCTTCGGTCAGACAGTTCATTGAGTTGGCGGTAAACATGCCGGAGCAGGAGCCACAGGTGGGGCACGCGGAGCGCTCATAGGCGTCTACGGTTTCATCATCCACCGAGCTATCCGCGGCGATGACCATGGCGTCGACAAGGTCGAGTTTGTTTTTTGACAAGGCGGTTTTGCCGGCCTCCATAGGACCGCCAGAAACAAAAACCACGGGTATGTTCAGTCGCATCGCAGCGTTGAGCATTCCAGGGGTAATTTTGTCACAGTTGGAAATACACACCATGGCATCAGCGCAGTGCGCGTTGACCATGTACTCAACCGAATCTGAAATAATATCTCGGGATGGCAAACTGTAAAGCATGCCGTCGTGGCCCATGGCAATCCCGTCATCGACAGCAATAGTATTAAATTCCTTGGCTACCCCACCCGCAGCCTCAATCTCTCTGGCGACCAGTTGGCCCAAGTCTTTCAAATGCACATGCCCGGGCACAAACTGGGTGAAGCTATTGACCACCGCGATAATCGGCTTGCTGAAATCGTCATCCTTCATGCCAGTGGCGCGCCACAGCGCCCGCGCACCCGCCATATTGCGGCCAGCAGTCGAGGTTTTAGAGCGGTATTCGGGCATGATCCATTAACCTGTCGTTGAAGGTCGGCAAAGTGTAGCAGAGCTAATCGATCAGCGCTGTGTCAAGGGACTATTAACTTGAGAGTGAAAGCTTTTGCCTTCGCCATTATCTCCGCGCCAATTAAGCCCGAAGACTAGCGGCCATGGCGGAGGCTTTCATACCGAAAACTACCCAATTTTTAGCGTTAGAAAGTGATTGCGAATCGTTTAAATGAGATTAAACTTCGCTTCCCTTGAGGTCTTTGTGAGGTCTTTGATGATGCGCCCACGGCGTGAATCAATGCACAGACCGAACGGAATGATTGATGCACAATATTGAAGGGTCGTCCCATGAATGCACCTGTTATTTCCCTTTCTCGGCGCCTGCGCGCATCCCCCTTTGAAGCGCGTTCAATGCAGGGCATTACATCGGCCTCGGTGTATAACCACCTTGTGCTGCCCACCTGCTATGAATCGTTGGAAGCAGATTATTGGCATCTGTGTGAGCACGTACAGGTCTGGGACGTGGCCTGTCAAATTCAAGTCGAAGTGCTTGGCCCTGATGCGCAAGCATTTGTTGATTATTTGACCCCTCGAGATGTGTCCCAGTGTGCAATCGGTCAGTGCATCTACGCGCCGCTAACTGACGAAACCGGCGGGATCGTTAATGACCCGCTGATTCTGCGATTGGCGGCCGATCGGTTTTGGCTGTCACTGTCAGATTCCGACGTCCTGTTGTGGGCCAAAGGCCTTGCTTTGGGAAAGGGGTTTGACGTACGAATCTTTGATCCCAACGTGTTCCCGCTCGCGGTGCAGGGCCCGAAAGCCGATGAGCTGCTCGGTCGAGTATTGGGGGACAGCATTCGTGATCTTACGTTTTTTCGCTTTATTGAGACTGTCATTGCCGATACGCCAGTCGTGGTGGCACGCACGGGCTGGAGTGGACAGGGAGGCTATGAAATTTATTTGCAGGAGCCAGCCGCCGGCATTAGGCTTTGGGATACCTTAATGGCTGCGGGGCAAGCACTGCAGGTGAGACCTGGATGCCCTAACTTGATTGAGCGGGTTGAAAGTGGCCTATTGTCTTATGGCAATGATATGACCAGCGCCAATAACCCTCTCGAAGCTGGACTGGATCGCTTCTTCACGCTAGGTAAGTCTGCGGATTATTTAGGTCGAGGGGCGCTTGAGGCGATTGCTGCCGAAGGAATTCGAGATCGTCTGGTCCGGTTGGTCATCGGCGGGGAGCCTGTGATCAATCCAAGAACCGTTTATGCTATTCAGAACGCTAGGGGTGAAGACATAGGCATGGTGACTAGTGCAGTGTGTTCGCCGCGCTTGGAACAGAATATTGGTTTCGGCTATTTGCCCAGCGACAACTGTGAGCAAGGCGCAGCGGTTTCCGTCATCACGCCTGAAGGTGTGCGCGAGGCGTGGGTGGCAGATCAGCACTGGTCGGTATGAGTCGACAAGTGTCGTGGATGGCATGCCTCACGATCGTTGTTTAAATGCTGAGATCATCACAGTTGTAATCTTTAATATCGATTTGCGCTGCTTCATCCCATGTGTAGCGGCCGGCTAGATGTTCAAAAGGCTGGTAGTGGTAAGGCGTCTCATGGGGAAATCGCTGCTGGCGGGCATCGATGGCATAGCCCAAGACCCTGGAGCGGCGTGCTATTAACGCAGCATCAAATAGTTGCGCTTCGCTATGAATGCCACCCCCTTGAACGCCCAACACCGATGATCTGCGATGAAACCCAAAGTTCACCGTTACTCGCGGTTCAAGTCCACAATTTGGAAATGAGCCGTGCAGTAGTTGGCGATTGCATATCACCACGTCCCCCGGATTGCAGACTAACGGTATCGCGCCTTGCAAGCGCTCACTGCCCGATGCTTCTACTAACTGTCGAATATCAAGTTGTCCCACTTTGTGGGTCCCCGGTAGAACCCAAACGCCATTCACTGCAGTACTTCCATGGAGCTGAGCCATGAAATTAAAGCCATGGACGTCTTCGTCAAAGACCTCACTATGCCAATGCGTGACGCCATCTTGGTGCCAGGACACCGCCGCACCAACACCTGGATCTTTGATGAACAGCGCTTCGTTGAAGGGTGCAAAGTCTGCTCCGTTAATGGCCTCGGCAACCCGCAATAACTCTGGGTGTGCGTAGGTTCGCAGACAGGCCTCAGAAAATTGCAAGGAGCCCAGTAGAATAAACGGCGCTGCTATGGGTGCATCGGCAGCCGGTTCAGGCTCGAACATTTTGACTTGATGTCGTCCATTGGCGAGAGCAGTGCCACCCAGTGGATCGCCGAGTGGCTTGGACCAGACGAAGGTCAGCGCTTTGCAGTCGGCGCCGAGAGCCGGCTCCCCTGCAGCATTGACTGCACTGTTTGGACCCGCTGGAAAGCGCTGGCGCATGGCGACGAGATCTGCTTCAAGATCGGCCAGTTCAGCAGCACCCAAAACGTTCGTAAACACATAGAAGCCGTAGCGAGAATAGGCGGCTCGAATCGTAGCGTCCAACTGCCTTGATTGATCAAAACGAATGGGCCCGCGATTATCCATCGCTAAGGCCTGTTTTTCGCCTTCTTTCAGGTAGGAGCGCATGGCCTCCGCATCGTCGTTGTAGAAAGCCGCGCAACGGTCAATGGATTCAGAGGCGGTGATCATAGTCGTGAACCTGACGGTAAAAAATAGCCCGCCACCCTACTATGCAACAATAGAAAATTCAAAGTTTGCTAACAGCGGCTAGGCTGGTGGTGATGACTGGCAAGCAAAGCGGTTGTCACGCACAGAGACACAGCTCATGCAATTCACCGGGCTAAGAACGGCATGTAGCCGTTGGGATGTGGAGGCAAATCTGTTACGGTAGTGTATTTACAGTGAATGAAATTGGCGGGGGTCAACGACAATGACAATAAAGGGTAAACAGCGACCAGTGATTACTTTGGTCACCGCGGTATTGACGGTGGCTATTTCTGGAGCGGTACACACTGCCAGTGCTGATTCGAAAAAGAATCAGGGGTCTGCGAATGCTGATTCGGAAAACAGTCAGCGGTATATGGTCAGCCACAAAAAAGGTAAAGGCGCTAGGTCGCTCAAGGTGGTTGTCAAGAATAATGGCAAGCGCTCCAAAAAACTAAAATATCGGGATATCATTGCTGCTGATCTTTCAGAAAAGCAGCTAGCTAAAATTCTGAGGCATCCGCTGTTTGTCGGCGCCAAAGTAGAGCCTGATCCTCAGCGCTTCATGTTGGCTGACAACAGTTCCGAGACAATACCGTATGGAATAGCCATGGTTCAGGCGGATCCGGGTGCTGGATTGGCGCCTGGGGCGTCAGCTACAAAGGTCTGTATCATTGATTCAGGTTACGACATGAATCACGGAGACTTGCCTGGGCCGGACAGAGTCACCGGCGTTTCTCAGACCGGAGACGCGTGGGATAATCCCGGCAACAGCCATGGCACCCATGTGGCGGGCACCATTGCCGCTATTGGCGCCAATGGTCGCGGTGTAGTCGGCGTGCACAGCGGCGACAATCTGTCGCTACACATCGTCAAAGTATTTAATGACAATGGCAGCTGGACCAATAGCTCGGACTTGATCGATGCACTCGATAGCTGCGTTGCTAGTGGTTCGGACGTTGTGTCTATGAGCTTAGGGGGCGGCGGCTCCAGCACTAATGAAGGCACCGCATTTGCCCAAGCGTTGGCCAATAACAATGTGTTATCCATCGCCGCGGCCTCCAATGATGGCAACACCTCATATAGTTATCCCGCGTCTTACGACTCCGTGGTCAGTGTCGCTGCGGTTAATAGCGCAAAGGCTCACGCTTCCTTCTCTAATCGCAACGATCAGGTTGAGCTGGCAGCCCCAGGGGTTGCCGTAGAGTCAACCGTCGTGGGGGGTGGGTACGCGTCGTATAATGGAACCTCAATGGCCACGCCGCATGTGTCGGGCGCAGCGGCGCTTCTTTGGAGTAATCACGGCGAGTGTAATGCTGCGCAAGTTCGTCGGGCATTGGCAGTCTCTGCGGAGGATTTAGGTAGCGCCGGCCCTGATAACAGTTTTGGTTACGGTTTGATTCAAACCAATATGGCCAGCGCGCTGATCGATCAATACGGTTGTAATAACCTCCCGGAGTTACCGGCTGTGCCACCACCACCACCGCCTACCGCGCTGGCAAATGGCGAGAGCGTAAGTAACCTCAGCGCCTCAACGGGAGGGGAAACGTTTTACAGTATCGCCCTGCCATCGGGCGCCAGCAATCTCACGGTGCAAATAAGTGGCGGTGGCGGCGATGCTGACCTGTATCTTCGCTCCGGTCAGTTGCCTACTCTGAGTGCGTATGATTGCAGGCCGTGGCTTAATGGCAATAACGAAAGCTGCTCTGTAGCGTCACCGTCTTCATCAACGTATTACGTGATGTTACAGGCGTATTCTTCATACAGTGGGGTAACTCTGAACGTGTCCTACGATGAAGACGATTCAGGACCGCCGGTAAACCAGCCACCGGTTGCTCGTATCAGCGCTGATCCAACGGCGGGGAAAGCGCCTCTTCTGGTCACCTTCGATGGCACTGACTCGACGGACGACGTTGGGATTAACAATTGGCTGTGGAATTTTGCGGGTGCTGGCAGTAGCTCTGGATCTGAGGCAGAGTTCACGTTTGCTGAGGGTGTCTATCAGGTCGTGCTGACCGTTAGCGATGGCGAATTAGATGATAGCGATACTGTCACGATCAACGTAGCGCCCGAAAATCGAGATCCGATAGCCAACTTTGATATTAGCCCGGCCAGTGGCCTCGACACGGATACCTCGGTGTCCTTTGATGCGAGTCAGTCCAGCGATCCCGATGGTGATAGCCTGACCTACGCGTGGGATTTTGGTGGCGATGGCTCTGCCAGTGGTCGTAATACCAGCCATACCTTCAGTGGGGCAGGTGATTATTCGGTCGCCTTAACGGTGTCTGATGGTGATGGTGGTTCCGCGACTCAGCAGCAGAGTGTGACTATTGCTGACGCACCAGAGCCGCCGGCTCCGGTGATTGAGGCTTCGGTACAGCTTAATCGAAAGGGCAACCGCGCAACTATTGCGTGGTCGGGTGCCGACAGTAGTCGCGTTCGCATAAAGCGCAATGGTACTCAAGTGACCCGCACACGCAATGATGGAAGCTGGCGTGATAGAAATTACAGTGCTGGCGCTAGTTATGTAGTCTGTAACGATAGTCAGACCAGTTGCTCAAACCCGGCCTCTCCTTAAGCACAACCCTCTGATTGTTTAGACAATCAGAGGGTTGTATTACCAACTACCCTGAGTCATTGCAGATGCAGTAGTTACGTTGACCAGTGTGATTCAGTCGACCGCAAGCATATCGAGAGTATTGATGATGTAGCCCACGCGCTAATCGGGGTCATTTCGGGGACGACGACCGCGCAGATGGCCTATGAGCGGTTTCCTGACGCCAACATTAGCGAATTTGCAGATTTCGCGGACATTATTGGAGCGCTCAAAGCCCATAAAGTCGATGCAACGTTGTCTGTCACCGCGACAGGTAGACTGATCGAACGGAAAAATCCTGATCTCAGAATGATCCCTGCGGCACTGCGCGAAGAGCCAACCTGTGCCGCTGTCAAACAGGGCAATACCGCATTGCAAGATCAACTGAATACCATTATTACCGACATTCACGCTGACGGCACATTGGCTGGTATCGCCATGGGTTTCACTAAGCTTCAAACGTTTATTTACATAGTGTTACCTCAAACCATCCAACGCATATTGCCTATCTACAAAGGCGAGTTTATTTCACTCGTTAAGATGACATCTATCGTTGGCTATGTGGCAGTGCAAGATCTTATGAAGGCCTCAGATATTATTCGTAGCAGAACATTCGACGCCTTTCCCACGCCTGGCTGGTGTGACCAGCGCATGCCATTTTTGCATGGTAGCGCCACTGTTTGGAGTAGGAGAAATGTGCTGAGCAGCGTAAACTTAGGCCATGGACAAATACTTACAACTTCCACCCCAGTCGCGTCTTGATGTCTTCGCTTTAGCCGAGGGCTTGACTCGGGCGGGTCGGTTATCGGCAAAAAACCTTACGCGCTTACGCGGGCATACGGCGACAGCGGTGCATCCCTTGGTGCATCTAGCAGAGCTTAAGCTCGCTGATCTCGCTCGTCCCGGTGAGGTGCTTGATATGCCGCAGTTGCTGCGCTTCGTGTCTGAGCAGGCCGAGCAACCGGTGGTTGAGATCGACCCCTTAAACCTCGACATGGCTGCCATTTCCGACGTCATGTCGCAGGCCTTCGCCCAGCGCCATCATATTCTTGCGGTTGCCGTTACCGATGAGGAAGTAGAGGTGGCTAGCGCTGAGCCTTGGATTACCCAGTGGGAAAAGGATCTTGAGCATGCGGTTCGCCGACGCGTCAAACGCGTGCTGGCAGATCCAAGGGAGATTACCAAGCACACTAGAGAATTCTATGCCATGGCTCACTCGGTCCAAGGTGCGCGTTCGGCCAACCGGTCCAGCCATGGCCGACTAGCCAATTTGGAGTCCATGCTTGAGCTAGGCGTCAAGGGCGAGCCCGATGCCAACGATCAACATATCGTGGGTGTAGTCGACTGGTTGTTGCAGTATGCCTTTGAGCAGCGAGCGAGTGATATTCATATGGAGCCTCGGCGTGACGTCGGCTTGGTTCGCTTGCGAATCGATGGCGTATTGCACAAGGTGTACGAATTACCCGCGGCAGTCGCCGCCGCAGTCACCAGCCGATTTAAAATTCTTGCCCGCTTAGACGTGGCCGAAAAACGCCGACCACAAGATGGTCGGTTGAAAACCCGAACGCCGGATGGTGCGGAGGTGGAACTGCGATTATCGACCCTGCCAACGGCGTTTGGCGAAAAATTGGTTATGCGGATTTTCGATCCAGAGGTGTTGCTCAAATCATTCGAAGCGCTTGGATTACGGGGTGACGATTTCGAGCGGTGGGAGTCAATGACCACCGCTGGCACCGGTATTGTTCTGGTGACTGGACCTACAGGGTCGGGGAAAACGACGACCCTTTACTCGACGCTGCGCCGGCTAGCAACGGCAGAGGTCAATGTCTGTACTATTGAAGACCCTATCGAAATGGTTGAGCCAGCATTCAATCAAATGCAGGTCAATCATTCGATTGACTTGGACTTCGCCTCGGGTGTTCGAGCGCTTATGCGGCAAGACCCGGATATTATTATGGTCGGTGAGATTCGAGACTTGGAAACGGCCAACATGGCCATTCAAGCGGCCTTGACCGGCCACTTGGTCTTGTCAACCTTGCATACCAATGATTCTCCCGGTGCCATTTCGCGGCTTATTGAGCTCGGCGTACCCGCGTTTCTCATCAGAGCAACGGTGCGTGGTGTCATGTCACAGCGCCTAGTGCGGACCTTATGTCATCAATGCAAGCGCTTGGAGACAGCCGATAGCCTCGCGTGGCTGGCTTTGGTGGGCAATGACGCTATGGCGATGCCTGAACAACTTTACCGACCCACAGGGTGCAAACACTGTCGGGAAACAGGTTATTTAGGTCGCGAGGGCATTTATGAGGTCCTGGTGGCTAGTAGCGACGTGCAGGATACGATTACCGAACACCATTCGGTACCGGCGATTAGAGCCTCAGCAATGACTGGCGGTATGGTGCCCTTAAGACTGGCAGGCGCTGAAAAAGTAATTCGAGGGGAAACCACCATAGAAGAGGTGTTGAGGGTGGCTCCGGCAGAGGAGCGCTAAGCGATGATCTGGCCGCAAACGCTCGCTGCGCAGTTACCGGCAAGCTGGGATAGGCTGTTGGCGTTGGTGGGGAGGCAAACCACCGGCGAACTTCAGCAGGCCCTCGAGCGACGGGGGTTATTGCAAGAAGTAGAGCGACTCATGGCGCTGTCGCCATTTTTCACCGAGCAATTAGCCCGTAATGCGGCCTGGGTCGGAGACGCTGTCGATGGCGATTGGCTTGAATCTCGAGACTGGCAAGTGGCTGACTGGGACAGTGCTGTTAGTCATTTCACCCGTGGCGCTGAGGGTGACGACGCGTATATGACCGCGCTGCGCTGTTTTCGCAGTCGCGAAATGCTCCGTTTGTTGTGGCGAGATTTTTCTGGGCGCGGACAACTAGGCGACACCTTGTCGGACGTGACCGAACTGGCGGATTGCGTCATTCGCGATGCCCTCACGCGGGCCACCGAGCAGCTTAGGCCTCGTTTTGGCATGCCTATTGGTGCCGAAAGTGGCCATCCACAGGCGCTGATCATACTGGGGATGGGTAAGCTGGGTGGTGGCGAACTAAACTTGTCATCCGACATCGATCTAATCTTCACTTATCCCGAATCTGGCACCACAATTAACGGACGCAGTCAGATCTCCAATCAAGAGTTCTTTATTAAGGCCGGTCAATCCGTTATCCGTTATCTCGATGCACCGACCGCCGATGGCTTTGTTTTTCGAGTGGATATGCGGCTCCGCCCGTACGGCGATAGTGGCCCGCTGGTATGTAATTTTGATTCTCTAGAGCTGTATTATCAGGAGCAGGGGCGCGACTGGGAGCGCTATGCCTTAATGAAGGCTCGACCAATAACAGGTGCTCTGGCAGCGAAAGAGGATTTAAGCGCGCTTCTGAGTGCTTTTGTTTATCGTCGCTATACAGATTTTGGGGTGATTGACAGTCTTCGTGATATGAAGGCGATGATCATGTCTGAGGTACGACGTCTCGACCTGTCTGACGATATTAAAAAAGGCGAGGGGGGTATTCGGGAAGTCGAGTTTATTACCCAGTGCCTGCAGCTTATTCACGGGGGTCGAACCTCTCAGCTACAGGTTCGCAGTACGGTATTGGCACTCAAGCGGCTCAAAGCCGAAGCGCTGTTAGAGCCATCACTCGCCAATGACTTACTGGACGCTTATCAGTGGTTGCGCAACTGTGAGCACGCGTTGCAGGGTTTGAATGATAAGCAAACCCAAACTTTACCCGTCGATGATCTTTCCCGGGCGCGCGTAGCCGAGATACTGTCACTGTCGAGTTGGACCGAGTTCTTAGCGGTGCTTAATGGTCATCGACATGCAGTGACGGAAACATTTGTGGCGCTTATCGCCCCAGCGCAAGAGTCGTCCACACCCCATGAGGCGTCAGATGCGCCAGCGCTATTGGCATTTAATGACGTAGACGAAGCCGGGCTGACTACCCTTGGCTTCCTTGAGCCTGCGAAGACTTTCGCTGCGATTGAGGCCTTCGTCGGCAGCACTCGCACGCAGATGATTTCGGGGGAGGGGCGTCGGCGACTTGAGCGTTTTTTGCCGCGCTTAGTTGAGGCCGCAGGTAGCAGTGCGCATCCTGACGACGCCATCGAGCGACTGCTTCCTTTTGTCGCCGCCGTTTCGCGTCGCAGCGCTTATTTAGTGTTACTGGAAGAAAATCCAGGGGCCCTGAATCAGCTTGTTAATCTAGCCATTAAGAGCCCTTGGGTAGCCCGTAAGTTATCTCAGCGGCCCGATCTTCTCGATGAGCTACTCGATAGCGATCGACTCAACACTGCCCCAGATCGCAACGCCATTGGCTCCATTGTAAGGCAGCAGCTGTTGCGGATTCCCGAAGAGGATTTAGAGCAACAAATGCTGGCCTTGGGGCGAATCAAAGACAGCATGGTGTTACGGGTGGCCGCCAGTGAGCTGGCCGGTTCTTTGCCCATCATGAAGGTTAGCGACTATTTAACTTTTCTAGCGGAAATACTGCTTCACCAGGCCATTGCGGTCGCCAAGGCAGAATTGGTGTCCCGTCACGGACAGCCGCAAGGCGAGCAGGCGAGTTTTGCGGTACTCGGTTTTGGTAAGTTAGGGGGACTTGAGCTGAGTTACGCCTCAGATCTTGATGTAGTTTTTGTCTACGCAGGAGGTGAAGGCGAAACCGCGGGCCCTAAGGTCATTGATAATGTTCGTTTTTATACCCGTTTGGCCCAGCGCGTGGTGCATGTGCTGTCAACGCAAATGGCTTCCGGTCGACTGTATGAAGTGGATTTGCGCTTGCGCCCCCATGGTGAATCGGGTTTGGTCGCGGTATCTCTCAATGGCTTCCACCACTATCAGCTAGAGTCTGCGTGGACTTGGGAGCATCAGGCCTTAATACGAGCTCGGGGTGTCGCCGGGGATGCACCTTTGCTGCAGCAGCTGGCGATGCTGCGCAGCGATATTCTCAGAAAGCCCCGGGATGCTGAGCACCTAGCCCATGAGGTGGTTGCTATGCGACAGCGCATGATCGACCAAAGTAGCCATCAAGCGGCGTTACCCGAAGGGTATTTTGACCTTAAACGTGATCCGGGTGGTATTGTCGACATTGAATTTGTGGTGCAATACGCGGTACTAGCTTATGGGCATAGCAACCCTGCCGTTACCAAGTGGTCCGATGTTGTACGTATTCTGGAATCTCTGGAGTTAGAGAAGGTGATGCCGTCTACGCATGTGGCGTCATTGCGTTCAGCTTACCTAGATTATCGGTCAGCTGTGCACAGTACCGCCCTCGCTGATGGGAAGGCGGTGGCGAGTCGGCAGCACTTTGCCGAGCACCGTGCTGCCGTTATCGCGATAAGAGATATATGGCTACCCGGCATTGTGACGACAACGACTGATTAACAAGCCCTAGTGGCGTGACAACAGCGAGGAAATATCATGGACCTGTCCAAACTCGATGGGCAAATCTGGCTAGACGGCCAATTAGTTCCTTGGCAAGAGGCGAAAGTACATGTGCTTACGCATACCTTTCACTATGGTCTTGGGGTATTTGAAGGGGTTCGTGCTTATCATACGGCGGATAAAGGCACCTGTATTTTCAGGCTTGAGGAGCACACTGATCGGTTGTTTCGTTCGGCGAAAATATTACAAATGGATATGCCCTGGGACAAGGCGGCGTTGAATGAGGCACAGCGAGAAGTGGTGCGCGTCAATGGTCTTCAAGAAGGCTACTTGAGACCCATGTGCTTTCTGGGGTCTGAAGGTATGGGGCTACGCGCCGATAATTTGAAAACCCATGTCATGGTGGCCGCCTGGGCTTGGCCGTCTTACATGGATCCTGAGGCCCGAGATCGAGGCATAAAAGTACGAACGTCCAGCTACACGCGTCACCACGTCAACATCACCATGTGCAAAGCCAAAGCCAATGGGAACTACATTAACTCTATCCTCGCGCTACGTGAGGCCCTGGATTCAGGTGCCGAAGAAGCACTGATGCTCGATAACGAGGGTTATGTGGCTGAGGGTAGTGGCGAAAACTTTTTTATGATTCGCGACGGTGTTATCTACACCCCGGACTTAACCTCGTGTCTCGATGGCATCACTCGACGAAGCATTTTTCAGATTGCCGCTGACGAAGGCTACGAAGTTCGCGAGCGGCGTATTACTCGCGATGAGGTGTATGTTTGCGACGAAGCGTTTTTTACTGGAACAGCGGCTGAAGTCGTACCTATCCGTGAGTTAGACAGTCGCCCCATTGGCGAGGGGCGACGGGGCCCCATTACTGAGCAGTTGCAGGCGATTTACTTCGAGGCGGTGCGGGGTGAGCAAGCTCGCTACGCCGAGTGGACCACGCCAGTCGCCAATTGATTGATGCCACAGCTGGAGCACAAGGTCATGGACGTACTGCCCTCGGGAATTCACTACCGCCAATGGCCTGTTGATCAGCCCAGAGCCACAATACTGTTGATTCACGGGCTGGGTGAGCACAGTGGCCGCTATCAGCCGGTTGCCGAGGCCTTCAATGCCCGGGGTTTTGCTGTGATCGCCCCCGATCATATGGGCCATGGTGAGTCACCAGGTGCGCGGGTATATGTGCATCGCTTCGAGGATTACTTGGTCGGCGTGCGAGAATGTCGGGCTGTGCTTGCCGAGCGCTATCCTGACGTCCCATGCTTTGTGTTGGGACACAGTATGGGCGGACTCATTACGGGCCGCTTATTACTGGAGGACCAACAGCACTATCATGGCGCGTTGCTCAGTGGATCGGCGTTTGCGGCTGAGCAGCCACCGTCTGTCCTAGTTATGTGGATTGGCCGCTTGCTGTCAAAAGTGGCGCCCAAGGCGGGGATGATTGCCCTGGATGCGACGGGTGTCAGTCGAGATCCTCAGGTGGTGGCAGATTATATTGCTGACCCTCTGGTGAATCATGGCAAAGTGAGTGCCCGCCTCGCAGTAGCTATTTTTGATGCTATGGAGCAGGTGCTGGCCCGAGCAGCAGACATCACACTACCGATACTCGCCATGCACGGAGGTGCCGACACCATGGCGGCACCGAAGGGCTCCGAGCAGTTCGCAAGCGCTGTCAGCTCTGAAGATGTCACCCTCAAACTGTTACCGGGCTTATACCATGAAATTTTTAACGAGCCCGAGGGTAAAGGGATTATTGCCGACTATGCAGACTGGGTGGAAGCGCGCCTGTAATGCTCTCTAGGGTATTGATTTGTGGTGCCGGTGGCCAAGTAGGGCAAGCGCTGACCCTGTGCATACCCCAAGGAATGAGCGTTGTGGCTCGTCAGCGCGCTGAACTCGACATAACCAATCCTGACGCCATTGCTGCGACCTTAGACGAACATAAGTTTTGCGGGCTAATTAATGCGGCGGCGTATACGGCCGTGGATCAAGCCGAGAGCGACGTCGCGGCTGCGAAGGCGGTTAACAGCGTGGCGCCGGGCTTATTGGCCTCGGCCTGCGCGGCCCGAGGTATTCGCATGCTGCATCTGTCAACGGACTTTGTTTTTGATGGCCGTGCGGGGCGGCCTTATCGCCCAGACGATGCCGCGCATCCGTTAGGTGTATACGGTGCGAGTAAGTTGGCTGGCGAGCGGGCGGTGCTCGACAGCGGTGCGAATGCTCTCGTCCTTCGCACGGGCTGGGTTTACTCGCGCCCGGGTCGAAACTTTGTTACTACCCTGTTGCGACTCCTGGCAGAACGGCAGCAGCTGTCGGTGGTGGAAGACCAAATAGGGACACCGACTTGGGCGCGCGGATTGGCTGACACCTGCTGGGCATTGCTGGCAAAGCCTGAGGCGGTGGGGGTGTTTCATTGGAGCGATGCGGGTGCCTGCAGCTGGTATGATTTTGCCTGCGCTATTCGTGCCCAAGGCCTTAGGCACGGCCTGTTAACCTCGGCGGCAACACTGACACCGATACCTGCAGCGCATTACCCCACGCCAGCCCAGCGGCCGGGCTTTAGCGTGCTGGATAAAAGCACCACCCGCGCGGTGATTGGTCACTCAGGGGTCCACTGGCAGGATAATTTGGACGCTATGCTAAGCGAATGGGCGTCCCTCGATAAGGAATGAAGAGTATGGCTCGATCAGTGCTGGTCACCGGCGCGGCCGGGTTTATTGGTGCCAACTTTGTCTATCACTGGGTGCAAGAACATCCTGACGATACACTCGTGGCTTTTGATGCCCTAACCTATGCGGGTAATCGTCAGAGCCTGGCGCCACTTGAAGCCGATGGCAGGATCCACTTTCTCAAGGCCACTATTTGTGACCCACGCGCAGTGGCCGATGCTATGGCGCAGTTTGCCGTGGATACTATTGTTCACTTTGCGGCGGAGAGTCATGTCGATCGCTCGATTACCGGCCCCGATGCCTTTATTCAAACTAACATTATGGGTACCCACACCTTGCTCGCCGCTGCTCGACAGGCTTGGTTGCAGGGGTCCGGTCAAGCGCACCGTTTTCACCATGTTTCAACCGATGAAGTGTTCGGCTCGCTCAGCGCAGATGCCCATGCATTTACTGAGCATGTGCGTTACCAACCCAATTCGCCGTATTCAGCGAGTAAAGCGGCGGGTGATCATTTGGTGCGGGCGTATCACCATACCTACGGTTTGCAGGT
>DGPA01000022.1:0-42774 GCA_002389505.1 Halieaceae bacterium UBA4452
GGCCAACCAGAGCCGGTACTGCAGTATCAACAGCAGACCCGTAAGCCCCACTAGGAGCCAGCGCACCAATCAACCCCGCTTAAATTCCGCCCAACCACGATACGGTGCTGTTAACCCTAGCTCAGCCTCAATTCGTAGCAGACGGTTGTACTTGGCGACTCGATCAGATCGGCAGAGCGAGCCAGTTTTGATTTGACCGGCACCGGTCCCCACCGCGAGATCAGCAATAGTGGCGTCCTCAGTTTCTCCTGAGCGATGGGATATCACCGCGGTGTAGCCCGCGGCGCGGGCCATAGCAATCGCGTCAAGGGTTTCTGATAAGGTGCCGATTTGATTGAACTTAATTAAAATGGAATTTGCGACATTCTCGTCAATGCCGCGTTGTAAGATTTTTGTATTAGTGACAAACAAGTCATCGCCCACCAGCTGTATCCGGCTACCCAGCTTCTCAGTTAACACCGCCCAGCCCTCCCAGTCCGACTCATCAAGACCGTCTTCAATCGAAATAATAGGATGGTCGTCACACAAGCTGGAAAGATAATCAGCGAACTGAGTGTGGCTGAACTCCCGATTCTCCCCGCGTAGATGGTAAACGCCGTCTTGGTAAAATTCCGAGGCGGCACAGTCTAATGCCAAGGTGACGTCTTCACCGAGTTTATATCCCGCGTTAGTCACCGCCTCGGCAATGATCTCAAGTGCGGCAGCATTGGAGGGCAAATTGGGTGCAAAGCCCCCTTCATCACCGACAGCTGTGGACAGGCCACGCGCCGACAGCACTTTTTTTAAGTGATGAAAAATCTCCGCTCCTACCCGCAATGCATCGGCGAAGGTTGTCGCAGACAGGGGCTGCACCATAAATTCTTGGATATCGATATTGTTATCGGCGTGCTCGCCACCGTTTACAATATTCATCATGGGCACGGGCATGGTCAGCAACGAATTCCCCGCCAAATCAGCAATGTGCTGGTATAAAGGCAAGCTCGCTGACTGTGCTGCCGCTTTGGCCGCCGCAAGGGAGACTGCCAACATAGCATTAGCACCCAAATTACCCTTATTGTCAGTCCCATCAGCCGTGATCATTCGTTCATCAATACCTCGCTGCCCATCAGCCCGATGGCCAATCAGCACCTCCCGTAGGGTGCCATTGACATGCCCTACGGCAGTCAGCACTCCTTTACCCAAATAACGACTGTCATCCCCATCGCGGAGCTCTAGAGCTTCTCGGCTACCGGTACTAGCACCAGAGGGTGCGCAGGCAGAACCCATAGCCCCATCATCAAGCGTCACCTCGGCCATCACCGTGGGATTGCCCCGAGAGTCGAGTACCTCAAAGCCCCGTACATCTACGATTTCACTCACGCCCTGTTCTCCATTGCGTCATTGTCACTAAGGAATATCGATACTTGGCAAGGCTTTAACGACGTCGTCCATAACCTTCACTTGCTCAAGAAATGGCGCCAATAAAGGTAACGGCAGTGCGCTAGGTCCATCGCAGAGTGCCTGGTTAGGGTTTGGATGGGCCTCCAAAAACAAACCGGCTAACCCAGTGCCGATACCCGCTCGTGCTAGATCGACTATCTGCTGCCGGCGGCCCCCCGAAGCGCTATCCCCTGAATTGCGTCGCTGTAGCGCATGAGTCACGTCAAATATCATCGGCAAACCTTGAGTGACATCTCGCATAACACCGAAACCCAGCATATCCACCACGAGGTTATCGTAGCCAAAATTACTGCCCCGTTCACAAATCAAGAGTCGTTCGTTACCGCACTCTCGAAATTTGTCAACGACGTTGCCTATCTGTTCAGGACTGAGAAATTGAGGTTTTTTAATATTAATCGCAGCACCGGTTGCGGCCATGGCCACGACTAAGTCGGTCTGGCGAGCTAGAAAAGCCGGTAGCTGGATAATGTCGCAAACTTCTGCCGCCCGCGCTGCCTGCTCAGGAGCATGGACATCGGTAATGACAGGTACATTAAAGGTCTGCTTGACCGACGCGAGCATGGCAAGACCGGCTTCCAAGCCGGGACCTCGAAAACTGTGCATTGAGGACCGATTCGCTTTATCAACCGAGGCTTTAAACACCAGGGGAATCCCAAGCGCATGGCAAACCTCCACGTAATGACCTGCCACGTCGAGGGCGAACTGTTCACTCTCAAGGACATTAACACCGCCAATCAGCACCAGAGGTCGATCATTGGCAAAATGAATATCATTGATCGATACGAGCAGGTTGCTGCTCATCTATTGGCGCTCGTCAGGGCTTTTCTGGGCGTGGGCCAGTGCCGCTTCAATGTAACTGGTAAAGAGTGGATGTCCACCTCGGGGTCGTGAGGTGAATTCTGGATGGAACTGACAGGCCAAAAACCAAGGGTGATCTGGTAGCTCAATCATTTCAACGAGCTCATGATCATGTGACCAGCCACATACCTTCATACCCGCCGCTTCAATCGCGGGCACATAATTATTATTCACTTCATAACGGTGGCGATGGCGCTCTCGCACTTCCTTGACAGCATAGATCTTGGCGGCGAGGCTGTCCTCAACCAGATGGCAGGTTTGAGCGCCCAAGCGCATAGTGCCCCCTAAGTCTGATGCCTCACTACGTTGCTCCACCGAGCCATCAGCAGATTGCCATTCGGTGATCAGGGCGACCACTGGATAAGCGGTCTCTGGGTCCATTTCAGTGGAATGGGCGCCGTTCATATCGCATCGCGCGCGCGCGTATTCTATGATCGCCATATGCATACCCAAGCAAATACCGAGGAAAGGCACGCCTTTTTCTCGAGCATAGCGTACCGCCGCAATTTTCCCATCGACACCGCGATCACCAAATCCCCCCGGCACTAATATGGCATCGAGTTGGTCGAGTAATCCGGTGCCCTTTGTCTCTATATCCTCGGCGTCGATATAGTCAATCTCAACCCTAACAAGGGCATGCAGCCCTGCGTGGCCGAGAGCTTCATTCAGGGATTTATAAGCGTCAGTTAGATCGATATATTTCCCTACCATGCCGACCTTCACCGTGGCACGACGATCACTAAACTCCCGTCTAACCACATCATCCCACTCGGATAGATCAGCGGGTGGATAGTCCATCCCAAAGCGCTCGAGAATAAAATCGTCAAGTCCATTGGCGTTTAAGTTGCCAGGGATTTTATAGATGCTGTCAGCATCTAACAGCGGAATGACCGCTCGCTCCTCAACGTTGGTAAACAGTGATATCTTCCGTCGGGCGCCTTCATCCACCTCTACCGAGCATCGGCATAGCAACACATCCGGCTGTAAACCGATGGAACGCAACTCTTTGACCGAGTGCTGAGTAGGCTTGGTTTTGATTTCCCCGGCGGTCGGAATATAGGGCACTAGGGTCAAATGCATAAGCATACCCCGTGTGACACCCATCTCTAGCTTGAGTTGCCGAACGGCCTCTAAAAAGGGTTGGCTTTCTATATCACCTACCGTTCCACCGACCTCCACCACGGCTACGTCATAGCCCTCAGCACCCGCTTTGACTCGACGCTTGATTTCATCGGTAACGTGCGGAATGACCTGCACGGTGGCACCGAGATAATCTCCCCGACGTTCTTTGTGTAGCACCGTGTCGTATACTCGACCCGTAGTAAAATTATTCTTGCGGGTCATGGTCGTGCGTGTAAAGCGCTCATAGTGACCTAAATCCAAATCGGTCTCTGCACCGTCTTCGGTCACGAACACTTCTCCATGCTGAAAAGGGCTCATAGTCCCAGGATCAACATTAATATACGGGTCGAGTTTTAGCAGGGTAACTTTCAAGCCCCTGGCCTCTAGGACGGCGGCAAGCGAGGCCGCAGCTATACCTTTACCGAGGGAAGAAACGACTCCACCTGTAACAAACACATAACGTGTCATTCGGGCCACCAAATCAGGAACAGAAGACTGTGCGTCCCGACGCTTGTTAGTCGTTACCCGCACGCAGATGGGACATTAGCTTACCAGTATGGCGCCTTTCACTCAATTCAATTACTCGAGTAAAGGTCGCCATTGTGGCGAGAAGCCAGCTATTTCATCATCTGCTGCTAAGTCTGGGGCACCCTTGAGTTTAGCGACCCCGACGAGAAAAGCCGCTTGACCCTCATGGGTTAGCACCGGCAGCGCTGATCGCCACCATGGCGGTACTTTATAGGCCTGACAGATGTTTTTAAACGTCCGGGTAGGGCCACCAGCTGCCAGCATCATTTTCTCACCAGTGCTGCGTATTCTCAGTCCGACAGCCAAGCCTTCTGGCAACCCGTCTAGGTCCGGCTCCCACCGTAGAGCTCCCCAGGGGCCAATAATGGTCTCTCCCACAGTCACCGAATCGGGCAATGCTACCGTTCGTTCTGCGTAGGGAATTCTGTATACGCTACCCTGCCAGGCAATAAGACGCTGATTGTTTACCTTCAATTGCGGCTGCCTGTCGGCACGCGCAGACCGGCACTGGCGAGCAAATTCAGTTAACCGCTTTGCGGGCGGAGGATCAAAGCCATCTTCTAGAAGCCACCGATACAATTGATGTGCCAAAGATATCGCATCATCTTCCGATGGCAATGCCACGGTGGACAACGGCCCCAAAGACAGGCCAGGCTCATCCCAAAATCCCACCACTCGCGCCAACGGGGCCTGTTCCAGCCCAGTCATTGTCAGCGCTTGGAGTCGCCCTACACGGCTGATTGTTTGGCGATACCCAGGCCATCGCGCGGCGATGACAGGTAACAGTTCATGCCTGATATAATTGCGATCAAGCGTGACATCACGATTGCTAGGGTCCTCTTCAAAGGGCAAATCGTAGTGTTGCGCCCAGGCGTTGATTTGCTCCCGGTTGGTGTTCAGCAATGGTCGACAAAGCGTGCCCCGAGCGAGTGCTCGGGTCTCAGGTATCCCCGTAAGGCCACGCGGTCCTGCGCCGCGCAGCAATCGATAGATAATTGTCTCGATCTGATCATCTTGATGATGCCCCTGGAGCAGCACATCACCCTCTTCGAGGCAACGTTCAAATACCGCATAGCGCGCGGCCCGCGCCGCTGCCTCAAGTCCACTGCCATCGTTTTGCGCCACGCTCACCCGATGACACTGGAACGCTATTTTTCGGGCGATACACTGCTGCTCACACAGTAATGCCCAGCGATCGGCGTGCTCCGACAGCCCGTGGTGAATGTGTAGACCATACAGCGTAGGGCCGTCGTTGGCCTGAACCCAGCGATGCACCATATCGAGCAGCACCATACTGTCTCGACCGCCAGACACTGCGAGCCACCAGCGACTCGCATTTTTTGCCGCATCCAGCGCCCGCTCTACGGGCTCAGGTAGAGAGAGGGCCTTAGCCGTCAATTGCCAAAAGACATTAATCGAGCGTAACGCTTCTCGAGCATGGCGTCGATACTCAGCGTCGACAACTGCTCGAGTTGTGCCGCTACGTGATCTCGTACACGACTCGCCATCAGCTTTTTATCCCGATGAGCGCCACCCATAGGTTCATTAATCGATGCATCAACTATCCCTAAATCCTGTAGCGTTGACGATGTGACACCCATGGCAGCCGCCGCTTGTGGGGCAAACTCAGAACTTTTCCAAATAATATTAGCGCAACCCTCTGGAGAAATCACAAAGTAAGTCGAGTACTGGAGCATGGCTAAATGGTCACCCACGCCAATACCAAGGGCACCACCAGAGCTACCCTCACCGATCACAACACAAACAATGGGCGTACGAAGACGCGACATAACGGCTAGATTCTGCGCAATTGCTTCACTGATACCACGCTCTTCAGAATCAATACCCGGGTAGGCCCCCGGCGTATCAATGAGGGTTATGATGGGCATGTGAAATCGCTCCGCCATTTCCATCAGGCGCAACGCTTTTCGATAACCCTCGGGTTTGGGCATACCAAAATTACGATAAACCTTGTCTTTCACTGAGCGACCCTTTTCCTGACCGATGACCATGACAGGCTTGCCATTGAGTCGCGCCATACCACCAATAATGGCTTTGTCGTCGCCAAATCGACGATCGCCGTGCAATTCATCAAATTCAGTAAACAGCTCTGAGATATAATCTAGGGTGTAAGGTCTCAGTGGATGGCGGGCAACTCGAACAATGTCCCAGGGGCTAAGATCTGAATAAATTTTTTCAGTAAGGGCCGCGCTCTTTTGTTGCAGTCGCGCAATCTCATCGCCCAAATTCAAGTCCGCGTCAGTGCCCACCATGCGCAGCTCCTCGATCTTGGCTTCGAGCTCGGCGATAGGTTGTTCGAAGTCAAGATAATTGGGATTCATACGCTTGTCCTATGAGGCGATCAAGTTGTCGGTTGCCAGTTTACAAAAGCCCACGCCATTGCGCTACGCCCTAGTGACGCTAAACTTAATGTCGGGTACCCTCTCTGTGGTTGCTTCTCTGATCACCAAACATCACAACAGTGCTTGTCCGCTATGCGAATACTCAAACAGTGACCGCCCCAATACCGGTCGCCCACGAACACCCTACGCCCCGCTTGATACTCGCCCCCATGGAGGGCGTGGTCGATGCCGTTATGCGAGATTTACTAACGGGTATTGGCGGCTACGATCGTTGCGTCACCGAATTTATTCGGGTATCACAGACCGTTCTGCCCGCACGGGTTTTTTATCGCCGCTGCCCTGAGCTGTCTGCCGGTGGTAAGACTCCCAGCGGCATCCCGGTGTATATCCAACTGCTGGGCAGCCACCCTGACCTTCTTGCACGCAATGCCCAAGTAGCATACCGACTCGGAGCCCCGGGTATTGACTTAAATTTTGGTTGCCCGGCAAAAACAGTTAATAAATCTCAGGGCGGGGCATCACTGCTAAAAAATCCCCCACTCATTTATGAGATTTGCAGCGCCGTTCGTTCTGCCTTGCCAAGGACGGTGCCTCTGACCGCTAAAATTAGACTGGGCTTTGAAGACGACCAAGCCTTTGAGGCAGTGGTCGCAGCGGTGGTGAACGCCGGCGTTGACGAGCTGACCGTTCACGCCCGTACTAGACGACAAGGATACCGTCCCCCTGCCCACTGGCAGCGACTGGCAGACGTGAGCAGACACATAGGCATTCCAATGATCGCCAATGGCGAACTGTGGTCCCCATCTGACGTCATTCGCTGTGCGTCAGTCAGTGGCTGTCATCATTTTATGCTGGCCCGAGGGGCACTATGCCGTCCTGACCTCGGGTTGGCTACCCGCGCATTGCTGACAAATACCAGCCATGATTCCATGCTCTGGGAGCACGTACATCCGTTCCTTCAGGCGTTTCTTGAGCGCAATGCACTCCGTTATGAAGCCCACCATGCACTAAATCCGCTCAAACAGTGGTTGGTCTATTTAGCCCACTACTTTCCGCAGGCTGCGGCATTGTTTGCTCAAGTGAAACGCATCCGACAGTTTGACGACATGCTAGCCGCGCTTCGTTAGGCGACAACAGCGCCAACGTTACAACGTGTAAGTACTATGAGCGCTGTAAGTCATCAACGTTATCAGCGATAACTCATCGGCATTGCGGTGTCGGTATCGCCTTGCAGTCCCATCGCGCGCAATGCCCTTGAAAGCCCAGCGGCGTTTAATGGACGCTCAGTAGTCGCCGCCACATCAGCGCTCAGCATCAATCCCTCGGGTAAAGGATGCATAGCAATTAACCGAGTCGCACCCACTGCCTCGCCAATTTTGACCGCTAACTGTTCCGAGCCGGCCCCGTAACTCGATGCGTCAAAAAATACCAAGTCAAACTGACGACCCATCAATGTAGACGTCGATACCGCCTCCCGCGTGCTAAAAATAGCGACCGAGGCACTGCCCGAAGCGACTAACAGCTGCTCACAGATCCCTGCCACCACAGGATCGTCATCGACCACAGCGATACGACACCTGGCCAATGGCAGATTAGATGGGGTATCAGTACCGCTCGTATCATCTTCCCAGGAACTCGGTGATGCCTTCACAAGTGCCTCGTATGACGGCTTGCCTTGGGTAGTGAAACTGTAGCTGAGGCGGCCAGACATGGAGGCTAGGAGCTCAGCACACCGACTCAATTCTGCAAAATCCCCTAGGCGAGACGGCCCATCAGATACCGCTAAATGAGGGCGAAATACGCCACCCTCAAATAGTCGCGCCTCATCTCTGATCGGTAGCCCAGTGCCGTCACACTCCACACAAAAAATCAAGCTGTGAGCGTTGTCGCTATCTCGCCTACCACTCACCCGTAATACTAGCCGCGTCGCGTCGGGATGGAGATGGCTGTTGCGTATGAGATGGGTCAAAACAAATCGTAAACGCCTGCCATCCATTCGGTAGGACATGGCAGGCGTGTGAGCGAGTTCAACGTCTAACGCGACCCCTCGACTTGCCAGTACCGGTTGCAGTTGTCTGCGAACGGATTCCGCAAGATTATTGATGTTGAGGGTTTTTACCTTGAAAGAGACGCTGTCTTTTGGCCCTAGATTCTGTTTCAAGTCCTCAATAATGTCAGCGACATCATCCCCCGCCTGAGTCATCGCGGCGATCACCGCTTGCGGATCACCTTTCGCCAAAGCCAGATGTCGCAGTGCATCAAGAGGTGTGGATAGCTCTTCTGATAAAGCCGTCAGTAACTCTGCCCGGCGCACTTCCTCCCGCTTTAACTGTTGCTCACTGCTCACCAGCGCGACGTAATCGGCATCTCGATTGACGAGCAGCATCACTAGGAGTGTGATCGGTGCCGTACTGATCAAAACAAAACCACTGATTAACACCATAGCATTAGCGGGTGAAATACGTTGCAACACGAGCATAACAACAAGGCTGCAAGCCGCATAAACAAAGCTTACCAACCCTGCATAAAGTGTCCCACGGGCCATTGCTGTAGCGAAAATGGCCGTAATACCCGGAAGAAAGCCAACGCTTGGCCAATCAGGATTACGGATTTGCACCAGTAGCCCTATTATCGTCAGTAATATTGCAGCGAACACCAAACGCCACCGAGTGCTAACACGCGGCAGGCTTAGGGTTGTAAAAAGTAGCGCGACGTAACACAGCACCAGAGGCCAAGCATATGCCGTCGGTTCATAAAGGAAGTTGCGGGTCAATGGCGGTAAGGTCCCCAGTAGCGCGACAACCCTGAACATGGTAAACATGGGCGTGACCGTTAGCTCGAAATCTCTCTCAGAAATACCGGCGTAGCGAAAATAAGCAGACGTTGGTGGCGTCAAAATAAAAATCCTATACGGCGAAGCGCGCTCATCAGCAGCCTCTCGTTCATATTATTATTTCGGCGTACAGCGCCCCTTAATAGAGCGGAAGCCTACGGCCAGCTAACTTTGTCAAGTTTAACGGCTCACAATGTGTGAATCACGTCACATAATGCTGTAAAAAAGCGTGCAAATCCAGCGAAATTGCGTCGACTATTTCTCGAGCCAGCCCGTGCTACCCTAGCCAGGGGCTCGCGATTTTTGGCCAGTAGCTTACACTCGACATTAGGGTTAGAGGATCTTGTGGGCCGGCTGTAAAAGCCGAGGTAGCGCCGCGTTGACGTGCCACCATGCCCCCTCACTCATTTTTTCCATTTATAACAAGGTAGTACTGCGCATGACCGACAACGCTGCGATTAATTCGGCCCCTCATCACCATGAAATGCTAGGCCACCCCAAAGGCTTGTTTATTTGCTTTGGCACCGAAATGTGGGAGCGCTTTTCGTTCTATGGCATGAAATATTTACTGCTTCTATACCTCACCAAATATCATTTATTCACTGATGAAGCAGGGCTAGGAGTACTGGGTAGCTATGCGGCCTTAGTTTATGCCATGCCTGTCATTGGAGGACTTATCGCTGATCGCTATTTAGGCATGCGCCGAGCGGTAGTCTTTGGAGGGCTGCTATTGGTGGCGGGCCATCTAGGCATGGCGCTGGAAGGTGAGCAAGCTCGACTGGTCGGCGATACCCTTATACGCGATACCGGCGCAATCCAAGTTTTCTACTTTTCACTCGCACTCATTGTTATGGGCGTCGGATTCCTCAAACCCAATATCTCAACCGTCGTAGGCAAACTCTATGCCGATGACGACCCTCGACGAGATGCAGGTTTCACTATCTTTTATATGGGCATTAATCTGGGGGCATTTACAGCAACCCTACTGTGCGGGTGGCTGGGCGAGGTTTATGGCTGGGCCTACGGCTTTGGTGCAGCAGGAATAGGCATGCTGTTTGGCTTAGGTTTATTTTTATGGGGCCAGGACACGCTACAAGGTCATGGTGAAGCACCTGATACCGATAAGCTCAAGCAGCCAATACTAGGCCCCATATCCCTAGAGTGGCTTATCTATGGTGTCAGTGCGGCTGGCGTTTTTGTCGTCTGGCAACTGATTCAATTTACCGCCCTCGTGGGCACGGTACTCAATGTCGTCTCCGCCCTGGTTGCTATCTTGTTGGCGTGGTTTTTGCTGAGTCGCTGCACAAAAATAGAACGGGAGCGTATGTTTGTGCTCATTGTATTGACGCTTTCAACGGTCGTTTTCTGGGCTTTATTTGAACAAGCTGCGGGGTCAATGACTCTCTTTGCTGATCGCGCGACTGACCGATCGCTATTCGGCATGGAGCTCACTGCGGCACAATTTGGTGCCGCAAATTCGTTTTTCATTTTCACGCTCGCTCCGCTCTTCGCGATTCTTTGGACGCGGCTAGGTAAGCGCGGTCTAGAGCCTAACACGCCGATCAAGTTCACCCTCGGCATTGCGCAAGCCGGCCTCGGGTTTGGCGTCCTCGCTTATGGTGCGCAGTTCCCCAACGAGGCTGGATTAGTTTCAGCGTGGTGGTTAATTCTCGCTTATTTACTGCACACCACCGGGGAGCTCTGCTTAAGTCCTGTCGGACTATCTGCGGTCACTAAGCTGGCGGTACCCAAGGTAGTGGGCGTCATGATGGGAACATGGTTTCTCGCCACCGCTTATTCATCGTATGTAGCAGCTCAACTAGCCGCTGTCGCCACCAGCGCTGCCAACACTGCGGCCTCAGCGGTTGATAACGTCGATCGCTTTATTCCACTATTTGATCAACTGTTCTGGACCGGACTTATCGCCGCAGCCGTCCTGCTGACACTCACTCCAGTCTTGAAGCGACTAATGCATGGCATCCATTAATAGCTGCCCCTCAAGCTCAGCTGGGCTTTTAGTTTGCTCAGCCGTTGCTGCCAATCCCAGCCCACGAGATACAGGGCCGGCACCAGTAAGAGACTGACAAATAACGCAAACAATACGCCAAAAGACAGTGATAAGACGGCGGGCTTCAAAAACTCAGCGGTAGTTGAACGCTCGGCCATAATCGGTATGAGGCCCACGAAGGTAGTGACTGTAGTCAGTAAAATGGGACGAAATCGATTCACTGCCGCATCAACTATCGCTTCAGGGGGAGTCAATCCCTCCTGCTCTCGGCGGACTATGTAATCGACTAGCACCAAGTTGTCATTGACCACAACACCCGCCGCTGCCCCAACACCAAAGTAAGAGAACAACGCCATTGGCAAATCAAACACTAAGTGTCCAAAAACGGCGCCCATAAAGCTAAACGGAATAGCGGTCATCACAAGCAGCGGCAAAGAATACGATTTAAAGGCAACAGCAATTAACGCGTAAATCACAAACAGAGCCACGGTGTAGAGTGCCGTGATTTCACTAAAAAATTCAGCCTCGGCTTCTTGGGCACCACCCTTGAGTACCTCGAGTCCAGGATGCCTATTGATCAATAGTGGAATAAATTCATCACTCACTGCAGTCGATATTTTATCGACCGAATCACGGTCTACATTTGCCACAACCTGCACGATTCGTTGGCCATTGCGACGACTTATCTTTTGTACTCCCTCTCCGAGGGTGACATCGACAACAGCGGCCAAAGGAATACTGCGACCGTCAGCGGTTCGGATACGAAAATCATCTAAGGATGAGAGTTGCTCGCGCGCATCCCGGGGATAACGCACCATAACTCTTACGTCACCAAACTCCCGGGGCAAGCGCTGCACTTCCTGGCCATAGTAAGCCTGACGAACTTGCTCAGAGACATCGGCGAGTGTAACGCCTAATTTTTCCGCGCCTGGTTTCAGAGCAAGATGTAATTCACTCAACTCACCCTGTTGGTCATCGCGAACAAAAAATGCCGCTTCAAACCCTTGCAGATGCAGCTGCAAATCTTCACTCGCCTGTTTCAGGGTGGCGAAATTATTATGTTGGAGCAAAAATGTGACCCTGGGATTACTATCATTGAGGGTATAATTAATGCTCACCTCATCTGCATCGGGAATATCACCTGCCAACTCTCTGAGTCGCTCGGCGGCCTTTCGGGCACTAAGATCGCGAACTTCAGGAGGTGCGAGTCGAAGAATCGCGATTACACTCTCCCGGCGAGATTGGGTGTACCAACCCTCTATTAACTTGCCGG
The DNA here is from genome assembly GCA_002389505.1 of Halieaceae bacterium UBA4452. Classification (GTDB taxonomy): domain Bacteria; phylum Pseudomonadota; class Gammaproteobacteria; order Pseudomonadales; family Halieaceae; genus Luminiphilus. The sequence continues at coordinate 12,426 of DGPA01000022.1, forward strand.
AACCTTCCCCACTGTAAGCTGCATCCGTCTCCACTTCAGTCATCAAACTTTGTCCAGCTGATTGAAGCTGATCAAGCACCTCCAGAGCACGTTCAAAGGGTGTTCCTGTCGGAAGATTAACCTCTATAAAAATCACTTCATTTTCAACTTGCGGCATAAAATAAAATTTCACCCAGCCGGTCGTAAATAGTCCAATGGAGACAATAAACGCCGAAATGAAGACCGCAGCTGTCAGGTAGCGGTATGTAAGGCACTTTTCTAGAAACGGCTGGTAATAGCGCTTGCTGAAAATGATTATTCCATGCGCAAGCTTTTGTTGCCTGAGTGCTAATCCCTTAAGGTTCTTGCGAGGTTCCAAATGCCGAAGATGCGCTGGCAGGATAAAGAATGCCTCGAGTAACGAGGCTACCAGTGCGAGGCTAATAACAATCGATAACTGTCGAGTGATTTGGGTCTCAATCCCCGATACAAATAGCCACGGCGCGAAAGCGACGATAGTGGTTAACACGGCAAAGATTACCGGGCGCGCAACGCTCATGGTACCAACGATCGCAGCTTCTTCTCCAGGCAAGCCCAGTTGGGTGTGATGATGAATACTCTCACCCACCACAATGGCGTCATCGACGACAATGCCTAACACCAACAAAAAAGCAAACGTCGAAATGACATTGAGTGAGACATCATTGGCAGGCAGTAACGCAAAAGAACCAAGAAACGCCACGCCAATACCAGCGGTCACCCATAGCGCTACCTGAGGGCGCAAGGTTAAAATCAAAATAATAAATACAAGCAACAGTCCCAGCAAAGAAGATTCGGCAATTAAATCCATCCGGGAGGTATAAATATCGGCGGTATCAAACCACAGCTCTACACGGACTCCAGATGGGAGCCTATCATTCACTTGATCTATCCAGCGCTTCGTCGACTCACTACTCTTAACCACTTGCATCTGATCGGCGGATTGCACTTGCAGCAAGATAGCGGGGACGCCATTGAGGGTGGCGAGGATATCCTGCTCCTCAAAGCCATCGATGACTTTGGCAACATCACGCAGTCGAATGACAGCACCCTCAGCCGTCTGTCGGATAATAATACTGCCAAAATCTGATTCACTATCGGCAAGATTCAATACTCTGAGCTGAATGTCGCCCGTTCCCGTTCGCACTTGACCCGATGATAAGTTTATCGAGTTTGCACGGATTGCCGCAGCCACTTCAGCAAAGGTTAGGTTATAACGTCGCAAGGCCAGCTCAGAGAGCTCGACGGTGACCTCTTCCTTACGCGCACCAAACAATCCCACTTTGGATATGTAAGGTTGACTCGCGAAGTCCTCCCGCAAATCTTCAGCAAGCCGCGTCAATGTCTGCTCGCCAACATTGCCCACGACGGCGACGCGACTAATTTCTTGCTGCCATTCCAATCGACGAACACGCGGATTTTCAATGTCTCGCGGGAAAGATGTAATGCTGTCTACCGCATTTTTAACATCATTTAAAAAGCCGTTCAGATCAATCCGGGCATAGGTTTCAACGGTGACGCTGGCCAAACTTTCTCGAGCCTCGGCTCGCACACGGTAAACGTTACTGATGTTTTCTAGCGCATCTTCAATACGTTGGACAACCTGCTGCTCGATCTCCTGGGGCGAAGCCCCAGGCCAAACAACCTCAATCTGCACCTGAGAGGGATTAATTGACGGGAAAGCTTCTTTTTCAATATTTTTTAACCCAAGCCAACCTGATATCAGTATGCCGAGCATAAGCAAATTGGCAGCGACAGGGTTGCGAACCCACCAGGCTATTAGGTGTTGCATGACATTCCCCTCAATCTGCCAGAGCGTTGATACCGCCACCTTCTTGCGCGCGTTTATTGGTATCAATAGCTTCCAAACGCATACCGGCGATCGGATTTCGGATAGCAGAAACAATCACTTGCTCACCATCTATCACTCCTGAGGACACAAGCGTTTGGTCTGGAGTCGCATAAATAATATCCACCGCCCTAATGGATAAACGGCCCTCTTCGGTGAGAATAAACACCTGCCCACCTGCCCTCAAACCCGCAGCGGGAATTTCAATGGCATCACTCACCATTCGTCCCGAAACAGACGCGTTAACGTAGAGGCCAACCGCGAGAGGCATGGCATTGGCACGATCGAGGTTACCGTAAGGATCTTTTACCTCAGCGGTAGCATAGACAACCCGCGTGCGTGGATCGATAGCAGCATCAAGCCGAGTCAACTGACCACTCCAGCGATAAACTCTATTGGCGATCTGAGCGCTAAAGACAACGGGCAATCCTTCTCCTGCAGCGAAGCGATAGCCAATGGGTACACCCAAAGCGCCCAATTGCGAATTCGTCAACGGTAAGCGAACCTCAACACTACCGGTGGCGAATGCGGTAGCCACCACTTTTCCAGCAGTCACAAATTGCCCCAAATCCACCGAAGTGTTAATCACTCGACCCTCGTAAGGCAACGATACGCGTGTTCGTTCAAGATTTGTTTGCGCTAGGAGCAGATTCGCCCGAGCAGCCTCTAGCGCCGCGCGGGCCCTCGCAAGCTGCGGCTTCTTCAGTGCCAATGGCGACGGATTTGGCTGGCCAACGAGCTGCTGGCTGGCAACATCAGCGTCTGCCAATGCTTGCTCAACATCCACTTCGGCGGCGGCAACGCGCGCTCGCGCTTCATTCACTGCCAATCGATAATCAATATCTTCGATAGCAAACAGCGTCTCGTTGGCGGAAAAGGCCCCCCCTTCAATAAATTCTGGCGACACGTCAATGATGCGCCCAGCCACTTGTGTGACCACGTCAGAACGCACTTGAGCACGTACTTCACCATCAACCTGAACCTGCAGTTGAGCGTCGCGTTTAATGGCCTGCTGGGTATAGACACTTAGCGCCCTTGGGGGCTCCGTAGCGGTATCCGGCTGGGGTTTAAAGGCGTTAAGTACAGTAACTATGCCTATACCCACGCCGAGAACAGCCAGAGGAATAGCGGCGCGTTTGAGGCCACTTAGCATAACGACTCCTTGTTGTAGCGTGACTCTCCATCAAATCAGCTGCTTCTCGTTCATGAGAACTAAAATGGACACGGCATAATAGCAGAATTTTTTGGGCAAAAATGAACCGATTTAGTCAGCAACTGCTATTTGTCGTGAAGACCAATCAATACACATCAACGTCCCTTTCCCCATTCCAGCGCTGACCGGCGCGTCGCTGGATTTGGTAATGTCTTAGGTCGCCCATTTAGCTCACCTAGGCCGGGTAGCACCGCTGAAAGGTGTTAGTGGGTCTAACTGCGGTTTGGGTCACACGTAATGCCCATGGCACCTATTACCCGTATCTTAGGCGTTAATTGAGCAATCCAGCGCTGAATTGTACCCGTAGGTACCTCCATACAACGCGAGGATCTTCTTCATGCTTAATCCCACAGCCATGAAAAATGCCGTCAATTTTCCATCTGCCCTCAGTTCCGAAGCCGCACAGGTACGCAGTGCGCTGATCGATACCGGCCTAGAAACACCGATGATAGAGAACGGACACACACAGGAGCAGAAATACACCATTATTCGCGACGCGTTTACTGCCATTGCCACCGCGCTAGGGCTCGATTTGACCGACGATAGCCTCAGTGAGACGCCTCATCGAATCGCCAAAATGTACATCGACGAGATTTTTTCGGGCCTAGATTACAGTCAGTTTCCCAAGATTTCTGTCATCGACAACAAAATGCAGGTCGAAGAGATGATACGCGTAGATGACATCGATTTAACGTCTACCTGTGAGCATCACTTTGTGACCATAGACGGCAAGGCAAGAGTAGCCTACATACCGAATGAGAAAATTATCGGTTTGAGCAAAATCAACCGAATTGTTCGATTTTTTGCCCAGCGCCCGCAAGTACAAGAACGCTTAACCCAACAGATCTTAGTGGCACTGCAAACGCTGCTTGGAACTGATAACGTTGCGGTAACTATGGATGCTGTGCATTACTGCGTAAAATCTCGCGGGGTCATGGATAGCAATTCATCAACCCGGACAACGTCGCTGGGTGGCATTTTTAAAGCCAGTTCAGAGACTCGAGCAGAATTTCTACGCTAACGCCAAAGCCAGCAGTGGCTACCAGGGAACGGTCTTTCCAGCCCAATCGAGGTAAGACAACTCACCATCAGGCTCAAGGGAGTCGAGTATTCCTAGGAGCTGTTGGGCCACGTAGGCAGGAGAAAATAATTTGCCCGCTGGCACGCCCTTTTGAAAAGGCTCCGACATAGCGGTATCCACGGTGCCCGGATGAAACGCCAACAGCTTTGCACTTTTATTCAATCGGCTAAACTCGATGGCGGCACATTTGAGCGCCATATTCAACGCCGCCTTGCTGGCTCGATAACTGACCCAGCCCCCCAATGCGTTATCGCCAATACTCCCCACTCTGGCTGAAAAAACCGCTATCCTTGGTGCATCGCCGTATTTTATCGCGTCGGAAAATGCCGCTAACCATAACAGTGGTAATACGGTATTGATCTCCAAGACGTGCGCCATGGATTGGCGGGTCACCTGCTTAATTGTCCGCTCGGGACGAAAGGCTTCACCATGAAGAACGCCATTACAAATCACCAACCGCGCCAACCTGCCCGGCGCCTCTGTAATGGCCATCGCGGTCTCAGTGATGCTGGTATCAGAGTAATCGCATGGCCAGTGTCGCCCCCCCGGCGGAGCCGTTTCGCCTCGAGCTATCGTGTGTACGGCGTAATTTTCTTCCTCAAGTAGTTCAGTGACGACGGCTCGACCGAGCCCACCACCGCCACCAACGACGATCGCTTTTGGTTGCACCGCATGCTGACTCGGCAAGCCGGAAGGTTCATTATTTGCGAAAGATTTCATATCAGCTTTTACATGTCATTACCCTATACTCGCCATCCTATAATCTTCCCCCACCGATTGACAGATTGCTGAGCTACTGCAGTCGCCGAGGACAAGTAACCTGTAAAGGAATAATAGACAACGAACATGCGTAGCCTCCGCCCTTTAACGTCATTGTTGATCGCCACCGCACTGTTACTCACAGGTCACGGCCTGCACCTGACGCTGTTGCCACTGCGGGCAGCGCAGATAGGCCTGAGTGACACACTGATTGGGCTTACCGCATCGGCTTATTATTTGGGCTTTATGACCGGCTGCTTTTTTATTCCCAAACTCATTGCCCAAGTCGGTCATATAAGAATCTTCGCAGCGTTACTCGCTATCTTTACCAGCGCGTTACTCGCCCTCGATTTGTCAGAGCACATTATCACCTGGATTATTTTACGGTTTACCATTGGCGCGATGATGTGTGGCGCCTACACCGTTATTGAGAGCTGGCTAACCGATCAGACCCCCAGTGATGCGCGAGGCAAGGTGCTAGCCATTTATACGTTCCTTACCCTCACGGCCATAACAGCTGGTCAATTTTTGTTCAATCTCACCCCGGCTGAATCCTCGCAGCCCTTCATGTTGGCCGGCATTTTTATTGCTCTGGCCATGGTCCCGGTCAGCCTGACAAAATCCCTCGCACCCGCACCGGTACCCAGTACCAAACTCAGTTTCACACTGCTGTACAAACGCTCCCATACCGCCTTCGCGGGAGGACTGTTGTCCGGCATCGTTATGGGGTCTTTTTGGAGCCTAGCAGCGGTTTTTGGTTTACGCGCCACAGGGACTACCGATTTTGTACCGCTGTTTATTAGCGCCAATGTCATCGGTGGTGCACTCGCACAATACCCTGTTGGACTTATCTCTGACCGGGTCGATCGACGTTTTGTACTGGCTGGCTTGGCCATCATTACGGCAGGAGCCTGTTTACTCATGACATTGTCAAGCCATACCCGTTGGTTGCTGGGGGTGGGGGTTCTTTTGGGCGCCAGCAGCAATGCTATTTATGCGGTATCTCTGGCAAAAGCGGCTGATAATAGTCAGCCAGAGGAATTTGTGACCATTGCCTCGTCAGTCCTCCTGCTGAATTCACTCGCTGCCGCCACCGCGCCCCTTGTCATAGGGCAATTAATGTCTCTTTTCGGGAGTCACTGGTTATTCCTGGGTATTGCCATTTGCTCGGTGGTCGCTGCGGGCTACATCATTGTTCAACCACCGGGTAAAACCGCCGTACCCGTCGATGAACAGAGTCCTTTTGTTGCCGCAGGTTATGACACAGCTCCCGCTAGCTTCGACAATGATCCACGCAGCCCCGATGGCAGTGAGGCTGACTTGGAGCCCCTCCCGGAGCGCCCTTCCTATGCCGAATTCGAAGCCGAGTTCGACTACGAAGAGGTGTTCGCTGAGGAAGAAGAGTAACCCTCACCAAGCCACTACAGCACCGTCTTTACGCATTTCCGTCGCGCCCGAGTAAACCCCTGTCTGTGGATCTCTCGCAATAGCCTGATAGCCGCCAAACAGTCCGCCCCTATCATTGACCTCAAGCACATGACCGAGTGCTACCAGCGCATCGATGGTGATTTGGGGCACCCCCGGCTCAACATAGAGCACGCCGTATTCATTGGGAGCACCGCCCTCTGGGCTGGCACCCCCATCATGCAAGAATCGTGCGGCATCACCGGCCTCTTGAATATTCATGCCATAGTCAACGATATTCACCACCATTTGCACGTGCCCTTGGGGTTGCATACCGCCGCCCATCAAGCCAAAACTCATCAGGGGTTGTTGGTCGCGGGTAAGAAAAGCAGGAATAATCGTATGAAATGGCCGCTTGTTGGGCGCATAACTATTGGGATGATCTGGGTTCAGGGAGAAGAGCTCGCCGCGGTCTTGGAGCATAAAACCCATGCCAGTCGGAACTAAGCCCGAACCCATACCCCGATAATTGGACTGAATGAGAGACACCATCATGCCCTTGTTATCAGCCACCGTTAAATAGGTGGTATCACCCTCGCCTTCGAGCGCTACTGCCAGCGCCGTCGGGGCTAATACCGATTGCGTATTGATTCGCGCAAACTGTCTCTGGGCGAATGCTTCCGACAGCATGGCATCGAGGGGTAGGTCAGCGTGCGCGGGATCAGCAAAGGTTTGCGCCATGGTTTCAAAGGCTAGCCGTTTGGCTTCCACCATGTAATGAAACACCTCGGGAGATCCTCGATCAAAACGACGGAGATCGGTCTGTTTAAGAATATTGAGCATCATCAGCGCAGCGAACCCCTGACCGTTGGGCGGGAGCTCCCAGAGGGTCACACCGTGATAGTCAACTCCCCTTGGCTCTACCCACTCACCCCGGTGGCTGGCCAGATCAGCAGCGCTAAGGTCAGCACCGATGGCGGTAAAGTAGCTGGCTAAGCGATCAGCCAGCTGCCCTGTGTAAAACGCGTCGCGCCCATTTTTAGCCAGCGCGGTGAGTGTTTTCGCCAGGTCGGGGTTACGAAAAATGTCGCCCGTAACGGGCGCCTTATCACCCTTAAAGTACAGTGCCATCGCGTTATCGAGCTCTTCCACCATGGGCGCAATGGCTTTAAATCGACGAAGGTTAGCCGCAAAACCGTCGGCTATGACCGGTGATAGAGGAAAGCCCTGCTGCGCATACTCAATCGCAGGGGTCAGAACGTCATCCATCGGCAGCTGTCCCCAGCGCTCGTGAAGCGCAAACCAGCCATCCACCGTGCCGGGCACCGTCACCGATAGTGACCCATGCGAAGGAATGCCCTGGTAGTCCTCGGCCAGACGTCCATCGGCTTTCATCGCGGCAATTTTAGCGTTCATCTGGTCAATATTTCGGCCCATAGGGGATCGGCCCGAGCCGTTATAGCCATGTAAACGCCCCGTCTCTGGGTCCCAGACTATGGCAAACAAATCCCCACCAATCCCATTACCTGTGGGTTCCATTAACCCTAACGTCGCATTGGCTGCAATGGCCGCATCGACCGCGCTACCACCCGCCTTTAAGATCTCCAGTGCAACCTGAGAAGCCAGCGGTTGAGCGGTCGCAGCCATGCCATTGATGCCGTAGACTGGACTCCGAGACCAATCTGCACCAACAGGCCTTGCCCCAGGCCCTAGAGGCTGTGCCAACACCGAGAGGGTTATACCGGCGGCTAAAAGACCCACCATAACGCGATGCACTGTTGCCATAATCATTACCTCCAAAACTGACGTCACTGAACCCCACCGCTGGCTGCCACCCCGAGGGATCTATGATGACCACCCGGTGGACCTAACGCGTCGATGTTGTAGCGGCTACCAACACCCTAGTCATAGGCCATCGTAACCAAAAGTAAATGGCTAAGACATCGAAAATTCAGCCTTTCGCTGCTACGGGCCTTAGCGCTACCGGTTTGGTACTGCTAAGCCATGACAGTCATGGCTGACATCCGTTATTGTCAGGGCAACGTAAACCGCCCGTCATCACTGCACGATGACCCCTGCAAATGGGGTTAAGATGAGTCAACCATCACCGATGCACGGCCCGAGGAGGAGCAGTATGGAAGAGGATGCCTTAGTGACCCACACAGGCGGTTGCCACTGCGGCGCTGTGCGCTGGTGCATTGACGCACCGGCACATTTGCAGTCTCATACCTGTAACTGCTCTATCTGCGCTATTCAGCACTATCAGCACCTTATTGTGCCCAAGCATCGCTTTACTCTTCAGGAAGGAGCCCACCTCTTGTCGACGTACACCTTTGGGTCCGGGGAGGCGAAACATTATTTTTGCTCGATCTGTGGCGTAAAATCATTTTATATCCCTCGCTCCAACCCTGACGGAGTAAGCGTGCACGCACGGTGTATAAAGCCAGACAGCGTTGAGTCCATCACCGATGAGGCCTTTGACGGTCGCCATTGGGAAGACAATGCCCACACGCTCGCTCACCTTTCTAAAGCCTAAACGACGCTGCCTATGAGTGACGTCGGATTTTGGCGGCATAAACCTCTGAGCACTCTGAGCAATGACGAGTGGGAAAGTTTGTGCGACGGCTGTGGTAAATGTTGTCTCAATAAGTTGCAGGATGAAGATACTGGCGATGTTCACTACACCAACGTCGCCTGTCGGCTACTCGATAATAAAACGGGCCGTTGCTGCGACTACAGCCACCGCCACGAGCGCGTCAGCGACTGTCTAAATATCCGCGAGATGACACCCGAGCAATTGCATTGGCTACCCGCAACCTGCGCTTACCGCTTAGTGTCAGAGGGTGAGGATTTACCCGAGTGGCATTATTTAGTCAGCGGTCGACCCGCGCTGGTACACAAGGCTACCTGTACCGTCCGCAACCGCGTTGTTTCGGAAGCCGACGTCGATCCGGCGACCCTCGAGGATTACATCATTCGATGGATTGATCGCTAAACGACTGACTGAGGATTATCATGCAGAGTCTCGACCTTGAGGTGCTGACACAGTTAAAACACTGGCTCAGTGATGGCCAGCAGCCGTGGTTGTGTACCATTGTCACTACTGTGGGCTCCTCGCCCCGGCCTGTGGGCTCAATGCTCGCCTTAAGTGGGGGTGACGTCGTCGGGACGTTGTCTGGGGGCTGCGTTGAGGAACACCTGTTAGATGAAATTGCTCAGCGCAAGATTGCCAGTGACTGCCCCCAGCGCCTCCATTATGGAGTCAGCGCCGAGCAAAATGAACGCTTAGGTCTACCTTGTGGCGGTCAACTGGAGATCATTGTTCAGCAACTGTCAGCAGACGACGGTCTCTGGATTACTCGTGTCATTGAGGCTATTAACCAAAGGCAGCTAATCACGCGCACGGTGGACCTTGCCTCGGGACACACCCAGCTACAGCCTGTCAACGAATTTAAGCCGCTGCAGATCAATGCTGTAACGATGGAACAAAGCTTTGGTCCAAAGATGCGAATGCTGCTAGTTGGGGCCGGCCAGCTCGGCCAACTTTTGGCCGATCTTGCGATCGCCATGGATTTTGAGGTACTGGTTATCGATCCGAGAGAGTCGACCCTAGCACAATGGCGGGGACCCGATGTTCCTCTGCTGCACGGCTTGCCCGATGATATGATTGCAAGCCAAGCCGTCGATCGCCATTCGGTGATTATCACGCTGACCCATGATCCTCGCATTGACGATATGGCGCTGCTCGAAGCCTTAGAAACGGACGCCTGGTACGTGGGGGCCCTAGGGTCAGTTCGCACAACTCGAAGCAGGCTTGAGCGCTTAGCTACCCTCGGTCTCTCAGCCGCCCAGCTAGCGCGCCTTCACGCGCCGGTAGGACTGCCGATCGGTAGTAAGACCCCCTGGGAAATTGCCATCGCCATTATGGCGGAAATTACCCAGTTGCGGCGGTTAGGGTAAAACCCTTAGTGACCGACAGCTGTCAGGTGTGGCCATCGAATTCTACCGCTCAATACAAATAGTCTTTGGCTTTGTACTCATCATGGCAGCCCTTACAGGTCTTTCCCGTAACGCCCAGTTGCGCTTGGATCGCTGCGCGGTCGCCACTTTTAGCCACTTGGGCAAGTCGGGCAGTTTCCGCTCTGAGCTCCCCAAGATGCTCTTTGAACTCATCTAAATCCAACCAGATATCGGGTTTGGCACGAGTACGACCCTCCTCTGAGCCAGGCGCAAAACCGCGCTCGACCTTATAGGTAGCCACCGCCGCAAGATCGCTGGACCAGCGCTCAAATGTGGCCTGATCCCAGTCAATCTTACCCTTCACCATATCGGCCATAGGGCCGAAGGTCATACCGATTAATGCGAAGTAAGACTGTCGGAGGGATTGCATGGGCTCGGTTTTCTCAATATGCGCCCAACTCGGCAGGGCTCCGGCACAGATAATAACCCCCGCAATAACCACTGTTTTTACACACTTCATGAACAACTCCTTCCTTGATGAATAATCTAGTCCTACGCGCAACCCAGCGGCCACTGTACACCGACACTATAATGATTCAAGTCCACCCGCCTAGTTGACGGATGGCGATTACAGCGTGCTAACAAACGAGCCACCGTCTAACAAAATATTCTGGCCGATCATAAAGCCCGTGTGCTCTGAACACAGAAAAGCACAGGTCGCGCCAAACTCCGCGGCCGTCCCGTATCGGGATGCGGGAATAGACTGCATTCTTCGCTTGCGAACAGCATCAACCGTCTCGTTGTTGATATCTGCCTCCATTCCATCGAGGCTAATCGTTCGATCAGTGGCATGAAGTCCCGGCAGTAAATTGTTAATAATAACGCCCTGACTGGCCACATCTCGAGCGACACCCGCGACATAACCAGTCAGCGCGGTACGCGCAGTATTGGATAAACCCAAAATAGCAATAGGCGATTTAACCGACACGCTGGTGATGTTGATCACTCGACCCCAGCCTCGCTCACACATCCCGGGCACCAGTGCGGTCATCAGTGCGATAGGAGTGAGCGCATTGGCATCCAGCGCAGCGATAAAGTCGGCACGCTGCCAGTCTCGCCAATTCCCCGGCGGCGGTCCTCCAGCATTAGTCACCAGTATGTCGACCGTTCCAGCTGCCGCCAGTACGCTGGCCCGACCTTCTTCCGTGGTTATATCTGCGGCAATTTCTTGGACGGACACACCATAAGTCGCTCGAATCGAAGCTGCAGTCTCAGCCAGTGCCTCGGGCGCCCTAGCGTTCAACACCACTTCAACCCCCTCAGCCGCTAGCGCCTCAGCACATCCACGACCCAAGCCTTTGGAAGAAGCGCATACCAATGCCCGCCGACCAGCAATTCCTAAATCCATTTTGTGCTCCTTACTCGCTTATCAATAGACACACCAGCACTGGCGTTTTCAGCTACTTTACCCTGTGCCGAGCACGCGGTCATCTGGGTCAGGGGGGGTGCAGATCAATGGTCATGGCCATCCGATTCGCCTCGCGACGGCGTCTGCGCACGGCATCTAATAAGGCTATACTAGCGCCAGTCGTCTGTGAGGTGAATATTCATGATCGAGTTCGAACTCAATGGCACGCCAGTGGCATTTCATGGCGCTTCCGATACGCCGCTACTGTGGGCAATCCGGGATCACTTTCGCCTGAAGGGGTCAAAGTTTGGTTGCGGCGCGGGCTTGTGCGGCGCCTGCACCATGCACCTCGATGATGTGGCGGTTCGAACCTGCGTGCTCCCGGTGGCCAGTGTCGCCGGTAAGCGCGTCACAACCATTGAAGGTCTGACGGATAACCATGAGTTGCATCCTCTGCAACAAGCCTGGGTTGACCACAATGTGCCACAGTGCGGCTATTGCCAAAGCGGCCAAATCATGTCGGCCGCCGCGCTGCTGTCGACTACCCCCAATCCCAGTGTTGCTGATATCAATAACGCCCTAGCGGGCAATATCTGCCGCTGTGGCTGCTATCCCCGGATTAAAGAAGCTATTTTGTCCGTAGCGGCGCTAACAGTCACCGATGAAACGCGGGCCGAGCTGGCTTACGACGCCACGGCTGAGGCGCCCTCTTCATGACTGTTCGCAATGTCTCTCGCCGAGGGTTTTTACAGATGGGCGCTGCTACCGGTGGCGGCCTCATTATTGGGTTGACGTTACCGGGCTGCTCGTTCAGTGGTGCCCTGCCGATAAATCGGGACGCGGGTGCTTTTATTCCGCACGCGTTTTTGCAGATAACGCCCGATAACGCCATCACGTTTTATTGCCCCAGTGACGAAATGGGTCAAGGCATTCGCACCGGTCTGGCAACGATTATTGGCGAAGAGCTCGATGTCCATCCACACAACATGACGGTGACCTCTGCGGGTTCCCATAAGGACTATGCCAACCCTGAATTCGGTATACAGCTTACCGGTGGCAGTAACGCCATACGTGCATTTTGGGGGCCTTTGCGACAGACCGGCGCCAATACCCGCGCGTTACTCCTTGAGGCAGCAGCCCTCGATTTAGGCGTACCCGCCAGTCAGTTAGCCACTGATAACGGCCATGTGGTGACCGATGGCCAACGCCTTCCCTATGGCGACTTTGTGTCCACAGCCGCTGGCATGGCAATGCCCAAGCAGTCGGCGCTCAAAGCTAATACCGCGTTCAAGTACATTGGCAGCGAATTCACCAGAGTCGATGCCCTAGCGAAGTCAACCGGCACTGCCCAGTTCGGTATCGATGCCGACATTCCCGACATGGTGTTTGCCGTTGTAGCGCGAGCACCCGTGGCTGGCGCGAGGGTGTCAGCTGTTGACAGTGACGCCGCGCTTGCCATGCCCGGGGTGCGACACATAGTACCCATTTCAAGCGGTATTGCTGTTGTCGCTGACGCCTACTGGCAAGCAAAGAAAGCGGCTGACGCGCTAGTGATTCGCTGGGAGGATAAGCCACTAAAACGGGTCAATAGTGCCCAAGTCCGTAAGGATTTAGATACCGCGCTCGAGCGGGGCGAGGACCTAGAAGCCAGCTCGCAGGGCGATGTTGATGTGGGCTTTGATGTCGCCGATAGCATCGTAGAAGCTGATTATTTTGCACCATTTCTCGCCCATGCGCCTCTGGAGCCGGTCAATGCAACCCTGCATATCCGTGGCGACACCGCGGACTTGTGGACCGGCGTCCAAAGCATTCAGGGGGCCCAGGGGCTAGTGGAGCGTATCACCGGCCTACCCAGAGGCAATATTCGGGTTCACAATCTGTATCTCGGCGGCGGCTTCGGTCGTCGGGCGACATTGACCCACATTGTGGAAGTCACCGAAATTGCCATGGCTGTCAATGAGCCGGTACAGCTTTTGTGGTCAAGAGAAGATGATATTCGCCATGGGGTATACCGTCCTGCGTCGCTGATGCGCCTGAAGGCGGGGGTGAGCAATGACGGTCGCGTCATCGCCTGGCAGGCCCAGCGTTCCGGGGGCAACATTACCACTGATACCCTGACTACTATGCTTCCCGCTATGTTACCGAATTTACCTAACGCCTTGATTAACGGCTTATCCGGCTTGGCAAAGTATGTTTTCAGCCAATGGACCGTAGATCCCTCCAGCGTTGAAGGCTTGCATGAAACCTACGACTTTGACAACTATCGAGTCAGTCACGCGACGGTCGATCACGGGTTACCGCTGACTTTTTGGCGCTCCGTAGGGCATAGCTATACCGCCTTTGCGGTGGAATCAATGATGGATGAACTCGCTGACCGGGCTGGCATGAATCCTTTGACCTTTCGATTGGCCAACACCCGTAACCGACCCCGTATGCACGGAGTGCTGGCGCGGGCGAAGCGGGCCACAGATGAAATGGTCGTAGCTGAGGGTCATCATTTAGGCATTGCAGCACACAACTCCTTTCATACTGACGTCGTAGAAATCGCTGAGGTTTCGGTAGAAAGCGGTGATATTCGCGTTCATAAAGTCACTTGCGTGGCCGACGTGGGTACTGCCGTTAACCCCGATATTGTCCGTGCTCAGCTCGAAGGCGCCGTCATGTTCGGTTTGACCGCTGCCCTGTACGGCAGAATTGACTTAAAAAACGGCGAGGTCCAGCAAAGCAATTTCCACGATTACCCTATTTTGCGCATGGATCAAGCACCTGCCGTTGACGTCATACTGGTCAATAGCGGTGGTGATCCCACGGGCATTGGCGAGCCCGGTGTACCACCACTGGCACCCGCGATCGCCAACGCGGTATTTCGTGCTACTGGCCAACGTCTCCGGGAGCTACCCCTCACGCTCGCGTAAGCGGTGGTTCATATGGCCGACATGCCACCATCGACCGCCACGGCTTGGCCATTCATATAGCTGTTGGCAGGGGACATGAGCATTAGCATGACCTCAACCATCTCCTCGGGATCGCCCAATCGCTTCATAGGTGTGCCCCGGGCGAGCGCCGCCATCTTTGGTCCTAACTCTGCATCGGTGACCAGGGGCGTCGGAGAGAAAAAAGGACAAATGGCGTTCACCCTGACGCCGCTCGACGCATACTCATAGGCAGCTGTTTTGGTAAGCCCTACCACCGCGTGCTTCGCCGCTGCGTAGGCGCCAAGGGTAGGAGCACCGCCAATACCCGCCATGGAGGCAACATTGAGCACAATCCCACCTGCCGGTGACTGGCTCAACATCTGGCGAATACCATGCTTAATGCCAAAGAAGACGCCTTTGGCATTAACCGCATAGTTAATGTCCATGTCCTCTTCAGTCACCTCAATGAGCGGCTTGGGCGTTGTCCCTAAACCGGCGTTGTTAACGACAATATCAACGCGCCCAAATGTCTCTCGGGCAGTCGTTATTAATGCTTGAACCTGAGATTCAACGGCCACGTCACAGACTTGAGTAACCGGCGCTGGCGAACCCTGAAGCTCAGCGGCCACCCTCGCCAGTGCCTCGGCATTAATATCACTCAGTACCAACTTAGCGCCTTCAACACTGAGTTTATTCGATAGGATACGACCAAAGCCGCTAGCGGCCCCGGTAATCACAATGACGTGGTCTTGAAATACCGCCCATTGGGACATGCATGACTCCCTGTTACTGTTGAGTAGGGCAATGCACCGAGGTCTTGAGGGCGGCTGCCCCCTAGACGTTGGTTCAATGCACTTGGCTGGGTTTAATTAACGCCCTTTCCATTGGGGCGCACGTTTTTCAGCAAAGGCGAGCGAGCCCTCCATGGCATCCTCACTGGCAAAAATATCCTGAACCAGTGCTTGCTGGCGGGCGAACATGTCGTCTCTCGACCAGTCTTCAGATTGTACGATCACCTGCTTGGAGCGCTTCACTGCCAGCGGTCCGTTCGCTGCAATCCGCTCCGCTAATGCTTGGGCCCCTTTGAGGGCGCTACCCGCTTCGGTGACCGCATTGATAAGACCGAGATCGAGGGCCTTGGATGCCTCTAAAAAATCCCCGGTCAGTGCGAGTTCCATGGCTAGACGATACGGCAACTGTTTGGGCAAGCGCATTAGGCCGCCCGCAGCGGCGGCTAATCCACGCTTCACCTCAGGAATGCCAAAGCGCGCATTATCGGCAGCGACAATCAGATCACAGCTCAAGGCAAGTTCAAAGCCACCGGCCAGAGCATAGCCCTCAACCGCGGCAATTAATGGGGTTGCGGGGGGCGCTTCGACCATACCGCCAAATCCCCGTCCCTCCACCCAAGGTACTTCGCCGGTTAAAAACGCCTTTAAATCCATACCCGAGCAAAAGGTGTTATTGGCGCCCGTCAAAATACCTACCCGAATCGCATCGTCACTATCGAGTCGCTCAAGGGCATCGGCAATACCTCGGGCCACGGCCAAATTAACCGCATTTTTTGCCTCAGGTCGATTAAGTGTGATGGTCATAATGCCATCACTCAGTTCAGTGACTACCGGATCGGTCATGGTGCTCTCCTGCTGTGGGTGTGTATTGGTCGCTGTTAAGTTCGATCACTCGCTCGGTTCATCAAGGAGCTGAAAGTAATTGCCCGCATCACTAGCAGTCACTTCTACCAAGCGATGGAGCGGCTCAGTCGACGCCAAGTCCTTGGCGATTAATCGGTCATCCTTGGGCGTCATGGCAATAAACCGCTCCGCCGTGGCTTGTAAGCGGCCGACAATAATGGCTGACGTGGCAAGGCCATCACGGTTATAACCTAGCGTATAGGTTTCTATGTGGCCTCGCCCCTTGGGCGCGCGATTAAGGCTTGGAACGGGCCGCTCATCGAGCACCTGCTGTAATGCCGCGTTATCGCACACGGTAAATTCACAAGCGTCGCTGCTGTAAATACCCACAGCGTATTTCGATAGAAAGCCACCGTTAGCCGCGACCAGGCCGTAGAGGCCTGTACCCTTGCGCAGTCTATGCACCATTTCAGCAATAGCATGCATAGAGTAATTATTTCCCGGCCCGCCAAAGTACGGCAGCCCGCCGGTGACTGTTAGTCCCCTAGGATCATCCGCCGCTAACCCAATCGCGCTGATCGCGTTGATCACCGCTACCGGGAAACAGCTATAAAAGTCGAATAATGCTATGTCGTCCAGCGCCACATGCGCAGCGTTCAGTGCTGCCTTGAGTGCCAGCCCCGCAGACTCTGCCTCCCCTAGATTCGGGCGCTCAATGACGGCACGTTCTCGGGCATGGGCATAACCCTTCAGATAGATTCGTTGCTGTGTAGGAATCTTCAAAGTATCTGCTAAGGCTGTGGATACCACCACCAGCGCAGCACTTTGGTTGACCTTATCGCGAGCAATGAGCCGCTGAGGATAGGGGTGAGCAATAAATCGATTATCTAGGCTAATGGCACTCAGCTCTGTCGGCGAATAACGTACACCCGGCTGGCAGGAGTAAGGATTGTCTGCAGCCACTTTGCTAAAAGGTGCAAAAAGCGCTGCCATGCCATTTATCCACGCCTGTGAATGGCAATGAGACTGTCCTCGACGGGCATTTTCGATCAGGCCATGAAACAGCGGCGGCGTTATTACTCCGTGGGCTATCTCGTCATGATGGACATAATCAATGCCCGTGCCGCGATCATCCACGGGCTCGTCTAGGGTCTCAGACCAATCAACTTTTTGCCCGCTCTTTACCAACGCGCCGGCGGTGGACATCGCCTCTCCACCGCAGATCAAGACGCCCGTAGCGCACCCTTGGGCAATTTTTTCACAGGCCTCGACAACCAGTTTTTGAGGTGAATCCCCACCTGACATGGCCCAAATCGCTTCGGCTGGCGCTATATTTAAGCGTTTGCAGACCGACCGAGGAAAGTTATTCGAACAGCCATGGGGGAAGGCTAGGAAGGGAGTGGAATCTTCAAAGGTGCGGGCCGTCATTATCGTGTCAATGACCGCACTGATGCCCTCGTTACCACAGTCCTTAAAGGCCAGCTGGGCCGCTCTCGCGGTGATATCAACCGGCGATAGTGCCTCATAGTCAGGGTCATCCAATCGCTCAGTAAATTGCGCGGCGCCCACCAATACGGGTGTGGTCGGTGATAGTAGCAACATTATAGCTGTTGATTCCTTCTGATTTCCGTAAGCTTAGCGCCTGTGCCTAGATGTGCCCAGCACTTATGCTTCATTGACTTCGTCGACAACGAGGAGACGTTAACGCTGTTATGCAGTTTTCACTATTTGCACAACGATTTCAGCAGGAAACCGGCACCGTTCAGTTAATGGACGATCTCGGAAAAGCCCGCTGGGCAAAGCCACCTGTTTACATGCTGGGCGGCGGCAACCCCGCTCATATTCCTGAAGTAGAGACTACCTTTAAAGCGGCGCTATCTGCCATTCTTGAAAATGAGCAAGATTTTGGACAAATGATTGGTGAATACGACAGTCCTCAGGGTAATACGCTTTTTTGTCGCTCGCTAGCCGCTATGCTTAACGCCGAATTTGGCTGGCCGGTTAGCGCTGACAATATCGCGATTACCAATGGTAGCCAAAGTAGCTTTGGTCTGCTCTTTAACGCCCTCGCCGGCTATTTTGATGACGGGTATTTCAAAAAAATCCTGCTGCCTATTACACCAGAGTATGTGGGCTATGCCGATGTGGGCTTGGCGGACCAAGATATATTTGAAGGGCGTCGACCCGCTATCGAGCGTATCGGTGAACGCGCATTCAAGTACCGGGTCGACTTTGAAAGGTTAGTGATAAACCCACACCGACACGGTGCCGTGTGTGTGTCGAGACCGACAAATCCGACCGGCAATGTCATCAGTGACGAGGAACTCGATGAACTCCGCAATCGCTGTCGTGACGCCGGTGTCCCACTGATTATTGATAGTGCCTATGGGCTGCCCTTCCCAGGCATAGTCTTCACCGATGCCAAACCCCGATGGGATGAAGGCATCATTCTTTGCTTAAGCCTATCGAAGCTGGGCCTACCCGGCTTACGCACAGGCATTGTCGTGGCCAGCAGCGACGTCACCCGCCTGATTCGCAATGCCAATGCCATCAATAGCTTAGCGCCCGGCCGGGTCGGACCGACATTAGCGACGGCGCTATTAAAGCGTGGCGATCTTATGCGACTCTGCAAGGAGGCGATCCTGCCCCACTACCAGTCGAAAGTGAACCACGCCTTGTCGATGGTCAACTGGTTCATGCGTGATCTGCCCGTACGGGTGCATTGTGCTGAGGGGGCAATATTTTTGTGGCTGTGGTTTGAACGTTTGCCCATTACCAGCGGTGAGCTGTACCAGCGTTTAGTGCATAAGGGGGTATACATTCTTCCCGGGCATCATTTTTTCCCGGGGCTTAATGATGATTGGCGGCATCGCCACGAGTGCATTCGAGTCAACTATGCCGCGGCGGACGATATTGTCGAAA
Organism: Halieaceae bacterium UBA4452; assembly: GCA_002389505.1. Lineage (GTDB taxonomy): Bacteria > Pseudomonadota > Gammaproteobacteria > Pseudomonadales > Halieaceae > Luminiphilus. The sequence continues at coordinate 31,589 of DGPA01000022.1, forward strand.
CAGGACTGCAACTCATTGCCGACACTGTCAGGGAAGCTTACTCGCAGCGATAAATCGCTCATCCGCAGTTGGCCCAGCTAACAGCTGGCAACCCGGGCAGTGTTTGCGACAGTGACAAAGACACAGAGTAAAGCAGGTATTGATCACACATCAGCCGTCCCTAGGACCCCCTTTTTCCTAACCACTAGCAAATGCGTTACCCGATTCGAATCAGGCCTGATACTCTATGCCGCTCATGGTGAATTGAAGTTAACGTCAATGGCTGCAGCGCCGCAAACCCATATCTTGATCATTGCCGACACCGCCGTCATCGCCAAGCGCATTCGGCGACTGCTAGAGCGAGTTCATTCCGCCAGCTATACCAGCGTCGCAGCCGACAAAGCAAAAGAAGTCATCCTGGCCAGTGACTTCCACCTGGTTGTTTTGGTGGATTTATTGTCCCATAACCCCAACCCACTATCGCTATTATTTAACATTCAAAAGCATATCAATGTCATTGCCTTTGACAGCTTGGCTGAGGCCAATGCTCGACAAGTGGCCTCGCAAATAAGCAATGCGCAATTAAATCTGGTATCCGTATTGCCGTTACCTTGTCCCAATGCTCGCTTACAGTCGGTGATGGAGCGGATGACCGATGACTTACAGGCCGGCAAGCTCGGTCAGACGCCACGGTCTGTCGGCGAAATAGAGGCCGCTATTGCACAGGGCCTTATTATTCCGTGGTATCAACCAAAAATTTCAACCCTCACTGCGGAACTGACGGGCTTTGAAGCCTTAGCGCGCTGGCAGGAAGCCAATGGCGATATTATTCACCCCAGTACGTTTATTACGGTGGCTGAAAATCATTCCATTATCCACATCCTGACCCGGCAAATACTAACCGATGTCATCACACAACTGCGCGACTGGTGGGTCGATGGCCACGAGTGGCAAATTTCCGTCAACGCTAGTGTCGACGATCTAGAGAGCGATGATTTTGTTACGTGGCTAGGCGACAGCATTGAGCGCGCCGGCATCCCTGGAAGTGCGCTTATCATTGAGGTCACCGAGTCACGGGTGTCAAAAAATTTCGCTGTGTTGCTCTATAATTTAACCCAGCTCAAAAAAATGGGCATTGGCTTGGCCATTGATGATTTTGGGACGGGTTATGCCTCGCTGCAGCAACTCAATCGTATGCCTTTCACCGAGTTAAAAATTGACCAGTCCTTCGTCACCGGAGCCCATCTGGATAAAGACAAACGCGTCATTCTAGAAAACAGCGTCAGTATTGGGCATGGATTGGGTTTAGAGGTTGTCGCCGAAGGCATTGAAACCGGGGAGGACTGGTGGCATGTACGTAAATGCGGGGTAGATATCGGCCAGGGCTGGTTTATAGGTCGGCCTATGGCAGCCAGTAGCGTGTTAAATTGGGTCAAAGATTGGGAGACCCGCGCTGAGTATTTCGTTGATCCGCCCACCCTGACATCGCAGCTAAAACGTTGGCTGAGTTCCTGGATCCGCCATTAGCATCGGTAGACGTGTCGCCAATAGCGGCACGGCTCTCGGTTCGAAAAACGGCGACCAAAAAGGCCTAGTCAATAACAAGCAAAAAAAACCCCGCTAACAAGCGAGGTGTCTACGCTGACTTACCACAGCGATGCCTTATGGCGCTACAAGGCAACGGGTTAGCGACTGATGGTCCACCCAGCTTGCTCGAGAGCGAAACGCTCTTCACCGAGGTTGCCCAGTGCAACAACCTGACCCGCGGCATTAAACTCAAAGCGTGTCACCGTATAGGTATCTACTGGCAATCCACTATCGTCATCGGTGTCCCAAGTCTGGGTCCAAACGTAAACGACATTACCCTGACCCACCGCCTCGATTAACTCCCACTTGTCTGGAGCCCACGTGTCAGCATCACCGCTCGCTAACCACTCGAGCACCTGCTCTTTTCCAATGGGAGCATCGATAATGCCGCGAGCGACCGAAATATCCATCGTCTCATCACCACGCTGAATAACCGCGTTTACCAATTCACCTGGCTTCCCACGAAAGTCGAGCTTGCCCATATTTTCTTCGTTGATCTCCAGCCCTCGTACCGAGAGAAATTGATCATCTGGCTGAAGAATACCTTCAACAGGACTACCGGGGATCACCGTGCCTACTATCATCCTGCCTTGCTCGTCATTTGGGTCCCAAGTAAATCCGAAACCCACATACCGACGGCGGTATAGCTGCCCGTCTTGAGCCATTAGCGCCTGGACGGCCGCTAGCGTTTCGGTCTTTCCTGTGGCATTCGCGGTCACCCACTTAGTTGCTGTTGCAATGTTGGGATTTTCAGCCGGTGCGGGCACCTCACCAGCACTGCAAGCCGTCAATAGGGCAATAGCACTCATACTCAGTACACCCGTAACGGCGCGGTGTGTGATCAATTTCAACACGATAAGTTCCTCTATTTGTCTACATTTCTTCGATGTCTTAGCCATCAGTGATGGCTCTTCGGAGGAAACCCTATCACTCCTCGATACTAACAATCAACGCCGCGAACGCGGCTCAATGCCCTCTCGTTCACGATCGTCAATGAGCGGTTAATAGCGCTCAACAAGCCTCGGCACCGTTGCCGTGCTGATATTGCACCCGCATCCGTTGCGAGTATTGCCCCAATCGCTAATGCCTACCTATGCCAGCTCTAAACTGTACTTATGGAATAGGTCGTCTCGGACAAAGCCCAAACGGTGGTAAAGCGATTGTGCTGCGGCATTGTCCTTGGCTGTTTCAAGATCGAGTCGCGCCATCCCCAAGCTTCTGGCATGCTGCTCCGCAGCAGCCATTAATCCTCTGCCTAACCCTTGACGGCGCGCACCCTGGTCGACATAAAGATCATACAACACGTAGTACTCCACCAAGTCGACCGAACACAGGGCGGGGTACAACTGGGTGAAGCCTAACAGCACACCATCGCTGTCCTCGGCGAGAAAAATCACCGATCGCCGCTCACTAAGGTTGGTGCTGAGCCAGGACCTTGCTGCCGCCAGATCGGACGCACAGGCATAAAATTGACGGTAGGCGTCGAATAAAACACTGAGCTCACTGAGATCGTCCAGTGACGCCGGACGATATCGGCCTTCTTCTGACATAATCGGTTACCTCCACACTGCCAGCCGTCGACTCCTGGTGGTGTTGCTGACTCGCTAGATTCGCGAATCTCCGTGGACACGGCGTAGCTGGTTGCCCCGCTGAAGGGCTATTGGCCATCCATACTCTCAATGCTCGTTTTTTACTAGCACGCCACCCTTTATAACGACCGACACCGTTTGCAAGCGATGAATGGCCGCAAGCGGATCCCCTTTTACCGCCACCAAATCCCCGTAGCGGCCCATCTCAATAGCGCCCACATCTGCCTCCAAGCCCATATGTTTAGCGGCGACTGACGTCGCCGACTTAATCGCATCCATGGGACTCATGCCCCGCTCGACCATAATGGCAAACTGCCAGCCGCCCATGTCATGGGGTAAGACCCCAGCGTCGGTGCCATACAGAATGGGTACACCCGCGCGATAAGCCTTCTCAAACACTAGCCGCTGAGCGTCGGTGGTATCACTATTTCGCTGCAAAAATTCGGCCGGGTAGCCCTGTTCTCGACCCACGGTATCGGTATAGGTGCCGTTGTAGACATCCATCGAAAAGGCCACACCCTGCTGTGCGGCGAGCGCGATGGTGTCATCCTCTAAAAGCGACGCGTGTTCAAGAGAGTCAACGCCCGCTGCGATTGCATCCTGCCCCGACTGATCACTGTGCACATGGGCGGTGACCTTGACATCTCTGGCATGGGCCACGCGTACTACCGCTGTAAGATCTTCCCGGGTCATTTCAGGCGCCCCTGGATCTATGCCCAAGGAGAACACCGCTCCTGAAGCAATCACCTTGATGAAATCAGCGCCCGCATCGATCGCCGCCTCAGTGCGGGCCGCAAATGCCTCTGGGCTGCTGGCGATGCCCCGCTGGGAATCCGGCGGTAGTTGATCAACCCGTATACCGGGAAATCTCAAATCACCACCCCCACCGGGTATGGTCAAGTAGGGGCCGGCTGTTTGTAAACGCGGCCCCAATGCTTCACCCGCCTCTATGAGGCGACGTGCTTCATAGAGGGTGCTAGGAAACCAAGCACCCGTGTGACGCACCGTGGTAAAACCCGTTGCTAAGGTCGTTCGAGCATTTTCGAGAACCAGTGCCAAGTGATCGGCCGGTGTGCGTGTGATGTACACACGGTAATCTACGGAGTCTTCGGGATTGGTATCAAAGTGCACATGAGTATTGATAAGCCCGGGCAAGCAGGTGTAGTCACCAAGATCGATCGTTTGTATGGTGGTGTTATCGTCACCGGGTTGCGCTACGACATGGTCACTGTTAGCTCGCGGCGTCGGCCTTACGGCTTGGATGCGATCCCCTACCAGGACAACGTCCTGATTCGACAGCGCATGATCTTCAAGGCCGTCGATGAGGGATCCGCAGCGAATAACGGTGGTAGTAGGCAACTCGGGTGAAGTCAATGGGACTGGCGGTGGTGTGCTATCCGAACACGCCCAGAGCCAGCACATCGCCACCGTCATGGCGACTCGTTTCATGGCAATAGTGACCTCATACTTCTCGACTGGGTTAATGGGCTAGCGTATTTTCCGCCGCTACCGGTACTGAAATATCGGCAATTTGTGCACCCTTTTACCATTATAGTATTCACAAGGGAAACGGCACACAAACTCAAGCGGCGCAGACAATCCTCGGCAAGGGACGGTGGCGTAGCAACGTAAACGGTGGGTAAAACAAGCGCGTCCACCAAAAACCCCGCACTCGGCGGGGCTTCAAATGTGGCGCGCCCGGCACGATTCGAACGTGCGACCCCCTGATTCGTAGTCAGGTACTCTATCCAGCTGAGCTACGGGCGCGAAAGCCGCGTAGTATATCGACTAGGCACTAAGGGTCAAGCCCATCACCCTGCGCGACGCTAAGCCCCGACTGCCCTCTACTGGGTATCCGGCGAGCAACACCTTACTGCCGTTTAAGTACCGAAAAAATGCCCCACAACGAAGGCAGGAGCAATAGGGAAACCGGTACCGCAGTTACCACGATAAAACTTTGTAGTTTCGCGACCCCCCCAGAAGGACCCGCTAGCAGCACCATGGCAGTAACGCCCATTGCTAGCCCCCAAAATAGACGCAACCATCGAGGTGGATGTTCAAGACCCGAGGAAACGACCGCCAGGCTGTAGGTCATAGAGTCGCCGGTGGTCGCCACAAACAGCACCGTTAACACTAAAAAAAGTGCGGAAATGAGGCCATTTAATGGCACTGCATTGGTAATCGCCAATAGTGCGGCGGGCAAATTAAAACCCTCAAAAGGGTCAGTGATAATGCCCGGCGTTGCTATCTCAAAGCCCAGGCCCGTCCCGCCAAGAATTGAAAACCACATCATCGTCAGCAAGGGTGAAATGATGGACATGAGTAAAATGACTTCTCGGGCAGTACGGCCGCGACTAATCCGAGCAATAAATATGGCCATCATGGGGCTGTAGCCAATGAACCAACCCCAGAAGAACACCGTCCAGAGCGACAGCCAGCCTGGGTCACCAAACAGGCCCGCCTCGCCCCGATAAAGCGCCTGCGGGCCAAGCCATTGTAGATGGACAACCAACGCTTCAAAAAACGAGGTGACGATAAATCCGGTGGGGCCCGCCAACAACAGAAAAGCGAGCAATGCGCCGCCGAGAATAATGTTTATGCGGCTCAATATTTGAATGCCTTTATGCATGCCGCTGACCGCAGAGCTTAGATACACTACCATTAGCAGGGCTATAGTGATCAATTGCGCGGTCTTGCTGTCGCTCGTGCCATAGAGCTCACTCATCCCATAGCTCACCTGCAGCCCCAAAAACCCAATGGGCCCAACCGTTCCCGCAAACACCGCTAGCACAGAGACGATATCAGCAATATCACCCCAACGTCCGCGCACACCCTTCTCGCCTAGGAGTGGATAGAGTAACGTCCGCGGGGCCAGGGGCAGACCTTTTTCACTATGAAGTCTCATGAGTATGATCGCCCCTAGACTGCCCAATATAGACCAGGCTAAAAACCCCCAATGAAGAAACGATTGGGACAGGGCGTATTTGACTGCGTCGGCTGAATTAGGAACAACCTCGCCAAACACCGGTGGTGGGACCACGAAGTGAGCAAGCGGTTCAGCCGCCGCCCAAAACACGCCGCCGCCGGCCAGCAAGGTACATAACACCATGGCGATCCATTGAAAGGCAGGAAATTCTGGCGCACTGATATTACCTAAACGGACACTCGCGCTTGGACGAGTAGCCACATAAATAGCTATCGCAAAATTAGCCAGTAACAACAGCTGCCAGAAAAAACCGAAGTATCGGGCGCTCCAGTTAAAGCTTACATTCACAACGCGGTTAAAGAGGCTATGGTCGTAGAAAAAAAGTGCTAAAAATAAACAGACCAAGGCAGTTGAGGTGACAACCACTCGGGTACGAGTCGACTGATCAGCCACGACTGCAGAACTATCTGACATAACAGAGGATCCAAACAACAAGGGAGGTGAATATGGTAACGGATGAATCGATTACATGCACGGCAAGCTAACAACTGTACCCTCGGCCTATTTCGGGCGGTTAGTCTTCTTCACCGGCTCCACGGGATGACACTGCAGACGAGGCGACTAGGGTCATATGGGCGAGTACTTTGAGGCGCTCCCACAGCGACACTTCTACTTCTATACCGTTGACCATGGCCCGATCACGGACTGCCATGAGATCCGACTCCTCGTGCTTAGCTAATAAGTCATAGCGAAAATCCGAGCGCATCGTAGGCAGTAAGTCCACGTGGTTAGCCATGACTATAGTAATGCCGCTGTTAGGCTCATTTTCTTCAGGCACTTCCTCCACCGAATACACGCGTATTGATGGCGCTGATGAATTTGCACGAAAGCCCACGACCTGCTCTGTTAGGGGTATTTGTGCATTACGCCAAAAGGCGGTGATATTCATACCCCGTCCCGCGAGGCGCGCAAGGTAACCCATGATCAGCTGCCGCTGCCGGCAACGGCGAATTTTAATGACCGACAAACCTCGAGCCCGGGCCTTAGCAAACGCTAATTCAAGCGCAAGATTAGACGAACGCAGTACACTGAGATCTTGGCCATCGATGACCGCTAGATCACCGTCCTGATACAAAATTTGCGGCAGAGTGTCGGGATCCTCTTCCATTAGGTGCTGCAAGCCGGCATTCAACGCTTCAAGCCCGTGCAAGTCAAAACTTTCCATCCACGCGACCATATCGGCAGCATCATCCGCGTGACCATCAGAAAAGCCAATGCCTATAAACGCTTTACGCGACAGCCCCTGTAGTTCATTAAACGAGACATTCATCATTTTCACCAGTACTCATCGACGCGACTACTTTGTGGCTAGTTGCGCGGCAGATTCGCCACTACTATCTGATGGCATTAACGGAAAACTCCAGTCATCAAATGCACTCAAGTCAGCGGGTTCTTCATTTAATTCATCGATCAACGGAGCACCTTGAAAAAAGGTCACGCGCACCCACCGATCGCTGCGCGGGTCAAACCGATTGGCGCCTAAAAATGAAAGCTTTGTTCGCAGCAAGTGGATAGGCTTCATATCCCGATGCCAGAGATTAGCGCGTATCTCACCGTAGGGGGTTGCTGCCATTGTTTGAATGCGCCGAATAATGTCCATGAACTTAGGCTGGGCCATGAGGAACTCAATGGTCAATGCCCGGGGATGCTCCTCAAGGTAATCGCTTATCGCCCGGTATGTGCGCTGTGCACGGGGCGCAATGGCAAGCGACAGTTCCTTTTCCACACCGTCCTCGGCACCGCGTACACCTAACCTCGGCTCCTCTTTTTCCACAGAGCGATACCAAAACCAATGGCAGGAGACTGGGTCGTCAAAATCCTCAGACAATGCCCAGTCTAAGTGGGTTTCGATGACTTGCTTGAGCTGTACCAGCGGCATGTCGGGAGTGAGATCCAACTTCTCATCAACGCCCATCGCATCCTCGAGGACGTCGACCTGTGCTGGGTACAATTCGATGAGCAGCGCGTTTAACAGTTCCTGTGACTCCAGCGATAACGCCGCTTCGCCCCAATCGGTGAGTTGTTGCCATAAATCAGGTTCAATGGCAATTTGCTCTAACCACGCGATAACCCCGGAAAGCTCCTCAATCACCGCTGCATTACGCGAGGTTTGATGAGTGTCCATAACTACTGTCTCGACAAAGTAATGATAGGCACGCCGACAAAGCAGGAGTAGCTGAGACCGATCTTCTTCACTGGGTATCTGCATTTTTGCCAGGGCCAATGCCTGCTCCCGTGCATGTATCCACTGATTAATCAATTGAGGATGGTTGATCAGAAATGGCGCCATGCCAAGGCCCGTTGAGTTACCAATACCCAAATAGCGTTGCAAATCTATGTGCAAGCCCACCGCCGAGTGCGCATGACGGTGCCGCGCAATATGCTCAACTTGAGCGATAGAAAATTGTCGCAGAACGTAGACGGCCGTCATTTGCGCCGAAAACGGCCGACGAAAATCAGCGTTTTCTTTCAAACGTCCGAAGTCAGCGATGCCAAATTTACCGTTGCCGTACACGGCTGTCGTACGATAGAGATACCCCGCTTCTTTCAATAAGGACACCGGTGGTTGACTGCCCTTTGACAGCGCATCGACAAAGACGTCAAAGTTACGAACACTTTTATTGGCCCTTGAGATAACCAGTAATCGCGGATGCTGACGTCCCGCTTCCTGTAGTGGAATATTTTCTGCAAGGGAGGTCATGAGCGCATCTTCAACGTCACCCTCAACCAAGCCAAAGGTCACGTCCCAGGCATTGGCAATCACTCGGTCTGAGCGCTGACTATCATCCAAACGTTGAGAAAAAATCACTGCATGATAGCGGCCATAAGGGGTCTGGATGCGATAGATGGCCTGACCATGACCCAGGGCATCGAGCTCGAAACGATCGCAGCTGATATGCCAGCGTTGCCGGCCCATTTGACGAATCAGGCTACGCGCAAAGCTCAAGCGGCTAGCGTTGAGCGATCCGAGTCGTTCTAAATCCATGACCAAAGCCGGGGGCCTTAGCACGGGGGTCAACTGCGCAGGCTCGGTTATTAGCTCGATCATGGCACGGGTTCATCGACGGCAGCAGCACTCTGCGGGCTGGCTACGCGAGTCAATAAGTCAAGCCAATTGCCCCCCATAATCTTGGCGAGTTCCTCAGTAGAGAAGCCACGCTGGGCCAGTGCTCGGGCAATCGTTGGAAAATCGCTATTGTCTTGAAACCACGATAATGCGTCTGGCCAACCAGCGTTGCTTGAGGATCCCTCGCCGTAATCCATGACCTTTGACCAGCGTCCGGTGCGCATCCATTCAAGCACCGATTGGGGCTGTGCTTGGCAGAGATCTGACCCCAAGCCGATACGGTCAATACCTAAGCGTTCACCGGTCCATACGACCATGTCACAAAAATCATCCAACGTGCACTGGGGACCATTTTTAAGATGGAACGGGTACAGGGAAAATCCTACTAAGCCCTCATTTGCCGCAATTGCATCAATGACTTTATCGGACTTATTGCGCAGTGCTGGATGAAAGTGGCTGGGATTGGCATGAGAAATAATCACCGACTGCTGGGAATAGTCGATCGCCTCGAGGGTAGATCGCTCAGCACTGTGGGACATATCAATGACCATACCCACGCGATTCATTTCACGTACAACTTGTTTGCCAAAGCGCGTCAGACCGCTATCCTCATCTTCATAGCAGCCGCAGGCTAATAAGCTTTGGTTATTGTAGGTGAGCTGCATAATCATCAGCCCCAAGCGACGCATGACTTCTACTAGGCGAATTTCATCCTCAATGGGCGAGCAATTTTGTGCACCAAAAATAATCCCAACGCGACCTTCCTCTTTGGCTTTATGGATATCTTCTGGCGCATAAACCGGCCGTATTAAATCAGGATACGCCTCAAAACGATTGTTCCATTCACCAAACCGCGTCAGGGTCTCGCGGGTATTTTCATGGTATGCCAAAGTAACGTGGACAGCATTAAGACCGCCTTCGTGCATCTGTTCGAAAATCGTCCGTGACCAAGCCGAGTACTGCAAGCCATCAATGACAACACCCGAAGCCTTCATGGTTAACTCCTCGCTGCTAGCGTTTGTTTTTACGGTTGGATGTACGTTGTTTTGACGGTGGTATAAAACTCACGTGCATATTGCCCCTGCTCTCTCGGGCCGAAACTTGAGTTTTTCCTGCCACCAAAAGGCACGTGATAATCAGTCCCCGCCGTGGGCAAGTTCACCATGACGCAACCACTCACCGCTCGTTTCTTGAAATCGGTAGCGGTCGCGAGGGACTGGGTAACAATGCCCGCCGTTAACCCAAACTCGGTATCATTGAGCACGCTCAACGCTTCTTCGTAGTTCTCTACGCGGATGACACAGGCAAGCGGCGCAAACATTTCATGGCGGTTTATCGCCATGTCGTTAGTGGTATCGACAAATAATCCCGGCGACATATAAAATCCGGGGGTGGTCAACTCCAAGCGCTCGCCGCCCTGCAATAGCGTCGCGCCTTCCTCAAGACCTTTTTGCACCCATGATAAATTGTCGGCCAACTGTGCCGCAGACACCACTGGACCCATATCCACGCCGTCCTCTAAGGCATGCCCTACTCGGACCGCCGACAACTTCTCGGTCAGCTTTGCCACGAAGGCATCGTAGACCTCAGCCACCACAATGAGGCGAGAGGACGCCGTACACTTTTGCCCCGTACCACTAAAAGCACCGACAAAGGCGGCATTAGCTGCCACGTCCAGATCGGCATCAGCCGCCACAATCAGGGCATTTTTAGAGCCCATTTCTAGCTGGCATTTCACCAAATGAGTCGCCGTAGCAACGGCGACTTGTCGACCTACCGGTAAGGAGCCAGTAAAGCTTACCGCATGCACACGGTCACTGTGAATAAGTGCATCACCCACCCGTCCGCCGGGCCCCATCAGCAGATTAAACGCCCCCGCAGGAAGGACGGTTTGTCGAGCAATGATCTCCGTCAACGCCCAGGCACTGCCGGGAACGAGATTGGCGGGTTTGAAAATAACTGCGTTACCAAAGGCGAG
>DGPA01000022.1:42891-82785 GCA_002389505.1 Halieaceae bacterium UBA4452
CCCGGGCGCACGGAATCAGCTCGATCATCAATTTGACGATGCACCTCCGCTGCGTAGTATTGAAAAAACTGTCCGGAGCGTACCACTTCTCCCACGCCCTCAGCACGGGTCTTACCCTCTTCGCGGGCCAATAGTTCGCCCAATTCCGCGCTCCGCTCGATGAGTTCGTTACCAACGGCCATCAGTACCTGATACCGAGTCTCCAAAGGCGACTGCCCCCAGCTATCGACAGCGCGATTAGCGGCATCTATGGCGGTATCCACGTGCGCCATATCAGCCTGGGCATAGTGTCCAATCACATCGCTCGTGTCTGATGGGTTAATGTTGGCGACAGTGTCAGCGGTAGTCACCCACTGACCATCAATAAATAAGGCTAACTGCTCAGACATAGGGGCTCCTTTGAGGTTTGGCAAGGCAGCGTTCGGTTTTCGAACGACAGTGGCGATGCTAAGCCCAAAAAATTAATAAGGAAAATTATTATTTTATATGTTTTGATAAGTAAAATTTATTAATTATCCTCAAGCGTTGCTATGTCTGTGAAAGCCAAACCATCCCTAAAAATGCAACAACTGCGCTATGTCTTAGCAGTGGCAGACAAGGGGAGTTTTCATGCCGCGGCAAAGGCGTTGCACCGCACCCAACCGGCGTTATCGTTAGGTATCAAAGAGTTAGAGCTGCGCCTAGGGGAACGTCTGTTTGAAAAACACCCCTCCGCTAAGCTGACCCCCTTTGGCGAGGTCTGCCTCCCTCGCTTTAAAGAACTGGCGGGACTTCACGATCGAGTAGCCAGGGATTTAGATGATCTTGCTGGGCAGCGAGCCAGCCGCATTGAAATTGCCACCGTACCCTCTATCGCCCGTCGGTTCATGCCCAACGTCCTTAACCGTTTTATCCGGGCTTACCCTGCAATTAACATAGAGCTGCATGACGGCCCCGCCGAGTGGGTCTGTCAACTCGTGCGCACAGGTAGCATTGAGTTTGGGGTTGGATCACTGTCAGGGCCGACTGACGAGCTACACTTTGAACCACTGCTCGAAGATGCGCTCGGGGTGGTGTGCCATATCAGTCATCCCCTTGCCGATGCCAATAAACTCAACTGGCCAGACCTGATGGGTCATCAACTGCTGCGCAACGGTACTTCGCGCATGCTCGAGGATACCCCCGCTTCAGTACTACTGGCTAACAGTCGTTTTTATATTACCGAGATGATCTCCATTATCGCCATGCTAGAGACCGGAAAAGCCTATACCACCCTGCCGCGATTAGCCTTCCAAGAAGAATATTCTTCGCTGCGTTTTATTCCCCTCAGCAACCCCATGATTACTCGACAAATAGGGCTTATCTCTCGTGCGGGGGCATCACACTCCTCTGCTGCCGAAACCATGATGGCAGCTCTACGAGAACAATGTAGAACCGGCTAACCTCGATTGACTCGCCGATCGCCGTTGCTACAAGAATGATGCTGATGCGGCTACAATTACCCCCAACGCCGATTGGATGAAGCCGGCGATGGGCATCACAACAGAGACGTTCGTGGGTATAAACATTGGCAGTCACTAAGCAAACACCGCTACCGCTAGTCTTCAAAGCGGGCCCCGCCGCCATGACCTCTATCCGCGAGAATGGGCTGACGGTCGACTCGCTTACGGCTATGGCAGGTGCCGCCGGTGGTCCAAAATGGTTGGTGTTAGCCGCGCTCGACAAACTATTATTTAGCGATTGGCTAACAGCGCGCGATAAGCCGTTGCCACTGGTAGGGTCATCAATCGGTAGCTGGCGCTTCGCTGCAGCAGCACAGGCCAACCCCGTTGCCGCTATTAACACCCTTGAGCATTTATATATTGAACAACAGTTTAGCGATCGACCCGACATCGCTGAAGTCACTGCCATGGGACGACACATCCTCGGGGAATTACTCGGTGATACCGGTGCCCAAGCCATTCTCGACCATCAATGGGCGCGACTTCATATCATCACTTGCCACTGCCAAGGGCGAACATCGAGCGATCATCCATTGCGACTAGGCGCTGGATTTGCTGAGGCGTTCTTGGCCAATAGTCTGAGCCGACGCTACTTGGCACGCTACCTACACCGTCATGTGTTTGCCGATCAGCGTTATCATTTTGAGCACGCTGCCTTTCCAGGATTTCACAATCAGCTATTAGCGCTAACGGCAGATAGCCTACCTGAAGCGCTCCTCGCCAGTGGTTCAATCCCCTTTGTGCTCGAGCAAATCGCCATTAACAATGAACAGGGTTACCGAGACGGTGGGTTGATTGACTATCACATGGACTTACCCCTCGCCGCTGAGGGGGTTGTGCTCATGCCCCATTTTTCACACCGCTGTGTCACCGGTTGGCTTGACAAACATTTACGCTGGCGTAAACCCACGGCCATGGATCATCACTTGGTTATTCATCCATCGGATGCGTGGATAGCGAGTCTGCCCAACGGTAAAATTCCAGATCGACAAGACTTCAATCGTTATCGGGGAGATTATCAAGGTCGACTAAACGTCTGGCGGAACGTCGTCAAACGCAGTGAGGAGCTCGCTGACTGCTTTGCGTCGCGTCTTGCTCGTAACGACTGGTTGGCGCATATTGAACCCTTGCGCCCGTAGACACTCAGGCGTATCCAATCAAGCGGCTGCACAGTGTTTGCTAAACTGTCAGGCATTTGGGCTCCGCCCGCCGGGAGCCTACGAACAATAATGAGGGCCTTATGAATTTCGAATTCTCTGAAGAGCAACTGATGCTACGGGAACAAGCCCGTGGCTTTTTACAGCAGCACTGTCCCCCCGCGACGACCCGCGCTGTTCTTGACGGTGAGCAAACCTACGATGACACCCTGTGGCAACGTGTGGCTGACATGGGCTGGATGGCCACTACTATTCCAGAGCAATACGGCGGCTTGGGTTTAAGCCACTACGAGTTGGCGATCATTGCGGAGGAGCTGGGCCGTGCTGTGGCGCCGCTGCCCTTTTCGTCGTCCGTTTATTTAGCGACCGAAGCCATTATTTTATACGGTACGGAAGATCAAAAAGCCCGTTGGCTACCCTCGCTGGCCACCGGCGACACCATTGCCACATTTGCGTTGGCAGAGCGACCGGGACAAACCAGTGAAAGCAGCATCCAGACGCGCTATCGTGAGGGCACCCTGCATGGGCAAAAACAACCGGTCGCTGATGGGCAAATAGCCCAACTGGTTATCACAGTAGCAAAATCGATCGACGATGAGGTACAGCTGTGTGCCTGCGAGCTTCACCAAGACACCGTTAGCCAACAGCCCTTGAGAACTCTAGATTTTTCCCGCGGTCATAGCGCCATTGACTTTACGGGGGCACAGGCAGAGCGGCTCTCGGGCACCGCTGTCACCTGGGCAAGTGTGGAGAGATTGCTAGATCGCGCAGCTGTGCTCACCGCATGGGAACAACTAGGGCTTGCCGAGGTAGCCCTCGAGCAAGCGTGTGACTATGCCAAGCAGCGCTATGCCTTCGGCCGACCCATCGGCTCGTTTCAGGCGATAAAACACAAACTTGCGGGCATGTATGTGAAAAATACGCTAGCTCGGAGCAATGCTTATTTTGGCGTTTGGGCGCTAGCGAGTGACAGTGAGCAACTACCCTTGGCAGCGGCCACCGCTCGAGTAGCGGCCATACAGGCGTCATTGACTGCCTCACAAGAAAATATCCAAACCCATGGCGGCGTCGGATTCACCTGGGAATATGACTGTCAGTTCTATTATCGACGGGCCAAATTACTGAGCTTGAATCTGGGCTCAGAGCGACATTGGCAGAACCGACTGGTCGCTCACCTCCAGCACCAAACCAGCGCCGCTTGATACCCTTCCACACTGACCCAAAGCGTTAATAGAACAGTAGAGGACATAAACTATGGACTTCAATGACACACCTGAAGAAGCCCTCTTTCGCAATAAAGCGGCTCAATGGCTGGCGGATAATCAACTCACAGATGCGGACACGCAAGGCTTATCCCGCCTGCAAATTGCCAAGCTTTGGCAAAAACGCAAGTACGATGCAGGCTGGGCCTGCATTGGTTGGGATCGCGCATTTGGTGGCCGCGGCGCCTCTGCCATCGAGCGCGTTATCTGGGGTCAAGAAGAAGATCGATACAACGTACCCTCGCGTTTTTTCGTGATCGGTCAGGGCATGATTGGCCCGACCATTATGGCGTGGAGTACGCCAGAGCTGTGCGAGCGATTTCTGCCAACGCTCGCCAGTGGCGAAGAAGTATGGTGTCAGTTGTTTTCAGAGCCTGCTGGAGGCTCTGATCTGGCAGCCTTGCGGACAAAAGCTGAGCCCGATGGCGAGGACTGGATTTTAAACGGTCAGAAAGTATGGACGTCCGGTGCCCATTACGCGGATTTTGGTCTCATTGTTACCCGAACCGATACGAGGGTGCCAAAACATCGCGGTTTAACGGTATTCATGGTCGATATGCATGCGCCTGGGGTCGATATAAAACCCATTAAACAACTCAATGGCGATTCCGATTTCAATGAAGTGTATTTCAACGACGTCCGGGTTCCCGATAGCTTTCGACTGGGTGATGTCGGTCAAGGCTGGCAGGTGTCGCTGACAACCCTGATGAACGAGCGATTAGCCATTGGCGGTGGTGGTGGCGGAGCCGACGTTACATTGGCATTAGATATTGCCAGCACTGTTGACATTGATGGCCGTCCAGCGATAGAAGACAGCGCTGTACGCGCCAAGATTGCCAACTACCATGTCCTCGAGGCAGGCCTTAAATACAATGGCTACCGAGCGCTCAGTGCGCTCTCCCGAGGGGAGCTACCCGGCCCCGAAAACTCCATAGGCAAGCTCGTGGGCGCACCAAAACTGCAGTCAATCGCCTCATTTTGTATGGACTTACTGGAGGAGCACGGCCCACTGTGGGACGATGAGCAACCGTTATTTAACGGCGTAGCCCAGGGTTCCTATATGGGTGCTCCCGGGTTACGTATCGCCGGTGGCACCGACGAAATCATGACCAATATCATTGCCGAGCGTGTACTGGAACTACCCCAAGATCCCCGAGCTGACAAAGGTATGCCTTTCAGTGATATCCCGACCGGCTAACGTGACCCGCCGGCGCGTAGCGCGCCGCATCAAACAGACGTCACGCTACCCCTTTGATTGTGTCTTAAGTCACCCTAGGGCGGTGCTGGAAGCGGGGGTCGCGATAACCCTGGGTTCGCAGGATACCTTCTAGCTCTCTTACTGCTCTAGACACATCCTGAAAACTGTTATAAAGCGGCGAAAAACCAAAACGAACGATATCGGGTTCACGATAATCGACAATCACGCCTTGGGCTATTAAGGCCTGACTAACCGGAAATCCCTGCGCTAATCGCAGGCTAATCTGAGAGCCTCGTTGCTCTGCTTGGCGAGGTGTTACGCAGTCGATATCAGCAGTGCTCGGGTCTTGCGCCAGGCAAGCAAAAAAATAGTCGCTTAACGCTAAACTTTTTTCTCGCAGTGCTGCAACGGTGACCGTTTTAAACACTGACAATGCTGCCTCTACGGCGGTCATCGCCAATACACTCTGAGTGCCGGTCAAGAATCGTCGAATGCCGCCAGCGGGTCGATAGCTAGATTCAAAGGCGAAAAGATCTGCATGCCCCATCCAGCCAGGAAGTACATTTGCTGCGTGTTGATGTCTCTCGGCAACATAGAGAAAACCCGGGGACCCAGGTCCGCCGTTGAGAAATTTATAGGTGCAGCCCACAGCCATATCGACCTGTAAATCCGACAGATTAGTGTTGACGACGCCAGCGCTGTGAGCCAAATCCCACACCACAAGCGCACCGTTTTTCTGGGCTAACGCGGTAATGCCCGCCATATCGCGAAGAGTACCGGTCCTAAAATCTACGTGGGACAGAGAAATCACCGCCACCTCAGAGAGATCAGTGTCACGCAATCTGTCTACCGATACTGACTCAATCTGGCATCGGTTCGGGCCTAATAATTGCGCCAATCCCTCAGCTATATAATTATCTGTTGGGAAATGTCCAGCTTCGGTAATCATTTTGCGCCGCGGTGCATTGAGTTCTAGGGCAGCGGCTAGGGCTTTAAATAAATTGATAGACAGATTGTCGCAGCAGATAACTTCTCCAGGGCGGGCGCCTAGAATACCGCCCAAGGCCTCTCCGACGCGGAGTGGCATATCAATCCAAGCATGATTATTCCAGCCGTCAATGAGGTCGGTACCCCATTGATTTTCCGTGACATCACGAAGCTGCTCTTTGACTGCATGGCTCAGAGCACCCAGTGAATTACCATCGAGATAGGTTCGATCAGAGGGCAGGTCATAGTATTCGCGAAGAAAGCGCAGCGCATCTTCGCTATCCAATTGCTCAGCGGTTTTCATTGGTCAGCACATCGTCAATGGCGAGTTTGAGAGCGCCAAACGCTTCACTTGCCGGGTGAATGAGATCAAAGTGACCAGCGCCCGTTATTGTGACTATGTCCTGAGCCTCGAATCCATCGAGCTGATCAGCACCGACAATAGGATCTTCGCTGCCCCATAGTAGGCGCACCGGTGACATCAGTTTTTTTGGCACGACCGATGCCTGTTGGTATTTGAGCAACAAGTCTTCGGCCGCACCTCCCATCAATGCTGCCACCATCTCTGGACAAGACCCGTTTTGCTGCCCATAAGAAACCAGATTGGTAATGGCTGCCAACCCGACGACGCCACTCACAGCCAGCGAAGAATCTTGAGCCGCCAACAGAACCAGATGGCCGCCGGCAGAATGGCCCACGGCAATCAGTGGGCCCGCTATATAATCGTGCACCACGGTGATTGCCAGACGGATATCGTCATAGGTACCAGGCCACCCACCGCCCAGATCACCGACCCGGCGGTATTCGGGCAGCCACACCGCATAGCCTTCTGATGCTAACGCAGTCGCCAGCGATGTCAGGTGCTCTCGCGAATAGTGGTTAGACCAACAGCCTCCGTGAACTAATAACACGTTGGCTTTTAGCGTGGCCCTAGCCCCATAAAAAGCTAGCGTTTGCAGCTGACTTGGGCCATAGCTAATCGTTTTATCGGGATCAACCGTTGGTAATGACAAGATGGATTCAAACGAGCTGCCATAAGGGACACCCTGCGCTTGCACCTCCAGGGCATGCAGGGAATCCTCACTAACGTCGATACCGTCTTGTACGATAGGCTTGTCTGACGCGGCGGCGGTAATAGCAAACACACAAGCATGGCTAAGAAAAACTGTCCTCAGCCAATGTCGGGGAGCACCGATAGCCGGCTCATTGATAAAATAGGGAAGCAGCTTCTTCATCACGGCACTAGTGTGCCAGATTACGCGTTGTCAGGTTAGTCCGTTTACTGACTAATGATCTAGCCGATACCTCTGCAGACCTCCTCTACCCCCCGCGCCACCGGAAGGATCAGGGCCTTTGTCAGAGCACATTGCCTTCGAAACACGTTGTTCAAGAACAGGTCCCGGGGCAGTAAAACCGTCGCGATTCGATGCGGCTCTGATAAGCTAATGCCCGGGCGCTGATGTTATCGGGAAAAGTGATACCGTGGGCGGGTATTCGTAACGAGAGTTCAACTATTTATGCGTGTTCTTTTAGCCGGTGCAACAGGGACCGCTGGCGCTGAAGTGCTCACCACATTGCTCAGGGACGGCCATGAGGTCCTTGCTCTGACTCGTACACTGCCAAACGCCACTGAGCCACAACCTGCCGCGAGAAAACTTCAGTGGCTTTCTTGGGCGCAATTGCGATCCTGGGCAAATGAGCAGGAATCCCCCAAGATTCATGAGATACCCAGCATTGACGCTATTATTTCCTGTCTGGCCAGTCGCAGTGGTGGCATTAAAGACAGCGAAACGGTTGAGTTTGACGCCAATAAAGTGCTGCTCGATGTTGCCATTTCAGCGCCTATTCCCCAGTTTGTGTTGCTATCGGCCATTTGCGTTCAACGCCCCAGACTCGCCTTTCAACAACAAAAGCGTCGCTTTGAGGACGCGCTCAGTGCCAGCGATCTTCATTGGACCATTGTTCGGCCAACCGCGTTTTTCAAATCACTATCGGGACAAATTGATCGTATTAAGGCGGGCAAATCATTTTTAGTATTCGGCAATGGACAGCTCACCGCTTGCAAACCCATCTCTCAACGCGATCTTGCGCGCTACCTCGTCGATTGCCTTAGCGATCCTCAGCGACGGCGCAAGGTACTCCCTATTGGAGGACCCGGGCCCGCCATTACTCCCTTAGACCAGGTGGAAATGCTCGAGCGAGCCTTCCAGCGGAATATCAAGGTGCGCGCTATTTCTCCCAGACTATTTGATGTAGCGCATTGGCTATTCGCTTGTTTCGCACGCTATTCCCAATGGTGTCGAGATCGGGCCGAATTTTGCCGAATTGGGAAATTTTATGCGACTGAATCAATGCTCGTATGGAACACGAACACCGCGCAATACGATGCAGCGTTAACCCCTGAAACCGGGGCAGATACCCTGGGCGACTTCTACCAAGCTATCGCCTCAGGGCGCGCTAGCGTACCCATCAAAGGCGAACATTCATTATTCTGAGCAGTGGCTGGAGCAGAAGTTCCGCGCCACAAACGAGTGGCTAACTTGTCATTATTAACCAGATAAAATCACGAATTTGTTGGCAAAACAGCGTAGGCTCCGCCCCTTCGACTTCAGAGCAGCTTTTTTATGCAGGACGCGACCGCGCTGGCCCCCGGCTTTCATGACCTCGGCTTACCGACATCCCTCGTTAACAACCTAACCAAACAAGGTTACCGCGAACCAACTGCCATTCAGGCAGGTACCATTCCACCTTTACTGAAAGGCCGCGACGTCGTTGGCATTGCCCAAACCGGTACGGGTAAAACAGCCGCTTTCGCCCTGCCTATTCTTGCGGATATTGATATCGCACTTGCCAAACCCCAGGCATTGATTCTGTGCCCCACGCGAGAATTATCTATGCAGGTAGCGGAAGCCTTTGAGACCTATGCTAAAGGCTTGTCGGGATTGCGCGTACTCACCGTCTGTGGGGGTGCCGACATGCGCAACCAGCTTCGCGTACTCAAGCAAGGGGTACACATTGTCGTTGCCACACCCGGACGCCTACTCGATCATCTCAATCGAGGAACGGCGGACTTCAGCCGCATTGCTACCGTCGTGCTCGATGAAGCCGATGAAATGTTACGCATGGGTTTCATTGACGACGTTGATACTATTTTAGCTAAAACACCAAAAGAACGTCGTGTCGCCCTATTTTCTGCCACCATGCCGCCACGCATTCGGCAGATTGCCTCCAAACACCTCAATGATCCAATTGAAATTGCCGCCTCTCAAGCGTCCTCAATTAGCGATAATATCGAGCAGCACTATTGGCTCGCCAAAGGTGCCAGTAAAATCGAGGCCTTAAAGCGTATTCTTGCCTATGAGGATACCGACGGCGTCATCGTCTTTACCCGCACCCGTGACAGCACCAGCGGCGTAGCCGAGCAGCTGTGTCAGGCCGGATACAAGGCGGCCGCGCTCAATGGTGATATGGATCAAAAACTGCGGGTTCGTACCGTTGAACAGCTTAAATCCGGCGGTCTCAATATCGTGGTCGCCACCGATGTGGCCGCGCGTGGCCTCGACGTCGACCGAATCACCCACGTCATCAACCACGATATTCCCTTTGATGAAGAAGCCTACGTCCATCGCATTGGTCGTACGGGGCGCGCAGGTCGCACCGGCAAGGCAATACTTTTCGTTACGCCCCGTGAAAAACGGCTGCTCCGTAATATCGAGCGATTAACGAAAAAACCCATTGCCGAATTCACGCTACCCTCTGAACGAGCGATAGCAAAGCGCAAACTCAAAGCCTTTGCAGCAACTGTAGAACAGCAGTTAACACAACCCCCGACAGATGACATTGCCGAATTGATCGACGATTTACATGCTAACGGCGCCGTCGACTATCGCGACATCGCCATCGCCTTAGCGGCGCTCAATGCCGGGACTCGCGCTGTCAAGCGCGACAAAAAATCAGTGCCGAAGGTCACGCTGCCAGCTAATGAGGACGCATCAACACCCAGCCCAAAGGCCAAAGAGAAACGAGCCAGCAAAGATCGCAACAATCAATCGACTGATGGGCGAAAGCTCGGTCAGGCGACTCCCTTGAAAGATCATCCCGACGTACCTATGGAGCGGTTTCGAATCGAAGTCGGTCGCAAGCATGGCGTTGAACCCCGAGAAATTGTCGGAGCCGTTGCAAATGAAGCGGGCATAGAGGGTGAGTTTATTGGCATCATTAATATTCAAGAGAGCTTCTCGACGATTGATCTGCCAGAGGGCATGCCAAAACCTATTCTCAAGCACCTCAAAAAAACCCGGGTCAAAGGCGTGAATTTAGGCATGAGTCGAGTGGGGTAGTGCCGTGGGGTAGTGCCGTGGTGCACAGCCCTAAGCGGGCTGCAAACCCCTTAGACTACGGCGTTGGGGGATGGCTGTTCTTTTGCCCGCACCACCCAAACCCCCTGACACTGGCATCTGCCGGACACATGCATCACACTACCCGGTAACCCTGCCTCCAAGCCTCTGGCTCGTAGGTATTGTCTATCACGACTATTTTTACTGAGAGGAAAACCTATGTTTAGCCATATTATGGTGGGCGCCAACAATCTAGAAGCCTCCAAAGATTTCTATGACGCTACACTCGGCGCACTCGGCCACGGCCCCGGTGTTATTGACCCCAAAGGGCGATGTTTTTATATGACCGAGGCGGGTGTTTTTGCCATCAGCTTACCTATAGACGGCGACCCTGCCTGTCATGGTAATGGCAGCACAGTCGGCTTCGCCGCGGCGACGCCGGCGTTGGCCGATGCCTGGCACGCTGCCGGTTTGGCCAGTGGCGGCACTGACTGTGAAGAACCACCCGGGGTTCGCTCAGGTGATATGGGCGACTTGTACCTTGCCTATTTACGTGACCCGGCAGGTAACAAAATCTGTGCGCTCTGCCGCGTATAATGCTTGAGGTGACCTTGGGGTCACCCTGCTTTTTGTTTTCTATAAGAGTGGCAAACGAATAGCCATCATTAATCCGCCTGCGTTGTTGGTTGCTTCAATACTGCCGTTCATGTCTCGAATAGTGCCGTAACTGACCGATAAACCAAGACCCGTACCTTTACCGGGCTCCTTCGTGGTGTAGAACGGGTCGAAGATATTTTCCAGCACCCCTAGACTCGCGCCACCGCCATTATCTTGCAGCGTCAATAAGCAGTGGTTGTCGTCTTCCAGATGCCCACAGAGGCTAATCGTGCCGCCTACTTCACCATTAAATAATTCTTTTATTGCATCACGAGAATTAGCAATACAATTAAGAAATACTTGCTCGAACAACGTCGGCTCGCCCTCAACACGAGCATCCTTCAGATCACAATTGACCACTAATTTTATATTGGCCAAGGCTAATTGATCCGCATACATGTCACGCACCTGCTCGATGATGGGCGCGAGTAAAAACGGTTCCTTTGTTTCGCTGGCTTTGCGCCCGAACAATCGCAAATGATCAATCAGTCGCGCTGAACGCGACACTTGCTGATCGATACGGCTAAGCTTGTCCGCCAGCCGTTCAACATTAATATCATCGCGCTCTAGCTGGCGTTGTGCATTTTGTAATGACATGCGGATAACATTCAAAGGTTGATTGAGTTCGTGCGCCATGCCCGCCGCCATCTCGCCTAGCGTCGCCATTTTTGAGGCCTGAGTGAGTTGTCGCTGGGACTCCATAAAAGACGTTCTGTCTTGGGAAATACAAACAACCTGATCTGGCTGCCCCCCCACACCGTGAAGCGCAATTGCACTGGTCAGCACTTCGTAGTGCTTACCCGCAGAGCTTTCGATACGCGCTTCAACGTCATTGACTTTTTCGCCTGACAGCGCGCGAGCTAGAAACGCATGTACTTGTTCTGAGGTCATGCCACTGCGCATTGTGTCAGTCAGTGGCCTGCCAATAGCCTGATCAGCAGCCACCCCAGACATGGTCACCGCCGCTTCATTCCAAAAGGTAATCTTGCCGTCGACATCCATGATAAACACCGGCGTTCCCGCTTTGTCGATGACGTGTTGATAGGCCCGAATAATCGTCGTTATATTGGCCTGTGCGCGCTGCCCGCGTCGGGTCGCTACAACGCCCCAGAGCAAGGCAGTGAGAAGGGCAAACGCCCCACCAACAATCATCGCGCTGTCCACAGGCAGAGACCAGGCCAAAAAGGCGAGCCCAGTGACAGCTAAGAGAAAAACAACGAGTAACCGGTTATCCATGGCTGGGTACCTTGCTGCTTTTAGTAGCCCATTCAACCCAAGAGCCATCATAAACCCGAGCGCTGCGTCCGGTTTGATCGAGTGCCAGCGCGAGCACACAGGCAGTAATACCGCTGCCACAGGTGGTAATAATGTCTCCGTCGGCGGGCACGCCGACCTCAGAAAACACTTGTTCGAGCTGTTCGGGTGTCATTAGCTGCCCTGATACTTTATCGATGCAATCATTGAACGGCAGATTAATAGCGCCGGGCATGCAGCCACTGCTAAGACCCTCCCTAGGTTCAGGGTCGATGCCCGAAAAACGACCGGGCGATCGTGCATCGACAATCATCGCCGATGAATCCCCACAGGCAGCATTAACCCTCTCTATATCCGCATAATATTCGGATTGAAATAGTGCTCGAAAATCCCCTCTCGGTACCCCATCTGCGATGCCAGCATGTACGGTGCCACCCGCTTGACGCCACGCGTTTATGCCACCATTGAGTACAGATACCTGCGAGTGACCGAAGACACGAAACATCCACCAAGCGCGTGGGGCCGAGAACACACCTGAACTGTCATAAATCACTACATGATCGTCGCTGCGAACACCGAGCGCCGATACGGCGTCAGTAAATACTTCCTCTGAGGGCAGCATGTGCGGATAAATAGACTGAGAATCACAAATGGCGTCAATATTAAAAAATTGCGCGCCCGGAAGATGCGCAGCCCGATACTCAGCCTCCGCATTGCGCTTCGCAGCCGGTAAATACCACGATGCATCCAGCAAGATTGGCGAAGAGTCCTCAAGGATCTTGAGTAAGTCTTGTACAGGAATCAGGGACATAAGTGACTCAGCATCGACCAGGGTCTTTGACGAAGTATTCCCTTTTCACAGGATAATTGGTAGTGCCTTGAAGACAACATCACTGCTCTCAACGCCGGTAACAGCCGCCGATGGGGGCTACCACGGGGTCAAGTCATAGGGTCGCCGTCATATCTGCGCATTCAGCGGCTTTATTCAGTGGACTGGACACCCAGAAAGAACTGACGCCCCTGACCCTGGCTTAACAGCTGCGCACCAGACACGCCGTTAAGGCCTGACAGCAATAAGGATGTTTGCAGAGAGGTCGACAAGGCTGTGGCCATCATCCGTTGTTGGTAAGGCAAACCCGATTCGTAAATGGGCAACGCATCCTCCAGTCGGCCAGCTTGAGTCACGCGATCGATGAAGCCGGCTAAGTGTGCCTCCAGCGCATCGAGCAGCTCACCATCCGTGCCAAGATTTTCAGCCAACACCAGCGTCCAAGTCATATCAATAGCTAGTTCACAGTGCCCCACATAGGGTCCAGGGCAGCGCTGACCCCACTCAACGGGGCTGATAAGCGAGAGGTTCCAGCCCTCTGTAAGGCGGTATAAATAGTAGGTCTGACCCGGTACCGCGCGAAAGTCAAAGCTAGCCGATAGCACTAACGTCGATAAGCAAAAATCCCTGAGAATCTGCTCACCACTCTTGGCTTCTGGTTGAAACGGACGCAGGGCCTTGAGTGCATCAAGGACTGGCACCAGCCCTTTGCCTTGGGGGTTACCGTCGCGACTGGGCTCCTGTTCAATCATTGCTTGCCTTTAGTGGGAATGTGCCCTTATTACGCGACGCCAAACAATGTGGATTGACGGTGGCGCCTAGTTCGATAATTCGGGCTGTCGAGCGAGGATTTGCGCCCGAAAGTCAGGTGGAATAGCGGTGCTTTTACGGGTGCTTTTTGCCACAAAGACACTGGTAAATGACCCTCGGGCAGCAAGCTCGCCGGTTCGCTGGTTCGACAATTCAAACTCCGCCGTGAGGCTGCTGGACCCCAAGCGCGAGAAGCGCACCGCAACATCAACCAAATCCCCCGCCAAACATTCACTGATGAAATCAACAGCGGTATTTACCGTGAACGTCAGCGCGGGCTGCTCGTGCAACTGATTAAAATCCCAGCCCAGTTCAGCCCAAAACTCCGACATGATCTCATCGGCAATCACGAGGTAGTTAGCAAAATACATATGCCCGTTGGCATCGGTATCAGCGAAACGAATTTTGGTAGAGCCGGTGTAGGGAAAGGGCATGATCATCCTTAGCAGGTCACTGGGTTAACGAAAACGTGGCTTTCAGTCGCCGTAAGCCTTATGGTAAGTGTAGCCCACTGGACGTGTGGACAACGACGCGTGATGAACTAAAGGCGGCACGACAGTACCCCAATGATACACCCTCATCAAACACCTCCCGACGAGCCGAGAGAGACCCGCAAAATGGGCACGCTCATGGCCGCGATGGCTTGGCTCGTGGTTATGATAATGCTAACAGGCTTTTTTAGTGGCTGGCTCGACCATCAAACGAATCCCAATCAAGGCCTTGCTACGACCGTTAACGAGCAAGGTCAGAGAGAAGTGGTACTGGTTCGTAATCGAATGGGACATTACGTCACCGATGGGTGGATAAATGGGGTCGCCGTGACCTTTCTTCTGGATACCGGGGCCACGGGTGTGGCACTGAGCCCAGCGGTGGCAAAGGCGGCGGGGGTACCCCGAGGCAGAGCGATTACCACGCGAACCGCCAATGGCACAGCGCAAGGCTTCCTTGCCCAGCTAGACAGCGTTGCAGTGGGCGAAATTGAGCAAACGCAGGTCCGTGCCACCATATCGCCAGGCTTAGCCACTCGAGAAGTGTTGCTGGGCATGTCATTCCTTAAGCATCTAGAACTGGTACAAAAAGGCGACACCCTCACCCTACGACAATGATGAGGGAATGCTTTTTCTTCCGGTGCGAAAGCCTTATCATGGCGCCCGATCACGTCATTGCCCTTTGGAGCCTGTACCCCTTATGAATGCACATCTTGTCGCCGCTGTATTTATGCTCGTCGTCTCTGGCATTATTTGGGCCGCTACTACGGCCAATAATCCCACGTGGACAGGCAATAAAAACGTCTGCGTTGGTGAATGTTATGAGACGTGGAAAGCCACCCATGGCGGCGGTATTGCTGACATCGAACAAGCCAAACAGCAGGCCTTAGCCGCGGCGTCCCCAGCGGTACTCGGCGAGGCGTACTACGGTCAGTGTGTCGCTTGTCACGGGGGCAGGGGTGAAGGGGGTATCGGCCCGCCATTACAGGGCCAAGCCCGGGTCGACATCGTCGCTAAGCTGACCGCCTATCGTGCGGGAGAAAAGCGCGGTGCTCAGTCGGCGATGATGTGGCCGGTCGCCAAACCGATGACCGATAACGATATCGACAATTTGGCAGCTTACACCGCTGCATGGTAGGCCGCTGAAAGACCCATCGCTTTCCCCCGTGGCGGCCGCAACAAAGGGAGTGTGTTGATCCACTGACACAGCCCGTAGCCGCGTCACTTCACCGCGGCAGTGCTACCCAAAGACGACCGCGTCCAATAACTCCCGAACAATAAGCATACGGTAAGCGCCATCCAGAAAAGTCCCGCAGCTTGCCACGGGGTGGAGATGAGCTCGGCGTAGCTAAACACCATCAGCAGCAGTAACAGCCGCGGTATATCAAGAAATAAACAGTAGCGCAGGGGCTTGCTATCTAGCCATGCGGCGGTCGCCACGCCGGTCCACAGCAGTAGCAGCCACCAGAGCCAATAACCCATTGGGGCGAGTGGATGAAACACCCCATAGGCCAGCATGACCGTTGCAGCCAGCAATTGCAGGCCCGCATTCACTTTTATCCACGCTGATACCACTGGGTTATAAAGACTAAATTCGGCTATATCCTGCTTATCTCTCGGTGCTAAGCGGCGTGCTTCGTCAGGTTGCCACCCGGTACGCGCCACCAATACCCGCAGCCGATCCGGCCATCGGCGGGTCAGGCGTATGTCATTGACCATATTGCGATAGACATGGGTCAGTGCCAGCAATGGATTGAAGCTAGCAATAGGGCCACGAAGTCCATAAATGCAAGGTTCATGGGGGAGTTCACGCTGATAAGTGCCAAATAACCGATCCCAGATGATGAAAACCCCGCCGTAATTCCTATCGAGATAGGCGTCATTCTGAGCGTGATGAACGCGGTGGTTTGACGGTGAAACAAACAGCCATTCAAACCAGCCCAACGCAGGTACGTGCTGGGTGTGCACCCAAAATTGATAAATGAGGTTGAGTGCACCTACCGTGACAATGACTTCCGCGGGGATACCCACCCAATACATAGGAATGTAAAACACCCAACCCAGTAGAAACCCCGAGCTCGTTTGGCGCAGTGCCGTAGACAGATTGTAATCTTCGCTTTGATGGTGCGCGACATGGGCTGCCCAAAGGATCTGTCGCTCATGACCCAAGCGATGTAACCAGTAATAGCAGACGTCGTAGAGAACAAACGCGACCACCCAGGTCAACCAATGATCAGTCGACCACAACGGCGCCATAGTGAGCTCGGTCACGGTGTGGTAAGCCCATCCACCCACACCGAGGACAATAAATCGGCGGGCTTGACTGAGAATACCTAGCATTAAGCTCGAG
This sequence comes from Halieaceae bacterium UBA4452, assembly GCA_002389505.1. Taxonomy (GTDB): domain Bacteria; phylum Pseudomonadota; class Gammaproteobacteria; order Pseudomonadales; family Halieaceae; genus Luminiphilus. The sequence goes on from DGPA01000022.1 coordinate 59,702, forward strand.
AAGGCATCATTCAATCGATAGGTATTGTGTCCACGCTGATATCCCCAGATGATTTCAAGGGCAATGGCGAGAAGGAAAAAGGGCACGGCGGCAGTGATCAAATTCATTCGGTGAACATAGCACGCCCCCATGCCAATACCCAATCAACGCCCCGCCGCGTAGCGGTCATGGCATCGCGCACCTCAGCGCCGGACACCGAAAGTGTGCCACTCCAGCACTGCTGCTGGCTGCCGTTATTACTGGGCTATTGTAGTGGAGTTGCCAGCGGCGCATAGCGCTAGCAACCCTCGCAGCGAAGGCCGGTTCGCTCAAAAACTGTAGGCGAACTCAATCTCAAACTGATCCATAGCTAGTTCTATTTGCTGGGTAGGGTCGAACAAGTTCGGGCCTGACACGGACTTCTGTGGTGCGTACATGAGGGCCACCGACATCTGATGTCCATTGTCTCTATTCATACTGACGCCAAAGGTAAAGTGCTCCTCCACCGTAGCGGGGGCCAAAATGTTAACCAAGACGTCGGCAGCGCTGATGGGTTGCTCACTGACGCTATAACCGACTCTCCAGGTGATGCCCCGGCTTGAATCGGGTGTCCATTCAGCGCCCATTTGGTATACCGTCACATCATCCCAACCAAAACCGAACCCGCGATCACCACCGGCGCAGCTTTCAATATCCATGCCTCCTAAGCCCGCGGTTGGACACATGCCAACAGTGGCTAACGCGTTAGCAATTGAGTCCACGCTACTGTAGAACGTTTTTTCTATGTCCAGATGAAACTTCAGGCCCGGCATAGTTTCAATGCTAGCGCCCACTCGGGCGGTGGCAGGAATGTCAAAGCCGCCTGCCTGGGCAAAGAGATCACTGTAGTCATCAAACTCGGACATACTAATCTTGCTCTGGTAAGCCGTTTGCAGAGCGAAAGCCTCTGACACATTCCAAATTGCACCTAACTTCACGCCCACACCGACACTGTCATCACTGCCGTTATTACTCAAATTTTCGGGGAATGCTGTGCCCCCAGATGCAGCAAATGTTTTCGTGTAAGGGGCAAAGGTCATTAGACCTTCTGCTTCAAATAGTTGATAAGCGATAATCGGTCCAAACCCAAGCGCGAGGCTGTCAGCCAACGTAAAACTGTAAGTCAACTCCAGAAACGCCTGATTCAAATTAACCCCAGCTACCCCTGCCCCAAAGGTACCTGGCAGCGACATCACCGGCGCTGGACCTGGACCATCGGGGTCGAAAGTCGCACTCCCAGCGGTATAGTCGGTATTCATCCCGCCGCGGCCATAAAACGACAGCGTAAAGGCGCTGGTATCACTTAAGCGCCAGTTCTTAGCAACATAGGGAATGGGGAAATATTCGCTACCACTCTCCACTTTACCCGCATCTAACGAAAAGGCTCCCATTGCCCCGTTAAGCTGGCTCGGTGACACCGTGTATTCGCGACGGGGTGAGAAAATAGCCAGGCCTAAATCCAATTGCTCATCGACCAACACGCCAGACGCCGGATTGTTTGCCGAATCGATCGCCATGCTAGGCATTGCATCACCTGCCCCAGCCATCGCTTTACTGTGCGTACCAATACCATGGGTAAAGTAACCATTGGTCGCTAAAGCCGGTGCTGACCCGGTCGCGCCAATGGCTGCGGCCATTAAGCAATAGTGCAAATGCGTGTATTTCATAACAACGTCTCTCTATTTTATAGTGAACTCATACCCTGTTTTCATTGACCCACGCAGTCAGTGTGTGGCCGTCAATGCAGATGGGTGTGTGGCTTAATTTTGTATTCTTTTTTGTTATATGCTTATATCAATTAATTTATGTTGCCGTCAAGTGCTTTTCACACCATCGTTTGCCCAACAAGCGGCCCAAGTCAGCACTGGTCACCGGATCCGGATCACTGCCTTGAGTGGCCACCATCGCTCCATAGGCGCTACACTGCCCTAAACACCCGCGGTAACCGGTCGCGACAGGTTATACTCACGGGTAAGTCGTTAAACCACAAAACCCCAAACAGGCGCGATAGAGACTATCGAGCGCATCATAATCCCCATCACCGTGAGCCCCTCTTATGCCGTTACTGATACGCTATCTCATCGTTTGCCACTTAGCTGTCCTCGCCTTGGACGCGAGTAGCGCGACGTGGACGGCTACCATTGAGCGAGATCATTGGGGTGTTCCTCACATCAAAGGCGAGCGTGATGCTGATGCAGCATTTGGACTGGGGTACGCCCAGGCTGAAGACACATGGCAGGTCATTGAGGCATCAATTCCGTATTTTCGCGGTAACGCCGGTCGCTACTTTGGCCCTGATGCTGCGCGCAGTGATTACGTCGTCCACTGGTTGGGTCTATGGGAGGACATCGCTGCGGGCTACGACAGTACGCTGGCGCCAGAGACACGTGACTACATAGAAGCATTCGCGGCCGGGCTCAATACCTATGCTAAGGATCATCCCACCCGCGTATCCTTGGATATACTGCCACTCACAGGGCAAGATATTATCGCCGCTCATATGTTGCGCCACCCGATGTTTTATGGCTTTGAGGCGGCAATAACCGAGCTCACTGGAGAGCAACGCGCGCGGCCAGTCGCCCAAGGAACGGTGATACGCGACGGGATTCCACAAGGATCCAACGCCATCGCCGTTGGCCCCAGTCGGACCAATGATGGCTCCACTCTGCTCATCATTAATTCTCATCAACCCCTTACGGGCCCCGTAGCCTGGTACGAAGCGCACATCGAGTCTGAACAAGGATTGAACGTCATGGGGGGCCTCTTTCCTGGCGCACCGACGGTTGGCGTCGGGTTTACTGCCAGCACCGCTTGGGGAGCGACCGTCAACAAACCCGACCTCATTGATATCTATGTGCTAGAGATAAACCCAAACAACGATAATCAGTATCGCTTCGATGGCGAGTGGCGGGAGCTAGAGCGTAAAGAAATAGCGCTTGATGTATTAATCTGGGGTTTCATTCCCTGGTCGGTCACGGAAACTATTTACCGCTCCGATCACGGTCCGGTCATGAAGACTGATCATGGCACCTATGCTGTGCGTTACGCAGGCATGGGTGAATTGCGTCAAATTGAGCAATGGCTCGCCATGAATAAAGCCCATAACTTTGACACTTGGCATTCAGCACTTGAAATGAATCATATTCAAAGCTTCAACTTTATTTACGCGGGGCAGGATCAACATATTTACTTTGTGCATAATGCAGAAATGCCTAACAGGCTGGCGGGTTGGAATTGGCAACAGTACCTACCGGGGGATCGCAGTGATCTAGTCTGGCAGGAGTACCTACCCTTCGATGCTCTTCCTCAGGTGAAAAACCCACCATCGGGCTTTATTCTCAGCACTAATCAAACCCCCTTCGCCATTTCGGCGCCGGGCAGTAACCCTCTACCTAGCGAGTACGACGCTATGGCGGGTTGGCAAACACGCATGACTAATCGTGCCGTGCGTGGCTTGGAACTGTTTACCCAACACGAAGCCATATCCACCGACACTCTGCTGGCCATCAAGCACGACAATAGCTATGCACAAGACTATCGCGGTATGGGCTTTTTACGTGAAGTCAGTCAGCTCAACAATCCATCCGCACAACAGGCACACGCTCAGCAAGTACTCAAGGCCTGGAACGGCGCTACGGATATCAGTAATACATCCGCACCGTTAGGAGTGTGTATTTTACGCGCTGAATGGTTATCGGAAAGCCAAGGTACGCCACGACCGGACCCGCGATCGACCTTGAATGATTGCATTGATGAAGTCGTCGGGCTGGCTGGCACGCTCACGCCCACCTGGGGTGAGGTAAACCGACACGGCAGGGGCGATACCCATTTACCGCTCGCGGGAGGGCCAGATACATTACGAGCCGCTTACAGTAGTGAAGAGCACGGTGACCATCGGCATGTTACCGCCGGCGATGGGCTGTATTATTTAGTGCGCTGGGATGCTCAGGGCCAGCAAGACGTGCAGGGAGTCCACCAGTACGGCAATCATTTTGACGACCCTAATCACCCCCATTATCAAAGCCAAGTTGAGGATTTCACCCAGGAGATTCTCCATGAAGCGCTGTTTACAGCGGCGCGTCGAGCACCGTTTGTCGAGCGCCGTTACAAGGTCAGCGGAGACAGCTAAGTCGCCGGCTTCGTTGGCTCACATGACTGAGCTGTACCGGTAATCGCCAGCGTGTTCTAAATCGCCGCTGCCATCCAACTGGCTTGATTGATGGCCGTCTTGGCATCCAACTCATTGGCCTCAAAAGCGCCACCCACTAACTCAGATGACAAGCCCAGGGCGCTTAGCTCATCAAAAAGCGCGCGAGCGGGCTCCTGACCTGCGCAAATAATAACCGTGTCAACGGGTAAGCACTCAGGCTGATTCGCTACCAACAGGTGGAGCCCGTCGTCATCAATGCGCACGTAATCGACGCCATTCATCATGTTGACCCCCCGACGACTCAGGGTTAGCCGATGGGTCCAGCCGGTGGTTTTGCCCAGCCCTCGACCCACTGGCGTGTCTTTACGCTGCAATAACCAAACAGTCCTGTCTGCTCTCGCCACCTGCGGCTCGACGCCCGTAACCCCTCCTCGTGGATGGTGTTTAAAATCAATACCCCACTCGCGAGCAAAAACATCGACGTCGAGCGCGGCCGAAGGGCCCTCGTGAGTAATCAAATCAGTCACATCAAATCCAATGCCGCCAGCGCCAATGACGGCAACATTACGACCCACCGGCTTAGCCCCAGTGATCGCGTCGATATAACCCATGACCATGGGATGGTCGATGCCAGGAATGTATGGCACTCGCGGCGTGATACCGGTGGCCACAACAATGTGGTCGTAGTCAGCAGATTGGAGTTGCTCGGTTGTTATCCGAGTATTTAAGCGAATATCGACCGCCCATTTTTGCAATTGCTGCTGGTAGTAGCGCAGGGTTTCATAGAATTCTTCTTTTCCTGGCACCCGCTTTGCCAGATTAAATTGGCCGCCGATGGCATCTGCTGCATCAAACAAAGTGATTTGGTGGCCACGCTCTGCAGCTACGGTGGCATAAGCCAGCCCCGCAGGCCCAGCACCGACGACGGCAATGCGTTTTGGCTGCTCAGTGGGATGGTAATTGAGTAGCGTTTCATTACAGGCTCTAGGGTTGACTAAGCAGGAGGTCTGCTTAAAGTTAAAGGTGTGGTCTAAGCACGCTTGGTTGCAGGCTATACAGGTATTAATTTCCTCGCTCTTACCTTCCGCCGCTTTACGCATAAACTGGCTGTCCGCCAACATCGGCCGCGCCATGGAAACTAAATCGGCGTCACCGCGCGCCAGTACCGCCTCAGCCACGTCGGGCATGTTAATGCGATTGGAGGTAATGACAGGTACCGAGACTTCTTGACGAACCCGCTGACTCACCCCGGTAAAAGCCGCACGGGGCACCATAGTAGCAATGGTCGGGACCTGTGATTCATGCCATGTGAAATGCGTTGAAATAATCGACACGCCAGCTTTTTCAAGCTCTCGAGCCAGCAGCGCCACCTCGTCCCAACTCATTCCACCATCCAGCATATCCATCGCTGCAATACGAAAGATGACGATAAAATGCTCGCCCACCGCGGCACGCACTCGGCGCACAATCTCGAGGGGGAAGCGCATTCGGTTCTCATAGCTGCCGCCCCAGTGATCGGTCCGACGATTGGTTTTTTCAACGAGAAAAGTCGATAACAAATAGCCCGCCGAACCAATAATTTCCACGCCGTCATAGCCGGCCTGTTGCGCTAGTAGCGCACAATTAACGTGGTCGGCTATCTGCTTTTCAATGCCCGCCTCATCGAGTTCATGGGGGGTGGATTTACTGATACGCGAACGTACTTTCGAGGGCGCCACAAGATTATCGTTATAAGCGAGGGGGCCCATGTGCAATATCTGCAGGCAAATCTTAACGTCAGGCGCTGCGCCGTGAACCGCCCCGGTGACTATTTTATGCCCGTCCGCCTCAGCTTGAGTATTGAGTTTAGACGCGGAGAAGGCCACGTTTCCATGCGCATCTTTGACCGCCAGCCCTCCCTCTTCATTGGGGGAGATACCGCCAGTAATAATCATACCAATACCGCCCGCCGCTCGCTCCGCGTAAAATGCCGCCATACGCTCGAAGCCGTCGGGCATTTCCTCTAAACCCGTGTGCATAGAACCCATAATGGAGCGATTGCGAAGGGTTGTGAAACCAAGATCTAAGGGTGCAAACAGTTGGGGATAACGGTCCATTCCTGGCAAATTAGCAGCTTGATTCATTCAAGAGATACTCCGTTGCATGATGAGTTTGTCGCACGATGCGTGTTCAATGAGGGCCATTGTGGGAGGGCCACTGCACCCCCTAAGCATCCGGGTATCCCAGGCTGCCGATAAGGACATTACGCTGACCGTCAGCGATCAGACTACTGCATGCCGACGTGTCTGCTGTGGCCCAAGATGAGTGGTTAAGCCAAGCGCCGGTTGCATTATAAAACGTGCTGGGCACGAAGTTGCTCAGGATCAAGACCTAGCTCAATGGCAATGGCGTCGCCGTCTTGCCCCTTCGCCGGGCAAAGACCCACCGAGGGCTCGGTTTTACTGAAGCGAGGTGCAGGTGCCGGCTGCAGCACGCCCTCAGGACTGATAAAGGTGCCCCGCGCTATATTGTGGGGGTGTTCTGCTGCCTCAGTATGGTTCAGCACGGGCGCGAAACAGACATCGCTACCCTCTAACAAACTACACCATTCAGCACGGCTCTTACTGGCAAAAATATCCGCCACTTTACGTTTACCTTCAGGCCACTGGGATTTGTCCCATTGATTGGCAAATACTGGGTCATCGGTCAAATTCAAGCGCTCGATAAATTGCGCATAGAATTGTGGCTCAAGAGGGCAAATCGTTACATGCTTCCCGTCCGCACAGGCGTAAGTGTCATTCCACGGCGCACCAAAATCAGCCCAGCCCGATCCCGGTTCATCACTGATCTGACCCGTGTTATGCATCATCCTTAGCAACGTGGCGATATACGCGGAACCATCAGTAATGGCCGCATCTACCACTTGACCGTCACCCGTTTTTTGCGCGTGAACCAAGGCACTGAGTACGCCGAAAAGCAATATCATAGCACCGCCGCCCATATCACCGACCAAGGTCAGGGGCGCAGTAGGTGGTCGATCAGCACTACCGCCGGCCCACAGCGCACCACTTAGGGCAATGTAGTTTGGATCGTGTCCCGCCGACTGCGCTAAGGGCCCCGATTGCCCCCAGCCGGTCATGCGGCCAAAGATTAACTGGGGGTTATGGGCGTGGCAGATAGTGGGGCCGAGGCCAAGACGCTCCATAACCCCAGGTCGAAAGCCTTCAATAAGAATATCGGCTGATTCTACCAATGACAAAACCATCGACACCGACTGTGCCTGTTTAAGATCGAGCGCAATCGATCGCTTTCCTCGGTTATAGAACGTTTGATTTTTCTCTTCTTGGGTATTGGCAGCTGCGTTGGTATTGGCCGATCGACGCTCTACTACAATGACCTCCGCTCCCATATCAGCGAGCATCATCCCTGCACAGGGTGCGGGACCAATTCCGGCTATTTCAATGACTTTGATGCCTGCGAGGGGGCCTGTCGACATGGTTTTCTCCTTGTTTTGCAATACGCTAATGCTGCGCCTAAGGGACATCACTGGCCAGCCCAACACGACTAAAGCGCACATCATATACGCTTTCATCGCCAACGTGATGGAGGGGATAGCACCCGCTGCCGGCAACTCAGCTGATATCCTATACAGGCTATTACGGTGACCAAAAGATCACCGTAGAGCAGTGTCATGTTAACGCGAATTAAGCATTAACAAACCGTGCTAATTAACGTTATGGTAGGCGCCTTAGCGAAAATTGTCAGCCACCCCCAAATAGCCAATGACCGTGGAGATACCGCCCAATGAATGGAGCAGAGACCCTCATTCGCGCGCTCGCTGATGCTGGCGTTAGTGTCTGCTTTGCCAATCCGGGCACCTCAGAAATGCAACTCGTGGCCGCTATTGACGGAGAACCGCGAATGCGGGCCATCTTGGGACTCTTCGAAGGCGTGGTCACGGGCGCCGCAGATGGTTACGCTCGAATGGCCGATAAGCCCGCGCTCACGCTGTTACATTTAGGTCCGGGCTTTGGCAATGGCAGTGCCAATTTACACAATGCCAAGCGCGCGCATTCGCCGATCATCAATATGATTGGTGATCATGCTACCTACCACAGAGAATACGACGCACCGCTCACCTCAGACATTTACGCGTTCGCATCGCCGGTCTCCGATTGGATAGGTGAGTCGGATAGCCCCGAGCATTTGGCGGAGGTGGGTCTGCAAGCACTCGAGGCAGCTCGAGTGTATCCAGGCCAAATAGCCAGCTTTATTGTTCCTGCAGATCATGCTTGGCAACCCGCTCCTGCACATTCACGTCCACTTAACCCCACGGCCACACCGACTGTCAGCGAAGCGCTCATCGCCGAGGCCGCAGCAGCACTGCGCGACAACAGTGTGACAACACTCTTTCTCGGCGGCATGGCCCTGCGCAGCAATGCTTTGCGGCAAGCAGGACGTATAGCCGCCATCAGCGGTGCACGAATAATCACCGATACTTTTTTTACCCGCCTCGAGCGCGGTGAGGGTCGAGTACCGGTAGAACGATTACCTTATTTTGGTGAGCAAGCAGCGGACTACCTGAAAGATTTCGAGGCCATGGTCATTGTTGGCACAAAAGCGCCGGTATCGTTTTTTGCCTACCCGGGCAAACCCAGCTATCTGGTGGCCGAGCAAACCGCCGTCATCGATTTGGCAGATCCACGCAGTGATGCCCTCGATGCCCTTACCCGCCTTGCAGATGCCTTGGACGCACCCCTGGAGCCCGCATTGCTGCAGGTCCACGCCACGCATGCCCTCGAGCAGGGACCACTCACTATGATTGAAATGGGTAAGGTGCTAGCCAATCACCTACCTGAAAATACCATCGTTGCCGATGAGGGCACGACCAACAGTTTAGGCGCTTTTATGTTTACCGGATGCGCTCGCCATCATGACTGGTTAACCCTGACGGGTGGAGCCATCGGTATGGGATTACCACTGGCCTTAGGTGCCGCTATTGCCTGTCCCGATAGAAAGATCATTGCACTGCAAGCCGACGGCTCGGCTATGTATACGCCTCAGGCACTGTGGACTATGGTCCGTGAAAATACCGATGTTACCGTTATCCTGTTAAATAACAGCTCCTATGCCATTCTCAACATTGAAATGCAGCGAGTGGGTGTTGCACACCCTAGCGATAAGGCCAAATCACTGTTAGACCTGTCTAACCCCACAATTGACTGGGTGAGTCTGGCCAGTGGCATGGGTATGCCCGCCAGTCGCGCAGACACGGTCGCAGAATTAGACAGGGCAATGGCCTCAGCTATGGCCCAGCGCGGTCCCAAGCTCATCGAAGTCATTCTGCCAGGATATGTCTATCCTTCATCGGCTGGCATCGACGGGTGACTGGCGCAAACCCTCGATACGCCTTAGACAACGCTAAACCTAAGCCCTTAAATTCAAGGAAAATACTTAGCGTCAGTTCGGATTGCGAGTAAACTAAGCGGCCATCCTTGACATCATTCACCGATCAACAGGAAATAAAATGTTTTTTACTCACACCGCTCGTGTGCCCATGAGATATATCGTCAGATCGATAAGATGCCGCGCCATACTCCCGGCGGCATTACTGGCTGTCATGGCGGGATGTGCCGATGATGCCACCGACACTGGCAATAGTTATCGCCGTGTGAGCCGTAGCGTTAGCGTGATCGCTATACCAGCTCAATTAGAGACCTTGACCGAGTCGGTGACCGCAGTGGGTACCGCGAGGGCCCTGCACAGCGCCACCCTGTATCCAGAAACCGCGGGCTTTGTCACGGGCATTTCTTTTCTACCCGACGTGCCGGTCAATGCTGGAGATAGTCTCCTTCAACTTGATGATCGTGATGAGCGCCTAGCATTGAGGCTTGCACACGTGGTACTTGCCGATGCTGAGCGAGTCGTTGAGCGCTATACCTCGGTCAATCGCGAGGACGCCAATATTGCCCAAAGCCAAATTGATACCGCAATAGCCGCCGTAGATGCCGCAGGTATTGCCGTCGAGCAGGCTGAACTCGCGCTTTCCAGGCGGCAGATGACCGCACCATTCGATGGTCGTGCAGGCATCAGCGATATCGATGTGGGTGATCGAATAGATACCAGCACGCTGGTGACCACGCTTGACGACAGACAGACCCTACTGATTAATTTCATGTTGCCCGAAATATTTATTGGTCAAGTGGTTAACGGCACTCCAGTATCTGTTCAGCTTTGGAATAGTGGCCGACCCGCCTTCGCCGGTGAAGTCATTGCCGTTGATTCACGTATTGGCAGCGCTTCGAGAGCCTTTACGGTTAGAGCGTCGATCAATAATACGCACGACCGCTTTCGACCGGGAATGGCTTTTGAAATGACGATTGACGCGTCCCGGGGCGAATTTATTGCTGTCCCTGACGTTGCCGTCCAGTGGGGTGCCGATGGGGCCTATGTTTGGGTGGCTGTTAACGGCAAGGCCGAGCGTCGAGACATCCGGCTGATCAAACGATTGCCCAACCGCTTACTGATTGAGGGAGACGTAGAACCGGGGGCACTTGTGGTAGCCGAAGGTATCCAAGCCGTACGCAATGGCGTCACCCTGAACCTAATGGATCCTTTAGCCATTGGCACTGCGAGCGCGATGCCAGTATCTAACACTAACAAGCAAAGCACTGATGAAGCTTAAATTATTGAGCAATTGGCGCGGTGGACTTCCTGAATTGGGCGTCAAGCGCCCATGGTTAGTTGTTGTGATAAATCTCTTGATTGTCATGGCCGGTATAGCCGCATTGTTGGCGGTAGAAGTGCGTGAATTACCCGACGTTGATAGACCCATCGTCAGTGTGCGTGCACTACTACCGGGTGCCTCTCCCGAAACGATGGATGCTGAAGTGACTCGGATTCTAGAATCGGCGGTTGCCCGCGTATCGGGAGTGAAATCAATTAACTCCGCCAGCGAAGAAAATAGCGCTCGCATAAGTATCGAGTTTCGACCCAACAGCGACGTCGATAAAGCCGCTGCCGATGTCCGTGAAGCGATCAGTCGCGTTCAGCGCGATTTGCCTGATAATGTTGAGCAATTGTCGGTATTCAAAGCCGATCAAGACGCCCAAGAAATTGTTCAGATTGGAGTAACCAGCACTGTTTACGATGAGCAAGCGCTGGCGCGGCTGATTGAACAAGACATCGTACCGCTTTTTATCGCCTTGCCGGGAGTCGCTGATGTGCCCTTATTTGGCAGCCGCTCTCGAGTCTTGCGTATTATTCTTGACCCCCTGCGCTTGACCAGCTATGAACTGACAGTCGCCGACGTCACCGAGGTGCTCAGAGGTGCACCCCTTGATATTCCTGCGGGCAGTTTCCGTGCCGGTGAACAACAGTTGCTGGTAAGAGCCGATGCGGCAGTCACTAAGGAAGCCGATATTGGCGCTCTGGTGATCCGTGACGACATACGCATACAGGATGTCGCTCACGTCACTTTCTCCCCCGCCGACACCAGAAGCATTGTTCGTTTAAATGGTCAACAAGTGGTGGGCATGGGAGTGGTCCGCCAAGCAGGATCCAATACTATCGAGATTTCAGATGGTATCCATGAGGCCATCGATAAGATCAATCAACGCTTTGAGAACATCACCCTGACAGTGATTGCCGACGAATCTGTTTTTATCCGGGGCGCAGTTAAAGAAGTGATAAAAACATTAGCCTTCGCCATTTTGGTGGTCATTGCGGTCATACGATTATTTTCCGGATCGATGCGAATCACACTGATTCCCGCTATCGCCATGCCAGTTTCGCTCCTCGGCACATTGGCTGTCGGCTGGGCTATAGGGTTCTCCATCAATATTCTGACCCTGTTGGCATTGGTATTAGCCACCGGTCTCATTGTCGATGACGCCATTGTCGTCCTAGAGAGTGTTCAGCGTCGTCGAGCTGAGGGTCTCGGATCAAGTGCGGCCGCGGTGGTGGGTACTCGTCGGGTCTTTTTTGCAGTGCTGGCAACCACTGCGGTTTTAGTGGCGGTCTTCATACCTATTGCTTTTCTGCCCGGGACAGCTGGCCGCTTATTTAGAGAATTCGGACTTATTCTTGCGGTGGCGGTGGCCATCTCGTCCTTTGTCGCCCTAAGCATTGTACCTGCGGCAATGGCTAGGCTGGGCCCCTATGAGCCACGTGCGCGTAGTGTCGATGGACTCGGTGTGGCTCTCGTTGCCTTTTATGATGCCTCCTTAGGCTGGGTGATGTCGCGTCCCTGGTTAAGTTTAGTCGTATCTATTGCCGCGGCGCTAGCAGCGGGAAGCCTGTACACACAACTTGACCGAGAGCTTCTGCCCCCTGAGGATCGTGGATCTATCCCTATATTTTCAAGCGGCCCTGATGGCGTCGGTTTGTCTTATGCGGAACGACAAGGCGACAGCATGGAGAATGTGCTGCTACCGCTCATGGATAACGGCGAAATCGAATCGCTGTATACCATCGTTGGCCGCTGGGATCCTAATATCGTCTTCATCAAGGCGCGGCTGGCGCCCTGGCATGAACGCGAGCGTTCGCAGCAAGCGATTGCGGCAGAGCTAAAACCCCTTTTCGCCAACATACCGGGTATGTCGATACGAATATTTAGTGCCAACTCTTTAGGGTTACGAGGTGCCTCTGGGGGAGGCATTAGCCTGGCATTACTGGGCACCGACTACAATGACATTTTCGCGGCGGCACGGGACTATGCCAATGCGATTCGTGAACGACTCGACACGGTCAGTGGTCCCAGAATCAATTATCAACCCAGTCAACCTCAACTTTCCGTCAAAGTTGATCGACAGCGCGCTTCCGATCTCAATGTATCTCTCGACAGTATTGCCCAGACACTCAAAGTTATGGTGGATGGTGTCGAAATAGTCGATCTCAACGTCGACGATCAAACAGTGCCCATTATATTGGAGGCGGGGAGCGACAAAATTAATGATCCAGGCGACTTAGTTAATCTTTATGTCCGCACCGTCACCGGCGAACTCATCCCTCTCTCCAGCGTGGTAACCCTAGAAGAGCGAGGCGTGGCGGGTCAACTTGATCGGCGTGCTCAACGACGCGCCATTGACATCAGTGTAGAAGTGAATCCAAACGTCGCAATGCAAACCGCTGTTGACGACTTACTGGCGCTGGCGGAAGAGGTCTTGCCCTCTACCATTTCGGTGATTACTCGAGGCGAAGCTGCGGCCCTCGATGAAACGACTCGAGATACACTCATCACCTATGGGTTCGCGCTGCTGATTGTATTTCTTGTTCTAGTCGCCCAATTTGAAAGTCTGGCGTCAGCAGCCGTCATTATGACCATTGTCCCTTTTGGGTTAGCGGCTGCAATTTTCGCTTTGTTCCTGACAGGAACCTCGCTCAATATTTACTCTCAGGTTGGCTTAGTGATGCTCATCGGTCTCATTGCCAAAAATGGAATCTTGCTGGTGGAATTTGCCGACCAATTGAGAGACGAAGGGCATAGCGTTCGCGATGCCATTGCCGGTGCGGCACACGCCCGACTACGACCTATTGCTATGACCTTAGTCTCTACCATTTTCGGCGCCCTGCCTCTTATTATTGCCACCGGCCCCGGAGCGGAAGCGCGCGCAGCCGTGGGCTGGGTAGTCTTTGGCGGTTTGGGCATGGCGGCGCTGTTTACTCTGTATTTGACGCCGGTGATATACCTGGGCCTTGCGCGTTTTGCGAAGCCACGTGCCGCGGCTAAACAACGTTTAGAAGCTGAGTTGGATCAAATTGATTCAGATTTTATTGACCCGCATCAGAACTAATGGCGTCCTAGTAACCGCCGTTTTTTTGCGCATGCCGGTAACAGCTAACGGCGCCCTGTCTAAGCGCCGTTAGCCGTCGCCAAAAAGGTCCTGGGTAGTTACAGGTTCCGCTGCCGCAGGTAGTTCAACGGCCTCTGTTAATGCGAAGGCATTCTCCGAAGGGTTATTCACCGCCTGGCTTACAGGGTGACAGCATACCGACCGGGTAATGGCACTGGCAAAGAGGTCATGGCCAGCTAACCAGTGCGCAACCGCGCGCGACTCCAGTAATACTGGCTGGCGATGGTGGATGTGGGCAATGTTTTCATGGGCGCTGCGGGTAACAATTGCGGCACCGCTGGTCGGGTTATAAATGCCCGCAAAATATAATAACTCCCCCGCTTTGTGATGATACCAAGGCACCTTCTTAACCTCACCCTTGGCCTCACCGCGCTTAACGTCACTCCGCTGCCATTCATACCAACCATCGGCCAGAAACACGCAGCGCTTCGCCCCGCGAAATGACGGTTTTTCTCGCAAGGTTTCTGAGCGGGCATTCGTCAAATGCATGGGCGACTTGGCCCATGAAGGGGAATAGTCCCAAGCCATCATCACCGGGGTTTGCAGCTCATTGAGCAGCAACACCTCTGACTGAGGTGCGATATTAAAGCGATCCTCTGTCTGCAAGCCCAGTTCGGCAAGTTCCGGATGCTGACTGACCGCAAGAGAGTAACGTCCGCACATAATGATTATCGACGTAGCGAAAAGATCCTTTTTGTCATTGAATGCGTGTTGGGTCAATACCCTGTCAATGCAGCACCCATCAGGCAAAAAAAAGCGCGCTCGCGCCCGCTTGACTCAGTCACTGACCGTCACGCTTAAAGCACCCGCGAAACGGCTTCTCAGCTCAACGGTTTAAGCAAACAGCTCTCCTGCAGCCAGCTTTTCAGCGACGATCCCGGGTGCATGAAAGCGATCGCCATAGGCGGCCGCTAGTTCATCACATCGCGCAGTAAACTGCGCTAGACCATAGGTGTTGACGAACTGAATTAAACCACCCGTCCAGACCGGCGCACCAATCCCCATAATCGAACCAATATTGCCGTCAGCCACGGTACGCAGAACGTTGGTTTCAAGACACTTGAGCGCTTCAATCACTTGACGGAACAGTAAGCGATCCCTAATGTCCTGATCAGCAATAGCGACCTCGGGTTTATAGAAAAGATCGTATAAACCAGGCCAGATCGTTTTGCTGCCATCCTCCCGGTACTCGTAAAACCCGCCGCCGTGGTAGCGACCGCCGCGACCATGATCATTGATCATGGTACTCACGACTCCTCGGGTCACGCTGCCATCACCCCACTTATCGCGCACACCCATCTCGGCCCAGGTTTCGTCAGCTTTCCGGTTTAGCTCAAGACTGACCTCATCAAACACAGCCAAAGGCCCGACTGGCATACCCACTGCCTTACCCAGATTGTCAATTTTTACCGGATGCAGGCCTTCGCTCAGCAAACGAGTCCCTTCGTCGATGTACGTGCCAAAGGTTCGAGACGTAAAAAAGCCCAGCGAATCATTGACCACGATGGGGGTTTTGCGAATTTGTTTGGTGTAATCAAAGGCCTTCGCTAACGCCGCATCACTGGTTTTTTCGCCCACGATAATTTCTACCAGTGGCATTTTATCGACGGGGGAGAAGAAATGAATGCCAATAAAGTTCTCGGCGTTCTTACTTGCCTCTGCCAACTCGGTGATGGGTAGCGTCGACGTATTGGAACCCCAGACACCGCCCTCCGCCAGATACGGCTCTAGCTCTTCGGTTATTTGGTGCTTGAGTTTAATATTCTCAAATACGGCCTCAATAATAAGGTCACAGCCGGACAACGCGTCGTTATCGGCAGTAGGGGTAATCAACGCTAACACCGCGCCCGCCTTCTCCTCGTTCATGCGACCCTTAGCCACACGCTTATTCAGAAGCTGCTCGCTGTAGGCTTTACCCTTGTCTGCCGCTTCCTGCGAGATATCCTTGAGCACCACCTCAATGCCGGCCATGGCAGAGACATAAGCGATGCCCTGCCCCATCATACCGGCTCCCAAAATACCCACCTTTTTAGTGACTTGTGGCTCGATATTTTTGGGTCGCGATGCGCCACCATTGACTTGATTCATCTGGAAGAAGAACGCGGTAATCATATTCTTGGCAACGGCGGTCTGGGCCAATGCCGTAAAGTTGCGACTCTCTATACGCATGGCGGTGTCAAAATCGACTCGTAGCGCTGAGGTGGCCACATCTAATATTTTTGAGGGCGCAGGCATAAGTCCGCGTGTTTTCTGGTAGAGCATGGCTGTCGCCGCAGGCAACATTTGCGCCACTTGCGGGTTGTTCGCATTACCACCTGGAATTTTATAGCCCTGGGTGTCCCAAGGCTGGACACTGGCGGCCTCGTTGTCGCTGTTCTCTACCAGCCAAGCCTTCGCCCGCGGTAGCAGCTCATCGAGGCTGCTGACCGTTTCGTGAATCAGACCTGCCTGCTGAGCTTTCGATGGCGCAACACGTTTGCCTTCAATGAGGTACTCATTAGCACCCATCAAGCCCATCAAATAAATGCCTTTAACGACGCCACCGCCGCCAGGGAGAAGCCCCAATGTGACCTCAGGGAAGCCGATTTGAACCGCCTTACTATCCCAGGCAATCCGATAATTACAGGCGAGGGCTAATTCCAAACCGCCGCCCAGTGCCGCTCCGTTAATCGCGGCAACAAAGGGCACCGGCATTTTTTCCATCCGCCGAAAAATGGCCTTGATGGCCTCAACGTTATTGAAAAAATCCTCTGCATTTTCAGGAGTGGCTTGGACCAATGTTTTAAGATCGCCGCCCGCAAAAAAAGTACTTTTAGCGGACGTAAGTATCACACCTTTTAAATCATTCTCGGCTTCGAGTTTCGATACTGCCTCTTCGAGTAAAGGCTGGAATGCAGGGCTCATTGAATTTACCGGCCCCTCCATGTCCATGGTGATGGTGACGACACCGTCAGCGTCTTTATCGTAATTAAATCCGTTCATTGTCTATTCAATCCTTTGTTGTGTAGCCCCGGCTTAAATGCGTTCGATAATGGTTGAAATGCCCATGCCCCCACCAACGCAGAGGGATAGCATGGCTCGCTTAGCACCCCGACGCTCCAATTCGTCGAGCATAGTGCTGACTAAGCAGCCACCCGTTGCACCGAGGGGATGACCCATGGCAATCGATCCACCGTTTACATTGGTCATCTCAATATCAAGGTCTAGATCTCTCATGTAACGCAACACCACCGACGCGAAGGCTTCATTGATCTCCCAGAGATCAATGTCATCCTTGGTCATACCGGCCTTGTCTAAACACTTCTTCGCAGCAGGACCCGGCCCGGTCAGCATAATAATGGGGTCGTTGGCGAGCACTGCCGTGGCCACAACTCGTCCTCTAGGTTTGAGATTCAAATCTTTACCCGCTTTTTCACTACCGATGAGCACCGCACTGGCACCGTCCACAATCCCGGAGCTGTTGCCCGGCGTATGGACGTGATTGATATGGTCTAAGGTATTGTACTTGGCCAAAATAACGTCATCAAAACCCAGCCCACCGTGCATGACGAAGGAGGCCTTTAGCTTGGCAAGACCCTCGAGTGTCGTTTGCGGCTTAATGAAGTCATCGCGCTCTAATATGGTCATACCGGCTTCATCCTTCACCGGCACCACCGAGCCATCGAACCAACCACTATCCCGGGCATGGCTTGCCCGCTGCTGGGACGTCACCGCGTAGCTGTCCACGTCTTCTCGAGACCAACCTTCAAGGGTGGCAATGGTATCGGCGCCAATGCCCTGTGGTACGAAACCGGATTTTAAGGAGAAGGCTGGGTCGCCGCCCATGGCGCCACCGTTGGATCCCATGGGCACACGCGACATGCACTCTACGCCACCCGCGACGACCAAATCTTCCCAACCAGAAGCCACTTTTTGAGCGGCTATATTTACCGCCTCGAGGCCCGATGCGCAAAAGCGATCCAGCTGCACCCCCGCCACTGACTCATCCCAATCCGCATTTTGTACGATCATCTTGGCAATGTCTGAGCCTTGCTCCCCAACGGGCGTGACACAACCCATGACCACATCATCGACATAACTAGTATCTAGATCATGGCGCGACTGAATCTCACGCAACAGTCCGGCGCCTAAATCGACGGGCTTCACCTCGTGCAGTGAACCCTCTTTCTTACCCTTGCTACGGGGTGTCCGTACCGCGTCGTAAATATAAGCTGTGTGAGTCATTGTGCCTCCAATTGAGCGCATTATTTGCCGTCGGCGTGTCACCAACCGCAGTGATTTGATACCAATAAGGGGTAAAAAACGAGTGCGAAGAAAAACATACCCGAAGTTCAAATTCAATAGCTGTGCGGATTGTACAGGGACGCATTGCTCACGGATACGCACATTTTTTTCATCCCTACACGGTGACAATTCGGCGCTCTATGACACTGGAGTCACTGACCCTTTTAATTCAGTGGCAATAACCCCTCTGATAACCTCGGTTAATTTCCGATAGAAATGTCGCGATGGTGCATTACGACGATACATCAGCGCATGCTCCCGAAACAGTCGACCACCGGATAGAGGCTGTACCCGCAGCTCCTCAGGTCGATGTATCTCGCTGCGCACATACAGACCCGGCAAAAAGGCCAAGCCCATACCCATAACCACCATTTGTCGCAGCGTATCCAAACTTGTGCCCTCGAAATCTCGATTTAGACGCGCACCCGTCTGCTCGCAAATTCGCTCCACCTCCCGACGCAGCACATGGCGCTCGTCGAGCGCTAATACTTCCAGACCACTCAAGTCACTCTCGCGTAAATCACTACCGGTATTGAGTTGCATTTCAGCAGGACTGGCGAGTAGCAATGGCTCCCGAAATAAAGGCTCTCTTTCAAAGCTAGCCCCACTCTCGGGAATGGGGCCCAAAATTAAATCGTAGGTGCCCTCCTCTAAGCCTTTGAGTAAGTTATCTGGCACCTCTTCTCGGACGTGCAAACGCAGTCGCGTAAACTGTTTGTGAATGAACGGTAACAGCGTTGGTAATAAGTAGGGACCCAACGTCGGTGGCACCCCCAAACGATACGTGGAGTGGGTTGCGTCACCCAGTAAGTGCGCAGATTCAATCAAATTGCGCCATTGATTCAGCAGCTGACGGGCGTTGGGCAATAGCTCACGACCCGCAGGTGTTAAATGAGTCGCGCTGCGGCTGCGCTCAAGTAGCGTAACGCTCAACGCTTCCTCTAGATGACGCAATTGCACCGTTAATGTCGGCTGGGCCACCCCCAGACGGATGGCCGCTTGCCGGAGAGAGCCAGCATCGGCCACCTCAAGAAAATATTCCAGTTGACGCAGTGATGGCATAAAGAACCTTTAAATCCATTAAGTGATAGTTTAAATCTATATCCTATTAGGGCTGAAGTCGATAGCTTTTCACACGCCCCATCCCTCATCATTCCGCGTTGATTTTTAGAGAGTGTTTTCATGTTATCTGCTTTTAAATTCGATTTGTCACATCTGCGCGGCGATATATACGGCGGCTTGACCGCCGGCGTGGTGGCAATCCCACTCGCACTGGCCTTTGGCGTCGCCTCGGGTCTTGGCCCCGTTGCCGGCATGTACGGTGCCATCATTGTTGGTTTTTTTGCCTCCTGGTTCGGGGGTACTCCCACTAACGTGTCGGGACCCACCGGGCCCATGGTGGTGGTACTGGCGGGCCTATTCGCCAGCTTATCTGGGGATATTGGCCTCATTCTGACCGCCGTCATGCTGGCAGGGTTATTTCAGATAGCCTTTGGCCTCTTCAAATTAGGCGATCTTATAGGCTTAGTCCCCTACCCGGTGGTGTCCGGGTTTATGAGTGGCATCGGCGTCATTATCATTATTTTGCAACTCGATGCCGCACTCGGGCATATGGCACCCGCAGGCACTCTGCCGGGATTGACGTATCTGCCGACCGCCGCGTCGAGTATCAACGGCTCAGCACTGATCGTGGCGGGCGCCACTTTGGTCGTTATTTACGCCTGGCCCACCCACTGGGGTAAGTATCTACCCGCCGCTTTGGCAGCACTCATTGCCGGCACCGTATTGTCTTTGTTCATGGGTGACATGCCTATTCTCGGCGATCTGCCTAGCGGTCTGCCCTCGTTACATTTACCCGTGTTTGATCGATCAGCTGCGGCCTTAGTCCTAGAAGCAGCACTCATCCTCGCGGCCCTCGGCTCTATTGACAGTCTGCTCACCTCCCTCGTTGCCGATAATATGACTCGCACTCGGCACGATTCAAACCGAGAGTTGATCGGTCAAGGTATTGGCAATACGGTCGCCGGGCTGTTCGGTGGTATTGCCGGTGCTGGCGCGACGATGCGTACCGTCGTCAACATCCGCTCAGGGGGCGTCACTAAACTATCTGGAATGATTCATTCGTTGGTACTCGGGGCTGTCATACTGGGTGTTGGCCCCGTCGCTGGGTACATCCCCCATGCAGTACTGGCCGGCCTACTCATCAAAGTGGGGCTGGATATCATTGATTTCAGCTACTTAAAAAATGCCCACAGAGGCCCGCGCTGGGACCTTGCACTCATGGCGCTAGTGCTCGGTCTGACGGTGTTGGTGGATCTTATTACCGCGGTAGCGACAGGGGTGATCCTGGCCTCACTAGCCTACGTTCGGCAAGTGGCGGCCATACAGCTAGAAGAACTGCTGTCACACCCTCTTTCTCCTACCAGTGATGATGAGCAAGCATTACTCGATGAACTCAAAGATCGCGTCACGATATTTGAATTTGGAGGCCCTCTGAGTTTTGGGGCAGCTGCCGATGTCGGCCACCATGTTCGCGAACGGTATCGCGATGACCTGCACGCGATTGTGCTCGACTTTCGCCGAGTGCCCTTCCTCGATGTCTCAGCCGCTCGGGCGGTCGAAACCATCGCCTGTGACGCGAAACGTGCGGGTAAGAGTATTTTTATCACGGGGATGGCCGCTACGCTGGCCGATACCCTGCGTGGACTCGAAGCAGACTGCTGCTTTGACCTCGATAAAGACTGCTACGATGAGCGCTTAGCTGTACTGCAGATGCTCAAAAAACAGATCCCAACGGACAATCCCTCATGGGACAATTTACGTTCAACCCCTGCCAACCCCGAGTAACAGATACTGCAAAGGAGCCGCTCATGACGAAAGATGATATCAATGCCTTATTTTCCACGTGGAATGCTGCGCTGGCCTCAGGTGACCCAGACCGAGTCACCGCGCTCTACGCCCCTGATGCAGTGTTACTCCCGACTGTATCGAACCAGGTTCGCCACAACCATACTGAGATACGCGATTATTTTGTCGCCTTTCTCGCTAAACATCCGCAAGGCGTGATAACCGAGTCAAATACTCGCCACCTCGCCGACGACCTCGCGAGCAATTCAGGGGTCTATACTTTTACCTTTGGGGATGGCGCTCAGGTGACTGCTCGATTTAGTTATTTGTACAAAAAGAATGACGGCCAGTGGCAGATCATTGAACACCACAGTTCAGCTATGCCCGAGGCGATCAACGGTGACGACGAGCACCCTTGAGCTTATGCTCATCGCCGGCGCGCGCATTTACCCACAGGTTGACGACAGCCCAGTACCGCTCGAACAGAGGGCGTCTCTTACCCCTCGACTCTGCTGATTAGCTCTTCATTTTCACCAACAGGTCAATCATTTTGTTGGCGAATTTGCTGTACGGGGGAGTCATCAATGTCATTGCTGTCCGCTTCGCCTGATAGAACACCGGCCGCATTTTGGAACACGCGGTGAAGCCCTCATAACCATGGTAGTGACCCATGCCTGACGGGCCGACACCACCAAAAGGCAAATCGTGTTGCGCGACGTGAAACAGCGCATCGTTAACGGTGACGCCACCCGACATAATGCGTTCAATGTAACGCTCAACTAAGGCCGTATTGTTGCTAAAGGGATAAAGCGCCAACGGTCGGTCATGGCTGTTGACGTAGTCGATGACCTCCTCAGGCCTCTCATAGGGCAGCACCATGAGGAGCGGGCCAAAGGTCTCGCGCTCACGAATGGTCATATCGGGCTGCGTGTCCAACACTAAATGAAGCGGCATTTTGCGTGCCTGAGCGTTAGGCTCTTGCTGGCTTAACGGAACTATTCGCGCACCTTTGTCAGTGGCATCAGTCAAAGTGTCTTGCAAGCGCTTGAATGAGCGGTCGTCAATGATCGACGTGTAGTCATCCGCATTGATGTCAGGACAGTGCTTTGCTGCCCACTCTTTGGTGAGCGTCACGAATGCTTCAATCTGCGTTTTGTGAACAAACACGTAGTCGACATTGGTACAAATTTGCCCGGCGTTAAACCGTTTCACAAATAAAATCCGTTCAACGGCCTTTTGCAGCGGAAATGATGGATCAATCACCGCCGGCGCCTTACCGCCCAGCTCGAGAATAACGGGCGTTAAATTCTGTGCTGCCGACGCCATCACCTTGCGACCCGTCGCACCTGAACCGGTAAATATGATCAAGTCGAAGGGTAACTGCGAGAATTCTACGCCCACACCACCGGTCTCCTCAAAGAATTCCAACTTTTCTACCGGAAAGTAACGTGGGGAAATACTCTTCATTAACCGCGATAGAGCAATGGAGTTTTCGGACATTTTCACCATCGCGCGATTGCCCGCAGCGAAGACGGCGGCCAGCTGACAGACCGTTAAATTAACGGGGAAATTCCAAGGGATAATGAGGCCCGTCACCCCCAACGGCTGAGGAATCAACCGGTTCTTGGCCCCGAAGTACATAGTGAGGTCGATGCTGCGGCGCTGGGGTTTCATCCAGCTTTTTAGGTGCTTAATCGTGTGCGACACCGTGTCAGTAGCCGTTATAATTTCGGCAAATTTACTCTCGAAGTCTGAGCGGTTACCGTAATCCTCACCGATCGCTTCAATGATGGCCTCTCGATTTTCCGCAATCATGCGCTTGAGCGTCAACAGGTCGTGCTTGCGCTGGGCATAGTCGGGATAAGGGTTAGCCAAATAGGCATCACGCTGGCGCCCATAAGCCTCATTGAGCACTTTTTTTGTTGCCTCTATAGACGATGTTAGCGCGCCTG
>DGPA01000022.1:82828-93756 GCA_002389505.1 Halieaceae bacterium UBA4452
GCCTGGCTCTATGGATGTGGCTTGATTCATTGTTATGACTCCCTGAGCGACGTTTAACGTCTACCCCTATTATTAACGCGCGTACAACCCGCGCTCGCGATACCCCTGCTTTACGACAGACCTACCTTACGATAAACCGACGTTATCCAGCAACACGCTACCGTAGGGTCGGGTTTACAGCGGCGCACCGTAACAACCGCCCGAATGACGAGCAGAGCATAACCTTCGTGGTGTATCGGTATAAAAATAGTCGCCCCCATTAGCCATGGAGTTCAGCGATGAGTCGCTCACCCTCCTGACGAACCGCAGCGGCATCGGGTCCAATTAAGGTGATATGGCCAAGTTTTCGCCCCTTCCGTACCCCCTTCCCATAGGTTTGAATCAGTGTCCGAATGGGTCCATCAGGCATACGTTGGGGCAATGTTGCGTCGAGCAGATTAACCATAGCAGCGGCCCCCTCAAAGACGGGTTCGACAACTGCGGCACCCAATACTAAGCGCACATGCTGCGTAAATTGGTCAGCTCCAAGGGCACCGATGGTCCAATGGCCAGTATTATGCACCCTAGGCGCTATTTCGTTGACGATCAGCTGCCCTTCGGTGACGAAAAACTCAATGGCAAGAACGCCGATATAGTTCATACGCGCCACTAAACGCCGCGCGTAGTCCTGCGCCAAGTGGGTCATAGCATCAGAGACCTCAGCGGGAACAAAGCTGCCCATCAATAGGCCATCCCGCATGGCATTTTCGGTCATGGGATAAGTGTGGGTCTGTCCCTGCTGGTCACGGCCAATGATGATGGCCAGTTCTCGATCGATGGCTATCTCCGCCTCGGCAATTAACGGATAGCCCTCTTCAGGGATATTCGCAATCTGGGTGTCGTCGCTCACCCGCCACTGCCCGCCACCATCGTAACCACCGAGAATACGCTTGCAACGACTGGGCGAGCTATTGAGCGACGTTAAGCCATGCGCGAGGGCCTCTGGGTCATCGGCTTTGAACCATGGTGAGGTGGGAATAGCGAGCTCATCGAGCATAGCTTTCTGAGTATCTCGCTGGCGTAACACGACGAGCGCCTCATAGCCCGGCGCCAAATCGCGCGCTGTGGCTGCACGGCGTAACATCGAATCAGGGATACTCTCGCGCTCAACGGTGATGGCATCACAGTTTGCAAGGAACGCGTCAAATTCGGTTTCGGTATAGATAGGCCCTAGACCCGTGACCACCGGGATTTCATCGAGACAAAGAAAAGCGACCTCAACCCCGAGTCGATTGGCTGCTTCACCCAACATCTGGCTAAGCTGGCCGCATCCAATAATTCCAAGGCGCTGTTTCACGGTCAACTCCTGAGGTTTAATCGATGGGATCCTCGGGGACCTCATCGGTTTGCTGGGAACGTAAAGCGTCGAGGGCAGTACGTATATCCAGATTGTCATTGGCTAGCATTGACGCAGCAAACAAAGCGGCGTTGATAGCACCGGGTTTACCCACGGCAAATGTCGCCACCGGTATGCCTTTAGGCATTTGCACTATCGACATGAGTGCATCGATACCGTTGAGCACGGTGGCATCAACAGGCACCCCCAATACCGGCACCGAGGTCATGGCCGCCGTCATACCCGGCAAATGCGCCGCGCCACCGGCGCCGGCAATAATCGCCTTGAGTCCGCGCTCTCGCGCTTGGTGAGCGTAGGCATAAAGACGGTCGGGTGTCCGGTGTGCAGAGACCACTTTCGCTTCATAGGGAATCCCCAGCTGCTCCAACATCTGAGCAGCCCCCTCCATGACGCTCCAATCAGAGCGCGAGCCCATAATAATTCCAACCGCGATATCTGACATCACCCCCTCCAGTGGCCGAGGACAGATTCTAACACCCCCTGTCCGGAACCTTTAATGAAAAAGGGCCCCAACGGGGCCCTAAAAAAACATCTATACCTTTATTGCGCTTGCTCTGCGCGGTTATTCGCCGCTGACAGCGCACCCTTTCAACTATCAAGGCCAGTTCACCGAGCTGCACCACAGTGAGAATCACTGCCCTTACCTTGCGCTCAAAATATTACCTGCTTTCTGAATAAAATAAAACAAGGGCCATGGCCCGACGCACCAGCGCCTCGAGGGCCACGTGTATCAGCTTGCCATCCGAGATCGATGACTCCGCTCGCCCGCCTAACTAGAGCGTCGCGCGCAATGACGTTAATGCACGCTGTTAACCGCGCATATCTTCCAGCTCGACCCCCTTCGTCTCGTGGGCCATCACAATAACAAAGACAATAGAGGCAAGAGCACTGACGGTGTAAAACCCATAGGCGCCCACCAGGCCCACACCTACCAACAGAAGCGGGAACGTCATGGTAATGGCAAAATTAGTGAGCCACTGTACCAACCCGCTAACCGCTAGGCCCGAACCACGAATCTGGTTGGGAAACATCTCCCCCAACATGACCCACATTACCGGCCCCCAGGACAGGTTGAACATAAAGACGTAAGCATTGGCCGCGATAAGCGCCACCCGGCCTTCGACCTGACCTAGTTGCAGACCTCCATCAACACCGGTATCAGCACCAGAAAATACCGCGGTTAACAAACCTAAAGTAAGGGCCATACCAATAGAGCCCACCAGGAGCAGTGGTCGTCGACCAATACGGTCAATGACCATAATAGTGATAATACAAGCGGCAATACTTACCCCGCCTGAGATCACGTTAATGAGCAGTGCATCGCTCTCCGAGAAGCCCACCGACTGCCACAGCACGGCACCGTAGTAGAAAACCACGTTAATGCCGACCAACTGCTGCAGCGACGCAAGGCCAATACCCAGCCACACAAGGCGACGCAGGCGGCCGGTTTTTTTATCAATCAGATCTGTCAATCTTGGCCGCTGATCACCCGCGATAGAGGCGTCAATCTCGGCTAATTTGTCTTCTACCGCTGCGCGACCAAACAGACGCCCCAAGACTTTGCGGGCACTGTCAAATTGTGAGGTCAACACCAAATACCGTGGGCTTTCAGGAATCGTCATCAACGCGATAAAAAAGATGGCCGCCGGAATGAGTTCCATCCAAAACATCCACCGCCACGCTTCAAACCCCATCCATAAGGTAGCGGTCGCTGTGCCGGCCAGATTCGCTAAAAAATAATTACTGAGAAAGGCTACAAATAACCCGGTAATAATGGCGATTTGCTGCACACTGGTCATCGCGCCCCTATAACGCGCGGGTGTCACCTCGCTAATGTAAGCCGGCGCCAGCACGCTAGCCCCACCCACAGCCAATCCCCCTGCGATGCGATACAACACAAATTCTAGGGAAGCCGACGCGATACCCGAACCCCAGGCACTGACAATAAACAGTACCGAGGCGACCTGCAGCAAACGACGGCGGCCAAACCGATCGGCCAAGCGTCCTGCTATAAACGCCCCAACAGCACAGCCGAGTAGCATTGAAGCAACATTGAACCCAGTCCCTGCCGAGTCCGACTGAAACGCTGCTTTTAAACCGCTCACCGTGCCATTAATGACACCACTGTCAAAGCCAAACAAGAATCCACCCAGTGTTGCAATGACGCTAATGACAATAATAAAACCATGATTATCATTGCTAGTCTGAACGCTGTTGTCTGAGGCCTCTGACGTTACCGAAGAAACACGCATCGTTTTTCAATCCTTTGTTGTTGTGCACCAAACGACGGTCACAGGTTCATAGTGTAAGCCCAGCACAGCGCTGTGCACAGCCGAACCAGCCTTGCGAGGCGAGCCCCTGCCTTTGAGCGGTTTGCCCTGGCCAGCGCGTTGATCTTGGTCGCGCCAGCCAATGACGACAATCCTCAGGGTGCGGATTCAGCATCCTCATCGGCTCGGCGCCAGTTAATCGTGCGGCTTATAAAGCCCACCTTGACTGTAAATTGCATGTCGTCGGGTGCCCTCAGCAAGATCGTCACGGGCTTATACTCATTCAGTTGCTCGGCGTATACCAATCCCTGCCACTGGTTGGCCGCCGCTGTGCTGATCTCAACATCCTTGAGAAGTTCGCTACCGACCCGCTCAGGATAGCTATCGTGACGAACAATCGTACCGCTACCTGTCGCCAATCTGATGGCAATCCATACGGGTTGATCGGCATGTTTCCATACCCCTGACAGCTCATCGGCCAATAATCCCGGCGCGGCCAGACAGATAGCGAGTAAGACAACACATCGGCTCATGAGCCATTTAGCGCCCGTGCAGTAAGCTTCCCGAGTTGGGACATGTGAACTTCATCAGGGCCATCGGCAATGCGTGAGAATCGGGCCAGGGTGAAGACTTCAGGAATCAAAGTATCCTGACACACCCCCATGCCACCGAACACCTGCATGGCGCGATCGGCCACCTGCTGGGCCATCGTTGGTGCAACAATCTTGACCATACTGATATAGGGAATAGCGGCCTTCATACCCTCGGTGTCCATGACATGGGCGGCTTGCAGGGTGAGTAACCGCGCCTGCTCGATGTCACAGCGGCAGCGCGCAATCTCATGCTGCACGCTGGTTTTCTTAATGAGTTTTTCACCAAAAGCGACGCGCTCATCGGCCCGGGCGCACATTAATTCCAAGCAGCGCTGAGCCAGACCGACCAGACCCATAGCGTATTGGAATCGACCGGGACCCAGACGACCCTGGGCGATTTCAAAACCACACCCCTCACCTTTGATCATGTTGCTGACCGGCACACGGACATTATCAAAAACGAACTCCGCCTCACCTCCAGGTGAATGGAGATTGTCGAATACGCGCAGTGCCCGCACCAGCGTTATGCCCGGAGTATCGCGAGGGACTAGAATGGTAGAATGCTGGCGATGACGGTCATTCTCTGGATTCGATTTACCCATCACCAACATAATTTCACAGCGTGGATTGATCGCGTTGGTCGTCCACCACTTACGCCCATTGAGTACGTACTCGTCACCATCGCGGACAATCTCCAAGGCCATATTGGTGGCATCAGAGGAGGCGACTTGAGGTTCGGTCATGGCATAGGCGCTGCGAATATCCCCCGCCAGCAGGGGTTTCAACCAGCGCGCCTGTTGCGCCTCGGAGCCATACTTGGCTAGCACTTCCATATTACCCCGATCAGGTGCATTACAATTAAACACCGCCTGAGCCCATATCACCTTACTCATGGTTTCAAACAGAGGGGCAATTTCCACATTGGTTAAGCCTGGACTCCAGGGTGCATATTCACGGGGCAAAAACAGATTCCACAAGCCCTCAGCCTTAGCCAATTCGCGCAGGTCGTCAAACCAGGGGGGTGTCTGCCATAGATTATCCTGATTGAGTGTCCATTCATTCCAATCGTGTTCGCGGGGGAAGATGTGCGCCTGCATAAATGCCGCCAACTGGGCGTTAAGCGCCATCACCTTTTCACTGACTTCAAATCCCATACGGTCTTTCCTCAATAGGTGTTATCCCATAAGCAGTCTGATTCATCCGGCAAGCATAGCTTCCACGCCGGTGCCCTGTAGTAGAGCATCAACCTCGGTACGATCGCCACCCTTCAAGGCCTGATACCGCTCATTGGTCCACGCCAAGCACTTTGCTTGGTAGGAAAAGGTTCGCTGATTCCACTGCGCGCCGTCAATCGTTGCCGACCACGTCTTTTCACCCGCCTGCACCGCACGGGCATTGGCCAATTGTGCGGGGGCGTAGACGCGTCCTATTTCTGACATCAGTTCGCGCAGGCTCGCTGGTTGATCGCCCAGCGCTATCCAGTCCTGCTCGCTGGGCGCATGGCCACTTTGGTCACTCAAGTGATCCACCCAGGCGACCGTACGTGGCGACACCTCATGGGCGATCCGCCGGGGGGTCGGGTCAAAGCCAACCAACTGGGTCAATTGGCCATAGAGACCAAAGTCGCCTGCTCCCGGGCGATGACCGAGCATGAAGTGCTGCTCGGCGAGGTGATTTTCCATGGCAGCCAAGAAACGCCGGTAACTGGCGTCGATAACCGGTGCGCTACTATCATTAGAACCCACAACATAGAGGCGCTTCACCTGGCGCTCTGTCACCCACTGCTTGAGGTGTTCGTGATCTTGGGTTGCCATGCTCACATCGAAGCTCAGCGGCAACAGGGTCCCCGCATTATCCGCATCCGCTGGCGCGTACCAGCGGTAATGAAACATGTACTTGGTGCACCACTCGTCGGCAAAATCCTCAATCAAATAGTCGATAAAAGCTAACCCAGGGTTTTTTGGCGTTACTGAGCGACCAGAAAACATCGCTTCTAAACGCCGGATTATGGGCGTGCTATCGGTTATGGCCTTAAGTCCGTCTGCTTCCTGAAAGAAAAAGGTCGGCAATAAAACCGGCGTCGGTCTGGCCACCCCAAGCGCGTCACAGGTCTGTTCTGGCTGGCCCCAGGTAATTCGATAGGGCAAGCGCCGATAGCGCAACAACGCGATCATTTTCTGGGTGTAGGGAGACCCCCAACCTCCCACTAAGTGAATCGGTTCCTCATCTGCCATGGTCACTGCCTTTTTTCCTTATCGCTGCCGAACCGCTGGGTACACTTCGGCGCGCGTGGTGAACGATGTCTCTGTCAATCTTTAACAAGAAAGGCACTGCCCTAAGCAGAGGCCCGCTAACTGGTTTGCTCACTTTATTTGATCTTTTATGATAAGTCTTTATATTGACATATAAACTGCTATTAGGTAACTCTAGGGTCGCGGAGCTGCCGCTAAGATAGCGCTATGTAGATAACCCTATTGAGATAGCCCTACTGAGATAGCCCAATGTCACAGGAGTAAACGGTGTCAACGCGATCTACACTCTGGCTCATACCGGCCCTGCTTTATGGGGCGTTTGTTTATTGGTATACCGATATTGGTGGTCCATTGAGCGACGCTGAAATCGATGACTTCATAGCCACCATGGAAGCGAACGGTCGCGACCCCACAGTCATTAGCTTTTTGGAGACCTTTGCCCGCCAAGACAGCGGGCGTCAGTTTTTAATGGTCAACAACATTGACATGAACGACCATCCGGGCAACGTCGAGGGTGCCAACCCGGGTGAAACTGCCAATGACCTTATGGGTCGCTATATGGAGCATATGATTCCGGCACTACTGGCTCGCGCTTCACACCCAGTGATGATTGGCTCAGTCATCTACCCGACGATGGACCTAGTGGGCATAGAGGGAGCGGAACGCTGGGACCAAGCCGCGCTGTTTCGCTATCGCAGCCGTCGCACGTTGCTGGAAATCGTTACCCATCCGACCTTCAGTGATAAGCATCACTTCAAGACCGCCGCGCTAGAAAAAACCATCGCCTACCCTATCGAAACAACCCTCTATCTGAGTGATCCTAGAGGGTTACTCGGGCTACTACTACTGGCGATCACCGCCATCCTAGATGCCAGATTATCGCGAAAAAATCGTTCCTAGCGGCACCATCACGCATCGATGGGTTAGTTGGGCGTATAGACGTATTCGTCGCCGTCAATAAATTTTTCGGCTAACGTCTTATCCACCATGACGGGCATTTGTACCACTGATGGGTAGAGGGGCGCCCGCGCACTCGCTTGGTGTAGGGCAAGCGCAGCCTCTAGCGCTTTTCTTTTATCGGGTCGACTCTTGGCGAGGTTATTTTGCTCGGTGGGATCACTCGCAAGGTTGTACAACCAGGTCTGTAAGCCGTCGGTGGGTCGATCATTCACCTGTAATTTCCAGTCCCCCTGGCGCACCACTTGATAGTGACCGTTCTGCCAAAAGAGCGTATCTCGGGTCCAAGACTCAGCCCCCCCAGGCGTTGCCAGCGGCAGTAAACTCAGACCGTCAATCACAAGCTCCTCAGGTACTGGCGCTTGTGCTGCTGCCGCCAAGGTGGGCATCACATCAATATGGGCTACCGGGGTATCCACTACGGTTCCCGCAGCCATTTTCGCGGGCCACTTCACGAATAGGGGAACACGCAGCCCTCCTTCAAACATAGTGATCTTAAAACCTCGAAAGGGACTATTGACCGTTGGAATACCAATATAGCCCGCGCCACCATTATCGCTAGTAAACACCACGACGGTGTTGTCGGCGATATCGAGCGCATCGAGAGTGTCAAGAATACGACCGACACTGCGATCGACTGCGCGGATCATGCCGGCATACACTCGCTTACGGTGGGGTTCAATAGCGCGCAGCGCATCGTAGTCTTCGCGAGTAGCTTGCAGGGGCGTATGCGGTCCCCAGTGCGCCAAATAGAGAAAAAAGGGTCGGTGCTGGTTCGCGGTAATGACGTTAATCGATTCGTCGGTCCAGTAATCGGTAAGATAACCACCGGGGGCAAATTTATCACTATCACCCGAGTTGTAAGTCGTGGAAAAGCCCATCCCCGCCCATAAAAACTTATCGATCGGATCAAAGGGCAGCGGAGCGTTTACCACATGGGGGTCATCCTTGGGCAAGTACAAACCACTGTGCATAAGTAAACTGTCATCAAATCCCTGTTGGTGGGGCGCCATGCCGTTTTCTCGACCGAGATGCCACTTGCCGATGTGCGCCGTGTAATATCCGTGAGCGCTAAGGGTTTCTGCAATGGTGACTTCAGAGGCCGGCAGACCTTGTCGTTCGTAGGGAGGCTGACCTTCCTCTATCGCTTCGTTGTAAACGCTAGCAGGCAATCCGCTGTCCATAGTCCCAGCGACGGTGCTGACGATTCTGGCGAAACCTGCAGGCGTGGGGGTAAACTCAAAGCCAGTGCGGGTAGCATAACGCCCAGTCATTATCATTGCCCGGGACGGCGCGCAGGTACTCGCACCTGAGTAGGCCTGGGTAAATACCGTTCCCTCTGCGGCTAGTCGATCGATACTCGGTGTTCGCATACCGGCTACGCCACCACCAAACGTCGAAATGTCGTTGTAGCCCAGATCATCAGCCACAATAAGAATAATGTTCGGTGCTCGTTCACCCGGCGCCGCGCTGGGTACAGCGGGTCCGGACTGCCAGGAGATCGTCCGGGTCGGGGCAACGTCAGCATATTTCTGGGTGCTCTGATAGCTGACCAGTGCCAGCAGGAGGTCACCCCGTGTGAACCAGCCGATACCCGAGACGACCACGACCACGGCCAATAAAATGGCAAGACGTTTACTCATTGCGACGGTTTGCCCAGCCACTGACCAGAAAGATCAGTGGTTTCAATATTGAGCTGGCCGGCTAACCCAGCGGTACGATGCACCGAGATGGCCTGCATCTCTGGCGACTGCATGACCTTAAACATCGCTTGGCGAGAAGGCCAGACCGCCAGGGCGACGACGTCCCACAACTCCTCAACTTCGCCAAGCATCAGGCGCGCCACGTCGGCCTCAAAGCCAATGCTACCACCAATACCTTCCAGTAAAGTCTTCACGCCCTGCGCATACAGTGCGTAAGCCTCGCGCCCAGAGAGATTCGTTTCGCGGCCGTCTTCGTAGTCCGCCTTTGCCTTGAACGTCATGAGGTTAACCATACAGATGGGACCCTCCGCGCCCGGCGTCAAAAACCCTTTGATCTGCTCTTCATTCGGATACACTTTATTGATGACTTCCACGATGCTCGCCTCTTCTCCCGTGACTCGCGTCACACGTTAATTGTCAATATGATTCGCCCGTGCTGGTGACTATTGCCACACCTCAAGGTTGCCCTCCCGCCCTAGCTGTCGATCCAACTTGATCCAAAGCACGTCGGCCATACCGCAGGCGTGAAGCATATCTTTCACCAATGTTTGATCACTGGCAGGGAGGTCGGCATAAAGCGTCTGCACCCGCGCCAACAGATAAAAGCGGTACGGCTGGGCCAGCGCACTGATGGGATGACCACGCACACTAAAGTCAGCACTGCCCAGGGGATTGGCCAATCGACCCACGGCGGCGGTCCCCGCCTCGGGCCGATGTTCAGCTAAAAAAGTATTGATGCACTCGGCAGCCGCCTGGGTTTCCGGAATAAAATCTTCTGCCAATACGCGCAATACCGCGAGGAGACTGCTTGGCACCTCGTCACCCGTTAAGAAATCGCTCCCTGTGTCTATATACTCCGGCGCATCTTGATCTGGCCGATTCATGCGCTCAACCCAACGGTAGACCCGCACCGCATATTGCTGCATCAACCGTGCTGGATGCGGATCCCTGCCAAGATGGGCATACATCGGCGCCAGCAAGCCAAAGTCCCCAATGCATGGCCGCCCACCCAATAAGTAGGGGTAGCGTTCAAAGTGATGATTGAGCGCCTCTAGGTATGCCTTGTACAAGGTCTCTACTAGCGTCTGCGACTGTTCAATAACGCCAAACAGTTGTGCCGCGTGCCGCATGCGGTTCATCATGTAATCGGTTTTTTCCTGCCGCTCGGGGATATCCCGCTGGGAGTGCAGAAAGTGGTAGCGAATGAAGTGGAGATTATCCTGGGGATAATTCCAGCGATAATGCATGGCCGGGCGCAACAGCCCATCACTGCCAATCACATCAAAGAGCGCGCTGATCACTTGCTGACGAGGGCCTGGGGGCTGGCAAGGTCTACCATCGGCCACCTCGAAGTGCTCTATAATGGCCGCGCCATCGCGAATCACTTCGCCTTCCGGGGTCACTAAAGTGGGTATCGTCGGCAATTTACCCTTGGGTAACACTTCATGTTTAAAACTCTCATGCCCGGAGGACAGTTCTTCAAAGGGGATTCCCCGCTTGATAAGGTAAGCGCGAGCGCGGCCTGAATAGAGCGAATGCGTCATGGCATATAGGCGATGAATCTTCGTCATTATCGACCTCGCTGCTTCAGTCGATAGGCGACATAAAAAGGCGTCAGCACAAGCACCGTGAGCAGAAATATCAGTATGCTCTCCCCGTATTGGGCAGACAGTGCATTGATCAAGACCTGATGCAAGGGCCTATAGCCAACCGGCGGTGCTAAAACGCCATGATCTCGCTGGTAACGCCCATAACGC
>DGPA01000022.1:93897-168913 GCA_002389505.1 Halieaceae bacterium UBA4452
CGGATCATTGAGGTAGCGGTCGTCCTCGGGTGTTTTTACCATGAAGTAGAAACTACTGGGGTCAATAGGGAGCTCACCCCCTTGGATACTGGCTATGTCCACCTCCATGCCGCCGTCCAGAAAGGTGTAGTAGGGGTGGGTCATCTCCGACCCAAAAACACCAGTAGTCCGGCAGTTATGGAGAATACTTTTTTCACAATCAACTCACTTCTCTAGAACGCGCACCCTAGGGCTAGGGTTACTATTTATTTGGCACTCTTTATGACATATGATGCAGTCAGAAGTCAAAACATCTATCCTAACCAGGCGTATTTTACGTGGGAGCAACCCTTATGAAGAAGTGGATAGCCGCGCTGGCAGTATTAATCCTGCTGATCCTCGTGACTGTTAACCAGCGGGGTGCTATCGCTACCCTGATACTGGAAAAGGGCCTGATGGCACGTATGGCCGCCAATAGCCTTGCGGCCCTCGACGACGGCCTACATTTGGCGCTGTGTGGCGCCGGCGGTCCACTGGCTGGACCGAACGCCTCGGGACCGTGTGTTGCAGTCGTTGCCGGTGAGCAGCTATTTGTCGTGGATTCAGGTACCAACGGCCCTCGAAATCTCGCTCGAATGGGCTACCCCGTGGGTGCGGTGAAAGGCGTATTTCTAACCCACTTCCACTCCGATCATATTGATGGCCTAGGAGAGCTCAGCACCCTGCGCTGGGCCGGGGGCGATAATCGCGAGCCGCTGCCAGTGTATGGCCCTCGGGGCGTCGAACAGGTCGTTGACGGTTTTAACGCGGCCTACGCTCAGGACTTTACCTATCGCCATAAGCACCACGGTGATACGGTGGCTCCCCTCAGCGCTGCGGGGATGCAAGCAATAGCCTTTGATAAACCAGCGCTGGGTGAGTTAACAGTGGTCTATGAGAGCGAGGGACTGAGGGTGGAGATGCTAGCGGTGGACCACTCACCGGTAGAGCCCGCCGTGGGCTACCGGTTCAGTTACCAGCAACGCTCGCTGCTGATTACCGGTGACACGACCAAGCAAGCCAATATTCAACAGTTCTCCAAGGGCATCGATTTGTTGGTACACGAGGCGCTAGCGCCCAACCTCGTGGGGATGATGCATGCCACGGCGGAGGCACTGGGCAATCAGACTATTGCGACAATCACCCAGGATATTGTCGATTACCATGCCAGCCCCGTCGAAGCGGCCGAAACAGCCCGGGATGCCGGTGTCGGCCACCTCCTTTATTATCATATCGTGCCACCACTGGTTGTCCCAGGGCAGGAAATGCTCTATCTCAATGGCGCGGAGGCGATCTTCCCCGACTATACGATCGGGCAGGATGGCGTGGCATTTACCCTGCCGGCCAACTCAACGGCCATTATAAAAACCCGCACTGGCCTATAGTAGCGATGCTGGGCTGACTCAGCCCGGACAACATGCGCGTCAACGTTAAGCCGGGGCCGCCTCGCCAAACGATGGTTTAGGTGTCACTCTTGAGCAGTGATTGAAGCAGGCCGGCGAGCACGCCAATCGTCTTCTCTTGGCTCAGGCCTTGGTGATACCGCAGTCGATGCCACATTTCAAACGACGCAATGGCACACACCGCCTCTTGCTCTGGGCCGGACAGTCGTTTTAGTTCGGGCAGCCAGGTAGTCAGGTCTTTACGCAGGCCACGCTGATAGCGCGCATAGTTACTGCGCAGTGTTTCCGAGCGCCACAGCTGCGCCGAAGTCGATAAAATGAGATTACGGTGCTTTTCATACCCTACCCCATACCGCTCTACAGCCTGCAGAATGCGCTCTTCGAGGGTCCCATGACCATCTCCACCGAAAAACAGCACCTCCATAGCATCGCGGATTTGCTCGTCAATAGTGGCAAATAGCGTTTCCATATCCTCAAAATGGCGAAAGAAAGAGCGAATGGCCACCCCCGCTTTATCGGCAATTTGCTGGGCGGTAGGAATAAGTCTGCCCTCGTCCATGAGTGCCAGTGAAGCCTCAATAATGGCTTGCTTGCTGCGCTCGCTGCGAGCTCGACGACCGTCGATGACTTGGGGTTTGACTACCTGTGACATGGCGGCTGCCTGCTTCTCATGGGTTAATCACACCTGTCGACATGCATAAGGTCAAAGTGTAGAGGTAAACTTTATCGCCGGCCAGCATTAACTCCGCGTGCCCAGCGACCATTGCGCACCATGGGTTTGTTCCAAAGTAGAGCCGACCTGCAGTCCCGATGCTGTGGCAGGGTGTATGAAGCCACAAGCAAACCATTACTTGGAAGCCGTTACACAGTCGGCAAAGCGATCCAACGTATCGGCACCGAGACTGTTCTCTAACGGCCGTAAATGCTTTCTAACCCTACGCCACGCCCCGATGCCATCCGTATTGATGGGGCGGCGAACCTGCTCGCTGCTGGCGGTTCGAACGGCTCTATTGGTTTGATGGAAGTTGAGGCAAGCAGACTCAAATGGCAGGTGAATAGCCTTTACCAGCGCGCGAATTTCTTGCTCTGGATTAGCCACCAGCGTCTCATAATGGACCGTAACAATGCGGTTAGGGAGGATTTCCTCCCAATAATCCATCAGTTTCAGGTAGCCGTTATAAAAACGCCCGATGTGTTCAAGGTCATAACTGAATGTCGAACCCTTGACGAAGTACTGCTTGTATAGGCTGAAACCACAGTCTAAGGGATTGCGGCGGATATCAATGATGGGGGCATGGGGGAACAGCTTGTGAATCAGTCCGATGTGTAAAAAATTAAAGGGCAGCTTGTCGGTAAAGAATGGCGTGTTTTCACTTCTAAACAGAGCACCATCTGAAATATAGGCCGCAGCAAGCGCCGTGAGATCTTCTCCAGATAGATCACCATGATTGGCAAAGTAGCTCCCCTGAAATGTCATTGCGCAGGCGACATGCGCTTTACGTTTAATACTAGGCAGCACAGGCTGTTCGACCGTGCCCTCAACCAGAGAGTGACTGGCCAGTATCTGCTCGACAAGCGTTGATCCAGACCGCGGCAGGCCAAGGATAAAAATAGGCGTCGGACCCTGGGGCAGCCGGTCGGCCTGACTACTGAGATTATCTGGCGTAAAACTTCGAATCTGTGTCTCAATAGCAGCTGCAAATTTTTTTGGCTCAAAGTCGGTATCTGGACTGAGCTGGTTAGCCTTGTGATAGAGATTCATGGTGGCATCCCAGTCGCCCTGACGTTCACAAGCTTTGGCGAGGGCAAAGGTGGCTAGACATTGTTCACGCCGCGGTACGGTGGGAGTCTCAACGAGGGCTTTTATTGCCGCCTGATCTTGACTTGAAAACTCATAGGTTTTGAGATCTGCTAGAGTCCACCACGCCCCGGCATTATCGGGATCTTGCTCAAGGGCGGCCCGCAAGGCAGCGACACTCTCCTCGTGCTTGCCCAGCACTCTCAGGAGCTGACCCCGAACCAGTTGGACCCGGCTAGCTTTCTTTTTATCCTCGAGACAAAGCACCAGGGCTTTATCACAGGCCACCATCAGCGCGTCATTCTGACCTAGGCGCAACAGAATACCGATCTGGATCCAAAGCGTGTCAAAGTTTTCGTCTAAGGCCACCAGTGTTCTCGCGCTATCGACAGCGCCTTGATAGTCGCCAACCTCTTCTAAGGCGTCAATAAACGCTTTACGCAATGCCCTATTGGCGGGGGAATGCCGTAAACCCAACGCCAATGCCGCCACCTGTCCCTCGGGATAATTCTTGATTTTCGCCACTTCAGCAATAGCAGAGATCGCTCGGACATGGCCAGGCTCTAGCGCCAGTATGCGTCTAGCGGCACGTTCAGCTTCATGGTAAGCGCCCGAACGCATCAGACGTTGAACTCGCCGAAAATCTTCTAGACATGGATCGCATTGTTCGGCCGCCTGAGTGACCTGCATCGCCTCTACAAAATGACCTGCCTCATACAGTCGTCTGCCCAGCCGAAGCCAAGCAGTGTAGAAATGAGGCGCTGTCTCTAATGCTGTTTTAAGCCTCGCAATGGCGCCGGTCAAATCTCCCACCGCGGCCAGCTCATCAGATTTAATAACCATTGCCTGAGGGGATATGTTGGCGGGCATGCTTGGGCCTTGATATAAAAAGCGGGCGTGGTGACAGTCTGTTCAGCCCATTGCCTACCATGGGCTACTTGTACGTCAATGAACTATCGAAGCCCGGCGTTAATGGAATCGAGGAACCGTGACCCAGGACAAAGCTGCTTTTCATCCATGGAGTTTAAAGGTCTACGAGCAGTACCGAGCACGTCATGTAACTCCTCACTGTCCCGCTGGATATAAAGCAGACCTGTCAGAATTTTACCTTCCTTCGTGTAGTGGCTGGTCGCCTCCAGCGCCGATTGACGATCCTCTATGTCGTAGTCGTTGTCCTGCTTATACAGACGCACTACCGAGCCATCGTGCATACACACCTCGCAAGTGGCTCCTGAGTCATAAGTCGCTGTAATCTCTTGCCGCATAGGCACAAAATCTACTGGCATATCGGTATTGGCATTGCGGACATGTTCGTAGCTTTTGGTTGATTCGCTATGGTTATTAAACGTCACACAGGGTGAAATAACATCCAGCAATGCAAATCCACGATGACTGATCGCCGCCTTGATAAGCGGAATGAGTTGCTGTTTATCGCCCGAAAAACTTCGTCCGACAAATGTGGCGCCCACCTCAATAGCAAGCCTCGCCAGATCGATAGGTGAATACAGGTTGATATCGCCTTTTTTATTGGGCGAACCGGTATCCATAGTCGCAGAGTCCTGCCCTTTAGTCAGACCATAGCAGCCATTGTTCTCGACAATGTACGTCATATTGAGGTTGCGGCGCACCACATGGGCAAACTGTCCCAAGCCAATGGATGCGGTGTCTCCATCGCCCGATATGCCGACATAGATCAAATCCCGATTGGCTAGATTGGCCCCGGTTGCTACCGAGGGCATCCGGCCATGAACGCTGTTAAAACTGTGTGAGCCAGACAGAAAGTAAGCGGGGGTTTTTGAGGAACAGCCAATTCCGGACAGCTTCGCCACTTTATGGGGTTCAATATTGAGCTCAAAACAGGCGTCAATAATGGCGGCACTGATTGAGTCATGCCCACACCCCGCGCACAGGGTCGACAGCCCACCTTCATAATCTTGGCGAGTGCGGCCCAACTCATTAACGGGCGCATCAGGGTGTCTGAACGCTGGCTTTACAAACGTCACGTCGTTACCTCCTCGGGGGCAGCCCGCCGGGTCAGCGGGGTTACATTGCCATGGGTAATGTAGTTTCGAATCATGCCCGCTATTTTTCGAGCGGTAACGGGCAAACCGTCGTACTCGAGGATGGGAATGAGTTTTTCCTTCGCCGGTACACTCGTTTCATTAAGCAGGAGACGACGCATCTGGCCGTCTCGATTTTGTTCAATAATAAAAATACGGTCGTGATCGAGAATGAACTGCTCAACCTCAAAGTTGAAAGGAAAGGACCGGATTCGAAGAGTATCTAAATCGATGCCTTCTTTTTCAAGAATCTCGATAGCCTCATAGGCGGGTGACGCCGTGGTACCAAAAAATACTGCACCGTAGCGAGTTTCCATTGCTGACTGCTTGATTTTGGGTTCCGGCACAATGGCCTTGGCCGTCTCAAATTTTTTCAGCAATCGGTCCATATTGCGAACGTACTCGGCACCGTCCTCGGTATACGCCGCATATTCATCCTTTGACGTTCCTCGCGTAAAATAAGCGCCCTTTTCTGGATGGACGCCAGGATAGGTGCGGTAGGGAATCCCATCACCATCAACGTCGCTATAACGACCAAAGCGGGTCTCCATTTGGTCGAGATCATCGGCGCTCAGTACCTTGCCCCGGTCGTAGCGGAAGTTGTCATCAAATTCCAACGGTGGAGACATCCACTCGTTCATTCCCAGATCCAAATCACTCATGATAATAATAGGCGTTTGCAGACGCTCGGCTAGATCAAAGGACTCAAGGGTCATGCTGAAGCACTCGGCGGGTGTCGCCGGGAATAGTAAGACGTGCTTGGTATCGCCATGGGAGGCATAAGCGGCCATCAGCACATCGGATTGCTGGGTTCGCGTTGGCATCCCGGTTGACGGGCCGGCCCGCTGGACATCAATCAATACCACGGGGACCTCTGCGAAGTAGGCCAACCCTAGAAATTCACTCATGAGCGACACGCCGGGACCGCTGGTTGCAGTGAAGGCTCGTGCACCATTCCAATTCGCGCCAATCACCATACCCATAGCCGACAGCTCATCTTCCGCTTGCACAATGGCATAGTTTTTCTTGCCGGTACCCGGATCGATCCGCAGGCGACGGCAGTATTTGTCAAAAGCGTCCACTACCGAGGTCGATGGCGTGATGGGATACCAAGCCGCCACGGTCGCACCGGCATACACGGCTCCCAGTGCGGCGGCGGTATTGCCGTCCATCAAAATATTATCGAAGTCCTCAATATGCTTGGCCGTCTTGTGGCCTCGCTCTAAATGAATACCGATGGGACAATCAAAATGAGTGCTCGCGTATTGGTGCCCCAACTCGAGGGCATAGATATTGGGGGTTATCAGTTTCTCTTTGCCCTTAAACTGATCGCCGACCAAATCCTTCAGTACATTGAACTCGATATTCAATAACGCCGATAGCGCCCCGACATAAATAACGTTCTTAAACAGCAAGCGTTGGCGCGCGTCAGTGTATTCACGCAGGCAAATATCGGTCAGCGGAATACCAATATAGTTGATGTCCTTGCGGACTAACCGCAAGTCAAGAGGTTTAGTAGAGTCATAAATAAAATAGCCTCCCGACTCGACCTCGGCGACATCCCGTTTGATGCTCTGGGGGTTGACGCAGACCATGATATCAATGCCGCCTCGTCGACCCAGATAGCCGTCCTGGCTGACCCTGACCTCATACCAAGTCGGCATGCCTTGTATGTTAGAGGGGAAGATATTTCTTGGGCTGACTGGAATGCCCATTCGGAATATAGCCTTAGCGAACATACTGTTGGCACTGGCCGAACCCGTGCCATTGACGTTGGCAAATTTTATGACGAAGTCATTGATGGACTGCTTTGCTTGCATGGGCTCCCAGCCTTAGTCACGCTATAAAAGAATCGCTGCATATCCCAGGCGCCCGTGGGGCAGCGCTCGGCACACAGCCCACAGTGCAGGCATACATCCTCATCCTTCACCATGACCCTTTGGGTTTGGGGTAAGGCATTGGACACGTACAAATCCTGATCTGCTCGCTTGGCGGGACGCCTTAGAGATTGGCGCAGCGCAGGTTCGTCGTCGTTGTCCAGAAAATTGATGCAGTCGGTTGGGCAAATATCGACACAGGCATCACACTCAATGCATTTCGACGTGGTAAAAACTGTTTGGACATCGCAGTTGAGGCAGCGCTCAGCCTCCTGATAAGCAACGTTAATATCAAAACCCAGTTCAACCTCAACCTTGCGGTCCTTGAGGGCCTTTTCCTTACTGACATGAGGCACCGGGTAGCGGTCGTCCGTGGAGACCTCGCTGTCATAGCTCCACTCGTGAACGCCCATCTTTTGACTGACCAGATTGACCCCGGGTGCGAGGCGATTGTCCACCCGCTCACCACTGAGAAAAAGATCAATAGAGATGGCCGCCTGATGACCATGGGCGACTGCGGTAATGATATTTTCGGGACCAAAGGCGGCATCACCACCAAAAAATACGTTATCCAGTGAACTCTGAAAGGTCGTTTTGTCGACGACCGGCATATCCCATTTGCCAAACTCAATGCCCAGATCACGTTCGATCCAGGGGAAGGAATTATCCTGGCCGATGGC
Organism: Halieaceae bacterium UBA4452; assembly: GCA_002389505.1. GTDB lineage: Bacteria > Pseudomonadota > Gammaproteobacteria > Pseudomonadales > Halieaceae > Luminiphilus. The sequence continues at coordinate 101,734 of DGPA01000022.1, forward strand.
AATGATGACCTCATCAGCCTCAAAGAACACCTCTTCGCCCGTCGGTACCAGTTCTCGTCGACCGTCAGCATCATAGACAACGTCGACAACTGTAAAGCGCATCCCTTTGAGTACACCGTCCTCGTGGACAAATTCTTTGGGTACGTGGTTGTTGATGATGGGAATATCTTCTGCCTTCGCGTCCTCAATCTCCCACGCGGAGGCTTTCATGCGAGCGAATTCAGAACGCACCACCACTTTTACCGATTCACCACCAACGCGTCGTGCGGTTCGACAGCAATCCATGGCGGTGTTACCTCCGCCAAGCACCAAGACGCGCTTGCCAATACTACTGAGATGCTCAAAGGCCACCGATGCCAGCCAGTCAATCCCCACATGAATGGACTTATTGCAGGCCTGTCGGCCGGGAATATCTAAATCACTGCCCCGGGGCGCCCCGGTGCCAATGAACACCGCATGGTAGCCCTGCTGAATGACCGACTTTAAACTCGAAATATAGGTCTGGAAATGTTCGTTAATGCCCATATTGAGAATAAAATCAACCTCTTCATTGAGCACTTCCGGTGGCAGTCGAAAAATAGGAATCTGGCTGCGCATAAAACCGCCACCCACAGGCTGATCATCGTAAAGGTCAATCTGGTAGCCCAACGGCGCGAGGTCCCGCGCGACCGTCAGTGACGCAGGACCGGCACCAATGAGTGCCACCCGCTTACCATTGCCCTTTGCGGGCGCCTTGGGTAGCAAATGGGTGACATCGTCTTTATTGTCCGCTGCCACCCGTTTGAGCCGACAAATGGCTACCGCCTCTTCCTCGACGCGGCCACGGCGACACGCTGGCTCGCAGGGTCGGTCACAGGTTCGGCCCAATATGCCCGGGAATACGTTCGATTCCCAGTTGACCATGTAGGCGTCGGTGTAGCGGCCAGCGGCAATCAGGCGGATGTACTCCGGCACCGGCGTGTGAGCCGGACAGGCGTACTGACAATCCACAACCTTGTGGAAGTATTCGGGATCGTTAGTGTCGGTTGCTTTCACAGCGCGCTGTCTTTTTGTTGTTCACCCACGGCACATTACACAGACACGGAAAGAAAAGAAAGAGCCGTCCGTAAGCCTGTAGCGGCGCCTGTCGTCCGCCGGATAGGCGGTATTGACACATGCATGCGGGACTTCAAGCTGCCAGCATTCGACAATAGACGCGTGCCGCTAGATGTAGCATTATAGGCATCTCTCAAGCGATGTGGGGGCTAGACGGTCAAACCGCCGTCGATCCTAGACCCCTCACACTCTCGGCAGCATTGAACAACGGTTTGAACAACGGTTTGAACCACGTAAGGAGCCACCATGAACAGACTACCGATCACCTATGCGCTGGCGCTAACTGCGTCAGTTTTTTCTGCCGCCACGCTGGCACAAAACCATCGGGCGTGGGACCAGGCAAATGACAACGCCGCCTTCAAGCGATGCGCGACCAAGCACCCGTCGCAAGCTGAGGCAAAGGCCATCGAGCGCGAGTTGCGCGCGCTATTGGCAGCAAAGAAGCCTGACAAACCAGGCGGCGGCAACGGCAACGGCGGTGGCGGTGACGACGGCGGTGGTGGTGGCGGTGACCTGCCGACACCCTCATGCGCCGCTGGAAAAACGTGTATCGGGGTGGTGTTTCATGTGGTGTCCGATGGCCGCGGAAACGGCGATGTCCCAGATGCCTCTATTGATGCACAGATGCAAGTGATCAATGCCGGTTTTAGTGGGAGCGGCATGCCCTATGAGTTCGATCTCATCAAGACAACCCGAACTGCAGATCGCAAATGGTACACCGGCTGTTACGGACGCAGCGAGCAGCGTATGAAATCATCCCTGCGGCAAGGCGGGCCCGATACCTTGAATGTTTACTCCTGCCGGCCTAGCCAGGGCATTTTAGGGTTCGCGACATTTCCCTTCTCGTATGATTCGCAGCCCAGTCTAGACGGGGTGGTTATTTTAGATGAATCAATGCCCGGCGGTACGGCTGCCCCGTACGACGAGGGCGATACCCTCACCCACGAGATTGGTCATTGGCTGGGCCTGTATCATACCTTTCAGGGGGGTTGTGGGAACTATGGCGGGGAGAATGGCGATGGCGACTCGGTCGCCGACACCGCTGCGGAGGCTTCCCCGGCCTCTGGGTGCCCCATCGGCCGGGACACTTGCCCCGATGATGCCAGCAACGACCCCATTTTTAACTTTATGGACTACACCACCGACGCCTGCATGGATAGGTTTACCGTTGGTCAGACCGGTAGGACCGATTTTTTTTGGCAGGGCTACCGCTCGCCTACGCCCTAAATGATGCGGAATCGGCTGCCACGCGGTTAATCCGCTCAACCGAGGCAGTGTCAAAGCCGGCAATAGCCGGCTTTTTCTAACACGTTCTTTGGCCTCTTCGGTCTAGTCCGCCCACCACAGGACAGGCTGACACCGGCGACGCGACAGGGTCTCGGTCCCTGTCTCGGTCCCNNTCCCTTTCCCTTTCCCTGCCCCTTTCCCTCAATTCAGACACTTATCCGTTAAAAACCCCAGGTGATGGCCAGCCACCGACGGCCTGCAACACTCATACTTTTCTGAAGACCGCAGCATATCCATGATCGTCCGCATGGCTATCCTCCGCATTGGCGTAATATTGTACGCGTACGAATTCGAGGGGTGTGATGAGGTTATCGGCCTGCAACGCGGCAAAGCCCGAGCCGAAATGGTATTGGTCGAAGGCGGTGCCGTTGACGCCTATGACCAATAAGGCCCCCGCGCGACACAGGCGCAATGCGCCGTTTAATGCTTCGGGGCCAACGTGACCGTGAGTAAATGTCCCCGCACTCACCGCTGCACCATACTGTTTCTCGGGTAAATCAAGAGGTTTCGTCAAATCCGCTTCAAACAGCTGGCGGTAGATTTTTTTATCCCTACTGATCTGCAGCATCTCTGGCGAAATGTCGATGCCATCAATAGTTATGGGCGTATCGATATCAGCGTCCAGCTGAAGCGCTGCAGCGACCAAACCGGTACCCGAGCCAATATCTACTATTGGGGTATCGCTGCGCGTCGCATAGCGGGCATAAATGGCAGCAATGCGTTGCGGGTACTGGTAGCCCCGCGCGTCAGCAAATGCTTTGTCATAGGTATCGGCCCATTCGCGATACAACGCCCGATTATCGTCGGGCGTTTTAACCGCGTAGGCGTCGGTAAGTCCAAGCTCTTTGCTATCGCGCATTTGCATCCACCATCAGTCGCTGCGGAATGAGAACCCTCGGTGATACCAACGGTACCTGTAGGGACCTTTTGCTCACTGGCAGTCTTTGGCCCATTTCTATAACCTCGGCGATGGGCAAACACCGTATTTACGCATTACCGACTACCGGAGGGCAACCCCATGTCAATAGATCGACGGCGCTTCCTAGGCGCAGGACTGGGATCGGCGCTCATGCTAAAGGCCCAGATGTCATCGGCCGAGGCTAAGCGCTACGACGTTATCGTCATTGGCGGGGGCACTGCTGGCATCCCGACCGCGCTTTTTGCAGCGCAGCGCGGGGCCAAGGTTCTGCTGGTGGAAAAATCATCCACTTTGGGGGGCACATTATTTTGGTCGACTGGGCAAATTGCGGGTGCCGGAACGGTTTTTCAACAGCGGCTTGGCATTGAAGATACCCCCCAAGCCCATTTCGCTGACTGCATGCGGATTAACCGCAACAGCGCCGATCCAGGCCTCACTGAACTAACCACTCGTCATGCTGGAGAGACTATTAATTGGCTCGCCCGGCACGGTTTTGAGGTTATGCAAGATCACCCGGTGACGGGTATTGGTCACGACCACTTTACCGTGCGCCGGTATCAGCAAGGTGTAAGCAGCGGTTTGTCTATCCTGAATGCGTTTTTACCCTCATTACAGGCGCAAATAGAGGCAGGGCGTGTTGATGTCATGTTGGCCACTGAAGTCGTCGATTTAATTCAGAACCAGCAAGGCGTGGTACAGGGCGTTGTTAGCAATGCCGCTGGCAAGGGGTTGAGAGATATCTATGGCCGTAGTGTGGTACTGGCAACCGGCGGTTGTGCAGCTAACCCACGTCTTTTTGAAGAACTTCACGGCGTACCCTTGTATGCCAAAACCGCCTACCCGACATCAATGGGTTCTGGATTGATCCTGGGCATGGCCGCCGGGGGACAGATCAGGGGTGGGGATAAGTATGCATCGTTGCCGGGTCTGATACCCGCAGCGCATGAATATCCCACCACCATGCACGCCTTCGCCCCCCTGCATCCGAAGGTCAGACAGCCTTGGGAAATTCTTGTAAACGCACGGGCAGACCGATTTGTTCGGGAAGATCATCCGAGCGTTGATCACATCGAACACGGTATTTTGGCGCAACCCGCGCAACGTCATTGGGCGATCTACGACGCGGCAATGCTGAGCCAGTCGCCCCCGATTATCCCCAAGTGGGACCGGCAGAGGTTGGCAACCGAGCATTCTCGAAGCGACATGTTTAGCCGCGCGGAAAGCCTTCACACTCTGGCGCTGACCGCGAAACTGGATCCGAGGGCACTCGCCCGCACGGTAGCGCGCTACAACAGCGACATTGCCTCCGGTGGTACCGATCAGTTTGGACGTCTGCATCGGCCACTTCCCATCGCCACCCCCCCTTTCTACGCCATCGAGATGCAGGGATGGACCCTGGTTTCATTTGCTGGCTTGAACGTGGACACCCAGCTTCGTGTGCTCGATAGCGCATCCCGCCCCATTCCCAACTTGTATGCACTCGGTGAGGTAATCGGTGCCGGCGCAACGTCGGGCAATGCCTACACCAACGGCATGCTGGTCACACCAGCGATCACTTTCGGACGGCTGCTGGGCCAGCGTATTCTTCCTCTAGAGGTATGAGGGGCAAGGTGAGTGGCAGTCTCAGCAGGCCGTTTATTTGTCCTATCGTTCCATGTGCGCTTGGTCAAATCCCGATAGATTTCTCCAGCAGAGACACTGATCACCCGCGCATTTACTCGGCTAGGCCCAACACCGACTGGTAGTAAAAACTAATACAACGCTATACTGTTAATTCCATGTTGTATTCTATGACTAACGCCTGTAGCTAGGAATCAGTATGTATCGTCCATTCGGCCTCGCTTTATTACTCAGTGTATGTTTTGTAGATGCCGCTAACGCTGAAGCAACACACAGCTACTTCACAAAAGACCACGCTATAGTCGTGGGCATTTTTGATCTACAGTTTGAGGGTATCACTGCGGGGATCAGCTACACGTTTTAGCTGATGTGACATCAGTACTAGTCTTACTAGCCAGACAGGGATACATCTGTGACAGCCACCGATACCATTATCATTGGCGGCGGCCATAACGGCCTCATCTGCGCGACACTGCTCGCTCGGGCGGGCCAAAAGGTCGTTATCGTTGAAGCCGACAGCCAGCTGGGAGGGCTCGCCAGGCATCGAGCGTTTTACCCAGGGTTCCATGCATCGGTTGCCCAAACTCTCTACGCGCTACCCAAAGCGGTTATCGACTCTCTTAGCTTGGAAAAATACGGCTTCGAGCCGGCCAAGGAGCCCATCGAGACCATCGCGCTGTCGCCCGCCGAGCCCCCTATTTTTCTGTCAAGGAACGCCATCGCCGGAGCTACTGACACAGATCGACGGGCCTTTCCCGCGTTTCAACAGCGGCTGCAGCGCTTCAGTCAGGCTCTATCTCCTTTCTGGGCGAAGACACTACCACGACTTGGTGCAACCGGCTTGCAAGGGTTAATGACCTACGGCCACCTGGGCGTCAAACTCCGAACCCTGGGCAAGGCCGATATGCTTGAGTTCTTTCGAGTCGCCACGCTACCCATGCGGGATCTGGTCGACGAACACTTTGAAGGCGAGTCGCTGAAGGCTGCGCTCTGCTGGGATGGCTTGCTGGGGTCACAGCTGGCACCCCGGTCGCCGAATCAGGGGGTACTGACCTTGCTGAATAGAAAGGCAGGTTATTGGGGTGGCTCCCACAGCGCCCCCGAGGGCGGTATCGCCACACTGATCTCGGCGCTGGTGGCCGCCGCTACCGAGGCGGGCGTGCAATGTCTAACGGGTAACGCAGTCCAGCATATTTCCGTAGAGGGCTCTGAGCAGGGCCTGTTTTGCACGGGCGTTGAGTTGGCCAATGGCGAGGTACTGAAAAGCCAAAGAGTAGCCTCAAGTGCAGACCCAAAAACCACATTCCTTGATCTGGTGGGTGCGCAACACCTAGAAATTGAATTCAGCAATCGTATCCGACGACTTCGCAGCAAAGGGTATGTTGCCAAGCTGCACCTCGCACTTTCAGAGCTACCGGTATTTTCCGGCCTCGACAAACCCCTAGGACGATTAATTCTGGCCCCCAGCATGGATGCCATCGAATTTGCATGGGACGCGGCAAAATATGGCGAACTGCCTGAAGAGCCAGTGATGGAGGTATTTATACCCACGCTGATCGATCCGAGTAGTGCCCCGCCGGGTCAGCACATTCTGTCAGCCAATGTCATGTACATCCCGGGGGAGCCGAAAGGCGGCTGGACTCAGTCCCTACGCCAGCAGCTTATGCAGCAGTTGATGGAAACACTCAGCGAGTACGCGCCCGGTATAGAGAATCTGGTTCTGGGCAGTGAGCTGTTAACACCTGCGGATCTGGAGCACACCTTTCGATTAACCGGGGGCCACTGGCATCACATTGAACCGGCCATTGACCAACTGCTGATGATGCGCCCCACCTATGAGGCGGCACAATACAAAACACCCATCGAGGGGCTGTATCTGTGTGGCGCAGGCTCACACCCTGCCGGTGACGTCAGCGGCAACCCAGGGCGTAATGCTGCCCGTGAGATGCTCTCATGAAGCAATACGACGCCATTGTTGTCGGTGCAGGACACAATGGGCTGACCGCAGCCGCGTACCTTGCGAAAGCCGGTCTCGACGTGGTTGTGCTCGAAAAAAACGATTACATCGGTGGCGCAGCGGTGACTCGGGAGATGCATGACGGCTGGTTCTATTCGAGCTGCTCCTACGTCTGCTCAATGATGCGTCAATCGATTCACCGTGATCTCGATTTGACCCGCCACGGCCTTTTGCTGGTTCCCTACCTGGGCACCGTAAACTTCAGTGACCGGGGGGACCGGGTCTTGCTGGACTATGCGGAGGAGGAAGCCGCGTACCTCGAACTTCGGAGTCACTCACCCCACGACGCCGACGCCATGTCGCGATTTCAGGCCGACCTTGGGCGTTATGCCCAACTGATCCGCAAAACACTATTGCGCACCCCCCCTGATCCCAGCTCATTTAAACCCCGTGATATTCAGGAACTTCTCTGGCTGGCTAAACAGTGTTGGGGGCTGGGCGAGCGCGAGCTCTATGAATACATTCGTTTCTTCACCATGAGTGCAGCCGACTTTCTCGAAGACTACTTTGAAAATGATCTTATCAAAGCGGCCATGGCGAGCCCGGGAATCATAGGCACTGCACTGGGGGTCTATTCCCCCGGTTCAGCCTATATTTTGCTGCACCATGTCATGGGCGATGTCGATGGCAATGTCGGCGCCTGGGGTTTAGCCCGAGGCGGGATGGGTGCGATTTCACACGCTCTGGCAGGGGCACTCAAGGAACATGGCGGATCCGTTCGTACACAGGCCCCCGTTGCTAAAATTCTGGTTAAAAACGGCGCTACCGTTGGCGTGGCGCTGGATAACGGGGACGAAATCCACGCCAGAATTGTCGTTTCCAATCTGGATGCCAAGCGTACCTTCACCCAAGTTATGGATAGGCAGGATCTGCCGCCCGGGATTTTTGAGCGGGCCAGTAACTTCAAGATTCGAGGCTCCTCGGGGAAGGTCAATATTGCCCTGTCAGGACTGCCCACATTTAATCAAGTGCCCGACAACCGGTACGTCAACCGCGGCGGCCAGGGCTTCACCGGCTCACTGGAAACCATGGAGCGTGCCTATGACTGCTGGAAACGGGGTCGGTGGTCCGACGACCCCTTCATTGAAGCCGTTATTCCTTCGGCGTGGGACCCCACCGTTGCGCCCAAGGGTTGTCATTGGATGTCGACCTTTATCCAGTACTGCCCCTCTACCCTGGCAGATGGGGAATGGACGCCCGCCAAACGTGATGCCTTTGGTGCAACGGTGATCAACAAAATAGAACGCTATGCACCCGGATTTAAAGATCTTGTCGTACATGCTGAAATTCGCACGCCCCACGAAATCGAACATGACATTGGATTGACCGAGGGTAATATTTTCCAGGGTGAGCTAACTATCGACCAACTGCTGTTCAATCGTCCATTTCCCGGTTATGGCCAGTATCGGATGCCCCTGAAAAATATGTACATGTGCGGGTCCTCGACTCACCCCGGTGGCGGGGTCTCGTCCGCCTGCGGGGCCAACGCGGCTCGAGAAATCCTGCGTGACCTGCGCAAACCCAATACCGTACCCGAGGATGATTTTTACGATGAGTAATCCGGATATCCTGCGGCAAAACACCTCAGATCCCTTTGCCGGGGAGCGGCTTAAACTGTCCTATTTTCATGAGCGGCAAGCCGTTCTGAACCTTCGGGACGCCTGGTCTTCGTGGAACGGTTTCAAATTTGCAGACTACTACTACGACGTTGACTACGAGTATTTCTGCATTCGCAATACCTGCGGCACCTACGATATTTGTCCCATGCAAAAGTATCTGATCGAGGGTCCCGATGCTTTGGCGATGCTCAACCGTATGGTGACGCGGGACCTTTCCCGACTGCGCGTCGATCGGGTCACGTACGTAGCCTGGTGTAATGACTCCGGACGCCTGATTGATGATGGCACTGTGTTTCGGCTCGGTGACACACGTTTCCTACTAACCTGCGGCAGTCCCTGTCTTGCCTGGCTGCGTAAAAGCACGCTGGGATTCGACCACCTAACGGTCACAGAATACACCGAGGACCTCGCCGCACTGTCACTGCAGGGGCCCACCAGTTTTGCGGTTCTCGATGCTATGGGCCTGGCCGCAGCACACACCCTCAAACCCTTCGATATCGGCCACTTCCCATTTGCTGGCGGTGAACTGATGATCTCCCGAACGGGTTTCACGGGTGACCTCGGTTACGAATTATGGATTGAGCCCGATCTCGCACTCACCTTGTGGGACTCACTGTATGAAGCCGGGGAAGATTACGGGATTCAACCCTACGGAGAATCTGCAACCAACATGGCGAGGCTCGAGGCGGGTTTCATCATGCCCTATATGGAGTTCAATGAAGCGCTGAAAACGGTCAACTTTGAGTATGACCAGACGCCGCTTGATTTGGACTTGGAATGGCTGGTGGATTTTACAAAACCCCACTTCAACGGACGACGGGCATTGCTGGAGCAAAAAACCCGGGGGCCGAAAGCTCGTCTAACCAAACTCACCATTGAGGGCAACAAACCTGCTGATGGTGCGCTGCTCTATAGCGATCAAACCTGCGGAAAAGAAATTGGCTACGTCACATCGGCAATGTGGTCCCCGGCAGTAAAAGCAAACATTGCTCTGGCCATGATTGATACGAAAGCACTGCGCGGCGAGATTTGGGCAGAAATCTATTACCAGCGTGAACTGCGCTATCACCAAAAAATCGTCCGCTGTACCGCGGTGTCGAAGCCATTCTGGGCGCCCGCCCGGGCACGGGCAACACCGCCCCAGCTGACCTGAAATCGACAGGCAGCTGCTGGACCAACGTATTCTACCTTTCGAGGCATGACGGGCACGGTGGCTGGCAGTCTCAGCAGGGGTTATTCCTAGGAAATTCCCTGACAACCGGACATCTAGGGGACATTTCTGGTAGTAGCGCTTCCATCAGGCGACCACCAGCCCTTCACTGCTGCGTTGATAGGATTTTCTCTCACAGCTCCCCGCCCACCGCCTCGATTTGCAGGGCATTATCAGGGACGACGCATAACTACCGATAACGCTAAACTGACTGATGGCAGGCCAGTGAGCCGAGCATGAACACATGAACAATAGTGGAGCCAGTCGCGATAGTCAGGGCGTCATGATGGCGCCCGCGCAATGGCCAAGCAGCCCACCCCCAGGTCAGGGATAAGGTTCTGGGTAGCGTTTAACCCGCAACTTTCACCAACTGGGTTGACAGGGTGATGGGTAAAAAGCTGTTATCAGATTGATCTCTGACTTTTTGCTTTATTCTAGTTGACGACGTACGTCGGTCGTAAAGCACCTGATTAATCTGCTTTCCCTCGGACCTCAAATATGACTCTACTGCAACATTGTGAGGTTTGATGCCCCAATCTTCACCTACGACAAAAATATCGGCGCACAGGGCTTTGCATCCAGAAATGTATTCGAGCGCATAGTACGGGCGAACAATATCGACACAGCGCAACGCTTTAAGCATTTCAATGCGTTCTTCTAGTGGAATTACCGGCACATTGGGTTTGTAAGAATGAACCACTCGATCTGATGCAACGCCTACGGCCAGGGTGTCTCCCAACGATTTACAATATCTTAATAACGCGAGGTGTCCCACGTGAAGCAAATCAAAAGTACCCAAGGTATAGACAATCATGTGATCGTTTTCCTATCAAAAAACTCTTGTTGACGCCATTGAGAACCGACTCTGCTTACTGCTGAGCAAGCTTCCAAATATAAATAGCCGTTATTGCTATGGTGTAAAGCGCAAGCAGATAGACATTGCGTGGTACGCCAGAGAACTTCGGTGTTTTCATTTGTGATACGTTGAGAGTGGCAAGTGCTAGTGCAGTGATAGTCAGGATGATTCTGAAGACATCCTCGGGGTATGCACTTTCAAAAAGCCATATGAAAACCAATACGATACTGTTGTTATCCAGTGCGAGGCCCGTGTACTTGGCATCGTCAGATAAACCGAACGTGCTGAAGTAACTTAATCTTATGGCCGCTGCAGCTACTAATAGGAAAGCCGCTGGAAGAAATAGGGGATCGAATCCTCCATAACTGAGCAACAGGATCGCCGGCGCAACACCATAACTGACAATATCTATTAATAGATCTAGCTGACCACCAAAAATACGGTCGCTGCCTGTGCGGCCCTTCATCCTTCTCGCAACAAGGCCATCGGCCCAGTCGAAGGCAACGGCCCAGATCATGCCGATCATTGCGGCGGAATACACACCAAGGACACTGAAATAAATGGCCGACATTGTGCAGGCCAAGCCCGCTAGCGAGCATATATTGGGCAAATCTTTAACATAGGAAAGTATGGCAGGTGGTAGCGGGTGTGAGTCTTCGCTTCCCGTGATCATAGTGGTCCTAACATTACTGACTACTCATCGAATGGACACCTTCGTCATTTTGGAAAAGCGCGGGCCAGCTACTCGCTGCAATGAGCGAAGCTACAATAATAAGCTGGAGGCCCCCAGCAAAGCTTGAGAAGCGCAGACTTGGTGCTGTGAATCGACGCTACTGCTGGCTAGCACGTAGTGTCGCAATACGGAGGATAGAGGCAGGTCGCCAGTAGGCTCGGGACTGTGACATCAATCTACACCCTATTGGGCCCAATGCATAGCAGTATAATTTCTAATTTGCAGTTGAGAATTAAATTCTGAGCAATATAGGTCTTAAAGGGCGAATCGGACGGTCTCAGGTGGCGCTGGCAATTGAGTCGTCTCTGCCGCCGGACATGACTAGTGCTTTAACGAACAGGCAAATCGCTAGGACTTTGATCGGCGGCTACTAGATAAGCCGCTTTGATAAATAGCGTTCTACCATGGGCTACATCAACGCTTGGACTAAAGAAGCCATTGAGCTTATACCCTGCCCTAAAAGCACACAGTACATCCCAAAGACCGCAACTCCGCGTCGAACTCACTACGTTGGGGGTTACGTTGAGCGCTACGTTAGGTAAAGGCGCTAGACACCCTTAACACCACATCATAGAGCGTTATGGCGGAGAAGGAGGGATTCGAACCCTCGATAGAGCTATTAACCCTATACTCCCTTAGCAGGGGAGCGCCTTCAGCCACTCGGCCACTTCTCCAGAGGGCGCGAAGATTACCATAACTATGTCTTCGCGAAAAACCTTTAGGGCATCATTTCTGATCAATCTCATCGCGACCATCGGCGCTATTTGCCTTGGGTTTATCAAGAATTTCTTCGCGATGGACCGCCACATCCCGGGGTGCGTTGACACCGATCCGGACTTGATGACCTTTAACGCCCAACACGGTGATCGACACATCGTCGCCAATCAGCAGTGACTCACCTACCCGTCTTGTTAATATTAACATCGCTTCCGTCCTTGTGATTCGATGTTACACACGCCCCATAGTGGTGGCGGTTATTGTTTTAGTCAGCAGCCCCTTGACTGTCAGGCTCTGCATCCAGTTCAAACGCGGAATGCAAGGTACGCACTGCCAGTTCCAGAAATTTTTCCTCGATGATTACCGAAATCTTGATTTCGGAGGTGCTAATCATCTGAATATTAACACCGACATCGGCCAAAGCCCTAAACATACGCGAGGCGACGCCCGCATGGGAGCGCATACCAACGCCTACTACCGAAACTTTGGCAATTTTTGCATCAACGCGCAATTCTTGTGCACCTAATTCTGTAATCGTCCGCTCAAGAATTCTCTGGCTTTGGCTAAGATCATTGCGTCCAACGGTAAACGTAAAATCTGTTTTGGCGTCTTCACCGATATTCTGCAGGATAACGTCCACCTCAATATTGGCCTCGCCAATGGGGCCGAGAATACGATAAGCCACACCGGGGATATCAGGCACCCCCAGCACCGTCAGCTTAGCCTCGTCACGGTTGAATGCGATTCCAGCAATCGCGGGAGCTTCCACAGCGGCATCCTCCTCTAGGGTGATCAACGTGCCGGGGCCATCTTCAAAACTACTCATGACACGCAGCGGCACCGAATATTTGCCGGCGAACTCCACCGACCGTATCTGTAACACTTTCGAGCCCATACTGGCCATTTCCAGCATTTCTTCAAAGGTGATTTTTTCCAGTCGACGCGCGCCATCGACCACTCTCGGATCGGTGGTATACACGCCATCGACGTCGGTGTAAATCTGACATTCATCGGCGTTGAGTGCCGCAGCCAATGCGACAGCGGTCGTATCAGAGCCGCCGCGTCCCAGCGTGGTAATATTACCCTGGTCATCCACGCCCTGGAATCCGGCAACCACCACCACCTTACCTTGCTTCAAATCAGTACAAATATTGACATCGTCAATGTGCAGAATGCGCGCTTTGGTATGCACGTCGTCGGTAAGAATACGCACCTGACTACCGGTGTATGACCGGGCGTTAACGCCGAGCTTGTGCAATGCCATGGACAGCAGCGCGGTAGTCACCTGTTCACCAGTGGATAGCAACACATCAAGCTCTCGGGGCGTGGATCCCTCGGGTAATACCTGTGCTGCTAGGTCCATGAGGCGGTTGGTCTCGCCTGACATTGCGGACACCACCACCACCACGTCATGCCCATCACCGCGAAAACCGGCAATCTTGTCCGCAACACCTTCGATGCGCTCAACGGTGCCGAGCGAGGTACCACCAAATTTTTGAACGATAAGCGCCATAACTGTCCGTAATCAACCGCCCCCAGAAGGAGGCAAAGGTAGCCAATAACCTGCCCACGGGCCCGGTCGTAAAAAGGCCGCGAAGCTTACCGGAAAACCTAGCCAATATGAAGCGCGCTACGCTCAGCTCAGCTGCTGCTCTACCCAAGCGGGAAACCCTGCCAAAGCCGTTGCTAGCCCTGCAACATCACTACCACCCCCTTGGGCCATATCGGGACGACCACCCCCTTTACCCCCGAGCCGACCGGCAAATTCCTTCATGATATCACCGGCCCGCAGCCTATCGGTTGCGTCTTTACTCACGCCGGCGACTAGCGCTATCTTGTCGCCCTCTACGGCCGCTAGTAATACCGCTGCGGTCCCCAGTTTGTTTTTACACTGATCAAGAGTATCGCGTAGGGTCGTCGCATCGGCTCCCTCAATGGTAGCAGCCAATACCTTGATGCCAAGGACGTCAGTGGCCGATCCGGTCAGGTCTCCTCCCGACGAGGTGGCGAGTTTTTGCTTCAAGCGCGCCACTTCTTTTTCCAACTCTCGTAGCTCGACACGCATTGCGCTGGCCTTATCGAGCACATTGTTGGGGCTGGCCTTCAGCGCCCCACAGAGATCATCGAGTTGTTCCTGACACTGAGTAATCGCGGCTAAAGCCGACTCACCGGTTACCGCCTCTATACGCCGGACACCCGCAGCAACACCCGATTCTGACACAATGATCATGAGGCCAATATCGCCGGTACGCGCAACGTGGGTACCGCCACATAACTCGACCGAGAAGCCTTCGTCGCCCAGCCGCAAAACGCGCACCTCGTCGCCGTACTTCTCGCCAAACAGTGCAGTGGCACCCGCTTCAACAGCATCATCCATTGACATAATTTGGGTCTGGCTTTCGCTGTTGCGGCGTATTTGTTCATTGACAATATCGGCGATGCCTTGCAACTGCTCAGCAGTGACGCTCTCACTGTGTGAGAAATCAAACCGCAGACGCTCTGAATTTACCAGGGAGCCTTTTTGTGTCACGTGTTGACCCAGTACTCGACGCAAGGCCTCGTGTAACAAATGTGTCGCCGAGTGGTTGAGGCGAATACGTTGGCGGATAGCATCATCAATACTGGCCGACATCCGTTCGCCAACCGATAACGCGCCATGCGTAACGGTGACATGGTGGCAGTGGTGTCCCTGTACCTTGGTCGTATCAGTAACATCGGCCCGGGCCGCGGCGCTGCTGAGCACACCGCAGTCACCGACTTGGCCACCGCTTTCTCCATAAAACGGCGTGCGATCGAGCACCACAACACCACTCTCACCCGACGACAGCTGCTCAACCTTGTCGCCTTCATGCAGGAGCGCAAGGATTGTGCCCTCTGCTGAACTGACCTGATAACCTAAAAACGCAGTCTCGCCTTCAACAGCGACAACGGTCGAGTAATCAACCTTAAAACTACCGTCCTCCTGGGAGCGTCGTCGCTGTTGCTCCATCGCCGCGTTATAACCCTCAAGATCGAGTGTCAAACCCCGCTCCCGGGCAATATCATTGGTTAAGTCAACCGGGAAACCATAGGTATCATATAGACGGAAGATAACGTCACCGGGAATGACCGATCCAGCTAAGCCGCTAAGCGCGGCATTGAGGATAGCCATGCCATTGTCTAGGGTGCGTGCGAACTGGTCTTCTTCTCCCGACAACGTCGTCACAATTTGTGCCTGACTGTCTCGAAGCTGTGGATAGGCATCTGCCATTTGCTCGACCAGTGTTCCCACCAGCGAGGCAAAAAAAGGCTCCTTTGCGCCCAGCTTATTGCCATGGCGCACTGCCCGGCGAATAATACGGCGCAGCACGTAGCCACGCCCCTCATTGCTGGGGATAACCCCGTCGGCGATCAAAAAGGAACATGAGCGCAGGTGATCGGCAACGACTCGCAAAGACTTTTCCTCAAGATCGCTGACGCCTAGACGCTCCGCAACCGTCTGGATGAGCGCTTGGAATACATCAATGTCGTAGTTTGAATGCACGCCTTGTAACACAGCAGCAATTCGCTCTAACCCCATGCCTGTATCGACCGATGGCGCGGGCAGCGAGTGGAGCTCGCCACTGGCATCTCGGTTGTATTGCATAAAGACTAAGTTCCAAATCTCAATGTAGCGATCGAGATCATCATCTGCGCTGCCCGGTGGACCGCCGGGGACATCAGCGCCGTGATCATAGAAAATTTCTGAGCACGGACCACAGGGTCCGGTATCGCCCATTTGCCAAAAATTATCTTCATCTAACCGCGATAATCGATTGGCATCCACGCCGATGTCGTTAATCCAAATATCCGCTGCTTCATCATCGCTGATATGCACGGTAATCCAAAGTCGCTCCTTGGGTAGCCCGAGGACCTCGGTTAAAAACTGCCAGCCAAACTGAATCGCCTCGCGCTTGAAATAATCGCCAAAGCTGAAATTACCGAGCATTTCGAAGAAGGTGTGATGCCGCGCAGTGTAGCCAACATTCTCTAAATCATTGTGCTTGCCCCCGGCTCTAACACATTTTTGCGCGGTTACAGCGCGTTGATAGCCGCGTTGTTCAACGCCAAGAAACGTCTCTTTGAATTGGTTCATTCCCGCGTTGGTAAATAACAGCGTTGGATCGTCACCGGGAACGAGGGAGCTCGATGCCACTCGGGTATGACCTTGGCTTTCAAAGTAGCTCAGAAACGCTTCGCGAATTTCAGCGGTTGTCATCAATGATGTCTCACAAAAAGTAGGTTTGCGCCCCATCTATTTACACGGATGAGCGGTGATAGTCTATTGCAGTGCTTGCCCGAGCTCTCCCTCAGCCAGTGGGCGGCCAGCTAAAATATGTACATGCAGGTGGAACACGGTTTGGCCACCACCCTCGCCATTATTAATGACGAGACGAAATCCCTCAGCCACACCCAGTTGTCGAGCGACAGTCCCAGCAGCGATGAGCAGATGCCCAAGGAGTGCTTGGTCCTGGGGCTCAGCATCGACTAACCGGGGAATCGGTTTGCGGGGAATCACGAGCACGTGAACGGGCGCTTGGGGCTGGATATCATGAATCGCCAGACAATGCTCATCCTCATAGATAATATCGGCGGGCATGTCGCCCCGGGTAATTTTTCCAAAAATCGTATCGGTCATTGCCCGCTCCTTTACCGCAGTTTCTCATCAGCAGTTAACACCCGCGCCTCGCTCTCCAGCATCACCGGGATATCATCGTGAATCGGATAGGCCAAGCCACTAGCACGGCAGACTAACTCTTGCTTTTCTTTATCGTACTCAAGGGGTGCTTTAGACACCGGACAGACCAAAATATCAAGCAACTTAGGATCGAGCACAGGAACCTCCAAACAATGACCGGGCGATGGGTATTGTCAGAGTATACCCAGTCATGGCTGTTTCGGCATCGGGGGCACTAACAGTTGTGGATCAATGCGTTCTTTTCCCCAGCTCATACGCCAGTCTAAATGCGGCCCCGTCACTCTCCCAGTTGCACCCACCTTACCCAATAAGTCACCAGTGACCACTTCATCCCCCACCGACACCAACACCTCACTCAAATGAAGAAAGGACGATGACAGGCCGTAGCCGTGATCAAGAATCACCGTGCCCCCCGAATAAAACAGGTCGGGCTCAGCTAAGGTGATCAGTCCAGGGGCCGGAGCTATCACCGGGTGGCCAGTGGCTACGGCGACATCAACCCCATAGTGGGGCGAGCCCGGTGTACCGTTATAAAATCGCTGGCTACCGTAGACTCCACTGATGCGGCCTGTAGCCGGCCACGCCATTCCCGACCGAACAGCCAGCAGCCAATCAGCCCGTGGCAAACGCCTGCCTTTTGCCGCGCTCACCCGGGCGCGCTCTTTGGCTATACGGTCAAGCTGCTCTGGTGGCGGTGTGACCGTTTGTTGTGGAACACCCTCCACTCGCGATATTCGGTAGTCGCGCTGGGTTACCTCAATAACGTGTTGGCACGCCGCATCACCGCCAATAACAAGCTGCTGCTGGCGGGGGGCATTTCGACCCAAACCAATAACAAACACGCCCTCTGGGGTAGTGGACACAGCCGTACCGTCAAGGGTCACCGTCCTATGGGCTGCCACAGTGCCCCACAGCAAACCGCCCTGTACCGCATCACCCGACAAATCGATGCACTCATCGGCCCAAGACGGCGTCGCACTGAACAACGCAATAGCTGCCCACCGGCGAGCGCTGATCGACCCGATTAACGCTCTCCAACTTTTATCCATACGTCTGCGCCCCCTGGTTTGTCTGCACAAATGCTATTAACCCAAGGCTATCATCCCGTTAAACTGCGCTCATGGGAAGATATCGACCACCACAACCAAGGGGCGCCCCCTACATCACGCCAGCGGGAGAGGCTGCCCTCCGTGAAGAGCTGCGTCAACTCTGGAAAGAGGAGAGGCCGGTAGTGACCGCCTCTGTGCAGGCGGCAGCTGCCAACGGTGATCGCTCGGAAAACGGTGATTATATTTACGGCAAAAAGCGGTTGCGCGAAATTGACAGCCGCGTTCGTTTCCTGCGCAAGCGACTCGATGAGCTCATCGTCGTCACAGATCAGCCCACCGACACCAGCAAAGTCTGGTTTTCGGCTACGGTTACCCTTGAAGATGAAGCAGGGCAGCACCATTGCTGGCAGATTGTCGGTCCCGATGAGTTTGATGTCAGTGCCGGCAAGCTCAGTTGCGATGCTCCCCTTGCCAAGGCCCTCTTAGGCAAGGGGGTGCATAGCGACATTATCGTTGACAGCCCTGCTGGACGCCAGGCGTGGCTGATCGTCGCCGTGTGCTACAGCTAATTTTTTCGGAGCACCATGCGCAGCACCAGACAGCAGGTCTCGCCAGCCGGCTATGGCTCAAAGAAGCAAATGTCCGTACTATTACGCTTCAGGAAAATATCGAGGTCGCATCATGAATACTGCACGTCCACTGGAAGGGTTACGGGTTATCGAGATGGGTCAGCTATTGGCGGGGCCGTTTGCTGGCACTATTTTGGGCTATTTCGGTGCCGAGGTCATCAAGGTGGAACCACCCACTGGCGACCCGATCCGTCAATGGCGCGAAGTACGCGACGGCATGTCCCTGTGGTATCACTCCTTGGCGCGCAATAAAAAGAGCGTCACCCTCGATCTGAAATCGGAACAGGGAAGAGCGTTAGCCTTTGAACTGTTAACCAAAGCCGATGTGGTGGTGGAGAATTTTAGGCCCGGTGCAATGGAAGGCTGGGGGCTAGGGCCGGAAGCGGTGAAACCACACAACCCGGGCATTATCTATGCGCGGATTTCAGGCTATGGCCAAACGGGTCCCTTTGCTGAAAAACCGGGTTACGCCTCGGTTACCGAAGGTTATGGCGGTTTCCGCTATATCAACGGCGAACCCGGAAAACCACCTATCCGGCCCAATATCTCCTTAGGCGACACCGCAGCGGCCATTCAGGCCGCGATGGGGGTCTTGTTGGCAGTCATCCAGCGCGGCAAGTCGGGAGAAGGTCAGATCGTTGACGTTGCCTTGTATGAAGCTATCTTTAACCTCATGGAGGGCATAGTCCCAGAATACGATGGCGCAGGCGTTGTCCGTGAACCCTCAGGTACTACTATTACCGGTATCGTTCCCACCAATACGTATGAGTGTTCCGACGGAAAGCATGTGGTCATCGGCGGCAACGGTGATAGCATATTCAAGCGCCTGATGATCGAGGCCGGTCGCCGCGACATGGCTGAGGATCCTGAACTCGAGCGCAACCAGGGGCGCGTTGTTCATCAGGAGCGTATCGATCAGGCACTGGCAGATTGGTGTCTTGGCCACGCCTCCGCTGAGATCATTGACAAACTGGAAGCGGTACGTGTCCCGGTAGGCCCCATTTACAGCGTGGAAGATATGATGACTGACCCGCATTACATCGCGCGGGGCATGTTTGAGGAAGTCGACGTCAATGGCAAAGCCCTCAAAATTCCCGCAATCTCCCCGAAGCTGAGTGAAACGCCAGGGCGAACTGACTGGCCCGGGGCGCACATTGGCGCTCACAATGCGGAAATACTGGGCGGTTTACTGGGTCTGTCGGAGGAGGACCTGGCGAAGCTCAATCAAGACGGCATCACCAACTAGGACACCGCCCATGAAACTTGATGGCCTAACTGTCGTCGACCTGTCCCTCTTTTTACCCGGACCGGGCGCCACGCAAATGATGGCCGATCATGGTGCGCGGGTCATCAAAGTTGAAAACCCCAACGCCCCGGAGCCCACCCGTTCCGCTCAGGCGTTTCCTTGGGTTCAAGGCGGCGAAACGGTCATGTTTCGCAATACCCAGCGGGGCAAGGAAAGTATCGCACTGGATCTAAAATCCGAGGCAGGTAAAGCGGCGCTGACCGAGCTCATTCGGGGCGCTGACGTGCTGGTGGAGGCCTTTCGGCCCGGGGTAATGGCCCGCCTGGGCTTTGACACCGACACCGTGAAAGCCATCAACCCTCGACTGGTGTACTGCTCTATTTCCGCTTTCGGACAGACCGGCCCTTGGCGGGATAGGCCCGCCCATGACACCGCCACCGTTGCGGCCTCAGGGGTACTCAGTCTCAGTCGATCACCCGAGAACGACACCAGTGGACCCGCCATCGTTGGCGTTGCCATGTCAGATATGCTGTCCTCATGGTTAGCCCTGTCAGGTATTCTAATGGCCTTGCTGCGTCGAGAAACCACGGGCGAAGGGGACTATGTCGACGTGAGTATGCTCGACGCTGTGCTGGCCGCATCACCTAACATTCTAGGTCCAGTATTTGCGGGTCAGCAGGCACCCGATCGGTTTGCCGAGCGCAGCCATGGCGGGGGCGCCATGCTCAACATTTACCGCACCGCCGACCAACGATTCCTCGCCCTTGGGGGCGGCGAACACAAGTTCGTCAAGGCGCTATTTGAGGGCTTAGAACGGCCCGAGTTTATTGCGGCGGTCAGCGGGCCGGCTGGATCAGGGCATGAGGCTGCCATTGCCTTTCTGCGAGACACCTTTGTCCAGCGCACGCTGACCGAGTGGGAAGCTTGGTTCGCCGGGCGAGACATTTGCTGGAGTCCGGTATTGGACTTGGAACAGGCTTGGTCTGAGGAGCATGTCTATGCACGGGAGATGCGCTGGACTGACGAGCAAGAAAACGACCATATTGGCATTGCCATCAAATTTGATCGCGAGCCGGGAACGATCAACCCACAATTGCCTGCCATGGGTCAACAAACCAGTAAAATTCTCGATGAATTAGACTTGACCAACGCGCAGCGGCGCGCCATATTAAGCGCTCTATGAACGATTGTACGGACAAATATCCGACAACAAGCAGTCAGTGATCCAATCTGACTGTTTTTCGGTATGCACCACTAATACAATAAACGCGTTTTACAGGAGAAACCCATGCCCACTGTTTTCGGTAAAAAAAGTCCCATGAATTCACTGCCACGTGTGCTGCCAGCGGTTATCGCCGCGCTCAGCGCTTCCGGAGGCACCCTGTTGTTGCCGGCGACGGCTCAGGCACAGCTGGAGGAAGTCGTGGTTACCGCCCGTGCGCGGAGCGAATCACTGCAAGATGTTCCCAGCACTGTGACGGCCTTTACCTCGGGTCAAATTAGAGATATGGGCATTCAGCGCGCTGAAGATTTTATCTCTCAGACAGCGGGAGTGAGTTTCGTTAACACCGTAGAGACCGGGGACTCCTCGGTATCCATCCGGGGCATCAACGGCGCTCGCGACGCTGAAACCAACTTCGCGCTCATCATTGACGGCGTCCTCTACGTCAATACCTACGCCTTCAACCGTGAATACCCTGACCTAGAGCAAGTGGAAATCTTGAAGGGCCCTCAAGGGGCGCTTTATGGCCGCTCGGCGGCGGCGGGCGCAGTCATCATGTCGACCAAGCGTCCCTCTCAAGAGGTCGAGGGTGACCTACGGGTAAGCATGGCAGAAGATGGTACGTATACGGGCCTCGCGACGATTGCCGGTCCCTTGGGTGACAATGTGGCGGGACGTTTAACCGCAGACTATCGCACCACCGACGGCTTCTATAGCAACTCCTTCCTTGACGACAAAGTGGTTGACGACGCTAAGAACTACTCGGTACAGGGCCGTATCGTTTTTGACCCGACGGAGAATCTCTCTATCGACACCAAGCTGCGCTACGGCAAGTCAGAAGCCGCGGCCATTTCCTTTAATGCCGGTTTCGCGCTGCCACCGTTTGTGCCATTTGGCACTCCGGGCTCCGAATCGTTTTATCAGGACGTCAACACCCACGACTTCATTTTTGCGGGTAATGTTCGTCCCGTGAATGAGCAAGACGTCCTTGAATTTTCGGTCAAAGCTGATTGGGACATGGACTTCGCCACCCTGAGCGCTTGGGCGTTTTACAGTGATACCGAAGACACCTTTATTGCCGATGGCACATCAGGCGCTTTTGGTTTCTACGGCGGCACCGATTCCTGTATCGCCACGCTTGATGCACTGGCGCCTTCCTATACCCCAACGGTACCGGGTGGCGTGACCGCACTGCCAGCGCCCACCTTTATCTTTGGTTCTGCTCCGGGCGCCGCCGTTCTTCCTCCGTACAGTCCCACCACGTGTGACGGCTATCAATATCAAGAGCGCTTTCAGGAAGATCTCAGCTTCCAGATACAGCTGACCTCCAACGCCGATGAGCGGCTACGCTGGCAAGCGGGTTTGTACTACTTAGAGATTGAGCGCTATCAGGCGGTATCTCAATTACGCGATGACGGCAGCAACTGGCCTAACCCTGCCAACAACGTACCCACGCGGATATACAGCGAATTCACCGACGCCATGGTCAATGACACCTTTGACACTACCGTCATGGCAGCCTTCGGGTCGATAAGCTATGACATCAGCGAAGCGGTCGAATTGTCAGTCGCACTGCGTTATGACCAAGAAGAACGGGACGTCACCAACAACGTACCGTCTCCGGCTGATGGCGCCCTGACTAGCTTTATCGACTATTGTGGTGGTCAGTGCACCATCAACGGTCAGCCTCTGGTCGGCGGCTCGCCACTCAATCCGGGCTTTGTTAACTTTAACGACTTTACGGTGAGAAGCAGTATCCCCGGAAGCAGTGAGACCTTCGATGAGTTCCAACCTAAAGTCAGCTTGACGTGGGATGCTACCGACAACACGACCTTGTATGGGAGTTGGGGTGT
Organism: Halieaceae bacterium UBA4452; assembly: GCA_002389505.1. Lineage (GTDB taxonomy): Bacteria > Pseudomonadota > Gammaproteobacteria > Pseudomonadales > Halieaceae > Luminiphilus. The sequence continues at coordinate 124,523 of DGPA01000022.1, forward strand.
GGGCTTTAAGGCCGGTGGCTTCAATAACTCTGGCGCCAATCAAATTGTCGATTTCTTCCTGGTCCAAAATGGGGCAAACCTCACCGCGTCACCTGACCTAATCCGTAAGGAAACCTCTAGTGCCTCTGAACTGGGCTTCCGATCGTCACTGCTTGACGGCGATCTCCAGGTGAATGGCGCTATCTTCCATACCAAAGTCGATGACATGCAGTTCTTCGAGTTTTTCGTCGGGCCGTTTGGCTTGTTGCGAACCGCATCGAATATCGATCAGGTAACACTGAAGGGCTTTGAACTCAGTGCCGCCTGGGCGGTAACAGACAATTTACGCATCGACGCAGGATACTCAAAAGTCGATGGGGAAATTGATGAGAACCGACTTCGCCCCTTTACGGCTGGAAACGAGGTACCCAACAACCCCGAGTTTACGGCCAACGCAGCGATTCAATACACGCTCCCCATGGGCGAGTTTGAGCTATTTGGTCGCTTGGAGTACTCCTACCAAGGCGATACCTGGTACCACACGGTGCAGGATGATGTCGTGCCGGCAACGCTGTTCGGCGGTCCGCCCGCAAGCTATGATGTCACCCAAGTGGACGGCTATGGTTTGACTAACCTCCGTGCAGGGATTCGTTCAGATCAGTGGAGCATCACGGTGTTCGCGCGTAACCTGACCGACGAGGAGTACGTTGCTGAAGTCATATTGGCCCCTGAGTTCGGAGGTGGCTTCATCAGCCCGGGAACCCAGCGCCGAGCCGGCGTTGAATTGTCCTATAGCTTCTAAACCTCACGCATTAAAAAAGGCGAGGGCAACCTCGCCTTTTTTATGCCCGCTTTTTACCTTGCTGAGCCACGGCAAACGCCCCACAGGGCGCTAACGTATATGCCGACAACTACAGGCTAATCGTGGTTCCTCCATCGACCGCCAGTACTTGACCCGTCAAGTAACGCGCCTTATCCGACAGTAAAAATACTGCGACATCGGCAATATCTTCTGGATTACCCACGCGACCCAGCGGAACAGTTTCGGCAAAGGCCGCCAGCCCCTCCTCGCCTAAGGAATTAACAGGATCAAGGGTTTGGGCGGAGCGGATAACTCCCGGGGCGATGCCATTGACACGCACGCCGTCGGCGGCCAGCTCTAACGCCGCAGATCGCACCAGTCCAGCGACACCGCCTTTGCTGGCGCCATAAGGAATATGCTCAGGCCATCCCAACAAGGAGCCGACAATGGAAGACAGACAGACGACCGCGCCACTGTGTGCTGCTCGCATGGACGGGGCTGCCGCACGTAGCACCCGTACCATGCCCTTCAAATTGACGTTGATCGTTTCATCCCACTCATCATCAGTTAGCGTGCTCAATGGCAGCGTCCGGGCTATACCCGCATTGAGTACCAGACCATAAATAGCGCCGTATTGCGCTTCAACCGTAGCAATAAGTGCTGACACAGCAGCCGTATCGGTAACATCCAAGAACATGAAGGTTGCCGCACCTCCCTGTGCTCGTATGTGGGCCGCTACGCCCTCACCCTCCTCATTGAGAATATCGGTGACTATCACGCGATAACCGGCCTCTCCCAATGCAACGGCTGTTGCTGCCCCTAGACCAATACCGGCGCCGGTCACTAAAACCGTTGCTCCTTCCATTGTCAGTTCTCCTTAAAACGTCATCGTTGTAGCGTGGGAAGCAGTGAAACTGCGGTTACGCCTATCCTATCCCCACTGTTACCGCGTTATAAAAACGCGTCACCGCCATTGGGGCTCAGACACTGCCCCCTGAAATGACGGCTCTCGTCACTCGCCAAAAAAAGATAGGCCCCCACAATATCATCAACCTCCGCCAATCGCCCTGCGGGAATATTGGCGCGAATCGCTGTTAAGACGTCCTCGGGTACACCGTCTAAAATGGGCGTCATGGTAGCCCCGGGTGCAACACAGTTCGCTGTGATGTTACGGCTACCAATCTCCAGTGCTACGCTACGAGTGAAGGATAAAATCGCCCCTTTAGCAGCCGTATAGTGCGTAAATCCCGGCGCACCAATATAGGCCAGCTGAGAGGCGGTATTGATGAGTCGCCCCCAATCTTGCGCGTAGAATAGCGGTAGTGCCGCTCGCGTACACAGAAAGGTTCCCGTGACATGCACCGCCATCAAGCGTTCAAAATCAGCTAAGGCCATGCTCTCCACAGGACTACTGTGGGCGATACCCGCATTATTGACCATAATATGTAAATGGGCGGCGCGGCTCCGAATGGATTCAAACATGCCCAGAACACTCGCCTCGTTGGACACATCAGCCTCAACGATACCGCCAGCGCCCCCGGCTCGAATGATGTCTTCCAATACCCGCTCAGCGTTGGCTTGCTCAGCTAGGTTGGGGTAATTGACAAAGACCTCTGCGCCATTAGCTGCAAGGGCTTTTGCTACACCAGCACCGATACCTGAGCTCGCGCCTGTCACCAACGCCACCTTACCTGATAGATCTACCACCATCGTCATCTGTTCTCCTCAATAGATATCCTCTTATGGCCTCAGTTCTACCTCGGTTCACCCTAGGTATCAACACAAAAACAGGCAAACCCTTAAGATATTTTCATTAGCCATTGTCCATTGGCGCTAAGACCGCTGTACTGTATATTCTGTTAAACAATGACATAAGAATTGAGCCGTATTTGTTAACGCTTAGGGAGAAAACCTATGACCGCATCATTCGTTGAGCAGCAACACCATGACGCCCTACCCACCACCAATCACGATGAGCTGGCGAGACAGCACTTTGTTAGGTCGTTCAAAGAATACTTAGTTGCGGCGGTACACCCCGGCTTGAAGACCGCCTATGAAAAGCGTGCCAAACCCAATTTCGTGGCCAAACACCAACGCGAGCCCGAAAATATTGCAGACGTGGGTGAGGTCATGCGCGACGATCCCCACTATCAGGCGTGGAGCTCACTGCTACGCACCAGCCAGGAAATGATGTGGTCATGCACTCAACTACCCGTCGAACGAACAATCCATGAATTGGCTGCCAGTGCCCAAGAGCAGTCGCAGACCCATGGATCGCTGCGGCTGGACCCGGAATTAGTCATACCGCCTTATCACACGGGGGTCGATATCCATTGCCAACCCGGCGGCTACCATACTGAATATATTCCCTCCGACGTCGCTCAGGGAGCCATCTATGATCGCGCGGTTTATCTTTATGCCATGGGCCAAATGGGCGGTGATAACGCCGATATGGGAGACAGCACCGTTGCTTGGTTGAAACAGGAATATCCAGCCTTTAAGCCCAGCAAGATTTTAGATATGGGCTGTGCGGTAGGACACAGCACGTTGCCTTATGCATCCGGATTTCCAGAGGCTGAGGTTCATGCCATTGACGTGGCTGCGCCTATGGTCCGCCATGCCCACGCACGAGCTAATGCTAAAAGCCTTGATGTCCACTTTGCGCAGCAAAATGCCGAATCTACCGATTACGCTGATGAGTCCTTTGATCTCGTCGTATCGCACATATTGCTCCACGAGACGTCATCGAAAGCCATCAAGAATATTATCAAAGAGTGCCACCGTGTCCTGAAGCCAGGGGGCTGGATGCTCCACGTTGAAACCCCTCCTTATGAGGGTATGTCTCCCTTCGATACGTTTTTATTTGATTGGGATAGCGAAAACAACAACGAACCGTTCTGGCGTAAAAGCCACTCGTTGGACTTAGATGAACTCGCGAAACTTGGGGGCTTCCAACGCCATTCGCCAATACAAGTCATGGTACCCAGCGCATTTCAGGAAGCCCAACGAACCATGACCTTTCAGGGTGGTGACTTTGGTGGCGGCGGCGTCTGGTTTGTTTATGGATGCCAAAAATGAGCGACGCAGACACTGGCGCTAATGCCATCAAACTGCGGCGCAAGGCAAAAGGCAAGCGGCCGTCTTATTTCTCCGACCCCGACGTTGATCGTTTGCTATCCATGATCATGGCGCTCACTGGGGAACTATCAGTCACGCGAGATCGCCTTGATACACTGGAGCGAGTGGCCGCATCAAAAGGGCTTTTCTCCAGCGACGATATTGAGTCGTTTGCATTGAATCAAGAGGCACTCGACGCCCGGGCCCAGCGCCATGAGACCCTCTTTAGAGAAGTCAATCGGGTCATTGCCTCAGCACTAGAAGATTTAGAGGCAGCGCCTTCAGAAGAGTATGGGGCAGTGGTTGATCTCGTCGAAAACGACGATGCGGTCTAGCGTCTAATCACGGGGATTCGCTCAGCCGGGGCATCACTTCCTCTCCGAATCGGTCAATACCGGCAACAAAATCAGGCCAGCTAAATAGCAAGCCATCGACCCCGGTCTTAGAGGCAATCTCTTCGATGCGACTCGCGACGGTACCGGGTGATCCGAAGATCACCGGAATACCCATAAAGGCCATGTTGCCCTGCTCGACGCTTTGATCAAGAGCCGCCTTTAGCTGATCACTGGTGCCGCCCTTGTTGGTATCCAAATCAGCACTCGCGAGGATATTGCTGATTGCTCCCTGATCAGCACCAGCAATGATTTCATCAACACGAGCCGCGGCTGCTTCGTCAGTATCTTCTACAATCATATGAAACAGCGCGTAGATACCCACCTCACGGCCCGTTTGTTTAGCCTTAGCACGAATATCAGTCACCGAGGTCACTAACTTGTCCTCGCTAGTGAGAACAAACTGATGATCGGCATGATGGGCCACAAACTGTCTTCCGGCCGGCGATTGTCCTGCGCACACCAGTGGTATTTCCCGCCCTGGAAATGGCGACACCGAGCAGTCTTCTAGCGTGAAGTATTCGCCCTTATAGGTGGCCTTACCGTCGCGCCACAGCTGCTTGAGTACCTCGACATACTCAGCCGCATAGTCATAACGGCGCTGGTAGTGTTCATCGCCTGGCCACATGCCCATTTGCGTGTATTCTGGACGATTCCACCCGGTAACGATATTAAGTCCACAGCGCCCACCACTGATGTCGTCAATGGTCGCCACCATTCTGGCAACGATGGCTGGATGCTGACTGAGTATAGAGATAGAGGGAAAAAGGCCAATAGACTCCGTTTGCGCCGCAATGCCTGCCATGAGAGTAAACGACTCAAGACAGCTATCCCAGTAGCCCGTTTCTCCACCGAAGCCACGAAACTTCATCATGGACAGAACAAAATCCAGTCCATGCCGCTCCGCAGCCTGAGAAATAGCTAGGTTGTGTGCGAAGGTCGGTTCATACACTGGGCTGGCTTTAGAGGGGATATAGCCATTACTTCCATTAGGTAAAAACACACCAAATTTCATCCACGCCTCCTACAAATGACAAGGGGCTTGTGTCGGCTAATGCGACATTAAGCCCCTCGGATGTACCTAGCAGTATATTAAGCTTTGGCGCGCTTTTTAGCCGGTGCCTTTGCTTTCACTTTCACCTTCGCCTTTGCTTTAACTGCCTTCTTAGCCGCAGTCCGCTTCACCTTTACGCTAGCCGTCTTAGCCGCAGTCCCGCCTTCTAAGGCCCTCAAGGCCCAAGTCTGGAATTCAGGCGTCCGTGGGGGCTGTAAACCGGTCTCAGCGAGGCAACGTTTTTTCAGCGTCGCAATGTCACCGCCGCGATCAAACATCGGCACCTTGCCACGTTTTTTAGCCATCTTGGCACGCAGCGTTTCTGTGCGCTTCACGTTGACGGTCATGTCTTCTTTCATGACCACCCCGTAGCGCTTGGCGCCCTCGATTGACACTAGGCCCGCACGGACGTCAAATTCAACGCGCTCCGGCTCACGCTTGAGAGGATCACCGCAGCCACCACCGCCCCAGGTATTGAAATACAAAATATCACCGGAGCTCACTTCAATGCGATCACACTTACTCGGTAGACGTTCCGACGAGCCGTCAGTGCGCACAAGGATTTTTTCGGAACGTCGGCCCGGTAAGCCACCGTTAACCCCCCAAGGGTAGGTCAGCCAGCGGTCGTCGTGAATAGAAATAGTACCCGGCTCAAGGAAGCAGTAGCCCATGCTGAGACCATTGCCACCTCGGTTGTAGCCTGCACCACCACTGTCAGTAATCGTTTCATACGTTTCTATGCGCAGTGGAAAATAACTCTCCAAGAACTCATTAGGGACGTTGGTAAAGCTCGGCCATAGTGAGTGACCGTCTGGGCCATCCCCCGACGGCTTGCCTGGAATACCACCAAAACCAATGGAGTAAAGCTGATACCACTCACCGTTTTTATCGTAGCCAGAGTACATAAAATGCGGACTATCAGAGAAGCCCGCACCCGCCAGAAAGTCTGGATCGCCCTGCCCAAGGAGCCCGCCGAGGACATCAAAGATTCGTCCAAGGGCATGGGTTCTACAGGACAGTGCGGCGGGTTCCTGTGGCTTCAGTAACGTCCCATGAGGAATACGAACCTCCATGAGATCATAAAAGCCATCGTTGAACATAATCTGGGGGTCAAAGACCATAATCATGTAGACCCCGCAGAACATCTTGAACATTTCCTCGTTCAGGTAAAAATTAATCGAGCTAATCGATTGGGGGTCAGTGCCCTCAAAATCAAAAATAACCTTGCCCTTATCTCGCCACATTGCACACTTGATTTTGTAGGGCCCCATCCCCAAACCATCGTCACAAATGTAATCCTCAAAAAACTGTTTCTTCTCGGGCACGGTGGATTTGATCAGTTTACCCATGGCCCGCTTGTTGCGCGCCAACAGTTCGTCTAAGGCCGAGTAAAAAACGTTATCTCCAAAACGCTCTGCCATTTCGATCACGCGTTTCTCAGCGGTGCGAATGGCGGCCACCAACGCATTGAAATCACTGCGATTCCAATTGGGCATTCGACAATTATGCAAGATTAACTCGAGCAAGTCGGTTTGCAGTTCGTCGTTCTTATAGATTTTGGTCGGCGGAATACGAATACCTTCTTCAAAAATCTCTCGAGCATCCGTCGGTAAACTACCCGGCACTTTGCCACCTACATCGGTCATATGACCGAACATCGCGGCATAGGAGATTAGGCGACCATCCTTGAAAATAGGGCGCAATAGTAACCAGTCATTGATATGGCTGATGGCACCATTACAGGCATAAGGATCGGTCGTTAAAAACAAGTCCCCCTCTTCAATCGTACCGTCGTAGGCCTCCTTGAACCCGTGAATAAAGCTACCGAACTGCCCAACCACCATTTTCCCTTCGAGGTTGGCGATCATTGGAAACTCATCGTGTTGCTCACGAATACCCGGCGACATGGCGGTCCGGAACAACACGGCATCCATTTCATACCGGGCATTCATCATGGCGTTCTCGATGATATCCAAGGTAATGGGATCCATATTGACGCGGTTGAATTTTTTCGAATTGGTCTCAACAATGGTTGCTGGCATCTCTCTTCTCCCCTCTTAAGCCGTCGGTACGATAAGTATGTTGCCGAGTTTATCGACATTCCCGGTATGCCCGGCGAGGATGACAGATGTCGAATCCATCTCCAGCACAACCGCAGGCCCCTCTATCTTGTTGCCCGCCTTGAGCTTGTCACGGCGGTAAAGCGTTGCTTGCATATCTTTGCCGTCCATAAAGACAGAAGAAACCCCCACTTTCGCCGCAGCCACGGGATTTCGAGATCCTGAGCTGGTCAGCTTCCGGGCTTCGATTTCTGCGCTCTTTCCCTGAGCAACAGCACGGAGATTAACAATCTCTTTATCTGCCTCAAGGGCAAAGGTAAATAATTGCCTGTGCATCTCATCAAAGGGATCACCAATGATAGATAAGCTTCCTCTCTTTAAATCCTTGAGCTCAAAATCAACGGTTAGCTGCAAGCCCTGGCCCTGATAGCGGATGTCGGCTTGACAAGATACCGAGCAGTCCTTGGCCGACACGCCCTGCTGCGCTAACGTCTTTAACGCCTGAGCCGCTAACTTCTCGTACATCGTTGCCAGCTCTTTGGTGCTGGTATCTTTGAACCGGCGAATGAGCGTACGTGAGGCTTCATCGCGCACCCGAGTGGTCGCGTCGCCATAGGCACAGAGAACACCGGGGCCCGGTGGAATAATGACTGGCCAGCTATTCATTAGACGACCCAGAGCGTTGGCATGTAACGGACCCGCTCCGCCGAAGCCAATCAAGGCGAAATCTCTTGGGTCATGTCCCTGCTCGACCGACACCAAACGCAGCGCGCCGTACATATTCTCATTGACGATATCGACGATACCCGCAGCGGCGCGCTTGATTGAAATACCTAGTGCGTCGGCAACGGGTTTAATCGCCGCTTCCGCTCTATCTTTCCGGATTTCCATATCGCCACCGAGACGCACCTCGCTAGGCAGATAACCCAGCACCACGTTGGCGTCAGTAACCGTTGGCAGTGTACCGCCCTTGTTGTACGCGGCAGGCCCAGGTTCGGCGCCGGCACTATCCGGACCCACGCGTAATGCACCCGTCAACTCGGGTACGTGAGCAATCGATCCGCCCCCTGCACCCACGGTGCGTACGTCAACCGACGATGCGCGCACGGTAACATCGCCCACCGTCGTTTCACGACGCAGCTGCGCCAGACCATTCTGCACCAACGCAACATCGGTTGACGTACCGCCCATATCGAACGTCAGTAAATTTTTGAACCCGGCCTGCTGGGCGACCCACACCGCGCCGGAAACACCCCCTGCAGGGCCACTCATCAGCAAGTTGACCGGCAGTGCCTGAGCCACTTTTGCCGTAGCCATACCGCCATCAGAGCGGAGAATATTGAGTTTTATACCCTTACTGCGCTTCTTGAGTTTGGTCTCAAGATTTTTTACGTACTCGGCCACTCTGGGTCGCACATAGGAATTGGCCACCGTCGTGATCGTCCGCTCATATTCCTGCATTTCAGGCACGACCGCTGAGGACAGCGATATGGGAATGCCCGGCAAGACGCGCTTGGCGATTTTCTCGACCTTTTTTTCGTGCGCTGGGTTGGCGTAGGAGTTGATTAACGACACCGTCAGCGCTTCAATGTTTTCTCCTCGCAGTTTACGCAGCTCTCCCTCAAGGGCTTTTTCGTCGAGGGCTCGAACCACTTTGCCATCGGCGCCAACGCGTTCTTCTGCTTCAATAGTGCAAGACAGTGGCGCCAAAGGAGCGCTTTTGTTATAGATCACCCAGCCACCTAAGCCACCAGGGACATAGGAGCGTGCTATCTGCAGTACCTGTCGATGTCCTCGAGTCGTTACTAGTCCGACTTTAGAGCCTGAACCGGTCAGCACCGTGTTGGTGGCCACCGTAGTACCGTGCATTATTTGATCAATTTCGGAGGGATCGACACTGGCGTAACTACACACCCGCTCGATACCGTTCATAACACCGATAGATGAATCCGAGGGAGTACTAGGTACTTTTGCTGTGTGTATGGCACCGGTTGTTTCGTCAACCAGAATCAGATCGGTAAACGTTCCACCGACGTCTACGCCAAGTCGATAAGGCATCGTAGCCTCCTCCAATGTGAGAAAAAGTAGTTTATTCTTTGAGCACCCGCTGCCCGCCGAGCTGCTATAAAACCCCTCATAACAATTGACCGGACATTTCAGGCGCGCTACCGTTACGCCCTTACGATGCACCAAACGAGGCCGACACGCAAGGCTCGTTTTCATTTCATTACTGGCGGGTCAGGAGAATTTCATGGACAAACCATTAGAGGGCATTCGCGTGCTTGCTATCGAGCAGTTTGGTGCAGGCCCCTACGGATCGATGTACTTGGCGGAACTCGGTGCAGACGTTATCAAGATTGAAAATCGCGCTACCGGTGGCGACCCATCTCGCCAGTCAGGCTCTGTCGCCTTGGCCGATGATGATAGCGCCTATTTTCAGGCGTTCAACCTCTCCAAGCGCAGCGTCACACTCAACCTAAAAGACCTCGAGGGCCGCGCGCTATTTGAACAGCTAGTCACGACAGCGGACGTGGTATGGAACAATTTACGCGGCAGCCAACCTGCCAAACTCGGCTTAGATTATGACTCCCTCAAACACGTCAAGCCTGACATTATTTGTACGCATATCTCTGCCTACGGACGCGACAATGACCGTGCGGATTGGCCAGGCTACGACTATTTGATGCAAGCGGAGTGCGGCTTTCTCGAGCTGACCGGTGAGCCCGATGCGCCGCCTGCGCGCTTTGGCCTGTCAATGATCGATTTTATGACCGGCGTGGTGGCAGCGCTCGGCTGCGTCTCTGCCCTTCTGGGACGAACCAAGCACGGTGGTCGAGATGTCGACGTGAGTCTATTTGACGTCGCGCTGCACCAGCTGACCTATCCGGCTACCTGGCACATGAACCACGGCATTACTACGGGCCGCATGGCGCGTTCCGCGCATCCCTACAATACGCCAGTGCAACTCTACAAGACCGCCGATGGCTGGATTTTCCTCATGTGCATGACTGATAAATTTTGGCACTTGCTCCTGGAGCTGACAGATCAGACAGCATTGGCAAAGGACCCACGATTCCAGACCATGGCGGGACGTGCTGAACACCGAGACGCACTGACAGAGTGCCTCGACACCGTACTATCAGCCCAAACCACCGACAGTTGGTTTCAGCGTTTACAAACCCATATACCCGTCGCACCGGTCAATGATCTTCCCGCGGCACTGGCCAATCCGTTCGTCCACAACACCGGCATGCAGCAACAGCTTCCACACCCGGTGTTTGGCGAGTACCGAGCGCTTAGCAATCCCATCAAGCTCGATAGCACCCGGCTGGAAGCCCGCTGCGCCAACGCTTTGGGGGCTGACAACGACGATATCCTTGGGAGGGAGTTAGGCATCGACAACCTCGACGCCCTGCGATCAGCCGGCGTGATTTAAGCGCCTGACCTCACCCTTTAGTGCTGATCTAGAAAGTCGAATAGTAGTTTGCAGAAGGCGATTTTTTCGCTCTTACCCGCCACCACATGAGCCACCTCGTCCATGGTGACGCCGGTGGCATGTGGGAGACCCTGCTCGAGCGGCTGGGTTGTTCGGGGCCCGGTGATAATGTCCTGCCCCGCGTGAATCACCAAGGTTGGCGCCACAATATCCCCTAAATGGGGTCGAATATCATGCCCCTTGCAGGCCTGAATAAAGCGCAGGTGGGCCTCAACGCGCCCTTCTAAGATACCCCACACCCCGCCCGGTCCGAGCAGTTTGTCACGATTGACGTTGTAGTAATCCGGACGAAAAGAAAACGACGCAACCATGGATTGGAAGGCAGCAAACCCCGCGTTCGCGTGCAAGTCACCAAACGCTTGGAGTTGGTCAGCCAGCATAGGATCGGCCCATGTCCAACAACCCATGTTGACCATGCATCGCACCAAGTCAGGCCGCTTGAGTGCAACCCACTGGCCTATACACGCCCCCATACCCACCAGCCCGACAAAATAGACAGATTTCATGTTTAAATGATCGAGTAAACCCGCGATATCATCAGCAAACAACTCTGTCGACGGCGTCACCGAGAGGTCGTCTGTCGATTCACCAATGCCGCGATAATCAATAATGACGGTTTGGTAGCTGTCGGTCATACCCCGGGCCAAATAGCCATGTCGGCCATGACAGAAAGTATCCCAACCACCAATGTAGATCGCTGGCGGACCTTCACCATGAATTTCGTAGTACATGTCTTGCCCGTTTATGGATGCCACTGGCATTGCCTTACTCCTTTTAACTACACGTTTTTAGGGGGGGGTTACAATGATTCGATATGCGCGAGCACACGTTGCAAATCGACCACATCAGCGTAGCGGCGGCCGACGTCGCGGAGATTACTATCGTGCGCTTCAATATCCTGATCGCCGCAACAATCAGCGGGTACAATAGTGCGATAACCTGCAGAAAAACTATCCACGACCGACGCTCGGACACATCCTGAGGTGGTGCAACCAGTAATAATAGTCGTGTCAATACAATGGCCGACCAACCACGGTTTGAGCGGCGTCTCATAAAAAATCGATGGTGCGGTCTTGGTAAATTCAAAGACGTAATCCGGATCGGCAATGCGAGGATCGATTTCTGTACTGGGATGCCCGTGGTAGAAACTGCCGTCGTAGAGTGTTTCGATTTTCCAATAGGTCATCTCACTGGGGCCACCCCAGGACACTCGACACGCCGCTGTAGGTATATTTTTAGCCTTGCATGCAGCGGCAAGTACCGCGGTATTATCAACCGCCTGCTGAATGTGCTCGCTGCGTCCAATGAGGCTGACACCGTCGGTAAAGCCCAACTGAAAATCCACCATGATCAACGCAGGACGGGAACCAAAGCCAATATCGCGCTGACCGTAGCCGGCCTGCTCAAATTTATCCATAACAATTGCCTGTCTGTGATTGAACGGGCAATATGACCTAAAATGTACGAACATTTCAAGGGATCAGCGATTATGTCACAACCCAGTTTCATCAATAGCTTTAGCCAGCTCGTTGCTTTGGACCCCACCACCACTGCTCTGGTGGTGATTGATATGCAGAATGCGACCGGGAATCGGTCAATGGGTCTGGGCAAGTTGCTGGCAGAACAGGGGCAAGCCGCGCAGGCCGATTATCGATTCAGCCGTATTGAGGACCTTCTCGTACCCAACATCCAGCGCTTACTCGCCACCTTTCGTCAAGGTGCCGGGCACGTTATCTATATCACTTACGGCGCTAACTTAGCGGATGCCAGCGATGCACCGGCGCACATGGCGCCAATTATCAAGGCTACTAACAATATTGCCGGCCAAGCTGAGCACGACATTGTAGCGCCGTTAAATCCCATGGCTGATGAACTGGTACTCAATAAAATTACTCAGGGCGCTTTCCGCTCCACGGCGCTAGATAGCACGCTGCGTGCCCTTGGTGTGACAACCATTGTCGCGGTAGGTGTATCAACCAATAACTGTGTCGCCATGACGGCCATGGAGGCCTGCGATCTCCAATACCGAGTCGTCGTGGTCAGTGACGGAACCGGTACCGATAGCGATGCTATGCAAGAAGCCACGATGACTATGCTTGGCCGACTATGGGCTAGGGTGATGTCAACCGACGAGGTGATTGACGAATTAACCACCCGTACCGGGGCCACTGGCTAGAGTAGGTGTCATCCCCTGGTCTCGCCGGCGCCGTTCTGGTGGGTACAGGCGCGGTATTGTTAGCGAGCAAAGGGCTGTTTGCCAAAGCGCTTTACGATCTTGGGTTGACCCATCACGAGGTGGCTGCCATTCGAGCAGTACTTGCGGTACCCGGTTTCTGCCTGATTGCACTCATTTACTCCCGCAGGGGCAGACCGCAGACCAATCGCTTTACTGTAGGCAATATCCTGGCCACCTGTGGCGCCGGTCTATTGTGTTACTACCTTGGATCACTTGCCAACTTCTTTGCCCTGACGCTGATTCAAGCCAACGTAGAGCGCGCGTTGCTCTTCTCCTATCCCGCGATCGTAGTGGCGCTCCAGGCCATCCTCAGTCGCCATCTCCCCAGTATCACTACCATGCTGGCCTTAGTAGCTACCACTGGCGGTATTTTCCTTGTCACGGGGGCCGCCGATGGTGATCTATCGGCCGCCGAGTGGGTCGGTGTTGGCTGGGTCATTTTTTGTTCATCGACGATCGCCATTTATTTTCTGGTGAGCGGCAAGATCACCAACGAACTGGGTTCTGCGTATTTTACCGCCATTGCTATGACGACATCTGGCGGCGCATTTTTTATTCATTATCAGTGGTTTGGCGCCGGCTGGCTGGCGCTGCCACAAAGCCCAGAAGTCTGGATGACGATGCTGGCGCTGGTTATTGTTGCCACCGTAGTCCCCCTGCTGTGTATCGCTGAAGGCGTCCGGCGCATAGGCGCACAGCGAGCAGCACTCATCAGTACGCTCGGCCCTCCCGCCACCGCATGGATGGCCTACGAATTATACGGTGAAATCCTATCCCACAGTCAGATAGTCGGGACACTAACGATCATTGCCGGGGTGGCTTTTATCGAAATAAATGCCCAACGCGGCGCCTGACAGCAATCCATGGCTTGTTCTTTTTTTAAATGTCCGTACAATTGGACGAAACCCCTACGGAGTTAGCCAACATGCTCACTATCCGCCAGCTCGGTGACACCTTTGGCGCCGAAGTACTGAACTTTACTATCAGCAACGCCGCTTCAGCCGAGACGTTGCAAGCCATTAAAGCGCTGTGGGCAGAGCACAAAGTGCTGCTGTTTCGTCACCAAAGTATCGATGAGGCCACGCTAGTTGACTTCAGTCGCCGGTTTGGCCCATTAGAAATTCATGTGCGCTCAGAGTATCTGTCCTCACATTTCCCAGAAATACTCTACGTGTCTAACATGACCGACAACGGTAAACCCTTGGGTATTCTGTCCGATACCGAGGTCGGTTGGCACTACGATCAAATTTATTTGCCAAAGCCGGCCGTCGGGTCACTGTTGGCTTCTCACACGCTGCCCCCAAACGGTGGCAACACGGAATTTGCCGACATGGGCGCGGCGTATGCAGCGCTCCCCGAGGCCACCCGGCAGCGACTCGCTGGTGCGAGAGCCGTGCAGTCCTACGAAGCCTTCAATCGGGCCTACAGCGTTCCCACCAACGACGAGCAGCGTAAACGCTCCCCTGATATTGAGCACCCTATTGTCAGAATCCATCCCATTACCGGACAACCCGCTTTATATCTGTGCCCGGGCATGACTACCCAGATTGTCGGATGGGACCCGGAGGAGAGTGCGGCCATGCTGCAAGAATTATTTGATTGGTGCGTCCAGCCACGCTTTGTCTACGCCCACGAATGGCAGGACGGTGACGCCCTACTGTGGGATAACGCCTGCACCATGCATCGACGGGACCCCTTTGATCAAACCCATAAACGCCTGATGAAGCGCACCACCATACTGCCACCTGACGCCTTAGCCATCCCAGTTTAGCGGCGGCTAAGACTGGTGGAGGGGTTCAAAGGCCTCGATTCATCAGTCTGGCGCATCCTGAGGCAGCGCTGGGGGCACGCAGCCCGTGGTACAACACTGACCCGGCTGGCGTGCTCGAGGCGGCGCGCCGCTCTCGCCGGTGTCGGCAACGCCTCTATCCAACAACCGCTCCACCAGTGCGCGTCGCTCTTCAATGGGGTAGCGCCGGAAAATCTCCCGCTTCATGGCCTGTGGCGAACCGCCACCATGAAGACTGATCACCGAATACCAGCCGCCTGTTGAAGAGGCGGTTAGATCACCTAACAATCGAGAAACCTCCGCCCGCTGCGCGTACGGCACGTCGGGACGTGCCCCAAGAACGGCTGCCAAATCACCGGCGGTATGGGGATTGTGGTCCTCATCGGGACCCGGAAGCGCGACAATGAGCCCCCCGGACACCTCATGGGCGATGCGATGCATATCATAAATCTGAGTGGCCAATAACAGCTTGCCGACATTTGAAAATACGGGCTCCGGCATAAACGAACCGCAGGGATCCTGAACACCATAAACCGACGATGCCACGCCGCAGGCAAAGAATCCTTCAACAATCTTGATCAGTTCGACCATGCTGTCACGCAAATGGGGCACCGTTTCAATATCGAGACCATTCGCTTCAGTCATGAGTGAACCGGCACCGATTAGCAAGTCTCCGAAGCCGGCGCGAGCGCCAATACAGCTGTGTCGGTGATGGTTGGCGTACGAGGTTACCAGATGCTCGGTGTGCTCCCACTCTCCAGCCATAAAGACACGATCCCAGGGCACAAAGACCTTATCAAATTGGCAAACCGCCGTGCTTTGCCCGTATTTGGCGCTGAACTTGGCGTCAGCTTCCCCCGGACGTCCAGCTACTCGGGAAATAATCGTCAAACCGGCAACATCAAGGGGCACCGCACAACACACCGCAAAGTCAGCATCAGCCTCGATCATGGTGCGACAGGGCATCACCAACAGCTCATGCATATAGGGCGCTCCCGTCACAATAGCCTTGGTGCCACTAATGACAATACCGTCGCTACGACGCTCCACAATATGGACATAAGTATCGGGATTCGATTGGGAGTGAGGACGAAGACTCCGTTCGCCCTTGGCGTCGGTCATAGCCACACCAAGGGTTAAGTCTTTATCTTGTACCCCGTGAAGATAGGCGAGGAAACGCTCTAGGTACTCGCCCGATCCCTGATTCTCGTCGAGCCGATGGGTGGACTGAAAAATGGCATTGAGTGCATCGTGGGTGAGGTAGCGCTGAGCGCAGCCACTCTCTCTGCACAGCAAACGCACCGCCTCAAGCTTACTCAAAAGATCTTCGGTATGCCGATTGATGTGCAGCATACGGTTGACCTGCTTGCCTGAGGTCTGCTGCTCAGCCAGCATCAACCCGCCGAATTCCACTCGCTGAGCGAAATCATAGGTCACCCCTACCGCGCGAATGCCCGGTGCGAGGCGGGGATCGTCAGCGACAGACTCAACACGATCGCCATCGATAAAGACCTTCGGCTGATAGGCGCGCAGACTCTCGTGATATTCTTCGGCAGTGAGTAATGTTCCACCTGACGTTAGACCCATGGTTGTATCCTCCTAAAGACTTGACCCTAAGCGCTCAGTGACGACTCAGATGCTGCTGGCAATGCCAGTAGTTCCAATAATCCGCTGCAATCGACCTGTTCATCGAGATGCATGATCGCCTGCCAAATGGCCTCTGCCCGCTGCTCGGTCGTGGTCAGCTGGCAGTTTCGCATAAACTTTTTCTTGACGTCCTCGGCAGTCAACAATCTGCCCGCCGCCCCGCGATTGACGACATCAAAGTGCTCGATGATTCGCCCATCGGTCAACTCCAAGCGCAAGCCGCCCGAAAAAGCGTTTGGATAAATAGATCGGTCATCGTGTTTGCAATCGAGTCGTTCGGCGAGTGCAAGAATATCCGGGTCACAGCGGGATGACTCGTCCAGCTCGGTTAAGCCGAATTGACCCAGCACCAGAGCCGCAGCCACCCCATAAGGTGCGCTGAATTTAGCTTCATACTCACTATCTGGCCGTCGTTTTCGCTCAATCGGATCGACCACTACCGCAAACTGCCGCTCATGGAGCAATATTTGACCGCGCTTAATCGCACCGACAGACAGTCCATACTGCTCACGCAGCGCCAAGGCCGAGTCGATAGCGGCGTGATTAAAATGGCAAATGGGGTAAGGTTTTATCGCCACATCGGATAGCGCCCACGGGTTATTCACCAAATCCCAGGCGACATTGTTGGCATTACCGGCATTCCGGGTAAACAGCGAATACAATCCAAAGCGTCCAGCGTAGGCTTCCTCAGGAGATTCAAAGCCGGCCATTGCCAGCGTTGCCGCAGTAATGGCTGAGGAGGCTGCCCAACCTGGATGGAGTCGTTTGGTCCAGCTGCCATCGTCCAAAAATGCCATACTGCCTGAGGTGGTACTCAACGCGATGCCTTGTGCTCGGACTGCATCATCGACTGAGCCGCCCCTGAGGCGGACTGCAGCAAGAACCGCACCAAATAATCCCACCACACCGGTAGGGTGAAAACCCAGTTGTTGAAACGTACCGCCCGCCGCACTGCCAACGCGTGCATCGACTTCAATAGCGAGCAGAACGGCCATCAGCAGCGCTGACCCACTCACCGGGCGCTCTGAGGCAATGGCGAGCGCAGTCGGCAAGGCACTCGCTGAACAATGAATCACCGACTCTAGATGGGTGTCATCATAATCTAGGCCATGAATCAGTACGCCATTTAGCAGGGCGGCATCCCTAATCGAGAGTCGTTCGTTACCCGCTATCGTACGACTTGGGCCGCCACCACTTAGCGCCACCATGGCCGCTGAGGTTCGGGCTGCGTAGTCAAATTGCCGGGAGGCGAAGGCCACCCCAAGGGCATCCGCCACACAACATTTTAAATAGTCCCAAGTAGCCTCAGGGACGCCATCAGGGGTCGCTGATATTACCGCTTCGGCAATGGGCCTCGATAACGGCAGGATGGAAGCATCGGCCATAGGATCGGTTCTTCAAAAATGTCCGGACATTGTAACCGAATAGTCGGCTGAAATGCATTTATTCCGTTGCCGCTAACAGTTCTGCCAAAGCGAGGATACGCTGGCTTTTGTAAACTATGGGGTAATCAATGAAATACCCATCGAGTTGGATGGATGCCAAGCCAGCACTTTCGGCGGCATCAAATGCCGCCACCACCGCACGCGCGTGGGCTATTTCCTCCGCGGATGGGGTAAATACGGCGTGGGTTAAGGGTACTTGATCGGGATGAATGCACAGCTTGCCGGAAAAACCAAAGGCGCGTCCACGCCGCGCTGAGGCCTCAAAACGCGGGTGATCCTTGATTTGTAAGACCACGGTGTCTACGGGTGGCAGTAGGTTCCCAAGCCGTGAGGCGTGCGATAAGCGGGCCCGAGCGTAACTGAGCACCTCTTCATCCGCTGTCCAGATATAATCAAGATCGAGGGTATAATCACCGCCACCGAACGCCAGGCGCGTTACCCGGGTGCCCGCTGTCGCAATGGCATTCGCTTCTTCAACGCCTCTCGCGGTCTCTACTATGGGCAACAGATCGATGCTGCCGGGCGTCAGCCCTGCACGTTCCTCGGCTTCAGACAGCCAATGATCAACCTCCCACAGTGCCGCTGCGCTCTCTACTTTTGGGATCACCACCCCATCTAGCCAGGGACCTACCGTAGCCAACATATCGTCGCGACAATAATCCGTATCATGGCCGTTGACCCGCACGTAATGGCGACTGTGGCGATGGGACTGCTTAAACGCAGCTACCACTTTAGCGCGCGTGGCCACTTTTTCAGCAACGGCGACAGCATCCTCAAGATCCAAAATAACGGCGTCCGCCCCGACTTGAAACACCTTCTCAACCCGTCGAGGGTGGTTAGCCGGCGTAAAAAGAAAGCTTCGAATAGCCGCTAGCTGACGATCACTCATCATTATTTACTCGACGTCCAGTGATCAGCGGATTGCCAACCTCGGTTAAATTCAAAGCTGTAGCTGAAGTTGCTTGCAGGATGCTCGGAGATAGACACCTCAAACAGGCGACCATCCTTCCCCTCATAGCGCCGACACAAGCACAGCGAGAGCGTTCCCTCAGGCACGTTCAACGCTTGTGCGCGCTGGCCCTCGAGAACGTTGGCAAAGATCTCAATGTTGATTTTGCTAATATCCTCTCCAAAAGTCGCCACAATGAGTTCGTAAACAGGCCGGCTGCTATTGGTGATGTGGCGGGAAATTTTATGATATTCGGGCACCACATAGACATCGGTCCAGCACACGGGGATACCGGTCGCAAAGGTGCGTACACCTGAGACCCGATACCACTCGGTTTCAGGCGCACAACACAGGCGCGTACTCAGTGCGGCATCGGCCCGAATACTGCCTTCACTCATGACTCGAAGCGCACTATCCGGTGGATAACTCAATAACTCGCTGGGAGAACGTACGGTCTGTAAGAAAGCGGGACGGGCCACCGGTGAGATGACCAGCGTGCCCCTGCCCCGCTGGCGGCGGACAATACCCATATCCTCCAGTACCCGCAGCGCCTCACGCACGGTATGCCGGCTACTCTTATAGCGTTCAATCAGATCGAGTTCACCGGGCAAAAGAGCCCCCACCGGGAACACGCCATCTCGAATGCTGACCAATAGGTCATTAGAAATTTTCCGATAGATCGGTTCACGCTTCAATTTAGGCGTATCACCATTGAGACCTTGCATCGCACTCATTCTTCCACCAAGATTGAATTGTCCGAACATTTTAACACAAGGGTGGTCGCTTTTCCCTTGATCTCCATTAGCTCCATCAAAAAGGTCAACATTATGAGTCTACCCTCGATTAGTGAGCGCTACGCCGCCATGGGAGGTCGTTACTACGACGATTTTACGATCGGTGATAACTACCCGCATCTACCCGGTCGGACCGTCTCACAGCAAGATAACAGCTGGTTCACTTTGCTGACTATGAATACGCATCCGCTCCATTTCGATGAGGAGTATGCGGCCACCACCGAGTTTGGTAAACCGCTGATCGCAAGCCCTCTGACCGTCGCTATTATTGTCGGCATGAGCGTCGCCGATGTGAGTGCTAAGGCAATCGCTAATTTAGGCTGGAAGGAAATTCGACTAACCCATCCAGTCTTTCCCGGAGATACACTCTATGCGAGCACAGAAGTCCTCGATAAGCGCGAATCAAAAAGTCGACCCACCGCCGGGGTAGTGAGTGTACTGACTCGCGGTTTCAATCAGCATGACGTTGAAGTTTGTGTCTTTGAACGACAAATTCTCGTGCCTAAAAAACCTGTCTAACCGCGATTGCTCGCCACTGTAGATACAACTCACCGATGACGGAGCTACCATGACAACCGACAAAGATATCGAACAACAAGTCCTCACCACTATCGACAAGTGGGTAGAAAAAGAACTGAGACCCATTGCCCGAGAGTTTGATCAGGCAGATCAGTATCCCACCGAACTAGTCGAGCAAATGAAGGCACTAGGTCTCTTTGGGGCGACCATTGATGAACAGTACGGTGGACTCGGTCTCAGTGCATCGACCTACGCTAAAATCGTATCGCGAATCTGTGAGGTCTGGATGGCGCCCTCGGGTATTTTTAATTCACATCTGATCATGGCTAGCTGTGTACAGCGTGCGGGCACCGAAGAGCAAAAGACGCGATTCCTACCCCGCTTTGCCACGGGTGAGCTGCGTGGGGGTATTGGGCTTACCGAGCCCGATGCGGGATCAGACTTACAGTCTATTCGGATGGTCGCTCGTAAAGCCGGTGACGACTACGTCATCAACGGGACAAAAACCTGGATATCCAACGGTATCAACGGAAACTGTTTGGCGGTGCTGACCAAAACTGACCCCAACGCCGATCCAAGACACCGAGGCATGAGCCTATTCCTTTGTGAAAAGGGCGAAGGATTTACGGTCGGCAAAAAACTGAAGAAACTCGGCTATCGATCGATTGACTCTGCCGAACTCATTTTCGATGACTTTCATGTCAGCGCCAACAATCTTATCGGTGGCGAGGAAGGCTTGGGGTTTGCCCAGGTTGCGGGTGGTCTCGAGCTAGGCCGCATCAATATTGCCGCCCGCGGTGCCGGCATGGCAAAAGGCGCCACTGATATGGCCCTTGCCTACGCCATGGAGCGCAAAACCTTTGGCAAGCCCATTGCCGAGCATCAGGCCATACAATTAAAACTGGCGGAGATGTCCACCCGGGCGGCCGCGGCGGCGCTGCTCGTTGAGCAAGCCGCTATCAAATATGATCAGAAGGAACGTTGCGATCTAGAGGCTGGCCAAGCTAAGTTTTTTGCCTCCGAATCGGCGGTGCAAAACAGCCTCGATGCTATGCGAGTCTTTGGCGGCTACAGCTATTCACCGGAATACGAAATTGAACGCTTTTATCGAGACGCGCCGCTGCTGTGTATTGGCGAGGGCACCAACGAGATACAGCGCATGATCATTGCTAAACAAATGGTCAGTAGAGCCCGATAAAACGACGTTTTTCCCTCAAAGAAAGGTGGTGAATTCATCCACCGCCAGACGCCCAGTTCGATAGCTATTGATCAATGCATCGGGCTGGGCATAGCCCAAGGATATAGCGCACACCAGCATTTGCTCATCAGGCGCGTTCAATAGCGGCATTACGCTGTCATAATAAGGACAAAAAGCCGCCTGTGGACAGGTTTCCAAACCATCGGCTCTGGCCGCCACCATCAACGACTGTAAGAACATGCCATAGTCAAGCCAACTGCCTAACTCCATGTCTCGATCAATGGTGAAAAATAGCGCCACCGGCGCGCCAAAGAATTGATAGTTCTGGACGCGATAAGCCTGAACCGCCGCCGCATCCCGCCGCTCGATACCCAGCAATCCATATAGACCAAATCCTGTTTCTCGTCGACGATCAATATACGGGGCTCGCCAGTGCTGAGGGTAATAATGATATTCAGCCACGCCTTCATCGCCACTCAAATAGCGCTCGGAACACGCATCGGTAATGTGTTGTTTGCGTTGTCCACGAACAACGAAGATCTGCCAGGGTTGGATATTCGACCCTGAGGGTGCTCGCCCGGCCACCGCCAGCAACGACCGAATCTGCTCATCAGAAACAGGTCGATCCGCATCGAAAGCGCGAATACTTTGACGGCCTGTTATTGCTGCGATGGTGTCCACTAACTAAACAGCTCCGCATTGTTGGCCAGCCAGTAATGACCGCGGCCCCCTTGGGGAGTGCCAATCATGTCACTTAATGTGGCGACACAACCGAGTAGCGCGGGAATATCAATCCCCGTGTGATAGCCCATAGATTCACAGAGGAGAACGACATCTTCAGTAGCCACATTCCCCTTAGCCCCCGGCGCAAATGGACAGCCACCCAGCCCACCAGCCGAGGAATCGAATTGACGAATACCAGCGCTAAGGGAGGCATAAACATTAGCCATTGCCATCGCCCGGGTGTCATGAAAATGACAACCCAGTCGCTCCGTACCAAACTCAGAAACTAACCGTGTCATCAGCGCTTCCACTTCGCTGGGGTTGGCTGCGCCAATGGTATCGGCAATCACCAATCGCGCAGGCTCAAAACCCATCAGCTGCTGGACCTGACTGACTACCTGATCGGGCTTAACCTTGCCCTCATAGGGACATTCAAAGGCGACTGCGAGATAGGCATGAATCGCCACACCATCGGTTTGAGCGCGACTCAGCATGTCCTCTGCCATGGCAAATGTCTGGTCCAGCCCCATACGAATATTATTTTGATTCATCTGTTCAGTGGCGGCGATGGCAATGGCGAGGGTCTTAATCCCCGCGCTGATCGCCAGCTCATAGCCCCTCAGGTTAGGCACCAATGCCGAGTAGTCGATGGCTCGAGAGGGCAGGTCACGCGCCAGCTGGTCAGTGCCCGCCATCTGGGGAACGGCTTTTGGCGAGACAAAGCTGCCGATTTCCAGCTCAGGAACCCCCGTAGCCGCAAGTTGAGCTATCAGTTCTCGCCGCTGTGCTAGCGTCAAGTGTTTAGGCTGTGCCTGCAGACCATCCCGTGCGGCAACTTCTTTAATGACAACATCGATTGCTTTCATAATGACCCCATTGATAGCCTGATAGTTCACTGCCTGCAATAAAAACATTGTCCGGACATTGATATCAAGGGACAATTTCGCGCCCACTGTATACGAGGGTGCCGAGACGCGATAGTCACGGCTCGTCTATCTCCTTGACTCGGTGCAGACAGACCTGGCGGTAGCGGTGTTGCTAGCACCCGGGCAGCACTTGCAAAGTAGGCTCGACAGTGTCAGGTTTTATTGTCGTCGCTGCTACGGAGAGCCTTTATGAGCACACAACGCACCCTAGAACGGTCGGCCCAGGGACTGGGTGAACGACCCGCGCTGATTGTTATCGACGTCGTGAACGGATTCACAGACCCCAACTGCCCATTGGGGGCTTCAGTTGATGCGGTAGTAGAAGCAAATCGACAGCTGATGACCGTTTTCCATGAACGGCAACTTCCCGTTGTGCTAACAACCGTTGTTTACCACAATGATGAGCAGGCAAGCGTGTTTCGAGCGCGTCTTCCCGCGCTAAATTTACTGACCCCAGATTCGCACTGGGTAGCCATTGACCCACGACTGCCCACAACGGCCGACGATATCGTGCTGGAGAAAACTCATGCGAGCGGCTTTCATGGCACTGACTTGCATACCCAACTACACACACTGGGCGTCGATTCCATCGTTGTTACAGGACTGACCACCAGTGGCTGTGTTCGCGCTACAGCAGTTGACGGACTGCAATTCAATTACCGGGTAGTCGTCCCTGAAGAGGCCTGTGGCGATCGTAACAGCGATGCACATCAGGCTAATCTCTATGACCTTAACGCCAAATATGCCGATGTCATGACCCTTGAGAACACGTTGGCGTTGCTCGCTGGTCAATAGCATCACGACCTGCGGCATGTGCGCCGTTCAATCGTTTTTTTGGGCGTCTTCGGCTAGTTGAATCTGCGCCCCGCAGAGCGATTCTGGCGCAACATCAATCACTGACCAACCCTCGAGTCCGCGCCTAGGCTCCCCCCTCAATGCACCACCGGCTTGGGTAATATGCTCGCCGGCGCTGTCAAGATCATCGACGTCAAAGGACAGTAAGAACAAGCCCTCCCCCTGTTCATCGAGGACCCGCTGGGGTTCCCCAGGACCCGTGGGTTGGACAAGCACTATCCAACTGTCGCCTGTGCGAAAGCGTGCGGTTCGAACCGCACGGCCCTCCAAGGAATCAATAATAAAGTCATCCACCCCCAACATCCGTCGGTACCGCTCCATGGCATCGTCAAGATCGCGAACCAACAAATTAATATGATGAATGCCTCGTATCATGGTGTCAGCGACGGGCGTCTGGATCGCTGAAACACTTGCCGACCACTCGAAAAGGTGCGATCGACGCGTATGTCGTGGAGGGCATGCGGGGGTGAGAGGTAGGGATCACGCTCTAAAATCACCATATCGGCGAATTTACCCACCTCTAGGGTACCGACTTGGTCTTCTAAACCGAGCTGCCAGGCCGCATCAACCGTATGTGCTCGAATAGCCTGATCGATACTCAAGCGTTCGCTGATCCTCGACTGAACGGGATAATCAGGATCCCCTGCTCGCTGTCGAGTCACCGCCATCTCAATATTGAACAGTGGATTTAACGCATCCACACCAATCCATGTCACTGGATAATCGCTGCCCAACGTTACCCTAGCGCCGTGACGGCGGATAGACGCGAGGGGATACAATCGCTCGAATCGCCGAGGCCCGAGAAACTCTAGCGCAATGTCGTCATATTCAAACCACGTGGGGGTCGTCTGAGCCACCACATCGAGGGCCGCAAAGCGAGGCACATCCCCGGGGCTGACCACTTCAATATGGCAAATGGTAAAACGCGATTGGGTGGCAGGGTGCGCGAGCCGCGCCGCCTCTACGGCATTTAATGCGGTATTCACCGCACCGTCACCAATTGCATGAAGGTGCAGATGCCTATGTTCCCCGGCTGCGGTTATCACGGTGTTAATGACATCAACATCGGGCAACAGCGGATTCGCGACGTGGCCCTCTGGTTTTACATAAGGCGCAAGGGTAACCGCGGTTTTAGCTTCTACCGTGCCATCAAGAGACAGTTTCAGCGTGTTTACATCAAAGAAGGGATGCTCGAATGCGTGATCGAGTTGGTCTAATCGCGCCAGTGCGGTCCCTAACTCGCTCGGCTGATTAACATACAGGGACGCCACTATTCGCAGAGGTAAGGCCCCTTGCTCAGCGAGCTCAAGCGCCAACTGACGACCTAAAGAGCCAGTTTCAATCATGCCTGCGTCAAAGGCAGCGGTTAATCCGACCGCAGACATGTCCCGGAGAAGGCCTGGCATTGCCTTGCGCAGTGCCGGCATCGAGACCACGTTTAAGGCCTTCATCACCGGCGCTATCGCGGCGCCCTCAACCAGCCATCCCGTGGGCTGACCGGTATCATCGCGCTGGAAAAAATGCGCTCCGGGCACCGGGTCAGGGCTTTGCGCGGAGATGCCCGCCATGTTCAGGGCCATCGAGTTTGCCCAGGCGGTGTGACCACCTTCATCAATAATCAAGGCTGGGCGATCCGACACTATGTCATCTAGCTCCTGCGCGCTCGGACCATCGAGACCAAACGCCCGGGCCAAAAAACCCGAGCCCAATACAGGATTCTGCTGTGGATTATCGGCCACATGCTGCGTGAGCGCCTCGATAAGCTGTTCGGCGCTTTGAGAGGGCGAAAGCATGGCGCCGTCCACCAACGGCAAGGTATCCATAATGTGAATATGCGTATCGATAAATCCAGGAAATACCGACCGACCTTTGAGGTCTATCACTTGCGTGGCACTCCCCCGATAACGCAGTGCCGACTGATCATCACCGACAAAAGCAATAACGTCGCCCTCAATCACCAGCGCCGATTCCACCTGGGCGCTGGCATTTAAGGTATAGACCTGGCCGTTATGCAGTATCCAATCGGCCTCCGCAACGGCTTCGCTGTCCGCAAAGAACAACGCGAGGGCGAGAAAACAGAATGCCCAGCGCCTAACTATGTGCATATAAAGCACCCTCTCCAATCATCCAAGTCGTTGCATTAACATCGACTACTCTCTCGACGCGGCAAACGCCGCTTTTTGTTCGGCAGTTACCTCCGTCTGATACTGGGCTTTCCAGTCGGCGTAAGGCATACCATAAATGGTTTCCCGCGCACTGTCTAAATCGAGGGTCTGTCCATGATTCTCAGCCTCGGCGAGGTACCACTTCGCTAAACAATTGCGGCAAAAGCCTGCCAAGTTCATAAGATCAATATTCTGAACGTCTTTCCGCGCATCGAGATGGGCTAGTAGACGCCTAAATGCCGCTGCTTCAATCGCTTCATTACTCATGGTATGTCCTCAAGGGGGTTAGGGATTTCGTTTTTTTGCAACAACTGGGCCATCAGCGCGGTTTGATCGGAAAAGCGCCAAGGGAGCAGCGGGAACTGACTGGGACTGTAAAAACCTGCATCCATGATCTCAAGCGGTCTGTGAACACGCACTGTGGGCGACTCACTCAGTGGCACACACCAGTACAGCTTAAAGCCATTGGCAAATTCACGCGCAAGCTCTGTCGCTCTCACCTCAATCCCGGTTTCCTCCCACGTTTCACGTTCCGCACCGCACTGAGCTGACTCACCGTCTTGCACGCTGCCACCCGGCTGGCTGTATTTACCCTTCAGGCCTCGAGTGAGTAGCAGTCGGCCGTCAAGCACCACCATGCAACCTGCGCTCACGGCACTATCGCTGACGCCATCAAAATGGCAATTTGGCGCCTTATTACAGGCTGGGATGAGGGCGACCATCATGATGAGCAGAACACCGCGCACGCGCCAGTCACTCATAGATTAACTCGATTGCCTCTGAACCCACCGCACCCCGGAGCAGTTCTAACAGCGCATCACTGGGCTGGACTTGCCAGGTCTCGCCCAACCGTACGTGGGCCTGACCTAGTGACTGATGATAAGCCAAGGTCACCGGGCATTGGCCGCCGGCACCTTGACGAAGCGCATTGGAAAGCGTCTGCTGGCTGCCAGCATCTAGCTTTTCGGCGTGAACGTGCAGTCGCAGTTCTCGCACTCGCGTTTGACGTGCCTCTTCTAACGAGCGGATCTCTCGAGCACGAATAGTCAGCCCACCTGAAAAATCGTCTTGCTGGATTCGGCCCTCTATCAATACGATGTTGCCTTTCACCAATAGCTCGCGGTTATTGCTGTAGATTTCCGCATACACCGTGGCTTCCATCTGTGCCGATTTGTCATCAAGACGGATAACCGCCATAACACCCCGCTGGGTTTTTATGGTTCTCACATCAACAATCAACCCCGCTACGGTGGTGTTGTTTCCCGATTGAAGTTCACGCAGACGACGGGGGACAAACTTGCGCAATTCCTGCTCGTATTCATCAATGGGATGAGCGCTCAAAAAGCTACCAATGCTGTCTACCTCGCCAGCTAATAACTCCCGAAGCGTCCAAGGACGCACGTTTCTATGCTCAGCGAAAGGATCCCCGGTGCCAGCGGCGAGAGACACTTCACCGAACAAATCAGTCATCCCCGCGGCATGATTAGCGGCTGATTGCTCAGCGGCTTTCAACGCATCATCTAGCGCCGCCATTTGTACCCAACGTTCAGCACCGGAATAATCCAGCGCGCCACTTTTAATCAGCGCTTCAATCGCTCTACGATTGACTTTTCTAGGGTCAGTCCGCGAGCACACGTCAAATAAATCGACAAAGGGGCCGCTGCGACGAGCGGTCAGTAAATTGCCTATGGGCCCCTCACCCAATCCTTTAATCGCCCCTAGCCCGTAAATAAGATTGCCAGCCTCATCCACGCTGAACATATAGTCGCCTTCATTGAGGGCGGGCGGGCGCAACGTTAGCCCCATAGCGCTACACTCATCGCGAAGGGTTAATAATTTGTCGGTGTTGTCTAACTCAGAGCTCATTACCGCCGCCATAAACTGGGCCGGATAATGGGTTTTTAGCCATGCTGTCTGATAAGAAATCAAGGCATAAGCCGCCGAATGAGATTTGTTAAATCCATAACCGGCAAACTTTTCTACTAAATCAAAAATCTTCGTTGCCAGATTGGGATCGATACCCTTACTCGCAGCACCCTCCGCAAATACAGAGCGCTGCTTGGCCATCTCCTCGGGCTTCTTTTTACCCATGGCACGGCGTAATATATCGGCCCCACCCAAGGTGTAACCCGCCAACTCTTGGGCGATTTGCATGACCTGTTCTTGATAGAGAATGATGCCGTAAGTTGGCTCAAGAATCGGCTTCAATGACGCATGCTGATAGTTTTTGTCAGGATAAGACACGCTTTCTCGACCGTGTTTTCGATCGATAAAGTTATCGACCATACCGGACTGCAACGGCCCGGGTCTGAACAGGGCAACCAGCGCAATAATGTCTTCAAAGCTGTCCGGCAATAGTCGCTTGATGAGCTCTTTCATTCCCCTCGATTCAAGCTGGAATATGGCTGTCGTCTCAGCTGACTTAAGCAGTCGAAACACCGCCGGGTCGTCTAGCGCAATAGTCGTGATATCAAGGCTGCCGTCACCCTGTTTAGCTCGAGCAGCATTAATCATCTCCATGGCCCAATCGATAATGGTGAGCGTGCGCAACCCTAAAAAGTCGAACTTGACTAGTCCGGCTTCCTCAACGTCATTTTTATCGTACTGAGTAACGAGTCCGCCACCCTCTTCATCACAATACAAGGGTGAAAAATCGACAAGCCGCGATGGCGCTATAACAACACCCCCTGCATGTTTACCCACATTGCGGGTGACGCCTTCAAGTTGCACCGCCATATCCCAAATTTCTTGGGCGGCACTGTCGTCCGCCAGCAACTGTCTTAGCGCTTCCTCTTGATCAATGGCTTTTGCCAGCGTCATGCCAACTTCAAAAGGAATGAGCTTCGACAGCTTATCTGCCAGCCCATAGGGCTTATCTTGTACACGCGCAACGTCGCGAACGACCGCCTTGGCCGCCATGGTGCCGAAGGTAATAATCTGACACACCGCGTCGCGCCCGTAGAGATCAGCCACGTAATCAATAACTTCATCGCGACGTTCCATGCAAAAGTCAACGTCAAAATCGGGCATAGATACCCGCTGAGGATTTAAGAAACGCTCAAAGAGTAAGTCGTACTCAAGGGGATCAAGGTCAGTAATTTGCAACGCATAGGCGACAAGCGAACCTGCACCTGACCCCCGGCCCGGACCGACGGCAATCGCCTGATTTTTAGCCCAGCGAATAAAATCCATTACCACGAGGAAATAGCCGGGAAAGCCCATATCATTGATTGTTTTCAACTCAAAATCGAGCCGCTCACGGTAGCGTTGCTCGTTCGCTGCCGGACATTTGTCTAATCGAGCCGTTAATCCCTCATGGGCCAGTTGAGCCAGAAATGCCTCGATAGTTTGCTCTTTAGGGACAGGGTAATTTGGCAAAAAGGGCTCGCCCAGACGAATATTGACCGAGCAACGGCGGGCAATAGCAACGGTATTGTCTATCGCTTCTGGAATATCGCTAAATAACTCAGCCATTTCATCAGGGGATCGCAGATACTGCTGCTCGGAATAGGAGCGCTTTCGACGGGGATCATCTAAAATCCGCCCATCGCCAATACATACTCTCGCCTCATGGGCTTCAAATTCATCGGACTGCAAAAACCGCACATCGTTAGTGGCCACCACCGGGCACTGAGCAGCGCCAGCCAGCTCTATTGCCGCATGAATATAGTCCTCTTCGCCCTCACGGCCAGTGCGCTGCAATTCTAGATAAAATCGATCAGCAAAGGTGCTCATCATTGAATCAATCGTCTGTCTGGCCTCCTCTTGATGCCCACATAACAGAAGCTGGCCGATAGCGCCGGTGCGCCCCCCGGAAAGACAGATCAGCCCGTCCGAATACTGATCTAGCCACGTACGCTGTACTCGCGCTTGACCGTGGTACTGCCCATGCTGCCAGGCACGGGAAATCAATAAAGTGAGATTGTTATACCCGGTGTCATCGAGTGCCAACAGCGTCAGGGGGCTAGGACGCTCCTTATCATGCGGATCTTCCATCCAAAAATCAGCGCCAACAATGAGCTTAATACCTGCACTTTGTGCCGCTTTATAGGCTTTGATTAACGCGTAGAAATTACTGACATCGGTTAACGCCACAGCGGGCATAGCCAACTCAGCCACGGCTGACATCAACTGGGGAATGCGCACCAGTCCGTCGACGAGCGAAAATTCACTGTGGACTTTGAGATGGATAAATTGCGTCATAGTGTCACGCTAGCCGAGTCCATGGTGGTTCTCAAGACGTTTATTCTCTATCGCCCGTTTGACGGGGGCAAAGGTTTTTCGATGGCTCGATGTTACCCCCAACCGTTGGATCGCTTGTAAATGCTCGCGAGTAGGGTAGCCCTTGTGTTTAGCGAATCCGTAGCCCGGATACTCTCTATCAAGCACCACCAATTCAGCGTCTCGCTGGACTTTCGCGACTATTGACGCTGCCCCAATGGCAGGCTCTAGGGCGTCGCCGCCCACGATAGCGCGAGCATCATAGGTCCATTTCGGTAATCGGTTGCCGTCCACCAGGACAAAATCAGGCTGTAGTTGCAGCGCAGCCACCGCGCGATGCATCGCTAAAAGAGAGGCTTGTAAAATATTGATCTCATCGATCTCTTGAGCACTGGCGCGACCGATTGCCCAGCAGCGGGCTTGCACTTTGATGTCTTCAGCCAGCTGCTGACGTCGCTGTTCAGAGAGCTTTTTAGAGTCAGTAATGCCGACCGGCACCCGCGCGCCTAAAATCACCGCGGCGGCGACGACGTCGCCAGCTAATGGTCCACGGCCCACTTCGTCGACGCCAGCGATTAAACGTTTAGCGGTTTCCACAGATGCGCCACTCATAAGCGCCGACTCGCGACCAGTTGATCGAGCGCGTCGGCACAGCGTGACGAAAACCCACCCCCTATCGACTCTGCAAGCTCTTCAAACAAGGGTACCTGGGATTCAGACCCTCGGCTCAGCATATCCGTCACAGCCACTGCCAGTGTTTCTGGTGTCGCCGCATCTTGGAGTAACTCTGGAACGATTTCTCTGCCCGCTAGTACATTGGGCAATCCGACATAGGGCGTTGTAGCCAACCGTGACAGCACCTGCCATGACAACCATGCCAATCGATACGCTATGACCATGGGCCGCTTTAACAGCATGGCCTCTAGCGTCGCCGTACCCGAGGCTAGCAGCACACCGTCACTGGCCTGCATGGCCAACCGTCCCTGTGCGGTAACAATATGCACACGGTGACCCGCGCCTTTTAGTGCACGCTCGATTTGGCGATGGCGTGCATCATTTGCTGCGGGGATAACAAACATCAAGCTCGCGTCACCGGCACTTAATAATGACAGCGTGTCGCTAAATAACGTCATCAACTTGCTGACTTCAGCCTCTCTACTGCCCGGCAATACTGCCAGTACAGGACCCGTCGCTGGCAGTCCAAGCTGGGCGCGCGCGGTGGACTTATCGGGCAGAGTCACCAGCTCTTCGACCAGAGGATGCCCGACGCATACCGCTGGAATCCCAGCCTGTTGGTAGATATCTAACTCGAAGGGGAGCAAACAGAGCATCAGATCAACCGCTTTTGCGATCGTTTTTATGCGCCCTGCGCGCCACGCCCAAACGGATGGGCTGACGAGGTGCACGCACGTTTGGCCCTGCTGCCGCAGCCGCCGTTCAAGGGGCAGATTGAAGTCTGGGCTATCGATGCCAAGAAAACAGTCGGGGCGCCAACGTGTTTGCTGCTCAAACATATCGGATCGAATCCGCAATAGTTCAGGCAAGCGCTTAGCGGGTTCGACCAGCCCCATCACCGACAAACGGTCCATAGGATGAAGTGATCTTAAACCCTGCTGCTCCAGTAGCGGACCGCCAATGCCTTCAATTGCCAAGTGGGAGTGTCGGGCATGCAGCTCTCGTGCAATCGCTGCGCCCAAAATATCGCCCGATGCCTCGCCCGCCAGCACACCCAGCTTCATGGCCAGGCCTTTAACGGACGATGCCGCGTTCAGATAAGCGCAGCGACTCAACCAACGGACCGACTTGGGGGGTGTCAACCACCATTTTTTCAAGTCGCTGGATGGCGACATCGAGGGTCAGGCCCTGACGATAGACAATTTTATAGGCACGCCTGAGTTCGGCGATAGTGTGTGCATCGAATCCGCGGCGACGCAGTCCCTCGCTGTTGATCGTTTTCGCCTCTGCAGGACTGCCGGCGACGGTGACATAGGCAGGAACATCTTTACCGATGGCGGTACCCATACCGCTAAAACTATGTTCGCCGAGCTTACAAAACTGGTGAACAAGCGTGTAGCCACTCAAAATAGTCCAATCGCCGACAATGACATGGCCGGCAAGCGCGGCGTTATTCACTAAAATGGTATGGTTACCCACAACACTGTCATGGCCAATATGCACGTAAGCCATCAGCAAATTGCCATTGCCTATGCTGGTCAAGCCTTGATCTTGGACGGTCCCACGATGGATCGTCACGTTCTCACGAATAACGTTGTCATCGCCGATATGTAGCTGGGTGGGCTCATTTTGATATTTCAGATCTGGGGTCGCCTCTCCAACACTCGAGAACTGATAAATATGGTTGCGTGCGCCAATCCGGGTCGGACCTCTGATGACGACATGAGGCTCAATGATCGTTTCTGGCCCAATAACGACTTCAGCACCCACATAGCTCCATGGACCAATCGTCGCCGAAGGATCCACCTTAGCACCTGGCTCAACTATGGCGGCGGGGTGAATCACCCTTTAGCGATCCGCACATAAAATAGTGGCTGAGGCACACAGCTGCTTATCAACCGTTGCGCTGACTTCAAACTTCCAAATACCCCGACGTTCGCTGATGATTTTTGCATGCAAATGGATTTGATCACCGGGCACGCACGCGCGTTTAAAGCGCAAGTTGTCGACGCCCACCAGGTAGTAGATCGATCCATCTGCTGGGGTTTTTCCCATGGTTTTAAAACCGAGAATCCCGGCCGCTTGCGCCATCGCCTCGACCAATAAAACCCCGGGAAAAACGGGCTGGGAGGGGAAATGGCCATCAAAAAATGGCTCATTTATACTGAGATTTTTATAGGCCTCAATACTCTCACCTGGGACCAAAGCAATGACTCTGTCCACTAACAAGCAAGGATAGCGATGCGGCAAATGCGCTCGGATTTGTTCAATATCCATGATCATGATGCATCTCCCCGGTGTCGTGAGCTTGAGGGAGCCAACGCCCCTAGCTGTTTCTCGAGGGTCTTCAGCCGCTTCGCCATCTCATCTAACTGCTCAAATCGCACTGCGCTTCTACTCCACTTACTGTAGGGCTGAATCGCAGTACCCGACGCATATAGGCCCGGCTCCGTCAGCGAGCGACTGACACGACATTGCCCATTAACATGCACGTTATCGGCGAGGGTTAAATGATCGCCAACCCCCACCATGCCGGCTAGGGTGCAGTCTTGACCAATCACTGTACTACCTGCCACGCCCGTACAGGCAGCAATACCGGTACGAGCCCCTATATGGACATTGTGCGCAATATGCACTTGGTCATCTAAAATCACGTTGTCATCCACCACTGTGTCGTTCAGCGCACCACGATCAATGGTGGTACCAGCCCCAATTTCCACCCAATTACCAATTCGCACGCCACCGAGCTGTACAATTTTAGTCCAACCATCGGCGCAGGGAGCAAAGCCAAAGCCATCTGCACCGATCACCGCGTTCGCGTGCACGGTACAGTGGTGCCCCACCCTAACGCCATGGTAGAGAACCGTGCCAGGGTAAACCCGGCTGTGGGCACCAATATGACTGTCTTGGCCAACATAAACATTGGCGCCAATCCACGCGCCTTCGCCAATGGTAACGCCCGCTTCCACCACCGCACCGGCATCGACGGTGACATCTGACCCGAGTGTTGCATGGGGCGAAATCAGTGCACGCTCATGAATTTTCTGGGAGAGGGTCGGCCGATTATCGAAGAGATGGGTCGCCTTAGCATAAGCCAAATACGGGTTGTCACTGACCAAATAGCTT
The DNA here is from genome assembly GCA_002389505.1 of Halieaceae bacterium UBA4452. Taxonomy (GTDB): domain Bacteria; phylum Pseudomonadota; class Gammaproteobacteria; order Pseudomonadales; family Halieaceae; genus Luminiphilus. The sequence continues at coordinate 158,691 of DGPA01000022.1, forward strand.
CCCGTCCAGTGCTCGGCCCAATCGCCTTTGACAATGACAGCGCCGGCCCGGCAGTCCGCCAGTTCAGACAGCGAACCGGCCTTAGCGACAAAGCTCAAATGCTGGCCTGTCGCCTGACTCAGGGGTGCGAGGGCAGTGATCTCGACGTTAGCATCTCCCTTCAGCAGCAACCCTAATTGCTCAGCAATATGCCCCAGAGTCATCATAGCCGCGGTCAAATTACTCTTCGGTAGCGGGCAGCTGATTAAGCTTGTCAGTCACCTTCGCGGTAATACTATAGCCAAGGTCCGCATGAATAACCGTCTGCTGCTGCAGCAATAGCCCAATGCCTTCCGTCGCTATAATATCCCGCAGCACTTCCCGTGCCTTCGGCGCCAGCTCCTGAAATACTCGCTGGGCGTTTTGCTGCTGTAATGACTGGAGCTTCTTGGCAACGTATTCAATGTCTGATTGCTTGCTGGCCAGTTTCTGTCGCGCAGCGACCTGTTGGTCTTCACTCATGGCTGCCTGATCACGCTGGAAATTCTGAACCAGCTCATCGAGCTCCTCTCGCAACCCTTCAAACTCAGTTCTATCTGCAGCAAAGTCCTCACCCGCTTCAAATTCTGTCAGGCGCTGTTGTGCGAAATCAGTTTGCAAAATGGCCGTCTCCAAATCGACAACGGCGATCTTACCTTGAGCAGTTGCCAATGTAGGTAGTGCTACTAGTAGTGTTGCTGTTATGAGTTTTAACAATGTTTTCACGGATTTCCTCCAGAGAGTTTAGGGATTAGAAACTTCGACCAAGGGTAAATTGAAAGACCTCGCGCTCATCAATATCGCTAGCATTCAACGGTTTCGCTAGGCTGAATGTCAAGGGACCAAATCCCGATAACCAAGTAACGCCTATGCCCACTGAGTAACGCAGCTCCGCGGCATCAATATCGAAGCAATTAGGCTGATTGACCGAGCATTCGGTATTGAATACGTTCCCCACGTCGAGAAACAGAGCTGAACGAAGTTGACTTCGATCTTTAATGAAGGGCATGGGGAAAAGAATTTCTGCCGTAGCCTCAAACAGGGCATTACCGCCAAAGGGGTCATTTCTTTGGGTGACCGGCTGGACGACAATTTTACCGGTTGCGGGGTCGACGACATAACCAAATTGCTGCCCTGTGGGGCCGCCAATTTCTGAGGGCACACCGTTTTCATCAAGGGCAGTAATCGGCCGATCAGTTAAATAAATGGAGGCCGGCGTGCTACGAGGTCCAAGAGTATTTGCCTCAAAACCGCGCACCGATCCAAAGCCCCCAGCAAAAAAGTGCTCATAGAAGGGCAGCTCCGTGGTGTCACCAAAGCCACCGCCGTAACCCAGCTCGGTTCGCAAATGCAGCGTGAAATCTTGATACAGAGGAAAATAGATTTCTCCGCGATAAGTCAGCTTGTAAAACTGTAAGTCTGATAGGGGTAACGACGTTTCAAGAGCGAGCGATTGAGACTTACCGCGCGTAGCCAGTTGTCCTCGGTTCAACGAAGACTGTAACCAAGAAGCGGTCATTGAAAAATTTAGATAGTTGTCGCCATTCTCATCCACAAAACCCTCCTCAGCGGGGCGAGACAATGCGGTCGGTGATAATTCTAGCAGTGGGCGGAAGATTTCAGGCCCGGCGTAGGAGCCATCAAGTTGGAGCGTGCTTTCATACCAGCCTTCTATACCCGTCGTTAATCGAGGGCTCGCCTTGATTTCTTGAACCGCAAACTGACCAACAGTAATGTTCGTATCGGTCACACCGAGCGAAAAACCAAGGCGCTGGGTTTCACTGATTGGGTAGCCAAAGTTTAAGTTTGCGCCAATGGTATCCGTGGTGTAACTGGCAACGTTTATTTCTGCAAGATCCGTCTTACGATAGAAAACACTAAAGCCCCTGCTGACACCATCTTCGGTAAAATAGGGGTTGGTATAATTGATGCTCGCGACGTTTTGATAGCGGGACTTGTTGATATTGATGCCCACCCGTCGACCTGTGCCTAAAAAGTTATTTTGCTGCAAGTTGAGACCAACAATAAGGCCAGCAGCCTGAGCATAACCAATACTGCCACCAATGCTGCCGAAGGATTGTTCTTCGACATTAAAATCAACGTCAATTAAATCATCATGGCCGGGTACTTCCTTGGTGTCGACTTCGGCGGTCTTGAAAAAACCTAACCGCTGTAACCGAATTCTAGATTGCTCGATGGCTGCCGCAGAGGCAGGTGCTGCTTCCATTTGGCGCATTTCCCGGCGCAGCACTTCGTCCGAGGTCTGTAGATTACCGCTGAAATTAATACGACGTACGTAGGTTCGCTTACCCGGATCGATGAAAAATTTAATGCCCACCGTCGACTCACCGTCTACCACCTCGGGAATGCCCTTAACCGTCGCAAAGTTATATCCCTCGTTACCCAAACGGCGAGTGAGATAATCTTCAGTACTGGTGACCAGTTGTTGAGAGTAGACCTGCCCTTCCCGCACTAATAGAAAGCGCTTCAAATCCTCCTCCGGCAATACCAAATCACCGGATAAACCCACCTCACTCACCGTAAATTTATCACCCTCGGTGATGTTGGCCGTGATGTAGACCTCCTGCTTATTGGGCGACACTGCTACCTGAGTCGAGTCGATAACGAATTGCAGATAACCCCGATCCAAGTAGTAGGAACTCAAGGTTTCTAAGTCACCGGTTAGCTTTTCTTTGGCATATTTATCATCGCTAGTAAAAAATGACAGCCATCCCGTGGTTTTCAGCTCAAAAAGATCACCAATGTCCTCGTCATTAAAAATGGTGTTACCTACCACATTAATGTGTTTTATCGTGGCAACGGTCCCTTCGTTAACATCAATCGAAATGGATACCCGGTTTCGAGGTTCTGGTATGACTTCCGCATCGATGTCAGCATCATAACGGCCCTGCAAGACGTACTGGCGCAGCAATTCCAGCTGCATACCCTCAAGCGTGGACCGCTGAAAGACTTTGCCTACCGCTAGTCCAGCGCCTTTAAGACCGTCGAGAAGTGCCTCAGTCTCAATGGCTTTATTACCATCGATGGTGATTTCCGAAATGCTGGGTCGCTCCGCAACCGTGATGACCAAAACATTGCCATCACGGCCAATCGCGATATCATCAAAATTTCCTGTTGCAAATAAGTTCTTAGCGGCCGCTCGCGTGGCAATCGTGTCTACGGTGTCGCCCACCGCGACAGGTAGTGCGGCAAACACACTGCCGGGAGAGATACGTTGCAAGCCCTCGACACGGATATCAGCAATAGTGAATGGCTCTCCTTGAGACCAGCTGACCTGCACAGGCAACAGCACAAAAGCCATGAAAAAACACAGGCGTAGCGCCATCGAAAAAAAGGGGGCAGGTTTACATCGCATTGTTGAGTATGTTCTCCAAACCCCAGCCAAAGCGGGGATGTAAGAAGCCCGAAGGCAGTGCATCACTGTCACCACCGAGCGAGCTGTGTGAATAATCGGCCGCGCGTTCATAAACGCAGCACATCATTATACAGTGCAAATGCCATTAAACTCAGCACTAACATCATCCCTATTTGATAACCCCAAATCTGTACTTTCTCGGCAACGGGATGCCCGGTCAAGGCTTCAATAGCATAAAAGAGTAAATGGCCGCCATCCAACACTGGAATGGGCAGTAAGTTAAGGGCTCCCAGAGAAATACTGAGTAAGGCAAGAAAGCCCAGCCACGACGTCCAGCCGGCATCTACCGAAGACGCGGCTACTTGCGCAATGGTGATAGGTCCAGACAAATTAGAAGGCGAAATGAGTCCTTGGATCATCTTGGCTATGGACGTAAAGGTAAATCCGGTCAGATCCACTGTCCGCATAACAGCAGCACCGAGTGCGTCAATAGGTCCTCGATCAAACACTTTGATGCGATCAGCAGGTATCTCCGGCTGGCGTACCATCATGCCCACTGAGCCGTAAACGTCGCCATTACTCTGCTTCGATTCGGGCTGAACGCTTAGAAAGGAGATTCGTCCTGCGCGCTCTACCTCTACCGCTATCACTTCATTTGGTCTAGCGCGAACATAGGCTACCCAATCTTGCCACAGCGGCACTGGCTGATCATCTGCGCTAATAATGCGATCACCGGGCTGAAAGCCCGCTGCTGAGGCAGGACTACCGTCAACCAATGCGTTCACAATCGGCAGCAGTTTTGGCAAGTCCAAGGTAATCCCCAATCCGTTAATGGGGCTAGGCGCGTCTTGGTTTGATAACCAGCGCTCGATCGGCGCTTCCGATTCGTAAACAACGTCGGAGCCCCGGTAGCGGGTGCCTAACTTAATGGTTCCTGTGTCACCCAATCGCTCAAGTAATCGTAGATTTAATGCCGCCACTGTGGGAGTTTCACGACCATCCACTGAGACCAGTTGCTGTCCCGACTCGAGTCCTGCGTAGTAAGCTGGAGAATCTGGCTCGACGTCGCCCACCAGCGGAATTAGCCCTGACTCGCCCTGAAAAAATAGCAGCCAAAAAATCATAATAGCTAATAGAAAGTTAGCCAGTGGGCCTGCACTGACGACCGCAATACGCGCCCACACTGATTGCCGATTGAATGCTCGATGACGCTCGGAAACATCCACCTCACCCTCTCGCTCATCCAGCATCTTTACATAGCCTCCCAGAGGGATAGCCGCCAGAATATACTCGGTGCCTTGCGCATCTGTTCGACGCCATAACGGCGGACCGAAGCCCACAGAAAAACGCAGTACTTTGATGCCACAGCGACGCGCCACCCAAAAATGACCGAACTCGTGAAACGCCACCAAGATACCTAAGGTAATAACGGTCGAGACAATTGTTTGAATAAGCTCCATTAATGGGCACCTAGTGAATCGTGGGCTGTGCGGGCTATTTCATGCTGCGCCAACTCTCGCGCACGTCTGTCTAAGTCTTCGACCGCAGCCAGCGATTCGGGTTCACCGCACACGACGTTGTCTAATGTACGCTCGATAATGTGATCAATATCGGTAAAGGCAAGCTGCTGAGCCAGAAAGCCCTCTACCGCTAGCTCATTGGCGGCATTGAGCACGCACATACCACCGGGACGATTGATCGCTTCTTGAGCCAGTCGCAAACAGGGGAAGGCCGACGTATCAGGACGCTCAAATACCAACTGCCCCAGCTCGATGAGATCAAGGGGCTCAACGCCGGCATCTATTCTGTCGGGCCAAGACAAACCGTAGGCAATGGGCGTACGCATATCAGGATTTCCCAATTGCGCTAAGACTGAGCCATCGCGGTAGCGTATCAACGAGTGAATCACGCTTTGCGGATGAACCACCACCTCGATATCTGTCGGTTGACAGCCAAATAACCAACAGGCCTCGGCAAGCTCCAAGCCTTTATTCATGAGAGTAGCCGAATCAACAGAAATTTTTCGCCCCATGGACCAATTTGGGTGGGCACAAGCTTGCTCAGGCGTCACAGACGTTAATTGCTGTCGTTGCCAGCCTCTGAAGGGACCACCCGAGGCAGTCAATAGAATTTTCTCAACGGCTTGCATCTGTGGTTGCGCTTGTTCGTTGGCAGGCAGGCACTGGAACATCGCGTTGTGTTCGCTGTCAATCGGTAACAGTGTGGCGCCACCCTCACGAACAGCGGCCATAAATACGCTACCCGCACTAACGAGCGCCTCTTTATTGGCCAGCAGCAAGCGCTTACCCGACCGTGCGGCAGCTAGGGCGGGCCTCAAACCTGCAAATCCCACAACTGCGGCCATGACTATATCGACAGACTCCGCACTCGCCACCACTTCCATTGCCGCCTCGCCATCTAAGACCTTGGTATCGCAATGTTCAGCTAATCGTGACGCTAATAATTGCGCAGCTTCCGGGTCCATCATGACCGCATAAGTGGGGCGATGGCGAAGACACAAGGTCACCATGGTGTCCACTGAACGATTGGCAGTGAGCGCGTAGACTTGGTAGCGATTGGGATGCCGAGCAATCACATCTAGCGTGCTTTCGCCAACAGATCCCGTGGCACCTAATACGACAACGTCTAGCATTCTCAGTAACTCATCAGTATCAAGCCAAGGGCAAAGATCGGTGCCGCACCACAAATGCTATCGATACGATCCATAACGCCGCCATGACCAGGCAACAAATGACTGGTGTCTTTTACGCCCGCCTCTCGTTTAAGCATACTCACGGTTAAGTCGCCAACCACCGAAGCGCCGGCTACTGCAAATGCGAGTAAAAGTACGGAAGCCATTCGCAAATGTGCCAATGTGGGCGGCAGGTTCTGAAAAACTATCACCGTAATAACGAAAACTGCCAGCACACCGCCCCATAGACCTTCCCAGGTTTTGCCAGGGCTCACGGCTGGCACTAATTTGTGGACGCCAAATCGCCGCCCAATAAAATAGGCGCCAATATCGGCGGCGGCCACTAAGATCAGCAGCAGTAGCACCAGCAGTCCGCCATTGGGCATGGTTCGCAAGAAGACCAACGCCAGCCAAGTAGCCCCCAAGATAAGCCAGCCCATAAGAACGCGAAGGACATCAAAGCGCCACAGCTCGGCACTGCTAGGGTAATACTTGATTAAGAATAGCGCCAAAGACCAAAACACACAGGCGAGGCCCAGCCAAGGCTGTACTTGCACTCGGGATGACTGACCACCCAAGTCGCACAACAGCCACAACGCGCCGAGGCCAGGAATTAACGCAGCGGCATAAAGCCACCGGACCCACGGCACCTTAATGCCCGACAGCCCAGTCCATTCCCAGACACCGAGCACAGCCACACCGGCAAAAACACAAGCCATCCAGCTCAGTGGCAACAAAAATACAACGACCAGGAAAAATATGGCTAACAATACGCCCGTGATGATTCGCTGCTGGAGCATCAAGTCGCCCCAGTCGTGGACAGTGCACGCAAACCAAAGCGACGCTCTCGTCGTGCGTATTCTGCACAGGCTAACTTGATAGTATCGGCATTAAAATCCGGCCACAGACAGTCAGTAAAGTACAGCTCGCAGTAGGCAAGTTGCCATATTAGAAAGTTGGAGATCCTCAGTTCACCCCCAGTGCGAATACATAAATCTGGTGCGGGTAGATCGGCCAGTGACAAAAGAGTCTGCACAGCACTCTCGTCTATAGAATCTACCGAGCGCGTTCCCTCGATCACTTGTTGTGCCAGCAGCCGGGCAGCATGGGTGATATCCCACCGCCCCCCGTAATCGATAGCGAGTACCAAGGTGGCTTTGCTATTATTTCGGGTGGCTGATTCTGCGTGCGCCATTAGCCGCTGTAAGGCAGAGCTAAACCGATCGCGACGACCAATAAAACGAAGGCGAATATTATCGTGCTGGAGCTGCTCTAACTCTCCCCGAAGATAGCGAGAAAACAGCGCCAAAAGCGCGCGTACTTCTGACTTTGGACGACCCCAGTTTTCGCTACTAAAAGCAAACAGCGTCAATACCTGCACACCCAGCTCATTAAAGGTTTCAACCGCCCTCCGCACTGCTTCGACCCCCGCACGGTGGCCATTGGGTGTCGCAACGCCCTCGCGCGCAGCCCAGCGACTGTTACCATCCATGATGATGGCTATATGCTTGGGGGCGACCTCAGTATCGAAGTGGTGAGTAGGTGGATGGGATGACATAGGCGTCTTAAGAGTGCCAACTACGGCTCAAATCTCCATTAAATCGGCTTCTTTGACCGCCAGTGCCTGATCCACTTTAGCGATGTAAGCGTCGGTTAATTTTTGTACTGAATCTTGGCCTCGCCGATCATCGTCCTCGGAAATATCTTTGTCCTTTACCAGCTCTTTGAGCATGCCATTTGCATCACGCCGCGCATTACGGACGGAAACACGGGCGGCTTCCGCCTCTCCACGCGCCTGCTTGATATAGCCTTTACGGGTTTCTTCCGTGAGCATGGGCATGGGTATACGGATAACCTCACCCGCAGTGGCCGGATTAAGGCCCAGATCGGATTTCAATATCGCCTTTTCTATTGCCGGTGTCATTGATCGATCAAAAACCACTACCGCCAACGTTCTCGCATCCTCTACGTTGACATTCGCCAACTGGTTAAGTGGGGTATCCGCACCGTAATAGTCACAGCGAATACCGTCTAGAATGCTAGGGTGAGCGCGGCCAGTACGGATTTTATTGAAATGATGCCCAAGCGCCGCTAAGGATTTTTTCATCCGATCTTCGGCATCACTAAGAATATCGTCAATCATGGTCTTTTCTCTTCAGTTGTTTAACACACCGACCGCCACAGCGAGTAGCTGACCGCGCTTTAACTTATTAGAGTTCCCTCCGCACCCCCACGAACAATACTGAGTAAAGCGCCCCGCTGCGCCATATCAAAAACACGCACCGGCATTTCGTGATCGCGAACTAGGCAAATAGCGGTCAAATCCATGACTTCCAGCTTATCGTCAAGCACTCGATCATAGCTGAGCTCATCGTACTTCACCGCTGAAGTGTCCTTCAGCGGATCGGAGCTGTACACGCCATCAACCTTGGTGGCCTTCAACACCAAGTCAGCGTCGATCTCTATACCCCGCAAACAGGCGGAGGAATCCGTAGTAAAGAAAGGATTGCCAGTGCCCGCAGCAAAAATAACGACATCGCCATTACCCAGAGCCCGAATGGCCTTACGGCGATCATAGTGATCGACCACGCCGCTCATGGGAATAGCCGACATGACCTGTGTGGCAATATTGGACCGCTCGAGAGCGTCGCGTAACGCTAGGGCATTCATCACCGTCGCTAGCATTCCCATGTGATCGCCGGTCACGCGATCAAGACCCGCGGCCTGTAGGGCTTTACCGCGAAAGAGGTTTCCGCCACCAACGACCAAGCCCACTTGCACGCCAATACCCACCAGTTGGCCTATTTCCAGCGCTAACTGGTCCAATATTTTAGGATCGATACCGAAGGCTTCCTCACCGGTCAATGCTTCACCGCTGAGCTTGAGTAAAATACGCTTGTAGACCTTGTCGCCCGCCACCGCCAATCTCCATTGCTTATTCACTGCCATACTACCGGAGAACCGCTGTGGCGTCAGTGACAGAAGTCCTCTCGAACACTAATCTGAGAAAAAGCACCAAAACCAGATCTTTGGGGGATTATTGGCCAAAAAAAGGGGGCTATTGCCCCGCTCAATCGTTTCTGCCAGTTATTGGCATTCAACCTTTCAACTGCGCTGCGACCTCATCAGCAAAATCCACTTTGTCAATCTCGATACCTTCACCCACTTCAAAGCGACTGAAAGCGACGACAGCAGCACCCGCCGCCATGACCAACTTTCCTACGGTGGTATCGGGATCTTTAACAAAGGGCTGCTCGGTCAAGCTGTTTTCTGCTAAGTACTTGCGTATTCGGCCATCAATCATTTTCTCGATTATGTCAGCCGGCTTCCCAGAATCTTGCGCCTGAGCCGTAAATATTTCTCGCTCTTTATTGAGGAGCTCCTCAGGCATATTACCCGGGGACACCACGGTGGGATTCACGGCTGCCACATGCATCGCTACATCACGCGCCAGGTCTTCGTCGCCACCCTGTAACTGGACCAGAACACCAATACGATGATTGCCATGCACATACCCACCGACCACACCAGAATCTGCAGACACCATGGTGACGCGACGAACGCTAATATTTTCGCCAATTTTTTGGACCAGTGCTTGACGGGCCTGTTCAATATCATCGCTAGCTATGGCGGCCACTTCGTCAGTACGCCCCTCAAACGCTTTGTCAGTCACTTGCTTTACGAAAGCCAAGAAATTGTCGTCTCGGGCAACAAAATCGGTCTCACTATTCACTTCAACCAGCACGCCATAACTGCCGTCGTCAGCAATTCTCATAGCGACCACGCCATCGGCTGCTGTCCGACCCGCTTTTTTCGCGGCTTTCATTCCACTCGATTTGCGCAGTTCCTCAATGGCCGCTTCAATATCGCCACCGGCGGCCGCCAACGCTCTTTTGCACTCCAACAGACCTAAGCCCGTTCGCTCGCGCAGCTCCTTTACTTGTAATGCAGACATGTTGCTTTTCCCTCACGAGTTAGCGTGCAACACAGCGGTACACACTATTTATCAGCAGTCATGCAATGCCGGTGTCCGACATTGACACGGGGGGGATGAAGACGAGCCGCGTAGTACGCGGCTTGATTCTCAGGCCTCTGGGTTAATTTCGGCTTCGCCTTCCACTTCAACTTCGGCTTCCA
>DGPA01000022.1:168961-195267 GCA_002389505.1 Halieaceae bacterium UBA4452
TGCTTCCACTTCTGCTTCCACTTCGGCTTCGTCGGCGCTATCTGCCACTTCGACAAATTCATCGGGCGTCAGATTGTCCCCCGACTTGCCTTCAATAATCGCATCTGCGATGGCTTGGACATAGAGCTTAATGGCGCGGATAGCGTCATCGTTACCTGGGATGATGTAATCCACACCGTCGGGATTACTGTTGGTGTCGACAATACCAATAACCGGAATACCCAGCTTATTCGCTTCGGTAATAGCGATGCGTTCATGATCTACATCAATGACAAACAGCGCATCGGGTAAACCACCCATGTCCTTAATACCACCGACCGATCGATCAAGCTTCTCCATTGATCGAGTGCGCATTAGCGCCTCTTTTTTGGTCAACTTATCGAAAGTTCCATTCTCAGCCTGCTCTTGAAGCTCGCGCAGTCGTTTAATGGAGGCCCGTACTGTCTTGTAGTTAGTGAGCATGCCACCCAACCAACGGTGGCTGACAAACGGCATGCCCGAGCGCTGAGCCTGCTCTTCGATGATCTTACCCGCCGCTCGCTTTGTACCCACGAACAGCACCTGATTCTTGTTAGAGGCTAACCGCTGGATATACGCGAGCGCGTCGTTAAGCGCGGGTACAGTATGTTCCAAGTTAATGATATGAATCTTATTGCGGGCGCCAAAGATGTATTGATCCATCTTAGGGTTCCAAAAACGGGTCTGGTGCCCAAAGTGTGCGCCTGCTTGCAGCAGCTCGCGCATGCTTACGTGTGCCATATGATATGTCCTGTGTTTGGGTTTTGGCCTCCGCGCGCCCTGCAATACCAACCAGTTTCCCAGCACCCGGCTTGCAGTGTGTGGCACGCGTGTGTCGTTACATGCCCGAGACATCCGTCCCTGCATGGTTGCGTTTACATTGTTTTGCTCCGCCGTTCTCACCGCAGAGGCGCGCGTTATATCATAAGCGGCCGCAATACTAAAGCCCGGCAGACAGTGCGGCCAGCTTCCGCTACAATCACGATCTCCAGTCATTACCTCGATGAGTACCATGTCCGTCAAACCAAAAACACCCGAAGAACTAGAGGGCATGCGCGTGGCTGGTCGTCTCGCTGCAGAGGTCCTTGAGATGATCGCGCCACGTGTCGAGGTGGGCATGACCACCGGTGACATTGATCGTATCTGTCATAATTACATTGTCGACGTTCAAGGCGCTATCCCTGCGCCACTCAACTATCACGGCTTCCCAAAGTCGATTTGCACCTCGATCAACGACGTTATTTGCCATGGCATACCCTCAGACGCTAAAAAGCTTAAAAATGGCGACATCATCAATATCGATGTCACCGTCATTAAGGATGGCTGGCACGGCGATACGAGCATCATGCTCGGGGTTGGCGAGGTCGCTAGCCACGCCAATAGATTGATGCAAATTACTCAGGAATGTCTTTACAAAGCACTCGCTATTGTCCGACCCGGTACAACACTGGGGGACATTGGGCATGTCATCCAAACCTATGCAGAGGAGAACTATTACTCGGTGGTAAGAGAATATTGTGGCCACGGAATTGGTAAAATATTCCACGAGGAACCACAAATTCTGCACTACGGCAAAGCAGGAACAGGGATGGTGCTAGAGCGCGGCATGACTTTCACGATTGAACCCATGGTAAATGCCGGTAAGCGGCACACCAAGCTCAATACCCGGGACGGCTGGACGGTGACCACCAAAGATGGGCGACTGTCGGCACAATGGGAACACACTATTGGCGTCACCGAAGACGGTTGTGAAGTATTCACCCAACGCAAAGACGAGCAACTGTCCTTCTAGCGCTTATCACTCACGGGAAGCCACCAATGGTGTCCGCACAATCCAGTACCAAACCGCTGACCTTAGCGGCAACGCTACCCGTAGCAAACGATCCACCCGACGCGTGCAGGGACTACTTACACGCGGTTGAAGAAGAGCTCTCGGCGTTATTTCACCCAACGCAAGCAGTCAGACCATTACTCGCTGCGCGCGCTGATGCCGTAGATAACGTCCTTCAACGGTTGTGGGCCCACTTTATCGGTAACCCCGAGGGTATCTTGCTGGCGGCAGTGGGCGGTTATGGTCGCGGCGAATTATTTCCGCACTCGGACGTTGATATTTTATTTTTGTTATCCGATAACGTCGCCCCCGAGATCGAGGCCGACATTGCCACTATGCTGCGATCCCTTTGGGATCTGGGCTTAACCGTCGGTCAAAGTGTACGAAGACTCGACGAGTGCGCCGAGTTAGCCCGGCAGGACTTGACCATCTTCACTGCGATGCTGGAAGCGCGCTCAGTCGTGGGTGACCAGACGCTACTCGCTGCATTGAGCGGCGTACTCAGTCAGGACAATATGTGGGATAGTAAAGCGTTTTTTAGCGCTAAACTGGCGGAAACTCGGCTGCGACACAGCAAGTTCGCGGACACAACCTACAGCCTAGAACCCAATGTGAAGAACGGACCCGGCGCGCTCCGCGATATTCAAGTTGTTGGCTGGATGGCCCGCCGCCACTTTGGCGTACCCATGGCTCAGCTGGAGCATGAGCATTTTTTGACTGCCGATGAGCAGCTTATGCTCGAGTCAGGTCAAAATTTCATTGGCCAAGTGCGCTTTGCCATGCATATGATCGCCCGCCGCGAAGAGGATCGCCTGCTATTTGACAACCAACGCAAACTGGCCGAGATCTGGCAAATGGTGGATGGTGAAACCCTGGCAGTCGAGCAATTTATGCAAGTCTACTATCGGTGGACTCATGCGCTAGCCCAACTGACCGAGTTACTGCTTGAGTGTTTTGACCAGCAGATCCTACACGCTGATGACGTCGAGCCTGCTGAACAGCTGAGCGAAGATTTCGAGTTAAGTCGAGGACAACTGGTTGCTCGACACCGCGGGGTTTTTACGAGGCAACCTTCTAACTTAATCCGTCTTTTTCTTATCATTGCCAACAATCCACGTATCCATGGTATTGCCCCAGAAACCTTGCGTTTAGTCCGCGCATCGGCACCGTTGATCGACGCCACGTTTCGCTCTGAACATGAGAATCAGCAGTTATTTATGACGTTGATGAGCTCACCCCACGGTCTCACCAAGCAACTGCGGCGGATGACCGCTCACGGCATTCTCGGTCGCTATTTACCTGAGTTTGGAGCCATTATGGGGCAAATGCAGTTCGACCTCTTCCATTCTCTTACGGTCGACGCTCACACCTTGGCCGTCGTTGCCAACACCCGGCGCTTCATGCGGGCTGACTACACGGACAAATTCCCGGTATCTACCCGAATTGCGCAGCGTCTACGCAAGCCGGCGCTCCTGTATATTGCAGCGCTCTACCACGATATTGGCAAAGGTCGCGGCGGCGATCATTCAGAGCTAGGCGCTGTTGATGCGCAGGATTTTTGTGAGCGACACAGCCTCGATGCAAGGGATACCGAACTGGTCGTATGGCTGGTCAAAAATCATTTGGTGATGAGCTCTATCTCACAGAGGAAAGATATCTCAGACCCCGAAGAAATCGTTAAATTTGCCTCTCATGTTGCCACCGAAGAGCGCCTAGACTACCTGTACACGTTAACGGTAGCTGATATCCATGGCACCAACCCCGAGCTGTGGAACGCCTGGCGTAGCTCCCTGCTACGTCAGTTGTATACCGCGGCGCGGCGCGCGTTGCGTCGAGGCCTGGAAAACCCACTGGGCCGACAAGACGTCGTCCTAGCAACCCGGAAAGCGGCGACCGAATTATTGGAGAACCGCGGCTTTCTTGAGGACGATTTACAGCTTATTTGGGCGACCCGGGGCGTTGACTATTTTTTACGTGAGCGACCTGAAGATATTGCTTGGCACACTGAAGCTATCGCCGATCACGATCATCGGGACAGTGCGCTGGTGTTGGTACGCCAGTCCACTGACTCAACAATAGCCAACGCTACTCAAATTTTTGTCTACGCCCTTGTCGAGGCAGGCTTGTTCGCCCGAGTCTGTGGCGAGCTGGAAATTCAAGAACTCAGTATTAATGATGCGCGCATCTATTCGGGTACCGATGGTGCCGCTCTGTATACCTTCTTCGTTTTGCAGGCCGACGGTAACTCAGTCTCAAATGATGAGCAGACCCTTGAAGGACTGCGGCGAGCTTTACAGCAGGCGCTCGATCAAGGAGGGACAAGATCCGTATCCCGCCGGACGCCGCGCCAACTCAAATCTTTTCTCATGCCCACTGAAACACACATCCACCAGGATCAGGATCGTAACTGGACGGTCTTGGAAGTCGCTACACCCGATAGACCGGGCTTGCTAGCGAGCTTAGGCGAGATCTTTATTGCTTTTGACATCGCTCTCAAAGCGGCAAAAATTCAAACCCTGGGGGAACGAGTCGAAGATGTTTTCTTCCTAACGGACAGTCAAGGCGGTCAAATTACCGACCAAACCGGTTTGGCTGATTTGCAAGCTGCCATTTGTGACGCTTTGGATAAGGGAGTCCGCGAAAGCGCATGAATAACGGATTTGAACACCTGCAAGCCTATCCTTTTGAGCGACTTAGAGTACTCACCGAAGCCGCTGAGCGCGCGCCGTTATCTGAAATCACACTCACCATTGGTGAGCCTCAGCATGATTCACCGAACATTGTGGTTGATGCCTTGCGTGATGCACTAGCCGGGATCAACAAATATCCGCTAACGGCCGGTACTCTGGCACTCCGCGAGTCTATTGCTCGATGGATCACACAGCGGTTTAAGCTATCAGGCATCGATGCGCAACGACAAATCCTACCGGTCAACGGCACCCGCGAGGCCCTGTTTGCGATCGCTCAAACGATAGTGACCCCAGGACACCCTTTGCGAGTAGTCAGTCCCAACCCTTTTTATCAAATCTATGAGGGGGCGGCGCTGTTGGCAGGCACACGACCGCGCTACCTCGCCGCGGATAAGCACCATGGTTTTTTACCTGATTTTATGGCACTCAGTCCTGCAGAGTGGGAGAAGACTGAATTGGTGTACATCTGCACGCCGGGCAATCCTTCTGGGGCTGTTATGTCAGAAGGCAAACTACACACGCTGATTAAGCTAGCCGAGACCCATGATTTTGTGATCGCCAGCGACGAGTGTTACAGCGAGATATACCCTGACGAAAATGACCCGCCCCCAGGGCTACTTCAAGCAGCAGCGTCCATGGGCAATCGGGATTTTAAGCGCTGCTTAGCGTTTCATAGCTTGTCAAAGCGGTCAAACTTACCGGGCCTACGTTCGGGCTTCGTGGCCGGCGATGCCGATCTCATTGATCTGTTTCTACGCTATCGTACTTATCACGGCTGCGCTATGCCTCCCCATCATCAAATCGCTTCCACCGTCGCCTGGGCGGATGAGCAGCATGTCATTGAAAACCGTCGCCGCTACCGAGAAAAATTTGATGCTGTGCTGCCATTACTCAGCTCGGTCCTCACCGTTTCTAGGCCCGATGCCGGCTTCTATTTATGGCCAGAAACACCCATCAATGATGAGCACTTTGCCATTGAGCTGTTGCGCCGCTGTAACGTTGCGGTTCTACCGGGTCGGTATTTAGGGCGCGAGGTTAACGGTTACAATCCTGCGGCAAACTATGCTCGCTTGGCGTTGGTGGCCGAGTTAGCGCAGTGTCTCGAAGCTGCTGAGCGCATCACTGACAGTCTGCAACGGGGTTGGTAATGGTGCTTGCTCAACGCAATCTCAATAAAGCCGAGCGCGTGGCGTACATTGATGCCAAGCTGGCTACGCTGTATCCCAAGCCCCCCATTCCCTTGGACCACAGCGACCCCTTTACCTTACTCATCGCTGTTTTACTCAGCGCCCAATGTACGGATGAGCGGGTAAACCAAGTCACCCCCGGGTTGTTCAGAGAAGCGGATAATCCCCTTGCAATGGCTGCTCTCGATGTCGATGATATTCGCACGCTTATCCGACCCTGCGGCCTATCACCGCAGAAATCCAAAGCTATCAAGCGCCTTAGTCATCTATTGCTGGCCGAACATGACGGCCTCGTACCGCAAAGTTTTGAGGCCTTGGAACAACTGCCAGGGGTTGGGCATAAAACTGCCAGTGTTGTTATGGCACAGGCATTTGGCGTACCCAGTTTTCCTGTGGATACCCACATACATCGACTAGCACAGCGTTGGGGGCTGTCGCGGGGCAGAAACGTCGTAGAAACAGAGCGGGATTTAAAAAAGTTGTTTGTAAAGCCTCGTTGGAATGACCTGCATTTACAAATTATTTTTTACGGCCGTGAATACTGTAGTGCACGGGGCTGCGATGGCCGACTGTGTGAAATATGCCGCCACTGTTACCCTCTGAGAAAACATCCTAAAAAAGTGAATAAGCCATAACGGCGATTGGCCAGGCTGAATCGATTAAGGAGATAGGTATGCAGCCCATTATTTATGGCATTCCGAACTGCGACTCAGTGCGGAAAGCAAAAACGTGGCTCAATAACCAGCAAATAGACTACTGCTTTGTTGATGTGCGTAAAACGCCTCCGACTAAAGATCAGTTAGCGTGTTGGTTAGCCGCCATAGGCGCTAAACTATTAGTCAATAAGCGCAGTACGACATGGAAGAACCTGAGCGCCGATGAGCGGTATGAGGCCGAGCAAGGCGACACTTTGGCGGTGTTGCTCGACAACCCCACGCTGATCAAACGACCCGTTCTCGAACACCGTGGCACCACAACCGTCGGCTTCAATGCCGACACTTACAGTGAACGATTCAATAGTCAATAGGAGTTGCCCATGGATTCAGTACACGGCTTTGGTCTTGGCGTCGCTAGCCGAAGCAATACCGGGGAGACACTGGATGTTTTTTACCCCGCACCGCTAAGCCAACTTAGCGGCGATCTCGTCGAGGTGGTCAACAGCCTGTCCGGTGAGCTTGATGCCAGCGCACTTAACACGCTAGAGAAGGCGTTTCGACGGGTGGGTGCGGAATCGCAAGCGGCACTGACCCAGCGATTGAAAGACTGCAGTCGCCCCGTCATTGCCTGTACGCTTGTCGATAACCGCCCGCCTGAGAGTGTCGCCGAGGCCTATTTAAAACTCCATATGCTCTCTCACCGTTTGGTTCGCCCCCACGGGACAATCCTCGATGACATCTTTGGATTACTGCCCAACAACGCATGGACCGATGAGGGTGCCATTAGCCTCGACGAACTACCCCAACGACAACTCGATGCACGATTAAGGGGCACAACCTTGGAAGTATCGAGCGTCGACAAATTCCCCAAAATGACCAATTACGTTGTCCCAACCGGGGTCCGGATTGCCCATACCGCGAGGGTACGTCTTGGGGCTTACCTAGGCACAGGCACCACCGTCATGCATGAAGGTTTCCTAAACTTCAATGCGGGTACCGAAGGTCCCGGGATGGTCGAGGGTCGTATCTCTGCCGGTGTGTGGGTCGGTGCAGGCTCGGATTTGGGAGGTGGCTGCTCGACCATGGGCACGCTGTCCGGCGGTGGCAATATTATTATCTCGGTCGGCAAAGAGTGTCTCATTGGCGCCAATGCGGGCGTCGGTATACCCCTGGGCGATCGCTGTACGGTAGAAGCCGGCTTATTTATCACCGCCGGAACCAAAGTGACCGTCCTTGACGGCGCACGCAAGCCAATCGAGACGGTATCAGCCAGAGATCTCGCCAGTCGCTCTGATTTGCTATTTCGTCGTAACAGTACGTCCGGAGTGGTCGAATGTCTGACTAATCGCTCAGCGATAGAATTGAATGAGACCCTCCATGCCAACAACTAAGTACTCCACAGCAGCGATCGCCCTCACTCGAGAGCTGATCACCAAAGCGTCAGTGACGCCTGATGATGGTGGCTGCCAAGCCATCATGATGCAGCGTTTGAGCCAGCTGGGATTCCACTGCGAACCCATGCGCTTTGGCAACGTCGAGAACTTCTGGGCCACCTTGGGCAGCTCAGGCCCCACCCTTGTATTTGCCGGTCATACCGACGTCGTGCCCACAGGTCCGGAAACCCAGTGGCAGAGTCCACCTTTCGAGCCGAGCGAGCGCGGTGGCTTGCTGTTCGGTCGGGGCGCAGCAGATATGAAGGCGAGCCTTGCTGCCATGATGGTTGCCACCGAAGCGCTAATGGCTGACAAGCCTCAGCTTAACGGTCGTCTGGCCTTTTTGATCACCTCAGATGAAGAAGGACCCGCCACCGAGGGAACGGTTAAAGTCATAGAGACCTTGATCGACCGCGGCGAAACCATCGATTGGTGTGTGATCGGCGAACCCTCGAGTACCGACTCCTTGGGCGACGTCATCAAGAATGGTCGACGAGGTTCGCTAGGTGCCACAGTAACCGTACAGGGTAGTCAAGGACATATCGCCTACCCCCATCTAGCCGACAATCCAATTCACCGGATATTCGCCGCGTTTGACGCCTTAAGACGGGAACATTGGGACGACGGCAATGCCTTCTTTGCGCCGACGTCTCTGCAGTTTTCTAACATTCATGCGGGTACTGGGGCGACCAATGTCATCCCGAGGGATGTCGTCGCCCAGTTCAATATCCGTTTCTGTACTGAAGTCACGGATGTTGAGATCCGGCATCGCTGCGAGGAGATCCTCAGCAACCACGATCTCAAGTTTGACATTGAATGGACGCTTAACGGACACCCTTTCCTAACAGAGCCGGGCGCTCTGGTTGCGGCTACGCAAGCCAGTATTAAAGAGGTGACGGGCACCGATGCCAAGCTATCGACGGGGGGTGGCACATCCGATGGTAGATTCATCGCAAAAATGGGCTGCCAACTGGTAGAAGTGGGTCCGCGAAATGCCAGCATTCATCAGATTGATGAGCATGTTGCCATTGAGGATATCCCCCGGCTTACCAAGATTTATCACGGCATTATGCGGCGTCTTCTGACGGACCAATGAGATCAACACGCACGTCATTGTTGATCGCGTTGCGCGCGGCTACCGACCCCGCCCAGGCACGAACAAAAGCATCGCAGGCGTTCATCACCGGCGTTGCATCATCGCCGAGTGTGCTATAGGGCAACACGAGTGTTATCCCGCCACTGCCACGCTTATGCATCAGCCTCAAGGCCGCTTCTGCCACATCGATAAACCCCATGATCCATTCTTCGAGTCGGCGACACCGATGCTCCACGTCGCTTTCATTGCCCTGATTCGACCCGTGTCTAAGGTAGATGATTAACTGCTCAGGCTCACGCTGACGCAACAAATCCATAATGGCTCCTCGGCCAAGGAGCGTCGCTGAATCAGCGGGCATCGCTAGCAGTAAGTGAGGTACCACTGTGGATGTCAAACCGTGTTGAGACTCTGGCGGGTACAGCCAAATCAACTCATCCTCTGCGCTCAATAACTGCGCCGACGCTGTTGGATTGGCGGGATCGCCGACCCACACTATTGTACTCATGCCAAATTCCCCAACACATACACATCAAAGCGTACCGCTTTACCCGCGATAGCATGCGAGGGGGCTTTACCGCCCAAGGGTGCCGCCCTTAAAGGTCGCTTAACCACAACCCGAGGGGTCGATTGTGCCAAAGCCCATTCGAGTAACTGCTCGTCGGTTGCTGATATTGACTGGCCAATGGTCGCATTATCGCCGTGTAAGGCTTGCAAAACTGCCAGCTCTTTTTTCACCGCAGCGGAATGGCCTCGATCGGGGAACATGGGATCTAAATAAATGACAACACCGCTCTCTGCCGTCAAGAACATACTGTTGGCGCAGCGCACTTGCATGCGCTTCGCCGCAGCGCGTACGTGCTCAGAGGCACTAATTTGCGCTGCTGCCAAGGCCTCGTTGAGCAACCAGGCAAGTATCGGCAGCTGCTCTACTAGCATGACGCGACAGCCTAAGTCAGCGAGTACGAAGGCATCTCTACCCAACCCTGCGGTGGCATCTAAAATCGTGAGTGATCGACCTTGCCGAACCCCAACAGCGCGACCCAGCAGCTCGTTTTGCCCCCCCTTTCGCCGGTATTCCATTCTTGGGCTAGCAAAGTCAATCATGACCGGTCCCGGTGGTCGAGGTCTTATGAGCTGTAAGGCAGCAGAGTCGATATCGATAAGCAGGGCGATGGCAGCTGTTGACACCCGCCAATCACTGACCAACGGCAAAGTCAGTTGCTTGGCGATGTGCGACGCACGTCCAAAAGCGCTGCTACTTACCGCCGCCACAACGACGTGGTCAGCGGCAGTGATATTATTCATGGCGTAGGCACGCCCAAGTCCATGAAGGTGTCACCCAGGGCAATAGAAAACGTCAAATTAGTCGCCATTTGCTCTAAGCCATGCTTATCAATAATACGCTGTGGGCGTGGATTCGCGGTACCACAACTGCCGGGCTGCAAGGTGAACTGACTAAGCCGTTGCCCGACAATGCGTAGATTATCAAGCTCTTCTAGCTCTTTGATGGCCGTGCGAATAAAGGCATTGGCATCATGCTTGTCCGCCACATCGGGCAGACAAGCCTCAAAGTCACCTAGTAACACTTGGCCGGCCGCTGCATCAGCTAACATTCGCGCTAATTTTATGGTCACATCACCGACGATATAGCTAAATAGCGTCGGATTAACACCCTCTGCCTGAAAGAGCTCGTAATGACTGCCAATGTGATAAGCCGATCGAATGACCGGCACTGTATGCCCCGACGCTTCCCGGCGCGCGACGGCGTTGTCAATGAGCACCAATAACAAAAAAGACAGCAGGTCAAGGTCGGGAAACGGACCAACATCTCTATTCCATACGTAGTAGCCATCGCCAGTCGTCGTGCGGGCAAAATTGATCTCAACACCTTCTCTGTGGAGTTTGTTGTACGCCGAATTCATGGAGTAGGACAAGCTATTAAGTTGGCTGGCTTGCTCGAAGGGCGCGTACAGTGAAAATTCAGCGATATCAAACAGCAGCACTGCCCGGGATTCCACATAGCTAATACCGTAACGTGAAATAATTTCATCCGCGGCTTTGAGGAGGGATTTATCACTCCCCAGCGGTTCATCGAGCTTAATAAAACTGGTGGACACACCGAGACGTTTAGCAATGGCAAACATTTGATCATGGGTTTTTAAAGGGGAGCCCCCGATAACCTCCCGGATAAACTGCTCATTATCCCCCTCTCCCCCTGACGTGGCGTCTAAGGTAGTGAAATTGCCCAAGAAATAGTGGGGCACCACGAGGGTTAGCAACCCCTTAGGGTCAGGTGCCCAGCACAAGACCATATTCTCACCTAAGCGCCACTGCTTACGCAGTACCTGCTCCAACTGCTGCAACTGCAGCTGCGCTTCTTCGGGCAATCTTTTGGCCGTGGCCGGGTCAAGGGTAGAATAGTTTTCCATCAGCATGTCTCTTCGCTTGATATCTTGGCATTATAGAGGTCTACAGGATCGGAGTCCCCATGGAAAAATGGATAACACCCAAAATGGCCGTCACGGTGTGCATGGTGCTCTGTGTCCACGGCTGTGGTCATTACGACGTCACCCTTAACGATCAGCTCGTCTACAAACCCGCGCAGATACTGCAAGATTACAGCATCAGTGATCCGGCCTTGAGAGCCTGCATAGCACAGCGTATTGTCGATGAGTCTATCACCGACGCGACCGACTTAAAGCAGCTCAATTGCGCGAGTGCAGGCATTTTCACCCTTGAAGGGCTAGCCATTTTCAACCACCTACAAGCACTAAAGCTGTCAGACAACAGTATTCGTAACTTGGTAGAACTGGGACAAATGAATAGCCTGCAGAAGCTCTGGCTGGATGGCAATAACGTTGTTGACTCCGTACCTCTCGCTCATCTCCCTTCCCTCGATACGCTCGATTTAACCGGGAATGCGTCTTTGCAATGCCCCAAGAACAACGCGTTTCCCGAAATGACTACGCTCATGCTACCCCCGCACTGTCTCCCCCGATGACTTACTGGCTTTATCGCGGGCTCGCGCGACTACCCCTGGGAGTGCTATACCCCATTGCTACCCTAGGCGCGTGGCTTTTGTACTACGTCTTTCGCTACCGACGTAAGGTAGTACTGCGCAACATAGAGTGCTCTTTTCCTGCGTTATCGACATCCCAGCAGCAGCAAATGGCGCGCCGCTTCTACGACCATTTCGCTGATACAACCCTAGAGATCATTGCCGGCTATCACTTAGCAGAAGCCGCTCTGGTGCAGCGGTCCGTTATTAGCAACCCCGAGCTCCTTGATGATATTAGCGAAAATCATCAGCGCTCAGTCATCGTAATGACGCTCCATCAAGGTAATTGGGAATGGATGCTGTACGCAGGCAACCACCGGTATCCGCAAGCAAGTGCCGCGGTGTATAAGCGTCTGCACGACGCCGGTGCGGATCGGTTCAGTATTGAGTCGCGCAGTCGGTTTGGCGCTTCGCCCATTGAAATGCGTGCTGCAGCGCGGGATATCATTAAGCACCGGCGCACGCCACGCCTGATTTACATGGTCGCCGATCAATCACCTGGCCGGCGCGAACGCGTTCATTGGACGACCTTTCTTAATCAGCGCACCGCTTTTTTTTCTGGTGCCGCAAGCTTAGCCCGTGCGACCGGATTTCCCGTCGCCTTTGCCAGCGCTCATCGCACTGCCCGCGGCCATTACGCCATTCATCTTGAAGCGATAACGCTAGACCCAAAATCACTGTCTGAAGGGGAAATCATTGAGCGCTATGCCCGATTGGCAGAGCACGCCATTCGTCGATCACCCGCTGAATGGCTGTGGAGTAACCGGCGCTGGAAAAGCCATGCTGATCAGCCCGAGGCGGAGGAACCAGACGCCGCACCCGATTGAACACCAAGCCAGTCAAAGCCCTGCTGCTGACAAGCAATAAAAATATCTGCATTGTGCTCGCTAGACACGGAAGCCAGCGCTGCCTGCACTCTCTCTTCGGTATTATTCTGCTCGCTGATATGCGCTATCGCAATCAGCCGCAAGTGCTGTGTGTCAAGCGCGCTTAAAAATTGCGCTGCTTGATGATTATTTAAGTGCCCAAAATCACCAGCGACTCGACGTTTTAAGGCCACCGGATACGGCCCACCGTTGAGCAGTTCCACGTCGTGATTGAACTCAAGCAAGAGACTGGTACAGCCTCGATAGGCGTCGATAACATGAGGGGTAATAGAACCAAGATCAGTGAGAATGCCAAGGCATTGACCCGCAAACGACAGCCGAAATTGTATCGGCTCACGTGCGTCATGAGGGACGGCTATTGAGCGTATATCGATCTCACCAATGCTGAAGCTATCCCCCGCGTTAATTTTAACCTGCCGATGCGCGCCGTCTATTTTGCCACTGGCAGCAGTACCATGGGTGAGGAATACCGGCAGCGCATAGCGTCGTGATAACGCGGCTACGCCCGAGGCATGATCCGCGTGCTCATGGGTAACGAGAATGGCATCGAGCTGCTCAGGGGACACACCAAGCCGGGCAAGCCGGCTCACGGTGTCTTTAAAGGTAAAACCGCAGTCAACCATGAGCAGGGTATCGCCCCCCGCAATCAGCGTTGCGTTTCCTTTGCTACCACTCCCGAGGGAGGCGAAGCGCATTAATTGATATTTCCTTTGAGGATCGTCAACAATGCCTGTTGGTCTCGACGCTCAATCAATGCTCCCTCTGGACCCATAAGAGTGATAAGCACCTCTTTGCTGTCATCCGTAGAAACCACCTTGAGCTCGTAGCGAAGGCCGGCAAGGGGATGATTCTCTTCGCCACCCCAGAGCCAATCGAACCAGCCACCCCCGCCCTCTCGCTGGGGTCCTATAAAGGTCAAATAGAACAGTCCATCGCTGCGATTTTTATCATCGATAACAAAGCCCGAATCGGGAATCGCTTTGTCCACTGAGGCCCAAGCTCGTGCAAACCCAAGCGTTAGTCGAAGCCGCGGATAATCCTCTTGATCTTCCAAGGTTATTCGACCTGAATCGCCCATCGCACGATCAGCCATCATTGACACTGGCGCGGCCTCGGCGCTGTTGGCAATAAACTGGGCTACATTGCGGAGCATACTCTGTTCAATCTCACTATCATCTGAGACTGCCGGCCAAGGCGTCGCATCAACCGTCCGATTTTGCTGAAGGACATGAAGCTCCGAGGTATTACGCTGAACCCCGGTCTCCACTCGAAATCGGAAGCGCGTCGGTAGCGAGCTATCCTTCAACGTGACATATTGGCTATCAATCAGCCCTGCCCGTGCGTCGGAAGCCGCCACCCCGATGCCTGACGACGTCAGAAAAGCGCGGACCTGAGGCCACAGCTTCCCCGGCGCTACAGCCACTAATGCCCAACTTTCATCACCCAGCCGCTGAATGCGCACTGCGTCGTATTCGGAGCCTGCGGTCAGAGGGGCTGGTCGCGGAGTGTCAAAGTCGCCCAATCCCACCACTTCGTTCGATATCGGTGGAATGGCGTAAATAGGCTCACTAGTCCCTGCATTAAGGGAAGGAGGAATGGTCATTTCAGCTAGCTCGGGAGCAGTTTGGTAGCGATTGGCGTTATCAGGAAATAGCCCGTCATCACCAAACAAGTAGCTACAGCCGGTCGTTAACACTAACGGTGCAATAATGAGTAATAATAGTGTGTTGTTCATAACTCAGCCTGCTTCATCGCTGCTCGTAGGGTAGAAAAATGGGTTCCTGACAGTGGTGTCAAAGGCAAACGAATACCGCTAGGTGTCATGTTTAGGTCAGCCATTGCCCACTTTATAGGAATGGGATTGGGCTCTACAAACAAGGCTTCATTCAAAGCGCACAGCTTATCGTCAATGACCTTGGCTGCTTGGTAGTCCTGAGCTAGCGCTAATCGACACAAATCGGCCATTAGCTTTGCCGCAATATTTGCGGTCACTGACACGTTACCCTTGGCTCCATGGCGTATCAACTCCAGCGCGGTCGGATCGTCTCCAGAGTAAACAGCAAAGGTTTCGGGCAATTGTTTAATCAACTGAGCGCCTCGCTCGACATCACCGGTCGCATCTTTCAGCGCCACAATATTACCCACTTCACTCAACCGTAATACCGTCTCGTTACTCATATCCACCGCGGTTCTGCCCGGAACATTGTACAAAACAATGGGTAAATTGACAGACTCTGCAACGGCGCAGAAGTGTTTATAAAGACCGTCCTGGGTTGGCCGATTATAATAGGGAGTCACCAATAGCGAAGCATCGGCACCGACTTCCGCCGCCGCCACGGTTAACTCGATGGCCTCATGGGTGGAATTGGACCCGGTGCCGGCAATGACAGGAATGCGGCCGCCCGCCTGTTGTACTGAAAATTTAATGACTTCGCAGTGTTCAGGCACGGTAAGGGTTGCACTCTCACCGGTAGTACCCACCACGCATAGAGCAGCAGTGCCTGCGGCGATGTGATAATCAATGAGCTTCCGTAGGGCGCTCCAGTCAATAGCGCCATCGGATTGCATGGGAGTTACCAGTGCAACGATACTTCCGGTTATCATAAGCTGTCACTCCACTGCACAATGGTTTTCTACGAGTATGTTCACAGTCGCGCAATTATCCACGTCAAACACTGATAAACAACCGTCAAGCGCACGTTCACTGGCACTTGCCATGGTTGCGCTGTTGATGACCTATGGGACCCCCGCGTGGTCTCAAGGTTCAATATGGCAGCAACCCAGCGATGTCGAGATACGCATTGAACCCCTATCATCGATTGACCAGCAATTTATGCGCGAGCAGCGTGCGCGTATTGAAGTACTCAGCAATCGGCTTGGCAGGCGCCTGACAGGGTCGCCTGACCGTGATCTTGAGACCTTGCAAATGATCCTCGATAAACACCTCGTGGCTCGGGATGACCGCTTAACACTACAGGCCATGGGCATTGTCTTGGGCGACCTGTTAAGCAGGCCGCTGCGTATGGATTGGGTAGTATACCGCGATCGAGCCGGCCGATCACGGGCCTTGAGTTACCGAGATCAATCTATTTATCTGTTTCCAGTAACCATGATCGCCCGTCGCTTTGAAGCCGGTAATACCTGCTCAATCGCTGATATTTATCAGCGTGTATTGAACGATACGCGCCAGCAGCTTCCAGGCGCCCGTTGGTTACAGGATTCATCGGACTGAGCGGGGCTGCTATTCATACGCCAGTCATACGCCAGCAATAGTCAGCGATTGACCGTTAGTGAGTGAGGCTTGGCCAATCAAAACTACGTTCGTAATCAAAGACTCCCGGGCCCATGACCATGCGATGCCGGGCACCCCGACTGAGGGGCTGATTCGTGTCATAGCCAGCGTCCCCAGGATAGAGAAAGACCATGCCCTCGGTCGCTTCATGCAGCTTTGGGAAGAAAAACGGCGGCTGCCGCTCAGTCACCATTCGCTCGAGCTGAGAAATCGAGCCAGCAGCTTCAATATCTGTCAACGTCACCAGGGTAGGAGGGGGAGCTTGTAAAGCGCCACTCAACTGCTCAGCGAGGGCCTGCTCGGGCTTTAGCCAGCGATAATCAACAATTTCACTGCCATCAACTATGACCACCGTGTTAGCGTCGACGGCGATAAGATAAAACCAAGTAGCAAACCGTCTTTTCACCATCTCCGGGGTCAGCCAGTGGGAGAAAGGCAGTAGTTTGTCGGGATCAATGTCAAATCCCGCTTCCTCTTTGAGCTCCCTCGCGGCTGCGATTCTCGCCCTTGCCTCGATAGTGTCGCCTGTATCTGCCGTATCGACCTTGCCGCCGGGAAATACCCAAGCACCGGGCATATGCGTCAGTTTAGCGCTGCGCTCCAGTAACAATACTTCCAGGCCTTCGCTACTTTCTCGGACCACAACAACGGTTGCCGAGGGCTTCGCCTCTGCAATGGCGGCCGACTCATCCTTGGTAACGAGGTTCATAACCTCCCCGCGCATTCCATACAGCGCACGTAGATATTTCTCGGGTCTTGCAAGCTGTCAATCAGTCGTAGCGGTTGGGCCAACTGGCTAAGCCATCGCTCTACCGCGGACACCCTCGGTGTTCGAACTGCACCGAATTCTTTAGCCACTTGTTCAATAAACAATTGCTCGAGACTCAACGGTACGCCCACCCGACGGACTGTATAGTCGTCAACCTCCGCGAGCGTCGCTGCCGCCGCTATGGCTGCATCCAGTCCCCCTAAAGAATCCACTAAACCTATATCCTTGGCATCGGCGCCACTCCATACCACACCGTCAGCGACGTCATTAACTTCATCGTAGGTCAACCCTCGGCCATGGGCGACTAAACCAACAAAGTCTCGATATACATTAGCAATGACACTATTGATAATTCGGCGCCCGGCTTTATTGACGCCAGTATCAAAGCGAACCGCGGAAGAGAGATCAGTGGTGGCTACGCCATCGACGGTAATTCCGGCCCAATCGTAGAGCTTTTCTATAGTGGGGAACGCTGCAAACACACCAATACTGCCGGTAATAGTCGCCTTGTGCGCCCAAATTTCATCCGCATCTGCTGCGATATAGTAACCGCCGGACGCGGCTACCGTACCCATAGAGACCACCACTGGCAGTCCAGTGTCTTTAATAGCGAGTATTTTTTGGCGCATAACTTCAGAGGCAAATACGCTGCCACCCGGAGAATTGATGCGCAGTACCAAACCAGCAATGCCCTCTAGCTGCGCCGCTTGTTCTAATTGCTCAACCACGGTGTCAGCACCTGCAAACCCTTGGGCGCTTTCCCCCGGAACCATTTCACCCTCAATCGGTATCACAGCGATCACCGCATCATCCGCTGTTGACTCGCTGTCCTTGTTATCTTCGGATCCATCACGATCCTCGCTAGCCACTACCCGCAGATAATTCTGAAAACCCACTGATTGGTAACGATCTTCCTCATCCGTTGCCCCAACGAGGTCGGCCAACAGCCGCTCTTGCCCATCGCGATTGAGCAATTTATCCACCAAACCGCTATCAAGCATTAACTGTGGTTGATCCCCACCAGCGATTTCCAGGCGATCGGGAAATTCAGTAAGAAACGTTTGTAGCCATCCCGATTCCAGTCCCCGCCCACTCTCGACCAATTCAGAATAAGTCGCCCACAGCGTTCCCATCCAGCGACCAATCACCTCACGCTCGCTATCCGACATAGTGTCACGCAGAAACGGCTCCACCGCCGATTTGTTTTCGCCAACACGAAAAACATTCATGGTGATTTTGACGTTCTCTAGCAACTCTCTGACATAGCTCTTATACACCGCGAAGCCATAAAGATTGATACCGCCTTCGGGGTGCAGTAGCACCGTATCAGCCTGAGAAGCTAATAAATAATGCCCTTGATCATAAAAATCGCCGGTAGCGACCACCGGTTTACCCGATGCCTTAAACGTGTCGATAGCTGTCTTAATTTCCAACGCCTGTGTAACTGATGGGCCCGCCAATCTCTGTAGGTCCATCACTAACACCGGTATTCGGTCATCGCTGGCCGCTTCGGTGATGGCCTTGATAAGATGGGGCAGTAACACTTCTCCTGACTCCCCTTGTAGAAACGCTTCTAGCGGCTCTAAGGGAGTTCGATCTTCCACCAGCACGCCTGCAGGATTGACCAGCAGTGCCGCTTTCTCCGGCATAGGTTCTGGTTGCCCGGCATTGAAGCCAATCATTACCATTCCGATAAGATAAGCCACTAATACAATAGGCAATAG
Source organism: Halieaceae bacterium UBA4452 (assembly GCA_002389505.1). Lineage (GTDB taxonomy): Bacteria > Pseudomonadota > Gammaproteobacteria > Pseudomonadales > Halieaceae > Luminiphilus. The sequence continues at coordinate 187,603 of DGPA01000022.1, forward strand.
AATGCTAATGCCTTTACTGACTGCCGTGAGAATTCGCCATAACCCACGGAAAAATCCTTTAATTGCTGTCCACAGCATTAGTTGGCTCCTGTCGATGATGAGACGGTATCGATGACTCCCACTTGCGCGGCTTTAAGTTCGCGCCCTCGCGTTCGGATATAAAAAGCAGCTGCTATAAAAACACCCACCACTGCGCTGACGCCAACGACAGCGATTACATCGTCGGGTTGGGCAAACAGTAATTCCACCGCGGAAATGAAGTAAAATAACAACACAAAGCACAGCCAGATAACAGCGCGTAGACTACCACGCAGCACGCTGGGCATAAACAGCAGCAGGGGTACCACCCGTAATAACCAGACCGGCCACGGGGCATCAAAACGCGCCACATCGACTACTTGCTGTCCCGCTAACGCGATCCAAAGCACCCACATCGACAGCCACAAGCCTTGACTCAAACCACTGCGTCTACTCATCAGCCAATACCCTTAACGCCAAGGACGCCACACGTTTTCCCAGCGCTCGGCACAACACGCGCTCGTGGTCATCGAGGGGCCGGTCATTGTTTTCACCCGCCCAATGACTAGCGCCGTAGGGAGTACCGCCAGCCGTCGTTTGTCGCAGAGACGGTTCGCTGTAGGGCAACCCCGTGATCAGCATTCCCTGATGCAATAATGGCAGCATCATACTGATCAGCGTCGTTTCCTGCCCGCCATGCAAGGAGCTCGTTGAGGTAAACACCCCGGCAGGTTTACCGATGAGGCTACCGCTCAGCCACAAGCCAGAGGTCTGATCGATAAAGTGCTTAAGCGGCGCCGCCATATTGCCAAAGCGCGTGGGACTGCCCAGCACCAAGCCCGCGCAATGGCGAAGGTCCTCCTCCTCGCAGTACAAAGGCCCCTCGCTGGGAATGGTATCTAGCACCGCCCGTGTCTGTGCCGTCACATCCGGCACGGTCCGTAGTCTCGCTTCAATACCTCCCGCTGCCCCGACCCCTCGCGCTATCTGCCCAGCCATGTCCGCAGTAGCACCGCTGCGGGAGTAATACACAATTAAAATATAGGGCGTTGAACTCATGGCATATCCTATTAGCAGGTATGATGGCGAAGGTGCAGATGTCTGTTTAGCTGCACTACACTGACAAGATGTACGATTGAGCGCTGACATTAGACTTGCAGCGTTCTAGAACAGCCAATGGACCCACACATGGAACGAGTCACAACAGCTCATGCAATGATACAGAAGTCCCTCGCCGGCACGCAGTACTTCTTCAGACGGTTTCGAACTGATCGCTGTTCAGAGATCGCAGCTTCATTGGTGTATATGAGTTTGTTTGCGCTAGTGCCCCTTCTGACCGTGGTCTATGCGGTAGGATCTGCCCTGCCCACTGGCGCTAATGTGCAGCTGCAAATTGAGCAATTTCTCACCCAGAATCTACTACCTGAATCCTCCCAAGAGGTGGCGGTATATTTAAGCCGTTTCTCTGAGCAGGCAAAGAACTTAACCGGCGTTGGCATTGGCATTCTAGCCATAACGGCCGTGCTGATGCTTCGCAATGTTGAACGAGCCTTCAATAATATCTGGCGAACCAAAGAGAATAGAGGTGCGGTATCAAGCTTCCTACTTTACTGGGCCGTTTTAAGTCTCACGCCCGTTATTTTAGGGCTAGGCCTCGGTATACAGGCCTATCTGTACGCGGTTGCCCAGACAATGGCGGGTATAGATGTTCTGGGCGTTGGCGTCTTTTTACTGTCCTTACTGCCTTTTTTTCTGAGTATTATTGGCTTATCTGCCCTGTATATGGCTGTGCCTAACTGCGCCGTACCTCTGAGACACGCACTGGTGGGAGGCTGCAGTACTGCCATCGCGTTGTCCATTGCCAAGACAGCATTTACGGCGGTCATAGCAAATTCCAGCTATGCGCTGGTCTACGGCGCCTTTGCCGCAGTGCCCGTCTTTCTACTGTGGCTGTATATCATTTGGACTATCGTACTGGGTGGCGCTATTGTTGTTCACAGCTTATCCGCTTACCAAAACAAAGAGCAGGCCAACAGACCACTGCTGCTCAAGGCCCTCGATATTCTCTATGTCTTGTGGCGTGCCCAACAGCGGGGGGAGGCAGTGAGCGAACTCACCTTGCTGAAAAATAAAGATGTCATTATTGGAGGGCTCGACGGAGAGAGCTGGCGTCACATTCGGGATAAGCTGACCGAAGACAAGTTAATGCGCCAAAGCAGCCAGGGCGAGTATTTACTCAGCAAAGATCTCAGCACGGTATCCCTTAACGCATTAAAGACAGTGATAGACGCCGAGCTCGGCGTTCCTTCAACTCCCGATGACGCTATGCCCTGGCAAGTCACTGCCCATGCGCTATTATGCGACCAACGGGACGAGCAGCAACACACACTCGCTGTCCCTCTGAGCAACTTGTTTTGTGACCCCAATGACAGCCTAGGCAGCCCCCACTAATGCCCCTAAATAAATGGTTTAGCTTCCAACGATGGATAGGCATGACACTGCTATTACTCATGACATCAGGGTGTGAAAGCGATCATGACGTACTCCCCGGTGTGGGCAATTGGCGGGTCATTAATTACTGGGCCATTTGGTGCACCCCCTGTCGAGAGGAAATTCCTGAGCTGAATCGACTCGATCAACTGACGGATATTACCGTTCTCGGCGTCAATTTTGATGGCAAAGAGGGTGCCGAGCTTGAGCAACACATTGCAGAAATGGCCATCGCCTTTGCGGTGTTGGACACTGATCCTAGTGGCAGTGTCAGTGCCAAGCGTCCCCAAGTACTCCCCACCACACTGTTAATTGATCCCCAAGGGCAGCTCCAGAAAACCCTGGTCGGGCCGCAAACCGAAGAGGCCATTGTAGCGATACTCACCGGGTTGGGGCGCTGAAAGATCGTCGCGCGCCACCGGCGGGCGGGACAAAAAACAGTTAAAAAAAAGGCCGACTTTGCGGTCGGCCAAGAAGGAGCCACTCATTGCGGGGAGAATCCAAAAAGCCGATTCTGCCTACTCGAACATTTCCCAAGCCCTGCACCCGCGTCAGGACCATTCCAGTAGTGATACATATGACCCGCCGGGCAGCAGAAAGTTCACTAACCATCAATTATTTTCTCAACCATAATGCGGAACCGGTCTGACCGGGCCCAGAAGATACCCCCACCTCCACCTCGACCAAGGACTCATCGCCGCTCTCCGCTAGCAATTGAGCCAGTAGATAATGTGCCAGTTCCTCTACCGTCACATTCACAATGGGCAACACAATAGTCTCGTCACGCAGAAAGCGCAGCATTTTGCCCGCGAAGGTGACCCGTACTTCTTGGTCATCCTCCTCAAGGGTTTGATGAGGTGAATTGCCTGCCACCAACATATATTCGTCGAGCCGATCACACAGCGTTTTCAAGCGCTTTTTATAGACGTTATAATCTGCTGAAAACCCATTGGGACCCATTGGCGCTACAATGCGTGCAGATACTGAATAATTGTGACCATGCAGGCGCTCTCGGTCGGTAGCCGAAAAGATCGTGTAGTGCGCAGCAGAAAACTTATGCGCTTCTTTATCAATGTAAAGCGTGGTGAGGCGAGGCATAGTGCACCAAGAACAGAGTAACGTAGCCTTATGGTGGTCAATACCGTCCCACAGTGCAAGTGTCTGGCCTTCGGCGCCGATCCATTGGCGATTGTTTGGCGTAGCCGGTTGGGTCAACAATGAAGTAAGGTAGCTCACATTGAGCCAGCCATTTTTAACAACACAAGGACGATGCATGTCCCGCATAGCCATCATCACGGGTGCCAGTTCAGGTATTGGCGCCGCTGCGTCACAGCAATTTATCGATCAAGGGTTCACGGTATTTAATGTGTCCAGACGGGCCTGTCCCGTTGCTGGCGTGAGGAATATATGTGGCGATTTGAGTGCTGAGGAGACGGTCATCTCCCTTGCAGACGACATAGCCACCCAAATTGACGCCCTAGCCCCCAGCGACATCTGCCTGGTACACAACGCAGCACTCATGCTAAAAGATAGCGCGGAGCAGTGCAGCGATGGTGACCTGCTGCGCGTCATGGCTATTAATGTCTTGGCCATAAACACCCTCAACCGGCGGCTGTTACCGCTCATGCCCGAGGGATCGAGTGTCTTATTTGTCGGGTCGACATTATCTGAAAAAGCGGTCGGTGGCGCGTTCAGCTACGTGGTGTCAAAGCATGCTCAGCTCGGCATTATGCGCGCCACCTGCCAGGATCTGATGGGGCGAGGCATTCATACCGCCCTTATCTGCCCCGGCTTCACCGACACCGAAATGCTCCGTGGCCATATTGGAAATGATCAACAGATCATCGACAGCATTAGCGGAATGAATAGCTTTGGTCGGCTCATAGCACCGACTGAAATTGCTAACCTCATTGTCTGGGGTCATAGCAACCCGGTGATCAACGGCTCGGTTATGCATGCCAATTTAGGCCAATTGGAGCATTAGCCCTATGAATCAGCCTCTCTTACAGGAGCGACGGGAACGGGTATTTATTGTTCTCGCGGCGGTGTTTTTATGTGCAATGACCCTACTCAACGTCGTGGGCATTACTCGCTTCATACAGTTAGGGCCCCTTGCTCTCGCGGTCGGGGTTCTCCCTTATCCGCTCACTTTTTTGTGCACCGACCTCATCAGTGAGCTGTACGGGCGCGCTCGGGCCAATTTTTTAGTCTCAGTCGGCTTAGCGCTGAACGTATTCATACTCGGCATACTTACCCTGGGGAATATCGTGCCTTCGGTACCACCAGAGGCAATGCCGCCCTGGCAGATATTGTCGTTAGCCGCGCCGGTCGCTTTACCCAACGGCGACGTGGTGGAAAACCAAATCGGCCTCTACCAACTCATTTACGCCACCACCTCTGGCGCCGTATTCGCTTCAATGCTCGCCTATGTCGCCGCCCAATACTGTGATGTTCAGCTCTTTCACTTTATGAAACGACTGACTCGCGGCAAACATTTGTGGCTGCGCAATAACTTCAGTACCTTAATCAGCCAGATGGTCGATTCGGTCATGGTTATTGGCGTCACTTTTGGGGCAGTATTTTATCGTGGGCAGATAACCTTTGAGGCTCTGCTTATTCTCGTCGGCAGTAACTACGCCTTTAAAGCTCTATCAGCACTCATTGATACGCTGCCGCTGTACTTTTTGGTGGCCAAGCTACGACGCTATTTAGCACTCGGGCCCAACGACTATGCCGTCGTCGTCACTGATCCTGAGACAATAACTTAAGCTCGTTTATCAAGGGTATTGTCACCGCGCGAGCGCTCGCTAGAGCAGCCTTATCAAGCCGAACCAATAGCTCGATGAGGGCGACTGCCGAGCGTTCTGCCCGCGCTAGTATGTAGTGCACCACCTCATCACTCAGCAGCAAGCCTCGACGAGCGGCGCGGAATTGCAGCATGTCGGCAAGCTCTTGCTCGCTTTGCTTGGGCAACTGAAAAATGGTCACACTCGTCAAGCGAGAGCGTAAATCGGGCAGCAAGGTGGTCAGCTCGCTCGGTGCTCGATCGGCACTAAACAACTGCCCATGTCCCGCGTCCCGTCGTCGATTAAATACATGGAACAACTGTGCTTGCCAATCAGGATGGGGCAGTACTGCTTGTATGTTGTCGAGGGCCAATAGGGGCACTGTCTCTGCTCCCTCGAGAAGCGCCTCCGGCGGTATATCAATCAGTTCGTCGAGGGGTAAATACAAGGCATCATTGCCCATCTGATGGCATACAGCCTGCAACAAATGGCTTTTACCGACGCTCGCAGGACCCCACAGGTAGCACTCCCCCGCTTGCGATTGGGCAAGCGTGCACAGCGTATCAAGCGCTTGGATAGCCGTTGATCGTCGCTGGAAATTCTCCAAGGTTGCCTCGTCATCCGTGACAATGTGGAGCGCAAGTTGGCCACCAACAGTCGCCACCATATTAGGCGCCCTGATAGGTGTCAGAGCGGCGGTAGTAATCGAACCCATGGCGGAAAAAAACATACAGTACCGCGGCAACAGGCAGTGCAATTAATACGCCCGTAAAACCTGCAAGCTGTCCGCCCACCATGAGCGCAAAAATAACCGCAACGGGATGTAAGCCAATACGATCGCCTACTAAAATAGGGGTTAAGGCCATACTCTCAAGGGTTTGTCCGAAGGCAAAGACACTCCCCACCCACAGCAATGGTAGCCATTCACCACCGAACTGGAACCACGCCACCAGCAAAGAGCTCCCGACGCCAATGATGGCGCCCGCATAAGGAATAATGGCCGCTAGCCCAGCCACTGTGCCCAACACAATCGCGAACTCAAGTCCGACTAACCACAAACCGGCGCTATAAATGATGGCCTGGGCAAGCATAACGAGCATTTGACCGCGCATGAAGGCACCAAGTACATCATTGGCTTCCGATACCATCAGCGAGACCTGTTGCTGCCAGGCTACTGGCACCAAATTAAGCAGCTTCTCAACGAGAATATCCCAGTCGCGCATTAAGTAAAACGCCACGACGGGGACAAGCATCAGGTTGAAGAGTGTCGCAATCAAGCCAATGCCCGAGCGGGTCAGCCCCGCTAGGGTCCCCGCCGTTATCTTGCCTAGAGATTGCCAATTGGCTGCCAACTCGGCTTCCCAATCGATACCGGGCAACTTAATGGGACCGACACTGAATTGCGCGTGCATCCAGGGCAATAACTCGAGGGACAGCCAGCGATATACCTCGGGCGCTTTTCGCACCAAAGCGTCCAACTGATTGATAAGCAGAGGCAGTCCTATCATCAGTATCAGAAGGAGTAATACGCTCAGTAAAAAGAACACCGCCGCTACGCCGGCACTTCTTCCAAAACCGCGGTTCTCCAAGCGATCTACCAATGGATCGCCCAAATAGGCAATCAATGCCCCCAACACAAAAGGCATGAGAATAGGGTGAAGAAAATAAATACTGACGGCCAGACCCCCAAGACAGGCTAGCGCAAAGGGCAATCGGTTGACGCTTGACGTGCTCACTGTGCTTGCTCCCAGATTAAGTTTAGCTCGCGCCCTTCGGGCGTATTCAGTAACGCTAGACCAGCACCTGGCGGCAACAATTTTGACAGTGCCGCCGCGCTATTGACGCCACCCACGCTCAGGCGTAATACATCGGCCTCTACCGCAGCAACCCGTACGCCGCTTAACACCGCTATCGATTCAAAAATAGCGAGCACGTCGCGATAGTCATTGTATGACGCTACCCGATTAATGACGACTGATAATTGCTGAAAGTCCGCCTCGGTCCCAAGCCTGACAGCATAGCGTGCCGCCATAGTATCCACGACCATATCGACCGCTCGCGCTGTTAAGCCTGTGGACTCAACTCCTTGATCTTGACGGCTCAGCTGCTGATCGCTATTGACATAAAGCCAGTTGGCGAGCCGTCGACCCTGACTCAGCTGAACAACGCGTCCTACCAAAATATGCTCTGTGCCGTAACGCGTTGATGCGCCTTTGATTTCAGGGATGACTTTTCGCCAAGCGCTATCGGGGGTCAATGCCGCGGCATCCTCTAAGTCTAGTAACGGTAAGCGCAGTGTGATACCACGGGCAGCGAACGCCTGAACCAGCCCCGCAATGAGTTCATTATCGTGCTCCCTCGACGCAAATCG
>DGPA01000040.1 GCA_002389505.1 Halieaceae bacterium UBA4452
GCGTCCACAGGCTGCACCATGAGATGGACATCAATCGGTGCAGTGATGCCATGATCTCTGAGCGCCTTGCACACCATCGGTCCAATGGTGAGGTTGGGCACGTAATGGTTATCCATCACATCAAAGTGGACGATATCCGCCCCAGCCGCCAACACATCATCGACCTCTTGGCCTAGAGAAGCAAAATTTGCGGATAAAATAGAGGGCGCTATACAGTAGTTGAGCATGGTTATGATTCGCCGTGTTGGAGAGCGTTTAAGTTTACCATTGACCGGCGTGGCACTGCTAATTCTGCGATCAGGAAACTTCCCTAGCGAGCGCATCGTTGAGCAGACGCAGCCGTTCCGGCGTGCCTACGTCGGTCCACCGGCCATGCCAGAGCTGACCTGAGAGCCTACCTCGACTGATTGCCGCATCAAATAGCGGCTTCAAGGCGCGTTTTCCCGAGGGGATATCGGCGAAAAATCGAGGGTGATAAAGGCCAATACCACTGAATGTCCACGTTTCCCCCGAGGGCTGCGTCACTTGGTTTTCTAAGAGACTAAAATCGCCGCCATCATTATGCGGGGGATTGGGCACCAAAATAAGATGCGCGGTTCCTCGCTCAATAGGCCGCGTTGGAAATGTAGAAAAAGGATAGGGACAAAAAATATCGCCGTTGATCACTAGGAAGGGTTCATCACCCAGCAGTGGCAACGCGTGGACAACAGCACCTGCCGTCTCCAGCGGCTCGGATTCCCAGGACAGCGTAAGGCTCACATTCCAGCGACTACCATCGCCGCAGAAGTCTCGTATTGCGCTACCCAAGTAGGCTGCGTTGACGACGAGGTCAGTAAATCCTGCATCACGGAGGTTAATAATATGATGCTCCAGTAAGCTTAATCCGCCTGCCATCAGTAACGGTTTGGGCGTCGCATCGGTGAGAGGACGCATACGCCTCCCCTCCCCCGCCGCTAAGATCATCGCTTTCATGTGTCGATGCCTGCAATGTCAATCTCTTGATACCAAGACTGATTTTGACAGGCTGGTAAGATGACCGAGGAAAACCAAGCAGCAAATGCGTCAATGGCGGGGAAGTTACCACCGCACAGCGACACTGTTTCGGTAACATAGGCGAGCACCCGCGGTAGATCATCGAGATAGGCAGATTTCCCATCGCGCACGGATAGCCTGGAAAATATACCCAGCACCTTTAAATGACGCTGCAAACCCATTAGATCGAACCATTGAACAACCGTAGCAAAGGGTACTCCTACCTCAGCATGCTGCTCTGTCAGTAACAGCGCTTGATACTCCTCAAGCCAAGCCAACTGTCGATCTCTAGGCCAACGGACGTAACAGTCTTTGAGCAACGATACTACGTCATAGGTCACCGGCCCCAACACGGCATCTTGGAAATCGATCACCGCTAGCTCATCGTTAGCTAAGCGCATGAGATTTCGAGAATGAAAATCTCGATGCACCACCACCTGCGGCTGCTCGGTCGCATTCACAATGAGCGTCTCACTCAACCTTGAGAATAATTGCTCAAAGTCATCATCAACCGGCAATCCGAGCAACTCAGGTACAAACCAGTCTTTAAACAGATCTAGCTCATGCTGCAGCTTGATCGCATCATAGCGGGGTAAATTGGCGGTTTTGGGCTCAATACTAGCCAGTGTCTTTAGCGCGCTCAATGCCTTGGTGTACCAGTCGTCCACTGTGTGTTCGCTCAGCATCGGTAGCAGAACGTCGTTACCTAAGTCTTCTAACAGGAAAAATCCCTGCCCAAGGTCCGCCGCAGCGACCGTCGGCACCCGTACACCCGCTTTTTCGAAAAGCGCGCAGACATGCAAAAAAGCAGCGTTATTTTCACTGGCAGGCGACGCCACAGCGACCCAGGTTCCGCCCGTAAACTGACAATGGAGTGGCTGAATCGCATTACTGCGAGGCAGCGTTAACCGATAGTATTGTCTGGGACTCGCATCTCCCGCGATCAGCTCTAACTTTGTCGGCTCAGTCACCTCCAGTATCCGGTCACTCCACCTGTGGAGTATGGCCTTAGTCGTCATCACCACGTCTCACTATTCACACCGTTGACTACCGTCGTTATCTTTAACGGCTCAAGAACAATAACATTAGCACTATTGACCGAGACTCGGGATGATATTGTCAGTTACACTATTGCTTATCCTCATATTCTTTTCTTGTTGTTACGAGAGCGTACAATGCACAGTAAAAAAGCGGTCATTACCGGTATCACTGGCCAAGATGGCGCCTATTTAGCCGAACTATTACTCCAGAAAGGCTATTCGGTCGTTGGTGCATTTCGGCGAACTAGCAGTACACTCTTTTGGCGCCTCGAAGAACTGGGTATTGCCGACCACCCCGATCTAGCGTTGGTAGAATATGACCTCACCGATCTGGGGGCCAGCATTAGATTACTGGAAAACGCCGAGCCCGCTGAGGTGTACAACTTAGCGGCCCAAAGCTTTGTCGGCGTGTCTTTTAAGCAACCGATCACAACCGCTCAAATTACCGGTGTCGGCGCCTTGAATTTGCTGGAAGCTATAAGAATCGTAGATCCTTCAATTCGCTTTTACCAGGCATCGACCTCAGAAATGTTTGGCGACGTTCAAGAAATTCCCCAGCGCGAATCGACGCCCTTTTATCCACGAAGCCCCTACGGCGTCGCAAAACTTTTTGCGCACTGGAGCACCATTAATTATCGGGAGTCCTATGGGATTTTCGGCACCAGCGGTATTTTGTTTAACCACGAATCTCCACTGCGCGGCTTAGAATTTGTCACCCGAAAAATCACCGATAGCATTGCCAAAATCAAACTGGGAAAGCTCGATACGCTGTATCTAGGCAATTTGGATGCCAAGCGCGACTGGGGATTTGCCAAAGATTATGTCGAAGGGATGTGGCAAATGCTGCAGGTCGATGAGCCTGATACCTTCGTGCTGGCTACTGGGCGAACGGAAACGGTGAGAGATTTTGTTACCATGGTCTGCAAAGCTGTGGATATTCCCATTATTTTTGAGTCCAGCGGCGAAAATGAGATGGCTGTGGATCAAAACTCGGGAAAGGTTATTTTGCGCGTTAGCGACAAATTTTATCGCCCTGCGGAAGTGGATTTACTGATTGGTGACCCGACTAAAGCTCGAGAGAAATTGGGTTGGGAAGCCAAGACTACGTTAGAAGCATTAAGTAAAATGATGGTCGATGCAGATTTACTCCGCCATCAACACGGCCAGTCGCTCTAAGGTATGTCTAAGCGTGCTTTAGTCACTGGTAGCCTAGGCTTTACGGGGCATTACATCTGTGACGCCCTTAAAGAGCAGGGCTGGGCAGTCATCGGCGCGGGCATCCAGCCGTCTACGGCCAGGGACTACCATCAGTGTGATTTACTAGACGAGGCTCAGATAAAGGCTGTCGTTGATACAGTCAAGCCAACGCTCGTCATACATTTAGCCGCCGTCGCCTTCGTAGGCCATGAGCATGCGGACGCTTTTTACTCGGTGAATATTTTAGGCACGCGCAATTTGCTTAAATCGCTAGCACGGGCGAGCCATTCACCGGATTGTGTCATCGTTGCCAGTAGCGCCAATATCTACGGCAATAGTATCGGGGGGCCGCTATCCGAAGCCACCCAAGCCAATCCGGGAAACGATTATGCGGTCAGCAAGCTGTGTATGGAACATATGGCACGTCTCTGGATGGATAAACTCCCGATTATCATTACCCGGCCCTTCAATTATACCGGCATAGGCCAGAGCACCGATTTTTTGGTATCAAAAATCGTCGACCATTTTCGACGCAAAGCTCAGCGCATTGAGCTGGGTAACCTACAGATCGGTCGGGACTTTTCAGATGTTCGTGATGTCGCTCGCGCCTATGTGGCCCTCGCTACCGGCCATCACGCTGGCGAGACAGTCAACATCTGCTCGGGGGCTAGCACCAGGCTTTTAAAAATAATGGCATTAGCTTCGGAGTTGACTGGTCATCATATTGATATTGACATTAATCCCACCTTGGCTCGTCATCAAGAAGTAGATTCGTTATGCGGTGATCGCAGTCGACTAGAAGCCTTAGCCGGCTATTGGGAGCCCATACCACTGCGTGACACGCTTCGTTGGATGCTGGAGCACGCGACCGCCGAGTGACAATATTTGCGTGACTAGTTGTTCGGCTCGCTCGTAACCGATAACTGCGCAGACAATTCGGCACTGCCAATTAACGCTGTAGTGTCAGTATTGGAAATAACGCGCAATACCCCACAGTCGACATGGCGAGCCACGAACCGAGTACCGGACGGCTTGTCCATACGAACGCCACAGTTCATAAAGTAGTAACCCGGCGCAAGATTGGCGTGCAAGGAGAACGAGACTGTATGACAACTAGTAGCGACTAGCCTCTTCGGTATATTGGGGAATTGTGCGGAGTCCGTGCCAAAGATAGCCACGCCCTCGACAGTCTTTATCATCATGGAAAAAACCGGATGCTCTACATCGCTGTTAGCGGTTAACGTAAAACACCACTGAAATTCTCCCCCTGAGCCGACGGTATTGATGGGTGTATTAGACGTGGACTGCAACCAGACTTTGTCAATACTTACCTCACCACTACCGTACTGCTTCGCCTCAACCATTGGCATGTTGGGATCAGATAATTGCACCGCAGCACGTGCTGCGAGGGCTTCATTATCTTTGCCATTATTAGAGAGGGATCTCTTAATCTCTGCGTTTTGAATGGCTATTTTCGAGCGATCACCAAAGAGGAGATTCTCGTAGTCATCACAGACTTTTGCGGCAAGGCCTTCACTCAAAATACCGCCGTCATGGATTAATACCGCTGCAGAACACAGTTTTTTGATGACTTCAGTATCGTGACTGACAAACAAAAGCGACGTCCCCTGTGCTTGAAATTCAGCGATACGTCTAAAGCATTTTCTCTGAAATGCTGCGTCACCGACTGACAGAGCCTCGTCGACGATAAGTACATCAGGCCGAATCGCTGTTGCTACACTGAAAGCCAAACGCATCTGCATGCCGCTTGAATACGTTCTTACCGGTTGGTCAATATAATCGCCAATCGCAGCAAAGTGCTCTATATCGGGCAGCGCCTGTTGCGTCTCATAGACGCTAAAGCCCATCATTTGAGCGGCGATGGTTATATTCTGTCGTCCAGTAAAATCCTGATGAAAACCAAGTCCGAGTTCCAGCAATGCTGCCACTCGACCCGCTACGTGCACCTCGCCAGCACTGGGCGCTACCACCCCGGCGATAATTTTAAGCAATGTACTCTTTCCTGCACCATTCACACCCAGTAAACCTAGGGCCACGCCCCTAGGTACGGTCAATGAGATATCATTAAGTGCTATTACAGGTTCGTGTCGCTGAATGTTTGTCAGCCATTCAACAATCCGCCCCCAAGGACTGTTGTAGCGCTTGAACACCTTTGAAATGCCGCTAATGACAATGCTGTGCTCGGTCACAGCTCGTCGACCAGATCGTTTGCTGTTTGCTGAAAAAGCCGCGCCGCCAGCCAGAGCAAAACCACCGACACTAAAAACGGTGCCAGCAGCGTACTCAGATCAGGAACGGATTTCTGTAGAAATAAGGTTTGATACGCCGATATTAAAGGCACCATTGGATTGACTACAAGCCAAGCCCTAAACGAATCGGGGAGTATTTCTGTGGTGTAGACGATGGGCGTCAGCCAGAACCAGAATTGCAGCACAACCTGAATGAATTGCTGTACATCGCGGAAAAACACATTCAGCGTACCCAGCAACAAACCCAACCCTATGGACACCATAAGCTGAACGGCAACGACTATCGGTAAAAACGCCACTGCATTCCAGGGAAAATGGCCTATCGCCAGTAAAAAACCAAGATACAGCGCCAGAATAATCAAATAATTCACTAATGCCGATAGTGCCACTATCGCCACGTAACACATCTTAGGGAATGTGGTTTTTTTAATAGTGTTCGCATTGTCAATGAACACCGACGTTAAGCGGGTTAGGATTTCCGAGAACAGAGTCCACGCTGTGACGCCAGCGCACAGATAAATGCCAAAGGCATAAGGTACGTGCTCATGCCCCAGTAATCTCGGACCAATCAGACGGCCAAAAACAATGGTGTAAATGGCGATGAGCGTCAGGGGTTGAGCGACCGCCCAAAAAGCGCCTAGCGTCGAGGCTTTGTAGCGGCCAGCAAAATCCCTAGACACACTTGCGAGTATGAAGTGACGGTGCTGCCAAAGTGTCTTGATTATTGACTGAGTCATAAGAGTAACTATTAAAGTGAATGAAGACCGTTTAACATCTATGTTAACTGCGCATGGACAAATGACTGTTATCGACAGTCATTGATACTCAGCGCGCCATTGGGGCATCATAGACACCATCGGCGCCAGAGCATCATACAAAAAAGCAGCGACGCTTCCTATTCTCACGTGGTATCAACGACCAAAAGTAGTCATCTATGCATCCAGCGGCGCCTTTATTCATTCACTCACTATTCCGCAGTGGCAGTACCTATTTTTTGAGTAAGTTTAGCTCTCTTGAAGGAGTGACCTGTGTCAATGAGGCCATTCATGAACAGCTATTGGGTGTCCGCGAGGACCCCGGCCAGTTACTGCGCTCGCAGGAAAGCGACAAGCGTGAATTTTTACGTCATCCAGCTGACTCGACCTATTTTTCAACGCTTAGCGACAGCTGGTCAGCTTGGAAAGATTCATTCAGCGATGAGACAATATACAAGGGATTCTTCTTAAGTTCACCGCCTAATGATTCATCGACCAAGCTGGCGTCCGGAGTCCCTCTCTATAACGCTATTATTCACCAAAGCTCACAGCAGTGTATTTTCGGCGAGACCCGATCAGCAGGTCGTTTAGCCGCCATCAAAGAACATTGTGGTGGCCGTCACTTCTATTTGTATCGCAATCCTTGGGATCAATGGTGGTCTATGCGCACCTCGTCATATTTTGACGAGTGTATGCAAATGATATTACAAGCCAATCCAAGACCGCTGGAAATTGATTTACTCAAGCAGCAGCTTGAGCTCCCCGAGCTAAAGGAGAGTAGCTTTGAGGAGCAGTGGGCGTTTCTTCAGGATCAACCGTTAAGCGCCGCTGCCAGTTATCAGTCTTTCTATTTGATTTGGATGTTGTGTCAGCAACGTGGCGTGGAGCATGCCGACCATCTTATTTCCATCGATTTGCTGTCTACCGATCCGACCTATCGGCAAGCTATTGAGCGCTTATTATCTGCGGAAGGCTTTCCCGATGTAGCATTTGCTGACGCGGCGATTCCCAAGAGCATTTATGGAGCAAAAGATAACGCATTTTTCTCTGCCCTAGAGGACAATGTTCACCAACGACTAAAAGATGCAAACTGGACTGACGAGGACATCAGATCTATCACCGCGATGGGCCATACTGCAACACTCAGTCATGACAACCATCGCGATCGAATTCGGGAAGCGCTCCTAACAAGCATGGATAAAAGCGCTGCTACAGTGATGGCTTGGAAACGCGAGGTCGGACGATTAAAAAAACACATTGACTGGCAAAGTACTGACAACGCGACGCTTCTTACCAACAACCAGACACTCTCCGAGCAACAAGCTATCCATCAGCATGAACTCGCGCTGTTGCAGCAAAACTTGGTCATATTTTCTCAAGAAGGCCGCCTATTAACCGAGCGAGTGTTGGAACTGCGTCGCGAGCTAGAACAGGCTCACCAAAAAGCCGTGACAGCGGACTTATTGGCTGATCAACTTCAGGCATCCTATGAGGAGATCAACCGGCTTTATGCCTCGCATTCATGGCAGATCACCCGCCCACTAAGAGGCATTAGGCGTAAAGCGACTCACTATATAAGCGTTGCGAAACAGATTGACCCTCGCCACTGGCCCACCAAGCTACTGAACCATAGCCTCCGAGTGCTGAACCACTATCCACGCCTTGTGACGCTGCTCCGCAACGTCCTCCAGCGAGTCTTTCCAAGAGTGTACCAACGGTTAACTGCGGTGGCAGGTCTAAACCATTCGGTCGTCTGGGCCCCTGTTGCCAATCCATCGCAGCCAGTAAAACCCGGAATTTGGGAAGACCGCGTTATCAGTCAGATAAATGCCCTTGAGGAACCCAACGAAGCCATAGTGGCGGCTATCACTGCAGATCTTCAGTCTCAGTGTCGTTCCCCGCAAGCACAACAGCGCGTCACCTAATGCGAATCGTCCTCGATCTGCAAGGAGCCCAGTCACTTAGCCGCTTCAGGGGTATTGGTCGTTATACGTTATCATTGACCAAGGCACTGGTCCGCGCAAACAGTGGCCATGAAATCATCGTCCTGCTCAATGCCTCTTTCAAAGCAACCGACGAGCTACTTATCAGTGACTTGGTAGCGGTCCTGCCGGCCACCTCCATTATCTATTGGCGCGCACCGATCAATGTCGCCGAGGGTAATCGGGACAATAATGAACGTCGAATCGTTGCAGAAATTGTTCGCGAGCATGCGCTAGCCCTGCTTAAGCCCGACGTGGTTCACATTTGCAGTCTTTTCGAAGGCAGTGTTGATGACGTCGTCTCGTCAGTGAAAGCTTATTTTCCTGATGTGCTCACATCAGTAACAGCGTTCGATCTTATACCGCTACTCAATCCCGATGAATACCTCCAAGATATCGCCTATCGACGCCACTACATGGGCAAGGTAGAGCACTTTCGCAGGGCCGATGCCTACCTCGCTATTTCTCAATCAGCAGGCAGAGAAGTGGCTGATGCCATAGGCGCAGATTCAGCAGCCATTGCTCACACGCCATTAGGCGTCGACCCTCACTTTTCGCCCACCAATGGAGCGAAGCTAATTGGTGAAGGCCAGTTGACGCGCTTTGAGCTACCTCAGCAATATATATTTTACGTTGGCGGCACCGATAAACGAAAAAATCTGCCTCGACTTATTGAAGCCTACGGTCAGTTAAGCCATGCTTTAAAGGCAGATGTCGCTTTAGTCCTGGCGGGAGTGATTAATGAGGCCGATCGGCTATCTCTGTTACACCTTGCCGCTAAAGCGGGTATCGCCGCCACCCAATTCCGATTGCTGGGCTTTGTCACTGAGGCAGAGCTAGTAGCGCTCTATACTCAGGCAGACCTGGTTGCCTTTCCCTCTTGGCATGAAGGTTTCGGACTGCCGGCATTGGAAGCCATGGCCTGTGGTACCGCGGTCATCACTGCCAATACGTCCAGTCTGCCTGAAGTGGTCGGCAATGACGCTGCTATGTTCGATCCCTTCTCGGCACACCAAATCCAGCTGAGACTTGAGCAGCTACTGACCAATAAAGCGCACCGTCAACAGCTCGAGGCATTTGGCTTAAGGCAAGCGGCGCGATTCACTTGGAGCGCTGCGGCGGATTCAGCGCTGGCAGCTTGGGAAGAGATCCATGACCGTCGTGCGACAAGTTGTCCTCGACCTTCCAGTCTCGATGCTATCAATGCTCAAGCGATCCGCGCATTGTCCAGCGCCATAGAGGGATTCAAAGAGCAGCACGTCCTCATCAATCTGGCAGCACATTGTATTGCCGCCAACATTGCTGCCACCGGACACCTGAGAATTGAACAGGCAAGCAGCTTACACTGGGAAATCGAAGGCCCGCTGGACTCTAGCTATAGTCTCGCTTTACTCAATCGAGAGTTTGCCAGGGCCATGGCAGCATCAACGGACAATCTTTGTTTGGTGTCGGCTGACGGACCCGGGCCATTACCCATTAGTAGTGACTTCAGCGAGGCAGAGCCGACGCTCAGTCGCCTGCTCAACAATTCATCAGCGACCGCAGATATTCACATTTGCACCCGAAATCTTTTTCCTCCTCGGGTTGAGGATATGCGCGGCGATATCAATATTCTCCATGCCTATGGCTGGGAGGAATCGGGCTTTCCAGCCCAATGGATGTCGGCATTTAATCGTAAGCTTGACGGTATCACGGTCATGTCAACCCATGTCCAGAAAGTGCTCATTGATGCTGGCTGTCATTTGCCAACCGCGGTCGTGGGGCTTGGAGTAGACCATTGGGAACGCATCGTTGCCCAGCAACCGGACATCCAGTACGACTATGCGGTCACCTTCTTACACGTCAGCTCGTGCTTCCCCAGAAAAGGGATTGATGCTCTATTGAATGCGTGGTCGGAAGCTTTTAGCGCTGATGATGATGTCGCACTGATCATAAAAACCTTCCCAAATCCTCACCACGATATTGAAGCGCACATAGCACGCGTGCGTGCCAATACGCCCAATGCTGCGCCTATTCATCTAATATTGGATGACTTGCAGCCCCCTGCACTGAAGGCGCTCTATGAGCAATGCGATGTCATGGTGCTACCTAGTCATGCTGAGGGTTTTGGACTGCCCATGGCAGAAGCGGTGTTGTCGGGCATGATGGTCATTGCGACTGATTGGAGTGGTCAGCAAGATGTCATGCGTGGGGACGGGTTCATTGCCATTGATTATGATTTTGAACGTGCAGACACTCACTTTAATCTCTTTGACTCCGTATGGGCTCGACCCAAACAGGAAGCGCTGGTATCAGCGCTGCAGCAAACAGTCAACATCGACTCCGACACGCGCTCTCGGCTCGCCGCGCAGTCAGCAGAGTGCTTAACCGCTCGCTTTCAGTGGCATGGCGTTGCCCGAGGTACAGCTGATTTTGTTCGCCAATTGGGTCAGCTTAACCGGCAATTACCCCCCACAGTGGGTTTTATTTCCAGTTTCAATACCCGCTGTGGTATTGCCGAGTATACCCACCAACTGAGCCACGCCCTGCCCTTTGACACTATGATATTTGCTAATCGGTGTGACGAGAGGGAATGGATAAGCAAAGACCCGACAAATATTTCGCGTTGCTGGGATATGAAAGACGATCACGAACGCTTAGCGGCGCTCGCAGCAGCAGTCGACAATTCAAACGTATCGGTGCTGGTCATTCAGTTCAACTTTTATTTCTTTAATTTTGACGCCCTTTACCTCTTTATTGCCCGTCAAAAGCAGCAGGGTCGGCTCGTCATCATGACCCTGCATTCGACCACTAGTCCTGCCGGCGACCCCTCAAAAGCCATGACGTTGCTCAGCAAGGCGTTGAAGGCCTGTGATCGAGTGTTGGTACATACTCCAGCTGATTTAAATCAGTTAAAAGCCATAGGAGTGATTGATCGGGCCAGCTTATTTCCCCACGGTATACCCACCCTTAAATCCCGTGCTAAGGCGCCCATCCAGACCAATCACCGAAGGCCGCTTTTGATCATGAGCTACGGCTTTCTGCTGCCACACAAGGGTTTGCTCGAGCTCATCGACGCAGTCGCTATACTCGTTAACGAGGGCGTTCCTATTATGCTGCGTATGCTCAATGCCGAGTATCCCGATACAACATCTGAGCTGATGCGTGCGCAAACCCATATTCGCATAGGGCAGGCAGGTATTGATAGACAGGCAATGCTTGACAATCGATACCACTCGACCGACGAGTGCCACGCGCAAATGTCCAGCGCAGATTTACTGGTATTTCCCTACCAGCACACCGGCGAATCATCGAGTGCAGCCGTGCGTCTGGGCATCAGCTCAGGCAGCCCGGTCGCTGTTACCCCCATAGCTATATTTGAAGATGTTTCGCCCGCGGTTCATCAGCTGCCGGGCGCTGATGCACAAGCTATGGCAAAAGGTTTGAGAGCATTGTATGAACAGTGGGTGCGGGGCGAGTCTTTGGAACCCAAGGGCGCCGACAACTGGCGAAACAGCCACCAATTTACAGCAGTCGGCAAGCGCCTAGCAGGTATGATAAGAGGATTACAAAACAGCCTCGGCAACGACCGCTGGCAGAGTGGTGAGCAAAGCTGACCGCTAGTGCAGTATGCGTGGAACCGAACTCTTCGCCGTTATTTTGTCAGACGCCCCCGTCTTGGGTTCGGTGAGAGCCCAATCTCCCAGAGCGCAGGTGTCCAGTATTCCAGACCACCAGCGATTCAATGCCGGTGACTGTAATCGCAAGCAATAACTTCCCTCCGATGGCGACTGGGAATTTTTAAAGGTCATCTGTAGCCCTTTACCAACGGTAGCAAAATCGACATGCGTAACCAGCACATCGACCTCGGGGGTGCGCTGCTGTTTCTTAACTGCTTTTTTATCGGCGGAAGACTGCGAGCCACTGTGCCTAGCATCTCCCGGAGATGAGTCCCCTCTGCCTTCGCCTTGCTTCTTAAGCCAGTTTTCAATATGCCCACGTATTAAGGCCACCAGGCGCTGGGTAAGCCATAAATGAATATGCCTGTCGTCGGTACTGTCTACCGAGAGCAACAACCGATCTTGCACCGGAGAGTAAGAGACGGACACCGCTTTTAAGGAGGTCACATTGGGCGTACTGCTGGTCGATAAACTCACGGGCGGCATAGGCTAAGCTCAGGATGAAGGGTTAATTGACTGTCAAATATGGCTATACTTGGTTTTCCAACTCAAGCGTTAATGCTTGGCGCCCTATCTTACCCATCTCATTGCGGGGTATAGCGTCAACCAACATGATCTTAGCAGGGGCGTTATTAGGTAGGTGTGGTCGCACCGCCGCTTCAAGATCGCTTATCTCGGTGTTTGCCACTAGCATTAATACTAGTGATTCTTGCGCTGTGGATCGTAACACCGTCACGAAGGCATCGGTGATACCCTCGAGAGCGACCAGCTGAGTTTCAACGTCAGAGGCCAAAAACTTCGTACCGCCATAATTCAAAAGGTCCCCAGAGCGACCCTCTATAAACAGGTACCCCTCTTGATCAACCATTCCTAAGTCACCAGACATAAACCATCCATCTTGGAAGTCTGTGTCATCCGGAGAATCTTCATAACCTAGGGCACTCCAAGGCGATCGGATAGTGACTGCACCCAAGACATCACAGCCCACCTCTTTCGACTCTTTTACTATCTTAATCTCGACCCCCTCAATGATTTTTCCCACTGAAGCAGGCTGACTAAGGATACCTTCGGCATTCATGCCCGCCACCAGTCCTACTTCGGTGCTGCCATAAATAACGTTTACCTCATTGGCGACATAGGTGCGCAAGTAATTGACAAGACCGGCGTAAACACGGCTACCGCCCAAAAACACTCGGCGATTTTCCTTGTTCAACCATCTGGTTTGGCTTTTGATTTTATTGGCCCAGAAACCTGTTGAGGTCATTAAGACAGTCGACTGCTGAATAAGCGCCCTATCTTGCTCGTCGCCCGCTCCAAAAGCGTCTACGTGATTCACCAAGAGTGTTGTTCCCGACTGAAGTATTCTAAGGGCGATCGCCAATCCGCCCGCGGTATCTGGGCCCATTTGGTTGAACGCAATATCACCTTCCCTCGATGGAAACGTTGTCGCCTGGGCCAAAAGTCGTTTAAACAAAACGCTGCCAGAATAAACCACTCCTTTTGGGCGTCCGGTCGAGCCCGACGTATAAATAGTAATTAGCGGCTCTGAGACGTTCTCTAAACTGTTAAAAATATCTTGAACAGGTAGTGGGGTCTCGTCGCTACGCCAGTCATTTATATTAGCCAATGTAAACGTGAGATTTTTGGGATCACTCGCTTGTTCGACACCGCTAATGGTCACCGCGTTTTGCTGGGCAGGCATTTTTAGGGTGGCTTGTACCTGATGATATCGCCCAGCCAGCAACGCGATGCGAAGGACCCAACCCACGTAAGGGTGTATGGATGAACCCACCAGTACACGCTGGACGTCGGCGCCTATAGTTGCAGCAAGAAAACGACCCGCGGCAGCGACATCTTTTGCAAGCTGATCGTAACTAATCGACCGAAACTTTGTTTGTATTGCGGTTCTATTATGGGTGGTCATACTGTCTCTCTATTTTTCGTTAACTAATGGGATCAGGGACTGCTCTCAGCGTGAACTATTTAATCTGTTGATTACGCAAGAAAAGCGCTCTGACTTTACCGAAAATATCTATGCGCACGCAGATTAGTCGCTGTAAACAGGCATATTAATTGACTGTTTAAGAGCTTAACCGCTGGTCAATGGCGGCTAAGGTCTGAGTATTTAGTTGACCTCCCACATACTCAAGCTCTAACCATGACATCAAGTTATCAAACGCCGCTGAAATACTGTCCAGCTCAGCACGGGTGACCGCACTGCGGCTCATTAACACGTCCAAGACGCGACCGACACCGAGCTCACGAGCGCGTATGGCCGCTTGGTAGCTCAGTTTAGCCGACTCGAGGCTGTTTTCGGCGGCGGCCATTCGCTTGTGACTGGCATTGAGGGCGAGGTGTGCAGAGCGCAACATTTGCTCGAGCCTTTGGCGAATATCTTTTAGGCGCTCTGACGCCACATGATAATTTGCCCAGGCTTCACGCAGGCGCGCCCGCCCGCCACCGCCCTCCATTAAAGTCCAATTAACATTGACTCCAATATAAAAAGTATCTCTCGGGGGCGAGGTCGTGTTGTCGAACCCGACATCAGAATGCTGCTGATTAACCACAATCTCCGCGGTAGGAAAAGCCGTACCCCGTGCACGCTCGATCAACGCCTTAGCGGCGTCCTGATCAGCGCGCAGGCTCATCACCTGTTGGTTATTGGCAAGCATCGCTTCAAGGGATGCCTCCACTGGCGAAACATCAACCAACTGCTTGGCCACCGCATTAATCGCTGCCGGTTCATAGTTTCGCTCCCCCAACAATGCGTAAAAAGCCTCCTGCGCTAATGCAACGTTATTTTCTGCCTCAATTGTTTTTACCGCCAGCAAGTCCCTACGCGCTCTAATATCGAGCAAGTCAGTCATGGACACCAACTGTCGCTCCGCCATGGCCTCACTTTGTGTGACCTGCTGCTCAATGGCCTGAAGTTCGTCCGAAAACGCTTTCAGCTCGCGCTGAGCTGCGAGGATGCCAAAATAGTTTTCAGCGACGCGGACCGCCAGCAGCTGAGTTTCATCAGCCAAACGGTAGGAGACGCTGCGCAGCTGCGCCCGAGTGGACTTCAATTGCGCCATGACCGGTAAGTCAAATACTTTCTGAGTGACTCCGGCGCCGTAGCGAGCACCGTTATAGCGCCGAGAGGGAAGGACGTCGGCGTCGTATTCCAATTCATTTTTAGAAAACTGGCCAAATAGACTCAGTCTTGGAAATATCTGTGCGACGCTTTGATCTTCGCGTGCACTAGCCGCATCTTGTTCAAATCGCGCAATTTGAACGCGGGTGTCATTCTCAAGAGCCAATGTATAGGCGTCGAGCAGGCCAATGGTTTCCGCCTGTAAGACGCCAGGCGTCAACTGGACGATGATCGTGAGGGCAGTAACAATGTGCATAGGGCGCAGCACCACTACTCCTCCAGTAACGCGCGTGCGAACATATTATCAACCGGCTTTGTCAGGTACTGAAACAAGGTCCTCGCATCGCCTTTAATAAGAATATCCGCGGGCATGCCGGGCATTATCTTACGATCGCCCAATATCTCGACCAAATTCTCCTCGTCAATATCTACCTCAGCATCGTAATACGGCAGGCCCGTTTGTTCATCAACCAGCCTGTCAGCAGACAGCGACGTTAAGCGACCGTTGACACTGAACACACGCTTGAAAGCACTGAATCGAATTTCAGCTTCATCACCCACCTCGACAGTATCAATATCAGCGGGCGATATTTGCGCTTTCACCAACAGTTCTTCAGATTCAGGCACAATTTCCATGAGTGTTTCACCCCCACGAATAATTTGACCAATAGCGGTTACTGCGAGATCTAAAACAATCCCATTTGCACTCGCACGAATAATAGTGCGATCCAGACGTTCTTTTAGCGCCTCGTATCGCTGCTCATAATCGACAACCACTGCGCTGGCTTGGGACAACATGCCGATAACATCGGTCTTAAATCGCTTATTGATTTGCGCCAAGCGGAGCTTGGATTCCTCAATAGCAATCAGCGTACCCGATAGTCGAGAAGCCGCTGATGAGGCGTCAGCTATGGCGCTGTCGAGGCTGCGTTCAAGCTGGCGCAACCGCACTTTGTCAACGAACCCTTCATCGAGTAGTTGCCGTAAATCAGACACTTCCTCACGTAGCGATGTGGTCACCGAGTTTCGGGATGATTGAATCGCCTTAAGCCCAATTAACTCGTCCTCAAGCTGCAATATTCGTTGTTGAATGACGCCAATCTCGCCTAGCCGATCCTCCCGACGGGCATTAAAGAGTGCGGACTCATTAGCAACCACCTCTTTTGCCGCTCGATGGGTATCAACATGGTTTAACAGCGACGGTAGAAACACGGGCTCAGCCAAGTCATCGCGTTCAGCAATGAGTCTATCGAGTAGCCCCCATGCTGAGAATAACTGCACTTGAACCGCACCAAGATCGGCCAGCGTCGCGGTGTCATCAAGATACAGCAGTGCATCTCCGCGCTGAACCACCTGACCATTCTCCACTTCAATACGTTCAACAATACCGCCTTCCAAATTTTGTACCGGTTTTCGGTAACCCTGGGCTTGGACGACCCCGGTAGCGAAGGATGCGCTGTGCAATGGTGCAATAATGGACCACAGCCCAAAGCCACCAAACACAATGCCAATAATAATGAGCCCTAAGCGCTGATAGCCTTCGCTGGACGAGTCAAGCTGAACCACCTGTGCCGGATCGTCGGCGACCCGCCCGGCATGACTCTCATAGTTGCTCACTAGTTCGTCGATTCTGTCCAAGGCTTTTTTATCTGCCACGGGTAAATCACTCATTGGACGAATCCTCGGCACTATCGGCGCTCGCACTCGAGGTCGCCGCTAGGGCGGGTTGGTCGTTGCTCGCCTGGGCTGCGGCCTTACGACGCTGACTCTCTTCTTCCAAATAGGCCAAGACTTCGCTGCGCTGACCCCATTTTTCAAGTCGTCCATTGATCATGAAGAGCAGTACGTTGGTCAGACCGAGAATACCCGTACGGTGGGTTACCACCAGCACAGTCGCACCATCTTTGCGGAGCAGCCATATTGCTCTATGCAATGCCGCCTCACCCGCTTCGTCGAGATTTGAGTTCGGCTCATCCAATATAACCACCCGTGGTCGACGATAGATTGCGCGGGCGAGCGCCACACGCTGCCGTTGACCTGCGGATAATTGGTGGCCAGCGGGGCCTATCTCGGTGTCATAGCCTTCAGCGAGCTCCAGTATCAGTTGATGCACACCCGCATCCCGAGCCGCTTGCACGACATCCTCTGAGTCAATATCGCCGAAGCGGGCGATATTTTCCGACACTGTGCCGTCAAAAAGCTCAATATCTTGAGGTAAATAGCCGACATGGGGGCCCAAGTCTTCCCGTTTATACTGGGTGGTTTCAACGCCGTCGATTCGAACCGCCCCTTCAGAGCAGGCCCATGTACCCAAAATGCCTCGCACCAACGTCGTCTTGCCTGACCCAGAAGGCCCAATAAGCCCGACCACAGACCCTGCGGGAATATCAAAACTAACGCCTTGGACCGTAGCCGTTTTAGCTTGGGGTGGCACAATCGTGACATCGCTGGCGGTCAACCGACCTTTGGGGTCAGGCATGCGGGTATAGTGTTTATCGGTGCCGGCATCCTCAAGCATCTTATCTAAGCGATAATAGGCTTCGCGGGCGCTAGAGAAGCTTTTCCAAGCACCTATCATTGCCTCAAGAGGCGACAGAGCCCGACTCATCAAAAGAGAGCCAGCAATCATGGTCCCCGGAGTAATCTGTTGATTGACGGTCAACAGCGCGCCTAAGCCCATGGCACCCATCTGAGCGATAATGCGAAATGTTTTGGTGAACGCCGTAAATCCGCCAGCATAGTTACTGGACGCCTCCTGATAATAGAGGGTGGCGTTCTGACGCTTCCGCCAGCGGCGCTGCAGCCCCGCCAACATTCCCATTGACGAGACGACCTCGGCATTACGCAAATTACGATCTGTTTGAGACTGACTCAAACGGGCCAACTCGTTGGCTTCCTGCAGCGGTTTAGTCGTTGTGCGCTCGTTAGCCACTGCGCAAGCGATTAACACAATAGCGGCAAACACTCCCCAGCTGCCAACAAGGGGATGAAAGATAAACAATAAAATCAGGTAAAAAGGCAGCCAAGGCAGGTCAAAAAAGGCAAACACCGCGTTCCCACCGAGGTATTGACGCAAACCGGTCAGGTCATTGAGTGGCTGGGTATCGTTCATACCCTGATGCGTTCTCCCATAAGCAAAACACTCTTGGTAAACACGGTCACTTAACAGTAAATCTAGGCGGGTAGCCACTTTTACCAGTACCCGAGATCGCACCAAATCAAGGACACCCATGGTCGCGAGCAAAAATAGTGCTATGACGGCAAGCGCCGCGAGACTGCTTAAACTACTACTGGAAATCACCCGATCAAAGACCTGCATCATAAAAAACATCGGGGTCAACATGAGCAGGTTGATAAAAAAGCTGAACACGCCGACCGTAATAAAAGACCCTCGACAGGCTGCGAGAGCGGCTTTTAATGGCGTGGTAAAAACCTGGTCAGCGTCGGTAGTGTCGACGGCTGTAGAGGGTGCATTCACGGGATACCTACTTGAAATGGTGGGTGTCTAGCCTTAAGAAGCGTGCCAACACACCAAAGCGGCGTGGTGCCGAGAACATAGTTATAGCCGCGATCGTAGCAGAAGCGCCCAAAAACGTCAAAATCTGTCACGCCAACCGGGAGGCTCGACGCATTAGCTATTGGGCACTTCCCAATGGCGCATGGGTAGGGTCAATTGAGCGCACAGATCCTGCAGGGCATTGACCAAGTCTTGGGCATTGGCGTTGAGCGTGCACCGTTGCGCCAACAATGACCATAGGTCACCTCGATCAGATGGGGCAGCAATAGCCAGCAGTTGGGACCCTGCCGCCGTTCGACGCATCAGCAACAGCACGTATGCTGAGGTGGCCGACTCGACGCGCTGGCGAACGGCAGCATCTTGTGACTGAAGACGATCGAGCCCAGAGGCCATGTAAGCGACTAGCCACCGGCGATTCTCATGGTAGGCAGTCACGCCAGCGAGTGCTAGCGCCAAAAAACACCCGGTACCCGCGGGTAGGTGGAGGACCGGGGTATTGAGTGACTTAGGCGCGGCGTTCACACTATTATCGGTAATCAGCAGTTCCACGTAGTTGAGCGGCGGCGGGTTGTGTGGCGGTGCCGACGCGTTTGAGCGCCCCTCGGAGAGCAATAACTGACATATTAGCGGGTCACGCTGAGGCGCAGCGATAGGCTCGGCTGGGATGCGTAGCCACTGCTCGGCAATAGGCAGCTGGCCTGTGATCGCAAAAAAAGACGGTCCGTGAAAGTGGGTGCGTGCTCGACGCGTTGGCCGTTTCGCGGTCGTCGGCACCGCTTTCCCCGCCAGTTGATAGTGAATGGGCCACTCGGACCAATACAACACAGTGGGCTCTCCAGTAGTCTGTATAGTCCCGTCGGTGGCGTTGAGGATAGCGCTCAGTATGCGGTCTTCACCGGTACCGAAGCTGACTGGCCAATATAACCAAACCACAAGCAAACGTTGACTTCTCCGGGTCAGCGTTAAGCAGTTGGTATCGATATGTGCGCCGCTGTTCTCTGCAGCCTCGGTGGGTGTTTCCTCGCCAGTGTCCTTCAGAAACACCCGGCGCAGCGTCTTCACTGCCAGTGATTGAGGTCTTAGGCACTTGAGTACGGCGGTGGTGTGCTGGGGCAAAAGCGCATTATCGGCGTCCAGAAAACTGACCAGCTCGGCACCTTGAGCAAACGCCAAGAGCGCACCAATGGCTCGCGGGCCCGCTCCCGAATTGCGCATCCGTAGGGGCAAGTTCAGCACCGTTAACGTATGGCCGCGTTGGCTATAAGCCGCGTAGCAGGACGAGGGAAACTGGCGCTCAATACCGTCGCTGACCACTATGTGATGACAGGGCGTCGCCTGCGCCACTACCGATTGAATCATGCGCGTCAATGTTTCATCATCTTCCCGAAAACAGGGAGTGACGATAGCAAATGTGGGTGTCACTGACTGCGTCTCACCGTAGCAATGGCGCGGGCTATCGCGGTCGGATCACCGTCCAATCCAATGAAGTGGGCAATGGTCATGACCTGTTTATCGGTGTCCTCCAGCAAGTCTCGGTATTTCAACCACAGCACTGGCGCATCGGTTTTGGCGATGGCGTTCACCAAGGCGAGATAAATAATCTTGGCGCCTTTGCTGCCAAAATATTGAGACCATTTGCGCCGTTTGCGGGTGCGCTCGACGTCGTCGAAATCCCGCACAACGGTGACTATTTGACAGTCAAAGACCTCGGTGAGTTCGTCAATAAACAACGCTGACAGCGGGTGCTTTAGCATAATGGGGCCGTCAATGTCAGCCAGCATTTGTTGGTCGAAGGCTGAAAACGCAGCAACCGCTTGCTGCCTGGTTGCCTTGCGTTGCAACTTCGGTTCCGAGGCAAGGGACAGCAATACCTGTCGGAACGCGGCCATTTCAAAGGTTTCTGTCTTTGCATCGTTGACCCGAAACATGTCACCGGGGGTAGCTGCGCCCAGTGCAGCGACCACTTGCGCGGTGGCGCTGGTGCCGCTGCTCCAAGATCCCGAGACCAGAATAATACGCCGCCTGCTCGCACTGTCACTACGAGGAGTAGCCGTTGGCGGCCCAGCGGCTTCGGCTCCCGTTGCCTCGGACTCGTCAGTCGGACCCTCCAACCGCAGCTGCGGAGGACGGTTTTCCCGTATCCAGTCGGGTTTAGAGCCATACCCTACCTGAGCGTTGGGCACGGTTATCGTCAGCCCCTCGGTCAACGGTGGCTGGGACGGGCGTGGCGCATTAACGGTTATTGGGGTTATGGGCTTCCCTGCGCTCCAGCGCTGGTAGGCGGCTGTAAACAGTGCTTCAAGCTGCCGAGTTCGGTTGCGCGCATCGAAACACGGGGTACTATCCACCGTTTTTAGGCTATCTGTCACCTGGCGTAGCTGGTCAGGATTTAGCGCCAGCCGCGCCGCTTTGTTTGCATAATCCTGTGGGTCCTTGGCAACGAGGGCGTGCAGTCCCGCGGAGCGGAGTAGTCCGGCGCTAACCCGCCCGGGAAAGTTCCTTCCGTTAATGGTCACCACCGGCACCCCAGCATAGAGCGCGTCAGAGGTCGACGTGTGACCGCCGTAGGGCCAAGGATCAAGCATGAGATCGGCCACAGCAATGCGCCGCAAGTGCTGCTCGTTGTTCATGGCTTTCGCGCCAATAATGCGACTGACCGGCACTCCTGCAGCAATGGCCGCCCGCGCCAGTCGTTTACGCGCGGCGTCACCGGGGTCGAGCAGCCAAAGGACACTGTTGGGCACGTGCTTTAATATGGCCATCCAGACCCGCCACACGTCCCCTTGAATTTTATTAATGGCGTTGAACACACCGAACACGAACACATCCTCAGGCAGACCTACCTCTTCGCGGGTATAGGGCACCACCGGCGGGTAGGATTGGTGATCGTTAATTTGGTAGCTAGGGTCCATCCGCATAACCGCTTCGGGGTAGGCCGCTTCTGTCCCAGGGGGAACCGTCCACGAATCGCCGACTACATAGTCGACCCCCACGCCGCCGACGCTGCCCGCCCAGCCTAGGTAGTCAACCTGCACGGGCGCGGGCCTGAAGGGTAATATAGACATGCGATTGGCGCGCGTTGGCCCATTGAGCTCGACCAGCACATCAATCCCTTCCTGCTTGATTGCCGCTGCGGCGTCGCTATCGTTCAAGTGGCTGACGCTAAGCACACTCGACACCAAGCTTTCGGCTTCCTTACGCAGCGCTGACCCGTCGTCCCAGCCTGAGCAAATGAGCACGACCTCAACGCGAGTGGCGTCATGGTGCCGTAGAGCGCCCATCATTAACCGCAAGGTCGGGTGCAGACGAAAATCACTGGATAAGTAACCAATTTTGAGTCGGCGTCCCGCCAATGGCGGTCGTACGCCGTTGAAGCGCTGTTGGTCGCCCTTCAAGTTGATGCCGGCCCAAATTTGGGTAACGGCAATATTCATCTGTTCATCCGCAGACCATAACAAGTTGGTGCGCGGACTTTCATTGACCGTCTTCAGATCGTCTGACAGGTACGCCTGCGCGATTTCTTCAGTCAATCTGTCGCTGTCGGCAAACGCCGCGCAGCGTTGGGTAATGTACAGGACGGTCGCTGTGTGCCGCTTGGGCCGCCCCAGCGCTTCATAAGCACCAAGGGCCGCGGTTAATGCCGTTTCCTGTTCGTTGTAGCGAACCAGTAGGTTTGCTGCGACCAGCACGGTTTCAGGCTCGGTAGTGTCGTCGGCACACAGCGCAGCGGTGACCGCCTTCGCCTCGGCGTGCCTGCCCAACCGATCCAGACAGGCGGCGCGCACGGCCCGCATTTTTGACGACTCGTGCCCCAGCTCGGCCACCCAGTCCATCAACTCCAATGCGCCGCTAGGATCAGACACCTTGGTCAGGTCTATGGCGTTTGACAGTAGCCGATAGCGGCGGCGTTCATCGGGCTCGTCGGTCGCCGGCAGCTGCGCCACCAGTCGGTTGACGAGCTGATCAACGTTGTCTTTGCCGCGCTGGGCCAAGCGTTTAGGCAAGCTTGCCAGTACTTCGTGTAGAGTGGCCAACCGTTCATCCTAGTCTAGGGTAATAAAAAGAAGGGGGCCGAAGCCCCCTTGTATTATGCCATTACGAGCGGTAACTAGAAGATAATCGAATCCAATACTCTATCTTCGTAGTCATCCTTGGTACCAGTACCATCGTCGACCCCTACCCCGGTGACAATAATGCTGCCATCAAACTGGCCGTCAGCCGCAGTGATCGTCACCGACTGGTCGTCCGAATTATACGACACTACGACATCTTCCTCGGTTAGCCCAAAGGCGGAGAGGTCGATACGGTCAGTGGTTAGATTCGCGAAGTCATTGTCGTCGCCGCCGACCAAGTCGCTGCCTACATCAATGTCTCGCGCGAATGCACGTCCCGCCACAAAGCCCTCAATAGTGATTTCGCCAATGTCAGACCCTTCAAACACATAGGTCTGTCGGACACCATCGCCGTCCGAGATGCTGTCCCCCATCCCGTAACTGAAGCCATGGTCTTGGACGTTCGTAGTGATAGTGGAGCCATCAGAAAAATCACCAAGCCGGATGATCATATCATCTTGCAAGTTAGCGGCTTCCTCATCTTCGCCAGTGAGGTCAATGTTGATGAGGGCGGTGTCGCCCGTTACACCCGACAAGTCGATCAACGTCGTGTCGACGACCGTGTCCGACGTACCGTCTCCGTCATCATCCCTCAAGGAACCCAAGGTGATGTCAATGGCATCGATGTCGTCACCCCTCACGGTGATGGTCTCCAGACCGCTCGATATGCCCTCAACATCGACAGTGACAACATTATCAGTGCCGGCATCGCCGTTGATGGTAATGTCGAGCGTCTCGCCTAGGTTAAACTCGAGCTCGGACCAGTCGTCGTCGTTGTTGACTTCTACATCAACGCTAGCCGAGCCTCCCTCTAGTGTAATGTTGCCAATGGTGGTGTCAGACATATACCCATCGGTGAGATCCACCTCAGCCAAGCCACCGGCAGTCAACGTCAGGTCACCCACCGTGATGGCGGTATCGTCGTTATCGTCAAGCTCGAAGGTAGCCAGGCTATCGTCCCCCATGGCGGTCAGGGTCACGTTACCCATGGTGACCGAAGCGTCTGAGCTGCCGG
>DGPA01000015.1:0-2890 GCA_002389505.1 Halieaceae bacterium UBA4452
TTAAATACCAAGTCATCCCAAGAACGTCGATGTTCCCAGAATCTAGAATTTGTTTAATTTCTGTGTTTGTGTCTTCTTTTGTCCATAATCCAATTGGTGTGCCGTAAACGCCGCCTCTCATAACGATAGTATCTCTGTGTTCTAAAAAGTCTGCATCTAGTGCTAACTCGCTGAATCTTTCAGCGTAAGGTCTAAAGAAACTATTGCCCATAAGCAACATATTTGATCCACCCATGCCCTCAAGAACATCGTTAATGGAAATTATTATTCCAAGCGATGAGGATAAGGAACCATCTGATGCAATTATGGTTACTTCATAAATATTATCTTGATTACTGTCTTGTGGATTTTCATAGTCTGGGGGTGAAATAAAAGATAATTCTCCAGACAAACTCCCTATCGTCATTAATGCTGAGTCAGAACCTTCAATGGAATAAGTTATATTGTCCCCCTCGGCATCTGTTGCTTGAATGGTAGTTATCTCAGTGGTGTTTTCATCAATTGCAAAATCAATTAACCCAATGAGTTGGGGTGCTATATTTACTTGTTCGGGTGTCTCACTATTGCTTCCTCCACCGCCACACCCCACAAGAGCAGTCACTAGAATAATTAGACATCTATAGTTTTGTTTCATATGTATTTTTATAAGTAAGTTACGTATTAAATATAGACTGATATTTTTTTCGAAGGTGAACGAAAAAGATCTATAAGACCAGCAATGCGAGTACTCACCGAAGGCACTCTCTGAGCCTACATCCATGATCTCCTGCCTCCACGATCACTTTCTGAACGACCAGTTACTGCCGACACCCCATTTATACTTCTTATACTTCGGATATGAGCGGTTTTATTGTTTTCATCTGCTTTTGCTCCTGGTGTTATGTCTTCTGAATGATTAAGCGGCGAATTCTTCCCCGACTGCTTGCTTGAGCGAGTGGATAATCATGTAGTCTGGTACCAGCAGGGGATTCTCCGGCAAGAGCTGAGTCATTCTCTCCACCCAGTCACGCATTTCGGGAACCTGCGCGATGGCCAGTTGGTCTTCATTGCCCACCATGTAACCGAAAACAATCTGGGGGAATATGGCGAAATCCAGCAGTGACGGCTCTGCCCTGCCGGCAAAGAATGGCCCGCCCTTGAAGTGCTGAAACAGCTCCATACCGACTCGGTCCCGCATCTCCCTGGCCGA
This sequence comes from Halieaceae bacterium UBA4452, assembly GCA_002389505.1. GTDB lineage: Bacteria > Pseudomonadota > Gammaproteobacteria > Pseudomonadales > Halieaceae > Luminiphilus. The sequence goes on from DGPA01000015.1 coordinate 1,190, forward strand.
CTCGGAGGTGTCCGCACAACGGACCATGTGCTTGATAAACGGGGCGGTCTTCAATAGCTGAGGCCAGGCATTGCGCACCTCGTCCGGGAGTGGCGTCTGGCTACTGACAATATTAGCCAGGCGCCAGGCCATTGCGCGTAGCCTGGCGTTCATCGGTGTTTCATAAACCGTTTTAAAGCCGCTTACGATCAGGCTTTCGGAAATCCAGGCATCCACTGCGAGGATTTCTTCACACTCCTCAGGGCCCTGGCCGAAAAGCGGGCGCTCCGGAAACAGCTCGTCCAGCCACAGGGCCAGCGGCGTGGAATCCAGGCGCCATTCACCGTCTATCTGCAGAACCGGCACCTGAGTCTGGCCAGTGAACTCGATCTGGCGGTTGTCTACCGGGTTTACCGGCACGTGCTGAAAGGACAGGTGCTTGTAATAGAGACAACAGCCCACCTTGCGCACATAGGGGCTGGTTGAGTAACCATAAAGCTTGATGTCGGCCACTAGATACCTCTTTCAGTTTCGGCGAAAAAGCCCGGGGCAATCTACGGGCCTAGTTTCGCCCTCCCCGGCGCTCAAAAAAATGTTGTTTTCGCCGCGATTTTTGTCATTTTCCCCGGCGCACCGCGTCTACCTGTGCGGCCCGGCGGGCTTTGTCATAACATAGGCGCAATGGATNNNCCTTGACACATGTTTTGAAGAACATCCAACTCTCGGCAAAAACATATTTGTGCCAGGGTTCGGACGGCCCCTGGAATATGCAGTTCCAGTATCGGCCCGAGGGCATCTTTCATATCGTGCTGCAAGGACAATGCTACTTGCGGGAGAGTGGCTGCCAGGAACCAGTGCTGCTGCAGGTCGGTGATGGCGTGGCCTTTCCTACCGGCGGCGCACACTGGCTCAGCGATACGCCGGACAGCCAGAAATTACCGGCGGAGAACGTGGTAAGTGTGAGCGGCAATGAAGAGCTCTTCCTGCTCAAAAATGGCAACGTAAGGGCCTTTCTGTCACATGCTTCTCCCTCGGGAAGACCGCCTGTGACGCTTGAATCCGCCATGGACGAGTCGACCAACGCCAACGGGGTTACGACGCTGTTCTGCGGCACCTTGTCTTATGACGCCACTATTGATCATCCCTTCTTGAAGAACCTGCCCTGCTTTATCCAGGCCGGCACCCGTACCCGTGAAGAACGACAAACACTCATAACCCTGACAAACCTGTTAGCGGAAGAATCCGCCTCGTCATACCCGGGCAAAGCGTTAATGGTAAATCATCTTACCGAAGTGTTACTCATCCAAATGCTGCGGGCACATATCCACAAGGCAGGGCAGCCCAGTGGTTACATGGCAGCCCTGGCAGACCCGCACATCGGTGTAGCGTTGAACCTTATCCACACGGAGAAAGACGAGAAGTGGACGGTTGAATCGCTATCCAGGGCAGCCGCTATGGGTCGCACAGGCTTTACCCAGAGGTTTGCAGAGCTTGTTGGCGTTACTCCCAAGGCCTACCTGACCAATACTCGACTGTTGAAGGCCCGGGAGAAGCTTCAAACCAGCAACGAATCTACCCCCCGCATCGCGGAGAGTGCCGGCTACGCCTCTGAGGCAGCTTTCAGCAAGGCAATAAAAAAGCATTTCCACAAAACCCCCGGAGACTTACGCCAGGACAACAGCTAATACCTTGCCCCGTAGCGCGAGCGCTTGTGTAGGTATA
>DGPA01000015.1:2926-9422 GCA_002389505.1 Halieaceae bacterium UBA4452
AGCTCCACCGGCAAGGTGGTCTATTAGCCCCTGAACGACGTCCTGTTCATGAGCTTTGGCGGTGACCATAATGACGGGTAAGGACTGCGTCGCTTCCTCTTTCCTCAGCCGGGTCAGCAGTTCAAGGCCACTACCACCGGGCAGCATCCAATCGAGCAAAACCAAATCGGGATTTTGATCAGCGATCAGCCAGTAAGCCTCTTGAATATCAGCAGCTTCCAAGCACTCAAATCCCTCAGTCTCCAAGGCAAATCTCAGCATATCTCTGAGGTCAGATTCATCATCGACAACCAAGATTTTTTTCATAGTCATAAGTCTTCGTTTATTAAGCTAACGTTGGCAACAAGGGCCATCATCAACCGGTTTAACGTGTTCCTATTGACGACCCATGCTCAGCATGGGTCTTTGCAAAAACCGTGTTATGCGGCCCAGCGACACTCACGACCAGGCTCATAGTGAGCCCGGTACAGTCCAGCCTGCCCACCAGGGGTCAGACCCGTCAGGATTAACTGCGCCAATGTAATCCGTGGAATCCAAGTAAGTACCATCGGCAACCGACTCGGCATAAGCGCCATTAATCGCATCCCAGTCCAGAGGGTCTAGACCCACCGCTTCGGGAGCTTGCGAGCTGAGCAGCGCATCGAGCGCCGCATCGGTCTCGACCACGGTTGTGGTATCGAAGCTCGCATTGGATCCTGACAGTGTGCCGTGCACCCCTTCGCCCTGCCCGCAGTCCTGAATCCAGTTGTTAAGAACCAGTGCAGTACCAACCAGTGCTTCAGAACCGGAGCCGTTGACATTAATACAGGTATCGACGGCGGTCTCAGAGGTATCAGCAACAGTCACTACGGTGTTGTGGAAAAAGCCGCCCGAGCGCTTTTTAAAGTTCAGGCTATAGGTTGCGCGATCAGCCACCTTGTCGTTGATCACCGTGACATTGGCCAGTGTTGGCTTTGACAAAAAGCCCTCTGACGAACCCTCGGTATCCATTTCAAAGGCTTCACCTTTTGAAGCGCCTTGCTTGACAATAATGTACTGAAGGTTGCCCTGATAACCCTCATCCCAATCCACTGAATCGTCATTGTTATTGGTGAATACGCCGTGCTTAACGTTGACGTTGCCACCATAAAACTCAATGCCATCATCAGAGTTGCCATGCACCTGAATGTAATCCATCTCCGTACCGTTACCCACGGCTACCAGAGAGATACCGTTGATTTCATTACCGGTAGAGAATTCGTAGCCACCTTCAGCGACTACCACGTAGCGCAGTACACCGCTGCTGTCGTTCGGGTCATAGCCACCCGCAAAACCTGATTCTCCCTCGGAGTCGATATCGCAATAGCTGCCACCCTCACTACACTCGTTGTGTAGTCCATAGCCGTGCATGATCAGCCCACCCCACTCACCGGATCCGTCAAGGCCTTCATCATCGGAGGAGAATACGATGGGCGCCGATTGGGTACCCATGGCCATAAGCTTGCTGCCGCGGGTGATCACCAAGTTGGCAAAGGTGCCGGTTTTGCCCAGCACTTTTACCCCTGGCTCAATAGTCAAAGTAACGTTGCGGACTGAAGACCCATCGGCCAGCGTCCCATCGCCATTGGTCTCTAGTTGGCCATTACCATTACCGACGGTAACCCGGCCTTCCATGAGGTAGTCCACACCCGCAGTCAACGTCAGGTCAGAGGAGACAGTGGGGGGCAGCAGGCATAGACCGTCTTCCAGTTCATCCGTACCTGAAGGACAGGAGGCCTCGGGCAGGCTAGGATTACCAACGCTGCCTGCGATAGTCCAGTTAGCCCACCAGACATCGCTGCCATCGGGGTTGACCGCACCAATAAAGTCCGTTGCATCTAGGTAGTCTGCGTCTGCCACCGATTCCGGGTAGGCACTGTTAACCGCCGCCCAATCGATCGTGTTGGACAATACCGCCGCAGATGCCTGAGAAGCGAAATTATCATCGAGCTGTGCCGCTACTGCCGCAATGGTGCCGTTATCCAAACCCGCTACGTTTGCCAGGGTGCCGCGATCGCCAGATCCCGAGGCACAATCCTGAATCCAGTTGTTCAGAACCAGCGCCTCACCCACCAGCGCCTGTGAACCCGAGCCGTCAACATTGACGCAGGTGGTCAGAGCGGTTTCAGAATCAGGCGACACAGTGACGATCGTGTTGTGGAAAAAACCACCCGAGCGCTTCTTAAAGTTTAGGCTGTAGTCGGCTCGGTCGGCTACCTTTTCAGCCACTACCGTCACGTTTGCAAGGGTTGGCTTAGAGAGAAATCCATCGGAAGACCCCTCGGTATCCATCTCAAAAGCCTCTCCCTTAGACGCACCTTGCTTAACAATAATGTACTGCAAGTTGCCCTGATATCCCTCGTCCCAATCAACCGAGTCATCGTTGTTGTTGGTGAAAACACCGTGCTTCACATTGACCGTGCCGCCATAAAACTCGATACCGTCGTCTGAGTTGCCATGCACCTGAACGTAGTCCATTTCTGTGCCCCGGCCCACGCCAACCAGCGAGATGCCGTTGATCTCATTGCCCGTAGAAAATTCATAACCGCCCTCGGCAACGACCACATACCGCAGGACACCACTGCTATCACCCGGATCGTAGCCACCCGCAAACCCCGACTCGCCCTCCGCATCGATGTCGCAGTAACTGCCCCCCTCCGCGCATTCATTGTGCGGCGCATAGCCATGAATGATCAGACCGCCCCATTCACCGGAGCCGTCATAGCCCTCATCGTCGGAGCTAAAGATAATCGGCGCGTCTGCGGTACCCGCTGCCAGAATTTTGCTACCCCGGGTCACGAGTAGATTGGCAAATGTGCCCGACTTTCCTAAGACCTCAACACCGGCCTCAATCGTCAATGTCACCGATTGAACATCTGCGCCATCTGCCAAAGAGCCATCACCGTTACTTTCCAGCTGACCATTACCGTTACCCACGGTCACGCGATCCGTCATCAAATATTGAACCCCTGCCGACAGCGTCAAGTCTGTCGAGATGGTAGCGGGCAATTCACACAGCCCTTCGCTGACTTCAGACGTCCCTTCAGGACAAGACACCGGGGTTTCGCCCCCCGAGTCACCGCCGCCCGAGTCACCGCCACCATTGCTCGGTGGTGCCTCAATGTTGATGGTGGTGTTGTCGCCGTCGGAGCACGCAGCAAGTAATGTCACCAAAACCGCACTAATAAGGTGTAGCTTGATACTTCGCGTCATAATTTTTTCATCCCTGCGAGAGTCAATGTGATGGGCTTAAAACTGCCAGTCAAAACCCAGCTGAACAGAAGAACCCCGACGGTAGACTTGGAACACCTGCCCGCCTTGGCTGTACTTCACTTCCTCATCCAGAAGGTTTTCTAGCTTCGCCTTCAACGTGAGGGAGTCGGACATGTTGAACCGGTAGACCATATTGAGATCTAGCCTGGGCTCAAGAAACACATCGGGTTGTCCGGATACGCCGACATCGGCGATTGATTTACCGTTTTGATTCAACAGCAGCGTCAATTGATGTCCCGCGCTTATGCTGTCAAAACCAAAGATAAGGTTGGCGGTGTACTCGGGCTGACCCTGAAGGGCACGAGCTTCCTGATTCGCAGCGCTGACTTCAGATTCGATATAGGCGCCGTTGAAAGCCACAAATAGACTCTGGTCATAACCGTCACCCAAGGGAAATTCAAACCTACCATCGACCTCAACACCGAACAGCTCTCCGCTATCGGAATTTTGAAATGTTCGTGAATTACCGGCTGAACCCGATGCCGCCTGCACCACCCGCTCAATCGGCTTGTCCATGTCTTTGTAGAACAAGGCAACCGATAAGCTGTCCATCTCCGACAGGTACCATTCCCATCGTAAGTCTGCGTTGAGAATGTCGGAAATTTCTAGGAATGGATTGCCACGAACACGAACATTGAATTCGTTGTCGTAAAAGGTCGCGTTAGCGGCCTCCTTAAAGTCTGGCCGCGCTACGGTTTGTGAAAGTGCAAAACGGACTTGCTGCGACTCGGTCACGAACCAGTTGACGCCAAGGCTGGGTAAAAAGCTGTCCTCATCAATGAGCGATTGAACGGCACCTCCACTCCCCTGTAGTGAGAACGTATCTGTCGTCTGCTTGTAAGTTTCGTAACGGCCACCCACAACCACCTGCCAGGACGCGTTGAAGGTGTGGTCATACATGGCAAACGCGCTGTTGTACTCCAATTCAGCGTCATAGCTATCTGAAGCGAGGGTTTTATCAACAAACACCAAACCAGAATTAGGGTCGTTGGAAATACCACCTTCCGTAGCAGATCCACATTGGACGCTAGACGACGTGCTGTCACAGCTATAAACCACATCGGAAACCAGCAGATTGCTGGTGCGGAGCAAGTCATCACGCACTTGATTAACGTTAAAACCGTACGTCGCGCTCTCTGAAGTACGCTCCCGAAAAATAAGCTGAATACCCGTTGAAAGTTTGCCGAAGCTCTCTCCGGCGTCGAACACGTCCCAGCCAAGCTGCGCCGAAACGTCGATATTGTCGTCAACCAGATCGTCGTAGCGGCGCACGATCGTGCCCGGCTCCAAAATAAAACCGTTAAACAATTCTGACTGCTGATCATTGGGTTGCTGGAAGTCGTATTGCGACTTCAATGCCTCTGGATCGGTCGCGCTAGACGTGGCCGAAAAGTCGTATTCCCGGCGATCAGGGGCGTAGCGATCGGCCTGACTTACAGTCGCCTGCCACTCCAAGGAAACAGAACCCAGATCGTTTAAAAAGTGCGATCCTGCGAGTTGTGTCGACAGGTACTGCCGCTCTTCCCACTGAATGGTTTGCCGAAGCAATGCCTGAAACTCATCGCCCTCCTGACCTACCGATCGCTCTAACTGGCTTTCGGTGACCCTAGAGGCCACGGTGTTCCACTCAAACGTGTGATCACCGACGTTCCAACCCACTGACAAAAACCCGTTGAACTGTACGGTGTTGGTGTATTGCCGATAGAGAAAGTTGTCTGCAACCTCACCCTGTGATTCGTAGGTGTAGCGTTCCCCATCGTCGCGCTTACTCCAGTCGTTGGAGTAGTTCATGGCGGCATAAACCCCCACTTCAGAGGCGTCGAGAAGAAACAGATCGCCAAAGTTGAGGCCCATCTTTCCGCTGGGTGCCGCTGATTCAAAGCTGGGATCAAAACCGTCTTTCATCAACAGGGCGCCTGCGCGTCGCAATTCTCCCGCGGTGGCGTCGTCCAAGGTAAAAACCTGGCCGGTGGTGCTATCAACCGCCTCACCGGAATTCAACATGTCAGAGATTGCCGCCAAAGCAGGATCCGCACTTCTAGCGCCGTCATCCCAGCCCATTTGGTCGAAGTCCCCCTCAAGGGCATCGACAAAAACAGTTTCCCCGGTTAAATCTGTCGTATAGCCACCTTGAATACTCATACCAAGCACACGCTCATCAGGAAATGTCTTGGTGTTAATGGCCAGGTTGCCCCCGGTAGATTCGCCCGGCATGTGGGTAAGGAAAGTCTTTTTTACATCCAACTGATTCACAAAATTGGAGGGAAACAGGTCTAAAGGAACCGTCCGTTTGGAGGGGTTGGTAGACGGCATGGTCGCGTTGTTTAGGGTAGCCGAGACATAGCGCCCACCCAGACCGCGAATAAACACATATTTATCGTCTTGAACTGAGACTCCCGGCACTCTAACCACCGAGGCCGCTACATCAGAGTCAGCAAATCTTGCCAGCAACTCAACTCCGATTGTGTCAACGATATTGGTCGTGTCACGCTCACTGAGCTCAAGACCCGCAGGGTCGAAGCTTGCGATGACGATGACCTCTTCAAGGGTCGGTGCGGCCACCTGCATCATCATGGCTGACTCATCGATTTTGAGCACCACTGAGCGGGTGAGCCCTCCCACGACACGGAGGTTGGCCGTTTTTTCAGCCACCTGGGTCCGATAACGCCCCCTTGGCAACGTGATACTGGCCTCTCCTGATGAGTTTGTGGTTAGTGAAGCGCCGAGGCCGGCGATATAGATCGACTCATTGGTCGCAACGCTATCACCCTGTAACACCCGAATATTGAGGGTGCCCTCAGCGGCCGATTTACGCTCCATATTGCTTTCGGTTTGCCCATAAACATCAACAAATGTCTCACCGCTCTCGAGCTGCACGACAGCATCGACTAATTGCCCAGCCCTTGAGACAAAGCGCGCAGTAATGGCGCCCCCGTTAGCTTCCACGGTAACAATATGCGTGCCCTGTCCTGAGATATCGACAAGGAGAGAGCCATCTTCGCTGGTCTTGCCCACAATGGTCTGATCGAGCTGTACTTCAGTGCCCGCCGCTGGGACGTCACCGGCAAACACATAAACCAAAAGCTCATCTGCCGCTAGAGTGGGGGCAGCTGCCAACAAACCATAAAGAAAAGTGGCAACAATCGCGCATCGCGCAGTTTTAAAGAAAGACATGAACACTCCTGGCTGAATTTGCCGGTTAACA
>DGPA01000006.1:0-10896 GCA_002389505.1 Halieaceae bacterium UBA4452
TAGCAATCAGGCAACAAATTACGATCCTACGGGTGTCCTGTACGACAACGTTACGGTAGAGGGGATTTAGCGTGAATAATCTAAAAATAGGCAGTAGAGGCATTCCTCACTATCTGAGCGGCTCGTTGAAGCCTCTTTTCTTGGGTTTAGCCTTGGCTTTGTCAGGTTTTGCTGCAGCGCAGAGCGAGGACGAGTCCTCGTCCAACGCCGAGGGTCGAGAAATTGAGGAAGTCATTGTAACCGTTGAAAGACGAGCGCAAAGCTTACAAGATCTGGAAGGCACCGCAGCGTCATTTTCCGGCGAAGACCTAAAAATTCTTGGTTTACAAAATCTTACGGATTTATCCGAGCAAGCGGTTGGTGTTGAAATCAGTAATAAGCAGGGCAATATCGAGGTTTGGATACGCGGTATCGGGTCCTCAAACAATACCGAACTAGGTGATCCAGCCGCGGCGACACACTTAGATGGTGTTTATATTCCGAGGCCTGCGGGTATTGGTTCAGTCTTCTTCGATATTGAGCGGGTCGAGGTGAACTACGGTCCACAGGGTACGCTGCGTGGTCGAAACGCGACAGCGGGTTCCGTCAATATTGTGAGTTGGAAGCCTGGTTTGGGTCAATGGGATGCCATGATTGAAGTGGAAGGTGGTAACTACGATCAGCGCATGGCAACCGGTATGATCAACGCACCAATCGGCGATACCGCAGCGGTCCGCCTTTCGCTCTACAGCCTCGAACACGATGCTTATTATAACGATGTCGGTCCGTTAGGCTTACAGGGCGCCGAATCAGCGGATAATCGTGGCTATCGTTTGCAGTACCTGTGGCAGCCATCCGACGATCTTCAAATACTTTTAGCCGCGGATCATGTCGAAGAGAAGGGTACCGGTTATACAGGTACTAACTACGCGAATTCACTGGGTAATGGTATAGGCGTTAACGACATTGAAGATCCTCGCGATGTCATTGCGCGCGGGTTTGCGCCACAGCAGGATACTGAGCATTCAGGTATACGTCTTCAGGTCAATTATGATTTGGGCTTCGGTAGTATCGAATATATCGGTAGTTACAGAGACTTGACTTATGACTACGCGGCAGCCACGCCATTAGCGCCTGATTATCCCGGTGTCTTGGAGACGCTTGAGCCGCTCGAAGAGTCGCTCGACAATTTTTCGCGATTCCAATTTATTACTGAATCCGAGTCCATGGTGCATGAACTCCGATTTATATCTCCAGAGGAAGAGCGCTTGTACTACACGGTCGGCGCATTCTATTTCGACGAGGAGCAAAGCTCTTTCTTAGCGTCTGCAGGGGATCGCGGTGGCTTCTTTCAGGGTGCTGAGTTTAACCAGCCAGAGACAAACGGCGAGTCATATTCTTTTTATGGTGACTTCACCTATGAGCTGACCCCAAAGACACGCCTAACAGGCGGCTTGCGTTATACGCATGACGAGAAATCACGACGCGGTGTGAACGCGCGGTATGCGTTCGCTCTAGGCGGTTATAATATCACTAATGGTAATCAGTTTGATTGCTGCATGGGCGCGCGTGTTGGTACAGAAGGCTTTGAGTTTGCGGGCTTTGATCGTACTAATTATGACCCAGACACCGATGCTAGTGGTGTGGTCTCCGAGCAAGAATTTATTGATTTTTATCTTGACGGCATCGGCGAATTTGGTGAGAGAGATACACTTAATACTATTATCGCCAATGGCCCTCTGGGCGGCGGTTCTGAGATTAAAGCACCGTGTACCGATACCAACACTACAGACAATATAATTTGTGTGCGTGACGAATCGGGTAACTTGATTCACCCCTATGCGGTACCCATCAGTCCGGATAATTCCATCACGATTCAGGATGGCCAGATGAGCGAAAGCTTTGTCGATTGGCGGCTCCGACTGGGCCATGATCTGACCGATGATGTTTTGATCTATGGACTGGTCTCTAGTGGCCATAAATCAGGTGGATTCAATGACACGTTCAAAGACCCCACTATAGGTGAAAATATTTCGCCTTCCTATGACACCGAGCAGGTCATCATGTATGAGTTGGGGATCAAATCGGAGTTTACGCTGGGTGATATTCCAACGCGATTCAACGGTTCGGCTTTCTTCTATGATTATACTGACCAGGTGTTCACATCGATTCTATCGGTTGAACAAGCCCTCGAATTTACTGCAGGTGGGGTCGCTGCTCCGGAAGATAGTGCGCCGGGTGCTTTAGTGGTCTCCTTCAGCTTTAATGCTGCCGATTCGGAAATTTATGGTATGCAGTTTGATGGCGGCTTCCAGCTTCCCTACAACATCAATTTCAATTGGTCAGCACTATGGATTGAAGCTGAAATTGTGGATGCCGAGCCAATTCAAGATTTCAGATTCCAAGCTGATGTATCACCTGAGGAAGCCGTGTTTCAGCCAATCAGTGGCAATCAGCTGCCCCACACGCCACAGTACCAATTCAATGCTGCGTTCTCTCAGTACATAGACACGGACTTTGGTAGCTTTGACTACGTCATATCAGCTGGTTGGCGCGACGAGCAGTATCTGACCATATTTAATAGCCAAGATTTCAAGTTTCCCGATAGCCCACGCGGTCGTTTAGACGACTCGGTGCCAGCCTACTGGACTTTTGATGCGGGTATTGGCTATACGACAAAAGGAGGAAGTCTTCGACTTGAAGCGTTTATGAATAACATTGAGAACGAAGTAGCGACAGCAGCGGCAATTATCACGCAGTTTGATAATACCCGCTTCTTTACACGACCCCGTACGAGCGGTGTTCGTTTGAAGTATTTCTTCTAAGTAACGTATGACGTAAAAAAGCCATCGCATTAAGCGATGGCTTTTTTTTAGGATTGGTATCGGTAATGTTTATGGTAACAACTTGGGTTCGTATATTTTTCTCATCGCTGTTTTTTATGGGGACGACAACGTTCGCTGCAGCATCAACAGCTGAGCAGACCTATACGGCTGACGAACTGTTAGCTGTAATGACGCTTGAACAAAAAGTGGGTCAGATTTTACAAGGAGAAATTCAGTCACTGTCAGCGAGTGAAATGCGCCGCTACGGTATTGGTTCGGTCCTCAATGGTGGTGGCTCCTATCCCGCAAAAAACAAATCAGCCGAGCTCGATGACTGGTTAGCACTTGCCGACAAATATCATGGTGCTGCAGTGATGCTGAGCAATGGTGCTGCTATTGCACCTATATGGGGAACCGATGCCGTACACGGCCACAACAATGTGTCGGGCGCTACCCTTTTCCCGCATAACATAGGCTTAGGTGCGGCAGACGACGCCGACCTGGTTGAGGCAATTGCTCGCGCCACGGCTGTGGAAGTAAAAGCGACGGGTATTGACTGGGTGTTTGCACCCACGGTGGCTGTTGCTCAGGACTATCGGTGGGGTCGAACCTATGAGAGTTTTGGGCATGACTCCAAACGCGTTAGCGCATTGGGTGCTGCTGTTGTCCGTGGTTTCGAGGCTGAGGGTATTGCGACTACGGCTAAACATTTTCTCGGCGATGGGGGCACCATAGCCGGCATTGACCAGGGCAATTTCATTGGAACTTTAGACGCTCTTAGAACACCGCATCTAGCAGCTTATGATGGCGTGTTTGCTTTAGATGTGCCGTCCATAATGAGCTCGTTCAACAGCTGGAACGGGCAGAAGGTACATGGTGATGAGCGCCTGCTAAAGACCTTATTACGAGATGAGTTGGGCTATCAGGGTCTTATAGTCAGTGATTGGAACGGGATTGGACAGGTAGCAGGCTGCACGAATTCCTCTTGCGCCCAGGCGTTTAATGCAGGGCTAGATATGATTATGGCGCCATCCGATTGGCGGGCACTGAGAAAAAGCATACTGGACCAGATCTCTGTCGGTACGATCCCACTGTCGCGTTTAGACGAGGCGGTAAAGCGTGTCATCGAGTTTAAAATGCGTTACGGACTAATAAACTCAGCGTTACCGTCTAGTCGAGTAGATACTGCGCTCAGGCAGCGTTTTGGCTCTGAAGAACATGGTGACATTGCCCGTCAGGCGGTACGCCAATCGCTAGTCTTATTAAAAAATAATGACAAGACGTTACCTATTAGCGGCTCATCCAGAATTGCCGTTGTTGGTTCGGGAGCTAATAATATTGCCATGCAATCGGGTGGCTGGACACTTACGTGGCAGGGTACTGAGAATAGTAATAGAGATTTTCCAAATGCATCGTCTATTGTGGATGGTTTTCGCGAACGGGTCGCGAGCGCAGGTGGTACGGTTGTTGATGACTCGTCAGAAAAAAATGTTGACGTTGCAGTGGTTGTCTTCGGCGAAACACCCTACGCAGAAGGTGCAGGCGATTTACAAAATCTTGTTTTTAAAGATGGTGAGCATGACGATCTGGAGCTGATGCGCGCCTATCGTGAGCTCGGTGTGCCGGTAGTTGCCGTATTTCTAACTGGAAGGCCGCTGTGGGTGAATCGCGAGATTAATGCGTCAGATGCTTTTGTAGTAGCTTGGTTGCCCGGTAGTGAAGGCGGCGGTGTCGCAGATGTTTTGGTTGGCAGCAAAAAAGCTGAACCTATTGTCGATTTTACTGGCACGCTACCTTTCCCCTGGCCCAATTTAGATCTTAATAAAATAGATAAGCGATTACCGGTTGATGAGTATTTGTGGGAGGCAGGTTACGGGCTAACCTTAAAAGCGACTCAAGAGACAGCTGATCTGTCAGAGGAATATCTCAGTGGCAATTTGAAAGGCCAAGATGTTGTTGTTTTTCGTAAGAACTCCGTTCCTCCTTGGACCATGTTTGTCGGTGACGAAGGTCAGTGGGTTATGCCAGTTTCCGGCGCTTATGCACGCTCGAGCTTGGAAGAGTTGGTCGTGAAAAGTTTGGATGTCCGCGTTCAGGAAGATGCACGGCAAATCACGTGGTCCGGAAATGGTGCTAGAGATTCACAATTTTATTGGAAGACTGCGAGCGATAAAGGTCTGGATCTGAATGGGTTGGGTAAGGCGGGTGGTGCATTATCGGTCGTCATGAATATGGTCAAGTCACCTGAAGGAAAGGTGAAGCTGAGGATGGACTGTCAGTGGCCATGCCGTGGTGAGCTTGATGTCACGAAGTTATTCAAACGGTTGCCAGAAACTCAGTGGGTGCGATTGTCGTTTCCTCTGGCCTGTTTTGAGAAAGCAGGAACCGACTTAACGAAAGTTAACAGTCCGTTCGTATTAGTGGCTAACGATGTGATGTCTTTGGTGGTGTTGGATGTTGCGGTGGTTCGCAATCCGGACGCTTCATCCTTAGTTCCGTGCCGTTAATTTGGCGGGGGTGACTTCCCCGCGCCGCTAGCCGCCAGCACTGTCAACCGCGGCATAATCGGCGAGACATCGCGCCATCATTTCGCGCAAAATCTTTGCCGCCACCATCGCGGTGACGCCGTTCAGGTCACGTTCTGGATTCAGTTCCACTAGATCGCCGCCGATCAACTGCCCGCCAAAATTCTGGATAATATGCAGCACGTCCCGCACGGACATGCCGCCGGGTTCGTGATGCGAAACCCCCGGCGCAAAGGCCGGATCCAGGACATCAAGGTCAATACTCAGATAGATCGGACCGTCAAGCGTAAGATCGGCAACATCAACACCATGACGCATTTCATGGCACTCCACTCCAAAGTGAGCTACCTGCGCGCGCTGATGCTCATTCAATGTGCGAATTCCGACCTGAACAAGACGCGCGACGCAGCCACTTTCCATGATCCGCGCAAAGGGCGAGGCATGGCTGAACGGATTGTCTTCCATATTGTCATAAAGGTCAGGATGCGCATCGAGATGCAGGATGGTCAGCGCCGGATGCTGCGCCGCATGCGCCCGCACCGCTGGCCATGATACCGAATGATCCCCGCCAAGACTGATCACCGCCTGTCCGCGCGCCAGTATCGCCGCAACCCCGTCTTGGATGACATCATGGGCATCCTGCCTCGTCAGCCCTGACAGCGGCAGATCACCCGCATCCTGCCACAACCCGTCAGCCCCCAGATCGATGCCGGTCTCGGCGAACATATTGGCTGAGGGCGAAAAAAGGGCCTTGCGGATCAGCGGCGGTGCCAGGCGCGGTCCATGCAAAAAGGTCGAATTGTCATCTTGGGGCAGTCCCAACAGGGCAAGCCGCGCCATACCGTCTTTACTGCTGTTCATCACATACCTCGCATTTCGGTCTGTTCGGTCGGCTGCCGGTCAATCCAGATCAGGCAGATTGGCCAGCGTTAGCGGCCCCCAGCACGGATGCGCATGCCGGTAAATCTGGCCGGCTACTTCCAGCATCTCGCTATTGTCAAATGCCCCCGGGGCAATACTGATTTCCTTACGATCATTATGGCGATAGAACATCTGCGCCCCGCAATCAACGCAGAAGCCGCGCTCCGCCCAAGATGAGCTGCGATACCAGCGCGGCCGGGCCGCGCCCAGATAGCTGAAATGATCGGTAAGCGCCGCGCTGGCACCCCAGCTGGTGCCGGACAGTTTTAGACAGTCACTGCAATGGCACACCACAATCTGTCGCAATGGTCCATTGGCACGAAACCGGATGGCGCCGCAATGACAGCCGCCGTCAAAACTCTGCCCCTCGGTACCCGGATTTAGTTTGTCCATGTTGTGTTTCTACCCGTTTGTCTACCAGCAGACTACACGCGGGAGGTGCCAGCTGACCAGACTTAGAGGAGATCACGGCTGCGCATACGGGTGAAGTATAGGACAAATGAAGACTCTATTGAGAGTAGATACCCTCGCGGCTTCGTTCCACAGGGTTTGCTGATCGGCAGAAGTTGCCGCTTAGTTATCTCCCAACCCTGTTCACTGGGTGGGGCATGCCATTCAACTCTTTTCAACCCTGAACGAGGGCAGGCAACAGTTCATGCCACGCGGTTGCCACTGGCTTAATTATTGGCTGAGTGCTGTTGGACTGGAATCGTTTAGCGCGGGGCGTTTTCCATTGCTGCGGCTTTGCAGGACCCAGGCCAGCTTTGCGACCGCTGGGCGGTTTCACTTTCTCACTTCCTCGGCATTTGACCATTGCACCAGTGGGTGAGACTCTCTTGGTCTCTTTATTCAAATTAATGGAGAAGACGTGTCGCTCACCAACGTTTCTCAGTTCCTGGCAGCTATCCTTGTCCTTAATCTGTCAATGCCGGCGCTGGCACAGGGCGGCGCGTTCGCACTGACCAATGCAAACCTTTTCGATGGCGTTGAAAACAAGATAGCTTACGGTATCACGGTGTTCGTTAGGGACGGATTGATCGAACGCATTGCGACCGGAGACGCTGCTGTAGCGAGCGACTACGAAGTGATCGATGCCGAAGGCAACTTCCTGATGCCCGGACTGTTCGACGTGCACACCCACATCGATTCCGTCGATCGAGCAAAACAAGCCGTAGAATCGGGCGTTACGACTGTTCGCAGTGCCAGTGTGACCGCCTTTCAGGATGTCGCGCTTCGCGAGCTCGTCCGTAGGGGTAAGCTACCCGGCCCCGAGTTTTTGGCCGCCGGTATTTACGTAACGCCCAATCTCAGCAACACCGTTCTGGCTGATCCGCGCCTGGTTGCACTGGCGGACGGGGTTAACAGCGACGACGAACTTCGGCTCTTGGTCAGAATTAATGTCGACCGGGGTGTCGATGTCATAAAAACCCGTGGTACGCAGCGAGCAGGATTACCTGATACCGACCCCCGGCAGCAGGTTTATACAGAACGCCAGCTACGAGTGGTCGTTGACGAGGCGGCCAAGCACGGTCTGCCCGTGCTGGTTCACGCACACGGCGACGAGGGCGCGCGCGCTGCTGTGTTGGCCGGTGCCCGAAGCATTGAGCATGGCACCTACCTCAGCGACGAAACGCTCCAGCTAATGAAAGAACGCGGTACTTGGTTTGTGCCGACCTACGTGACCATGGATGCGATGAACGAAGAGCGCTACGACTACGTGCTGCGCCTGCGCGGCAAGCACATGGTGCCGCAGCTCGAGCGGGCCATTCGGGAAGCCTACCGGATCGGTGTCAGGATCGCGACAGGCGCCGATCACTATTATGAAGAAGACGCTATCAACCGAATCTCGATTGAGATCGAGCGATTTGTAGCGTTCGGCATGAGCAATTTCGATGCGCTGCAAACAGCAACGGTCAACTCGGCAGAATTACTCCAAATCGATGACCGCACCGGCCGGATTGCGGAAGGCTTCGAGGCGGACCTTATTTTGATTCCCGGCAATCCCCTGACCAACATAGAAGCCTTGCAGGACGTGTTGCTGGTTATGAGTAATGGTCAGCTGGCTTTGAAGCGCATACCGTTTGCGGTGTCTGACTAATGATCAGTTTGAACTTCCTTAAAAGCCACAACACTCTCCGGAACCACTCACGCCAGTAGGGGCGAGGGTTGAACGTCGATTTAAGGATATCGTGCTGCCATGGAATGGGCTGCCGACGCTGACGCACACCCCACAGCAGGGCCACTGACTTAATCATTGACTGAGTGCTGATGCACTGGCATCGTCTAGCGCGCGGCCTCACTCAGCTGGACGGCGATCTCTTCGTCTTAAAGAGCCTCACCGTGGAGCTAAGGAGAGACGGGGTTCATTGGGATAGATCCAGGTTTTATCAATCACCGGTGGTACGCGCATTGGGGCCGGAATACGCTCGGATCCCATCAGCGCGTCTATACTTTGATGCCAAAAATAGATCCGCGCTTCTTGGTAACTCAGTGGGGCATTCTGCGAATCTGCTGCATGCATTGCTAGCTGAATGGCCTCGGACATTTCAATGTCTTCACGCAAAATTTGATTGGGTCGGTCGCCATTGTCTTCGGTCCACATATCGGGGCCCGCTTGCGTGCCATCCGATCCCCAGTCAGGGGCCATCGTCCAAGTTTCAATAATGCACTGGTGGCTGCCTAAGGGCCAAAACTGTATGGGTGGAATAACGTACTGGTTAACTGGTACGACCAAATTTGGAAATACGTTATAAGAGAGCGTACACGTTCTCCCGATCTCACCGACTGAAGCGATTTCTTGCCGGGATGACTGCCAGGTATCTGGTTGCGGCATAGGCGCCACCATCCGCCCATGCCCGCCTGGATAAAAGGTATTCACATTCCGTTTCGAATCAATCACCGATGCAACGGTTCCACGGTGAACTGTGGGTACATGGTAGGTCTCCATATTGGCTTCCATGGCAATTTTCCAATTGCAATTCACCCTATATCGATCCCGGCGTGAAAGGCGGCAATGGTCTAGATCAAATTCTGCCCACTGCTCTGAGAACACGCCTAAACTTTCTTTTAATGGGGAGGCTTCTTGGTCAAAGTTAACGAAGATAAGCTTGCCCAACAGTTCACACCGGAATGTTTTTAGGCTTAAGCAGGCTTTATTGAGGGCGTGAAAATCCCGTTCGCTTGAGACGGCGATAAGATCGCCATGAGGACTGTAAGTCCAGCCATGATAACTGCAGGTCAAAATCCTGCGTCGACCGTTAGCGGGCTGAACGACCGGCGCGCCGCGGTGACTACATCGGTTCAGCAAAGCGCGAATCTCTCCCTCTTCTGTATGCACTAGAACGACAGGCTTTCCAGCATGATCCCAGCGCTGAAAGCAGCCTGGTTCCGGTATTTCGTCCAGATGACCGGCAAGCAGCCAAGACCTGCCGAAAACATGTTGGCGTTCGAGCTCCGCAAAGCTTTCACTGGTGTAGCGTTGCGGGTTAATAGGCGGGAACTCTGGAAACCCGACGGGCACTGCTGTTCGCTTCGCTTCGTAGGCCATGAGTTGATGCAGCACACCGGCGTCGATTTTTGACATGACACTGTCTCCTCAGGTTGAAGCCATTGTTGTGGAGATCGGACAAGGTGTACATTGGCTAAAGGCCGAACTCATTTTCTCACGAGCCCGATCGTAACAACCGCGACATAATTCGCCAAGTTCGCAGTGGGCTAACTAACACCAGAGATGACCGAAGTAGGGTATCTTTTTTTATCGTTTCAATGTTCGCTAAATATAACTACAAGGTGAAAGGGTTCAGCTTATGCCCGAAGGTCCAGAAATACGTCGCGCTGCAGATAGCATAGAGGCGGTGTTAAAAGATAAAACGGTTGAGAAAATTGCATTTGGGCTGCAGCCATTAAAAAAATTTGCCAAGTCAATCACCGGCAGCAACGTGCTATCGCTAGAGACTCGCGGAAAGGCGCTGCTCACGCATTTTGATTCGGGCTTTACCATTTATTCGCACAACCAACTCTACGGTGTGTGGCGAGTGGTCAAACGCGACAAGCTGCCCAAGACCAACCGTCAGCTCAGGCTAGCCATACACACCGACCAACACAGTGCGCTACTTTACAGCGCCTCCGATATTAGCGTGTGGGAAACTCAGAACATTGAAGAGCACCCTTTCTTAAGGCGTATTGGCCCCGACATCCTAAATCCTCATTTAACGTGGCGAGTGGTGGCTGAGCGACTGCAAAGCAAGGCCTTTTCCGGAAGGGCGCTCAACTCCGTGTATCTTGATCAAGCCTTTCTGGCGGGACTAGGTAATTACTTGCGCAGCGAAATTTTATTTATTGCGGGCATTAACCCTGCACTCAAGGCTCGAGACCTGAGCAAAGCTCAGGTGGGCAAGCTTGCCCGCACCACGCTAGAGATTAGCCAACGTAGCTACGCCCTAGAAGGCGTGACTCTCCCCGCGCGTCAATACAAGGCGTTGAAAAACCAAGGAGCCACGTATGGCAAGGCGCGGTTTTTTGTTTTCGGTCGCGCCAGCCAACCCTGCCGCGTGTGTCAAACAAAAATCCAGCGCTCGACGGCTAATTCCCGGAGAATGTATACGTGCTCAACCTGCCAGTCGATGTCATCGGCTGGTAAGCCTAAT
>DGPA01000006.1:10981-13187 GCA_002389505.1 Halieaceae bacterium UBA4452
TGGCGTAACAGGGGCTGATCTAGAAAACGGTTGTCTAGAGCAATGCAAGATCATGTCTTACTGGGGTCGAAAATGTTATCAAGTGAGGTGCTCAATAGTAAAGCTGGGAGGTAGCCTTTAGCCATGCAACGATTTGAAGTAAACAGACAGGCATTTGACGAGTGGCGGGGAGCCGAGCAAGCCACGACAGCGCTAACAGAGGGCGAAGTCCGTGTAGCCATCGACTTTTTTGCGTTCACCGCCAACAACCTCACGTATGCGGTTGCCGGGGATTTTTTGGGCTATTGGAATTTCTTTCCGGTAGTACCTGACGATGGTTATGGAGTGATTCCTGTGTGGGGATTTGCCGATGTCGTAGAATCGCGCTGCAACGAAGTGATGGTGGGTGAGAGGCTCTATGGCTACTTTCAGCCCTCGGGTGAATTGGTGATTGCACCCATCAATGTCAGTGCTGGCTCGCTCATTGACGGAACGGCACACCGACGGTCGCTGCCACCGCTGTATAACCAGTATCAGCGCATCGCCAAGGGGCAAGGTGAAGGCTTGGCGGGGCGCCTTCAAGCGTTGCTCGGCCCGTTGTACATGACCGGGTATGCCATTGCTGACCAGCTCGCCGTGAATCAATACTATGGTGCGGAGCAGGTGGCTGTTGTTAGTGCCTCAAGCAAAACCAGTATTGGTTTGGCCGAAGCGCTGGCTGAAGATCATCAATCACCGAGGGTGGTTGGTTTGACGTCGTCTCAAAACGTCACTTTCGTTGAGGGGTTAGGGATTTACGATCGCGTCGTAGCCTATGACGCCATCGACTCGCTGTCTGTTTTGGCGACTGTCGTTGTAGACATGGCGGGCAATGGCGAGACTGCACAACGATTGCGACATCACTTTACCGGCTTGCTGAACTACTACATGAGTGTTGGTTTAACCCATTGGGACAAAGCTGCTGTTAGCGCGGGCGCGCCCCAGGAACCCCACGAGATGTTCTTTGCGCCCACCTATATGGTAGAACGAACAAAAGCGTTGGCCCCGGGCGAATTTAATCGACGACTGCAGGCCTTTCTTGAGCGCTCATCGGCCAAAGCAGCAACCTGGCTTGTGCTCAATGAGGTCGATAGTGTCGAGGCGCTGGGCGTACGTTATACCGATATTTGTGCAGGGATTATGAATCCATCGGAAGGCATTATTTGCAAGCTGTAGGTGTCGCTGCCGCCGATTGAACGACCAGATCTATAAACGGTTCTATTTACTGATGAAAAAACGTGGTCTAATCCCGGCTCTTTAAACGCTCGCCCTATTTTTGGAAACGGCCTGACCCTTATCATTGTGGAGCACAGTTCGTTTGAACCCAACAGAAAAAATAAATAACAGCAGTAACAGTCCCATTCATAAGATGCTGCGCATAGTGTCTAAGGTGGAAGGGCATGAGGTGAGGGCGTTAGCCGGCTCATTTCTTTTTGTGGTTGTTCTTATGTCCGCTTATTACATCTTGCGCCCCGTGCGAGACGCAATGGCTAGTGACTGGACTGATGCGGAGGTGAGTTGGCTGTGGACCCTTAACTTTTTTATCAGCACCGCGGTGGTTGGTTTTTATGGCGTCTTAGTGTCCCGTTTCCGACTGCGGTTTCTGGTTCCCTCCATTTACGGCATCTTTGCCTTAACGTTCTTATCTTTCTTTGTCCTAGCGTCAACTATGGCTGATCGAAGCCTGGTTGATAAATCATTTTACGTGTGGGTGAGTGTATTTAGCCTTTTCCATATATCGGTGTTTTGGAGCTTTATGTCAGATCTGTTCAGTAAAGAGCAGGCCGGCAGACTGTTTGGTATTATCGCTGCGGGAGCTAGCGTGGGTGGGCTTATCGGGCCCTCAATACCCTCATTTTTTTCGGCATCCCTAGGCACAGATAACCTCATGTTACTCGCCAGCGCTATGCTGCTTGTGCCTATTCCCCTTATTTTTTATTTACAGTCCCTCAAATCATCAGATCTCCACAATGAGAGTTTAGCTGTAACACCTGAGGTAAAAATTGGAGGCAGTTCACTTGCCGGGTTCAAGCTGTTTTTTTCCAATCCCTATCTCATGGCCATTGGTTTGTTCATCTTTTTGTACACCGGCATCAGTTCCTTCGTCTACTTTGAGCTGAAGAATTTACTGAGCGAACTTAGTCGTACTGAGCGAACCGCGGTGTGGGCGCAAATGGACCTCGCCGTT
>DGPA01000013.1 GCA_002389505.1 Halieaceae bacterium UBA4452
GCAACTGAAACTCAAGGATATCACTGGGTCCCTCACCTGCCGCTCCGGTCAGCCCACCCTGTTGTAAATAAAACAGGCGGCCCGGCAGTGGCTCGACGAAACTAGGCGCCCAGTCACCAAAGACGTAGTGTCCTCTAAGGGCCCTGATCGCTTTGCCGCGGTACAAGCAATGGAAAGCCCTTCATCGTGATCATACTGTGCCACAGGATCAATGACTTGGGGCACGCCGCCAAACTCGGCGTCTGTCACAAAACCACTCTGGATACCATTGTCATCGAAGCAATACGAGCCATCTTTGATTCGCCAACCGTAGTTGCCGCCAGCATGAACGATATCAACCTCTTCAATATCGTTCTGGCTGGGCTCGTTAACTTGGCGATACCCTTTGGAGCGACGCGTTAGCCATCCAGATAACCGAGAAACCCGTCGCCTCAGCCCCCGCTACCAATTGACGTCTTCGACCGGAGCTTGATAAATTAACCGCTGGCATGCTCATGGGCTTGATCTGAGTGGCCGGGGCAGTCGTTCCGTCAACCTGACTACAGCGTGGGCCGACCCCTCGCTAGGAGCCCGGCAAGGCTATCGGCGCTAAAGCCAATAGCAATCGATAGGTGGCAAAAAGGCAGCAGTATCCGGATGGATGAAATAGCGGCGCTTAAGGAGTGAACCCGTGACGCAAAAAATACTACCGATCGTGTGCTTCCTGTTCATGTCCGGCATGGCACTAGCCGCGCGCGCCGATTGGGCAGCTGCGGTGACTACCGATATCGATACCGACGGCTTTGGACTGGTGGCCGAGCACCACTGGCCGGTGCAGTGGACTTATGGGCGTCTTACAGGTCGCTGGGCGGTTGCAGGTCGAATCGACGAGGATCGGGATGCGTTTTTCGGTGGCGGCGTGACTGGAGAGTACCGTTTTGCCGAGAACTGGTTTGTCGAGATGGGTTTCATGCCCGGGCTATATCATGGCGGTGACACCGATCTAGGGGGTACGGTTCATTTCCGATCAATGATCGGCATAGGCTTTGATATCAATAAAGATATTGGCCTAGGGCTGACCATTGACCACATGTCCAACGGCGGCATTCAAAGCCGCAACCCCGGCTCCGATGCGCTGATGCTGCGAATCAAATTTCGGCAATAGTCTACCCACTGGCCACGTAGCTGCCATGAGCTATGTATTGGCGGCGAAAGGCGCACTCACTGATCGTAGCCCAATAAAGCCAGCTGAGCGGTACAGCGCGCCAACGCCTGCTGGCGTACAAACTCCCCAACGTCGGCTTCTTGCGGAGACACAAATTCAAACTCATGGTTGGGGTTAGTGGCGCGATAGCGCGCCTCCTGGGCCCTCATAGCCTCTCTAGAACCGAGTTCAAGGGTCTCTGTGAGCGCTTGCTCGGGGAGGTTCCACCCAAAATTTTCGTCGAGTGACTTCAGTGTCGCAAGGGGGTCCGCCACTAAGTCCTCGTAGCGTACGACATGAACAAAGACGACGTCTGACGCAAACCGATGCTCAACGAGCCATGAAT
This sequence comes from Halieaceae bacterium UBA4452, assembly GCA_002389505.1. Classification (GTDB taxonomy): domain Bacteria; phylum Pseudomonadota; class Gammaproteobacteria; order Pseudomonadales; family Halieaceae; genus Luminiphilus. The sequence goes on from DGPA01000013.1 coordinate 1,530, forward strand.
CCACGTGCCGACACCAGGCGTCGATACCAAAAGTAGGGTGCTCTATAAACGCGGTAATATCATCGTTCTCCCACCACCCGCGGCCCTTGGCATAACGAAAGTTACTCATTAAAACGTCGGCTGGGTGGCGAACCAAATAGAGGCTATGAATAAACTGGCTTGAGAATAGCGAGTGCGTCTTATAAAAACGCACCGGAGGATCTTGGAACAACAACGACTCGACGTGCTCAGCAACGCAGAGATCGACAATATAGTTACGCACAGATGCGAAGGTGGCTCGCGCACGGTAGCCGTTAGCCGCAAGGAAAGCATTGGCGAGCAGCACCGTTAAGAAAGTGATCCCCGATTTTGGAAATTCAGCCACATAAAAATCAGCGGAGCTGGGATGTCGCCGGGGCGCTTGCAGCCGCCGCGTAACGTCGGGTACCTCTGGGTCTACGGCGGTTTCACCGGGAGATTGGCGTAAGCTCGGCACTGTCACCTCATTGCTTGATAGGGCTTTAACCGTACAGTGGCCCAACGTCGTCAGCACACTCCACGGCAAGCGCTGTTAATGGCTGGCCTCTCTAACCGGCCAATCGCTATCTTAACCTAACGGCAGGCGCTGTTGAGGGTTATTAAGCGGAGGGCGGGTCATCGAACGCCGGGGGCAAGCCTCCGGTTCGAACCATCGCTATTTGGCCACAAAGGCAAAACGTGGCTGAGTATATCCATCGACGGTCACCGTCTCAGTGAACATACTTAAGGGTCTGACCCACAGACTGTAATCACCATAAAGCGTCCGATATACCACAAACCACTCTTGGGTTTCTGAGTGGCGCGCGACGTCCATCACTTGGTACTCATTCCCTTTATAATGGCGGTAACGCCCTGGCTTAGGAAAATCCATAGCCGCTACTCCGCGAGGCCGCCAAAGGCGTTTAACAGTATAGGGTTGAGTTCTGAGATAGCTTCCGCCATGAGTAAAAAGTCCGCGTCTCGACGAGCAAGTCTGTCGTCTTTCAGCTCGTCGTTTGCGCCCAACAACGCCTCGCCAAATTTTAGTCGACGAAGCACGAGATCACTGCCGAGCACAAAACTGAGTCGGTCTTGATAACGCAATGCTAGGCGTTGTACCTGCTTCCCCGATTCAATGTGGGAACGTATTTCGTCGCAGTCCAACATCATGCTGCGAGCACGTACCACACCCCCATCCTCACCCGGCTCGACGAGATCTGCTTCGTGACCTAACTCAAAGCCATTGGGTAAATCGTTATGGAGCAGCCACTCACTCATCACCATAGCCGGATTTTTCCGGCTATTGGGTAACACTGCAGGCAAACTGCCAATCGCGTCACGTACGGCATTTAATAGATCTTCTGCTCGGGACGCGCTGGCGTTATTCACCCACAGCCAGCCATCTTTTTCATGGATCAGCGCCTCAATGGCTTTATTGCGCGTGAACGCGCGAGGCAGTAGATCCTGGGTCACCTCATCGCCAATAGTGAGTTTTTCCTTACGATAGATCTTGCGGCTCTCAGCCAGTTGAATCTGGCTAACGCGATGGTGTACTTCTTCTCGCACCACGGACGGTGGCAGTAGTTTTTCTTCTCGCTGCAATCGAATCAACCAAAACGGACCGGCAGCATGGACAAGCGCCTCCGCCGAGTCTGCGAGTGCCGCTACCCAACCGGTACTTTGTGGCTGGGTCGGACGGCAAGGGACAAATGGCCGCGAGGAAAGACGCTGTGCCAGTTCTTCGGCATTCAAGCCTAGTCTGTCGGATAAACGATAGGGACGTAAATTGCGAAACCACATAACAGGACTCAACGTTGACAAAAAATCTTCCCGTGCGATGCACCGGTTACCAAGACTAGGTTCAAGACCGCCAGTGTAACGCGAAGACCTGCCTCGATGGAATTTGCGCACCCATTATCCCACTCGGTCGATGACTACGAGCTCGCACTGTCTGTCTCGCTAAGCCTCGGAGCCAAGCGCGCTGCCACTGGGCTGCGCAGCAAGTTACACTATCGCTCTCTTAATCCGGTGGAGCGAACCATGCGCTATTTACACACTATGATCCGTGCCAGTGATCTCGACGCTAACTTAACCTTTTTTTGTGACCACCTAGGATTAGTCGAAGTAAAGCGCTACGACAGCGAGAAAGGTCGATTTACATTGGTATTTCTTGCCGCACCGGCGGACGCATCAGGCGCCACCGAGAGCCAGAGTCCGCTGTTGGAAATAACCCATAACTGGGATTTTGAGGCCTATGATGGTGGCCGTAATTTTGGCCACCTCGCCTATCGAGTGGATAATATTTACACCGTTTGCCAACGGCTCATGGACGGCGGCGTGACCATTAATCGCCCGCCTCGGGACGGCTATATGGCTTTTGTTCGCTCCCCTGAGGGCATTTCCATTGAGTTATTGCAGGAGGGCGAGCCCCTAGCGCCTCAAGCGCCTTGGGCGTCAATGGACAATACCGGCAGTTGGTAGCCCACCCCCCCTAGCCGCTATTGCAAGGTGCGCGATCATAGATACCCCTGACTGGCGCGCCCAGTTCTTGTCATTGGGCGCCGAAAAAGCTAAGCATCCAGCGCGCGACCCGCTCCCCCTGATGCTCTATGGCATCGAGCGACGCCATGCCGGCGCTTACTCTTTCATCGCCAATCATAGACCGCCGGAAGTGCATAATTTCCCGTGAATATTCGGGAATAAATTCTGGATGCCCCTGAAAGGTCAGTATGTGGTCAGCGATTTTGAAACCTGCGATGGGGCAGTGCTCACTGTGAGCAACCACTTCAGCATCGACAGGGGCAGACATGACCTGATCTTGATGCGACGCGAGTAAACTGAGCACCTCGCCCTGCCCGTCGGCACTCAATGTCGGCGCCGTTATGGCGTAGGAGTGAACACCAACGCCCCAGCCTTTTGGGGACTTATCCACCAGACCACCCAACGCCTGGGCAATCAGCTGGTGACCAAAACAGATGCCCACCACCTTGCGTCGCTCGCGGTGCAAACGCCGGACAAAATCTTCTAACTGCCTAATCCACGGCTTGTCTTCATAAACGCTACTTTTTGACCCTGTAATAATGAAGCCATCAACCCCGTCGGTGGTTGGCGGCAAGGCGCCCTGCTCCACGTCCCACACCTGAAACGATAGCGTTGGATCGACGAGCGTTAATAGCCGCTCAAACATATCGGGGTATTCTCCGAAGGTGGCAACCCATTCGGGGCGCACCGCATCGGTTTTAAGAATGCTAATGTTCATAGGCCATTGTGCTCTCTATCTGGGTGGCTTGAATAGGTGGCTTGAAACAGGGCTAGTGTATCGGTAAGCGCGCCCCGGAGCCTATCCCCGGTCAAGGGTACATCTGATCAAACAACATGCTCATAATAACGATATACTGATTGGGTAGTGGCCACTGAATTATTTGGGCAGAAACCAGTTTGATCATTGTTGCACGCATCCAACGCCTGTATTGGCTACTATTGCTTAGCTGTTTAACGCCGATTGCGCTCGGGGCAGACTACCTGGGCAATAGCGCCTGCGCAGGCTGTCACGTACAACAGCAGGACGATTGGCTAAACTCTCATCATGACCTCGCCATGCAGACGGTCAGCGAACAAACGGTGCTCGGTGACTTCAATGATGCTCGCTTCCAATACGGCGAAACCATCACTCGCTTTTTTCGTCGGGACACCGAATTTTGGGTGGAAACTGACAACGCCGCCGGTGAGCTTGAGGCGTTCAAGGTGGCCTATGTTTTTGGCGTTTATCCCTTACAGCAGCTGCTGTTACCCCTATCAGGGGGGCGTCTACAAGCACTGAGCATTGCATGGGATTCGCGGCCCACCGCTCAAGGCGGTCAGCGCTGGTACCATATCTATGCAGATCAAGCCCCCATAACAGCAGACGACCCCTTACACTGGACCGGGCCCTATCACAACTGGAACACCCGTTGCGCTGAATGCCACAGCACCAATGTGCGCAAGAACTACAGCGCAGACACCCGCCGCTTCGATACCCGCTATGATCAAATTGATGTTGGCTGCGAGGCCTGTCACGGTCCAGGCAGTCAACACGTGGAACGCGCCCAGCTGGGTGACCTTGAGGGGATTGCCCATGGCGGCTTTGCTATGAGCTTGGCGGGACGAGGAACCTGGCGCTGGACGGAGGGGGAAGCCATCGCCCAACGCCAATCAGCGCTTGAAAACAACGCGCAAATCGATAATTGTGGCCGCTGCCACGCGCGTCGTAGCACCTTAGGTGATTATCACTACGGCGCAGATCTTCTAGACACCCATCGCTTGGCCACGCTCCGCTCACCCTTGTACTGGCCCGATGGGCAAATAAATGATGAAGTGTACGTCTACGGCTCATTCATACAAAGCAAGATGCATCAAGCGGACGTGGTCTGCACCAACTGCCATAACCCTCATAGCAATACCTTGCTCGCCAAAGGCAATGGTTTGTGCGCGCAATGCCACCAGCCGGCGGTTTACGACCAGAAACAGCATCACCGACACAGTCCGGCCTCGCCCGGCGCACAATGTGTCGAGTGCCATATGCCCAGCCAAGTGTATATGGGCGTGGATGCGCGACGGGATCACAGCATGCGTATACCCCGACCCGATTTGAGCCTGACCACAGGCAGCCCAAATGCCTGTACTCAGTGCCATCAAGATCAGTCCGCATCCTGGGCACTTGATGCTCTAAAAAAATGGGGTATACATTTCACGGATCAGCGCAATCATCCTGCACGGGCCTTTCACTCTGCCCAGCGCGGTGATGTTCGCGCACTAACATCGCTCAAGGCTATCATCGACAATAACGATGCCACAGCCATTTTGCGGGCTTCGGCCATAGAGCACTACGGTCAATTCTCTCCCCCAGACCTATCGCGTACCGCTGCCATGATACTGACCTCTGAGGACGCGCTGTTACGAGCAAGTGCCGTTCGCAGCACCTCAGCGCTGGCGCCACAGCAGCGCTATTTGCTGCTACGCACTCTTATCGATGATCCTATACTGGGGGTGCGCATGGCGGTAGCCGAGGCGTTGGCAGGGACGCCACGAGGGGCATTACGAGGGAAAGATATCGCGCCACTTGACGCGCTGCTGGCTGAATACGAGACCGTTCAATCTGCGCATCTGGATATGCCCTCGGTTCAACTGCAATTGGCCAACGTTTGGATTAGCCAGGGCAAGACGAGTCAGGCAGAGTCTGCGCTCAAGGAAGCGTTGCGAATTAACCCTCAGTTCGTCGCTGCGCGATTAAATCTGAGCGATTTATTCCGTCAGACCGACCGCGAAGAGCAAGCCCGCGCGCTACTGGTTAAGGGAATAAAGCTAACACCCGAGGTCGGCGCTTTGCAGCATTCGCTGGGTCTGTTGGAGATACGCGCGGGCAATATCGATAGCGCCTTAGTGCACCTCGAAGCGGCTGCAAGCGAGGAGGCAGGCGAGAGTCGCCACCGCTACGTCTACGCGATCGCCCTGCATGACACCGGTAAGCTCGAGCAAGCACTGACGGTATTGGAGCGGCTCAACACCGATTTACCCGGTAACCCAGAGGTACTCTACGCCCTAATTGGCTACGCGAAGGCGTTGGGCGACGGTGCGAAAGCTGGCCGCTACAGCGCCCAACTTCAGGCCATAGTCCAGACGGCTGGGTTGCGCTGAGGGCTGCTAGTCTTTTTGAAATTGGATATTCACGGTCACGGGCACCGCGCTGGCAATCCCTGTCAGGCCCGCGAGCTTTTGCAGCGCGCTGACCCCCTCAGCCAGGCCAAAATCACCCGCAGCAATCAATACCGGCTCTAGCGTAGTCACCAATAGCTGGTCGCCCACCACCACTGCCCGAACATAAGCGTCAACCGTCGCCACGATGCCATGTAACGACAGCCTCAGTGACACTCGCCGCTCGACCGCTTGCCCGGCATCAATCTGCGCGAGGTCAAGGGCCTCCAGCTGAGCGCTGACCAATGCGTTCGGGAAGTTCGCCACATCGAAGAAGATGTCGCGCATACGCTGATTACGAATATCGACCTTGGTCTCCACCGATGCCAGATCAACCGCCAGCGATAAGCTACCCGTGTCAGTAATACCGCCAGTGATCTCGGTAAAGACATTATTTTCAGCAATCGCTTGATTTTTTATCGAGACGTAATGAACGCTGGAGCCGTCACTGACACGCCAGTCAGCACTGGCCAAGGGCGCCGACAGCATGATAAAGCCGACCAATAAGCCGCCAAGCGCTCGCAGGGCCGGCTGTCGCCTGTTGCCCGTCCTATTGCCTGCAAGCCCGCAAGCGTCGATGAGTTGATGATGCATATCGCTATCCCACTGTCTGATTTCCGATGGTAATGGTGGCGCCTTGCTTACATTGACTGGCGCCGAATCCCTACGTGAGTCAATCAAGTAACCACTTCAGCAAGATCGCCTTTGGATTCCAGCCACGTTTTTCGATCACCCGCGCGCTTCTTCGCCAGTAGCATATCAAACATGCCATTGGTGTCTTCATCGGCTTCCAATATGAGCTGCACCAAGCGGCGGGTGTCCGGATCCATGGTTGTCTCACGCAGCTGTCCAGGATTCATCTCGCCCAGCCCTTTAAAACGCTGTACGTTGGGCTTAGCGCGTTTTTTTTCTGCCGCCAAGCGATCCAGAATGCCATTGCGCTCGGCCTCGTCGAGAGCGTAATAGACCTCCTTCCCAACATCAATTCGATACAACGGCGGCATGGCGACGTACACGTGTCCGGCACGCACTAAGGGTCGAAAATGGCGCAAAAACAAGGCGCAGATTAAGGTGGCTATGTGCAGGCCATCGGAGTCTGCATCTGCAAGAATACACACCTTGTGATACCGCAAGCCGCTTAAATCATCACTCGCAGGGTCAATACCCAAGGCCACAGAAATGTTATGCACCTCGGCAGACGCAAGAATCTCCTGCGAGTCGACCTCCCATGTGTTCAAAATCTTGCCTCGCAAAGGCAAGATGGCTTGGAATTCACGGTTCCGGGCTTGCTTAGCCGAGCCTCCGGCAGAATCGCCCTCTACTAAAAACAACTCCCCATGGGCGGGGTCCTCGGTGGTGCAATCAGCTAACTTTCCTGGCAGCGCAGGGCCGGTGGCCACTTTTTTACGGACCACTTTCTTCGCTGATCGCAATCGTGCTTGAGCGCGATTGATGCACAGCTCAGCCAACAGCTCCGCGTCGGAGGTGTGTTGATTAAGCCAAAGGCTAAAAGCATCTTTCGCCGCTCCGCTAACAAACCCCGCGGCTTCGCGCGAGGATAAACGCTCCTTGGTTTGTCCTGAAAATTGTGGGTCCTCAAGTTTTGACGAGAGTATAAAACAGCAGCGATCCCAGATGTCTTCGGCGGTCAGTTTAATACCGCGGGGTAATAAATTGCGCAGTTCGCAAAACTCCCTAATCGCTTCCAGCAATCCAGAGCGCAGGCCATTAACGTGTGTGCCACCTTGGGGGGTGGGAATGAGATTGACGTAGGATTCGCCGACCACGTCTCCACCCTCGGGCAACCACTGCAGCGCCCAATCCACGGCCTCTGAGGTGGCACTAAAACTGCCCGTAAACGGTCGCTCGGGTAGCACGGGGTAATCGATGGTTGCGTCAGCCAAGTAATCGGATAAGCCATCCTCGTAGTACCACTCGGTTTTTTCACCCTTTTTTTCATCCAGTAAAGTGACGCGGAAACCGGGACAAAGAACCGCCTTAGCCCGCAATACATGGACTAACCGGGGTAATGAGAAATGGGGTGAGTCAAAATAATGGGCATCAGGTAGAAATCGAATGCCCGTACCCGTATTACGTTTACCGCAGGTGCCGGCAACGCTAAGTTCAGACACTTTTTCACCGCCCTCAAAGGCCATGGTATAGATAGTCCCATCCCGGCGAATAGTCACGTCAAGACGCTTAGCAAGCGCGTTGACCACCGACACGCCGACGCCGTGCAAACCACCGCTAAACTGATAACTGGTAGAGGAGAACTTGCCCCCTGCATGCAGAGTACAGAGAATGACCTCCACACCGGGCTTCTTTTGCTCCGGGTGTAAATCGACGGGCATGCCTCGACCATTGTCGACAATGCTAATGGATCCATCCGTATGCAGCGTGACATCCACTCGGTCGGCATAACCGGCAAGGGCTTCATCGACGCTGTTATCGATGACTTCTTGGGCGAGATGGTTAGGGCGGGTGGTATCGGTATACATACCGGGGCGCTTGCGCACCGGTTCAAGGCCGGTAAGAACCTCGATAGCTTCAGCGTTATATTGACTCATTGGCGGACTACCGCTCTCCTCTCTGCAAACTGAGATAATACCCCTATACCCGGAACATGAGTCACGGCTAAGACGCTGACAATCCAGAAAACGCCACTACTGGTAAATGTCTAACCCTGCCTACCGATAACGGTTGGACGCTATCGCTCTTGGACCTTATAAATAGCCACCCGAATCGAGGTCGACGACAAAGGACCGGCCTTCTACTCGAACAACGGCCGTCTCGAGATCACCGTTTGGATGCAGGGTAAGCCAGCGATAGCCTGGGGCAATGTCGTGGACTTTAAAATTCGCTTGTCCGGGCTCAAACTGTATGCAGGTCGACGGACTGGTGAGACAGCGGCTGCCCTCGACTGTCAGATCATTGGCTTGGTGGACATGACCTGAAATGACCACCACACTTTTTTGACATCGGCCCACTTCGGTCATAAACACACTGGCATTATCGACGCGCTGTGGATCTAGCCAAGCACAACCTAAGGCATGGAGGGGATGGTGCAAGGCAACGAGCAAATGACGCTGTGTCGTGGTGGCGGTATCGACCGCCGCCGATAGCGCTTCAAGCTCTTGGGCTGCCAGATGCCCGCCCACTTGATCTTCCACCTGCGAATTTAACATGACGACGTGCCAATGTGGGGTTGTCAGGCTGCGACTAAAGCGCTCAGTCGGTACGTGGGCCTGCGAGCAGCCATCGTGATTGCCTGGCAGCCAAAAGCTGGGGGCCCCGAGAGGCTTCAGCGCCTGCTCCAAACGCGAATAGGCAGCGGCCGATCCATCGCCAGCGATGTCGCCGGTAATGAGCAGAGCATGGGGCTCATGCGCGCGCTTTACGGCGGTGTCGACCACTGCTTCGAGCGAATCGTCAGTATCCATGTTGAGCAAGGTTCCCCCTCGCTCCGCCATCAGATGCATATCGGTTATTTGCAACAACCGAAGCTCGCCATCAGCCGCCAAGGTGCAATCGCCCCGCAACGCGTTGTCTCTCACGTTGGCACCTCATTGTTCACGCGTTGCTGAGCCAGCAGGGGCACTTGGGGTTCCCGTCCTTCGGCTAAACAAAAAGCCAGCAAATCGGCAATATAACTATTTTGTTGCCGCTTCTCATCTCTGGCGTACATATATTGATTGGGGTACTGGTAGCGGCCCTTGACTCGGGTGTGAGCTTGGAAGCCCACGACCTCAGCCATGCGTGCATCATGGTATAAACGAAGTTCCAGCTCAACCACGCCCAGCTTTCCTGTGAGTGGCGTGGTATGCCGGAGGGCCAGCATCGTGGTGTAGCGACAGCGCTCTCGCACCGTCAAGCATAGCCGAGCTGCGCCCGCCTCGATGCGACGCTCATTGCTTTGTTCGTAGTCTGGAAACAAACGCATAAGACGAGCGTAATTAGCCTCACAAATACTGTGCAAGTCAATTAAGTCCATCTTGTAACGTGAGGTTTTCAACTTCAAAGACGCTACTCCTAACAACGCTCCATCGTTCCAACCGCTAAGTGTAACAACTGTTGTTGCATAAAAGCAGCGGATTTAACCCTGATCTCATCGCCACTATGATGCTAGACTTATTACCCTGTCTATTCTCGGCACAGTCAACTAAGCTAATCGCGCAAGATGAAAAGGGGTTCCCAATGACGCTTTTATGTAAACGGCGGGTCTTCACAGGCATTGCTGGCGGCATGGTATTGTCCGTCACCCAGCTGGCCCAGTCAGGCTCTTTACTGGATCTTTACGAGCTGGCCCTCGAAAATGACGCTCAGCTTCGAGCCCAAGAGGCACAGTATCTTGCCAATGTAGAGCGCGAAACTATTGCGTTGTCGGCGCTGCTTCCCCAGGTCAACACAGGCTACGGCGTCTCCAACAGCAAAACTAAAACCACCAGCCAGCAAATTTTAGGTTTTGATTCGGGTGCCCCTTTTGTTGGTGAAGGCTTCAACCTGAGTGACACTGAAACAGACGGGTGGGACGTGTCGCTATCCCAAACCCTGTTTGATCTGTCCGCCTGGTATAACTTTAAAGCGGGCGAAGAATTCAGCCGACAGGCCGAAGCAGAGTTCGCCGCCAACACGCAGAATCTCATTGTCCGGGTTGCAGACGCTTACTTTGGCGTTTTGCGTGCTCAGGACAACCTGTCTGCCACCCAAGCCCAGGAAAAAGCCTTTGAGCGACAGCTGGAGCAGACCCGTCAACGATTTGAAGTGGGGCTTATTGCCATTACTGATGTGTATGAGGCCGAAGCGGCTCGAGACTTAGCGGAAGTCCAGCGCATTGTTGAGGAAAATAATGTCGCCGTTGCCAAAGAGCGGATGTCCATCCTCACCGGACAACGTCATGGCCAGTTGTTTGAGCTCCAGCAAGGCTTTAACGCCAAGGCTCCTAGCCCTGAAGAGCGCTCATCTTGGGTGGATTTCGCGTTGGAAAATAATTACCTGCTTGCCGCGGCCCGCTACGCCGAAGAATCTGCTCGGCAGTTGGCTCGGGCGAATAAACTGGAGCACGCACCCAAAGTGACGGTCACCTACCGCTATGCGGATACTGACACCGAGGGCACTCGATCGGCTATTCCCCAACCGATCTTTCTTGTCCAGCCGCAATCGGAGCAAACCCAAGAGGCCTGGCAGCTTCGAGTCGATATGCCCTTGTATTCCGGTGGAAGAATCAGTGCTAACCGCCGACAAACAGCGCAACAGTACATCGCTGCTCGAGAGAATCGTATCAATCTAATGCGCACCACCGTAACAGAAGCCCGCTCGCTTCATATGACGGTCATGTCTGATATTGCTCGAGTAGCAGCGCGCAAAAAATCCATTAAGTCATCGCAAAGTGCCTTAGACGCTACTGAGGCTGGCTACGAAGTCGGCACTCGTAACATTGTCGATGTTCTCAACGCCCAAAATGTGTTGTTTTCAGCACAACGGGATTATGCCAATAGCCGTTATGACTTTATCGTCAATACCCTGCGCCTGAAAGAAAATGCCGGCACTCTATCGCCCGACGACGTGGCTACGCTAAATGGCTATTTACAACCGCCTCCCGCGCCGACTGCCGGCAGTGGTCTTTAGCGCTGCAGAGTGTAACGAATCGCATGGTAACGCTCGCTGGGCGTTACCTGCTCAGCGGTGGCTGACAGCAGTCTCTGACCAACGATGACCCTACCCCCTAGCCCCGCGGTACGCGGCTTCCTCCCCGATGACGAGGGCTGGCATCTCCACAAGCTGGCGCAACAGGCCGCTGAGCTGGGTCCTCTGTTAGAGATTGGTAGCTACTGCGGTCGATCGACCTTATGGCTCGCCGAGGCCGCGCGCGCCCAGCAAACCGTGGTGTTCGCCCTCGACCACCACCGGGGCTCAGAAGAGCATCAAGTGGGTGAAGCCTTCCATGATGAGACCCTCGTTGATGATCTCGGTCAGGTGGATACCCTGCGTGAATTTCGTCGCACTATCAGTCAAGCCGGTCTCGACGAGCAGGTCATTGCCATGGTGGCGAGTACCGAGCAGCTGGGTCGGCATTGGCAGGGGATAGCGTTTGGCCTGGTATTCATCGATGGTGGTCACAGCCTTGAGGCGGCTCTCACCGACTGGCGAACCTTTGGCCAGCGGGTTATGCCCGGGGGCTTTCTCGCTATTCACGATGTTTTTCCCGACCCCGCTACTGGCGGGCAGGCACCTTACACCGTGTGGCGAATGGCCCTCGCCTCCGGACTGTACGAACACCATTCCCAGTGTGGGTCACTGCGGGCATTACGCCGTTTACGTTAAGGTGCTATCAGACTGCCTGTGCGGTGGTTAAGTCCTCGCGGGAGGGTTCGATAACCTGCGTGAATAGGGTGGCTGCTGGGGTATGGCCCGTCAGGGCGTCAGCCGCAAGAATAATAGCGCCGGCGGTCCAAGTAGGCTTTTCGTCGGGCCAGAGCACGTCGTCCACCAATTGATAACCCGTCCACCATGCACCGTCTGTATCACGCCATTGATCGAGCCAAGCGTATACCTCAAGCGCGCGATCGCGATCGCCGGCAGCCACGAGCGCCATCGTCAACTCGCAGGTTTCGGCAACAGTCACCCAGGGCTCCTGAATCTCACACCGACAGCCCAATCCAGGCTCGACGAATTCATGCCAACGCGCATTGATGCGCTCGATGGCGCTCGAGCCGGTAACTACGCCCGTAAGAATCGGGTAAAACCAGTCCATAGCATACCGGGACTTAGTGGCCCACGTGCGATCAAAGCGCTCGGGTCGATAGCGCAAGGCCCCACCGAGTGCTTCCCTAGCCAAGAGCCAGTGCTCTCGTGGCGCTGCCAGTTCTGTCGCTATATGAGCGGCGCATTCAAGACTTTTGTAAATCGAACTACAGCCGGTCACCAGCGCATCCCCCTTGGGCTGACCATTGCCATCGACCGCCCAATCTATCTCTCCCCACTCACTCTGCAGTCCCAGCACAAAGTCCATCGCTTTCGCTACCGTGGGAAACAGTCGCTCAAGAAATTCGTAGTCTTGAGTAATGAGGTAATGGTGCCAAACCCCGGTGGCAATATAGGCGACGTAATTTGATTCTCTGCGATCCGGATTATCGGGCTGACCATTACGATACGCCCGCCACCAACTGCCATCATCGAGTTGCTTATCGGCCAACCATAAATAAGCCTGCGCTGCAGCGTTGTATTCACCAGCAATCGAAAGCGCCATCGCCGCTTCAGTATGATCCCAAGGGTCCGAGTGACCGTGTTTGAACCACGGTATTTCGCCATCGGGGGTTTGGGTACGTAAAATAAACTCAACCGTCGGACGCAAAAAATCGGCCGGGAATAAATGGCGACTCAGTGCTAGCCCGCTCATCGCTCGTCGTCCAAGGCCGCGATATTGCTCAGTAATCCCGGCTTATTAAAATACATAACAATGCTTTTACCCAGCCAGGGGTTACAGAGTTTGTCGAACCAGTGGGTCAGCCAGGGTCGCTTGAGCAGATCCCACACCAATAATCGGTGGTAACCAGATACCAGTGGATGCGTTTCACCTTTGGACCAGAACAAACAACGCAGCCACCAGTAAGGCACATGCAAGGCGTGTGCGCCGTGTTCGTGATAGCACTGAAGGCCATGGCGGATGATTTCGGTGCGTAAAAAGCGGCGACTAAAAATTCGTATATGCCCCCCCGGGGTGTTGTGATAAGCGCTACTCAACCACCAGCATAGTTGCTCAGGCCACGCTCGGGGGACACTGACGCACAGCCGCCCACCGGGCTTGAGGACCCGAACAAGCTCTTCAATCACTGACAGATAATTGGGAATATGCTCCAAGACTTCGCTGCAAATAACGCGATCAAAACTGGCGTCAGAGAAAGGCAATTGCGTTGCGTCGCCCTGGGTGAAATTAACCTTCCCTGGGGGCTCAGAAGCTTGCATATCACTAATCCGCGAGTGCGCGGTGCGCACATCGTCACGGGACAGGTCAATGCCCACCACATTGGCCGATGATCGCGTGTACGCGGCCAACGCGTGCCGACCCTCACCGCAACCCACGTCGAGACAGGTGCTCCCTCCGACCATTGAAAACCAGCTGAAATCAACCGTCAGCATGCCAATACCCGCTGACGATAATCATTAACTAGCCGCTCAGCACAGATGTCCCAACAAAAATGCGCCTCCACTCGGGCTCGCGCTCGCCGACCCCACTCGTCCCGTGCTCCAGCATCTGAAAGCCAGTCATCTAACGCGCAGGTCAGCGCCTCAACGTCGCCCGCGGGCACTATTCGTCCACCACTACCCACCACCTCAGCTAACGCACCACCGTCAGAGGATATCAGCGGAATACCACACGCCATCGCCTCCACCGCGGGTAAACCAAAGCCCTCATAGAGCGAGGGAACCACCGCTATTGTGCTCTGGGCATACAAGTCGACGATAGTTTCATGATCAACATTGCTCACCCAGCGAATCCGGTCATGTAGATTCAGCGAGCTGACCAAGCGCTCAATATCGCCGCCGGGTCTGGGCTTGCCAATCAGTGTCAAACCCAATGCCGGATAACTACCCACGAGGCGTGCTGCTGCCGCCAATAAAATATGCAGCCCTTTGGTGGGCGTATCGGCCGACGCTGTGGCCATAATCTGGCAAGGTTGGCGCTGGACATGGGGAAGCGGTTTAAATAATGCTGAATCAACGCCATTATGCAGTACCGATACGCGCGCAGGATCGACACCAAAGTCGCTGACAATATCGGCCTTTGATGCACCTGAAACGGTAACAATATGCTCAAGCTCGCGAGCAACGCGCCCCTGCATAGCAAGAAAGCTGTGCCACCGCTTAATAAACAGTCGATAGTGCCAGCGGGGCTCTGCCGCCAGCGCTAACCGGAGATCGCGGGTAATCGGATGGTGAATAGTGGTCACCAACGGCATACCTGCCTGCTGTAAGTCCAGTACCCCGTCTGCCAAGGTTTGGTTGTCATGCACCACATCAAAGTCCGATAACCGAGGCAGTAAATAATCCCGCGCGCGCTCGCCGAACGTCCAGGGCTCAACAAAGCCCCCGGTTAACTTACTGAGCCATTCCCTGCGTACTAAACGATCTGACTTGAAGGTAGGCCAAGACACCGAGCTCAATCCGTGCTGATAAAGATCAGCGCTGGGCAAGGCCTGAAGGGGTACATCGTCATCAAGTTGTGGGTAAGGCGGACCAGAAATAACCGTGACCTTGTGGCCTTGAGCGGTCAGTGCGCGACTCAAATACTTAAGATAAATACCTTGACCGCCTGAATAGGGCTCGGAGCGATAGCCGAGCAACGCTATGCGCAGCGATTTTAGCGCCGGCTTACTCAGGTCGTGGGCGGCACACAAAGGCGACTCGGCGGATGATATAGGCGCGTTGATAACTAACTCTCCTGCAGGGTGAGAAGGCGGCAAGTCTACCAGCCTATGAAAGAGATGCACTCAATCCACTGACACTCGTACCAATCAGCAGTAAACTACCAGAAATCCTCACGTGAAAACCATTGTGACAGCGACAAGCTATAAAGGCATTATCCTCGCCGGCGGATCTGGGAGCAGGCTTTATCCCCTGACGAGCTCAGTGAGCAAACAGCTGATGCCCATCTACGACAAGCCCATGATTTATTATCCGTTGGCGACGCTGATGTTAGCGGGTATTCGCGATGTGCTCATTATCACCACACCAAGAGACCAGGTGGCTTTTGCCGACCTACTCGGAGACGGCAGCCAATGGGGACTGTCGATTCATTACACCGTGCAACCGAGCCCGGATGGCTTAGCACAAGCCTTCATTTTAGGTGCCGACTTTGTGGCATCAAACCCCGTGGCACTGATCTTAGGCGATAACATCTTCTACGGGGGTGGTTTCAGACAGACGTTGCTGGAGGCGGCTCAGCGAAAAGAAGGTGCGTCGGTGTTTGCCTATTATGTGAATGATCCCCAGCGCTACGGCGTGGTCGAGTTCAACAACGCCGGCCGGGCGGTGAGTATCGAAGAAAAGCCCGACAACCCTCGCTCCCACTACGCCGTGACCGGATTGTATTTCTACGATAATACGGTGGTCGATATCGCCCGATCCATCACGCCCTCCCATCGGGGTGAGCTGGAAATAACGGACGTTAATAATAGCTATCTTGAGCGCGGCGATCTGCAGGTAAACGTTCTATCTCGCGGTACCGCATGGCTCGACACCGGCACCCATAATGCCCTGCTTGATGCGGGCACATTCATCCGCGTGGTTGAGGAGCGTCAGGGACTAAAAATAGCGTGCCCCGAGGAAATCGCTTTCCGAATGGGTTACATAGACGCCGAGCAACTTCTTGCCCTTGCCAAACCCCTGGAGAAAAGCGGTTACGGGGTCTACCTAGCCGGGCTTCTGCGGGATGGAGGCCTGTCTCGGAATGGAGATTGAAACCACACCCCTTGCCGGGGTTGTCCTGCTTCACCCAACCGTGTTTGGCGATGCGCGGGGCTTTTTTATGGAGACTTGGAACCAGAATGTCTTTGCCGACTTAGGGATGAGCGCGCACTTTGTGCAAGACAATCACAGTCGGTCTCGACAAGGTATTTTGCGAGGGATGCATTTTCAAACCCAGCACACACAGGGGAAGCTCGTCCGGGTCGCACAGGGGGAGGTCTTTGATGTAATCATAGATATCCGAGCCGATTCACCCACCCTCGGCCAGTGGTATGGCTGCACCTTAACCGGCGCAGGACACGAGATGCTATGGGTGCCACCCGGGTTCGCCCACGGATTTTATGTCCTGTCAGCCCACGCCGACTTTATTTACAAATGCACCGACTACTATCATCCCGACAGCGAAATCAGCTTGGCTTGGGATGATCCCACCGTCGGCATCGACTGGCCCCTGGTAGACGGTGATCAACCTCAGCTATCAACCAAAGATGCGGTGGCTGCCAGCTGGGCTGACATTCCGCTGTTTCACGGCTGATATCAGCTTCTCGACAGGAGTGGACGCCACCAGTCCTCATTGGCCAAATACCAGTCGAGAGTCTTAGTCATACCCGTTTCAAAGGTCTCCACCGGTGAAAACCCTAACTCACGTTCGATCTTGCCCGCGTCGATAGCGTAGCGCCAATCGTGTCCTGCTCTGTCGTCCACATAGTTGATCAGCGACTCAGCTTCACCCCTGACGGCTGGAGAGAGGGGATAACGTGCGCCGAGCTCGGGTTCCGCCGCAAACCGTTCGTT
>DGPA01000028.1:0-16557 GCA_002389505.1 Halieaceae bacterium UBA4452
TATTTGATCCGTGTGTTGGTGCCAGATATATCGACGCTGGAGCACTTTATCGTCGACAAATTAGCGAAGATCGCCGGGGTGTCGAACATAAAGTCGAGCTTTGCGCTCAAGCAGGTCAAGTATAAAACGGCGCTGCCGATGGCGTCACAGCTGCGAGGGGCCACCGCTTAAGCGTCCGACTTTGCAAAGCTGCAAGGGTGTAAAGGTGTAAGGGTGTAAGGGTGTAAGGGTGTAGGGGTGCAAGGGGGCAAGGGTACAAGGGTGCGCCGAACCCGCAACAGCCGCCTCGGTCGATCCGCCGACCGCTGCCCTGTCAAGGCCGGGTGGCCCGTGGTAAGACGCAGCTAGCCACTTTAAAACCATCAGGCGTGGTGATAGATTGATGTCGCGCATCACTCTACTGTTAACTGTAAAATGACGGCGTTGCCGCCAGAAACGAAGAGCTGACTAAAACAGTGAATACCAGCAGATCATTAACCGTTATCGACAAGTCTCGAAAGCGCCTTGGGCGATGGCTATTGGTGACTGCAATGATTTCAACGCTGTCACTTCAGGTGATCGCTGCAGACCATTGGCATGGTATTGAAGACACGCAGCATTGTGAGATCTGTCTCCATGCGTACGATGCCCCACTGTATGAATCCCCGGTCAGCTTTGCCGTATTAGGTCGCCAGCAGATCCAACGACTGGGCAGCATTCCGGCTTATACCGCTGACACCAAGCCGGGTGCTGGTAACCGAGATCCCCCTAAACTCTCTTGAGATCGCATAAATCGAGGTCATCCCTATGGCCTTCCAATGTTAGTCTTGTCGGAGAGAACCATGACAGCCTGTAAATATTTTGTGGCATGTAGCGTTGCCATTGCCACCTGTGGTGCCTTTGCCATAGACGAACCGCCACCCTTAGAGCATGTCCTGGTGACCCTGCCCATCCATCAGACCGCTACAGAAACTAGTCTGCCTGTCACGGTGCTTACCGGCGAGGAGCTTGCCCGAGAGGCGTCTGCGACGCTTGGTCAGACCTTGGAAAGATTGCCCGGCGTCCACAACGCGAGCTTTGGCCCGGGTGTGGGTCAGCCGGTCATAAGAGGACTTTCTGGACCCCGTGTGACAACGCTGCAGAACGGTACCCGTAGCACTGACGCCTCGTCCTTAAGTGCAGATCACGTTGTCGCAGTAGAAGCTTTGCTGGCTGACAGCATTGAAGTATTGCGTGGTCCAGCAACACTCCTGTATGGCGGAGGTGCAATTGGTGGAGTGGTCAACGTGCTCGATAACCGAATTCCCACCACCTTTCCGGATGACACGCGCTGGGGGCTTGATTACCGTTACCGCGGTGCGACCGACGGCAACATGGGCACGTTTCGTGTTGATACAGCCCTCGGACCCTTTGCTGTGCATGCGGATGCGTTGTTTAGGGACACCCAAGATCTTGAGGTACCCACCGGCGCCGGCACTGATGGCAGCCACCGGTTACCCAATACCGATACCCGGGCAACGGCAGGGACTGTCGGTGCGGCATTTCACTTCAATAGTGGCTTCTTTGGGATCGCCGTAAATCGGCAGAACAATGAGTACGGGCTTCCTCAGGGCGGTCATGGACACCAGGGCCAAGATCACGACGATCACGCGGGGGAAGGGGAAGAGCAGGCGGCAGAGGAAGCGGCAGAGGCAGAGGAAGATATCCGCCTTGATATGGACCAAACCCGCTACGATATTAGACTGCAGCTCGATGAACCCATGGCAGGATTTGCTAGGTTTTCTGGCGTCGTCTCTCTGACGGATTACGAGCACACCGAGTTTGAAGGCGTGGAGGTGGGCACTGTCTACAGCAGCGACTCGGTTGAAGGTCGATTAGAGGGGGTTCACAGCCCTTTGGGTGATTTGCACGGCGTACTAGGGCTTCAAGTGAGTGAAACCGAATTTAGCGCGGTAGGAGAAGAAGCCTTTATTTCGCCCACCGAGTCGTCGCGCCTGGGTTTGTTCTTGGTAGAAGATTGGCACCGCGGCTCATGGCAGCTCGAGGGAGGTTTGCGCTTTGACCGTGATGAGCTTACACCTCAGGGAAGTACGGCACCTGCGCGGGAGTTTAATACCTTTTCAGCGTCTTTCGGTGCACTCTACGAGTTCACCAAGACTTGGCACGTGTCGGCAACACTGACGCGATCTGAGCGGGCCCCCAGCGTTGAGGAGCTGTACTCTAATGACGGGAACTCTGGTCCGTCGACGTGGGTGACGCACGCGGCGACTGCTGCCATTGAGGTGGGCGATGTCACTCTTGAACCCGAGGAGAGCGTCAATGTTGATATTGGCCTGTTGCTACACGGTGAAACTCAATCGCTGCGGATTGGCGCGTACTACAATGACTTTGACAACTTCATAAATCTGGCTAGTACGGGTGTGGAAGTCGGAGAAACCCCCGTACGCCGTTACGAGCAGGGCTCTGCAGAGTTTATGGGCTTGGAGCTCGATGCGCATTGGCAGGTGTTGGAGACTCACTCGGGGCTCCTCAGCCTCGAAGTCGAGATGGATATAACGCGGGGTGAGCTGGCTGATGGCAGTGATGTACCGCGTATGCCGCCCCTATCCGGCGCCCTAGGAGTAGTCTGGGAGCAAGCCTCAGCGAGATACTTCACCCGCCTCACTGGCGCTGACAAACAAGACCGACCGGGTAATAACGAGGAGGGCACCGACAGCTGGGTGCGTTGGGATATTGGAGGTCAGTGGCACTTCGATGTTAGTGACGCCCTAATTACCTTGTCGGCGGCGGTGCGGAATATTCGTGATGAAGAAATCCGCCTGAGCACCTCTGTACTGAGAGAGTCTGCACCCGAACCCGGACGTTCTTTTAACGTGGGTGTCCGAGTGGAGTGGTGAGGCCGGCTTATTTCCATGGATCTGCCCGGCACACCAGCTGAGCCGACAATAACCATCAATGAACTGACAGTCGCTACTGATCGCTACGCTTTGCTGTTTCGACGGGCAAGCAATGACCAGTAAAACACTGTAAATTCAGTCCTATGCTGGGTTATATCGATACCGGCATCATCTTTGCCTACCTGGTCTTGATGATCGCCATAGGAATTTATGCCAGTCGTCAACAGAATAGCGTTGAGGACTACTTTGTCGCCGGCGGAAGGCTGGGCAGTTTTTCGATCGCCTGTCTGTGGCTGGCGTCATGGGTGGGCGGCGCTGCGATCGTCGGAGGAACAACCAAGGTCTTCGAGTTCGGGATTTCCGGCGGCTGGTATACCCTCAGCATGATGATTGGCTGCCTGTTATTTGGCACTTTTTTTGCGGCCCGTGTGAAACAGAAAGGTGATGAACATCAACTGCTGACCTATCCCGATTTCATCGAAACACGCTACGACAGTCGCACCCGGATAGTCGCAACTGTGACAACGATTATTGCTTATATTGCCTATTCGGCGGGCCAGCTGGCCGCAGCCGGCGCGGTTCTCAGCACACTCCTTGATTGGGATTATTCTTCGTCGCTTCTGCTCGCCAGCTCGATTATTGTCGTTTATACCGCCACCGGCGGCCTTCTCGCGGTGACGTATACGGACTGGGTGCAAATGACCCTGTTATTTGTTGGCGTCGTAGTGGTCGGCATACCCGTGGCAATTGCTAACGGTGGAACCTGGGAAGCGTTCACCACCCACTTGCCCCAGGGACACTTTGATCCGATGGGATGGGGCCTGCCAACCATGCTTGCACTGGGTGTTTCTATCCCGCTGAGTTTCTTCGTCGCAATGGACGGCTATACGAGAATGTTCGCGGCAAGAGACGGGGTCGTCGCGAAACGCGGTACGCTGTTGGCCGCATTATTTCTGCTACCGCTGGTCATAGGGTCGACGTGGCTGGGAATGACCGCCGGCCTCCTTTATCCCGACGTTGATAGTGGTGGGGATATTCTGTCCCGGCTGATCATTGAACTCTTCCCGGTGGGCTTAAAAGGACTCCTGTTGATCGGTCTTCTCGCCGCGCTCATGTCGACCGCTGACATTTGTATTCTTACTGCGGCAGCAAACGGCAGTCGCGATATTTACCAGCGGTACATGAACCCGCAGGTCGCGCCTAGGCAGTTATTCAGAATCAGCATGTATCTTGCTGGGTTTGTCGGCGTGGCCTCCGGACTGATGGCGTGGCAAATGCAGGACGTCGTAGACATATTACTGCTGGCATTTACGATCAATGGAGCGGCGCTGTTTGTACCCACGATCGCCATGGTCACCCTGAAGACGGTCAATGCCGCCGCGGCGTTCTGGAGTATTAGCCTCGCGCTGGTGACTGTGATCGTCTGGTACCTTGCATCGGTCGCCCAGCTTGCACCGGTGTTTCAATATGATCCGCTTTGGCCTGGTCTCGTTGTCTCCATCGTCATATTTTTCGGTATTAGCCTAGGCATTGGCCGATCATCATCAGGCAGTAACAGACTGAGCCATTAACCGGGGTGCGGTATCGCTTCTTAGTCTAGCGGATCAGATCACTGTCCTTGAATTTTACTAATCATTGCGACAGGTTCGTCTTTGCTGACCGGCGGCGTGCTAATGACGTAGTTGACCATGCCAGAAAAGGGCGCGCGTATTTTGGTGATTTCGTCGCCGAAGAAATCCACCAATACCCCGAGCAGCGCGCCTTTTGTGACCGTATAGCCGTCTTTGGTGGCGGGCTTAAACATGCCCGACGCCGGACTTTTCACCACCTGATAGTCGGTGAGCCAGGTGATACCTGGGTTCGGCACTTCGTCACCGGATACCATGCGTAAGTGGCGCAGAACGTTCCATACGCCGGACTTCGCTAGCGCCGACCAGTGCGGGTCGTTGGAGCCGGATTGCCCGGTCTCCGTCGTGATGGCAGGTATTCCTCTCACCAGCGCGGTTTGGTCGGTGAAAAGCGACGCGCCGGAGGCATGCTGTGGACCCGTGTCAATCACGATGTGATCGAGCCCAAAGGCAACCGCCAGACCTTTAATTTTCTGGTCAAACGCTGCGTCACCAGTGACGGGCATATAGACGTATGGTCGTAACGCTTCATTACCGTCACCACTGTGCAGGTCAATGAGATAGTCAGCCTGATCAATGACCTCGGTGGTGATTAGGTGCGCGATGCGCTGGCTAAGCGTTCCCTCGGGATCTCCGGGGAACATACGATTGAGGTTTTTTCCATCCACAGGGCTGTAATAAATCGTGCGGCCAAGAAATGAGGGCAGGTTTGCCACATGCACCAAAATGACGGTTCCGCGCAGCAGGGTCGGATCAATTTCTGATTTTATCGACTGCAGCGCTGTAATCGGAGGGTATTCGTAGCCGTGTACGCCCGCGAGCAGGGCGAGCACGGGACCGTCAGTGGCTCCATGAATCACGGTGATAGGAATTTGGCTGCCAGCATCACTACCCGTTGGCACGTCTATGAAACCCGACACCAGAGTTCCCTCAGAGGCCTTGACTCCACCCACTGAGAACGGTTCAGCGCCGGCGGAAAAAGCCGCTGTGCTGAGTAGTAAAAAAGCGAAAATGGCTCTTATTTTTTGCATAAGGTGTCTACCCATGTTGATGTCTCTGGCAGCCATACCGCTCCGAATCTACTCAGGCTCGACAATAAACACCTGTGTCATCTTCACGTCTAAGGCTGTCGATATGGCGGTGTTGTCACCGGATTCGGGATCGGGATAGGCGTCTGCAAATAGCCTGAGCGCTTTATACAGCGATATACCAGAAATCTGGCCGTTGCTGAGATGATGTGTGGAATCGTTGCGAATCAGCTGGTAGTACCAGGTGTCTACATCAGCAAAGCCTGCCAGGAGACCATGGGCACTCGTTGTGGAAAGATCAAGCTGAAAGCGCGCATCACGAATGAGTTGAATGGAGGGCACCCCTAGGTTTTGCCAAGGGATTATCAGGTCTTCAATGGGTTCAGTGGTCAGCACCGAGTCCACAATACGGCCCTGCATCTGACGCACAAGGCTTTGACCCCAGCGCCGGTCAATTCGCTGAGTGCCGCCAGCCACCGCCGTGGAACCCGTGGCATCAGTTAACAAGCGGTCTGATCCGCGATAAAGGTTTACGGTCACGCGAGTATCGTTTTCTAGGTCATCAATCCCGGTGATTTCTATCATCAAGCGATTGTAGATTGAGTCAAATATCGCCTTGTCCTGAAAAATATATTCAACGCCATCGGGACCACGAAAGCCAATAATGCACCCCACCGCCCGATAGATTTGGTTGTCGATACCAGCGGTGCCCTCAGGGTGGGTAAAGTCCTCATCACTCACCTTGCCATCAAGGTTTAAGCCCCAAGAAAGATCACCTTCTACTGAGTGGAACGCAAAGCCGTCGGGTTCGGTATTGGGATGCCAGGTTTGAACTTCTTGCCAAAGCTGGGTCTGTTCGACCGTTAATGATTCATGATGGGGAAACAGCGCCGTGAATTGTTCTCGTGGCCCGTCATTAAACCCGTCGGGACACTCCTCGGCCCCTGGCGTTTGGTAAATCGACCAAAATAGGTCGGTGAACACATAGCCGATGGTGCCATTGGTCAGTGCCATCGCCTCTTCGGACTTCACAGGTCCGGCGACAGTCAATAGCATCGCCAAGCAAAGCGCTACAACGCCACGGGGTTTGATGGGGAAATAGTTGCTGCTGCTCATCTGAGAATGCCGCTCATAAAATCATTGCGTAGCCAAAAGGCTCTCAAGCCGTTGCGTTGTCCGCGCCACTCACCTATACCGCCACCATGAACATCCCCGGGAACTTTATCAATGCCATAGGTATACACAGGTCGATCGCGATAGGCCCAAACGCGAAGGTACTCAGTGCTGACTAGATCCTGCTCCCGAACCGGTCGGCCGGTGGTTGGATCGATATTGAGGACCGTCCATGTACGATTGATGCTGTGTTCATCTGGCGAGGCCAGAACATAGGGCCAGTGCTGCAGACAGCGGTCAGGATCGCCACCACCGCACATAGCTAACCGATAGACTTGGGTATCCAAAGGATGGTCGCAGGCGAGTTGATCTTCAGAATCGTCCGCACAAAAATAGAGGTAGATAGTGTGCCCCTGCGCATTGGCCAACACCTCTCCGACGATGGTCGCTTGGCGTGTAAAGCTGGGTGGATAAGCTGGAGCGGGCTGAGTGAATACGTTGTGCCAGCCTTGTTCATCACTGCCTAGCTGCGACCAAGATCTGGATTCCGGTAAATAGCGATAGAGAGGCTTGCCGCGAAACACCCATTGACGAACTCCGGGCGATCGCTCAAGGATTGACCAGTCGCCCTGTGACCGAGCTAAGGCGGGTGCAAAAATAGGTTGCCACTTGTGCAGGCAGTGTTGTTCACATGCCGTGGAAGATGCGGTGTCTTGATCAAAACTGTAGAGAGCTTCGTTTTTGTCGGTCGTTAGCATGCGGCCAATAGTCGTAGCCTGAATGGCAAAACCTGGCGGAATGTTCTGAGGCGGTGCCAGCGGAATCCGGTAAGCCGGGTCATCCCTGCCAAAACCGCTGCCAAAGCGGCGCTTTCTTCCGCCTATGGAATCGCCTGGTTCAACATCTCTTATGGAGGTGTAGAGCGCTTGCTCATCATAGGACCATTGGTGTCTGCCATCAGCTCGCTCAATCAGCGTCCACTCGCCGACTTCTTCAGCCTGTTCATCAGCAAACTCAGGCGGCCACAAGTCGGTACAGCTAGGCCGGGTATCGAGCTCTGGTAACAGGATGCCGGGCGGGTAGGGACTCATTAACCCTGCAGTGACCCTAACGACCTCGTCACCGCACTGCGGACTGCCTTGAGGTTCGCCGCTATAACCATTGCGATGTTCTTTCTGTGGCCATTGGTAGAGGGTTTTACCCTCCGAGTTTACGAAAACCGGCCCGTCGAGTTCGTTTATGACGACCGAGAACCCTTCCGGCATAGGTACGTCGCGATACCCTTCATGCACGCTATAATCTGCGCTGCCCGTTGGGGCAGCTAGCAGCGACGGACTGAGCAGCCAATAGACCAGCGTGAAAGCTGCTGCATTGCGGCAACCGGCGTTAAATAAGAATTTCACCAATATCACTCGATGTGGTGTTGCTCTTGGTACCCCAAGATTCGAGCTCTACGCCCATGAGTTTTTGTGCGGTATAGCCTAGGCGGCAACCCGGAGAACCGCCGCCATCGATGTGCAATCCGGTTTTGACCCTTCCGCCGGCGCTGCCAGCGCTAAACATGGGAATGCCGTCTATGCCATGAACTTTGGCAAAGGATTGGTCCGTATTGGCGTATATCAGGGCGTTGTCCAACAGCGTGCCATCGCCCTCTTTACAGTTCGCCAAGGCGCCTACGTAGTAGGCCCACTCTTCCATAGCGCGACGGGTATACCAAGAGGTATTGGGTTGATAGCCCAGCGCATCGTCGACGGCTTCCTCGTGGGTAGCCGTATGGTGGGGTTTGTCATAACCGGGTCTGGTCGTTGCTGAAAATGCAGACGCGTAGAACATGTTAAATACCCGGGTTTGATCGCAAGCAACTGCCATCAGCATTAAATCTGTGAGCATGCGATGACGCTTAGAGACTAAATCGGCATCCAGTCCGGCGGGTAAGTCCGAGGGAGCAGCCGCAACCACACAGGCTTCTCGTGGGTCCGGTTTGGTTAGCTGCAGGTCAAACCGATTTTCAAGATCACGCAGGCCGGTGAAATATTGATCCAATCGTTGGCGATCTTCGGCACCCAGCGATTTTTCCAATTTACGCGCATCTTCGCGCACCGCAGAAAGCGCACTTTTTCGCACTAAAACACTGGGGTCAGGCGCGAACGTTTTGGCATTTGGGTGTTGAAAGTCGTCGCCAAATAAGCGGTTATAAAAACGCAGGGGTGACCATTCTGGCTGGTTTACTGAATTGCCGCCTTCGTAGCTAAAGCTATCCCGCACGTCACCCGTGGCGGTTGCGCTAAGGCTTTTGAAGCGGGTCGCGTTACCTATTTGGCGCGCAATGGACACATCGATGGTCTCGCCCGGCCTGTTTTCTGAGGTATAGGGTGCGGTGCCCGATCGCAGCACTACCCAGCCGGAATGGTGGCAGAGGTTGGGCGCGTCGTCCCGAAATACGTGGAAATTGGTATAGAGGTTTATATGCTCCTGCACCGGCGCTAAAGCGGCAATCTCTTCAGGCAAATCAAAATTGGCGCCGGTATTCTTAGGCACAAATATCGATTCACTCATCCCTAGACCCCATGACCAGGTGCCAAATCGCTGTGGAATGGGCAGTCCATTGGCCATGGCACTACCGTTGTCGCTCAGGAATAGGTTCAGTAACGGCAGCCCAACAGAAACCATCCCCCCGTTGAGGGTGCCGCGTAAAAACCGTCGTCGATTAAATGTTCTCATAACTGACTCTCGAGGCTTCCAAAGCGCTGCAGCGTTGACAGCGAAAGCTGTTCTTCCGAAATCCGTGCCGGCGCATCATCCATGCGCCAGTCACCTCTATTTAGCGAATCTGTATCTTCGTCAGATGACGCTGATCTCACGGTCGAAAAAGCCGAGCTCAGGGTTAACGCCTTGAGCGTAGCGGGCAATCGATACTGATTGGCGACAAAACGATCTTCCAACCAAGCCAACGTGGCTTGGTCATCTTTTAATGATAGAGGGCCACCTGTGCTGTAGGCATATAGCCGGCCTACCAAACAGGCTGAAAGCTTGGGATGATTACGCAAGGCCACGGCCAGTCCCTCAATCGACTGATAAGTAACGCCGTCCAGCTCACCACTAATGTCCAATTCGACGCCATTTTCGGCCTCCCGAAACAGGCCCGCACCGTCAAAGTTCTCAAGCGCCAACCCTATGGGATCGGTGATCAGATGGCAGCCAGCGCAGGATGGGTTGCTGTTATGCGCCGCCAAACGGTCTCGCGCCGTTAATGCATGTTCGTCTTCTTCCAGGCTAGAAAAGTCGACGTTGGGTGGCGGCGACGGAACCACCTGGCACAAGAATTCTTCACGCAACGCTTGTCCGCGCAGGGTGGGTGAGCTTCTCACCGAATGGGAGTTAGCGGCTAAAAAACTGAGGTGAGTCAGCAATCCAATCCTTGGGCTATCTTCCGGAAATTCGTGCGCTACCCAACCCTTAGCACTCGGCGTGCCGTAGGCTACCGCGAGCGAGGGGGACATAAACGTCTTACGGGTGGTGAACAAGTCCCGGTAATCGGCTTGCTGAACCAGTAAGTGGTCGACAATGGTTCGAAGCGTTTGCTCCCGGGCATTTTCCAACGTAGTCGCCGTAATCATAGGATAAACCGCTGGATCTTTGGCGAGACTGTTAAAATTATCGAACCCTAGCATATCGTCAAAAAAGGCCCGCATGCCGGCCTCAATCCGACTGCTAGCCAGCAAGCGATCTACTGCCTTTGCCAAGCCCTGGGGACTTTGCAGCGCATGGGTCTGGGCGGCCAGCAATAGCGCATCGTCCGGTGGACCATTCCACAGGAAAAAACTCAGGCGGGATGCCAATGAATAGCTATCAAGACGCTGGATGCCCGGCTTATCCGGGTGCGGCTCTGCGCGATCGACCACAAAAATAAATGCCGGACTTATCAGCATGGCTTCCAATGACAGCGCAAGACCTTCGTAAAAGTCCCCCGTTTGCTGGGTCGCGTAGTCGGCAATGGCGACCAATTCTGCCAATTGTATATCCGTGAGTGGCCGCCGATAGACTAATCGCCCTGTGTCTTTTAAGAACTGCTCTGCGCAGGAGGGGTCCGATGCGGTTGAACGCTGTGGGCGGCAGGGGATCAAATAGTCTCGATGGAATTCGTCCACCACTTTTTCGGCCACGCTAGCCGCCGATTGCTGAATTTGAGAGATCTGGTCCGAGGTCACGCCAGCGAAGGCCGCGCCAGAAGAGAGTAGACCGCCGACGCGCTGCATGGGGGGCATGGGCGTCAGTAAGCTGTTGCCAATATCTTCGCCGAAAATCTGGCTTATGCTGTTGGTATATTGCTCGCTAGTTAATAAGCGGGTACGAGCCACGGAATCCGCCTCTAGCAGGTCCAGGGGCTGGTTAGCTTCTCGCGCACATCCGACCAGCAACAGCAAAGCCACGCCGACCGAGCAATGCTTTGCTAACTGAGATTTGTTGACTGTCTGCCTGCCCACGCGGTTACCCTTTTATTTACGTGCTGACTCTACGCCTGATACTACTGAAATAACAGTTTACCCAATAATGTTAGTCGCTGAGTTAGCGCTGCTGCGCTACCTGCGCAAGACTCACTTGACCCGCGTCATTGCTCCAAGAGTTGCGGATAAAACTGGCCACTGCCGCGACTTCCTCGTTAGTTAACAGGTATTGATAAGGCTTCATGGGCTCCAGCCAGCGCGACTCTCCGCTAGGGTCAGGCAATTGTGGGCCATAGAGAATAGCGTTGATCATTGACGCAGGATTGTCTGACTGGACGACTAGGCTCGCAGAATTCAATGCCGGCCCCATGTCTGTATCACCCTCGCCACTCGGCAAGTGACAGGTGCCACAATGCAGATTATAAATGGTTTGACCTTGCCCCATGAGCTCAGCGCTGGGAGGCGTACTCGGCGCCTTATCCACTGAGGGAAGCGCCTTTAAGTAGGTTGCCATGGCCCGAATGTCTGCCTCTTTTAAATAGCGCGTGCTATTCAAAATGACGTCATTCATGGGACCAAAAGTTTGCAGAAAACGATTCTCGCCGGTCAACAGATATTGGCTGAGGTCGTCGTGCTCCCAGAGATCCAAGCCGTGACCGGCGGAGGTTAAACTGGGTGCGGACCAGTGGCGATATTCCCCGCCGGGTATACGATCTAAGTACTCACCGCCACCCATATGTTGAGATTGGCTTTTTGCGCCCAATCGATTGCGAGGCGTGTGGCAGGCACTGCAATGGGCAAGACCTTCGACCAAGTAGGCACCTCGATTCCACTCGGCTGACCGTTCGGCAACAGGTTCATAGACCTCTGGCTTAAAATAGAGAAACTTCCAAAAGGCCATGAGAGAGCGCAGGTTGTAAGGAAAGCCCAGCGAATTGTCCGGTGGCGTTTGCTTCACGGCCGGCACGCGCTGCATATAGGCGAACATAGCGAGGATGTCTTGGTCTGTCACTAAAGCAAGGGACGTATAGGGGAAAGCGGGATAGAGATGTTCGCCATTGGGGCGCACCCCGTAGCGCAGGGCGTTGAGAAACTCTCGATCAGTCCAACCACCAATACCCGTTTCTGGGTCCGGCGTAATATTTGTGGAGTAAATGGTGCCAAATTCTGTCTTAAAGGCTACCCCGCCGGCCATAAACTCTCCGCTGACGCTGGTATGACAGCTGGCGCAGTTACCTGCGGTGACCAGATAGCGCCCACGCTCAAACAATTCATTCTCAGTGAACCCTGAAGCCTGTAGGGGAATGCCCGCGTTTAAAGTCGGACTACGCAAGACAATGACTAACGCAGAAACGGCCAGCAAGGCAAAGCCGGTCAGGCCAAGCACAACAAAAGAGCGACGATGCAACACGAACGGCTATCCAAGTAGGGACTACTAGACTAATTAGGCGGCATTGCACCATAGCTGTCAATGGCATTTACCCCATGCCGATACTCGGCACAGGTCATGGTGTAAGGGTCAATCCCGCGCTCAAGAGGCGTCGGCGACGGGCGCTGTAAACCACTGAGTCAGCAGGACTCGACAGACATCGCAAAACAAGTATGCTGAGAAATCGCTGGTGGTCATCCGGGAGTTTCTTTTGCCAACGCACGCACTCAATTTAGCACTATCGCTCACAACGAGCCTTGTTATCTCTGCGGGGGTATGGGCTGCCGAAGCGCCAGAGGACGGTGGGCAAGCTGATCCATCGCGAGCCCCCAAGGTCGCGGCCATGCTGCGCGCCGAGAGACCGATAGCGGCCGGGCAGTCTTATTGGTTAGAGGAGCTCACTTGGATGGAGGTGCGCGACCTCATCAGGTCTGGTACCCGTACCGTGATCATCCCCACAGGTGGCATAGAGGAAAACGGTCCTTATTTGGCTACCGGTAAACACAATCTTATTCTTGAAGGGCTCTGTCCGGCTATTGCCGAAAATCTGGCAAATGCACTCTGCGCGCCCATTGTCAAATTTGTCCCGGAAGGGGACATCTATCCGCCCACAGGTTCAATGCTATTTCCAGGCACGATTAGCTTGAGCGAAGCGACTTACGAAGCGCTACTGATTGATATCGGCAGCAGCCTGAAGCAATCGGGTTTCACGGACGTTGTTTTTATTGGTGACAGCGGTGGCAATCAGGTGGGCATGAATAAGGCCGCGGCGATGCTGAACCAACAATGGGCTGGCTCCGGTACCCAATTCCATTTTGTGGGCGAATTTTATGATCCGGGCTGGGTAGCCACCGAAGACTATACCCGGCAGGTATTGGGAGTGGACGAGACCGGAAACGACGGCTACCACGACGATATTTGGGTGACAGCAATGATGATGGTGTCCGATCCCAACCACGTTCGTTATTCAGAACGAGTGGCCGCTGGCCTTGATTCGATTAATGGGGTGAAGATCAGTCCATTAGCCGAAACCATTCAGTTGGGTCGAGATATGATTGCGTTCAGGGCGAGCTATACCGCCGATGCTATTCGCGAGGCTATAGCAGACAATGAATGATGCTGACGACAAACCGGTGGCCATTAATGCGCGTAGCGTTGCCAAATTTGCCATTCCATCGATCCTAAGCCTGCTGCTGTTTCTGATACCCGTCACTATCGACGGCGAGAGCACTCTACTTATTTCGGTGGCCGCAGCGTTGCTGAAAACCCACCTTGCGCCCATCTTGCCGGCACTGATTCTGTTTATTACCTTGAGCTCGGCAACCTTGAGCATTTATTGTGCCTTTCAACCTCACACGCAAGGATTACTCGGCAAACTGTTCAATGTTGAATGGTATTGGATGCTGCTGCGCATCATTGGCGCAATGGTAGCGTTTATGGTGTTCTTTCAGCTTGGCCCGCAAGCTGTATGGGGACAAAGCACCGGTTCCACCATGGTGAATCAGCTGGTTCCGACCGTCATGACGCTGTTTTTGGCGGTGATTTTTTTGCTGCCCCTCATGACAGAGTTCGGCATTATGGAATTTGTTGGGGTATGGGTAGCGCGAGTGTTTAGGCTGCTATTTCGACTGCCCGGGCGAGGCGCCATTGATGCCATGGCATCCTGGCTAGGAGCCGCACCGTTGGGCGTGGTGGTGACGACCGAGCAGTATGAGCGCGGGTATTACAGTCGGCGTGAAGCGCTGTCGATAGTATCTTCCTTTTCGCTGGCTTCAGTGGCGTTTTGTTTGCTGATTGCCACCCTGCTACGTATTGAGCATCTGTTCCTGCCGTTCTACGGATCGGTAGCGATAGCCTCAGTGGTGCTGGCCACTGTGGTCTGCCGGATACCGCCTCTGAGCCGAATAGCCGATGATTTTCACTGTGAATCTAGTCGATCTGAGCTGGTGCCAGAAGGTTATTCCACGGGACGCTGGGCGTTAGGGTTGGCGGTAAAACGGGCAGCCAATGCCGCCCCGCCGAAGCAGCAACTTCAGGAAAGCGGGGTCAAACTACTCGACCTGTGGTTCGGACTGATTCCCACGGTTATTGCCATTGGTACTCTCTCGCTGATGTTGGCGGAATACACGCCCATCTTTAACTGGATATCGCTGCCTTTTCGTTATTATCTTGAGTTACTGGGGGTTCCAGAGGCGGCGGCTGCGGCACCTTCCATGGTGGTCGGTTTTGCCGATATGATTCTGCCAGCCATTCTTGGGGGCGGTATAGAAAGCGAATTTACCCGTTTCGTTATTGCCGGCGTATCGGTAACCCAAGTTATCTATATGTCTGAAATTGGCGCGCTGTTGCTGCGCTCAAAAATGCAAACCAGTGTTTGGCAGCTAGCCGCCATATTTTTAGTCCGCACTGTTTTTGCCATTCCTTTATTTGTGCTGCTTGGCCATCTTTTTCTGGATTAATTTATGAGCAAATCTACCCTCTCTAGTCCGCATATAGCTGCGCTTGAACCCTATATGTCGGCCCGACGTATTGGTGGTCAGGGCGAGGTTTGGCTAAACGCCAATGAATCGCCATTTCAACGCGCGTCTTCGACTCTGGACGCGTCGCAGTATCACCGTTACCCCGATGAAGGTCCTGATCTGGTTCAAGCAGCCTATGCGGATTACGTGGGTTTGCAAGCGGCTCAAGTCTTGGCTTTGCGGGGCGCCGATGAAGCCATCGATCTTCTTATTCGCGCTTACTGTAAAGCAGGCGAAGACAGTATTTTAGTGAGCAGCCCTACCTATGGTATGTATGAGGTCTGCGCCAATATCCAAAATGCCGGCGTTATTGATGTTCCGCTGAGGGCCGATTTTCAACTAGATGTAGCGGCCATTTGCGCCTGCGAAGCCGCTAAGCTTATTTTTATCTGCCACCCTAATAATCCTACCGGTGCGCCCTTTGCACAGCAGGACTTAGTCACGATTATTGAGCATTTTTCTGGAAAAGCGCTGGTAGTCGTTGATGAGGCTTACATAGAATTTTGTCCGGAGAAGAGCTTGGTGCCTCTACTGGCGGCACATGAACATCTTGTAGTGGTGCGGACCATGTCTAAGGCGTTCGGATTGGCGGGAGTACATGTGGGCTATCTGCTATCCAATGAGGCGATTATGTCAACCATGCGTAAAGTCTCAGCGCCCTATCCGCTGGCGGACCCCTGTGCGCAAATAGCTTTGGCATCGCTGTCACATCAGGGCATTGCGCTGATGAAAAAGCAGGTGGCTGCTATCGAATCGATTCGCGATGCGTTTGTGCAATCCATTGAAGATTTGCCCTGTGTTGACCAAACCTGGGCGAGCGCAACTAATTTCTCCATGGTCGCGTTCAAGGACGTCGACCGAACGTGGCAAGCACTGACGGACGCCGGGATTGTCGCGCGGCAAATCCCCCAGTCACGCCTATCGTCGGTCATCCGATTTAGCATTGGATCGAAGCAGGAGATGGCGCTTGTGGTATCGGTATTGAGGACACTGTAACGGAGGGAGCCTGGGGTGTGGCATGGACGGCTTTGGGCGCTCCGTCAGACATGATCGATGAGTCAGCGGGAGATCACTCACATAGGCAGACAGTGAGTGAAAAAAAACCGACAAGATCCGGTGGATGAATGGGCAAAGGGAAAGAGCATATGGGCAATACCACGCGGGCACGGGCAATAGATGGCCATGTCACTATTCTTGCGATGGTGCTTGTGACGACCGTCACAGAGGCCATGCTCCTTTTATTACCCATTTACATTGGTGCAATTGTGGATTTTCTGCCCCTCGATGCCAGTCAAGTCGGCCTGTTGGGTTCCGCTGATCTGGTTGGCGTCGCACTCGGAGCGACGTCGGGGTTGTTTTGGCTCCGCAAAGTGGATTGGCGAAAAACCGTGCTGGCCGCGCTACTGGTCTTCAGCATCGCCAATCTATGTTCCCTTGGGGTCACCGCCTTTATGCCGCTGGGCAGCCTTCGTCTGCTGGCGGGACTGGCAGCGGGCGCGGCTTATGCGGTTGCTCTCGC
>DGPA01000028.1:16633-27861 GCA_002389505.1 Halieaceae bacterium UBA4452
CAAGTCATTTTTGGTGCAGTGGGAATTTATCTGCTGCCCCTAGTGCCCGATGCCCTGCGACTGGATGGCGTTTATTATTATATGTTGGCGTGGACCGCTATCACCCTTGCGGTTGTTTGGTTTGCATTCCCCGATAATCCAGCCAGCGAAACCGTCAGTGAGCCGGTATCCCTTTCAGGGTATGGCCTGCCGGGGCTGCTCGCCTTTGGCGGCACGGGGTTTTACTTTCTCACCGTAGGCGCAGTGTGGGGATATCTGGAGCGGATTGCCCTTGAAGCCGGCATGACGCTTGCGGAAGTCGGTGCAACCCTCAGTCTGGGCTATATTATTTCTCTTGCCGGCTCCTTCGGTGCCGCCTGGATGGGGACTCGTTATGGCCGGGCGTGGCCCATGATCGTTACCGGTGCGGTACAGCTTTTCATGCTGTTTCTGTTCACTCGCCTTGATCACTATGATGACGCTCTGGGCGCCTTCCTTGTCATCAATGCCATTTTCCAGTTTTTCTGGAGCTTTATTATTGCTTATCAGGTCGTGATCTTTAACGACACCGATCACGACGGCCGTTTTATACCGCTGTATGGGACAGCCATGCATATCGCTTTGGCCATAGGCCCGTTTGCCGGCGCTTTTATGATAGACGGTGACAGCTACCGGCCTATTTTATGGTTTGGGATGGTCACACTGTCTGCCTGTTATCTGATGTTCCTTGGCTCCATCTGGCGTCGGAAGCGGGCTGTTGAGGGCTCATTGTGAACGAGCATATCTCAGGCATATCGGTCTGTGCTGACCGCAAAGGCGAATGGGATCAAAACGCTAATCGGCGTCAGGGACTGAAGGATCTCCATAGGCTGCATCGGTATGGAATCTCCCTTCGCGCACCCAAGAGTGTCGAGCTGTTTCCTGCATTCGATGAGCGGATTGGTAGTCTCGATCGGGTGCGGGCATTCTGCAACCACGAGGCCTTTGTCGGGCTGTGCGTGTTAACCGATCGTGCCATGTTGTTTGAACAACGGGCCGCAGATTTCGGGGCGCATGACATCCATTCTGTTCAGTCTATTTCGAAAACCCTGGTGTTCCTCATTGCGGGTAGGCTCGTGGAGAAGGGCCTGCTGAATATGGAGGCGATGGTCCGAGATTATATTCCCGAGATAGGCAGCGGCTACCGCCATGCAACGGTACAGGCGCTGTTCGATATGGCGGTCATTAACGACTACCATGAAGACTACGCTGACGGTGAGGCCATGATTGGTGAACTTGAAGATGCGCATGGCTGGCGTATCCTTAAAAATCACGACCATGTCAATTTGCAGACCTTTCTGCAAACCATACCCGGTGACGGCACACCGAATACGGACTACACCCATAGTTACAAGACCGCGAATACCGATTTGGCGGCCTGGATATGTGAGCGAGTTTCAGGGTGCCGTCTTCGTGATCTGACCCTTGAGATTATTGAAGCTGCGGGGGTTGAAGACCCGGTAGTGGTGTCGACCGATCGAAGTGGCACGCCGTTTCTTGGGGGTGGTTTACATATGAGCCTGCGGGATCTGGCCAGATATGGTCGGCTCCTTGGGAATGCCGGGATGCACGGCGCAGGGCATTCGGTCAGCAGCCGCACATTTTTCGATACGACAAAGACCGAGGCGTCAAAGGGGACAGCAACCCCGGTCGGTTGCCGTTACCGCAATTTCACCTTTACCGATGGCCACTGGATAGGCCACCTAGGATATGGCGGGCAGTGGCTGATGGCCTTCCCGGACACGGGATTGGTTATCGCTTGTCTTGCGGCTCTGGCTGGTGATGACGCCATTGACATGAATTTCATCAAGCACCTGCCTGACATGGGTCAGGATATTAGCAATTTGTTGGGAGATTGACATGAATACCAATAGCCTGAACCAGCCCCTTGGCGGTAATGACATGCCACGCTTTGCCGGGCCTGCGACGATGATGCGTTTGCCGACAGCAGAAGATCCTGCCGATATTGACGTCGGTTTTATCGGGGTGCCTTTTGATATTGGAACCTCTAACCGAGCTGGCGCCCGTTTTGGGCCGCGTCAGATAAGAGCGGAATCTGCCATGCTGCGGCCTTACAACATGGCAACAGGCGCGGCGCCGTTTGACAGCCTGCAGGTGGCCGATCTTGGCGATGTGCCTGTCAATACCTTCAATCTGGAAAAGTCGATTGCCATTATTGAGGACTATTATCGGCGCGTTGTCACCGCTGACTGCATTCCTATAACACTGGGCGGTGATCACACTATTGCCCTGCCTATCCTGCGGGCGCTCAAGAGTAAGTATGGCCCGGTGGCGATGATCCATGTGGATGCCCACGCCGACGTTAACGATCATATGTTTGGTGAACCCATCGCCCATGGCACACCCTTCCGCCGGGCGGTGGAAGAGGGCCTGTTGATTGCTGGCAAGGTTGTCCAGATTGGCTTGCGGGGTACGGGCTATACTGCGGATGATTTTGACTGGCCGCGCTCGCAAGGGTTTCGCGTGGTAACAGCCGAGGAATGCTGGTACAAATCTCTCGCGCCCTTGATGGCCGAGGTGCGTGAGCAGATTGGCGATGCCCCTGTCTATATCTCCTTTGATATTGATGGCCTTGATCCCGCCTTTGCGCCAGGTACGGGCACGCCTGAGATTGGCGGCCTCAGCATTATGCAGGGGCTTGAAGTTATTCGCGGCGCGAAAGGCCTTAACGTCGTAGGTGGTGACCTGGTCGAGGTTGCGCCCCCCTATGACACCAGTGGCAACACATCCTTGGTCGCAGCCAATCTGCTGTATGAGATTTTATGCGTCCTGCCGGATGTTCCCTACCGGTAAATATCAAACACTAGCCAGGGGTAGATTTACGCGCTGGCGCGGCACCCATCCCGTTAGTCGAGACCGGCCTGAACCCTGAGTGAGTACGGGGGCCGTGAGTATTCTTGTGCCCAGTCCGGGTCAAATAGGTCACTGGGTGAATAGTGAATCCGCCTGCTACTGGTCTGCCTCGTCCTCCCAGCATAATTCAGCATAATTGATCTCAATGTCGCCTGAATGCTCACCCATTGCGGCACTGTTGCTGTGGTCTTATTGCGTTAAGCCCACCAACCTCAAAGGTCATTATGAAATACGCCCTAGTGCTTTTTATCGTCACTCTTGGCGTCATTACCCTTGGCATCAGTACCGGTGTTTTCATTGACGAAGAAGCAAGATCACTTAAACGCTACTGTGAAACGGTAGAGCGAAGCATGGAATCAAACAATAGGTATGGCTTTCCTGACTACCAAGGGATCTATGAGGAAAGCTGCCAGTGAAAGAATCCAGAAACACAGGGAAATACGTTGAAAGTGATCGCCCTGCTGCATGTCCAAGGTGCAATAGCTTTAAGAGTTTGCCGCCGGGCCGATACGACGATGAACCCTCAAGGGGGTGCCTGGGCTCCTGCAGCCATGACCTCTATTGGAGAGATATGTGACTAAAAAACAGCAAGCATCATGGCGCGCATGGCTCCACTTGTGGCTGGAGGATGTCTTATTTTTGGGCTTCATCCTCGGTAGCTTTTTTACTATCGCCGGTAGCGGCCAGTCAGTGGACCATGATTCAGCAATGACAACGTCGGTCATCGGCACTCCTAACACCCTCCCAGCCGGACTATTGAGCCATGAATAACAGAGTGGCCATACCGGTAATGCCCTGCATTACGCCTGAGTTCATGCGTTTTGCCTGGGAGCGTTTTCAATTGGATTGGCATGGCCTACACGGGCTCGCTCATTGGCGTCGTGTTTGCCAGAACGGCCTACTGTTAGCGGAGCACTATGACGTAGATACTGAGGTCATTCAGTGGTTCGCCTTTCTGCATGATCTAGAACGGCAGGATGACTACGAAGACCTGTTGCACGGCGAGCGTGCGGCTGATCTAGCGGCCGCCATTAACAACACGTTCATGGGATTATCCCGCCAATCATTGGCGCTGCTAGAGTTTGCCTGTCGAGGCCATAGCGATGACTACACCATGGCCGATATTACCGTTCGGGTATGTTGGGACGCAGATAGACTGGATTTGGGCCGGGTAGGGGTGTACCCCAATCCGCATTACTTATGTACCAGCAAAGCGCGCGAGGCACGGGTCATTGAGGCGGCCTATGATAGGGCGGTGGTGGCCAGCTAATGGTTCAAACAAGTCGTTCACGCCTTATTGCGAGCGGCACACCGGGTGTTAGATTGACGTTTTGAGGTGCATTTCCTGTTGGAGTTTATTGCTAAGTCTAAAGTCGAGCTGAGCGAAAACGACTGCGATTCGTCATAGAACCGTTAAACATTGTCTGGTCGCGCGACCGCCCGCGGTACCGGAGGCCTCCCTGTCTTGGCCTCAGAAGCGGATTCGTCAACGTGGCGTCATCAGTCTAGTACTTGGCGCATTCTGCCAATCAATAGAACTGCCGCTCTTCTATGATGATTTTTCAAAGAGTACTTCATCCATGGATGGCATCTAAAAGAACGTAGAAGGCATATTGTGAGAGGAGCATTGGGATCATGGTGATAACAGCGTTGACGGCAGCGGGGCATGCAGCTTCTGGAGTAGCAGCCGCAGTCAAGCAAGCAAACGATCTAACAGATTCAATGATTAGTGATCTGAAAGCGAGCGAAAATTTAACCATCAACAGGGTTGGTCAGGTGTCCAACAGTGCGTCCCAAGCGAGTAACAAAGTGAAAGGCGTCTTCAATAAAGATAAAGAGCCAGAGGTATCTGGCGATGAATGAGAAAGACGTAAAAAACGAAACCCACGACACGCTACTAGCGACCATTGAATCGACAGGCGATCAAATTTTTAAGATTCCAGCGACGTCCTCCGATTTAATGGTGACTGGCGCAGCGCTCATCGCATTAATCATTTTGGCTTCCTATATGGGTCGCCTATTTAAGCGGGGTGGCTGAGCTTTGACGCTGGCGACGTTATCCAGTTTGGCGCGGTGGCGTTTGGTGATGAAGATGATGGCACTGGCGTTTGTGGAGGGCGCTAATGCATCACCTATCTGGTATACGCCGTGACGGCCATTGATCATCGCGGGCTCTAGGGACAGTTTACTGATCTATCAAACGCGGTAATTTTCTCAAAGAGTTAACTCAACTGTCCCCCCGCGCCCCTGACCAATCGCCCTTTACCAGCTTGCCATTGAGCACCACAGCTTTGGGCACAATCTTGCTGATCTGGGCAGCGTCCATGGCAAATAGATCTTCGTTTAGAATAATGAAATCTGCTTTTTTCCCTGACGTAAGTGAGCCCAGCGCACTGTCAGTCCCAAGCTGGATGGTGCCGCCCATGGTGTAGCCCTTAACCATGGTTTCACGGCTCAATTGCTCATATTCGGGGCCGTTTGCAGGGTCATCAGGCCCTGATTCTCTATCTTTCCTAGTGTGTCCAATCTGAATGCCAGTAAAGGGGCTGGCGGAATCATCGCGCCATTCGCTGGGAAAATACACATCACTGGAGAAGTTCACGGTGGCACCGGCCTTAATCAGTTCGGCAACCGGATAGGGGTGCTTGGCCCTGTCTCCGAGTGCCTCTGAGTAAATTGGCTCATCATAGTAATGCCATGCGGGAGTAAACTGGCCGATCACATTCAGCTCGGCGTAGCGTGCAAAATCTGCGGCGTCGATCACCTGTAGATGAGTGATGGCTACGGTGACATCTAGGGGCCTTCCCAGCTGTTTACGTGCGGCTTCGACGGCATCGAGCACTGTTCTAGATGACTGATCGCCCAGGGCGTGCACGTGCAGATTAAAGCCCGCTTGATCCACCTGAAGAATCAGCTTGGTCAGCGTGTCCACGCCGAACAAACTTCCGCCCCTATTCCCGGGTGTGTCGTCATAGTCTTGCAGCATATGCGCGGTGCGCGTTTCAACTACACCATCAAAGAAAATTTTCAAGGTATCTACTGTCAGGTTCTCTGAGTTATAGGTAGCAGCCAATCTCTTAAGCTCCGCCACTGCGGTCTCAGCTTGATTGGGCAAAAATACGGTGTAGGCGCCGTGGTAGCGCATGGGCAAAGCTCCATTGTCGTCCAGATTTTTGACTGCGCTGTAGACTTTTTCGTCGAGCCCAAAGTTACCCGCATCCAGCAAGCTGGTCACACCGCGACTACTTAAGTAGTTAATGTAGTCAGCCAGAATGACGGCTTCAGCCTCCCCCATTTGGAAAAACAGATTGGCGAACAACGTAGCTGCCATTTCGGTAATGTAACCTGTGAGCTCACCGTTCGCATCGCGTTTGTAGTAAGCCACACCAGGCAGTGGGTCAATCGGATCTGCGCCTATTCCTGACACCTCCAGCGCTTTGGAGTTGACCCAAAGGCTATGCATGGTGATATCGTAGATAAGCACCGGGCGCTCTGACTCCAACGCGTCCAATTCCTCGCGGCCTGGACCATCGGTCCCAAAGAATCGGTTGTCCCAGCCAATGGCATAAATGATTTCGTTATTGGCATTCTCAGCCAACAGCGCCTTGATGTCTTCTATCTGCTCCTCTCGGGTTCCTGCCTCTGGTAAAGCAATGAGTCGGTCGTAAATTGCGAGATAGCCCGGGTGGGTATGCGCATCGACCAACCCTGGCAGAATCAACTTCCCTTTGAGATCCACGGTAACCGTGCTGTCAGCAACAAAGGGCTCTACACCCTCAGAGTCGCCAACATACACAATGCGGTCGTCCTTAATAGCCATCACAGATGCGCGAGGTGCTGCTTCATCGGATGTGAAAATATTGGCTCCCACAAAGACATGGGACGCCGGGTTCTCCACCACCGCTTCATCCACCTCTGCAATGGTTGACTGGGAGGTCACCTGTTCAGACTCACACGCACTCAGCATGAGAGCGGCGCAGGCGATTAGCATATTGAAATAGCAAAATTTAAGTGTACGCAAGACCATAGTCCCCAATCATTATTTTCCCCAATTTTACGCTTTCTGGGCACGGTTTACTCGTCTATTAAACGCGGCAATGCTCCCAAAGAGTGACGTAACCTATGATTACTCTTCTTGTCTTTCTAACCGCAGCAGCTGCTCTGCCGTGTTGATTGGCATACACTGCCAATTTATTGCCGGTCGTCGTATCGCGATTTATTGCAGCGGGGCAACACGCTATTCTTTTGGTGCCGTACCCCTGTTACTCGATTACTATGATTATTACTTTTATTAACTTTACTGTCATTGCAAGGATTGTTTCATGTCATCAGTTGTTAGCTACGCTATTCACGATTCTGTCGGCGTCATTACGATCGATAATGCGCCCGTAAATGCACTCTCTTTAAACGTTCGTGCGGGCATTTCAACTGCACTGAAAACGGCAGAACATGATGAATCTATAGCCATTGTGATTGCCTGTGCCGGCCGCACATTTATTGCGGGTGCCGATATTACCGAGTTTGGAAAACCTCCCCAGCATCCAACCCTGCCCGAATTGCTAGACCAATTAGACGGCCATCCCAAGTTAACCGTCGCGGCATTACATGGCACCGCACTCGGGGGTGGTTTCGAAACCGCGTTGAGCTGTCATTATCGGATCGCGCTCGAAAGCGCCAAAGTCGGTCTGCCTGAAGTGAAGCTGGGGTTACTTCCCGGTGCGGGTGGTACCCAACGCGTCCCGAGACTCGCGGGATTAGAAGCGTCGATAAATATGATGACTACGGGTAATCCTGTGTCCGCTCAACTGGCGTCAACGTGGTCACTTGTGGATCGTGTCGTCAGCGGCGACTTACTGGACGAAGCCGTACGCTATGCCAAGACGTTGGTGGCCGATCAGGCCAGCCACAAGCAGGCACGAGCGGCCACATTTGTGCTGACACAGGACGACCGCGATCTATTGGCAAAGAATCGTGCACAACTCCTCAAGAAAACCCGTGGTGAAAACGCGCCACAGCGCATACTCAGTTGTATAGAAGCCGCGGCGGACCTTGAGTTTGATGCCGGCATAATACGTGAGCGTGAGCTGTTCATGGAATGTATGGCGGATCCGCAATCTGCGGCAATGCGCCATATGTTCTTTGCGGAACGTGCGGCCGCAAAGGTTGATGGAGTGGATAAAAATACGCCGCTGGTTAATGTTCAGCATGTTGGCATTATTGGCGCCGGCACCATGGGCGGCGGTATCGCCATGTGTTTTGCTCAGGCGGGGTTTACGGTCACCCTAGTGGATATGAGTGTTGAAGCTGTCCAAGCGGGGGTCGACAAAATAGCCAAAAATTTTGCGATAAGTATTAAGCGCGGTCGCTTCACCCAAACTCAGGTCGACGCGGTGATGGCGAATATTACGCCATCGACCCATTACGAGGATTTGGCAGAAGCCGACCTCGTTATTGAAGCGGTGTTTGAAAACCTCGCGATTAAACAAGATGTTTTCAGATCGCTCGATAGCATTTGTAAGGCAGGCGCCATTTTAGCAAGCAATACCTCTTACCAAAGCATTGATGACATCGCGTCGGTCACAAAGCGACCTGAGTGGGTGCTCGGGATGCACTTCTTTAGCCCCGCGAATGTTATGAAACTGCTAGAAGTTGTTAAAGGCGCTAAGAGCAGTCTGTCTGTTATTGCCACGGCGATGGCTATTGGAAAGAAGATTGCAAAAGTGCCGGTGCTATCGGGTATGTGCTACGGCTTTATTGGTAATCGTATGCTGCGCCCCTACGGACGTGAGGCCACCCTGTGTTTGATGGAGGGCGCGACTCCAGCACAGATCGATGGGGCGATGGAGCGTTGGGGCATGGCAATGGGGCCGTTAGCGGTTGGCGATCTTGCGGGTCTGGACATTGGTTACAAAGCAAGGGAGCAGCTGACGGATGCTCAGAAGGGCAGTCCAGCTAACTATCTTGTCGCTGACCGCTTGGTCGAGGCTGGACGTCTAGGACAAAAGTCTGGCTCGGGTTACTACCAATATGATCCCGAGACACGCAGTCGAATGGATGATCCCCTGGTCATGGAGATGGTCGAGCAAGCCTGTCAAGAATTAGGTATTGAGCGTCGTCCCATCTCCGATGAAGAAATTATTGACCGACTCACATTAGCACTTGCCAATGAGGGAGCGAAAATACTCGAGGAAGGTATAGCGCAACGGGCGAGCGATATCGATGTTGTCTATTGCTATGGGTATGGCTTCCCACGTCTTAAAGGTGGGCCGATGCATAACTTAGAGGC
Source organism: Halieaceae bacterium UBA4452 (assembly GCA_002389505.1). Lineage (GTDB taxonomy): Bacteria > Pseudomonadota > Gammaproteobacteria > Pseudomonadales > Halieaceae > Luminiphilus. The sequence continues at coordinate 25,812 of DGPA01000028.1, forward strand.
GACCGGTATTGGGCGCGGCGCAGACCGCATTCGATCGTTTCATGACACATTGAGTGCCGACAACTGGCAGCTATCTAAGCTGCTGGGTGATGTAGCCCAAGGGACAAGTACGCTCGCAGATTTTCGACATGATTGAGCCGTCAACTGAGACCTATTCGACCCGGGCGGTGCTCAGTCGCAGTGCCCTGCGCTTTGCCAATCATGATGCGCTACACATACCGGCACAAGCCTGTAAGCACTATGCCAGTAACGGGGTTACCTATACCTATAGCGAGCTCGATACCGCAGTAACCCGGCAGTTGATACTTGGTGGAAGGTTTTCAATCGCAAAAAATCCATGATTCTTCTGATGGGCCTCGTCTGTTTAACAGCTAGTGCGTCTTCCGTAGCTCATGCATGTCGCGCCATTCGAGTGGTACGTAGTGTTGCCGTAATGCTGGCTGCTAGTCCCATTCGAGTGGTAAGTAGTGTTGCCAGACCGCTGGCTACTCGTACCATTGGAGTGGTACGTAGTGTTGCCATAATGCTGGCTACTAGCCCCATTCGAGTGGTACGTAGTGTTGCCAGACCGCTGGCTACTAGTTCCATTCGAGTGGTACGTAGTGTTGCCGTAAGTGTTACTGGACATGCCCGGCGAGGCAATGTGCCAATCCGCCTGAGCGGACGCCGCACCTGCAGCTACCAATGCAATACCTCCTATTAACGCTTGAATCTTATTCATCGTAAGTTCCTTGAGTTAGTCGTGCCGTCCTTGGCAGTGAGGTCTTCCGTGACACCCACAGTGTCCGCGATGGGCCTGCGTAAGGATTGACTGAGTGCGCCAATGACTTGGCAGAAGGCGCCAATAAAAAGAGCCCACGAAGGGCTCAGTAAGTCAGGATGTTGCGGGTGCATAGTGCATCTATCCATGACAGCCAAATAAACATCTTGTTAAACCTGCTCCAAGCTGATCGCCGAACAAGAACCTTCCTGCTCAGATTCGAGTTCTCCATTCCACAACGTGCGATAAGTAAAGGTCATCTCATCTAGATCTAGTTGAAATGCATACCACGAGTACGGGAGACCCTCTTCCGACTGCAAGCCACTGTGCTGGTAGTTGAGTTGAAAAAAGTAGTCGGCTGTCCAGCGTTCAATCCATGACTGATGGCGATTGCCGCCGCCATGGTCTCCGTTTTCGCCCTCATGAAATACCCATATGCGGAGGTCTTCACCATCTGTATCAGTACAGTAAACCTCCATCATTTGAGCTGCGCCTGCCTGCTCGATGTTTAGGAGCAACGCAAACGCTGACCAGGACACTGCCAGTAAAACTCTCTGTTTGATTCCATTCATTGCTCAGCCTCACCGCTGTTTATCAGGACAGCTTGCCGTCCCCCACTCTCGGGCGTAGATCATTCTTAAGAACTCAGTTGCGGGACGATCAAGCCAGACATCCTCAAGTCCTATCTGCCCCTCAAACGCGACCATTCCTATGTCAGTGAAATCAGAACCTACGTTCGCTGGATACTTGATAAAGTCCTCTCGACCCTCAGTCCCACAGGCGGCTATCGAGGTTTCCGAAACTACCGCGTTAATCAAGTCGATAGTAATGCTCTGACGGCGGGGGTCGCCGCTACCGAAGTGGCCATAAAACTCCTCCACCGTTTCCATTTGTGCAAGCGTAGGCAGAGAGGATAGGCCTGCCAGCAATGCCGTTGATATTAGTTGTCGTCGATGCCTTTTCATTGCTCAGCCCTCCTTGGCTGTGTCAGTTATCTCGCAGAAGCCCTGATCGGCCATGACCACCGCTACATCGCTCAGCATCAGGGTCTTCACTGCTCGACTGTCCTTTTTGAATAGCGCGGCGTGCTCAACTTCATCCGGTCGTGAGTAAGGCATATATAGCTCAATCAGATCCTCAAGTATAGGTAGTATAAAGGCCCTGTTGAGAGCAGACACCCTCGCTGATTCTGTTGACCGTGATTGCTGATCTGGAGAAGTTCGCGCTGATTAATCCTAAAACCCGGTTCACTGTGTGTGGCATGCCATTCATATCCGCCCATTCCTGAAC
>DGPA01000030.1:0-67516 GCA_002389505.1 Halieaceae bacterium UBA4452
GTCGCCAATTTCTCTCGTTCAGTTGACAGCAACAGTGAGGAAATCTACTCTCGACAGGTCCTTTATTCTTCCTATACTTGACTTAGGTTCAAGAAATGCCAGCTACTGCAACGTCCGGAAAAAATTGATGAGTTTCTGAGCCTCATGTTCAACGGTGTACGATTCACTCACTCTTCGCCTACCATTCTTACCCATTTCCTGCAGCTTTTTTGGATTTGATAACAGCAACTCCATTTTGTCTTTTACCGCATCAAGATCATTGGTCGGCACCACATATCCGTCAATGCCCGGGCGTATAATTTCTTCCCATGCCCCAGCCTGAGTCGCGAGTACCGCAGCCTCACTGCTCATTGCTTCCAACACCGTTAAGCCAAAGCCTTCATTGTCGCTCAGCGCAGCTACCATAGACAATGCGCTGAACATGCCAGGTATGCGCTCAAAGGGCAGTTCATTAGTGAAAATAATTCGCTCTCTCAACTGTGCTTGAGCCACTTTATTTTTGAGGTCATCGACAAAACCAGCATTACTTGATGAAATCGAACCCACCACCACGGCGGTATAATCTGGGTATTTGTGCAGTAGCTCAATACAGGCGTCGACAAACAAATGCACGCCTTTCTGTTTTCTGACTCGCCCTAAAATGCCAATACCGAACCGACCGGGATAATTGAGTGCTTGCCACGCTGTTTGTTTGTCTTCAGCCGGCAAATAATCATTCATTTGCACGCCATGTGGGCACACCATAGCCGGCGGATCAACTAAATACTTGGCGGAAGCGTTGCTAATTGCAATCACTGCGTCCATTTGCCTGGTTAACCAAAGCGTCAATCCAGATCTGAATCGTTGCGCGGCACTGCTGAACACCATTTTTATTTTAGCGCCGAAAATAAATTTCAAGACCATTGCCTGGATCATTTCGTCAACACGACGAGCATGAAATACGCGATACTTACCATTGCTAAGAGGCTTTCTGCACAGTTTCGCCACTTCCCAAAAACTGATCGCTAATGCAGGGTCTGGTAAATGATGCTTGCCCATTATGCGTAAATTAATGAGGTGCTTTTGATGAGCCGTCACTTGCAGCATGGTAGAAGTGACACCCGAAAAGTGTGCATTGGAGTTACCCACAATCAATTCGATTTCTTCAGGTTCGACTGTTGGTTGCCGAGTATCGTTCATGAACTGTGGCTCATCGGTTGGTCGCCTTAAGTAAGATAGCCTTTGCTTGACAGCACACTACCTATTTTGCAGTACTAGACATAGAGTCTCACCCGGTTAACGCACCGTAACCAAACGCGGTTCCTGCTGCTAGTCCTGACAAACACTTCATCAACCAAGAGTGTATCACCGTAGCTCTGGCCCTAGTGCTGGCGCATTGGCTTCAGTCATGGTGAGCAAAATGGTGGCTAGGACATAGTGTTATCATGCGGTCTCGCTTGGCGATAGTGGGGTAGTAATATGAATCAACCGACAAGCACACCGGTTCGCTGGGACGTTGTGATTCACTCCGGTGCCGGAGTGTGTTGCCTTGTACTCGGAGGGTTGATGTTTATGGACGGCTATTCGTGGGCCCGAGAAGCGTTTTCTGCGATGATGCTTTTGACCTTTGTTAGCGCCGTAGTCATCAGTATCACCACCCAAAGCTGGGTGACCGGACATTATTTAGCCATGCTCCCGGTGATTGGGGTCGCGTTAGGCTATGGCGGCGTCGCGTGGGGTTTTAGCCTTGCCTATGGGCTTATATGGACGGCGTTTATCCATTTTCTGTGGCGTGGCTATCAGCTCAGCAAAACATAGTACGGGGTTTGCAGGTCGGGGGCCGTTAGCGAACCTTGACCACGTTGAGTGCCTGCCGACCCACTGACAGGACGTCGAGCACAACGGCGCTATAGCAAACAGCACCGTGTCGCGATCAGCAACCCGAAGCCTATCCCTTATCAATCCTGACGGTAGTCAGCGCCGGCACTACAGGGTGTGAGATATCGAGATATCTTGGCTCACCATCCAGTCATGCATTGCTTTTATGTGGGCGGGACCTATTTCACAGCAGCCACCGACAATACTAGCGCCCATACTCAGCCACTGCTCAACAAATGCTACATAGACGTCAGGGGTAACATCTTCCCGCGCCGTTAACGCGTCCACCGTACCACCTGGAACCAATGCCTCTACGGCGGTAAATCCATTGGCATAACCACCAAAGCGCAGTTCACTCTGTGACAGCAGCGGCATGGCTTGAGTCATCGCTTCAGGTTTTGAACAGTTCACCAGCACCGCATCTAACGGGTAGCCCTCGGCAATGACCATAGCATCGTGCAAGGTCTCTCCCGAACGCAGTCGAGTGCCGTCGTTGTCGTCCAAAGTAAAGGCAACCGCACCGCCAGTGAGCCCCGCATCGGCCATGGCCTGCATACCCGCTTGTGCTTCAATAATATTGCTCATGGTTTCTAAAATAAAAAAATCTGCATAGGGCTGCTGTAAGGCAATAAGTTCACGATACTGTCGATAAGCCTCAGTAAAACTGGGCGCAACGTCCGCCACATAGGAGGCAATCAGCGGTGGTAACGACCCCTGTATGCTGACCTTGTGGCTCATCCCTGCCTCCGCAATGCCTTTGCCAAGCAGATCATAGGCTTTACCAATATAGGCATCGAGCTTGTTCGATAACCGCTCTTTGCCTAGACGACCCCGGGTTGCAGTATAGGTATTCGGGCATAGCACCCGCGCACCGGCCAAACAAAAATCTCGATGGACCCCACTGACGAGGTCGGGCTCCTCCAACATCACCTGCAGTGACCAGAGTGGATGTGCTGTTTTCCGAGCGCTTCTGCGTATCAGCTCCTGCCCAAGTCCGCCATCGAGTAGGGTGACCGCACGCCCCGTATTCGACGTCATTGGGCAGGGTCAATTAAGTGGGCTTTCAGGTGGTCCAAGACGACATTGGGTGCCTCCATCATCAGCGTATGCCCAGCGCCATTGATCAGTACTATTCGGCCACTGGGCAACGCCGCGAGTAACTGGCGGGTAGCTTTCAGCGGGGTCAGCCGGTCGGCATCACCGTGAATCATTAACGTGGGACAGCTCACCGTCGCAGCGGCGGCCAAGCCGCGATTATACTGGTTACAGGCGCGCATATCGGTATCGAGCGCATCACTGGCTTCATCTTCATAACGACGCATACTCTCCCCCACCATCCACATGCCGGGGTTGGGATTACCACCGAGAAGATTGGCCTTACCAAACCCAAATGAAGTCAGCATAGAATGCGCTGTCGAAGGTTGGTTCGCGGTGGCCTCTAAAATAGGTGGTGAAACAGGCATAGGTGCAATACCGCCAATGAGCACCAGTCGATTAATACGATCACCATGCTGTGCCGCCGTCTCCACACTAATAAGACTGCCCATACTATGACCCACCAGCGCCGTTTCACTAATACCGAGCGTATCCAATACGCTGACAAGCCACTCAGACATTGCTTCAACGCTCAGCAATGGACGGCCGCCCGATCGTCCGTGCCCTGGCAAATCAACCGATAACACGTTCCAATGCAGTCGCGAAAAATGACGGGCAAATAGCGTCCATACACCATGATCGAAGCCAGCGCCGTGCACAAAGGTCACGCTGGGTTTATCGGGGTCAGGCGCTTTGTTGTTGGTGTAAATATAGACTTCAGCATCTGCGACCTGCACCCTCACGAGGCACCCTCCTCAGCGGCTAGGGTTTTTTCGGCCGCGCGCAGAGCGCCTTTTAAATCAGCCAGCAAATCATTGCTGTCCTCAAGGCCAATAGACAGCCTAATGGATCCCTCACCAATCCCCGCAGCAGCTAGTGCAGCCTCATCCATACGAAAGTGGGTGGTGCTGGCCGGATGAATCACCAGCGATTTAGCGTCGCCGACATTGGCGAGGTGCGAGAACAGTGATAGGGCGTTGACAAAAGCAATCCCCGCCTCTCGCCCTCCGCAAATTTCAAAGGTAAATACGGCGCTGGCACCTTTTGGGAGAAGCTCTTTAGCGAGGCCATGATCGGGGTGACTCGGCAAAATGGGGTGGGAAACACTTTTCACCATAGGATGGTCGCTCAGAAAATCGATGACCGAGGACGTGTTCTCTATATGGCGCTGCATGCGTACGCCCAAGGTTTCCATACCTTGCAAAATATAAAAAGCACTGGTTGGACTTTGGCACGCACCGAAATCACGCAATCCTTCCTTTCGTGCGCGGGCAATAAAAGCCGCTGGGCCAAACTCTTCAGTAAACACTAAATCATGAAAGCCCGAGTAAGGCTCAGTCAGTTGCGGAAACTTCCCCGAGTCGTCCCAATCGAACCGTCCACCGTCGACCAGTAGACCGCCTATAACAATACCGTGGCCACTTAAAAACTTGGTCGCCGAATGCATAATAATATCGGCGCCCAACTCAAAGGGCTTGATCAAATAAGGCGTGGTAAAAGTCGAATCAACCATCAACGGTATCTTGGCCTGATGGGCTATAGCCGCCACCTTGGGGATATTGAGAACATCGAGACCAGGATTACCCACGGTTTCACCAAAAATTAACCGAGTATTGGGCTGAATAGCCGACTGCAGTTCGTCAAGGTTACGTGCATCCACAAAGGTCGCGGTAATGCCAAATCGGGGCAGCGTATAGGCCAACAGGTTATGGCTTCCGCCGTAAAGCGCGCTGGAGGCGACAATGTGAGAACCCGCATCCATAATCGTCATGATGGCCAGTTGCAGGGCCGCTTGACCGCTGGCGGTGGCTATAGCCCCAACGCCCCCCTCCAATGCTGAAATGCGCTCTTCCAGCACCGCTGTCGTCGGATTGCTGAGCCGCGAATAAACATGCCCGGGCCTCTCCATGTTAAACAGGGCCGCAGCATAGTCAGAATCTGGGAAACAATAGGCAGCGGTTTGATAAATGGGTGTCGCTCTCGCCCCGGTGGCGGGGTCTGGCTTACCCCCCGCATGGAGAGCGAGAGTATCTAGTTCGGCCGGGGAGAAGTCTTTCACTCGATAGTTTCCTTGCAGCGTACTGACGTCAACGGATGGATTTTACGCGGGTTTCGGTAGCAATGGCGATGCTGGCGGGGCTCAAACGACCTCAGCTTTGGGATTGGCTCCCCACTGATTTTCCTCACCGCTGTCTAACAGTAAAAATACCAGCAACACAATGCCGCCCACCACTGGAATGCAACTCACTAAGCTCCACCAACCCGAACGATTGGTATCGTGTAAACGGCGGAACAAGACCGCGATGCTGGGAATGAGTAGGCCAAGCATCACCACAATCGTGAAAAGCGGTATGCCAATGATAGCGTCAATCACCGATCCAACCATTGCTGAAATAAAATAGAACAATGAAAAAAACCAGTACTCAGCGCGACGCGCGCGGCCGCTAAAATTGGCATAGTTATCTGTAATTGCACTCAGAAAATAGTCCATCAGGTTTGGCCTCCCTTTTTAGCCTATCGGGCGCTGGGAAATCACAGCCCTACGCTTTTTGTATCCCACAATAATATGTCATGCGGGCTCAATGATAACGTAGAACACCATCAATTCCCGTTTAGGGCGTCACAATAGCAAACACTTCATCCGCGGGATCTAACAGTGAGAAAAATCGCAGCAGGTCGATGCTAGATCCCTCAACCGATACGTCCTCTGAAAACAGCGTCTCTCGAAGCCCTGCCTTGCCAACAATTAGCCGTATGAACAAATCATGGCTGATGCGAAGGGTGGCGTTGGGGTCATCCGCAAGAGTCCCCGATCGGCTGTGCAGCACCGCATTGTAGAGCTCAAGGGTATAGTCCTGAGCGACGTCAGTGAATATGACGTTAAAGGTGAGCACTTCGCCATCGGCTCTGCCGCCATTCACCAGAGTGGCAACGACCCGCATAAATTCCTCAATAGGGACCGCGCGCAGTAACTGCTCCGCGTTGGCAAATCCTATACCTCGCTTCGGCGCTCCCTGACGCAACTCGAGGGCCGCGGTTAAATAAACATCGCGCCAGGGGCCGGACTCCGCCTGATAACCGAGCTGATCATAACTCTGTGCCAACAGCGTTTTCGCGGCTAGGTGATCTGGCTCAGCGAACACTACATGATTGAGTAACTCGGCTACCCAGCGATAATCGCCCTCATCGTAAGCTTCCTGAGCAAGCATCACCACCGCATCTGCACCCCCCATGGCCGTTACGTAACGCGGCGCAGATTGAACCGCAGGCAAGGGATCAAGGTGCGCAGGGTTGCCGTCATACCACCCAAAATAGCGCTGATACACTGCTTTGGCATTGTGTTTTAGGGTACCGTAATAGCCGCGATTTGAAGCGCTAGTGCGCAGTGTTTCAGGAAACTCAAGCGCCTCGGCTATTTCTGCGGGCGACTGACCTAAGGAGGCCAAGCGCAGGGTTTGGTCGTGGATGTAACGGTAACTGTCGCGCTGCTTTTCAAGAAAATCAATCACCTTTGCATTGCCCCACAGCGGCCAGTGATGGCTGCCAAAATAGACGTCTGCGCTGCCAAACAGGGTTAACGCGTCATCAATATGCTGACTCCAGCTCAGTGCATCGCGCACTTTCGCTCCGCGTAGCGTATAAAGATTATGCAGCGTTCGTGACACCAGCTCTGCGCCACAAAATGCCTTTTTTTCCGGCAAGTAAAATGTCAGCTCCGCTGGCGCCTCAGAGTTTTCAGCGTTCTGGAAAATGAACGCCACGCCATCAATCTGCAGCTGTTCCCCCGTGTTGGCAATAATTCGAGTGGGCGTTGCGATGCCCGCACTACCCTGTGCGGGCGATTTTCCCAATCCGGAGTCAACGTGTCCTCTGGGAGATCGCTCAAGTTGGTTACCAAACATGTACATTGAACGTCGACCCATGGTGCGACCCGCAAGCATATTTTCACGGGTGGCCTCTGCCATAAACCCGACAGGTGCAATAATCTCTGTACTACCGTCTGACTCAAGCACCGCCGTTACACCACCGAAATGGTCAATATGCGAATGGGTCAAAATAACGGCGCTGACTGGCTTGGCCTCCACATGCTCAAAAGCAAAGGCCAAAGCGGCAGCAGCCGTTTCTCGTGTGGTCAGGGGGTCCACCACAATCCAGCCCCGCTGACCTTCAATAAGCGTCATATTGGCAAGATCAAAACCACGGATTTGGTACACGCCCTCCGTGACCTCAAAGAGTCCGGTGAGATTGTTCAATTGCGCCTGACGCCATAGGCTGGGGTTAACACTGGCCGGGGCAGGCCCGGTAATAAAATCGTAGGTCGGCCGATCCCAAACGACCGATCCATCACTCATGGTAATGACTAAAGACTGCGGTTCAGCTATGAGTCCACGACGGGCATCTTCGGCATCCTCCGGGTCCAGCAAAAAGCTGTCATCGGCAAGCCGATTATTAAGCGCTGCAGTAAAACTTGTCGGCGCGGAATTGCCTTGATTACCCGGCGCTGAGCTTTCAGGCGTAGGACTCTTCGTACAGGACAGCAACAGACCGGCGAGCAATAGCACAGCCATTTTTTCACCGGGAATAGCGAATCGCATCATAGGGAACCGGTCCTTTTTAGCGGTTGATCGCCGCAGGCATCATTGGGAATTACGCTTTTAACGTGGTAAAACGCCCCTCCATGATAACGTAAAGGCCAAACACTATGCTTGCAGACCCACTGACCCTCCCCTGCGGCGCGCAACTCAAAAACCGCATCTGCAAGGCGGCGATGACTGAAGGCCTCGCGACGGCTCAAGGTGTACCCACACCAGCACTGCACCGTCTATACGGCGCCTGGAGTGATGGTGGTGCAGGCTTGTTGTTATCAGGAAACGTTCAAATAGACGCCGATCATTTGGAGCGACCAGGAAACGTCGTTATTGACCGGGAACCGGACGAAGCCATGCGCGCAGCCTGCACCCAGTGGACCCAGGCTGGAACCCGCAACGGCAACCACTTTTGGGCGCAGATCAGTCATGCGGGACGGCAAACGCAAAAAATGGTGAACCCACATCCCAAAGCACCCTCGGCGGTGAAGCTTGGCTTGCCGGGAGGCCAATTTGGTGAGCCTGTGGCAATGACCGAGGACGATATTGCCGCGGTGATCGACGGGTTTGATCGCTGTATTGGACTGTGTAAGGAGGTCGGCTTCACCGGCGTGCAAATCCATGCGGCGCACGGTTACCTACTGTCGCAGTTCTTGAGTCCTCGAAGTAACCAGCGTACCGATCAGTGGGGCGGCAGCTTAGAAAATCGAGCGCGCTTACTGCTGAGCATAGTGGCGCGTGCGCGTAAAACCGTGGGGCCTAACTTCCCCATTTCGGTCAAACTCAATAGCGCCGACTTCCAACGGGGCGGCTTCGAGTTCACCGACAGCCTGCAAGTAGCCCAATGGTTAGAAGCCGCTTCAGTCGATTTACTGGAAATTTCAGGTGGGACCTATGAACAGCCTAAGCTACTCAATTTAGAGGGCTTGGAACCCGTTGCAGAACAAGCTGTGGCCGAATCAACCCGCGCGCGGGAAGCCTATTTTGTCGATTTCGCCCAAGCCATGCACCAGCAGGTCACTATGCCACTGATGGTTACGGGTGGTTTACGCCAGAAAGCCGCTATGACCGAGGCGCTAAGCTCTGGTAGCGCCGATGTCATAGGCATTGGCCGCCCCATGTGTGTCATGACCGACGCACCCACACAGCTTCTCAACGGCCTTGAGGAATTACCGCGCTACGAAAATCAAATCTCCCTATTACCAACGTGGCTGAAATGGTTAGAGCGCATAGATCTGGTTCGCACGACAGCCGCTTTTGCGACTCAGTACTGGTTCTATGAGCAAATTACGCTGATTGGACGTACCGGCTCACCCAGTCAAACCCTGAGTGTCTTTAGCGCGACCAAACAACAAATGCGGGAAGCGAGTATGCTGGTGAGCGCAGCAAAAGCCCTGCGCTAATTCCTCCAGCCACATCAATAGAGGGGTACAACCGTGACGCAGTTATCTCAGGCATCAGTACTCGAACTTCATCGCTACCCGGTGAAGTCAATGATGGGCGAATCCATCACGGCCGTTGAAATCACCGACAATGGCTTCAAGGGCGATCGTATACTGGCGCTGCGTGATGAAGTTCGTGGCGGCATACGCGGCGCAAAAAAAATCCCCCAGCTCATGACATTTAGTGCGCGAACGGAAGAGACAGTCAGACCCAGCGCTAGAATCACAGCACCGTCCGGGGAGACCCTGCTCAGCACGGCTACTGACATCAATGACTGGTTATCTGCTGAATTAGGCCACCCGGTATCGTTGTGGCCATTGCTACCGGCGGCGCAGCTTGAACACTACCGGCGGGGTGCGCCCGACAGCGACGACATGGAACAAGAACTCCGAGCGCTGTTCGGTCGGCTGCCCCAGGAACCTTTACCCGATTTGAGTTTATTCGCGGAGGTACTGGAATTCGAATCCCCTCCAGGCACTTATTTCGACGCGTTTCCCCTGAATTTACTGTCCCGGCAATCCTTGATGAGTATCGCAGCGACGAATGCCACTCAACAATTTGATAGTCGACGCTTTCGACCAAATATCCTCATTGATCTTCCCGATATCGCCCATCCTTACCCTGAAACCACCCTCACAGGGCAACAACTGCGCATTGGCGATAGCATTATTGAGTTTGTCGGTGCCTGTCCACGCTGCTCTATGACCACCCACGGTTTCGCAGACTTGCCCAAAGACACCGGCATTATGCGAACATTGGTAGAGCAGACCGAGGGCAATTTAGGCTGCTACGCTAAGGTTATCCAGCCCGGTACTATTCGCTGTAACGATGCGATATCTTTGGCATAGATGAGGTCGTTGAAACGGCACTGCGTACCAGCACTAGCAGTGGCTACTCACCGCGATCTCTTACCAACATAAAGACCTGTCAGGAGTAACTACAATGGCCTCTTCGGCGACACTGAACAGCTCGGATTTGTCCAGTCCAGAGCAGCGCTACCAGACGCTAGCAGAGCCCCGCTTTGCCGACCTGGCCCATATTCCAGGGCCACCGGAAAGTCGCAGAAGTATGCTGTATATGTACCGGGTTATGCGCGATCCACTGCACTTTAGCTGGCAGGGTTTTCATGAGTATGGCCCCGTCAGCCGGGGCATGAACTTCAGCGGCTGGGGCGTCACCCTTGTCGGACCCGAGGCACAAGAACTGATATTAGTGAATCGTGACGAGATCGTCTCGTCGGAGCAAGGTTGGCACACGGTCCTGTATCAACTATTTCCCAAGGGCTTAATGCTCATGGACAATCCCCAGCATCGCAACCATCGGCGGGCCTTGTCAGTGGCTTTCAAGGCTGAACCCATGCGCCATTACTTTGGCGGCTTGCAGCGAGGCATAGCCCGCGGTCTCCAGCAGTGGGGCACTCAATTGAAGTTTTATCCCGCCATTAAACAGCTGACCCTAGATCTCGCCGGTGATGCCTTTCTAGGCCTTCCATGGGGACCTGAAGCCCAGCGTATCAATACCGCGTTTATCGATATGGTGCAGGCGTCAGTCACCGTCATTCGCAAACCTATTTGGGGAAGCCCCATGTGGCGAGGGGTGCGGGGGAGACAATTACTCTGTGAATTTTTCCAGACTGAAATTCCAAAACGACGTGGCAGTGATGGCGACGATTTTTTTAGCCAATTTTGTAATGCCCGCAATGATGCCGGTGAGCTGCTGTCCGATCAGGAAGTCATTGATCATATGAATTTCCTGATGATGGCAGCACACGATACGCTCACCTCATCGTTCACATCCGCCGTCTACTTTTTAGCCGCTAACCCCCAGTGGATGAGCTGGGCCTGTGAGGAAGTCGATAAGCATCCCGACATTTGCTACGACAACTTAGACGACTTTGAGCGCCTGGAAATGGTCTTCAAGGAAGCCATGCGGCTCAATCCGCCCGTGCCCATTATCCCACGACGCGCATTAAAACCGATCAGTTTTGGCGGCTACGATATTCCCGCCGGTAGTATGGTCAGCCTTAACCCTATGCTCACCCACCGGCTACCCGAGCTGTGGGATGAACCTGAGGTATTCAACCCCGAGCGCTTTACTACCGAGGAAAATCGCAAGCGACACCGCTACACCTATATACCCTATGGCGGTGGCGCTCATATGTGCTTGGGATTACATTTTGCCTACATGCAGGCGAAGGTGTTTTTGCATGCCTTACTTAGGGAGCGTCGACCCAGTCTTGAGCCAGGTTATGAACCCAATTGGGCGCGTTTCCCCATTGTCAGACCCCGAGACAAGCTGCCCATCCAGCTCAATCGTCGCTGAGCCATAATGCTCAGCTAGTCGCCCAACGCGCGGTGCGACCTAGCACAGCCGCAGGGGGAGAAAACACTTAAGGATAGGCAGTATGTGTCTGCTCGGTATTGCTTTGCATCAGTTCGAGGACTATCCGGTGGTCATAGTGTCAAATCGCGATGAATTTCATGATCGACCAACGAGTCCGCTGCATCAATGGCCTGATAGTCCCACCCTAATAGCTGGCAGAGATAATCAAGCCGGTGGCACCTGGTTGGGCATATCGACAACGGGTCGTCTCGCTGCGGTTACTAATCTCAGGGGTTACCCCGCCGCATCCAGTAGCGGTCCCTCGCGAGGACGACTGGTGACCGACTTCCTCACTAGCACCCAGCCAGTCTGCCAATGGATTGACAGCATGCGAGTACAGGCCAAGCAGTTTGCCGGCTTTAACCTATTGCTGAGCGATGACGGGAAGACCTTTGTGGTATTCAGTAACCTTAATCGGCAGGAGACTCTCACGCCGGGTATACACAGCCTAGCGAATGGCTTCATTGAGGACGATTGGCCAAAAGAGCAGCGCCTCCGACAGTCGCTGGCGGCGCTGCCACAGGCGGATAATATCGACGCTCTTCGAACGCTGATTGAGGATAGCCGGCCAACGGATGACGCCTTGCTGCCTGAGACGGGTATTGGACTGAGCTTGGAGCGTCAATTGTCGCCGCAGCTTATTATTGGCGATAGTTACGGCACGCGCTCTACCGCCGTGGTCCGCATCGATCGCAGTGGACAGGTCGATTTCACGGAGTTCACACGGGCAATTGATGGGCGGGTATTGACGCAAACGTCCCTGAATTCTGGCTCGATTGCCCATGGCTGAACTGGTCCTGATACCCCAAAGCGATGCCCTACCCGAGCGCGTAATAACGGCTTGGGGGGCGCGCCTTGCCCCCGCCGATATGAACCGACTGAACACGTTCACACATCCACGTCGTCGTCGAGAATTTGTTATCGCCAGAACGCTATTACGCACCCTTAGCGAGAGGGTCCTTGGTAGCTCGGGCAGGGTCCAATCGGCAGATGACGGGAAGCCCGAGTGGCTGTGCCGCCACCAAGCCATACCCTGCTCCATCAGCCACAGTCACGGTGCGGTCGTCGTTGGTCTCAATACTGAAGGCGCTATTGGCGTGGATATAGAGACTGTACAAGCGCGGCCCATGGAAAAATACGTAACGCGCTATTTTCATGAGGCTGCCCAGCAGATCTTTCTAGGCTTGGAAGGCGACGCGCAACGCGCTTTCTTTTACCAGTACTGGTGTGACCGTGAAGCCATGACCAAGTTCGATGGCAGCGCCTCGCTATTGCAACGCCTCGCCCTCCCCGCCCAGATTCCCCAAAATGTCGACTATCAACATCTATACAACAATGACTACACCCTTAGTATGGTGTGCATGGGCACTGAACCCCGCTGGTACCACGCCACCGTTCAGGGCGAGCAGTGTACATTGACTCCATGGGCCATTGCTGCTGACACGAACCTACACCGTCTGTCGAGCCCCAATTTTTAGCCGCTCATAACCATGGCGGTGGCGACCAAGGATGCTTGTTGTAGGTCAAAACGGGCCACTTAGCACGTGAGTACGCGCATGACTCACAAACGCTGACCGGCCGACGCTGGGCTCTTAGGGTATCAACGCTTTGGCCCGATGCTTCGCCTGAATGAAATCAGCATGGGCGACATATAACAACTCTGAGGTTCGTCGAATCAGATGCTCTTCATACTTATGCAGAATTCCATCGGCATAGGCAACTTGCCACATAGCATCGATAAGCTGAATGCGCGCTTTAGGTGTGCAGTTATCGTTCACTGTCCGAGTAAATTCATACAGGGACGTCGCATGATCAACCTGACTCGCTGCCTGTGCTGTCAGTCTGTCGACATCATCTGGGGATAAAGAAAACACCTGAGTCAAATGGTCAATCATCGCGTTAAGCTCGGCGTCATCGGCTGTAAAGTCAGCGCGCGCCACCTCAATAAGCAGCGCCGCTGATGCGAGCGCAACCGCGTCAGCGGTTGTCCCCGACGATGACTCATCGGGGGCCAGCAGTTTCTTAAACTGTTCTAGTAGCAAAGCTTAAGGTGACTCAATGGTAAAGGTCAGACCTGCATTCGCTTCAAGTCTTTCTATTAACGCGTTACCCATAACTGCCGCTGGCGTCCAGATACCGCCACTGGCCAGATCCGGATGGCGCAACAGACAAATCGCCGCCTCGGCTAACATTTTTGACGTAGAGCCATAGCCGGGATCTTTATCTCCCGAGACACTGGTCACCAATAGCTGGCCATCATCGCTTTGTGCGACAAACGCCACTTCATAATTGCCCGCTTCACGCTCTTCCTTCGAAGGGCCTTCCCCGGGTTGTAAAGGACTTTTTGCAAATGAGTCATCAACGGCAACAAACTCAGCCGCCGCTTTGCCCTGATCACCATCGCCCGTCATTATCATTTCATCGTAGGCAAAGTCGTGGCCGTAGTGGTGCTCGAGCAAATAGTTGCTGCGATGGATATTCTTGGTGTTAATCGGTGCCATAAAAAAGGGCGCACTCCAACTGTGCAGCTCTGGGTCATATTGAGGTTTGTCGCCGGGGGGCTGGGCGGGTCCAGAACCACCTTCCGTGAGAGAGAATGGATTGGTCAGTATGCCAATTAATTCAGGCCGCTCCGAAGCAGCGGCCATGGTCGCCCGAAAGGAGGCCACAGTGCCGCCACTAAACGAGCCATTAATCGCACGTACACGACCCTTGACAACGCTCGCAGGCTTACCCGTTACTGCTATTGCATGTTGCTGCAAATGATAAACCCCAAGATCAAAAGGAATAGAGTCGAAGCCGCAGGAATGAACGATACGTGCGCCGGAGGCTTTGGCCGCTGCCGAGTGGGCGGCAATGGTGTCATGCATCCAGCCGGGCTCACCACTTAAGTCAACATAGTCGGTACCCTGCGCCGCGCATTGCTTGACTAACTCATTGCCATAGAGCTGGTAAGGACCCACGGTGGTGATCACCACCGACGTGCTCTTTACCATGGCGGCTACCGATGCGGCATCATCGCTGTCTACCGCTATGAGGGGCGTGCTGTCTGCTATGCCCATTTCAGCACGAACAGTCGTTAATTTTTCTATTGAGCGCCCCGCCATGGCCCACTGTAGCTCGCCGGCTGGGTATTGCTGTGCCAAATACTCGGCGACAAGTCGGCCAGTGTAGCCCGAGGCACCAAAAACGACGATGTCATAGGTTCTTCCAGTTTTCATAATGCTTCCATTGGGTTACGTTAGGGTGAAGGTCCGACGCTCTAGTGCTATGTTGATCACCGGAGCCGCTGCGTAAGGAGTGCCTATCATGCCACAGCGACATGCGCCTGCAACCGCTCGTAATCGCGACGTTATTCTTACGCTGCTCCAGCGACACTTGCCTGAAGCGGGTACGGTACTAGAGATTGCCAGCGGCAGTGGCGAGCACGCGGTTTATTTCGCGCCCACACTCGCCCCCCGCCTATGGCAACCCAGCGACATTAGCCCTGACAATATCGCCTCTATCAATGCCTGGCGCGCTGACTATCCCTCGGACAACCTACTCGCAGCCATCACTCTCGATGTCAGCGAGAACCCTTGGACCATTGAGCAATACCCCATGGCAACCGCCGTCACGGCTATTGTCAGCATCAACATGATCCACATCGCACCATGGGCATGCTGCGAGGGTTTGTTGGCAGGTTCTGAACGCCTACTCGCCAGCGGTGGACTGGTCTATCTGTATGGGCCCTTCATACGCGATGGCGTGCCTACCTCAGCGTCAAATGCGGCTTTTCATCAGCAACTGACTCAGCAAAACCCCGCCTGGGGCTTGCGCCATCTCGACAGTGTCATCGCGCTCGCCGAAAACCACCGCCTCGACTGCATCGAGGTGGTGGACATGCCCGCCAATAACCTATCGGTCATCTTTAAAGCGCGCTAACCATACCGTATTCAGTTAGCGAAGCTCGATCGCCGCGACGCTTTGACTGTCACCCTGTCGGCGTAACTCAATGTTCACCCGCCGTTCAAGCGCATAGCTGTCATGATCTTCCGGTAAAGCCGTCGATTGAGATTCACCGTATGCGACCACTGACATTCGCACTCTAGCCACCCCTTTGGCACTCAGGGCGTTAGCAACGCCCTGAGCTCGCGCTTTCGATAAAGCTAAATTAGCAGCGGTGCTACCTCTGGGATCCGCATACCCCTCTATATGAATATCCAGCGTGGTATTTCGTTTAAGAAAGGTCGCCAGCAAAGCCAGTCGCTCCTCCCCGGCCTGAGTGAGCTGGCTGGCACCTGTCTTAAATAGCATGTCTAACTGCAGTTGATCCAAGGCCATGCGGGCAAATCGCTCCTGCTCCGCTTGGTACTGCTGCAGGGTGCGTTCATGACTGGCGACCTGTTGTTGACTGATCTCAAGGCGAGATTCAGTAGCAGCCAACACCGCACTAACGCGCGTCAGATCATCGGCTGCTGCGACTTTCTGGGCCAGCCAGCCGCCTCCTACCGCGCCTAGGACAAACCCAACAGGGCCGGCTGCGGCTGTTCCCAGGGCTATTGCCCCCAAAGCGGTCATATTTTGTTGGTGTTCGCTATCCAACGCATGCGCTGGTGTTTGTATAGCGAAAGTAGAAACGCAGATAACGGTCATAAACAATGTCTTGAACATGGTATTTTCCTCAGTTGGGTGACTTCAAACCCTAGTAAAACGAGAAAAAGCGTCATCAATTGGAGGTAAAAGCGTTTATATTCGTTACTATTGTGCCGAATTATGGCAACCCCAAGGCCTCATCATTGAGCACGAGAAAGATCATTCATATCGATGCGGACTGTTTTTATGCGGCCATTGAAATGCGTGATGATCCCCGGCTCCGGACCATCCCATTCGCCGTCGGCGGCAGCCCCTCGGGTCGAGGCGTACTCACCACCTGTAACTACCCCGCAAGAGCCTATGGTATTCACTCAGCTATGCCGACCGCCCACGCACTGCGACTGTGTCCACAGCTAACTGTGGGTCCTGTCAATATGGCTAAGTACCGGGCGGCCTCTCAGCAAATGCGCGCTATTTTTGAGCAGTTCACCGACCTTATTGAACCGCTATCTCTAGACGAAGCCTACCTCGATGTGACCAGCAGTGATCATTGCCAAGGCAGCGCCACTCAGATCGCTGAAGCGATTCGCGCCAAAATCAGCGCCGGCATAGGCATTACCGTATCGGCTGGGGTATCGAGCAACAAATTCATTGCCAAAGTGGCATCAGATTGGAATAAGCCCGATGGCATCATGGTGGTGCCACCGGATAACATCGACAGCTTCAGCGCAACACTTAGCGTCAAACATATTCCCGGAGTGGGCACCGTGACGGCCAAAAAATTGGAGCGACTCGGCCTGAAAACCTGCGCTCAACTCAGGGAAACACCGGTAAGTGAGTTGATCCGCCGTTTTGGGAGCCAGGGTGTGACCCTTCGAGAGCGGGCATTCGGACGTGATGATCGTGCGGTCAATCCGACCCGCGATCGAAAATCCATCAGCGTAGAGCAGACCTATGGGGCCGACTTGACGAATGGTGATGCGTGCTTTGAGAAGCTAACGGATTTACTGGTCGATTTATTGCTGCGCATTGACAAGGCCGGCGCCAAAGAATGCATTCAAAAAGCATTTGTGAAGGTTAAATTTACTGACTTTTCGAGTACCACAGTAGAAAAAGCCGGCACCACCGCTCGCATTAGCGACTATCGCGAACTGCTGGCGGAGGGATTGCGTCGTAAAGACCTGCCTGTCCGCTTACTGGGCATTGGTGTTCGCATACAACACAGCGGCTCTGAGCAACTGAAACTACAGATGGCTGAATAATCATAGCGACAACTTCAGCGCCTGATTGCTGATCGGTAGCGTTGTTTCCTAGAAAGGCATTCCTCAATACAACGTCGTCTATTGGGCCGAAGGTCGATACCGCTCAAACCACGCCAAAATATTATTCACCTTGGCGATTAAGCGCGACGGACGACTCGCGATCCCATGGGATGCACCCGGGATACGAATCATCATGGTGTCAATTTTCCGCTGCTTGAGCGCCTGGTAATATTGCTCGGTCTCACTCATCGGCGTCCGATAGTCATGTTCACCGGTCAGTAACATTGTCGGCGTGGAGACATTGCCCACCAACGATAAGGGTGAGCGAGCCCAATAATCTTCAGTTTCTTCCCAAGCGGGGCCATCGAACCAAAGCTTGGAAAAATACAGCGCACTGTCAGCGGTGAGTGCAAAGCTAATCCAGTTAATGACCGGCTTGGCAACAACAGCCGCTGCAAATCGATCCGTTTTACCCACTATCCATGCAGTGAGAACGCCGCCTCCCGATCCGCCCGTCACAAACAATTGCTCCGAATCTACAAAACCGCGATCGATGACGCTGTCCACTCCCGACATGAGGTCGTCATAATCATAGCCCGGGTAGGCCAAATGAATCGCATTAGCAAAAGCATCGCCGTAACTAGTGCTCCCTCGGGGATTGGTATAGAGCACCAAATAACCCTTTGCTGCAAATAGCTGTGCCTCCGCACTAAAATGAGGACCATAGGCAGCGTGGGGTCCACCGTGAATTTCAAGGATTAAGGGGTAGCGTTTTTCAGGGTCAAAACCCGGAGGGAACATCAGCCAGCCTTGAATATCTCGTCTATCGTGACTTGACTGCCAGCTTATCGACTCGACAGTTGCCAACGTCTTGTGACCGAGCGCATCGCTGTTTAAGTCGGTAATACGCCGCGCAGGCTTATTTTGCTTCACCACCATAATATCTGCTGGCGAGTGGGCATCGCCCGCTGTAAATGCCACCACGTCCTCCCCACCAACATGAAAGTCACCGCTGGCGTAGGGGCGCCCAAGGGTTGCCCCGCTCAGGCGCATGTCAGTCTCTGAAACCCCGCCGCGCAATGGACTCACTCCAATACGGTAGGTACCGCGATCTTGATACTGGAACCACATTTTTTGGCTGCGACTGTCCCACTGAGGATTCTCAATACTGCGATCGAATTCTCCGGACAGTTTTCGGGTCGTGCCGCTGTCGAGATCGAGCAAATACAGAGCGCTATTGTTATAGCCAACGCCTCGAGCATCGTAACCGGTATACGCTAAGTAGCGGCCGTTTGGCGAAATACTGGGATTGGTATCTGGCCCCCAACGATCGGTATGCTGTACCACCGCTCCTGAGGTCAGCGACACCGAATAAATATCAGACTGTTCGGGTTCATAGTCCCAATCGACTACGCGATGACTGACAAAATAAATCTGATCCCCCTCGGGCGACCAATTCAAGCGACCGCTTACGTCAAAACTGCCTTGTGTCACTTGGCGAGGCGAACCGCCATCGGCGGGAATAACAAACAGCTGTTTGTGGCCTTGCTCTAGAAACCCACGCCCGTCAGATCGGTAGGTCAGCGCTTCGATTTGCTTCACCGGATCTGCCCATGATGCACCATCAGGTTTAGCCGGCATAGAGGCCAGCGGCGCTACGCTGTCGGGAACAAACATAATGAAAGCCAACCAACGGCCATCAGGTGACCAGGTAATATGTGTCGGTGCTTTTGCCACATTACTCACCAATGCTGTATCGCCGCTCGCCAGCCACTTGACATAAATTTGCTGTGAACCCTCAGTATCGGAGAGATACGCCACCCTATCGCCGCTGGGAGACCAACGTGGGCTGCTGTAATTGGCCCGACTTGACAGTAGCGGACGATGGAAATCACCCGAGGCATCGGTTAACCAAATGCCCTTGCGCGCTTTATCGCTCATGATGTCCATGCTATGTCGAACATAAGCAATGGTCGTCCCGTCGGGCGATACTTGGGGATCGCGAGCGTATTCCAGTTCAAAAATATCTTCAGGTATCAGGGGGTTAATCGCTGCCTGTTGTGCGTAAGCCAGTTCGGCCAGCAACGCCCCTGCCAGCAACATCAACGTCGATATGTGTGGGCCTAACCGGGTCACTACGTTATTCAGAATCGTCACCGTTTTTCTCCATGGTCAAAAATCATCACTCCCAAATACCACTCAATGGTGCTCACGCGAGCCAACGCAATAGCCAGAAAAGAGCCATCGCGGAGAACAACGCCAAGACATGACTGCGGGTTTTCGCGGCTATAATAGCCGCCGCCGCGAGTCCCGCGAGTTCCGGAGCGCCTAGCGCTACCTGAGCCTCTGAATCTATCAGCATTGATATGACTAGGGAACCTAGTACCGCCGGCGCAACATACTCTAAAAGACGCAGCGCCAGCGGCGGAAATGTCTTATCAGACAGGGTGACGAGGAATAGAGCGCGCATAGCGTACGTGCCCAGCCCCACCACAATGATAGCGCTTAGCATTGTCATCGCCGTAAACGCTCCAGTAGTAAGCCTACCAACAAGGCAATCAGTGCCGCCGCCAAAATACCCAAGCGATTAGGCAGCTGCGCCAGTGCCACGGCGGCGACCATAGCCACTAAGGCAACGGCTAATGTTTGCCATCGGTCTATCGATACCGCGAGTAAACCGATAAACAGCACCGGTGCGGCAAAAGCCAATCCCCAGCTTTCAGGAATCACCGGACCAACAATGATGCCAATAGCAGTGAAGGTCATCCACATGGCCCAAAAGGTAGATCCGGCACTGAGGTAAAAGATTCTAAAATCATCCGAGTCTTGCCACTTCTCAATGGATGCTAGCGCGAACATTTGATCGACCAGTAGATAAGCGCCAAGCCAGCGAAACCACCGGGGCTGATTGTGAAATTGAGGTGCCAATGAGACTGAGTACAGCAAATGTCTTGCGCCAACAATGAGTGCGGCTGAGACTGCGGCGGCCACCGATGCACCCTCACCCAATAGCGTTAACAAGGTGATTTGGGCAGCTCCACCGAATATGATGGGTGACGAACTCCAACCCAGCAAACTCGGAATTCCCCATTCGGTAACGACGACGCCAAGCATAAACGCAAAGGGTAGCGCTGGAACAAACAACGGTATCGCGCTGGTGATACCTCGCCAAACAAGCGAGCTCTTAGTGTGAGTAGACATACCCTAAACCTCGAGTAAAAACGTCACGGGACCGTCGTTAACCAGACTGACTTGCATATCGGCACCGAACACCCCCGTGGCCACCGGGCTGTGACGCTGGCGAACAGATTCTATCAGTTCGCCAAACAGGGCTTCAGCCATGGGTGGGGCCGCGGCGGTTTGAAATCCTGGCCGTGTGCCTTTGCGGGTGTCAGCCGCCAAGGTAAATTGCGACACCAGTAATAACCCACCGTCAACATCATTCACATTGAGGTTCATCCGGCCATTGCCGTCCGAAAATACCCGATACGTCACCAGCCGTTCGGTCATTCGGCTCACTGTGTCAATCGTGTCTTTGGGCTCAATAGCGACAAAAACGAGTAGCCCCGCAGCCACTTCGCCAACACACTGGCCCGCAACCCACACCGCCGCCTCCGTCACCCGCTGAATCAGGCACTTCATAGAGAACAAGTGCTCATCGCACTGTAGATAGTCACTACCCACAGCGGGGTATAAAACCCAACATAGCGACGGATAACAGGGCCTGAGGTCGGCTTGGCCGTGATCCGTTGACCCGATCCGTCAGGTATTAGAGCGCTGCCAAGTCCAAAAAAACGGCTAGTCTTCAACGTCATGGCTATTGACTATTGGCTGTGACTTCATGCTGTGCGCCTGAGCCCGACTGAGCCACCCCCGAGCAACACCCACAAATCGCTGCAATTGCATCAGAATCGCTCTATCCAATTGCTCAACCGACTCATCGCCGCCCGCTTTACGCACAAGCTCAACGATCTCTGCCTCGTATCCCGACCCGACCCATTCAAAGGCGGCATCGCTCACATATCGATAGGGCACGTAAGTGGCTAAGGCGTGATCTAAGTGGCCGGCAGCTTCGACACTCTCCCGAGTGAGTTGCCGCTCAATAGCCGCCGGGGGCAGTGGTCGTACTTGTCGTGGGGACAGTGCCGCCTCCTCGATCCATGCCGCCCAAGGCGCACTGCTCATATCCCCACGCTGGATCGCCGCCAGTCGTTGATATTGATAAGATTCGAGGACGCCGTGGCGGTTCGATACCCGCTGAATAGCAGCGTCCGTCTCGCCATTCACCACCATCCATAATGCCGCTACTGTCGATATACCCGGGAGCGGTATCGCATGGTAAGGCTGAGTGAGGTCCCCTATATAATGCAGCGCCCAGCCCATAAACCGCCAACCCCAATAGTCGTGACCCGTTTTAAAGGCCACTTGAGCCAGGCGATCATACAGTGCGATTCGCCATACCGGGTAGGTGCGCAACAATCCAGGTTGCGCCGTTCTTGTTAGCCAATCAAGGTGGTAAAAGCCCATGTGAAACGGCGCCTGTGAGCCATACGATAAGTTCGGATTACCAAACGATTGATCACCAAAACCGTATTCAGCACCAAAGACCGTACCGTTGTTGGCAAACAAACCCACATCCATTCCCATATCGGGCTCATCGCTCGCGGTCGCCAGCACCTGAGCCGGGCTCACGCGGTCTGTATCTTGCAAGAGTAGGTAACGGGTGCGTGCGTGAGACTCGCCCGGGTCTAGAAAGCTCAATTCAGCCCAGCCGACACTATCAGGATGGTCTGGCGAGGGCCTCTCAGCAAGCAGTATTTGTCGATACGGCTCATAGGATAATGTGGGATTAATGCGAATAGCGCGCACAAACGCTTCGGTTAGATCAGGTTTATCCCCGGTAAACGTCAAGGACGCCGGAGTTAACGCATGACTGTGTCCATGCTCCTCAGACCACCGCTCATGCTCGGCGAGCGCTTGAGTGATCGCGTGGAACTGTCCGTTAACAAAATCTGCCAGCGGTTCTGGCGCCAACGTTTTTTCCTGTAATGCGTCATCTGCACTCAGCAGAGGCCAAGCAAGATTGGCATGGTCTGACCACGCGTAAAGCTGATGACTGACCAAGAGTAATCCAAAGCAGAGATAATGAAGCCAGCGCATAATTGACAGTCCTGTTAGTGGTCGATCATCCGGCGGCAATGATGACACACGCGCTAATCGAGCAGCTACCATAGAGGATTTTTGCGGTTTTTTCACACATAGCACGTGCATTTATCTCGGGCCGTCTTTCCCCGTTCGCAGGTTCAGCCTACACTGATGCATTAACGGGTTCGATACGCGGCGTGCAGCAAGCTTGACCCGCGTTTTATTGACAGAGATCGATTTCAAGAGAGTCAGATTATGAAAGCCTTATCCATCATGTTACTCGCCACGCTACTCATGAGCTGTGATGCCAAGGTAGTCGATAAACCAGCGCAAATACTGGCGCTTGGCGCTGTTAATAATGGCGCGCTGCTCATCGATGTGCGTTCCATCGAAGAAGTAAAAGAAGGCAGCTTAGAGCAGGCGCTTCATATTCCACATGATCAAATCGTGGCCCAGCTCGACGCCTTAGGCGTTGACAAGGCAGATCCCATTGTTCTCTTCTGCCGAAGCGGGAATCGATCAGGGTTGGCGCAAGCAGCCCTGCTTAATGCCGGCTTTAGCGCCGTTATTAATGGTGGCGGCTATGAAGATCTCAAGGCCCTGCGCTCAACGATGACCGTCGAGCCACCGAGTCAGTCAGACAGCTGAACCAGCAAAGCCAACCGCTTACTGATGATGTTGCTGACTCTGGACCCTGAACGTAAAGCCATCGTATTCGGACTCGCTGCCGTCGGGCTGTGGAGTACGGTGGCCACCGCATTTACCCTCAGTCTGCAATTTGTCTCACCCCTCGTTCTCGTGACGCTGGCTTCAGCCGCTTCTTGGCTACTGTTCGCCCTGATCATTACCGCAACGAGGCAATGGTCAAGACTGCTCGATGCGACCCCAAGAGACTGCTGGATTGCCCTAGCCATCGGTACGCTAAATCCCGGGCTCTATTACACGCTACTCTTTGAAGCCTATGCACGTCTGCCCGCACAAGAGGCCATGGCACTCAATTACACCTGGGCGCTCACGCTACCCCTGCTCGCAGCCCCGCTGTTAAAACAGGCCCTCCAACGTCGCGACATCATCGCCGCCTTGATCAGTTATGTCGGGGTGTTTGTTATTGCCACCCATGGTGAGCCCTGGACACTGACCTTGAATGAACCCACGGGTATTGCGCTAGCCATGGGTAGCACCTTAATTTGGGGTTTGTGCTGGATAGCCAATACGCAACACGCTCTTAATCCTGTCCATGCACTGTTTTTAAATTTTAGTGCGGCGACACCCATGCTTTTTGTCGTTGTCTATCTGAGCGATGGCTTCCAAGATATACCCCTTGGAGGGTTACTGGGGGGGCTCTACGTTGGGATTTTCGAAATGGGGATCAGCTTTATTTTTTGGCTAAACGCCATGCGACTCACCCGCAGCACCGCCAACATCTCTACGCTCATATTCCTGTCGCCGCCGATCTCTCTGGTGCTTATTTGGCTGGTATTAGGGGAACCCATCGAGCTATTTACCCTGACTGGCCTGAGTTTTATTCTGCTCGGTCTATTTTGGCAGCACCGCAGCAGATCTTAGCGATATAGTCTTCAAACAGTGACAACGGAGCGAGCTCGTCAGTAGGCATCTACCGATGCCGCTTTAATCAATAAATAAACGGACTGCCCCACTACCAGGGATAGCTCTGACAACGACGCTCGAGTTAAACGGACTCGAATGGTTTGCTGCCCTACCGTCGCCAACAGTTGCGCATGGGCGTCGGCACCCTCCTCAATCATTGTTATCCTGGCGGGCAGAATATTGCGAATAGATAACCCCCGGGGTTTCTCCGTCGCCACCGCCACATCCCGAGCATGAACTCTAAGTTTGATCCGCGCTCCCACGTTGCCCACTCTACCCGGCACCGACAGAGGGATCCCCTCGACCAGTAGTCGCGTGAGTTGAAAAGCGTCATCAAAATGATCCACCTGCGCGTCCAGTACTGCGCCTGCTTCCTGAAGCGATGACATTTCAAGGAGATCCAATCGACTCATCAAGCGCGGCGTATTATCAAAGGCAACGGCTTGCCCCTTGCGCAACAAGAGTAGCTGATCTGACAGAACCGCAAGCTCATCTGCCGAGTGAGACACCATGATAATTGGCAGGTGAAACTGCTCATTAATTCGTCGAAGCAGCGGTATCAATTCAGCTTTATGCTGCCTGTCAATGGCACTTAAGGGCTCATCCATTAGCAGTAATGCTGGCGCAGTCAGCAAGGCACGTGCAATGGCGACCCGTTGCTGCTCGCCACCAGACAGGGTAGCGGGCCTTCTTGTCAGCAAAGGCGTCAGCTGCAGGCCGTCTACAATATCAGTAAGGCTCGGCATCGCTGTCACCGCTTTCACACGTTTCATGGCGAAGTGTAAATTGCCCATGACCGTTAAATGGCTAAATAATCGAGGCTCCTGAAAAACATAGGCGAGCTGCCGCTGATGGGGGGGTACAAAATGATGACGGCTACTGGCCTGCCAGCACTGCTCGCCCAAAGTGAGGGTGCCACTCGCATTGCACTCAAGCCCGGCAATAACGCGTAACAAAGAGCTTTTGCCTGCACCGCTGTGTCCGTAAACGCCGACAATACCCTGCAGCTGAATGTTTTGCTGGAGTGCCAAGACAAACTCACCCTTACGTAAATGGATATCTATGCTCAGCTCAGTCATGGCTTACAGGGTCTCTAGAGAGCAGCGAAAAATACCGATTTACCCCGTAAGTGAGGGCCAGTACTAGAAAGGAAAAGCCTATTAATACCAGTGATAATCGATGGGCAGCACCGTAATTGAGAGTTTCCACCGCCTCGTAAATAGCGATGGAAACAACGCGCGTTTCCCCTGGAATATTTCCCCCTATCATAAGCACGACACCAAATTCACCCACCGTGTGAGCAAAAGTGAGAATGCCGGCGGTCAAATATCCTCGACGCGATAGAGGCAGTACCAGGTGAATAAAACGATCCATCGGTGAGGCTCCGAGAGTTGCACCCGCCTCCAACAGCTGATTATCAACGCCTCGGAACGAGGCTTGAAGCGGTTGTACTGCAAAGGGTAAAGAATAAAAAATAGACGCAACGACCAAGCCCATAAAGCTAAAGGTGAGCTGCTCACCAGTAAGCTCTAACCACCACTGACCCAGCGCGCCTTGGGGACTCAGAAATAACAGCAGGTAAAATCCCATAACGGTGGGTGGTAACACCAGAGGCATGGCCACCAAAGCATCGAGTGCGGTCGCCCAACGCGAGCGCGTGGTCGCCAACCACCAAGCAATAGGCGTCGCCATAAATAGCAGTAGCACCGTCGTTAGTGCAGCCAGTTTGGCGGTCAGCCAGAGTGACGGCCAATCATTCATAGCCATTGGCCTTGGGTGGCAAGCCGTAGCCCGCTGTTTCAATCATCAAACGCCCTGCATCACTACTCACATAACGGTGAAAGGCACGAGCGGCGGCATTGTTACTCCCATGACGGGTGATAATAGTGGCTTGCACTATCGGCGGGTGATCGGAGGCTGGAATAAGCAGGTACTCACGAGGAGCGATCTCGTACTGAAGCAGTTGAGCATAAGCAACCAATCCCGCCTGTGCATTGCCTGAAGCGACAAGCGAGAAAGCGCTACTGACATTCTCGCCAAAGACAAGCTTACTGACCGGTTTGTGCCCACCCTTGACGTTAATAAGCGCTTTGGCTGCGACACCATAGGGGGCAAGGGTTGGATTCGCCAACGCTATAATACTGCCCTCTGTCCTGAGCAATTCCACTAGCGGCGGCACCGGGTATTTTTTTCGCACCCAGTACGCGAGCCGACCGTGGGCATAAATAAATAGGGAGTCGGAATCAGCGTACCCTTCATCTGCCAGACGTGCCGGCCGAGAGCGGTCCGCAGCCATGAATACATCAAAGGGAGCTCCTCGAGTAATTTGCGCATAGAGCAATCCCGTGGCGCCAGTAGCGAGTTCAATCGTATGACCACTACGTGCAGAAAACTCGGCCGCTAACGCTTGCGCTGTGGCTGAGAAATTCGCTGCGACAGCGATCCGTGCAGTGGCAGACTGAACGGCCGCACTGTGGAATGCAATGATCAGCATGAGAAGGCACAACCCACGCTGCTTCGTCGCCTGCCCCGCTAATATTTGCACACAGTCTCCCTGCTTACCCAAGTGAAACAAAGAAGCCGGCTAACGCGGCGCTCATGAGGTTTGATAGCGTTGCCGCCAGTAAGGCACGCAATCCATACCGAGATATTTCATCGCGCCGAGTAGGTGCAATGGCGCCTAAGCCACCCAACACGATAGCCACCGACGAGAAATTGGCAAAACCACACAGCGCAACAACAATAATTACCTGCGAGGTTGGAGAGAATTGTTGTGCGACCTCCATGTAACCCACGTACGCGACGAACTCGTTGAGAACCAGCTTCTGTCCAATGAGTCCACCCGCCAGCTCCGCCTCTGACCACGGTATGCCTAACGCCCAGGCCAGCGGTTGAAACAGTATGCCCAACGCGGCTTGGAGTGTTACGCCTTGAAGACCCACGCTCTCGCCCATCCAACCCAATAGGCCATTAACTAATGCAATGAGCGCAATAAAGGCAATGAGCATCGCGGCGATGCCCGCTGCCATATTCAATCCATTCATGGCCCCGCTCGCGGCTGCGTCGATGACATTGACGTAGGCGTCACTGTCGGGCGCGGCACGTGTCCCGGGCTGAATAGGCTCTTGGGTTTCGGGCTCCAATAATTTGGCCATTAACAGCCCCCCCGGGGCTGCCATGAAGCTAGCCGCTAATAGATAATCCAGGGGAATCCCCAAGGCCACATAGCCCGCCATGACCGAGCCGGCAATAGATGCCATACCGCCCACCATAACGGCAAATAGTTCAGATCCCGTCATAGTAGGTATATACGGCTTGGCGACTAAGGGTGCCTCAGCCTGACCGACAAAAATGTTGGCCGCGGCAGATAGGGATTCCGTGTGACTGGTAGCCAGTAAATAGCGTAAACCACCACCGATAAGGCGAATCACCCACTGCATAATCCGTAAATAATAAAGCACGGCAATGAGCGCGCTAAAAAAAATGATCACCGGCAACACGTTGAAGGCAAATATAAAGCCAAGATTACTGGGCTCACTCACTAAGCCACCAAACACAAATTCTGACCCGGCACGACTGTAGTCAAGGAGTGCCGTAACGCTCTCGGCCAGTACTAGCAGCGCAGCATGACCCCAATCAGTAAACAGAGCGATGCCAGCAATAGCCGTCTGTAAAACGAAGGCCAAGCCGACGGTCCGCCAGTTAATCGCGTGACGGTTTGAGGAAAGCACCCAGGCAATAAATAGTAGTAGCGCAACGCCAATCAAGCTCATGGTAATGCTCTAAGCCGCTATAAAGGTGAACCATACCCGCTAGCGGCAGCCTTGAGAACCGCTAACGTGAAGACGCTCATAGGTGGCACGGCTGTCAGGTCATGGTAGGACTAGATCATCATCGACAACCACTAACGGTTTGCCAGAGCGTCCCGCAATTTCTGGAGAAATAACGAATAGTCTCCGGCGCAGGCGGTTAACTGCTGCTTATCGAGAAGCACGGCAAAATCCTCAGCCGACTCGACCACCACCATGGGCAAACGGCCCACGGTAAAGTCCGCCAGCGACCCTGACTGTTCGTCTTGATGCAGCCAGGCGACCTCTATCTCGTCTTTATCTAGCCGGTGACGCCACGAGGATTTCCCCAGGGGATTCCAGCCGTGACTAATATCACAGAGTGCACATTTGCGTTTGCCGAGTAGCTTACCAGCAATATAGGCGAGCTCCCCCTTAAGCGAGCCCAGTGCATCATAGATGGCGTAAATAGTATCCCCAGCAGCGCTGTCGCTAGCGGACTTCGTGCTGGCGACCATGGCGCGTTCGTCGAGGGAATTCGTCATCGTTTCATCACTTTGGCCGGGGTAAGCACAACAGGGTAACCGTATCTAATAGAATTGTCGTTCGGTGCTCGCCCAGCGCCAGTAAAAAAAGGCGCCAAGAACAGCGATAAAGGCCGCCAGCTGGAAGACCACAATCCATGACTGGGTGGACTCCAAGACCCACCCGGAAACGAAAATGGCGACACCGCTGGCCACTGAGCCCAAGGTATTGGTAATGCCCATTAACAAACCCGACTGCCCGGGTGCGATATCTAAGTGATTGGTGGCAAAACCGCCTATCGAGCACGCCGTCATGGCATTGCTAAACGTCACCAGCAATACGCTCGCTAGCACAGATTCAAGATGGCCCAGAACAGCAAAGCTTAGGGCGATACTACCAAAGGCAACACTCTGCATGACCTTCCTAACCTGCAGTCGATTGAATCCCCGGCTAATGAACGCATCGAACAGCCGGCCAGCAACGGGAGTCAGGAGCATCGCCACCACTGCCGGTGCAATGGCTAATACGCCAACGTCATCGAAATCAGCACCGAGGCCTTGATTAATATAGGTCGGTAGCCAAGACAACATCAGAAAAATCGTCCAGTTCAAACTCATGTGTGCAATAGCAATGGCCCAGACGGCGCGCGAACGAACTAGCGTGGCGACCGTAATCATGGGGAAATCGGCGGTGACGGGTAGTTTCTCTGCACTCAACGCACTGCGCGCGGGTGTGGGCGCTGATCGAGTCGAGGGCAGCCAAACGATGAACCACAGTACCCCAAGGAGGCCGTAGACATAGAACGCAACTTGCCAGGAGTAAGTGACAATGAGCAGCGGCGTCATGGCCAAGGCGATGACACTGCCGCCGGCAACACCAGAATTCATAAAGCCCACCGCCGTTGCTCGACGATGCTCGGGCACCCATTGGGCATAAAGGGCGTAAATAGACGGCCAAGTGACCGCTTCAGCGACACCCATAAAAAATCTGCAGGCCAGTAAAATGCTCAGACTCACCGCTGCGGCTGGTGGCGTTAACAGGGTAAATACTGACCAAAGCAATACACCGATACCCAAAACCCACTTACCACCAAAACGATCGGCCAATAAGCCCGCGGGAATTTGTAAGGTCACATAACCGAGGAAAAAGGCCGCCATAATGGCGCCCTGAGTTGAGGGACTCCAGCCATTGTCAGCAGCCATGGGGATAATAGCGATGGAAATAGCGATGCGGTCAATAAAACAAATATAGACCGCAATAACCGTTAGGGTCACCAACCACAGGGGTGACTGACGAAGTCGTTCAATGAAGCCGCTATTATTCAGACTGCCAGCGCTCATGGAGATGTTTCTTTGTTGAAAGCCGGCTACTTTACAGGGGCGAACGCCGATGAACCAGCGTCTTCAGCAGTCTATTAGCCCAGAGACATGAGCATGGCTTTTTCAAAAGCACGCAGGCCCGAGATATCCCCTTGGCGAACAATATTGGCCCAATCTGGATTAGCAATCAGTGCCCGCCCCACTGCGACCATGTCGAAATCCCCCCGGTCGAGCATAGCAATGAGTCGATCAATGGATTCAGGCTTACCGTCTCGAAAAACCTGTTCCCCCGGTAATGGGATAAAGTCTGCATCTAAACTGACACTGCCCACAGTAATGCTAGGCAATCCTGTTATTCGCTTCACCCAACCCGCTAAATTCAGGTCGCTGCCAGGAAATTCTGGCTCCCAAAATCGCCGCTGACTGCAATGAAACCCATCAACTCCCGCCTCAACAAGCGGATGTAGGAAGGCTTCT
Organism: Halieaceae bacterium UBA4452; assembly: GCA_002389505.1. Lineage (GTDB taxonomy): Bacteria > Pseudomonadota > Gammaproteobacteria > Pseudomonadales > Halieaceae > Luminiphilus. The sequence continues at coordinate 30,063 of DGPA01000030.1, forward strand.
AATTCCTTCTCAGTAGTCACCAGCCTCGCCTGGTAGTCCTGCTGCTTCCATTGCGACCAGCGCAAGATAATAGCAAATTCAGGACCCACTTCTGCGCGGCAAGCGGCAATAAGCTCTGCGACAAACCGGCCGCGATTCTCCAGGGAGCCACCGTATTCGTCGGTGCGCTGATTGGTGCCCTCCCAAAAAAATTGATCTAGCAAATAGCCATGCGCGCCATGGATTTCCACCCCGTCAAAGCCGAGAGCTTTGGCATCCCGCGCTCCTTCCGCAAAGGCACGAATGACGTCGTCAATATCTTGCTTGGACATTACGTGCCGATTGACCTTACCCGGAACATTCATTCCCGACGGCGTATATCCGTCCACATCGCCCTCGGGCAGTGCGCCTTTTTTACGCATGCCACCGCAGTGCCACAGCTGAGGCACAATACTCCCGCCCTCCGCGTGCACGGCCTGAGCAATCGCACCCCAAGCTGCGAGTCGTTCTTGTCCATAGAAGTAGGGCACATCGGGATAACCACTGGCAGCAATGTGATTCACACAGGTGCCCTCGGTAACAATAAGCCCCACGCCACCCTCGGCGCGCTTGCGATAGTAGGCGAGGCTTTTCTCGTTGGGGATGTTATCGGGCGACTGATTGCGCGTCATGGGCGCCATGACAATACGATTTTTGGCCTTGATAGATTTTATGGATAGGGGCAAGAATAGTGCGTCCACGTTACTCATAGGTATAGCTCAACTGTGACTGCGAAGGAGAGTCGGAGTTTACTGAATTTTTGTGTTTTGTGCCCGCCACAACAATGCTAAATCGACTCTGTCCTCAGTGTTTGACAGACCAGTCATCCATGCCTTTCTCTGACCCGTAGTGAATAGACATACCCAACGGTGAACCTTCGATGCGCCACTTGCATTGGTTTCAAACTGATCTTCGTATTACCGACAATCTTGCGCTAGCGAGTCACTCAGCGGCTGACAGCTTGCTGTGTGTCTACCTCATGCCTAAACCGCGGCCCTGGTGCAACAGTAATGGCTTGGGTGGTCAGCGTGATAGATTTTTAAGAGAGTCATTACAAGCGCTCAGAGAGTCGCTGCAAGATGTAGGGCAAGACCTTATGGTTTTAGAGGGTTCTCCTGAACTGGTATTGCCAGATCTAGTGGCACGCTTTGCCATTACAGAACTATCCATGTCGTTCACGCCCGGCTATTACGAAAGCCAGACTTTGCTTCATCTACAAGCTGCACTGACGATCCCTGTTGAGGTGCATCCCGGTAACTCACTGTTCACTCAGTCTGAGCTACCCTTCGAGCTGCCTGAAATGCCCAAGGTTTTTTCGCCTTTTCGCCGACAGGTGGAAACACTGGCCGTGCCCGGTCCAGGACCGGCTATCGAGCGACTGCCACCCCCACCGGCAGCCCAATTTGATGCTATCCCGCGCGCCAACAGCACACCGCATACCGCACTCCCACTGCCGGGCGGGCGTGAAGCAGGAAAGCGTAGAGTGCGGCAATTTATCTTTGATCAAGCCGCTATCATTGACTACAAAAGCACCCGCAATGGCCTTGACGGTCTTGACGGGTCGAGCACGTTTTCTCCTTGGCTCGCCAACGGCAATCTATCGGTTCGTGAAGTCGCCCACGATATTTTCCGCTTTGAGCGGGAGCGGCTGAGTAATGAATCCACTTACTGGTTGTACTTTGAGCTTCTTTGGCGTGAGTTTTTCTATTGGCGGGCTGTGAGCGACAGCCGCGCGCTGTTTCGCTCAGGTGGGGTTGCTGGAAAAGCCGGGCAGTCTACCTTCATAGCCAGCGCTTTTACCCGCTGGTGTGCTGGCAATACCGATTACCCCCTCGTCAACGCACTCATGCGACAACTCACCGCCACCGGCTGGATGAGCAACCGCGGTCGCCAAATAGCAGCTAGCTGCTTGATTAACGAGCTGGGAATCGACTGGCGCTTCGGCGCTGCATTTTTTGAAAAACATCTTATCGATTACGATGTAGGCAGTAACTACGGTAACTGGCAATACATTGCGGGCGTCGGCAGCGATCCACGGGGCGGGCGACATTTCAACATTGACAAGCAATCCGCCCAGCATGATCCGGATGGGCTATTCACCAAGAAGTGGCAAGGAGTTAGACCAGCTCAGCCGGTTGATGTCACCGATGGGGCTGATTGGCCTCTGGCACCCGACTAATGGCTATGCGTAAAAAATCAGATCTGCCCACTAAAGTGTGCCCGGTGTGTGATCGACCGTTCAGCTGGCGTGCCCGCTGGAAAACTAACTGGCCCCATATTGTTTACTGTTCGCGTCGCTGTGCCAGTCAACGCCATCAACGCAAGGATCCCTAGCGGGGTTCGAGAAAAAGCCTGGCCACATGCCACCCCTGTCGGGCGTCGATTCACGAGTGAGTCTGTCTCGACAGCCTAGCGCCAGCGGAGGTTGTGGCGTCCGAGATCCGCGATAGATTTAGCGCCCATCAATTTCATGTCACGCTCAATCTCTGAGCGCATATTTCCCAGGGCTCGCTCTACACCTGCCTGACCTCCCGCTGCGAGGGCATACAGATACCAGCGCCCTCCAGAGCACGCTTTAGCTCCAAGAGACAGCGCTTTCAGCACGTGGGTGCCGCGCTGGATGCCACCGTCACAAATCACATCAATATCACTACCCACCGCATCAATAATCTCCGCTAGCTGATCGAAGGGCGCACGAGCGCCATCGAGCTGCCGCCCCCCATGGTTGGATACCATAATCGCGTTCGCACCGATATCCACAGCGCGCCTGGCGTCGTTTACCGACATGACGCCCTTCAGGCAAAAGGGGCCACCCCACCGTTCTCGAATATCCGCTGCAGCATTCCAATCCATAGATTGGTCCAGCATTGACGAGAAATAATCTGATACTGACACGCTAACATTTGACCCTTCGGCAATGTGGTCTTTTAAATTTGACAACTCAAAGGCGTCCCGAAAAAGATAATTCAGCGTCCACTCAGGATGCAGCGCAAAGCTGGCAAGGCTGCTGGGAGTCAGTCGCGGCGGAGAGGTGAAGCCGGTCAGTAAATCGCGCTCCCTATTTCCGCCGACAATGGTATCGACGGTCAAAGCTAAAGCATCAAATCCCGCGGCTTTACAGCGATCAATCATGCCGTAGGTGAGCCCTTTGTCTTTGTGGTAATACAGCTGGAAAATCTTCGGCGTACTAATCATTGCGCCTATTTCTTCGATACCCACGGTGGCCAACGAGGAGATGCCAAATAGCGTACCGTGGGCTTGAGCCGCTCGGCCCACTGCCCGCTCACCTTCATGGTGGAACAGTCGCTGCAGTGCGGTGGGGGATAGAAAAAGAGGCAGCTCAATGTCGAGACCCATCACTTGGGTGCGCATATCAATGGAGTCGACACCCGACAACACGTTGGGTACCAAATCACAGTCGTCGTAGGCGGCGGTGTTGCGACGATAAGTGACCTCATCGTCGGCAGCGCCATCAATATAATGGAAGATGGGACTGGGCAGGCGGCGTTTCGCGAGTTTGCGAAATTGTTTAGTGTTAAAACAGTGTTTTAATGACATGTCGCCACTCTATCCCAGCCGGCGTCTCTGAAACAAGAAACCCACCGTCAATTCCCGGTATTCATGGGCACTCGGCACCAGCCTGACCCACACCCTTTAAGCGGAGAGCTTCGCGTTTATCGCACGGGCCACGACCCACAGTCGGTCTTGTCCCCATACAGCCAGCTGTTCCTCACCATGGGCATCCAGTAACCGAAAGCTGGGCACTCCCCACAAGCCCGACTGGTACATCATCTGTCGATTAACCTCAAGAATCTCTTGCCAGCCATCGCGGTCCAGATGCGTCTTGGCGTCTTGCCAATTGAGATCGGCGGCTTCAACTACCTTGCGCAGCCCCGCATCATTATTGGTATTTACGCCCAGTACAAAGGCATGACGCAGGAAACTAGAGATCAATGCGACATCTTTGCCCTGCTCTCTCGCCCAAGGATAAAGGGAGTAGCAACGCCGCGCGGGTTCGCCAATGGGGTCATAGAAATGACCATAGGGAACGCCTTGATCATGCGCTTCCCGGGCCGCATCCATAAAGATGTACATGCCTTTTTCCCGGGTCGCCGGTACGCCGCGCATCACCATAGGCAAGACAGGTCGAACGTGAAGATTGACCCCGGTGCGGGTCGCTAGGTCGACCGCACGGTCAAAAATAACGGCGGTATAAGGGCTTCTCAAGGAGGCAAAAAGCTCCAGAGTCAGCGTGCCGGTATCGCGTTTTTCCCCTAGGTCAACGGCGGGTTTTGGCGCGATGATAGGGGTGCCCGCCTCGGTATCCAGCCCCAAATCAGCCAGCCGCTGCTCTAAAAAATGTAAGCGATCAATCCCCCAGTACCATTCGCCCTCATAGTAAAACATAGCCCCCAAATAATGTTTGAGTTCACGCCGGCGCTCATTACCCGCATTCACCGCCGCTGCGCCGGTCTCCCGGTCGAGTTGTCCGACAGTGGATGCTAGCTCCTCTAGCCCCTGTTTATCGCCAAGCCACAGCAAGCGGCTGACTGATTCACTATGGTCGATGAAGGACGCGTGGTCTTGAGCGGCCAATATTTGCGTCGCCAGCGCTACCAGCATTGGCTGAGGCGGTTGCGGATGCTCAGGGAAATCGAGTCCATAACCCGGGGCAATCAGCTGCGCATCATAGCGGGATAGGCGCGCCAATAAATCGGGTTCCGCAATATTTTTTCCCGACGGCACTTGCACCAAATGGCAGATAACCTCAACGTCATAACGACTCGCTAATGGTTTCAATAGACAAGCAGTGAGGTGGCTGTAGCCATCATCGACCTGATGAAAATACTCAATGCGATGAGGGCGTGATGCTTTCCGACGATTCTGCTCGGCTTTAGCACGGCGCTTGCCCGTGCGCTTGGTAGTGAACAACCGACTCATAAGGGCCGATGTCAGCCAGCGCTGAAGTGAACTCGGGTCTGATGTTGCCGCCCCGCCCTGATCTTTAAACTGCTCTGCCATGAAATGACCGCTCCCTTTTTCGATGCTACCAGTACGCCTATTCTCAGCGTCTGCCTATGCCGCAAACCATTGACCCTCTGTGATGTCGAGCCGCCCTCACGTTAGCTAGCAGGCATGGCCAGATTATCAGTAACCCGCCGTACCCTCGCACAACTGCCGATACACCGCCGCAGTCATGATCTGATAATCACCCCCGGCCGCCGGGCGCGCATAGATAACATCGTCACCCACTCGCTCGGGATGAAAGGCCTCTTCGCGCAAAGCGGTTTTCACCAACTTAAAGGTGCCGGTGGTCTCCAAGGTAGTTTGCAGGCGTAGAAACACCGGGCGCGCATAGGCAGGTAATTGTTCATCGACTAGCGCCGTCAAGGCGGCTAGGTCGAAGGCGGCCACTGACGGCACCGCCAGGGCAGCCATGCCCGCTTTGCCTTCTACGCCCGGGAGAGCAACACCATACACATTGGCCATCAGCACCTCGGGGTGTTGATTGATCACCTCCGCCACTTCGTTGGTGGATACATTTTCAGCTCGCCAGCGAAAGGTGTCCCCGGTTCGATCCACAAACTGATAATGCGCTAACCCCAGTGCGAAACCTACGTCAATTTCTCTGACTAAATCGCCGGTATTGAACCACCGATCGCCCTCTTTCACGACGTGCCCAACCACCTTCTGCGCTGTAGCCTCAGTATTGGTGTAACCCTCGAAGGCATAATCCTTGGTAATCTCACCCAGCAACAATCCGGGCTCACCCTTTACTGCCTCAATACAGCGTCCGTTCGCGTCGCGAACGATTTCGTCGCGCTCCAAGTCATATTCGACCAAAGCCACTTTCGCAAACGTCGCGCCAATAGTTTTATCTTTATTGAAAAAGTTAGCGAAGGTGACATTGCCTTCGCTACTGCCATAGATCTCACATAAGCGGCGAATACCAAACCGCTGTTTGAATTCATTCCAAATATCGGGTCGTAGACCATTACCGAGCATTTTAGTGAGCGGATTAGCCTGCTCTTCCGCACTGGGAACTTGTTGCATGAGGTAGCGACACAATTCGCCGACGTAAATAAAACAATTGGTTTGATAGTCCAGCGTTTCACGCCAAAAGTTTGACGCCGAAAACTGTCGGCGAAGAAAAACGGACGCCCCTGACAAGATGAAGGCTAATAACCCCGGACCCAATCCCGTGGCATGGTAAATGGGCAAGCACAAATAGAGACGATCGCTTGGTACGATACGAAAGCCAAGTTGACCGAGTACCGTACTGGCCGCTAAGCCCTTGCGATGAAGCAGGATGGCGGCTTTTGGCATGCCCGTGGTACCCGATGTAAATATATACAAGGCAATCTCACCCGCAGTAATGTCACGGGTAATGGGTAAATTGTCCGCTGACTGTGCTGACATAAGTGACTGTGCATCGACACACCAGTCTGGCGGAGCGACGGCTTGAGTATCTGCGAACCAGAAGTACAGTCCGTTTGCGGGTAGATTAATCGCCGATCGCGCTTGGTCCACGACGCTCGCGCGCTCGTCTCCAACAATAAAAAATGTCGCGTCGGTCGCCGTTACGCAGTGGGCGAGACTGCGACCAGTAAGACTATTGTTGATGAGTGCACAGCGCGCACCCAATTTCATAGTGGCCAACATACTGAGCACAAACTCAGCGCGGTTTTCCATGAGCAGGGCAACGGTGTCACCCCGGTTTACACCGTGAGCTGCCAGCACTCGCGCAAACCGATTCACCTGTGCATTAAAAGCCTCATAAGTCCACTGTCGACCTTCAAATAGCAGCATCATGCGCTGGGGATGCGCCGCTACCGTATCCTCAAACGCACGCCCCAGAGACTGTTGGTCTCCATGATCAGGCAGCTTGAATGTCAGTGCAGGAAGTATGTGTCGGGCTTCCCCCAGTACTCGAAGTGCTTCCGTCACTCGCTGCCCTAAGACGCGCATGATGATTCTCCCTAATGGCGGCATGTCCCCAGCCGGCTACTCGCTAGTTATGTATTCAGTCCCGCGACGCCGCGCTCATGTTGTCGAGGTCAGCGCGCAGTGCAGTCGGTTCATTCCCCGGATCCAGCGGTCGTAATCCGCGGTTTTACGCTGCATGTATTGGCTCACCTCGGGGTGAGGTAAAATCAAAAAAGTTTCTTGGGCGAGACCCTTGACCACGCAATCGGCGACTTGTTCGACTTCAAGCATGCCATCGGCTGCGGCTGCGGCCAATCCTTCACCGCCCATTTGATCATCACTGAGGGTCGTCATCGCTGTGCGCACGGCCTGAGGACACAATAGAGACACCTTGATACCCTCGTGGCCATAGGTCATAGCCAGCCACTCACCAAAACCAACAGCCGCATGCTTAGTGACGCCATAGGCTGCACCACCCACCTGATTGAGCAAGCCGGCGGCCGATGCGGTGTTGAGCAAATAGCCCCCCCCTCGAGATACCATGCGCGGTATAAGATATCGGGCAGCAAAAACATGGGCCATAACATTGACTTCCCAACTGGTTTGCCACTCGTCGGTAGCAGACTGCTCGCTAGGCCCGAGAGCAAGTCCGGCGTTACTGCAAAACAAGTCGATGGGCCCAATGTGGGCCTCGGTGTCGTCAATCACCGTTTTTATCGCGTTCTCATTAGCGACATCCGCGGTCATCGCTATGCAGCCGACTGTGTCGGCGGTACTGTTGGCCTGGGCGGCATTGATATCGACTGCCACCACTTGTCGAGCACCCTCGCTAACGAAGCGCTCTACCAGCGCCTTGCCTATGCCACTACCGGCACCGGTGACGACAATAATTTTGTCAGTGATATCCAAGACTCGCTCCCTTGCTTCGGCCAATGGCGGCTAAGTCTGTCAGTCGCCCTTTGTGCTCACACCTGACGATTGTTTGACTCTCCTAGGTTCGACTCAGATCGGCAACCAACACCAACCGGCAACACCGATGATCCGTACAGGCAAGCCACTGATGAGTGGTCCAACGGTTCAAAAAACCCTAACCCGGCGCCCTCGCGGCAACGGTGTTTTTTCTGACGCCGGCAACTGACAGAGTCGATCCATGTGGGTCACCGATCCATCGATATACTCCCATACCAATTGCTCACCCTCAAGATAGCGTCGGACCACCTTGGGGCCCCAGCCAAAGGCATAGAAATTGAGAATGCCGCGCTCCCAAATCATGCTAGCCGATGTACGCATACAGTAATCGGTGTCGCCGGCGACAAACAGTACTGAGCCCTCGGTATCGTTGGTGTTCAGGCCAGCCGATCGATTGGGTCCGTAATCATGGATGAGCCCAGCGCTGGTCACGACAACACGACTCCCGCACTGCTCAACGCGTTCAATATGACCTTGGTGGCGTCCCGACACACCCATCCAGAGTCCGCGGATATCATCGGCCTGTGGCGTCAGCGGTTCAGTGCACTGCGCGAGTACCGGCAGCGGGAAGTGCTGGTAGGCACAACCGGGGGTGTTGCCCTTGGGGATATCAATGGCCAACTTCCCACTGCCATCAAGCACCGGCAGCTCGCAGTAGTTGAGCGCACTCCCATCTCCAGCCAGCGTTGCTGGATCTATGGTCAACGGCGGTCGCGGTGAGAAATACGCCAACCAAAATACCACCAGCGCAACTGCACTGACAGTCAGTATGAGTCGTTTTATCCATCGGGTCATCGCACCCCCCTCACTGATCATGCGCCCTCGCGTATCGACTCCATGCTAGGTCACTCGTCGCCATGGTTCATGACATCGATAATGGCCTGAACACATTGCTCGGGCTGGTCCTGCTGGACAAAGTGTCCCGCTGGCGCAATGGTTCGATGGTCGATACCTCGGCACCCCGGCACGCGCGCCAAGAACGGTTTATCGCCTCCGGCAGTCACAGGGTCATTATCCGCAAAGGCCAGCATGAAGGGTTTGTCAAATTGCTCCAGGACTGCCCAAGCGGCTTTGTTTTCCGCTACCTCAGGCTCGTCATGGAATAGGGGCACCAACGAGGGAAATCGTCGCGCGCCCGCCGCATAGCTGATGTCCGGATAGGGCGCATTGTAGGCATCGATTTCGCCTTGACTCAGCGACCTACCGGCTAAGCCGTTGATGATATGGCTGCCCGGGCTGGCAATGTCAGGATTTTCAGCGGCAAACTTCCGCCAGTAAAAAAAACCCGGAATCCCTGAGGTGTCCTGAAACCGAGCGGGCAAGTCCTTAGCCTGGGGTACCGGTAAGGTTTCGTAAGCGGTTTTGAGCGGCTCAGTAAACTCCAGAGGTATGGCCCCCGCAGGTAGACCGCCATTGGATAGCACGACACGACTGAACCGCTCCGGGTCGTTAGCCACCAGACGCAGACCAATGAGGCTTCCCCAGTCTTGAAAAAAGACGGTGATGCCCGTCAAATTAAGCTGCAGGAGCCAGTCACTCATCCATGTGACATGGCGAGCGTAGGTGTAGTCACTTTGCTCGGTGGGCTTGTCCGAACGACCAAAGCCAATAAGATCGGGCGCCACCACCCGCAGACCCTCTGCCAACAATAGTGGAATCATATCGCGATACAGATAACACCAGGCGGGCTGCCCGTGCATAAGCAACACCACTGGCGCCTCTCGAGGGCCCTCATCAATATAGTGCAGTCGAAGGGTGCCGCCGGCACCATCGTCAATGTTGATGTACTGGGGTGGATAAGGAAAACGCTCAAGATGATCAAAGCGCTCGTCGGGTGTTCGAAGACTATCCATCATTTAGCCCACTATTAAATTGGCAGTTATAGTGCCATTATGTATAACTGGCCCACAAATGCAACTGGCCATGGGGGCGTCACCCGGACGGCCAAGCGCCTAACAGCACCCTCATTAGCGCCTGTTGCTAGGGCATAGCTCGTGAGAGGGGCGCGCCTAAGGAAGCAAGGATTGATCGCGTACCTGCAAAGGGTCGCCGTCCGTGCATCACCTGTAGATTATCGAGCAGGGCTATCTCACCAGTCTGCCACCGCAGGTCGACCGAATGCTCATAGCAGGTATCAATCGCGATCTGTAAATGGTCGCTGTCCATCATCGACCCGTCGCCAAAACACAGTCTCGCTTCGTTGTCGTCCTCACTGGGGTTCCATCCCGCAGCCGCAGCAACAATTTGATTGAAAAATACCTCTCGTCCACCGCCAAACGCTTCGATCGCAGGCAGCACTGGGGTTTGGACTGACAGCGCGTCATCCTGAAGCCAGCGACAGTCATAGCCCAATGACCCTAGCACATCCTCGGCGTCTGCCTTGGTCTGGACCCCCAGGGTATCGCGCCAACTCCGTCCCTGACCCGACTCCCGATCTGACCATGCGGGCATGGCATTGCGATAGCGCACACCGGCATCTCTGAGCTTGCCGGTAAAATCTGGGCATCGTTCATCGAGCGCCGCCAATGCCGTATCTGATCGACATATCGGCGTAGCGCCCCCTGAGTCGGCAGCTTGCTCACAAAAAAAGAAAAGCCGGCTGGGAAAAGTCAGCGTCTGCGCCATCTCATGATGAAGATAAATCTCTACGCTAGGTGGCGCCTCATTGGCGGTGAATACACGCGCCGTCCTATGCGCCCTGAGCGCATTGGAAAAAGATTGTTCGTAGGCAAAATTCGTGTAGCTAAAACGGTCGATAAAATCATGGAACTCAATAGCCGACCTCGGTTCATAGCCACGAAAAAGCACAAAGCCGTGCTCATCAAGCAGCGTAGTTATCCATGCCATCTGAGCGTTATCGAGTCGACCAACCCCCGACATCGGAAAATCTTCAGGGGTAACGACAGCAATAGCGGGGGTTGTCACGGGTCGCGGCTACTCATAAATCGCATGAAAGCGATTAAAGGCGCCCTCACAAAAATCAGCAGGATTGTTAAAGCGTCGACCTCGCTCAAGCTGATTGAGAGCGACCATATCGGCGTCGGATAGCGCGAAGTCAAACAGCGCCAGGTTTTCTGATCGACGCTGAGCGTGGCTCGACTTAGGAATAACCGCGGTGCCGCGTTGAATGCCCCACCTGAGAACGACTTGGGCTGCCGGGCGGCCCATGCGTTGAGCTATGGCCAACACCACGGGTTCAAGCAACACCGAATCCGGCGCGGTTGCCATGTTTAACTCGACATAGGAGGCAGCCCCCAGCGGGGAGAAAGCGGTCACCGGTAGCTGATAATCCTGCGCCGTCCTGAGAAGGGCCCGTTGCTGCAGATAGGGGTGTAATTCGACTTGCAGCATCGCGGGCTTTATCCGTGCATACGCCATGAGATCATGAATCAACGCCGCGTTGTAGTTACAGACACCAATATGTCGAACAAGCCCTTCATCTACCAATGCTTCCATTGCCTGCCAGGTTTGATGCAGCGGCACCGATGCTCTTTCCATGCGTGGGTGATCTGAGCAAGGATCATAAATCCACTCCGGTGGGTACCGTTCCTCAAACTCGACATAACGTAAAGCGATGGGAAAATGAATCAGATATAAATCGAGATAGTCGAGGCTCAGGTCGTCTAGCGTTCGCCGACAGGCTGACTTTACATGGGCTTTATCGTGGTAGGTATTCCAGAGTTTAGAGGTCACCCACAGATCCTCGCGGCGACACAGTCCGTCCGCCAGCGCCGATTGAATACCCACGCCAACCGCCGCTTCATTACCGTAGTCACAGGCGCTATCCAGATGACGGTATCCCGCGTCAATCGACGAGTGCACCATCGACGGAGCATCCTCGGGCGATACTTTCCACAATCCCAAGCCTACCGAAGGCATAGGGCTTTCTCCCAGCTTAAGATACTCAATCAAGACATTGGTCTCCCTGTTTTTCGTTGAATGGTAATAAATGGGCCTGATAGGCATCAATGCCCCGCGCTTGAAGGCTATTGCTGACGTCGACCACCGCTCCCGTTGTCATCGATTGTTGCGCCATAGTAGCAACAATGATGGCCCACAGGCCCTCAACGCAGGTCGCCGCGTCGTTGTTATTACCGGTCAGCTGCTCCGTGAAGCGATCATGCTCAAAAAGCGTGGAGCCATAGTGCCCGCCCTGCTCTATATCATCCGGGAACCGGCAATCAACGCCCCCATAGGCGTCGTGGCCAGTCACCTCGACGCTGATGGTCGCCGATGATGAACGGCCCGGTGTAAAGCTGGCAGACTCGGTGGTCCGTAACATTCCGCGTTGCCCCCCCACCATCAGTTCCTCGAACAGCTGCTCACTGAACATATTGAGCGCGAACTGCGCTCTGACACCATTCTCATAATCAATAATCACAAGGGCATGGTCGTCAATATCGGCACTGCGCCCCTCATGGCTAAAGTCGAGGAAATTAACGGCCCGACCACCCGTGGCAAACACCGTTTTGGGTAGGCTAGCGGCAATGCGATTGAGTAAATCAAAGTAATGGCAGCATTTTTCCACCAATGTCCCCCCGGAATCGCTGGCAAACTTATTCCACTCATTGACCTTGGGCAAAAAAGCGGGTCGGTACTCACACAGGCTAATCATATGAACGGCTCCCACGTCGCCTCGACCAATCGCTGACAGAGCCAGTTGGTATTGGGATTTGAAGCGGTACTGCATACCCACTTGAATGGGCGCAGGATAGCGGTGACTTTGCTCCGCTAGATACAGCGCATCGTCCAGGGTAGTTGCCATGGGCTTTTCTAAAAAGATCGCCTTCGCTGAATGCTTGAGCTGATCGAAGACGGTGCGGTGCGTAAAGTTGGGGCTGCAAATGAGGATAGCGTCAACAGCGGGGTCGTTGGCAAGAGCGTCAAGATCGGGGTACGTGATCGGCTCCGGCACTGCCCGAGCGAGAAATTCGGCGTTTGCGCGCGCAATACTGCGGGGGTCAGGGTCATAAAGGCCAATCACCGCTGCTTGATCGAGCGTAAGAATCGCGCGGATATGCTCTCTACCCATCATGCCCGTTCCTACAACGGCATAGGCAAATCGTCGACCCGGTGGCGACATTCTCGAACGCAGCGCGGCCACGAGGTGGTCTCGTTGCTGTTGAATACTGCTGTCCCTAGTGTACACGCGAGCGGTTACCTCGGTTGATAAGTTGCTCTCTGGTGACTGTACCGACAAGAATGTCGCCAAACGGCAATATTGAGCATAACAAGTAACCCCACGGCAGACTGGAAACCCAGCCCAATGCCATCCACCACTCCGAGCGGTGAAAACAAAAGGTATAGCGTCACGACGCAGGACAGCAGCGTGAACGCACAGGCTTTCGCGTGGCGCCAGGGAGTCATGTCGACAGAAGACGATGAGGGACTCGCTCGATGGCTTGCAGGATACAGATAGCCGATGACCAAGAGGAGAGTGACCTCAATAGCAAATAACAGCGCATAGAGGTGTAAAAAATGTATGTCTATCTGTGCTTTGAAGACAAATTGGAACGAGGCATAGGCAAGCAGATGGAAACTAATAGCGATTTTCACAGCGATAGCGGGCACCCGGGTGGTGAGCATACCGATCAATACGATGGCAATAATAGGGATATTATAAAATCCCGTGAACATGCGAATCAGTTGCCACAGCCCATCCGGGGCGAACTGCAACAGGGGCGCTACGCCCATCGATACGAGGGCAATGGCGAGGCTGCCCCACTTGGCACTATTGACCAGCGCCCGCTCATCGAGCTTTTTGTGTCGCAGTGGCTGGAGCACATCAAGGGTAAACATGGTGGCGGCGCTATTGATCAGTGAATTGAAGGAGCTGAACACCGCGCCCAGCAATACCGCCAGGAAAAACCCCATCGCCCATGTCGGCAGCGTATCGCGAACCAGCTGAGGATAGGCAAGGTCAATCGATCCCAGTCCCGGACCGTAAAGATGGAAGGCAATCACACCGGGAATCATCATAAAAAAAGGCACAAGGACCTTAAAAAAACCTGAGAATAAAACGCCTTTTTGGCCCTCAGCAAAGCTCTTCGCTGACAACGTCCGCTGAATAACGTACTGATTCGAACACCAGTAGAACAGATTGGCAAAAATCATCCCCGTGAACAAGGTGCCAAAGGGCGTCGGGTCATCTGGGCTGCCTATTGCGTTGAGTTTTTGTGGGTGCTCACTGACTAAGATCCCGAGCCCTTCTGACACATCACCGGCACCGAGCAATCTCAGTCCCAGAACGGGAATAAGCACACCGACAACCAGCAAACCAATCCCGTTGAACGTATCCGATACCGCAACCGCTTTCATACCACCCAAAATGGCATACAAAGCGCCCACCGCTCCGATAACCACCACAGTAATGCCCAATGATACGGAATAACTGGCTCCCGTAAGCGAGGGAACATCGAACAGCTTGAGGACAGCCACCGAACCCGCATAAAGCACACTGGGAATAGTGACTAAACCATAACCCAGCAAAAATAGCGCCACGCTAATACGCCTGACATCGTCATCGTAGCGGCTCGCTAGAAATTGAGGCAAGGTGGTGAATCCGCCCCGCAGATAGCGCGGCAGGAAAAAAAATGCCATTGCCACCGTTGCTACCGCGGCGGTGACCTCCCAGCCCATAGCACTCATATTAAAACCATACGCGGAGCCGTTGAGTCCTATCAATTGCTCCGCTGAAAGGTTGGTCAACAACAATGAGCCGGCGATGAAAGGCGCACTCAACCCTCTACCGGCTAAAAAATACCCTTCACTGCTGTCGGTGGAATGCCGCGATTGGCGATAAGACAGCCATGCGACCGTAGCCATGAAAAGTAGGCAGGTCACACTCAAGGTCAGTAATTCAGTTGACGACACAACCGGTCCTCAGCAAGGTTCGTCTCAGAGTAAAGACTCTACGAGCTGGCATCAATAGAAGACCCGAAGGAGGTATAGATCGATGTCATCAAGGTGTCGGTAATTCGCACCCCCGCCTGTGAGCCTTCAAAGCGGCAGGCAGCGATGCTGGGTACGGGCACCCCTATTGTCATCCCTGAACCCTTTGGCCTCGCCAATGACCCGAGGTGTTTGACTAACACCTGCGGACAGGATCAGACAAAAAAAAGCCGGCCAATAAGGCCGGCGTTGATTCACCAAAGTGCTTAGAATTCCCAAGCCGCTTGAATACCCCAGACCTCGCCACGGGCGCGATACTGGAAGTGTGACCCACTGGCCAAGGGTACGTCAGCCGCGCCACTCGCCGTCAGTTCATCGCCAATGTTGCGACCGTACAACATGATCATCCAAGAATCGGTACGCAGACCGGTTCGCAGGTTGACCTTTTCAAATCCCTTCTGAATGTCAACAGGGTCCAAGTCGCCAGTCATGAAGTAATCGTCAACGAAGTTCACATCGAGCTGGGTGAACCACATCATCGAACCAATAGGCTGGACAAACTCAGCACCAAAGGATCCACTGAGCTCCGGTGCACCGAGGGCCACACCGCTTAAGTCCTGTGACTGACCAGAGGGTAAGCCATTGCCAAGAAATAACTGTTCACAAACTCGACCACCGACCTCCACGGAGGTGACAGGGGCACTGGAATCAGTGATACCCAGTCCGCGCAGCGCATCCTGCTGCAAGGCGGTACAACCGGCACCTGGGAAGGAGCCGTATTCACCGTCGAGGTACCCCAGCGACAGGTTTAGACGAAACTGATCAGATACCTGCCACGCCGCGTCCACTTCAAAACCTGATATTTCAGTACTTGCCGCATTGGCGACAACAAACCCTAGACCCACAAAGGTCGATACCTGTTGGTCGTCGTATTCACTGGTGAAGTAGTTCCAGTTCAGGCGCATAGCACCGTCGAGTAAAGTGTGTTTACCACCAATTTCGAAGGACCACGCCGTTTCGTCATCGTATTCAAAACCGACACCAGGCTGGTCTCTCAGTATGGTGCCATCTGGCAGGAACACAGGGTTTTGATCGTCTACCGAGTTAAAACCACCACTCTTAAAGCCCTCAGAATAACTAGCATACAGCAGGTGATTATCTGCTGGCGTCCAGTTAATGGAGATAGACGGCATTAACTGATCCGTGTCGCGCTCCTCGACAAAGGCGTGTGTGTAACTATCAAAAGATGCACCCTGAAGTCCGTGCATTAGGGGCTGCGCCGCCGGGTCGGTGGGGTTGACAATGCCCGTTGCCGCTTGCGTGAGATCCGTTCGCGCAATGACGTCCTTCGTTTCTTCGGTGTAACGGACACCTGCGGTCACACTCAGTGTCTCCGTCAGGTCGAGGGTACCTTGGAAAAAGACCGCAAAGGATTCGGTGTCTTGCACCCATCTGGACAAGCGACCCACCTGACTAAACATGGTAACGCCCTCCACACCAGGCGCTAATGGTCCCCCAGGGGCCACTAGAATAGGTGCTACGGCTGGCCCCGCCAAACCGGTGGCGATACCCAATAGCTGTGCAGGGCTGTACGCCAAAAAGGTGGGGGTCCCGCAGAAAGGGTTGCCTGTCGCCGCCGCCGCAGCGGGTGGGCAGGTAATGGCACGCATGATACCGGGATTGCCCAAGGTGCCATCCACGACCACTAAGCGATCGATTTCTTGCTCAGATTCAATGTAGTTGGCACCAAGAATCCAGTTGAATGCTCCCTCTCCGTCCGAGGATAAACGCACCTCTTGAAAGAATTGGTCGAATTCAGAGTCATCACTGCGGCCGATGAACTCAACGGGCAAGAAGTCAGCATCAATGCCGTCTTCGTACTCGTAATTTGAGACGCCGGTCACCGTATTCAAGGTCATGCCGTTGTCAAACCGGTGTTCGAAGTTCATTGAGAATTCGGAGTTTTGCGTATCGGTACCGTCTTTACGCTCGGGACCGTTGCTGCCACTGAGTGCGGCACCGCCAAGAGAGTAGCCATCGCGGTAGGCGTCGGTAATGCCCGGGCTAAAGCCCGGCCACGCCAGAGCCATCATGGCGTACATAGCTTGGTTACTGGCTGGCGCATTCGGCAGGGGCTGGAAAGTGGTAACAGTGCCCGTGCTTCCCTCCCGCAAATAATCGCTGTAGGTGAAGCGAAGGCCTAGGCTAGTTCGCTCGGAGGGCTCCCACTGGAGTCCCAAACGAACAATACTTTCCTCAGTACTCGGCATGCTGTCGCCCCAGGAATTGGGGGCCGTGTTCTTGTTATAGCCATCAATTTCACGGGTCATGCCGGCAATGCGCACAGCAACTGTGTCCGACAGACTCCCTGTGACATGACCTTCAAAGTACTTGCCATTGTCGCTCTCAAAACTCGCGGCCACCCGGCCTGAGAGGTCTTCACCCACTCGCGGTGCGCCCGTGCGAACATTGATCGCGCCTGCCAACGTGTTTTTACCAAAAAGTGTGCCCTGAGGACCACGAAGCACCTCCACTTGCTCAAGATCGAATAGCCCTAACCGCGCTTGTCGACTTTTACCGTAGTGCACCCCATCCACGAACATACCCACCGACTGTTCAAAAGACTGCTGCGCACCAATGGATATGCCGCGCATAGAAATAATGGTGTTAACCGTGTTTTCAGACACCGAGAAGTTGGGTACGTAAGCACCCAGTTCGGTAAAGCTTCGAATGGACGCGTCCTGAATCACCTCGCCACTGATAGCGGTGACCGAGATAGGAACATCTTGGAGGCTTTCAGTACGCTTCTGAGCGGTGACAAGCACCTCCTCTAATTCTGCTGATAACGCCACGCCTGACGCGCTGGCAAGAGCTATACATAGCCCTGTACGAATGTAATGCTTGTTCATAAACACTCCTCGTTTACTTCCGTTGTTGTTATTCACAACGGAAAGTAGGCGAAAAATGGGGGTTTAGCAACCACTACATCGTTTTCAGTGCATTATTTCTTGCAAAACCCCCGTTAGCCTCTTGCGCCCATCGATGCTCCCCAAGCTGTTTCCATTGCTCTACCGACAGTCTCACGCCTGGCGTTAACGGCGTGCAGCGTCACTGTAGCGCTACTGCAATGGCCCTGCGGATAACATCGCCCTAAGAAGTACCGCAGTGATCATGGGCTGCGTCATGGCATTTCATGATAAGTTAGCCCTACCGAGCACACCGCTTGCGCGGTATAAATGCCCTCAAACCCTTTAACCAAGGACCCTTGTGTGAGCGATAACTACGACCCCGTCCGTTTACCTGAACAGCCCGAGCTCACCGAGGCCGAAGGTTTAGCACGCAGCAGTCGCTATCTCGAGCGCATCAGTCGTCGCCGGACGATACGGCATTTCTCGACCAGATCCGTCTCCAGAGAAATCATTGAAACCGCCGTCCGGGCGGCTGGCACGGCGCCCTCCGGAGCAAATCACCAGCCTTGGCATTTTGTTTGCATTGGCGACCCCAGTATTAAACAAGCCATCCGTCACGCCGCTGAAGCCGAGGAACAGGCCTTTTACGGTGGCAAAGCGGGGGAAACATGGCTTCGCGACCTGGGGCCCCTAGGGACTGACGCCCAAAAACCGTTTTTAGAACACGCCCCATGGCTAATCGCTGTCTTTGCTGAGCGCTACGGCGTGGATAGCGCGGGTAGAAAACGCAAGAACTACTATATTTCAGAGTCTGTCGGTATCGCCACGGGCTTTCTCATTACCGCCCTGCACGAAGCCGGTCTGGCAACACTGACCCATACACCCAGCCCCATGAAATTTTTGAATACCATTCTTGATCGACCCACCAATGAGCGACCCTTTGTACTCATGGTGGTAGGCTACGCTGCCGCCGATGCGCGCATTCCCAAGGCGGCCACCGTGAAAAAGCCCTTTACCGATATCGCCACGTTCCGAGAGCGCTAACGGCCCTGGGGCGGGCCCTTGCCGCGGGCCCTTGCCGCTAGCCTTTGCACCCCTCTCTCTCCGCCGACTGCGCCCAGCTCACAGCGCCTCTTCGAAGGGGTCAGCGAGCCAGTTGCCATGGAATCCCGAGGGGATGCGATGGGGTATGTGAACCGCGGCCACTGGGCCCGCTTCGACGGCCAACGCATTCATGATCAGCAGCTCGCTGGTGTCTCTTTCGGTATCGACCACAAAACCAAGCAACCAGCCGTCGCCCTCCGCAGCGCCTTGATGCCGGGGTACAAAGACGAACTCCCCACCGACATGGGTGGCGCCAAAGCTGTATTCAGCGCGCTCACCCGTCTGTAAGTCATGATGGAACAGGCTATTGGGCTCGGCAAAATCGGGGGCGGGGGAACTGGACAAGCTGACACTCCAGCTGTGCCGATATGGCTGACCAAAGCGCCGGTCATCCACCCGAGGAAATTCCTGCGGCGTAGCATCGAGTGTGCTGCGGGTCACTCGCTGGGTACGCAGATCAATACGCCAGCGCTCTAACCCCAAAGGCTTGCCATTGGGGCCGTCAGGGCCATGAGCGAACATCGTTTCGTAGACCATGGCGTCGATCAGGACGGTATTATTATCAAGCTCAAAACTATTGACAACATGAAACAAGAAGCACGGATCTACCTCACACCAGATTACCTCATCTATGCTGCCTTTCCGGGGTAACAAGCCGACGCGGGCCGCTCGCGCGGCATCCCAGCGATAAGGGAGCTTAAAGCCCCCTGCCACCGCCCCCAGAGACAACGTCACCGGTAAGTCGAAGATAACGACAAAGCGCGCTGTCAGGGCACATTCATGGATCATTGGGCCATCAGCGACGGGAACCTGTCGTTGTCTGAGAACCCCGCCTCGCTTATCGATGGCGACGTGGCACACATGGTCGGGGGTCAGTGGTGAATAGCTGATGGCGTGCCACTCGCCGCTGAGCGGATCTTCATGGGGATGGGCGGTGAATGGGCTGGTTAACGCACCCTCAAAGCGGGTGTAAGCCACCGTATCCAACGCGCTGGTTAGTTCCACTGGGGGGGTACCTGCCTCCACAAGCGCCAATATTTTGCCGCCCAACCGCAACACATTGGTGTTGACCGTATCGTCGGGGCCTGCCCGTGGCCCCGGTGCGGCCTCGGGGCCGCCGGCTGCTTCAAGGACTTGCGAGCGGATAAATCGATTGTGGTACCACTCGGCATGACCATTCGCAAGGCGGAGACCGTGAACCATCCCGTCACCCAAAAACCAGTGATGTCCGCGTGGATCGGGTTTGAATGGATTAGGCCCAATGCGCGCATAACAGCCGTGGAGCGAGGTGGGAATGACCCCCTCCACGTGCAGATCGGTCAGGCTGAGCTCAGTGTTAGCCGGTGCGTGAATGCCCGTCAGAAAAGCGTGCTCGCGCCAGGGGTTCTTGAGTGCTCTGGCGACAGTGCTACAGGTGGTTAAGCCAGCCCCGACCCACCGGCGCAGTGTTGCTTCTATTGGATGTGACATGCATCGGACTCCTAGCGCTATGCACTCACTGTAGCCGAACGCGTTTCCGAGGTCGACACCGCTGCATCAACAGGTTTCGTTATGGGCTGCCGTCTAGGCGCCGACGTGGGCGGCACAATAACGCGGCTCTGCGACCACCGCACAAGTCGGTTACAATTGGGCGCTCTCATGGAGTGACTCCCACTATGGATGCCAATAGCCCGCTAACGCGGCCCTCTTCTCAGTCCTGGGTCGACTGCGTACTTGACAACTTTGATACCTTTTTACTCGACCATGCTGCTGCGGAAAAAAAGGCGTCAGGCATGGCGCTGTCCATGGTGTCTCACTATCCCGACAGGCCACAGTTAGTCCTAGCCATGGCCGAGCTCGCCGTCGAGGAGATGGTGCACTTTCGCGAGGTCATTAAGCTCACTCAGGCCCGTGGCTTGACACTTGGGGCGGACATCAAAGATCCCTACGTCAACAGCATCCGAAGCCTCATCCGTCAGGGGTCAGAGCTTTACCTTTTAGACCGTTTGCTCGTAGGGGGTGTCATTGAGGCTCGGGGGGCTGAGCGCTTTGGATTGATCGCACAGGCACTGCCTGAGGGCGAGTTGAAAACGTTTTATCGATCGATTACCCGATCCGAGGCACGACATTTTGAACTTTTCCTCGATCTCGCAGGCGAATTTTTCCCCGCCGATACCGTCAACACTCGCTGGCAGGACATACTGGCCTTTGAGGGTCAGATAATCGTTGATTTACCCATTCGGCCCGCACTGCATTGACATCTCACGGTCAGGCCGTCATCGACAAATACCTGTCCCGCTATGCGCTATTACCCGCGCGGCCTGCGCTGAAGGGTCAGTGGCAACAGGTCATGGTCATTCCCTGCTTCCAAGAATCACCGGATTTCCTCCAGCGAGTACCTAAGCCGATCCGAGGGCAAGCGCTGCTGGTTATTTGCCTTCTGAATCGACCCGACACCTGCACTGATCCGAGTGCTAACAGCGCGTTACGTACATTTATCCAGGAGCGAGCCACAGCGTGGCCATTGCCGGGCCTAGCACTCTGCTCCATCACTTCGGCCGTCGATGTGCTCCTAGTCGATCTCGACCGCTTAGAGGGACCCATACCCCATAAAGAAGGTGTCGGTCGGGTACGACGGATCGGCTGTGATCTGGCCCTCTGGCTAATGCAGCAAGAGCGCGTCAAGGCCGACTGGATACACTCCTGCGACGCCGATGCGCAGTGGCCCGCGCGGTATCTTACCGAATCATGGCCCCTGGACGCTGCGGCCGTGTCGTTACCGTTTCAACATGTCATGCATGCCGAAACAGCCCTAGGCAGGGCAACATTGGTGTATGAGCTGTGGTTACATGACTACGTGTCGGGCCTTGAATCTGCTCGCTCACCCTATGCGTTCCACACGCTGGGCAGTTGCTGCTCGTTTAGCGCTCGCTGCTATGCCGCCGTTCGCGGTGTACCTTTACGTGCCGGCGCAGAAGATTTTTATCTGCTCAACAAGCTGGCGAAAGTAGGACGCGTGCATCGACCGGCAGGACCAGCGGTGCTGATTCAGGCGCGAGCCTCAGACAGAGTCCCCTTTGGCACCGGCCCAGCGGTACAGCGGTTAATGGCAACGTCCGCACCAGAAACGGTGCCTTTTTTTTACCACCCCCACTGTTTCACCGCTCTCAACACTGTCCTTGAGAAAATGCCAACGTGGGTAGACCGTCAAACCCCCGCCATCAACGATGACTTGGCAATGCAGCTGCCCGTCGAGCTCGCGGGTGATGCGGCTGAGTTACTCGATAAACTGGGCATCGTCACGGCTCTACGTCACGCCAAGCGCCAGGGAGGCGACAAGGCACAGCGCGCGCGTCAGCTTCATACCTGGTTTGACGGCTTTAAAACGCTTAAATTTATCAACGGCCTTGGCGATCGACAGGGGTCACATTTAACGCTTGAACAGCTACAAGCGGGCCACTCATCATCATGTACGCCCAAGGATCTTCTCGCCCGCCGAGCGGTCAGCCTTGCGGCTTGGGGGTGGCACACAACACGCATCCCTTGAGAGTTGCTGAAGATTTCTTTACTATCCGCATCCCTCACCTATTCCGGGTCAGGGCAGTGTATGGCGCCGCGCACTCGAGCGGCGAAACGCCTGAGCGCGGCGGTTATCGTCGACAGCCAGCGGCTTGACCGCACAACCCGTTCATTATTTACCGCACACGACAGGAGCACCGCTGTATTTGCCCTGTTTCCATCTGTTATTGACATCGTTGCCGGTAGCCAAAACCAACACAAAAAAAGAGACACTATGCGTTTTTCCACCTTGGGGTTATCTGAGCCTCTATTAAGAGCGGTCATCGACAAAGGCTACGACACGCCATCGCCCATACAAGCGAAGGCAATACCGGTGGTGCTTGACGGTCGCGATGTTATGGCCGCTGCGCAAACCGGGACCGGCAAAACCGCGGGGTTCACCTTACCGCTGCTGCATGGTTTAGCTAAAGGACAGCCCGCCAGAGCCAACCAAGTGCGCGCGCTGGTGTTAACGCCCACCCGCGAGTTAGCCGCACAGGTTGCCGAGAGCGTCGCCACCTATGGCAAATACCTGAGTCTACGCTCTGCCGTCGTGTTTGGTGGTGTCAACATTAATCCGCAAATGATGAAGCTGCGCCGGGGAGTTGATATTTTAATTGCCACTCCTGGACGCTTATTAGATCTCCATCAGCAAAATGCCATGTCGTTTAATAAACTCGAAGTGCTGATCTTAGATGAAGCAGATCGCATGTTAGACATGGGCTTTATTCATGACATTCGCAGAATACTGAAAGTCTTGCCGGCGAAGCGTCAAAACTTAATGTTTTCTGCCACCTTCTCGGATGATATTCGCCATCTAGCGAAAACGATTGTTAACCACCCCGTGGAAATATCTGTGACACCCAAAAACAGCACGGCGGTCAACGTGACCCAATGGATACACCCCGTTGATAAAAGCCAAAAGCCGCGCCTGTTAGTGGACTTAATTCAACACCATCAATGGCAGCAAGTGCTGGTCTTCAGCAGGACCAAACGCGGCGCCAATAAATTGGCTGAATTTTTGGGCAAGCACAGCATTGACGCTGTGGCGATTCATGGCAATAAAAGTCAAGGGGCCCGCACAAAAGCCCTGGCTGATTTTAAATCAGGGAGGGTACGTGTATTGGTCGCCACTGATATCGCCGCCCGGGGGCTCGATATTGAACAGCTCCCGCAAGTGGTCAATGTTGATCTACCCAACGTTGCCGAAGATTACGTGCATCGCATTGGTCGCACAGGGCGCGCGGGTGCACAAGGCCATGCGGTCTCATTAGTCAGTGCCGATGAGATCCAGCAACTGAAAGATATCGAACGATTGATTCAACGGTTACTGCCAAGAAAATTTGTGGCGGGTTACACGCCAGTAAATGCGCTGCCTGAATCAAAGTTGCTGCCCCCAGCTAAGCCTAAAAAACCTAAAAAGCCGCAGCCGGACCGCACTAAGGGGTCAGCTGAAAATACCGATCGCCGACACTCCACTAGCCATCGGTAATCTCGAATGGGGCGGAGGTCCCGCTAAACTGTACACCCCTCGTATCGTGCCCAACATGTAATAACCGGTACTCACCGGATGGCGTATCCTGGGGTATCGCCCAGCTCAATGCGGCAACGTAGGCTCCGGCTTCCAGTTGCCAGCGCACACGGGTAGTCCAGTCGCCATCGTCTGCAACCCGGCTCCAGCCCGACGCTGTTTTGCGCTCCACCAACAGGTAGTTTGTCCCCTTAGGGAAATGTGCGGTGGGATTGGTCGACCAAAATTTGGCGGTGACCGTGTCTCCCACGCGGTACCGAGGGGCCATTGGCGTCAGTAGCTCGCCGAATCGCGCGCCATGAGGTAGGGGTTTCCCAGCGCCCGACGGTAAAGGCAGCCCCAGCGACTTGCCGCGCCAGTCATCGTAGGCGATGTGAGACGCTACCGGGGCACCTGACTCTAAGGCCGCGGCCAGTTGGCTGACAATTTGCTGATAGGCGGGCAGACTCCAGCGCCCATGCAACGTGTGACCACCTTCATACTGCTGTAGCCTATATTCCTCGGGCGTGGTGATGTACCCCGCATAGCCATTGGCATAGCCGGCCAACACAATGTACCTTGCCCATTCGCCCAGTTCGTCCATGACACTGTCACGCAGGCGCCTACCCGCCATGGTAGTCACCTCCGCTGGTAAGGCGAGTATTACCAGCTGGCCGATACGCGCCACGGTGATTGACCGTATCTGAGACTGCAGGGGCGGTGTGCCCGTACCGGTTTGCAATAAAATGGCCTTGGGTGCCTGGCAGGTTTTCACCGAGTCAGTCCACTCCGGAGCCCCAATAATGCGTCGAATCAGCCAGTCTCGCCACCGACTCTGCTCGGTCATGCCCTCTTTAAACAGGAAGTGTCCTCCCCCATCTTCCGTGGAGCCCCCGGCAAAAGCGTAGCCGTAAGCCGATGGGCAGGTGTACTGTGTGCCCATACCAGTAAATTTGTCATCGACGGCATAGTGGCTTAAGTCAACATAGAGGCGGCGCGAGTCAATCTCGCCCACGAGCGCTTCCTCCGCCCCATTGAACAACGCCTGCGCGACCACAGCCTGACGCTCGCCCATAATACGGGTCGTGTCTACGTCGGTTTCGCCAGGCCCGGTATTGTTCAGGTGAGTATTGGGTGTGACATCACCAGGGTCAGACTGGGCAAACGCGGCAACAAAATCGTCGCTTGATGCGTAGCGAGTACCCCGGCGCTTTTCCATCTGCAGCGAGGCGTAGCCTTTGTGATCGCCGGATATGAGGCGGTTGTAGTAATTCATCGCCGTCGGGTGCAGTGCGTACCAGTTGATCATGCCCAGCGCGCCATCACTTCCCACAAACTTGAGCAGCGTCATCGTTGTATTGGTATTTTCGCTGTACCTGTTGCGCTCGCGCTCGGGATTTTCCTGATAGGCAATCACCGACCGGTTTACCCCCGCGTCTACCACGGGGCCCGTATTAATCAGGATTTTTCCGGGCTGTAGATCCTCGTGCGCCTTGACAATGGAGGCGGTAATACCGGCGACAATTGCGTCAAAGTGTGCGGGGTATAGCCCCCCATCCAGACCGGTAGCAGTGCGCGAATGCCAGTAGCCGCTGGGGCCCGCATGGGTATGCGTAGCGCTAATGATGACATTGTCCAGGGTATAGGTCTTACCATAGCGCTGCTGCAAGCGCTCAACGACCTCCAACGCGATATGATGATCAATGCTTCCCAAGTCGGCGCTGACAAATACCAGGCGCTGCGTAGCATCAGTGGCTTGTGTCATTACAAACGCGCGTGAGCGCAAGCGTATGTGGAGGCCCTCATCAATCTGGTCGGGCCGACCAAAGCCCCACAAGGGCATACCCACTTCCGGGCCGGTAATATCCGCCATGCCCCGCCCGACAAGATAGGGTGTTTGCGCCTGATGGTGTTCCTGCGCCAGACCCGGTAAAGCGAGCAGGTAAAGGAGCAGCGCGCCGCCCACGCTGCGACGCGAAGCGTCAGTCCATTGGCGTATAGACCGCTGAATCGATAACATAAATTCTGATGGCCCCTAAGTATTCTTGCTGGCTATTGCGGAGACTCGCTCCGTGTGCGGTTGGCCGCATCGTAGCAAAAATACAGTGAAAGAGTCCGGGAGTTCACCGTTCAACCAGCAGGGACGCTACTGAACGATAGTTGACATAGCTTTCTGTGTGCTGCTGTCCGGCAATGGAGGGGAAAGATCTATGAGGGTCCGATACGTAGGTGATCTCAACATGATTAACGCCGATTGAGCGTCATCTTCGGGTCAACAATCTGGGTGGCGCGAGTGGACCGCTTCCTAATACCCCATTGACATTGCTTAGCCCTTCAATAGCGCTGAGTCTATCCGCCCAAGGCGCCTGAAAACTCTGTTTGAGACAAGATCACGACGGGTTAGCCTGCACGTGCTCAACCATTCTTGCCACATAGCCGTCGGGTGTTGACCTGCCACGATCAGCATTGCCAAAATCAGGCCGAATCGGGTCGAGGTGAGTTTCTGCGTCGGCTTCTGGTTAACGAGGGATCTTTGTCAGGCCAACTTATCTAAGATCGTGATGTGTCAGTCCGAAGCGAGGGCGGAGCTAAGGTGGTATAACGCTAGATCTTGTGGATGGTGTACTGGGCTATTTTCATGACACCGCAAGCTGTGAAGACGGTCTTTTTTAAAGTAGGGGAGCAATAAGCGGCTGTGGTGATGAGGGCCGCTGTAGACGGCACACAAAAACGTTGTTTATAAGAGGGGTTTACAATGACGCGCAGTATACTTATCGCCGACGGTCCGGCCATTCCTGACGACGCGGAGCTAGACGTATTTTGGTCCGCCGCATGCAACGTCCATCCTGATCTTGCGGGGACACATGAGGTAAGATCAATTGGCATCGATGCTGAAACCACTCGCATGATCCTTGACTTCGTCAAGGCGGGCACAAAGGTAGCAACCTTCAGTCTTCCATGGGTAATGGAGATCAACAATTTCCCCGAATCTCTGCCCGGCACGCCGATCATTCTCGCAGACTACGAGGGGCTCCCGAGGGTCGTGGTGAAGCTCACCGATGTACGCGAGACGACCTTTGGAGAAATCAGTGCCCTGGAGACCCGCTTGGACGGACCACCCGTGCAGGACCCGGATATTTGGATTCCGCTGCATCGTGAATACTGGAACGGATTGCTCGACAACTACGGAAAGGCCTGCACCGATGATATGCCAGTACTTATCGAGCCCTTCGAGTTCGTCTATAGCCCGGACTAGAGTGTATCGCTGCCTTTGTGGAATCGCGGTCGTCAAGCCTCAACGTTGTCAGCAGCGCGGCCAATGTCTGGACTCTCGGGCTTAACCTACCTCTGTCCGTTGACGTGCAGCTCACTGTTTTTTAACAGGGGGACCGGGTAGTAGCCTATCCATCCGTTAGTCTTGGCATTATTCAGGGCGGCGGCGGCAATCGAGAGCGGCATCACCACTTCAGCAAGTCTCTGCATGGTAAATGCTGTACCGAAATGCAGTGATCCTCAACCCAGAATCGTCTTGGGTGCTCAATCCTGCCCGCCGGTTGGGCAGTGCCACTGGGCACAATGTAGCGCACGCCTATTTTGTCGGGTAAATCGTAGCCCATTCATCCTTCATATCCACTACTATCCAGCCGCGTTCATCAGCCTCATCGAGTCCCCGACCTAGCCGCCCAATGTGGGACTCGCGATCATAGGCCCATTCACGCTGAGCGTCTGTGTGATGAATGATAACGCCCAGGCGTGCACCCTCACCTGTGGTGGTGTACTCCAGCATCTGAAAATCACCATCGGAGTTACCCACCGCCAAAATAGGTCGGCGGCCAATGTGATGATTGATGGCCACAGGTTTGCCTTCTTTGTCATCAAAGAAGAACAGCTCGGGCTGCCGCTCGAACACAGGACCCTCGCCACGCAGCACGTACTGCGTTCTGATACTTGAACCGACAACCTGTTCCGGAGGAATACCATATACCGCCTCAGTCCACGGACGCATAAACTCGATACCGCCGCCGGATACGATGAAGGTCTTGAAGCCGTTGCTCCTTAGGTAGCCCAGCAGTTCCAACATAGGCTGGAAGACCATCTCGCTGTATCTTCGTCCGGTGGCAGGGTGCCGCGCGGTCTCCATCCACTGCGTCGTAATATCAGCGAACTCATCCGTTGTCATGTTGGCGTGTGTCGCCATGATCATGCTTATTACCGCAGACTCCCCACCTGATAGGGCACCCTGCAGGTCACCTTTCAGAATCGAGGCGAAGGGCTCCTCTGTTTTCCACTCGGGGTGGCTCGATGCCAAGGCCTTCACCCTGTCGATCGCAAAAATAGCCTGAAAATACAAGGGTTGCTCAGACCACAGCGTTCCGTCGTTATCGAACGTAGCGATGCGTTGCGCTTCAGGAACAAAGTCAGGGGAGTTTTCATCGGTCACTGATTCAACGAAAGTGGTGATCGCTGTGCGACTGGGACCGTCCCTCCACGATGGTAATGGATCAGCCAGCGCAAGCGCGGTGCTGGATAGGAGACACAGGCAAGTGAACAGAAGACGGCAGCTAGACATTACAAAACTCCCTTTGGGCATAAGGATGGGTGGCACAAGGTGGGGCGGGCTGCATCCCTTGTAGGGCGGACACAGCAATTATCTTGAGGAGAGCGTGAGCACTTGTCTCTCTGAAGTCCGCATTGCAACCAAGGCGAGCCCTAACATTCGCGGCTGCCCACGAACCGACGAATTGCATACTATCTCCACGTGATTCGTGACGCAACTTTACATCTCTGGCGCCTGGTTTCCGAAGGCACTCCTAGCACTGGAGCTGGAGAACGCCTGCCGTGTTTAAGCAGCAGGCATCCCTGCTTAGTTTGCGCCCAGTGGCTCAGACACTTCGAAACCCTCCTCGTCTAATACGGTAATCGGCATACCAAGTGCCTCCAGTGCTGGACGGATAATGGCCTCGTCACCTACGACAACGATGGCCATATTATTGGGCTGTATTAATTTCGCCGCCAGTACGTTTAGGGCTTCACGGTCCGTTTCCTGCAGCACGGCTTTTTGTTGCGTGCGGTAGTCCAGCGGCAAATCGTAGCGCAGAATATTCGCGAGCAGGCCCAACTTGCTGCTCGGTGTTTCATAGCGACGGGCATCACGCTGACCAATGGCGCTGCGCATATAATCATATTCCTCAGCGGTCATACCACCGGCGGCATAACCCTCAAGCTCGTTAATAACCTCCGTAATAGAGGCTGCGGTAGCATCTTTGTTGACCTCTGCGGAGAATCGGTAGCTACCGGATTCGTGATCACCCATAAAAGAAGCCCGGGCACCGTAGGTATACCCCTTGTCTTCACGCAGATTAAGGTTGATGCGGCTGTTAAAGGTGCCCGCAAGGTTAAAGTTCATGAGGCCCGCCTTATAAAAATCACCGGTGGCATCGTAGGTAATGGAATGCTGACCGGTTCGCACGCTGGACTGAGCCGCGCCTTCTTTATTCACCAGATAAATCTGTCGCTCGGTAATTTCAGGGAAGTCGGCAATCGCCTCACGCTGAACCTCGCTCGTCTCAACTGCCGCAAAGCCCTTCAACGCAGCCATCGTCTTTGCCTCAGGCAGGCTCGTACTGACAAGAATGCCGCTCAAATGCTGGGGGATGTTCTCGGTATAAAAGGCTCGAACATCCTCAAGGTTTAGGGCCTCCACCGTCTTGGCTAGACCCGCCGCAGGATAGGACAAAGGATGGGTTGGGCCGTACATGACGGCAGCGATTGCCCGCCCTGCGAGACCAGCCGGGGTTTTTTTCTCCTGTATCAGACCCTCTATGGTTTGGGCTTTCAATCGGTTGAAGTCCTCAGCGGTAAAAGCCGGCTTCAGGATGCGCTCCAGCATCAACTCGATGCCTTTATCCACATGCTTGGAAAGCACGTTCAGGGTGACCGACGATTGGTAGGTGCCGGCGCTGACCCGAAGACTGGCGCCAATACGCTTCAATTCCTCGGCAAACTCAGCCGCGCTGCGCTCGGTGGTCGCCTCACCCATGAGCCCCGCGGTCAACGCAGTCACACCAGCCTTACCCGCTGGCTCGTCACGTTGCCCAACGTCGAAGATGGCTCGCACCGTTACCGTGGGGGTTTCCTCGTTCGGCACCGCCAGCACGCGGACCCCATTGGCCAGTGCTGTGTCCCAGATAGGCGGGAGTTCCACCACCGGGTTGACACCGGCCACGGGTTGCTGGCTGCGATCAAAGCCGTCTACAACGGGACGCAAAGGTAATTCACTGCCCTCATCACCAAAACTTTCAGGGATATCCCGCTCGGGCGCCTGGAAATTCTGCTCAGCTGCGACGAGCTGCACCGCACCGTTCGGCACGATACTGAGAATGACCGCCGGTTTACCCTCAATGTAGTCGTTGAAGACACGTTTCACGTCCTCCGTTGAAACACCGAGATAGCGCTCAATGTCTGCACCAATGCCGGCGGGGCTGCCCTGATAGGTTTGGAAGGCAGCCAAGGTAGAAACCTTGCCAGACACACTTTGTAAGCCAAACACCCGCGAAGATTCATACTGCGCCTTGAATTTCTGTAGATCATCCTCATTGACCTCGCGACCAGCAAACTCGGCGATAGTCTCGCGAACCGCCGTCTCCATCTCAGCCAGAGTCTCTCCCGAAGAGGGATTCTGGATGACGATGAAAAACATTTCGCAGGCGAGTTCACGACAAGAGTGCTGCACGCTTGCCTGCACAGCTCGGCCTGTCTGTACCAGCCGCTGGTAGAGCATGGAGTCCTGACCGCCTCCCAGTATCTCCGCGGCAGCATCTAGCGCCGCCTCATCTTCATGGGCCATATACGTGGTGGGAATCAACATCGCTATAGCCGGCAGGTGAATATTGTCTTCCAGCGTCAGGTAACGATCTGCATCCAGTGATGCGGGCATCTTGGGTAGATTCTCTACCGTCGGACCTTCAGGAATTGAGCCGAAATACTTCTTAACCCACTGCAGGGTCTGCACCGGATCGATGTCACCGCCAACGGTCAGTGCCGCGTTATTAGGGCCATACCAACGAAGAAAGAAACGTTTGAGGTCTTCCAGGTCGGCCCGGTTTAGATCTTCCATCCAACCAATGACCGGCCAGGAGTACGGGTGGTCCTGTGCGTACATGGCCTTGGCTATGGTCTCGAACGCACGTCCATAGGGCTGGTTGTCCACGCGCTGCCCGCGCTCGTTCTTGACGGTCTCACGCTGGACCTCAAACTTTTCCTGGGTAACCGCCTCAAGCAAAAGTCCCATGCGGTCGGCCTCCAACCACAGGGCTACCTCTAACTGGTTGATCGGCAGGGTTTCGTAGTAGTTGGTGCGATCCGAGTTTGTCGTCCCATTCAGGGTGCCGCCAGCGTCGCTGACGATTTTAAAGTGCTGCTCGTCACCAATGTTTTTCGACCCCTGGAACATCATGTGTTCGAAAAAGTGTGCAAAGCCAGAACGACCGACTTCCTCTCGATTCGAACCCACATGGTAAGTCACGTCCACATGCACCAGGGGATCGGAATGGTCCTCGTGCAGAATAACCGTCAGGCCATTATCGAGTCGGTACTTGGTGTAGGGAATAGAGATGCCGCTGTCATCACCAGCAAACTTCTCCAGCAGGGTGAAACCCGGGGGGAGTGGGACCGCAGCATTTTCACCCATTTCAGGTGCAACCGGCTCTACCGGATCATTGCAAGCGGCCAGAAGAAAGAGCGCAGGTATAAATAGAAGCCTTTTCACGAGAGAGTTCCTTATTAATCCGTTGATGCTAGCAAGGGTAGCATCAGTGGCGTGCCAGCGGGTGAACAACTTAGCTCGCGTCACACAACTTCACCTTCATCAAGGTAGTATTGTTTCTGGCGAGCCAAGGAGTCATTAAGCGATGTGAGTCATTCTGCGCTAGCAGGCTGGTCTCTCGAGCACATAGTGAAACGTTGGCATTATGGTGGGCTATGACATAGGCTTTGTTTTATGCGCATGATTAGCCAACCAAAATCACACCGCCAAAATACAACCACGGAGACGCTAAATTGGACAAGCCAAGCGGGGTCGATGCAGCGCAAGATAGTCAACTGATGAGTGATCACCAGACAATTGAGCGAATCTTCGATCATATAGACAACGGCACCACCGATCTGGGCGACACGGTGTGGCGTGAGCCCGTTGAGCACTATCACAGTCAGGTAAGATTCGACGCAGAAATGACGCTGCTCAGGCAGTTGCCAATACCGTTCTGTCCATCAGCGGCACTGCCCAAAAAAGGCAGCTATGTGGCGCGTTCGGCCGCGGGAACACCGCTGCTGGTTGTTCGTGGTATGGATGGGGCGGTTCGAGCGTTTATTAATGCCTGTCGCCATCGTGGTATGCAAGTAGCCAGCGGCCAGGGGTGTAAAAAAGTCTTCGCTTGCCCGTATCATGCTTGGACATATGGTCTTGACGGCGCACTTAAAGGCATTCCTGGAGAGGCGGGTTTTCCCGGTCTCAAGAAGCAAACGCACGGGCTGGTTGAAGTCAGCGCGACAGAGTTAGGCGGCTTGATTTATGTGCAACAGGTGGGCGACATAGTGCCCGCACAATTGGAAAATGCGCCCAATTTCTTTACCTCCGATCAGGTTTTTTTTCAGCAGAGTGCGGTCGAAGACAACACCAATTGGAAATTGATCACCGAGACGCTGCTTGAGGGATACCATATTAAGTCACTCCATGCCCAGACATTTTATCCGTTCGGATTCGACAATATTAATCTAGTGGAACTATTCGGGGCTAACGCACGCATTATTTTTCCGTTCAAGCGTATCGAAAAACTGCGCAGTGTGGCGCCTCGGGAGCGGAAAATAGATGGCATGGTCACCTCGGTTTATCATCTTTTCCCCAACGTTAGTGTGGCGCTGCTGTCTAAGCACACAAGTGTCACCATTATGGAACCCTTGAGTCCGAGTCGAACCCGTTTGGTCAGCTATTTTGTTATGAATCCATCAACAGATGAATACCCCATTACGCTGGAGGCTGCAAAGCGTGATGTCGAATTCGTCAACAATTCAGGGCAAGAGGAAGATCGAGCCACGGCGTGTGCAATTCAAGAGACGGTTAATACGTCGGCCAATAGCCATCTGACATTTGGGTACTTTGAGAAGGCGATTGTTCATTTTCATCAGCAACTCGCACACCACCTGAATTAACCTGAAGCTGTTAGGCACTGACATTGGTACTGACAACGTCACTTTAGCAGACTCAAGAAAGCCTGCTATTTGAAGTTAGGCAGCCGCCTTGCTCCATTCTGCGAACGCACTGACCCTGAAATACCGATAATGTTCAGCCCGAACCAGATGCCGACCCAAATTGAACAGGTGACTGACAGCGGCATGGCGCTCAGAAAACGCTGCGCCTGCCTAACGGATGTAAACAGTGATCCCACGCTAAGCCAGTCAGTCTTCGATTTCTCGATGACTTAGGCTGAATCGATAGTAGAGCTAGACCGCGTAGCTGATGATAGCTGCAGGAAGTCAATGTCGCTTACGGGTATTCATTCGCCGACTCTACCCAATTCGGGCAGTTAACGTGGCGATACCCTTCAACTTACTGCAACCCACCTCGGTATAGCCCGCCAGCCATCTCGGCCAGGCTCACCTGTCTTGTGAACTACACGGTCCGATTGTTGGCCCCCATAATATGCAGCGGAAACTCGACGTTATAGCCAACGGTGTGGTTTTTTGAGCAAGGTATCTCGAATGATGCTCAAAAAAGTCTTCCGGATTAGCCACGAAGTGACTTTCTGTGGGTACGCATTGCTCGACACGGCCAGGCCATACTCAAACTGTGTGGCAATAGTCAGCAGGTAATCGGCAACTAACTCTAGATCCTTCTGAGGCCACGGTGAACCCGCCGCAAGCAGTGCATCGACATAGCGCTTCTGGGTCTGCTCGTGATGCCAGTCTAAAAGCTTTTGCATCCCGTCGTCTTCATCGGCAGCCCGCTGTAACTCCCTATCGTATTTCGACCACAAGCCGCTTGCGCCCATTGTTTCTAGATAGCTATGGATGAAGCTAGAAACGGAAGCATTCGCCGAAATTGCCGCATAAGTATCATCGAAAATCTGCAGTCTTAGCGACAGTCGCGCTTGGAGAAGTTCATGCAACATTGCATGTTTACTGGGAAAATAGTCGTAGATGGTTCCTACGCCGACCTTCGATATCGCGGCGACATTGCGCATGGTCAGCTTAGCGTAGCCATATTGCTCAAGTGCTGCTTTTGCACCTTCAATCGCATTTTCGCGACTAGTAATAGCGCGCGTTTGTTGTGGCGTACGGCGTATTTTTTTTGCACTACGGATTACTGCCACATCGCGAGGTAAAGACTCTCTGCTCGCTTGCTTTGTCATGTTGATCTCCTTTCTCACCTGAGGTACCTTACACCAAAGCCGAACAGTTGTTCGGATAATTATTTATACCGGTATATTTTGTGCCTCGAGCAGAGCCAGGAGCATTGTGTTGAAAAGCCTTCATGAAGATGATCGGAGTGCGATGCGAGAAAGCTTGTCTCGGTTTCTTATTGCAGAAGCAGATGAAGCTACCTTGCGCCGTGGCATTGATTTTAGCCAAGGATACGACCCTAAACTGTGGCGCCAGATCTGCGAGATGGGATTAACGGGGATCGCTGTAGCCGAGGTGTTCGGCGGCGCCGGCGGTGGCGCCAAGGATGTCGAAATGGTCTGCAGTCAGCTCGGTCGTGCGCTGAACCCTATGCCGTTTCTCGATAGCTGTGTCATCGGTACCGGGCTGCTCACCGCTTGTTCAAGAAATACCCACCTGAAACACATCATTGAAAATGTTGTCTCAGGAGCGTCGATTGTTGCGATAGGCGGAAATGCGCCTTTTGTCCCGTTGCAGGATTCTCGTCACAACTTGACCATTCATGCGGATCACACGATTTCTGGAACCGTCTCACTCGTTTTGAACGCCGCAACAGCTGACTTTATTTTGATAGGGATTACCGTTGATGATCAAATAAAGGTCTTCATCGTGCCAACACAAGCAAACGTTGTGTGTACTGCCCAGCAAGCTAACGACCCGCTATTGAGGCCGTGCGCCGTGCGCTTCGAAAACGCCGCTGCGATCGAACTTAACGCGCTGACCGAGACTGATCTTGAGCAGGCGCGATTACGCGGTGTCGCAGCGTTGGCGGCTTGGCAAGCGGGTGCGGCTCGAGCGCTCTTTGAGGTAACTATTGAGTATCTGAAAACGCGTTACCAATTTGGCCGACCTATTGGTTCTTTTCAGGCGCTAAAACATATGGCCGCGGATCTGTTTCTTGAGGTGGAGTCAGCCACCAGTGCTGCATTGGCGGCAGCCGAAGCCATCGACGAAGAGAAACTGGAGGTAGCTCGTACAGTAGCGCTAGCAGGTTTTGTCTGCACCGACGTATTTCGCGAGGTTGCCGCACAGGCCATTCAACTGCACGGCGGCATTGCCTACACTCAGGAGCACATTGCCCACCTCTACTGGCGTCGCTCCCGCGCGATGCTGCCAATGCTTGGCAGCGCGGACAAGCACCGAGAAGACTATCTTAAGGCTCTGGAGATAGCGGCATGACAACCATTACACAAGAGAGCACTAACCAAGCGCTGCAGAAGGCGGTCAACAATTGGCTGGACGTGCATTGGGATACTGCAAACCGAAGGCCCGTCAACGCGACAGAGTACGACGAGCGGTCGTGGTTAAAGCAGGTTTTAGATGCGGGATACTGTGTACCTAGCTGGCCCAAAAAGTGGTTTGGACTGGGCCTAACAATGCAGCAAAGTGTGCTAATAGAGCGGACATTTCAAGCCCGAAAAGCACCCGGTACTGGGCGTGACCGTTACCATCTCGGTGCTATTACGCTATCGAAGATGGGTAATACAGAACTCAAGCGGGAGATGCTACCCCAGCTGTTGACGGGGCCAATTTGCTGCTTACTGTATTCAGAGCCAAATGCCGGCTCTGACCTAGCGGGTGTCAGAACCCGGGCGGACTTAGACGGCGATTCATTCGTCATCAACGGTCAGAAAGTGTGGACGTCAGACGCCGTATCTGCCGACTATGGAATGCTTCTCGCGCGCACCGACTGGGACGTTCCAAAGCACCAAGGCCTAACCTTTTTCTTGTTTCCTATGAAGCAGCCGGGCGTTGAAATACGCCCTATTAATCAGATTACCGGTGAGTCTAAGTTTAATGAGATCTTTATTACTGATGCGCGAGTACCCCGCCGCTTTGTCATTGGCGATCTGAACGAAGGGTGGCGATCATTTCAGACCGCAATCGCTTACGAGCGCTTGATCATGGGGCAAGGAATAACCGAGCGCAAAAGAGGCGCCGCCAACGAAGGCGTGCATCCTTTGATTGCCCTCGCAGAGCGCACCGGCCACCTCGATGATCCCATATTTCGTCAGCGCATTGCTCAGGCAATCGCCTATCGTGAAGTCAACAAGCTGAATAACGAACGCGCTAAAGACGAGATGCAATCAAGCGGCGGCATGTCCCTTATGTCTCTCAGCAAACTGGCGATGTCGCGCATTCAACATGGCGAAGCCGCGATCGCAACCGACTTACTTGGCGCAGAGGCAATGTTAGACGGTGACAGTGCTTTGGACTCAGCAAATGCCAATTTCGACGCCGCCAAAGCCTATATGAATTCTATTGGCGGCGGCACAGATCAAATTCAGCGCAACATTATTGCTGAAAAAGTGCTGCAGTTACCCAAGGAACTCGATGCCAGTAAAGGTGTGTCTTTTCGCGACATGAAATCGAATTCGAGCGCCAGTTAGCGCTTGCATTTGGCGATGGGATAACCCGCTCGCCCTAATTGGAGCCTATACAGTGAATAATACTGAGTGGCATGTAGCATGCGCCGACAACGCATGTCTTTACCGATGAGGGGCGAGCGGTGACGCCCGGCTTGAGCGAGATTGGCCTGATCTGTACTAGTGGCATGGTGCCGATCGGTTACTACAAGGATGCAAGCAAAAGCGCAGCTACGTTTAAGGTTATCAATGGCGTTCGATATTCCATGCCCGGCGACTATGCAACACTGAACGAGGACGTCACCATTAACCTACTCGGCCGGGGTTCTAACGGTATCAATGGTGGTGGAGAGAAGATTTATCCTGAGGAGGTAGAAGAGGCTATTAAGACCTACCGTGCAGTAGTTGACTGCCTAGTTGTGGGCGTGCCGGACGACAGATTTGGCGACGCTGTGGCCGCGGTATTTTCAACTGAAGGAAATATTGCCGTTACGACCTCGGCCATAAAGGCGCACGTACGCAGTGCACTAGCCGATGACAAAGCACCGCGTCACTGTATTCAGGTTGAGTACGTCCCGAGGGCCGTGAACGGTAAAGCTGACTATAAACAAACAAAACACTTAGCGTTAGCGGCAATTTGACGCTAATTACGACAAACGCTTTTGCAGGATAAAAACAATATGCGTCGACTTACTTTCCCCCTTATTTTGGCTGCACTGTCTTTTAACCACACAACTTGGTCAGCCGAGCTCGCCGACAGCTATGATCCATTCACGCTGGGCGATA
>DGPA01000030.1:67582-68679 GCA_002389505.1 Halieaceae bacterium UBA4452
TCACTTGATAAGGCGGGCGTGAATCTACGCATTTTATACAGCGCCACAGATGGCTTAACTGGCACCAAAATTGTTCCTGTTTCTGGTGCCTTGTATTTACCACCGGGAGACGCACCACAGGGTGGCTGGCCGCTGATGGCTTGGACTCACGGCACGGTGGGTATTGCCGATAGCTGTGCACCCTCGTGGGACGGACGGCAAACCCAAGATGAAACGTATCTCAACCGATTTCTGAGCGAGGGTTACGCGGTTGTAGCCTCTGATTATCAGGGTCTTGGTACGAAAGGTACGCACCCTTACCTCGCCACCCGGCCAGCAGCGTATAGCAACCTAGATGCTATTACCGCAGTACAGCGCGCCGGATTTCCTGTCAGCCAGAAGGTGGGGCTGTTTGGACAGTCCCAAGGGGCCGGCGCGGCAATTGCCACCGCAGCCTACGCTC
Organism: Halieaceae bacterium UBA4452; assembly: GCA_002389505.1. Classification (GTDB taxonomy): domain Bacteria; phylum Pseudomonadota; class Gammaproteobacteria; order Pseudomonadales; family Halieaceae; genus Luminiphilus. The sequence goes on from DGPA01000030.1 coordinate 68,025, forward strand.
ACGCCTATGCACCAGAGATAGCTATTGTCGGGGTCATTGCCACGGGTCCACCCTATTTCACGCCACGTGCTATTGCTGCGCTCGAGCGCATGCGCGAGCCCGACAAACCAGACCCTTTTCTAGGCTACTCTTTTCTCGCTATGACACTCGTGCAATTGGAGCAACCAGAGTTTCGTATGCATAACTACGTATCCAGCAAAGCAATGCCACTCGCAGAGCGCGTTGCCAATACCTGTTACAAGGACATTAAGGCGCAAGTGCGAGATGCACAACTGACCTACAACCAGGCTTTCAAGGCATCCCCCTCTGAAGCCCTCGTCGCGGCGTTTAGCGCGATGGGCTATCCCCGCTTGGACCTTTCGGTACCTATTTTTATCGGCACGGGCGGTAAAGATCGTGATACGCCACCTAGAATGCAGACCGCGCTGGTAATGGGGCTGTGTCAGGCAGGCAGTCGCGTGCAAGCCCACTACTACCCCGAATTGAATCATCGGCAAGTGGTACTGGCTTCAACTGTGGACTCAATACCTTTTTTGCAGACCGCATTTACTGGGCCACCGCCCGAGGGAAACTGCGCAGCGCAAGCCAATCATTAAGCGTCACCGCCTACAGCATCAGCGACAAAATTGAGGCCCAATCACCTACTGACAACCGG
>DGPA01000030.1:68843-69416 GCA_002389505.1 Halieaceae bacterium UBA4452
GCCCATAGCCACCCACCTCACCGTACCGTCCCCCGATAACAACTGTCTCGCCGATGCCCTTGACCTGCCAGTCACCTGGGAACGCGATCAGGCCGCCATGATTTTCGATGCGAACGCCTTGCTGCAGCCCTGACAGATGCGCAATAGCGGGATCATTCGCGCCAACGAACCCGCGCTCGATTACTTACTGCGTGGGCTCAAGTCTGCCGATATTGCCGCACGGGTTCGCCTGCATCTGCTCAATGCCCTCGACGAGGGACTGCCCACAGAGGAGACCATCGCGACAGCATTGCACATGAGCCCGCGCACGCTACAGCGGCGACTTAAAGCCGAACATACGACCTACGGTGAGGTGGTGCAGCAGACGCGACGTCAACTCGCACAGCAGCTACAGGAACCACTGAGACACACCACCGCGCAAACCACTAGGAAGCACGATTCAATGGGGGACAGGATGAGCACCTGATGAGCAAGAAAACGCTCATCTAGAGAGAAAACAGCCGTTTGCGGGGAGAACAATAGTCGGCACTATTGCTGAAATCATTGAATATGGTGGGCCGTGCTGGATTCGAA
>DGPA01000030.1:69421-81660 GCA_002389505.1 Halieaceae bacterium UBA4452
GCTCTACCAACTGAGCTAACGGCCCGCATATCAAAACATTGTCGGTTGGTAACGCGATTTAGTATCATCACTGAGCGACAATTGCGAGCCGCGAATCTTACTGATAATTGTGAAAATAGCAACCCTGATGCGGAGTAGAAAGTGGTAGCTAACCACCCTATAACGGAGCCCACATGGTACGACCCTTTCATCTTGCATTGCCCACGACCGATTTAGCCGCCACTCGACGGTTTTATCTCGATATTCTTGGTTGCACACTTGGGCGGGAAGGCAGCGGCTGGATTGATCTTGATCTCTGCGGACACCAGCTTGTATTTCACGATTGTGACGGCCAAAGCCTCCCGACGCTCTACAATCCCGTCGATCGGCATCAGGTTCCACTGCCGCATTTCGGCATCATTCTTGAGCCAGACGCATTCGCACGGTTTGCAAAACGCTTAGAAGGGCAAGTCACTTTTATCATAAAACCCACCACCCGATTCGAGGGCACGGTGGGGGAACAAAAAACCCTATTTTTCAACGATCCCAACGGCTATGCGTTGGAGTTTAAATCCTTTGCCGACGACCGCTTTATTTTTGAGCCGTTTATTGGTAGCGCGTAGGATCCGCTACCCCAGCGTCTTCAAACCCTTCTTTACGCAAACGGCAGCTATCGCACAGACCACAGGCATTGCCGTCGCCATCGGCTTGGTAACACGACACTGTCAGGCTGTAATCGACACCCAAAGCGGTGCCCGCACGGATAATCTCACCTTTGCTCATTGCCATAATGGGTGTATGAATCTCAATGGGTCTACCCTCCACTCCAGCCTTGGTGGCGACCCGAGTCAAGCTTTGGAAAGCGTCAATAAATTCTGGTCGACAGTCCGGATATCCTGAGTAATCAACCGCGTTGACGCCTACATGGATCTCCTGGGCTTCTAAGACCTCCGCCCAGCCGAGGGCGATGGACAAAAACACGGTATTGCGAGCAGGCACGTAAGTGATGGGAATACCTTTAGTGGGCGATATAGGAACATCTATGGCGTCGTCAGTCAGTGCTGAGCCACCGATGCCGCGCAAATCCAAGCCCACTACCTTGTGTTCGGTCCCCGGAAACGCGCCAGCTACGCGCGCCGCAGCCGCCAATTCCGACAAATGCCGCTGCCCATAGTCAAAGCTCAGAGCGTAGCACTCAAGTCCGCGGGCAATGGCCATAGCCAGAACGGTAGCCGAATCTAAGCCGCCTGACGTCAATATAACCGCGCGCTTCACCACCGCATCCCTCCCTAGTGTCCCGGTTCGTCATTCCATAAAAACTTATGCAGTTGAATCTGTAATCGAGCGTCAATCTTGTCATCGATGAGCCACTCGGCTAACTGTTTCGCAGGCAATACCTCATGAGAAGGTGAGAACAGCACATCGGATACCCTGTTGAGCAGCTGGTGTTCATCAATTTTAAATCGCGCCCATTCATAGTCTTGGCGACTGGCAACGACAAACTTCACCTGATCATGGAGCGTCAGATGAGTAATATTGGTCCACACATTCCGGTGGCTCTCTCCCGAGTCAGGTGTTTTTAGATCCATGACTCGACTCACGCGCTCATCGACATCCGCGATGGTCATTGCGCCACTGGTCTCTAGCGATACCTCATAATCCAGATCGCAGAGCATTTTCAGTAAATCCAAGCACCCGGGCTGCGCTAGCGGCTCGCCACCAGTGACACAGACACGTGGACAACCATAGCTAGCCACCTCGTCAAGCACCGCATCTAGACTTCTAAGCGAGCCTCCAGTGAACGCGTACTCGGTATCGCAGTACACGCAGCGCAGAGGGCAGCCTGTCAGTCGAACGAAAATAGTCGGTAATCCAACCGAACGGGCTTCACCTTGTAGCGAATGAAATATTTCAGTAATGCGTAATTGCACGGACGGAGACTCGGTCATAGCTCGACCTGCTTAAAAATACTCGTTGACGAAGTCTTGAGCCAGCTGGGCAGCGGGATGACCGGGGTATTCGGCAATAACCCTGCGCAAATATTCCAAGGAGCGGTCACGGTTACCCTTGAGAAAATGCACGCGCCCTAGCTTATAGAGCGCATCGGGAATTTTTGGATTGTTAGGATACTGATCGAGGAGCAATTTAAAGCTTTGACGCGCTAATTCGGGATCGGGGGTAGCAATCACAAGATACAATTCTCCCCGCCAATAGTGCGCATTGGGTGCAAAGCGCCCAAAGGGATACGCGTCTAAAAAGTCCCTGAATGCATCTACCGCAGAGGCGAACTGACGAATTTTAACCAAGTCATAAGCACGTTGATACGCGGCCTCCTCCCCTGGCTGGGCAGGCGTTTCCGACTCATCTGTCATTGAGTCAATGGCGGCAGGTCTTGCAAGGGACACCCCGCCCGGCGACGTCGTCGCGTTGCCCGTGCTAGTCGCTCCCGCCAGGCGTCTATCGAGGTCCACATAACGTTCGAGACTCTGCTCCTGAAGGCGCGCTATTTGCTGTGCCTGCTCCTCAATCATGCCATTGAGTCGGCGCATTTCTGCCTGTAATTGCTGAACTTGAAGTACCAAAGAACCCACATTGGAAGCGCTTGCATTCGTCGGGTTAGCAGCATCCGACAACGCTGCAGTGGCACTCACCGTTTGCCCGGAATAAGGCTTTATCCCGGGTACCGTATAGCTGTTACCGTAGTCGCTTTCCGCCGGAGCAGTGGCATCGCCAGTTGTGGATACCACCTCAGCATCAGTGTCTGTCACTGGCAGCCGGCGCAATGCCTCACGCTCGGCTTCAACGTCGATAAACTCTTGGCCCGTCGATAACAGCGGCCGCACCAAAAGAAAAAAGCCGACGATAGCGGCCGGCTTTAGAGGTAAGCATTTCAAACTAATGGGTCCTTATTTCAGCTCGACCCGGCGGTTTTCCTGCCAGTTGGCCTCACCCGACCCAAACGCGGTCGGGTTTTCTTCACCGTAACTGATGCTCTCAATGCGATAACTGGGCACACCGTTAGCGACCATGTAATCACGCACCGCATTGGCGCGGCGCTCGCCAAGGGCCAAGTTGTATTCTCGAGTGCCTCGCTCGTCAGTGTGGCCCTCTAGACGGACGGATGCCTCGTTGGTCAGCAACGCTGCAATATGAGCATCTACGGCAACTCGGGTATCATCAGTCAAGGTTGAACTGTCAAAGGCGAAGTAAAAGACGGTACCAGCGGCCATAGCTGCGTCCTGTATGCGCTGTTGCTGCGCGGCCACCTCCGCGGCGGCTTCGCGTGCCTGCGCCTCTTGAGAGGCTTGCTCAGCGGCGGCAGCTTCAGCGGCAGCCGCTTCGGCAGCTGCAGCTGCAGCGTCTTGGTTCACGGTATCTGTATTGGAGCAGGCGGCGATGATCAGTGCAGCGAACACCACTGACACGAATTTACCGACAACGGGAAGTGCTTTCATGGGTGAAATCCTGTTTTGTGTGAATGTTAAAGTCTCTTGACGATAATGTAGCGCATCTTTGTCCAAACGTTGAGTCAATATTGCAAATTTCTCGCTAAAAAGTGGCTTATTTAAGATAAGGAGACCATGCAGGCTCCTGAACACTGCCTTCTCGAGCAGGTAAATTGAAGCTGACACCACCATCGACGGCCACCGCACTGAGTATACTTTGGTCATCACGCTTGGTGGCGTACAACACAATAGAGCCATTAGGGGCAATACTCGGGCTCTCATCAAGGCTGGTAGAGGTCAGTATAGTCAGCCGCTCGGTGACCAAATCATGAACGGCAATATGGTATTTACCGCCGCTTTGGTGGACCAGAGCGACGTTACGCCCATCCTGTGCTACACGTGCCCGGGCATTGTATCGACCTTCAAAAGTAACCCGCGCCATTGATTTAGAACGCAAGTCGTAGCGGTAAATTTGCGGTCTCCCACCACGATCTGATGTAAATAACAGCGAGTTACCGTCAGGCATCCATGTTGGCTCCGTATCGATCGCATAGTGGGTAGTGAGTCGCGTGAGCTTTTTAGTGGCTAGATTCATCAAATAAATATCAGGACTGCCATCCTTTGACAGCACCATCGCCATGGTGTTGCCGTCAGGGGACCATACCGGAGAGTTGTTCAGACCTTTAAAATTCGTGAGCTGCTCCCGAGCACCCGTGCGCAGATGTTGTCGGTAAATCGCTGGCCGGGAGGTTTCAAACGACACATAGGCGACCTCGTTACCGTCTGGCGACCATGATGGCGCCATAATGGGGTCGCGTCCCTCCAGTAAAACAATCGGTCGACGGCCATCGGAATCCGCTAGCACCAACCGATAAAAATCTTTACCCGTCGTGTTGCGGTTCACTGACACGTATAACAACCGCGTCGCAAATGCGCCGGGTATACCCGTCAATTTCTCGTAGACAGCGTCGGCCGCGCGATGTCCCAACATCCTCAATTCAGGAATCACATCTTCAATGCTGCCCCGGGTAATTTCCTGTTGCCGCGCGGTATCAAATAACTGATACCTCAATTGCATCCTGCCCGGCAACCCCGGACTCACCCGACCAATCAGCACATAATCGGCGCTAATAGCACGCCAATCACGAAAATAAATGTCAGAGGCCTTCTTTGGAAAGCTAAGCATATCGCGGCGACTGACCGGTGCGAACTGACCACTACGCACTAAGTCTGAGTCAATCACCTGTGCGATATCAACAGGTGCACTCCCACTGCCGTCCCAGGCAAATGGAACGATCGCGATTGGCGTAGGGTTATCTACGCCTTTGGTGATTTCAATTTGGAGTTGTGCATGGGTGACAGTGGCACATACCAACAAAGTCGTCAGGGCTATAAACTGTAACAAGCGCATCAGTATCTCAAATCCTCTGGTCGGAATATCAGTTGAAAACGTCGAAAATCTCGCTCAAATAGTCCGCGTTCTAATTGTTGCACCTCAGGAAAGCGCGCGGCTTTTTCTATGGCATTAACGGCACTTCGGTCAAAGGACGTATTGCCGCTCGACGTCAGCACCGTAACACCAACCACATCGCCTGTGGGTACCAGTGCTATCTCTATTACCGCGCGCATCCCGTTGCGAGCCGATGGTGGTCGAGTCCAGCGATTGATCACGGCGCGCTGCACCAGGGCGGCTACGGTGTCAGAAGGGCTTCCTTGTATGCCCTCTTGACTCAGCCGTTCCATCGCCAAGGCGGCCTCTACATCTTTCAACGATTGGCTGTTCAGACTAGCCTCCTGTGCCTTGCTATCAGGCTTCGCTACAGGCTCAGGTTCGATTTTCGCAGGCGCTTGCATTACGGGCGATGGCGGTTTGTCGATGCTCGCCTGCGGTTTGGCTGTGGGTTTGGGTTTAGCCGGTTTTTTTTTGAGTGGCTTTGCAGTGGGTTTTGTCTTGGGCATCAGGGCATTGGCACTCACCAACTGCGCTTGAATAGCGATGGGTTTAATGATTCTTGCAGTGACTGTCTGGGGCGCTGAAAAGTTCAGCGTGAAGGCGGCAAACAGTATGAGGTGGAGCAATACTGTCATTAGCACCGGAGTGCCAAACCAAGCCAGACGCTCCATTGATGGACTCACAGCTGGGTTGGCTCCTCAGTCACCAACCCCACCGACAGCGCACCGGCTTCTTGGAGGCCGGTCATCACCTTCACCACGGTACCGTAGGAGACTGCCTGGTCGCCCCACACCATCACCGGCTTTTGGGGGTCTCTGCGCAATACCGCGGCGACTCGCTGCTTAATAGTCGCCAACTCGAGCGCCTGTTCATTATTGCCGCCAACATTTAAGTACAGCTTACCAGCAGAGTCGACGGAGACTATCAACGGCTCACTATCTTGATTATCTACCGGCTCAGCGGCTGCATCGGGCAAATCCACTTGCACCCCCTGCATTAACATAGGCGCTGTCACCATGAAAATAATTAGCAGTACCAACATGACGTCGATATAAGGTACTACATTGATTTCAGCGACCGCTCGACGCTTGCGCATGGTAGCTAATCCCGGGGCTGGCGCGCCCGGAGCGCGTAAGTTTGACGCTGCAAAATACCGGAGAACTCATCGACAAAGGTATCGTAGCGGTTAAGCAGATAGTCGACCCGCCCAGCAAACCGATTGTAGGCGAGTACCGCGGGTATGGCGGCAAAAAGACCCATGGCCGTTGCTATTAGCGCCTCCGAAATGCCGGGCGCGACGGTGGCCAAGGTTGCTTGCGTCGCGTTTGCCAGGCCACGAAACGAGTGCATGATGCCCCACACCGTACCAAACAAACCTATGTAAGGGCTGGTGGACCCCACCGACGCTAAGAAGGGTAAGTTGGCCTCAAGTCGATCACTCTCTCGTAGCGTGGCTACGCGCATCGCCCGGCGAGCGCCCTCTAAAACCGCGTCCGCTTGAATATCGGTTTGCTGTGATAAGCGCGAAAATTCTTTAAATCCTGCCCGAAAAATACTCTCGACACCTGTTGGTGGCGCCCCATCTGCTACTGCTTGATTGCCTTGTTGATACAACTCAGAAAGATCGATACCCGACCAAAAATGCGCCTCAAAAGCCACTAACTCCTCATCGGTTCGTCGCAGCAGCATCAAGCGCTGAACAATCATGTACCAAGACACCACCGAGGCCAGCAGGAGTATTAGCATTACCAGTTGCACCGTCAGACTGGCGCCTAAAATCAGTTCAAGAATACCTAGCTCTTCAGTCACTGGGTTGCCTCATTTAGTCTGTTGTGCAGTGAGGGCGGCGCGCAGCACTTTAGGCAGTCGCCGAGGACGGCCACTCGCTATTGCTACCAGCGCAAGCCTGACGTCTGCCACCATCAACGTACTGTCGTCGCGATAAACACGCTGTTCAAAATGCAGTGTTGCAGCGCCAACGTCCTTTAGCAATGCGGTCGCCTGCAGGGCATCATCGAGACGGGCGGGTCGGTGATAATGCGCGGACAACTCAGTCACGACGAACATTAACTCATCGCCTGAAAATGCCGGTTTATCAAAACCCAAGGCCCGCATAAACTCCGTTCGCGCGCGTTCCAAGTACTTTAAATAATTCACGTAGTAGACAATACCTCCCGCATCGGTATCTTCTATATAGACCCTCACGGGCAGTGAAAATTCCTCAGTCACCACTGTCTTCCAAATTCAGGGGCAGTGTGCCGTCACCACCCATCATGCCCGCAGGGGCCGCTAGGCCGAAATGGCTGTAAGCGCTGCGCGTCACCATGCGTCCTCGCGGGGTGCGAATAAGATAGCCCTGCTGAATCAAATACGGCTCAAGCACGTCTTCCAGCGTGCCTCGCTCCTCGGACAGCGCTGCTGCAAGGCTGTCAATTCCCACCGGGCCGCCGTCAAATTTTTCAATTAACATGAGCAGCAGCCGCCGATCAAGATGATCGAAACCCCGCTGATCAACATTGAGCATGTCGAGAGCTTGCTGGGCAACGTCGCTCGTCACCCGTCCCTCTGCACGAACCTCCGCATAATCTCGAACCCGGCGCAGGAGTCGATTCGCTATGCGCGGCGTACCCCGGGCTCGACGCGCCACTTCCTGAGCACCGCCAGTATCGATACCAATCTCCAGAAGATCCGCTGAACGGGTAACAATGTGTGCCAGATCGTCCACGTCATAAAATTCCAACCGCTGCACAATCCCGAACCGATCTCTCAGTGGCGAGGTCAACAGACCTGCCCGGGTGGTAGCACCGACCAGCGTGAAGGGCGGCAAATCCAGCTTTATTGACCGCGCCGCTGGGCCCTCGCCAATCATAATATCGAGCTGATAGTCCTCTAAGGCAGGGTAAAGAATCTCTTCAACAAAGGGACTCAGTCGATGAATTTCATCAATGAATAAGACGTCCCCAGGTTCGAGATTGGTCATTAGCGCTGCAATATCTCCGGCTTTTTCAAGCACCGGGCCACTGGTCGTTTTTAATGAAACCCCCATCTCGTGAGCAATAATGCCCGCCAACGTCGTCTTACCCAGCCCGGGAGGGCCAAAGATTAATGTGTGGTCTAAGGGTTCCCCACGCCCCTTGGCTGCAGCGAGAAAAATTTCCATTTGCTCGCGCACCACCGGCTGTCCCCGGTAGTCGGCAAGGGTTTTGGGGCGAATCGCTCGATCGATACGCTCGTCATGTTGACCCACTGGGTCTGCTGCGATTAACCGATCAGTTTCAATCATGAAACACTTTCCTCAGCGTATCTATGCCGTTAATTTCGCGGTGCTGCCGCTTTGAGCGCCAAACGAATCAGCTCCTCGCTCGAGCTAATAGCTTCATTGTCGACGCTGGCCACCCAGCGCGACGCCTCTGGGAGTTTATAGCCTAAAGCCACCAAGGCCTGCTCCGCCTCGCCGCGATAATCGGTAACCTGCGCTGTCACCCGTAGGGGCTGCCCAGGCAGATCCGGTGATAGCTCATCTAACCATTTACCGGCCTTGTCTCGCATCTCAACCATCAGTCGCTCAGCGGTTTTCTGACCGACACCCGGCAGTGCTACCAGCGCCTTAGTGTCATCGCGCTGCAAACACTGGGCAAAAGCCCTAGCATCCATACCCGACAATAAGGTAAGCGCCAATCTCGGCCCCACTCCACTCACCTTTATGAGCTCACGAAAAAGTCGCCGATCGGCCTCCTCGGCAAAGCCAAACAGTAGCTGAGCGTCTTCACGAACCACAAAGTGAGTGAGTAGCGTGACCTCAGCTCCGAGCGCTGGCAACTGAAATAACGTCGTCATTGGAATGTGTATTTCATAGCCCACACCGCCCACATCAATGACGATCTCCGGAGGGTGCTTAGCGGCAAGCTGACCGCGTATAAATCCAATCATAATATCGATCCTAACGCAGGCGCCCGCGACTTAACGCGGTGCTGGGAATTTTTTCAAACAAGCGACTCGAGTGACTATGACAAAGCGCGGCAGCAAGTGCATCAGCGGCATCCTCTTTGGGCACAGCAGCTAATGCTAACAGGGTTTTTACCATGTGCTGAACCTGCTCCTTTGTCGCACTCCCTGTCCCCACCACCGCTTGCTTGATCTGACGCGCCGAGTATTCCCGCACTGACAAGCCACGTTGCACACAGGCCACCATCGCCGCACCGCGAGCTTGTCCCAACTTGAGTGCAGCATCGGGGCCTCGCGCGATAAACACCTGCTCTATGGCTAACTCATCGGGTTGAAATTCATCGCAAAGCTGGTTAATGGCATCAAACAGTACGCCCAATCTCGGTGCTAACGGTTCCTTGACGGGTAGCCGAATAATGCCACTGCTGAGGTAGGTGGATTCACCACGCTCTGAGCGGATCAGGCCAAAGCCCGTTTTTCGCGAGCCCGGATCAATTCCCAAGATGACCGTCATCTGCCGCACCTCCGTTTTACGCTATTCTGAACTAAGCGGCGGGCTACGTCATGGGCAGTGGTACTGTTTTTTATAGATAGTCAGGATTTGCCAAGTGTGGGCACACATCGGCGGGGTTACCATTGCGCGACGCTGTTATGACATCGACGAGTACGGCTACGTCACGAATGAGCTGGACAAATAACGTCCCGCGCTTGGCGGCTTTACGCTATCTGACATGAGGCCGTGTACTATGCCCTGCCCTATTACCATCCTTCCTATCAGTTCGTCTCTGACGCTTGAGACTGACGCAAACGAATAGCCAGGTCTTTGAGTTGTTGTTCAGCGACTCCACTGGGGGCATCGGTCATGACACATTGCGCGGACTGGGTTTTGGGGAAGGCTATAACCTCTCGAATAGATTGCCCGCCCACCATGAGCATGACTAAGCGATCTAGGCCAAAGGCAATGCCACCATGGGGTGGGGCCCCGTAGCGTAGCGCAGCGAGTAAGAAGCCAAACTTCTCTTCTGCCTCGGCGTCGTCAATACCCAAGATATCAAAGACCGTTTGCTGCATTACCCGGTCCGAGATCCGAATACTGCCGCCACCCACCTCGGACCCGTTGAGCACCATGTCGTAGGCCCGCGACAGCGCTCCTGCCGGATGCGCTTTGAGGGTGTCAACGTCACAGGCGGGTGCCGTGAATGGATGATGTAGGGGCGTTAATCCACCCGCTGAGGTCTCTTCAAACATGGGGAAGTCAACGACCCACAGCGGCGCCCAACCCGTAGTGACCAAACCTAAATCATTGGCAATACGAAGTCGCAGGGCGCCTAGTGCTTCGTTGACCACTGCGCGCTTGTCGGCGCCAAAAAAGACAATATCGCCATTGGCAACGGCCAGTCGCGTCATCAGTGCCTGCACAACCTCCTCACCCATAAACTTAATAATCGGTGACTGGAGTCCGTCTAGCCCGGCTGCTAGGTCGTTCACTTTGATCCAGGCCAGGCCTCGGGCGCCGTAAATGCCGACGAACTTCGTATAGTCGTCAATAGCTTTGCGGGAAATAGCAGCGCCGCCCGGCACTTTTAAGGCGGCGACCCGCCCACTGGGATCGTCCGCAGGACCACGAAACACCTTGAAATCAACCTGCTGCATCAGATCGTCAATCGACACCAGCTCAAGGTCCACGCGTAAATCAGGTTTATCGGAGCCATAGCGCTCCATGGCCTCGTGCCAGCTCATGCGCGGGAAGTCACCCAATTCGACTCCGCAATGGGCCTGCAACACACTTCGGACCATGCGCTCGGCGATGTCCATGATCTGGGCCTCGTCTAAAAACGAGGTCTCAATATCGATTTGGGTAAATTCTGGCTGACGATCAGCGCGCAAATCCTCATCTCGGAAACAGCGTGCAATTTGATAATAACGATCGAAGCCCGACACCATGAGGAGTTGTTTAAATAATTGAGGTGATTGGGGGAGTGCAAAAAACTCACCCGGATGGGTGCGACTGGGAACCAAATAATCACGCGCGCCTTCTGGAGTGGCTCGGGTTAACACCGGCGTCTCAATATCTAAAAATCCTTCTGCCTCCAGAAACGCCCGCACTGAGTGAGTAATGTGGGAACGCGCAATGAGGTTACGCTGCATCTCAGGACGGCGTAGGTCCATGTAGCGGTACTTCAATCGGACGTCTTCACCCACTGAGGTATGTGAGTCCAGCTGGAACGGTGGCGTTTCTGCGGTATTGAGAATCTCCAGATCCTTACCGAGCAATTCGATGGCGCCGGTGGGCATAGCGGGGTTGACGGTGGCTTCACTGCGCGCACGAATACGGCCAGTAATCTTAAGCACGTACTCACCCCGGACATTATCCGCGCGCTCAAAGTGCTCTTTGGTATCGGGATCGAAAACAACTTGGACAATCCCCTCCCGATCACGCATGTCGAGAAAAATAACACCGCCGTGATCCCTGCGGCGATCAACCCATCCACAAATCGTTACCGTTTGGTCTATATGCGACTCACCGAGTGAGCCGCAGTAATGGCTGCGCATAAGTCTTCCGCCGTACTAGGACTGTCAATAGATGATGAGTGCCGCGTCAGGCCGCTGGCGAACTCCCCGGTTTGTTGCTAGTCGTTTTTCCAGCGCCGGCATCACTACTCGCACCGGAATCACCGCTGGCGCCGGCATCAGCACTCGAGGACGACCCTTTTTCTCCCGCCAAATTCTTCTTTTGACCGGTCTTAAAATCAGTTTCGTACCAACCCCCACCAGCCAAACGAAACGAAGGGGCACTCACCAATTTACTCAGCGCGGACTTGCCACATTCTGGGCAGTCGACAAGGGCCGCATCAGACATTTTTTGAATGGCCTCCAGTGTGTGAGTACACGCTTTACACTGATACTCGTATATGGGCACGCTTCGCTCTCCTCAATGAATTATTAACAGCAGAACATCTAACCGCAGAACATAGTTGAGGTGTAACTGACAAATAACAAGGTCGCGGAGAGTACCTCAAACGCGCGGTCGAATAAAGGTTGTCGCAAACGAGGTTTTCACAGTACGCGATTGAGAACCGCTTCAGAACGCGCTACTAGCGATTCAGGGAGGGGTCGAGAACAGAAAAAATGCAGGGCACCCAAACAGGTGCCCTGACTTAAATTCAAACAAGATTAGTTATTGGCAAACTCTTTGATTTTCTTGAGCGGGCGGATCTTAACGGCAGTACTCGCGGGCTTAGCAGCGACATCCATTGTCGTACCTGGTTGGAAAGGATTAGGAACACCCTTCTGCGCCTTTTTCGCCGGTTTCCGAACGGTAGTCACCTTCATCAAACCAGGGATGGTGAATTCACCCACCGCGCGCTTCTTGATGCTCCCTTCTATCAGAATCTCCAACGCACCCATCACATCAC
>DGPA01000043.1 GCA_002389505.1 Halieaceae bacterium UBA4452
GATGCAGCAAATCCATAGCCATCAATATAATCGCCCGTCGGGGTGAACAAATTGACATTTGCCCGCCAGCCAGGCAATTCGCCACTAGTAGGCGCTGCCTCAAAGTCATCGACAAAAACAAAACTCGCCTCCGCTGGCGGCTCCTCAGGGTCTTCATCTTTAACGATTCGCAAATCAATATTGTCGTACAACACTGCACTAGGTGCGTATGCCGTTGCTTTACTGGTGAAACCGTACTGCAGAATCTGGCCAACCAATACGGCGCCGTCAATCTCTAGCTCGATCTCAAACGATCCCCACTGATCCGAGGGCACATTGGATAGATCTAGCGCTTGCCGAGTGGTCACCTGAAAGCCGTTGTTAGGGTCGAGAACCTGAACATAAGCGAAAGCCTCAGATGGCGCCTGAATACCGCCATCCGTTGGCGCCTTAGCGTCAAAAGAAAACACCACGGTACCTGTATCTGTGGCTTGAAGCGTGTACTCAAGGAAAGTACTTGCTTCAATAATGTCGCCTGCGTCTTGCGCGCCTGTGTTGTTGTAATCGCTAAATACACTCAGCGCATTTTGACCTTGATTCGCGCCACCTTCCGAAGACGCAACACCCGAGAATGCATTCGTCCCGCTTGGCGCATCAAAAGGTCCGTACCCGTATAAGTAACCACCATCAGCGTTAAATACGTTGGCATAAACTGTCCAGCCCCCACCTACAGTACCCAAGGCGGGATTGGCATCTTCAAAATCTGAGAAGCTAATTTGACCCGGAATAGTCAGTCCTTTCTGCTGCTCAATATTATCGACATAAAAAGTCCAGTCGTCCGGCGCACCCTCGGCATCGCCAGCCGTGCCATTGTCGAAGATGAATGTTAATGCACCCACGTCAACTGCGCCTGTGCGGCCGGTAAAATCAGCCTCTACGATCTCCCAACCCTCGCCTGATAGCGCTAGCTTTTCTTCAATATTGAGGCCTTCAAGCTTAAATGTGAGTTCCGCCACGCGAGATGACCACACCGCCATTTTGAAGACTTCGCCGTCGGCAAAATCCACAGGCTTATCTAGCACTAAACCTGACCCAGCAAAAGTTGCACCAGCAAACTTCTTAAATTGCGCAACATTGTCACTGCCGTTCAGAATAGCCATGTCAGGGTTCGGTACAATACCGACGGCACCACCCTCAAAACTAAAGAACGTGTAATTGCTAGGTTTCGCCTCGAAGTCAATCGGTACTGTCACTTCAAATGGCGGCTCTGACACTGTCGGTTCAAGCCGAATGTTACCCCATTGAAACACCACATCCTGGCCTGCAAATGTCGGGAAAAGTACGATTGCGCCAACATCGGTAATCGCTAAACCCTTGTCTATCATCTGAGACACGGGCAGGGTGATGGTCACCCACTCACCCACAGGCAGCTCACCTAACGAAATTTCGCCAGTTGAGTTTTCAGCTTGATTGGTACCATCTACCTTCAAAATAAAAGGGAAGGCATTCGGGTTTGAGATGACTTTGACATCAAGTGCGAGCTCGCCGCCGGACCAAGGTGTAAAATCAACGCCCGCGGTTGATCCAACATAGGTTACGCCACTTGCGCCACTATCATCAAAGGTCGTCTGGATCACGGTGCCCTTATCTGCATCACCCGTGTCTATCAACTCCCACGATACGTGATTGCCAGTGGACTCGGTGTAATCACCTCCCACCGCTGTGTCAAAGCCCACGATCCCTTTATCCCAGTCTGCGCCCAACTCGTCATCGAAAATAACAAGGGGATTCACCGCTACCGCTTCAATCCCGCAGAATGTTTTGGCACCGCACTCGAGTCTAATATTGCTCAGCATTAAGCTTGCAGATCCAGTGGGTTCAAATGTGATGAGATTAACAAGATTAGCAATATCGGCAGGGCCACCACCATAAAGGCCTTGGCCACCACTTAGAATTTCACTGACAGGCACAGAAATCTGAACCCATTCATCCACCGCAATGTCGGCCATATTTAGCGTAGCCAGCGCCACATCAGGGAATCCGCTGTCAAACTTGACCTGGAGTGTTCCCGCGCTATCTGTAGCAGCCGAATCGACTTTAATATCGAACTTAAAATCGGCACTGCCCAATGGAAACTCAACGGTTCCCATGTTGACCAAGTTAAACGTGCCGCCAGAGGCATCAGTTAGCGAGACATTGCCACCGCCAGAGGTCGTGACTGCAATCACGGTGTTACCGTTCTCGTCGGCCGCCTCAGTCGCTGAGAAAGCACCATTATTATCAAAAACTGCTAGTTCGAGCTCGCGCTCGACATTAGTACCGGGGAATAGCGTAGCGACGCCGTTGTTATAAATAACTTCAGACGACAAAACCGGTGCATCAGGTGCTACGTCAAAATTAATGTATTCATCGGCCTCATCAATACTGTTCTTACAGCCTACACCTGTTTCTGAGGGCACTGGGCAGCTGTAGACTCTGACATAGTCAACCTGCATCTGTGCGGGGAAGACTGTGGCGTCTGAGGGTGCACCTGGCAGATTACCGCCAACCGCAAGATTCAAAAGAATATGCTGATCTTCGTCAAAAGGTGCGCTATCGCCACCAAGAACAAAGCCTTCATTCCTATTTTTGTAGTAGTAGTTGTAGTAAGTGTCGCTATTGATGGTGTAGAAGTTTGTTCCATCAACGAAGAAGCGAATAGTGTCTGCGTCCCACTCAACCGCGAATACATGGAACTCACCGTCAGCAACTTCTTCCTCGTAGGTACCAGTAGCCACCTCATTCTGTGGGAAGTAAGAGCCGTAATGAATAGCACTGGAAGAGAAACCAGGTTGATACTTTTCTACAATGTCAATTTCACCTTTGGCTGCCCAAGGCCCGTAGACAGAAGGGTCCGATCCCAACAGCCAAAATGCAGACCAGAGCCCTTGCCCGCTAGGCAACTTGATACTTGCCTCGACACGACCAAACGTGAAATCTACCTTGCCTTGGGTACGAATTCGACCCGAACTATAATTAAAACCGCTAACGTCTTCTGCTCGTGCTTCGATTGTCAGAACACCATCGGCGACAATAATGTTGTCCGGTTGATAGTACTGCAATTCATTATTGCCCCAACCAGGGATTCCCTCGGCAGCGCCATTGCCCATTTGGATGTCCCAAGACGCGGTATCAAGCTCACTACCTTCGAAGGTGTCTTCCCACTCAAGCTGCCAATCTCCGGTAGTAACGGGTGGCGGATTCGCTAACTCACCGCCCTGAGCGGCATCATTATTACCGCCACCACAAGCAGTTAGTACTGTCGCCATGGCAAGAATACCGAGCGTACGATGAGTGACTTTGGGTAGGGAAAGCATAAGAGCTCCAATTTTTATTTGCATAGTGAAGAAAGTAACTGAATTATTGCCTGTCGTGAGGGTGCAGCCTGCCTTTTGCGGTAGATGAGTATCAATATGCGCTAAAGCGGACTTAGGGGCCGGAGGTAACCTCGAGCGCTGATGAAGCGTGTATGCATCATCTATGCCCTGCAACGTACCAAAGCGAACCTACGCGCACCTAGGCGCACCTCGGCGAACGTATCGCCAACCTACCGCGAATGTAGCGGCTGATTACCGATGGGATCCCTCCCTGCGAACGTGATCCTACTTCAGGCTAATCTAGCACTCCCACTCGGTCAATTCACGATAGCTTGCCAGGCGTGGATGGGCTACTTGTGCCGCCTAACTGCCAATGTATCTCCTCGCGTTTACTTATGGGAATCCAAAAGTAGCGGCGAGCTCGAGCATGCACAGCATTTTATATTTGCGCGCCGCCGCCTCGACGTTTTCGACACGAAAGCGGCTTGCAATGCCTTATCCCTCGCGCTTGAGCTGTCCTCGCGCGACCACGTTTTGAGCCTCGCCCTTACCAAATACCGATAAAAAGTCATCTAAAATGACATAGAGTGCAGGTATTAGAATGAGAGTAATCCCCGTGGCGAAGATGACCCCAAAACCCAATGATATAGCGAGTGGAACAAACGGAGCAGTGTCCAAATCCTTAATCAACATCAGCGGCATAAGCCCCATAAAAGTGGTGACCGAAGTGAGGAAGATCGGCCGGAATCGAGAGATACCCGAGTTAATCACAGCTTCATAAATCGCCATATTGTGGATTCGCCGATTGCGGTTAATAAAATCAACCAGTACCAGACCCGAGTTAATGACAACACCTGCCAGTGCAATCATGCCCAATAGCGAGAAAAAGACGAGATCGAAGCCCATAATTTGGTGGCCTAACACAGCGCCGATAAACCCAAAGGGGATGCTGGCCATGACCACCATGGGTTGCCAATATGACTTAAGAGGCACCGCTAACAGGGTGTAGATAATCATGAGCGCAATGAGACTTGAGTTGACCAAACCTGACAGTGCGCGTGTTCGCTCCTCGGCCTCCCCTGCCTGTCCGACGGTCACGCCCGGGTAATCGGCCAAAAGACGAGGAATTTCAGTGCGAAAAAGCGCGCTGAGCACGGTCTCGGGCACCACCACATTCCGGTCAGCGGTTGCCACGATATTAATGGTGCGCTGACCGTCTGTCCGCTGAATGGTGGCATTGCCGACTGTCGGGGTCAGCTTGGCTACCGACAAGGCTGGCACTTCCGTACCATCGGGCAGTCGAATGTTCATAGTCTCAAGACTCGATAGGGACTGTCGATTTTGCTTCGGGAACCGGACCATCACTCGAACATCGTCACGACCACGCTGAACACGCTGTGCTTCACGCCCGTAAAAAGCGTCGCGAATCTGATTACCCAAATCGACTTGCGTCAATCCAAGACTCTCAGCGCTGGGCAAAATGTGTAACATCAGCTCAGCTTTACCCGAGCGATAACTATTGGTGATGTCGTACAGTCCTTGGAAGCTTTCAAGCGAGCGAGTCAGATCGGCTGCTGCTTTGCCTAATTGCTGAATGTCCTGCCCCCGAAGCTCAAGGTCAATATCAGCACCCAGTGACACTGCATCGGCAGAAAAACTCAGTTCAAGCACGTCGGGTAACGGCGGTGTCAGTTCGCGCCACAGGCTTACCACTTGCTGGGGGGTCATGCCGCTGCGGTCACGATAGGGAACGAGGTTGAGTGACACTTCCGCAATGTGACTGCCCGTCTCGCCAGTGGTGATCAATGCCCCCTGTGTTATTGCCACGCCCACGGACGAGAGTTCATTTTTAAAAGCGGTTCCGCCATCCACGAGAGTGGCATCTACTGTGGCACGGGTTCGTGCCGCAGATGCCTGTAGCTCAGCCACAATCGCCTGGGTTCCCGAGAGCGGATAACCTTCGGGCATGACGACTCTTGCAACGACATTATTGCCCGATACCGATGGGAAAAATTGAAAAACCAGACGGCCACTCGCCGCCATACCCGCCATGACAATCATGAGTCCGAGAGCGATCGATAGGGTGGTGTACCGATGATCAACCCCCCATTCTATCCATCCTTTGTAACGATTCTGAGCAAAGTGCTGTAGCGAACTGGCAATACGGTCCTGAAATAACTCCCAACGTTTTCCGAAGGCAGACTGCCGACGCGCCTGACCTCGGTGAGCCAAGTGCGAGGGCAAAATGAGCTGTGACTCTATAAGGCTGAAGATAAGGCACAAGACCACCGTGCCACCGATCGATATAAAGAACTGCCCCAGATTGCTGTCGACGTTGAGCAACGGCATAAACGCCGCAATGGTGGTTAATACACCGAAGAACACCGGCACCGAGACCTCACTGGTCCCCGCGATGGCAGCGCTGCGACCGTCAAGACCCTCCTGCTCTTTGGTATAGATGCGCTCACCGACAACAATGGCGTCGTCAACAACCACACCGAGTGACAGTAAGAGGCCCATTAGCGACAGCGTACTAATACTCAAACCGGTAGTTGGAAATAATGCAATTGCACCAAAAATAGCAACGGGAACCCCGGCGCTGACCCACAGTGCCAGTCGGACCCGAAGAAACAGTGACAGGCTAATAATAACCAGCACAAGGCCACCGAAAGCATTATTGATCATGGTGCCCAGTCGACCAACAAGCTCATCAGCCTCGTTATTCCAGACGGTAAAATGAATTCCATTGGGGAGCTCACGTTCTTTTTGCGCTACATAGTCGAGCACCGCATTGGACATATCAATTGTGTCGTCACTACCAATTCTAAAGATTTGAATCATCATGGCCTGCTCGCCATTGAATTCACCGTACTTATCCGCGTCTTCAAAACCGTCCACGATGGTTGCGATATCACCCAGAAGGAGCCGCGTGCCGCCGACATCATGACGAACAACAATATTTTCAAATTCTTGGCCGGTATAGCGCTGCCCGGTACTGCGCAGACGAATGGCTCCGGAATCCGCCTTGATCGTTCCGCCCGGAATATCAATGCTAGAGCGGGCTATCGCACGCGCCACTTCTGCCAACGTGAGTTGGTAACGGCGCAGCGCCGTCTCCGAGATTTCGATAGAAATTTCGTCCGCTCGCACATACAGCGTATTGATCAAGCTGACCTCGGGAAGCTCAAGAAGGTCGGTGCGAATGCCCTCGGTGATGTTTTTTAAAGAGCGCTCATCGGTATCACCGTGAACGGCAATTTGGGTCACTAAGGAGCGCATAGTGACCTGGGATACAATGGGCCGCTCGGTATTCAGTGGGAACGTTGAAATCGCATTGACCTGCGCTTTAATATCATCCAGCGCCTTTGCCCGGTCAGCATCCATATCGAGCTCGACCATGACCCTGCAGCGCCCCTCAGCGGCGGTGGTTTTTACCTTAACAATATTCTCAATGCCATCTATCGA
The DNA here is from genome assembly GCA_002389505.1 of Halieaceae bacterium UBA4452. Lineage (GTDB taxonomy): Bacteria > Pseudomonadota > Gammaproteobacteria > Pseudomonadales > Halieaceae > Luminiphilus. Next base: position 6,801 of record DGPA01000043.1, read on the forward strand.
CTCTTCAATTCGAGTGCAAACGCCCGATTCGACTTCGGTCGGTGCGGCGCCAAGATAGGGCACGGTGATCATGACGATCGGTGCCTCGACATTGGGGAATTCCTCTTTAAGAACATCCTTTAATGCGAGAAGTCCAGCGGCGATAAGAATGAACATGAGTAAGTTGGCTGCGACAGGATTGTCGATAAACCACGCAATCAGCTTAGGCATTTATTCCGACCTCACTCAATGACTCTGACGGACATGCCTTCGACGACAAATTGTAGGGGCGACACATTGATGCGCTCGCCCGCATCGAGCCCCGAGGAGAGGAGTATTTCTTCATTGGAGGCCTTGTAGACCACCACTGATCGAAAATGAAGTCGATCGCTCGAATCGATCACCATGACCCGGTTGTCAGCTCTCAGCGCTGTGCGGGGGATAGAGACCAGCGCATCCACTACCTTGCCGCTAATCTTGGCCTCCACAAACAGGCCAACGGGTAATTGCACACCGTTGTCATTGGTGGTCTGGGTGACCTCAGCAATGACATGTAGGTAGCGACTCGTTGAGGAGATATCGCCTTCGGTGCGCTGTAATGTTCCTGTCCACGTCTGCGCTTGACCCGCGTAACGGGCGCTTAATACTACCGTTGCGGGCGCGTCATTTTTTTGGGCTACGCCGGTGTTGGCATAAGCCAGCGGGAGATAAGCAAGCTGGGCGTCGGCAATGGGCAGTCGCACTTCCAGACGGTCGGTATCGTACAGGGTCGCAATGGCAGCGCCCTTTTGCAGATACTGCCCCTCATCAATGTACTCAGCGCGCACGCGACCGTTGAAGGGGGCGTGGATAACCGTGCGTGTTAAATCGAGCTCGGCACGCTCATGGGTTGCTTGGGCGTCCTTCACATTCGCATTGGCGATTGCGAACGCGCGCTCGGCCTGCTGTCTTTGGGCGATGCTGGCGAGTGCTTGGTCGTGTAAGGACTGAATGCGCGCGTACTCCTCGCGCGCGTAACGGTACTCGGCCTTGGCGCGATCTAGGCTGGCCCCTGCACGGGTCAGCGCAATCTGAAAGTCTCTGTCGTCTAGCGACAATAAGCGATCGCCCGCTAAGAACTCACCGCCCGTGACTAACTGAGGTGCTACGGTCTTTACTTCACCGTCCACCTGTGCGTGCAAGTGGGTTTCAACCCGGGGCTGAATGTTGCCCTGTGAGATCACCATTAGTTGGCGGCTCTGAGGAACGACCTCGAGTGCCCTGACTGTAATTGGCATGGGCTCTTTGGCCGCACTGACTAGCGCCGGCTTGGTGGCGACTAAGCCGATATAGGCCATGCCCGCAGCGATTAACACTACAAGTGGGGCAATGGCTTTCTTAACAGTGTGGCCATACCCCCGGGTCTGACTTTCGCTCATTGCAGCATTCCAAAGACTCAACGAAGCGCACAAGAGCAGCCTTGGCGCGTTAGGTGTACATGGTCGTGAACCACCTGAATACCTGCCCATTGAGCAGTGGGCAGCTCATTGGCCAGGCCGGTTCGCGGTAGTTTACTCTATTGGCTACCCATCATCGATAGCATGATGTCCATTAAGCGCGAAAACAGGGCAAGTCCGCCCCACCTACCCCCACGGCATGATGCGCCATCAACCCGCACCGTGCGGAAATTTGTTCTCAACAGACCGTTGATATCTTTTATACTCGAGCAAGGAGAATGCCGACATGACCGACGTTATCGCACACCCCCATAGAAACCATTGGCAGGAACGGGTTGACTTGGCGGCGGCTTTCCGTTGGACGGCACGATTGAATCTTCATGAAGCCGTCGCCAATCATTTCAGCTTGGCCATCAACGGCACTGGCACAACCTTTTTAATCAACCCAAATCAGATGCATTTTTCGCGGATCAAAGCCTCGGATCTCCTAGTGGTTGATGCCAATGATCCCCAAAGCATGGCGAGGCCAGAGGCACCCGACCCGACCGCTTGGGGTCTGCACGGCGGTATTCACCGTCATTGCCCGCATGCTCGATGCGCCATGCATGTTCATTCGCCCTATGCTACTGCGCTAGCTTGCCTTGCTGATAGTTCACTGCCACCGGTCGATCAAAATAGCTGCATGTTTTTTAACCGGTATGTCATCGATCATGATTACGGCGGATTGGCGTTTGAAGAGGAAGGTGCTCGCTGCGCCCGCCTTTTTAGCGATCCCCAAAAAAAGGTCATGATCATGGGCAACCACGGCCTATTGGTTATTGGCGACACTGTCGCCGACACCTTTAATCGCCTGTTTTACTTCGAGCGGGCCTGTCAGGTGTATATCCTAGCACTACAAACCGGCCAGGCTCTTAGGGTCATCAGTGACGTGGTTGCCGAAAAAACCGCGCAGGAATTGGCCGCTTACCCGGAGCAGGATGCGCGTCATCTGGCTGAGTTAAAGGCTATTTTAGATGCGGAAGGCAGCGATTACGCCGCCTAGTCGCTGCACACGCGCTAAGCTTAGCCCTGATGGCCTATTGTCCTGACTTCATAACGGTTACGCACATTTACGAATCAGGCTATTGTGTACGCCGCCGCGTCTGTGAGGTCCTGTTTGCAGGCAAAGTGCCAATGCCGTTGACCGTGTCCGGATAATTTCACCGCGAGGCGCGGTGGGTTGATGTATGCGGTCTGACGTATGAGTGTCCTCGGAGGACGTATGACGCAAGAAGAACATAGCCATGTCATGACTGGGGCTTCCCACTTGGCTGATTGCCACCCTCATCACCGAATCCTGTTTGATCCCATTAAGATAGGACCCGTAGTGGCACCCAATCGTTTTTATCAGGTGCCACACGCCAGTGGCATGACTGAAGCCAACCCCCGAGTCCGAGCGGCTTTTCGGGGCACCAAAGCAGAGGGAGGTTGGGGCGTAGTCAGTACCGGCGCCGTGTCTATACACCCGAGTTCCGATGACTCACCCCTGCCCTTCGCACGACTGTGGAATGATGCTGATATTGCCTCCCACGCATTGACCACCGAAGCCGTCCACAAGCACGGGAGTTTGGCTGCGGTTGAGCTCTGGCATGGGGGGGCTGTCGTTATGAACCGGACTTCTCGTCTTCCGCCCCTTTCTCCTTCAGGGGTACCGTGGGCTGCTACGCATATTGGCTTCATGGGGCAGCAACGCCCCAAACCCATGGAAGCTCGAGATATTGATGCGGTGCTCAACTGGCAGCGTGCCGCAACTCGCCGAGCACTCGATGCCGGGTTCGACATCATCTATGTCTATGCAGGTATGGGCTATCTGGGCTATGAATTTCTGCTCCCCGAGTACAACTGGCGTACGGATGGCTACGGTGGCAGCCTTGCAAATCGGACTCGGTTTGTCCGCGAAATGCTTGAAGTGACCCGAGACGAGGCTGGCGGCCGCGCTGCTGTGGCGTTGCGGATAAGTCTGGAGGAACTGCGCGCCAAGCCCAGTGATCACTATGAAAGTGAGGCGCACGGCGTTGTTAGCCTACTCTCTGATGTCCCTGATTTATGGGATGTCAAAATGGATTCAAGCCCGAATGACTGCGGTGCCTCACGGTTCCGTCCCGAAGGCGCCCACGAGCCCATTATCGACTTTGTCCGCACTGTCACCGATCGACCGGTTGTTGGCGTCGGTCGATTCACATCACCCGACACCATGGTCTCACAAATCAAACGTGGCGTTCTCGATCTGATCGGCGGTGCCCGAGCGAGCATTGCAGATCCTTTTTTGCCCGAAAAGATACGCCAAGGTAACAGCGATGCGATCCGAGAATGTATTGGCTGCAATATCTGTATTGCCAGCTGGCATGACGGCGTACCGGTGCGCTGCACCCAAAATGCCACCGCCGGAGAGGAGTGGCGCCGCGACTGGCATCCCGAGCGGTTTCGAACAGCCGAAGAACCCGAGAGTGTCCTCATTGTTGGTGGTGGTCCAGCAGGCCTAGAAGCCGCACTGATCGCTGCACGCCAAGGTTTTGACGTGACCCTTGCCGAACAACGTAGCGACTGGGGTGGCCGGGTTCTGCAGGAGAGCCAGCTCCCTGGTCTGGCACAATGGCGCCGGGTCCGCGACTACCGGGTTTGGGCCCTCTCACAGCTAGGTAATGTAGCCATGTACACCGACAGCCCCATGGCCGTAGCCGACATCGCCAGCGCCGACGCCCGTCACATTGCGGTAGCGACTGGTGCACACTGGACCACCCACCTATATTCGCCGCTAGAAATACCCTCCCATCCGCTACTGGGGCCTCGGGTATTTACACCCGAAGATGTCTTTGAAGGCCGGGTTGAGGGTGATCGCGTACTGGTCTTTGACTATGACAACTATTACCTCGGTGGTGTCATCGCCGAGCACTTGGCCCGTCGGGGCTCACACGTCGTTTATGCAACGCCCGCCGGCCACGCCTCAGCCTGGACGTTCATGACGAACGAATTACCTTATGTTTATAAGGCCCTTGGTGAGCAGGGTGTGGACATTTTAACAACGACCAAGCTCGATCACTTCGACGGCCATCACGCAACGCTCAGTAATCTATTCAACGAGCAGTCACTGCAGCGTGCCATCGATACCGTCGTCGTCGTGGGGCTTCGCCAGCCCAATGGTAGCCTCTACCAGTCGCTGCAGACGGCAAAGGCCAGCGGTGACTCCGCCCTCGCTGGGGCCTCGATAACCTTGGTGGGAGATGCGCTTGCGCCGGGGGCTATTGTGCATGCGGTTCACAGCGGACACAGTTTTGCCCGGGCGCTTATCGATGGCGGTGCTGACTATCTGCGGGATGAGCCTGTGACACTGTCAGAACCACAACCTGTCTTTGTCGACAGCGGCAACCCATGACCGGAACCAACCGAGTCAGTGAGCCAAGGGCGCGTTAAATGGCGACCAGAACGCTTGACACATTAGAGAAAACCCTGCCCCGTGACAGCTATCTTGACGGCGCTGTTTTTCAGCGCGAGCTCGCAGCTGTATTTCAGCCTGGTTGGATCTGTGTAGGTCGAACCGACCGGTTATCTGAACCCGGTGATTATCAGGCCTTGCGGGTTGGCGACCAGTCGCTACTTATCGTTCGGGACGATTCAAATATGCTGCGGGGCTTCTACAACGTCTGTCGCCATCGCGGTGCCGAGTTAATTCCCCTGCCAGATACGCACATACAGCTCGGACAATTTGACCGGGGTATCACTTGTCCTTACCACGCCTGGAGCTATCGACTCGATGGCACTCTTCGCGGTACACCCCATATGAACATTGAACCTGGAGCAACAGCGCTGCACGACATTTCTGTGGCCGATTGGGGCGGGTTTGTCTTTGTCTGTCTTGATAATCGCCGGGGCGAACCCCTCATCGATGCCTTAGGTGCAGCTGCCCAGCGGCTGAATAACTATCCCCTGAGCGACCTGCGCATAGGTCATAGCATTGACTATCGCGTCAACGCCAACTGGAAAGTCATTCTCGAGAATTACAACGAGTGCTACCACTGCGGCCCTGTGCACCCTGAGTTGTGCAAGGTGGTGCCTGCGTTTCGACAGGGCGGTGGTAATGAGCTCAACTGGGATGACGGCGTGCCCCACCGAGAGGGTGCCAATACCTTTACTGCCACCGGCACTACCACCCGCGCGCCCTTTCCGGGTCTGACTGAAACCGAAAAAACGCATCATAAGGGGGAGCTTTTTTATCCAAATCTCATGGTCAGTTTAGCCATGGATCATGTGGCTGCTTTTTACGTTTGGCCCGAGTCCGCGTCAAAGACCCATATACGCTGTGACTTTCTGTTTCACCCCAATGAGCTCGATAAGCCCGACTTTGATCCTATGGATGCCGTGGTATTTTGGGATCTAGTCAACCAACAAGACTGGGCGATCTGCGAGAGTGTGCAACGGGGGATGCAGAACAGGGTCTTCAAACATGGGTATTATGCACCGATGGAAGATTACAGCCTTGACTTGCGGCGCTACGTTTTGGACTGTCTCAAAGAAGCCGAGCAAACCCCTGACATCGCCCGGGACATCATAGGGACTGACGGCAATGAGTAAGCGTCGAGTCAAACTCTGGAAAGTCCCATTATGAATGGGCAACGCATACCGGTGCGCTGGCGATTTTTTGCCGTACTGTTCCTGCTCAGCTTTCTTTCCTATCTGATGCGCCAAAATATTCATGTCGCTGGCGAGCTCATGATGCCTGAGCTGCAGTTAAGCGAGCTTGAAATGGGCTGGATCTTTGCCAGTTTTATTTGGGGCTATGCGCTCTTTCAATTACCCGGGGGTATTGCAGGCATTCGATTTGGACCCCGTCGAACACTGACGGCGGTGGGCATTTTGGGGATTGTGGCGTCGGGTTTGACCGGGCTACTGCCAGGGCTAGCGTTTAAATCGACGGCCGGCGTTATTGCGACGCTACTGTTGATTCGATTTATTCTGGGCGCCGCCCATGCACCTATGTATCCGGTTCAGGCCGCGGCCATCGAGCGCTGGTTCCCGATGGGTCAATGGGCGCTGCCCAATGCTGTATCGAGTACCGGCTTGACCCTCGGTGCCGCCGCCGCGCAACCCATTGTTGCCTTCGTCATGGTGTATTGGGGATGGCGTGCCTCCTTTTACGTCTTCATTCCGTTGGGACTTGGACTGTTTGGCTTATGGTGGTGGTATGCCCGGGATAATCCAGGGGATCATCCGGCCATGGGCGAAGAGGAACTGGCCGCGATTGAGGCGAACCGAGAGGGCCTGACTCAAGAAGTCGGGTTTGACGCCTGGAAACAGCTCATTCGCAACCGCGAAACGCTGCTACTGGCAACCTCATATTTTTCACTCAACTATGTGTTTTACCTCTTCTTCACTTGGTTTTTTCATTATCTGGTGACAGAGCTGGGGTTCAGTATTCTTGAGACGGGGTTTCTCGCAGCACTCCCCTGGCTTACCGGTGCCTTTATGGCCACTGTCGGCGGACTCACCTGCGACAGACTTTGCCGGGGATTGGGGCCCCGCTTGGGCTGTCGTATTCCTGCCATAGCAGGCCTTATCGGTGCCGGTTGCTTGCTCTATGCGGGCCTTTACTCCACCTCGCCCTATGTGGCGGTCGGCCTGCTGTCACTCTGTTTTGCCTCGACCCAGTTTGCCGAGGGCGCATTCTGGTCGGCACAAACCTTTGTCGCCGGGCCTTACACGGCGCCCGCCTGTGGTCTCATGAATACTGGGGGTAATGCGGCGGGTATTGTCGTGGCGCCCTTGATGCCCTTTCTGGCACAACACATTGGCTGGGTTGCCGCACTGTCAACGGGTAGCGTAGTCGCGCTGACCGGGGCGCTACTGTGGCTATTTATTCGTGTCGACCGTCCTTTCCAGCCAACGACAGTGGCTAGGTAGACACCCTATGGCACCGAAAAGAGGATTGAGCAATGCCGTTGGCAGAGAATAACGAGTGCCCGCCTACGCTTTGATGTCTTCCAACGGCACATAGTCTAGATCGAAACCAAATGCCCGTGGTGCAGTAACCGCTAGTGCATCGGGGGACCGATAGTGACGGGGACAGCCGATGCCAAACACCGAGACTCGCTGCCCGTAGCGCATTCGCTCTGCATTGAGTGGGCGTGAAGATTCCTGCTCTACGATACAAATGAGATCTGGCACACTGGCTACCACCTTGTCTCCAATCTTGGCAACTAGGTACTCATTCTTAATCAAAATCTCCATTGTTGTGTCTGAATGATTAAAGCTTTGAAGCAGTGCGGTACCCACATCATAACCACCGATGATGGTTCGTTTGCTGTCGATGACCTTGCCAGTGAATAAGTGTTTGAACACGCCATATTCACTTTTTTCAAATAATGTGGTCAACCGATCTTGGATTACATCGATGACACCGCCATGGCTCCGCAGTAGCCGACCCAGTTCAGTTGCAAAGCTAAGCGTATGGGGAATAGCGCAGCGTTTGACCAATTGACCCGTCATACCATGTTCGGCAGACGATATCATGCCACCCATGGCGACCGCTTTGGCACGAATTGTCTTCTCAAAGGTCAGGGCATCATCGCACTCGAGCAATTCATAATGACCAAACGCGTCCATGATCACTGCAGGCGTTGGCGGGACCCCATAAATAGGGAAGGTCATCATTTGTGCTTCTGGAAGCGCACGGCCCATACCATCACCGTCTACGCAGGGAATGCCTTTCATGGCAGCAACAAACAGTGGAATCGTGCTATTGCCGCCGCCGATTTCAAAGGGGATAACGGCATCAACTTTTTTACCCGTCAGTGCCTCGTATTGATTCAATGCACCGACGGTCTCTTCCTCGGTGGGTAATTGTTCGAGCGTCACTGTCGGAGCGCCAACCATACCCACGCTAACCACAAAGAAGTCATCAGGGACGTCTAGGGGTGACAGTAATTGCGCTGGGCCAAATTTTGTTAAGAGCCGTTCAGCTTGAAGTTGAGAGACGTAGGGATCACCGCCTCCGCCAGTAGCAAGAAATGCTGCTCCAGCACATAGGTCTTTAATATGATCTGCGCCAATAGTTTTCATAGAAATTGCCGTAAATTCCCAACGACCTTGATGCGAATTTTCGCGGCATCATCATCCATATAACTCATGGTAGTTTCTTCAATGTCGAGCACTCTCAGGGTATCAGGGTCGGCGCCAGCGGCGATAGCTTTGCTTCGCGCTTGTGTAGTTGCGTAGGTCATTGCCTTTTCACGACTCTCCCTGGAATAGCTGACAATGTGCTCGACCTCGCCTCCCACCTGGGCAATAGCCGCACCGATGGCATTTGCCACGCCAGCATGTTCCGGACGAATGACTGTAGAGGCCGTCTGTAAATGTCTGGATATCAGAATAGAACCGCCACCGACCAAAATAACAGGCACAGGCTGCTCGCTGGGCCGCATTTTATCCACCGCTTCGTCAATCATGGCATGCATAGTCAACGTAGCGCGCTCAACTAACCCAGCGTCAAGGTGGGCGACGCCCGTCATATCGCCAACCGCAGTGGAACCATTAGCTACTGCGATATCGGTGGCCGTCAGGGTGGCGCCACCAAACGCTAATCCTGCGCTGACCAATCGATGTCCGACTGACTGCGGACCTAATCGACCTCCGTCATCGTGGACAAGACTCCCGCCCCCAAGACCGATAGATAGGATGTCTGGCATACGGAAATTTGTCCGTACCCCTCCGACGTCGATGTAGCTGTTGCTCTCTCGAGGAAAACCATTCGCCAAAACACCAACATCCGCAGTGGTGCCTCCAATATCGACCACAATGGCATCGGAGATACCGGTGAGCACTGCCGCGCCGCGCAGGCTGTTCGTTGGGCCGCTGGAAAAGGTGAGGGCAGGATATCGCGCAATATAGTCAGCCGACATCAAGGTGCCGTCATTCTGACTGACATAGAACGGGCAAGTGAGGTTACGTTGCTCCAACGCCGCCTGCATACTGGAAACGACTCGAGCAGCGAGATTACCCAGTGAGGCGTTTAGCAACGCTGCGTTTTCTCTCTCTAAAATACCCAGTCGACCTATTTCATGACTCAGTGAAATATTGGCATCTGGAATTCGCTGCCTAATGCGCTTTGCCATGAGGAGCTCATGGTTAGCCACTGCGGGGGAAAATGACGCCGCCACAGCAATGGCCTTGATGTCCTGATCAATAATTTTATCAATGGCATCGTCTAGTGCCCTCTCATCAAGCGGCGCGATTTCTTTGCCGTTGAACAGGTGCCCACCACCGATCATATAAGCGTGATCGCCTAGCGCGGCGCTTAAATCCGCAGGCCAGTCACACTTGGGTGGTAGCCCTGAGCCGGTCGGTAAACAAGCTCGAATAATGGCAGTTTGGCTCAGCTCTTTCCGTTCAATAACCGCGTTAGTGAAATGGGTCGTACCAATCATCACCGCATCTATTGCGTCAGCGTTAATCTGAGCCTCCAGCATGACCGCGTCGAGCGCCTCCATAAGGCCTCGACGTACATCACTACTCGTCAAGGCTTTGTGGGAAGTCACAATACGCGCCCCATCCATGAGCACTGCGTCAGTGTGGGTCCCGCCCACGTCAATGCCAATGCGCATTAAGGCTCCTCGGTATGGATAGGCGCTTCTGCTGCGGCTTTAGGCACCAAGGGGTTCGACTCGTGAGTTCGATCCAGCTGGGCTGGCCAAAGCTTGCGGAACAAAAGATAAATAGGGACGGTAATGATAAGGGCGTCAAGGCTGGGAATCGATAACAAAGAAAACTCAGTGATAAACGCGAACCCCGAAAGGCCGGTAGCGACGATCCAAGCGGTCAGCGCTGCGCGCTCATAATCAGGCAACGCATGATGCAGGGTTAAGGCGAAGTTCTTTTGCTTCAAAAGAAAATAGTCGGTCAGATAGATGCTGGCAACCGGCGGCACGATAACACTTAGCCACTCCAAGAAACTGATGAAATAGTCGGTGATACCTATCATCGCCAGACTGGTGCCTACCACCCCGCAGGTGACGGTGAGTTTCCACTCTGAGGTTCTAGGCTGAATAATAGCTACCGCTAGAGACGTGCTGTAGAGATTCACGCTATTGGTGGTCCAAGTGGCAAACACCAGCACCACAAAGGCGCTAGCCGCTAAACCCAAAGCACTCATATAGGCCATGGGATCAAGCAATCCCGTCACCATCGCTGGAATCACCCCAATTAACATGGCAAAGACATTGCCAATGCCATTACCGAGTATAGACGCAGAGATGCAGTCCCTAGTCGAGCGTGCATAACGTGATAGGTCAGGCATTAACACCACGCCAACAATCGAGACACCGATTATCGTTGAGACCGCGGTGGCAAAATAGGCGGGATCATTCCCCTGCTGATTAATCACTGTAGACCAAGTAGCGTCAGTGAGAGCAAGATGGCTCGCATAAATTAAAAACGCAATCAGCAGCGGCACGGCGAACATGGCCAGTCGATCAAGGGCTTTGAACCCGAAAAGGGTCGTGATGAGTATCAGCGCGCTAGAGACTAGGGTCAGCAGCCAGGTGGGAGGAGAGCTGCCAAATTGATTTTCGCAGGCGATGGCCAAGGTCTCTCCAAAAAAGCCCGCAGTCACTGCAAACCATCCGAGTAGTGTGAGCCCCAATAATGCATTAACAAAATTGGAGCCCCGTCGGCCAAACACAAACTCAATGATCAAATAGCTGCTGAGTCGGGTCTGAGCGCCCACTATCGCGGCTGGTATCGACATTACGGCAAGTATTAGCGAAGCTAAACCCACCGCTTTAGCGGTGCCCGTGAACCCCAGTTGCTCAGCAGTGATAGCACTGGTATATAAAGTCGGAAGCGTCAGACAAATTCCGAATATCACTATACCCACCGACCATCCCGAGACGGTCTCATCCTCACGCACCGCGGTTCGCGCGCTTTCAGCAAAATAGTTAGACATGTCTCTCAAGGCTTATTGTCGCTTTTCATCAACGGATCGTGGATGGGGTTCCGCAAAGTCAGTGGTCATCTCGCCATCACTTTCCCCGGCCGTCATCATCAGGCAATACTGACTTGTTGTATAGTACGAATCGTCGATACCATTAGCACCGCTTTTATGACAACAACGATTACGCTTGAGTCGCACTCCCTGGCGGTGACATTGAGCAGGCACGGCGCTCGCTTGGTCCAGCTCATCGCTAAGCGGCCCAATAGCGAGCTGCTGCTTGACACATCCTGTTCTGACAGAGCGCTTATTGATCAGTGTTGTCTAGGTAGCACTGTTGGCCCTTATGCTGGCCGCTTGCGCCAGGCTGACCCCATCACTGGCCTGCCGTCGGTAATGCTCCATGGCGGGAGCGCTGCGCTGCATCGCGCCGACTGGGCTCTGACGCACACCCATCAACCACACACCGCATGCTATACCACCGCTCTCAAGCATAATGAGGGAGGCCTACCCGGTGATCGCCAATTCAGTGTTGCCTACACTCTGTCAAATAACAGCCTCACTATTGATCTGACTGCTTCCACCACCCATAGCACGCCTATTAATCTAACTAACCACGCGTATTTTACGCTGGGTGCCAAATCAGTGCGAGAGCTGTCGCTGACCGTCAGAGCGCACAGCGTACTGGCAACCGATGACGCACAGTGCCCTACCGGTGAGTTACTTCCCGTGGCAGCCACAGCACTCGACTTGATCGGCTCACGGCCACTCGCCGACGTGCTGGTACAGCTGCCCAATGGCTTGGATCACAGCTACGTGCTGGAGTCAGATTCATCAAACACTGAGCGGCTAAATGAAGTCGCTGTACTGAACAATATGGCCACAGGCATGAGTCTGTCCATAGCCACTACGCAGCCTTGCCTACAGGTCTATACGGCGGCGCAGCTGACGGCCCCGCTACAGCCTTTCAGTGCTATTTGCCTTGAGGCACAAGGATTTCCCGATGGTCCGCATCATAGCTGGGGTAAACATACATCCGTACTCCCTGCGGGCCAGACGCGTAGCCAGCGCATTGTTTATCGAATGATGGACTGTTCGCCGAATCAATGACGCAGTGCTCGAGGCGCTAGTGGGCAGCGCGTCGAACAGGCAATAGCATTCAGCCGAGTTTGCGTTCCCCGGCATTATCCGGGGCTATTAGAATTAGAATGACTTTTCATACTGACATACACTGACCCGTCATTGTCGGTCCCTCTAAAAGGAGCTCCCATGCCTAGACACATCACCCGGCGGTATTTTGGTTGGCAAGCATACCCACCACTGGCGTTGGTTACGACGCTGCTATTTGGCCTGCTCTCTACGTCTGCGCTGGCAGATAAACCGGTGGTCGCCATAAATTCTCTCATTGATGGACTTCATAAAGATGCCGCCGCCGCGCGCTTTGAGAATTATTTCGAACGCTACACCGATGATGCTGTTTTCCTTGGCACTGACAAAACCGAGCGATGGACAATCGATCAATTCAAAGCCTATGCCCGCCCCGTTTTTGACACGGGTCGTGGTTGGTCCTACACCGTTATCGAGCGTCATGTTGAGGGCGATTCAGACCTTCGATGGTTTGACGAGATTCTGTTTAACGAAAAGCTAGGGCACTGTCGAGGAACCGGGGTCGTGAAGAAAACCCAGACGGGTTGGCGGGTGGCACACTATTCGCTCACACTGTTAATCCCCAACTCAGTTGCGGCCACTATTGGCGAGCAATCAAAAATGGCTGACGCCAAGTGAGGATAGCGGGGTTTCACGGTCGTTAATGGGTGCATTAGCCCTAGGCTTACAGCGCCCACAGGGCGATCATTGTCAATCGATTAACGCAGCGTAAATGATATTTTTCAGTTGGCCCCGGAAGTTAAATGTTGATGATGGAATAAGCTGCGTCATAAATATGGCGTAACACTGTTCTATTGGGTCGACCCAAAAGAGGGTGGACGCTCGTCCGCCCCAGTAAAAATCTCCCGCACCCACGGTGGCTGATGCCACTTCATCTAGGGTCGACGCAAAACCCAGACCAAAGCCAACACCCTCGTTGGCTGTCTCGGAAAAGGCGCCGAGCGCCATTTGAGCCAACGACCGCCCGCCTAAAAAATTACGCGTCATTAGCTGTAACGTTCGGCGACCGATAAGGCATTGACCGTTAAAAGAGCCGCCCTGGCGAAGCATCTCACAAAACGCCGCATAATCGGTTGCCGTGCCCACCAGTCCCCCACCGCCCGAGTAAAAGTTGCGCCGATGACGATAGTGACTCGTTGTAGGGTCGTCTTCTAGTGTCAGTGATTTGTCGGCACCGCGACTATAGCAAGCAGCAAAGCGCCCTGCCTTATCGTCAGGGACACTAAAATCAGTGTCGACCATATTCAGAGGCTCAAACAGTCGCTCGCGTAAGAAGTCACTGAACGACTGACCGGAAATAATCTCTACCAGCGCGCCACAAACATCGGTTGCCAAGGAGTAACACCAGCGTGAACCAGGGTCGTAGATGAGGGGGACCTGGCCCATTTTGTCGGCAAAATCCATCAACACCTCGCCCGCACCTCGACCTAAGCCTAATTCGCGATAGACCTCATCAACGGGGTGCTCAAGGCCCGGCAGCAAACCGCCATAGGTCAGTCCTGCGGTGTGCGTTAATAGCTGCAATACGGTAACGGGGCTTTCTACCGGCCGGGACTGCATCGCTGCACCCGACCCCTGCACCCAAACACGCTGGTGTGCCCAAGAAGGGATAAATTTGTACACCGGATCGGTGAGCTGAAATCGTCCTTCTTCCCACAGCATCATCAGCGCCACTGATGTGATGGGTTTAGTCATCGAGTAGAGTCGGAAAATCGTATCGCTGGTGATGGGTGTATTGCGTTCAACGTCTGCCAAGCCAAATGAACGGAAATACGCGGGTATCCCCCGACGTGACACCATGACTTGGCATCCAGAAATTTTCCCCGGCGACACAAAGTTGTCGCTTAAATGGCTTGTCATTCGCTCAAGCCGCTGTGGGGAAAACCCGGCGGCGCTAGGGTCTGTGTGCATTGGCTTAGTCCTTAACCACCCGTGGCATGGAGTTGATTCAGTCTTGCTGAGTGTGATGGTCATCGGCCCTATGAGCAAGTCATCCCTTTTTCTGACTAGGCATGACCGTGCGGCGGCTTACGTTAGGGGCATAACAGGGAGGTGGTTAACCGTCAGTCCTATGCCTGTTATCGCCATGCACTGCTGCCGGTTAGT
>DGPA01000036.1:0-32721 GCA_002389505.1 Halieaceae bacterium UBA4452
ACACCCTTACACCCTTACACCCTTGCAGCTTTGCAAAGTCGGACGCTTAAGCGGTGGCCCCTCGCAGCTGTGACGCCATCGGCAGCGCCGTTTTATACTTGACCTGCTTGAGCGCAAAGCTCGACTTTATGTTCGACACCCCGGCGATCTTCGCTAATTTGTCGACGATAAAGTGCTCCAGCGTCGATATATCTGGCACCAACACACGGATCAAATAATCGCTGTCGCCGGTCATCAGATAACATTCCATCACTTCCGGTTGATCCTGCATCGCCGACTCAAAGTGTTCCAGCGATCGGTCAATCTGGCGCTCTAGCGCAACGTGAATAAAAACGCTAATGGGAAGGCCGACAGAAATCGGTTCGACCAGCGCCACATAGCGCTTTATCACACCCGCCGCCTCGAGCGCGCGCACCCGGCTGAGACAGGGTGAGGGCGTCAGGTCAATCCGTTGAGCGAGTTCGGCATTGGATATCTTGGCCGACTCCTGAAGTATGTGAATAATTTTTAGGTCTATGGCATCTAGGTCTATTTTCGGCATAATATGCTGCAATATTTGTTTTAAATGTACTTTAATGCTTAAAAATATCCCACAAAGGTATGTAAATAGCAACACCTGCTGCGCTGTCGTGATTACTATAGGCATTCTTTAGACGGTGATTTAGGTGACATGAGTATGTCTACAACAACCGATGTAACCGGCGTCGACGACGACCCAGCAGAGACCCGGGACTGGCTCGATTCGCTCACCGCAGTGATCGCCAATAGCGGCGTGGAGCGGGCCCAACACATTTTACGGAGTCTCGATCGCGCCGCGCAAAACCGTGGTATTACCTCACTAGAGCAGCCCTATTCAGCCTATCGAAATTCGATTGCTATAGACCAGCAGGGCGCCTTTCCCGGCGATCTTGAGATGGAGCAGCGAGTGACCGCGATCATTCGCTGGAATGCGTTGGTCATGGTAATGCGCGCCAATCAAGCCTACGGAGGTCTAGGTGGGCACATCGCCAGCTATGCCTCAGCAGCAGAAATTTTTGAAGTCGGCTTCAACCATTTTTTTCGTGCCGACAGCGAGCAGGGCTTCGGAGATCTGGTGTATTTTCAGCCGCACTCGGCACCCGGCGTGTACGCGCGGGCGTTTCTTGAGGGTCGACTCAGCGAGGACACCATTGGCAACTACCGCCGCGAGCTCGGTGGCGATGGCCTGTGTTCCTACCCGCACCCCTGGCTGATGCCCGACTTTTGGCAATTCCCCACCGGTTCGATGGGGCTTGGCCCGATGAGCGCAATCTATCAGGCACGGTTCATGCGTTACCTAGAGGGGCGTGGTTTGGCCGATACCGCGCAGCGCCACGTCTGGGGTGTGTTTGGCGATGGCGAAATGGATGAACCGGAGTCACTGGGCGGTTTGACGCTGGCGGCGCGCGAGGGCCTCGACAACTTAACGTTTATCGTCAACTGCAACCTCCAGCGCCTCGATGGACCGGTGCGCGGTAATGGCCAGATCATTCAGGAGTTGGAAAGCCTGTTCATCGGCGCGGGTTGGAACGTCATCAAAGTGCTCTGGGGATCCGAGTGGGACGCGCTGTTCGCGCGCGATACCGACATGGTGCTGCTGCGCCGCTTTGCCGAGACGGTCGATGGCGAATATCAAGATTTGGGATCTAAGGACGGCGACTACAACCGCACAAAATTCTTTGATTCCGATCCGGTGACCCGAGAGTTGGTGAGCCACATGACCGACGCGGAGATCAACGCCCTCAAACGCGGCGGCCACGACATGCGTAAACTGTACGCCGCCTACGCCGCATCGAAGGGAAAAAATGGCAAGCCAACGGTGATCTTGGCGAAAACTAAAAAGGGATTTGGCATGGGCGGTGCGGGCGAGAGCCGGATGGCCTCTCATCAGGCAAAAACCCTCGACGCCGAGGGCCTTAAGGCCTTTCGCGATCGTTTTGATTTACCCTTGAGCGACGACGATTTGGCGCAGTTACATTTTTATAAGCCGCCGGAAGACAGCCCTGAAATGCGCTATTTACGCGAGCGGCGAGCGGCGCTTGGGGGCTATCTTCCCACTCGCACATCGCGTCCGCCGAGCCACAACAGGTTGTCTATTCCGCAGCCTGATCACTACGCCAAGTTTGCCCTCGCGGCGAACGGCAAAGCCATGTCGACGACTATGGCCGCGGTACGCATGCTGAGCGCGCTATTAAAAGACACCAATCTCGGACCCCGCATTGTGCCCATCGTCGCCGACGAAGCGCGCACCTTTGGCATGGATGGGCTGTTTCGGCAAATCGGCATTTACGCGCCCCAGGGGCAGCTCTATAAACCCGAAGATGCCCATTCAATGATGTATTACAAAGAGTCACGCAACGGTCAGTTACTCGAGGAAGGCATTAACGAAGCCGGTGCCATGTCGTCTTGGACGGCGGCTGCCACGGCGTATTCGGTTCACGGTCAGCCCATGCTGCCGTTTTATATCTACTACTCCATGTTTGGCTTTCAGCGCGTCGGCGATTTGATCTGGGCGGCGGCCGATCAGCGCGCCCGCGGATTTTTATTCGGCGCGACCGCGGGCCGCACCACGCTCTCGGGCGAGGGCTTGCAACACCAAGACGGCAGCAGCCAGTTAGTGGCGGCGACCGTGCCCAATTGCCGGGCGTACGATCCCGCCTACGCCTATGAGTTGGCGGTGATTATGGACTACGGTATGCGGCAGATGATTGAGCGCGAGGAAGACGTGTTTTATTACATTACGCTGATGAATGAAAACTATCCTCAGCCGAGCATGCCCGAGCGTCCAGCGGTTGCCGACGGTGGGGGAAGCGTCGGGGACTTAGAGCGGGATATCATCAATGGGCTTTATCAACTCGGCGCGCGGGGTGATCAAGACGCCGAGGTGCGCGTTCGGTTGATTGGCTCTGGTACGCTGCTCAACGAAGTGATTGCCGCAGCAGATATTCTGGCGAATGACTTCGCCATTTCCAGCGACATTTTTAGCGCCACCAGTTACTCTCAACTCACCCGTGATGCGCGGGCGATCGAGCGTCAAAATCGCCTTACCGCCACCACCACCCCGGCCCTAAGTCATGTCCAGCAACAGCTGCCAGGCAACCTGCCCATCGTTGCGGTCAGCGACTATGTGCGAGCATTGCCGGAGATGATCGCAGCCTATGTTTCAGGGCGCTTTGTGGCACTGGGCACCGACGGATTTGGCCGCAGCGACCGGCGCGAAGCGCTGCGGGCCTTCTTTGAAGTCGACCGCAACAGCATTGCACTGGCGGCCATCGAGGCGCTGGTGCGGGATGGGCATATCGATATCGCAGTGCAGCGCAAAGCGCTCAAAAAATTCGCCGCAGCGCCCGATTCGCCGCCCCCATGGCAGGTGTAAACCCATCATAACAACGGCGTTCCGGCTTTCTTGCCGCCTGTTCCCTGATCAGGGTCCAAAAATACGCTAGAGCAGGTGGTGCTCGCCATGGCGGTATATTTAGCCTGGTGCTTTTTAATGCCGGTTTCGATGCTATCAGCTGTGCCGCTGTGTGCGGTGATTTTTGCTTTGGGTCGTGTTTTATTTTTTAGGGGTTACACGGCGGTAGCGGCATCTCGTGCTGTTGGATTCGCACTGACTTTTTACTCTTCGGCGCTTCTGTTTTTATGTTTAATTCTGCATGAGGCATGGCGGTTACTAGAGTGAGCTGGGACCATTAGCCGGCCATTATTGGCATCAAGAACTTGCCTGCGTAGCGCCTACCTTGCTGGGTATTGCCGACACAGTGGGCGCTATACGGGCAGGTATAGTGACCCAAAAATCTGGCTCACGACTTCGTGCCTGATTCTCACCATATTATCTGCCAATCTGGGAATTCTCAGTGAGACACTCTGTGACAAATAACAACTCATCGGAGGCATACTGGACACTGATTGAGACCCAATAAGTCAGTTTTTTATCAGATTGGCCAAACGCAATATTCCTTCGCGTATTTTAGCTTCGTTCATCTGTGAATAGCTCAGTCGAATATTACAACTATGCTCGGCGCCTGCAAAAAAAGATTCACCGGGCACGTAAGCTACACCGATTTCATTCATCGCTCTTGGCAGCATTGTGGTGGCATTCAAACCCGGGACAGTTAACCAAATGAAAAAGCCACCATCGGGTCGAGTGTTTTTGACGCTAGCGGGGAAAAACTCCTGAATCGCACTGAGCGCAGCATCTCTGCGGCCCTTATATACTTTACAAATATTTCCCATATGTGCGTCTAGATCATTGTCTCTGAGGTAGGTTGCTACCTGATACTGCGTCACAGTACTCGCTTGAAAATCACTGGCCTCTTTCAGTATGCGAAACCGATCCAAAATCTCGTAATCCGCGCAGGCCCAGCCAATTCTCACGCCAGGACATAGTGTTTTAGAAAATGACCCCAAATAAATAACGCGCCCATAGGTGTCGAAAGCTTTTATCGGCGGATACTTTTCTCCCTCAAAGCGAACTTCATAGTAAGGACTGTCCTCAATGATGAGGACATCGTGTTCTTCAGCTAGATCCACCATGCGCTGACGCCGATCCCCTGCAAGGGTAATCCCTGTGGGGTTCTGGAACTCTGGCACCGTGTAGATGAGCTTCGCCTGCGGGTTGGCTATCAGCGCCTTTTCCAGCGCATCCATACACATGCCGCCTTCATCCATAGCAACGGAGACATAGTTCGGTCGGAAAATATTGAATGAATTCAACGCGCCTAGATAGGTTGGCGATTCGACGATAATCGTATCGCCCTCATCCAGATAGGTTCGCGCAAGAAAATCAATGCCCTGCTGTGAGCCGCTGATCACTCGGATGTCTTCTGCGGTACAATTGACACCCATAGACGCCATTCTTTGACTGGCAATGAGTTCTCTAAGCGCAAGTACACCTTCTGCGCCATCATAGGCCATCATTGTGCGTCCCCACTCCTCGAATGCACGATCAGAGGCAGCGCGAAACGCCTCGAGTGGATAAACATCGGGGGCCGGCGCACCACCGGCAAAAGAGATCAGATCCGGATTGCGCGCGGCGATAAACATATCTCTGATGAAATCAGAACCGTAGCCCTGCATGGATCGAGAAAGCGAAATAGTCATTTGCTAGTCCTTAATAGGATTTAGGTAAGCCAAGTACATGCTCACCGATATAATTCAATGTTATCTGCTGGGTAAGTGGCGCCAGCCGGAACAACTGTGCTTCGCGCCACCAGCGCTCTTGATGGTATTCGCGCGCATAACCTGCTCCACCATAAGTTTGCATCGCGTGATAACACGCCTCTATGCAGGACTCCACGGCCACAAATTTAGCCATATTGGCAAAATCACCCGCAGCTTTATCAGTATTATCGATATCATTAAGGGTGGCCGCTTTTAACACCATCAGCCACGCAGACTCGACCTTTGCGTATGCAGCCGCCAGCGGATGCTGAACCGCTTGATGCATGCCTATCGGCACACCAAACACGTTCCGTTCACCGGCATATATAACGGCTCTCGACAGCGCGAGTCGCGCAGTACCCACTGCCCCCGCAGCAATGAGCACGCGTTCGGGGTTGAGCGTTCCCAGTAAATTATAAAATCCACGACCCTCATCGCCAAGCAAGCAGCTTTCATGTACGCGCAAGTCCTCTATAAAGACTTGATTAGACTTGTAATAATTGAATCCATGCTTGGGAATAGGGGTATGAGTGATACCGGCCTGAGGCAGATCTATTAGGAACAACGATATCCCGCTGGCTTTGCTTTTTCCTTCCTGGGGCTTTTCAGTGCGGGCAACTAACAATAATGCATCTGAATTTTCGATATTAGTAATAAACCACTTGCCACCGTTAATAACAAACTCATCACCTTCATGCCTGGCAAAGGTCGTTATATTGAGTGAGTTTGTACCTGCCTCAGGCTCGGATAAAGCGAACGCAGAAATCTTTTTACCCGTTGCCATATCGGGTAAATATCGGCGTTTTTGTTCTTCATTACCGTGATGCAAGACCGACAGGTTACCCAGCAAGCCAAACAGGTAACCCAGTGCTGGACCGCCGCCACCGCCACCACGACAAAGCGCTTCCATGGCGACAGACAGTTCAGTAAGACCAAGCCCCATTCCGCCATACGCTTCAGGTACCGGCAGACCGAAGAACCCCTGCTTTCCAATTTCAGCAATGAACTCAGAGGGGTACGTACCCGACTCATCCTTATCCCGCCAATATTCCGGGTCGAACCGCGCAGATATCTGTATCGCTGTATCAGCCATCATCTGCTGTTCCGGTGATAGATCGAAGTCCATTACGCCGCTCCTAAAACGCGTCTATACCGGTCAGCGAACGACCGATAGCCAGCTTCTGAATTTCGTTGGTGCCTTCAGTGACCATGAAGAGGCGAACCGAACGATACATATATTCGATTGGAAACTCGCTGGTAACGCCATTGCCGCCATGAATCTGCATCGCTTCCGCCACCACTTCACACGCCATCTCAGCACCAAACCATTTTGACATAGCGCTGTAAACATCCGACCGCTCATTATTATCTATCGCGCTCAAGGCACAAAAAGCCATCAGCTTGCCCGCCTGTATCTTGGTTGCCATTTCGCCGAGTTTTGCTGAAATCAACTGGTGGCCTGCAATAGGCTTACCAAATTGAACGCGATCTTTTGCGTAGGTTACAGAAGCTTCAAGCGCCGCCTCAGCAATCGCCAGCGCCATAAGACCGACAATCGGTCTTGAGCTAGCAAGCATGGTCAGCAAGGCCTTCATGGCTTTACCCGGCTCAACCATCAAATTGGAAGCTGGAACCCGTACATCCTCAAATGACACCTGTGCCGTCGACTGACTATTTAGGCCCATTTTCTTAATATCGTTGGTTTGGTAGCCGTGCTTTCGATCTACCAGAATCAGGCCCAACCCGCCTACTGGGTCGTCATTAAACCGGGCCAAAAGGAAAATAAAATCTGAGTAACCACCACTAGAGATCCATAATTTCTCTCCATTGATGACATATTCATCGCCCTCCAACCTCGCGCGACAGTTCACTGCTGTCACCTGTGAGCCAGCTCCGGGCTCAGACATACCAATACACCCTAACTTAGTACCCGCCAGAACCGGTGTAACGTAGTGCTCTTTCAGGTGCTCTGGCACCAGCGGTAGAAGCTTGCCTACTGTCATCTGAATCAAGCTGGTGATCGCTATGTCGGGGGATACCTTCGCCACTTCGAACTGCAACAACCCCATGGTTACTGCATCTAGGCCCATACCGCCTAACGTCTCCGAAACCACACCCGCGCCAACACCAAAGTCGACCAGACGCTGCTGTATTTCAAGCATTTTTTCTTTCGGAATCAGTTGGTCACGATACGCTTGTGCAACGGGCTTAAGCTCGTTTAGCGCATACTTTCCCAAGGAATCAACGATCATTTGTTGCTCTTGATTGAGCGAGAAATTCATAGCTACCTCATTAAAAATCGATGTACAAAAACACTATCCTGACCATCGTAGTGGCCTCTTTGAGCTACTCAAATATCAAATAGGGCACTTCGAGGGTTTGACGCATTCTCTAAGTGGGAACAAGCGCAGTAACATCAGATAAAAAAAATGGCGACACGCTGCTCACGTATCGCCATTAATTAAGCGGCAGAATTAAAAACTACCGAAGCGCCAAGTTGCCTGCACCATGACCAACGTCGGTGGCATGAGGTAGGCAATATCATATGCGCCAAGCGGCTGACCCGACATGTTGATCTTTTCATCCGAAAGGTTCTTACCAATTACCGATAGATCCCACTGGTTGTTTGCTGCTGCAATACCAATATTTGCGTCCACCTTGGTATAGCTATCCTGCATAAGATCTGGCTCAAGGGTTCCGTCGCTAAAGTAGTCATCGCTGTAGGACACCGTGATACCGCCGATCAGGTTGAGGTTACTACCCAGCGGCAAGACAACATTCGCAAACACCGAGCCTGATAAATCAGGCGCG
The DNA here is from genome assembly GCA_002389505.1 of Halieaceae bacterium UBA4452. Classification (GTDB taxonomy): domain Bacteria; phylum Pseudomonadota; class Gammaproteobacteria; order Pseudomonadales; family Halieaceae; genus Luminiphilus. The sequence continues at coordinate 7,993 of DGPA01000036.1, forward strand.
AAAGGCAATTGCTGCCCAGCTGCGTCACAGCCCAATCCGTCCGCCGCAGCCGGTGTTGAACCGGAGCTGTTGCACGAAATACCTTGGAATTCGTCATACTCAGCGTCTAACCAAGCAATCGCACCCCCTAAAGTTAACCAGTCGCTTGGCATCCAACGGCCATCAATCTCCAGGCCCTGTGTTGTCGCCTCACCAGCATTGCCAATCTTTGTGACTACGCGAGTGCCATTAACCGTACTACTCTTGACCTGCAGGTCATCAAACTCGGTATAAAAAGCAACGGCATTAAACTCAGCTGCACCATCGGCGAAGCGGGTTTTAAACCCTAACTCGAAGCCGCTGGCCGTTTCGTCATCATAAACCACCTGGCCGTCAGGAATGCTGCTGCCTGTACCCGCACCACCAGACTTGGCACTGTCGCTGAATTTGGCATAAACCATGGTGTCTTCACCCATGTCATATTGCAGCACCAGCTCAGGCATGAAGTTATCTGCGCTGACATTGCCTCCCTGATCACTCGTGATGGTGCAGGCACCGCCGCCAAGATTCCCGTCTGACCAGTTAGCGCCAAGATCAAACGAAAATTGGCATCTACTGTTACGCTGCCAATCTTTGTCATCGTCAGAGTAACGCGCGCCGGCAATCACACGAAAACTGTCGGAGACGTGCCAGGTGCCTGAAGCAAAGACAGACCACAGCGTAGCATCCTGATTAAAAACATTGTTGCCACGCTCCTTCAAAGTCAACGTCTCAGAAAGTGGTACGACAATAAGATTGGGCTGATCAGACGTTAGCTCAGAGTCCTGATAATAAATGCCCGCAACATAATCAAACGCGCCTCCAGTCGGCGAAGCGATCCGTAATTCTAATGAAGTCTGTTGATATTCTTCATAACTCATCGCGTCCAAAGCTAAGCCCGGCAGACCCAGACCCGCAACGGCGACGCCATCTAGATCCGTCGCTAGGGTGTAGTCATAGTCGGAGTAACCGAACACGCCAGTTAAGGTATGCTCGCCCAGCGCGTAGTCGACGTTTAATGAAAAGTTACTCACTTGCTGCTTCGAGCCAGGCTTATCGAGACTGCTTATCGAAATATCTTTTAACTGCGGCAGATTTTCGCCAATGCCACTGTTCGCCCAGTTGAGCACGCCATCACCAGGCTCGACAAAGGCGGAAAAACGATTGACTGGCTCAGCCATTTGGCCCTCCAAGTCATAATCTGCATAATTGTATTTCGCCGTAATGCTTAATTTATCGGATGGCTCCCAGACCGCAGACGCCCTTGCGAGGGTAGATTCACTGCTGCCTTGATCGCCCAGTGTAGGATTATCGATGTAGCCATCGCCGGTATCTCTGCTTTGCAGCGATAGGCGCAGACCCAAGGTATCCGAGGGAGAACCACCAATGATCGCAGTGACCATCGAGCCGTCGTATTCTGATTCATAGGCGCCCGTTACACGCGCCTCAAACGCATCGCCTGGACGATTCGAAGCACTGTGTATACTGATAGCACCCGCGGTTGAGTTAAGACCAAACAAGACCGCCTGCGGTCCTCGCAAGATTTCCACACGATCCGCATCAAAGAAAGGGGTTCTCGTCTGGCGGCTGCGCGGCATATAAACACCGTCGACAAACATACTGACGGACTGTTCGAAACTGCGGTCTTCGCCCGATCCCATGCCACGCATTGTGATCAAGTTAGTGGTCACACCGTCGCCAATGGAGAAATTAGGCACGATAGTAGACAAGTCACCTAAGTCACCTATTCCCATGCTATCCAAAGTTTCACCAGAGAAGACTTCGATCGACACGGGGATATCCTGTGCACTCTCGACGCGCTTTGTTGCGGTAACGATGACCTCTTCCAACTGCGCCATAGCGGTGCCGGGAAGTGCAAAAACTATAGCTGCGGCAATTAAACTTTTAGGAAATTTAGTAGTCTCTTTCATTTTTCTTCCTCGAATAGACCCGAATTTTTATTTTTGCGCGGTTAACGCCTATGAAACGCTAAGCACTAACTCAGGCATAAGTTTAAAATTTGCATTAACTCAACCTTACATCTCCAATGTAAGAGGTACTAACACGCGCAACCATGTCAATTCGTGCATTTCAGGGGTGTCTGCAGCTAAGTTCATGCCCTTAATGATAAGACTAAATTTTTTCACGATGTAAATAGTCGCGCTGAATCGGGCGACAATTATCCGAATCCGACCCCCATCCGTCATTGCAAAAACAGTCAGGAGCGTGGAGATCCAAGCCCGTTATTGATTTCAGGTTCAACTTGATAGTGGGCGCAGTCTTGCGCTTACTGGTGGCGGTACAATTCGAAGAAGTTCTGGTAGCAGGGGCCAGCGGACCGATATGACCCTGGGTATTCCCACATCGATATTGGCCGTCATTGGCGATAATCTGGTGAATCAGGGAACCTTAGAAACTTCTGATAAATCAAAAGGCCTTGATGCTTTCCAATAATCGTGTGGGATTAATACGTTGCAGTGAATAGCAGGTAAACAGTGTCTCCTATTCGGATGTTGTAACACCCGCCGCGCGCAATAATTCAGTCGGTACCCCCATGCCTGTCAGGATGTTGGCGGCATGCAGCGACGGCGTTTCTTCCCAAGCGGGCTCAGCAACGGTCACACTAAAACGCGGCGCCGGCGCTGGCTGCCACTGGCCATCCACCTCAACATAGGCGTTGCGGGCTTTACCGTGTGGGTGTTCATGGGCCTCACCGTATGACAGTACCGGTGTAAAACAGGCATCACTGCCCTCCAGTAGGTCGCACCAATACTGCCGTGATTCACTGCCAAACAAAGTCTTCAGATGGTCTACCTGTAAGGCCCAGCAAGTGTTATCGAACTGCTTGGCACTAATAAACAGCGGATGTTCAGTCAGATTGAGCTTAGCTAACAACACCAGGTAAAAGCGCTCTTCTACCGGACACAGTGTGATGTAACCACCACCCAGACAGCCGTAGCTTCGATTCCATGGCGCAGCGCCATCCAGCCAGCTAGCCCCCCGATCGTCACTCAATTGCTCGGCGTGATAAAAACTTCGAGCAAAGGTAGCGAGATAGGCAATTCCGTCGACAATTGCCGCATCAATTACCTGCCCCCTGCCCTCGCGTAACGCGGGTATCAATGCGCTGCTAATGCCCCATGCCATCATAGCGGCACCCCCCGCACAGTCGCCCAGCAGTGTCGGCGGCGCCTGGGGTGGCATATCTGCATCACCGCTATGGTGTAGCACGCCAGTCAAAGCTATATAGTTGGGATCATGGCCCGGTACCTGTGCAAGTGGCCCCTCCTGACCCCATCCAGTCAGACGAGCAAATACCAGCGCGGGGTTTTTTTCCAAGCAAATAGCGGGCCCCAAACCAAGCCTTTCCATTACCCCAGGTCGGAAACCCTCGATCAGCACATCGGCTTTTTCTACCATACTGAGGAGTACTTGAATGCAAGCGGGATCTTTCATATCCAGCGCGACTATTTTTTTGCCACGCTTCATCGTGTCCCGCTTCGATACATGTAATGTCGACTCGCTGCTGGCCGCACTTCTACGTTCAACAAGGAATACCTCTGCCCCCATATCGGCCATCATCATGCCGCATAAGGGCACGGGCCCTATACCGGCCATTTCTATCACCCGAATTCCCGCCAGCGGTCCCATTTCCATTCTCCCAATCTACTGATTTACCTAGGTTAACAGTGTTGAGACCTGCGATTGTGTCGATCTCGGCAATCCTGCTATCAAAAAGATAGTCGTGCACATGAACCATCGTTTGCCCCATTGGATAATCGTTGGCCGCAAGCTGATTGCTATGGTGCTGTCCTACTGATGATATTGCAGGACGGGACTATTAATGACCAAGCATAAGGTGACACTCAAAGATCGGTTTACGCAACATGAGGGCCGAATTCACCTGCGTGGCAGTCAAGCGATGATCAGACTTTATATGGTGCAAAGACTACGCGATGAATCGGCGGGACTTAACACCGCAGGCTTCGTTTCTGGCTATCGTGGCTCTCCTATGACCGCCATTGACCAAGAGCTCTGGCGAGTTCAAGACTTGCTCAAAGCGCATCATATCCACTTTTGGCCAGGCACCAATGAAAGTCTGGCCATGACCGCTGTATGGGGCTCGCAACAAACTAACTATTATAATGACAGCAAATATGACGGGGTGTTTTCCATGTGGTATGGAAAAGGCCCGGGCCTGGACCAATCTATGGATACTGTGCGCCAGGGGAATTGGCACGGCGCATCGCAACACGGTGGCGTACTTGTTTGTGTGGGCGACGACCCTAACATGACGTCCACCATCAACAACTATTCGTCGGAATTACTGTTTCAAGACCTGTTGATGCCAATACTTTATCCCGCAGACATCCAAGAAGTTCTAGACATGGGCTTACAGGGTATTGCGCTCTCACGCTTTTGTGGCGCATGGGTAGGATATAAGCTCTTACCTGAAACCATCGAGACATCCGCTTCGGTAGATGCCGATATCAATCGCGTCAAAATAGTCACACCCGAGTTCGAATTTCCTGCCGAGGGCGTTAATGCTTTTCTGAAAGACTCGGTTTACATGCAGGAGGCTAGAATTCGAAACTATCGACTGCCTGCCGCAGTCGCTTTCGCACGTGCCAACAAAATAAATTATGTGAGTCATGAATCCGCTACGCCGCGGATCGGCATTGTCACCATGGGCAAGACTTGGCGCGATGTACGCCAAGCGCTGATCGACTTAGGCATCGACGAGCACCAGGCAGCGGATCTAGGCATTACTATTTTAAAAGTCGGCATGCCGTTTCCTGCAGACATAGAAACCTATCGAGAATTCGCAGCGGGCTTAGAAGAGGTTATCGTTTTAGAGGAAAAGCGTGACCAGCTCGAGCAGGGTATGCGCACTGCTTGCTATGACATGCCCTCGGAACAACGGCCTCGGATCGTTGGTCACCTCGACGAACAGGGCAACCGGCTAGTAGATAATGCTAAACCCATCACCACTGACGAAATTGCGATAGTGATCGCGCAGCGAATCGAACACTTTCACAGTAGCGAAGGGATTCAGGCAAGAATGAAACGGCTGAGTGGTATAGGTGAGCGCACGGCGAGCTTGCCCGCAATCAATATGCAGCGCTTACCGTACTTTTGCTCGGGCTGTCCCCACAACACGTCGACCAAAATTCCTGAAGGAAGTCGCGCGCTCGGCGGTGTCGGGTGTCATTACATGGTCACGTGGATGGATCGAGAGACCTATACGTTTTGCCAAATGGGTGGAGAAGGCGCTACCTGGATCGGTCAGCAGCCATTTGTAAAGACCGACCACATATTTCAAAATCTTGGCGATGGCACCTACTTCCACTCGGGCTCTATCGCGGTACGAGCCGCTGTCACTGCGGGTATTAATATTACCTATAAGATTTTATACAACGACGCAGTCGCAATGACTGGCGGTCAACCTCTAGACGGCACACTGACAGTCGATCAAGTGACCAGACAAGTTCGAGATGAAGGCGTGCAACGTATTGCTGTTGTCACAGATGAACCCGAAAAATACAACTCAGAAATAAACTTTGCCCGCGGCACCACTATTCACCATCGGCGAGAGCTGGACGAAGTTCAGCAGAAAATGCGCAAAATTGAAGGCGTTTCAGTCATAGTCTATGACCAAACCTGCGCGTCTGAAAAACGTCGACGCCGCAAGCGTGGCACATTCCCTGACCCCGCCAAACGCTATTTAATCAACGACAGAGTTTGTGAAGGCTGCGGGGACTGTGGGGTACAGTCAAACTGCACTTCTATCCAGCCGCTAGAAACCGACTTCGGACGCAAACGTAAAATTGATCAGTTCTCCTGCAATAAAGACTATTCTTGCGTGGAGGGGTTTTGTCCGAGTTTTGTCACCGTCAAAGGCGGCAAGCTGAGGCAGCGCATCGACATGCGCGACACCGATTTATCCCCCGACGTAGAGACGCTACCTAGCCCGACATTTGCCGAGCTACCCGAAACCGGCAGCTACACGCTTATGGTCACCGGTGTAGGTGGTACGGGAGTAGTCACCATCGGCGCGCTTCTGGGTATGGCCGCCCATATTGATGATCTCGGTGTATCTATCGTTGATCAACTGGGATTTGCTCAGAAAGGTGGCTCCGTTGTTACCCACGTACGTTTAGCCAGACAACAGGACCAGATACATGCTTCACGGGTGAACAATGGTGCAGCACAGGCATTACTGGCTTGCGATATGCTGGTCGCTGGCAACGAGAAAGTACTGGAATCTCTCAATCCCGCCATGACCCGCGCCATCATTAATCTTGAGCAAAATTTTACTGGAGAATTTACCCGCGACAAAGATCTCGCCTATCCGGCCGACAGTATTGTTACCCGACTAAAATCTCGTACACGTAAGGGAGAATCAAACTTCTTTAACGCCTCTAAGCTGGCGGTAAAACTACTGGGCGACTCGCTGGGCGCCAACCTCATGCTTATGGGTTTTGCCTGGCAACGCGGCATGATCCCGGTGCAAGAGTCATCACTGTTACAAGCGATCGAGCTCAATGGCGTGGCCATCGACTGGAACAAGACCGCCTTTGCATGGGGTCGCAGGCTGGCACATCAACCAGAACTTATCGATAAGTTTCTCGGGCTTGATCAAACCGTTCAGCCGCTTGTGTTTGTCCCCACAAAAACCAGTGACTGGGCAGAAAAATACAGTCAAGAACTGAGGCACTATCAAAATGATAATTACGCGGAGCGCTATTTGTCACTAATAGCACACGTGGTCGCAGTTGAAAAAGCCGTCATCTCGGCCGACCAGAACTTCTCTCTGACAGTCGCTAAAGCCGCCTACAAACTCATGGCATACAAAGATGAGTACGAAGTGGCCAGACTGTACAGCGCGCCCGAATTTATACAGAAACTACAGGCACAGTTTGAAGGCGACTACACACTGGCGTTTAATCTTGCGCCGCCAATCATTGCACCTAAGGACAAGGCAACCGGTTTGCCGACCAAGCGCCAGTTCGGCCCCTGGATGCTAAAAGTCTTTGCTGTCCTAGCAAAATTCAAGTTTCTGCGTGGCACAGCACTCGACCCTTTTGGCTATTTCGCCGAGCGTAAAATGGAACGCGCACTTATTGATACATATTTTGAAACAGTCGAGTTGTTGCTCCGAGATCTTAATTCCGATAACTATGATCTGGCGATTGAGATTGCAGCGTTACCAATGACCATTCGGGGCTTTGGCCACATCAAGCAGCAGAATGTCAAAGAGGCGCGGGAAAGGGCAGCCGCACTCATGATGCAATGGCCACAGATCAAGCGCGACATAGCGGCCTAATAGACACACATTTGCTAGGCCAATGGGGAGACGCAGCTGCATCTATTGTATCCCGGCGCTTTAGGGTGCTCGCGAGCTGCCTGTAAAAATGATCAAGGTTAACTTGCCGCGCAGGTCACAAAATGCCGACTAGGCATGAGCATTTATGCTCACGCCTCTTTTTGAGTGCACGTATCCAGATCATGGATAGTCTGCGGCTGGTTGAAAACTTTGACGGTAGGTAACTCACCCATATACTTCTCAACTTGCACCAAGCAGCTATGCGCACTGCATCCCTGCGCCAGTGAGGATGTCCCAATGTCTGGCGTTACCGCATTTGGATTGCCATGTACCTCCAGATCAATACCCGCGACTTGCTGCGGATCAAACCAAGCACCTGTTGGTAATTCTATAACTTGGGGACGAATCTGATCAGACAACTCGACGCCAGCGAGACAAGCACCGCGATCGTTGAATACCCGAACGATATCGCCATCAACAATCCCTCTAGCCAACGCGTCTGCCGCATTTAAGCGTGCGCGCTCTCGCCCCTTAATTTTACGTTTACGACTCAGCGCCGCATGATCAAACTGGCTGTGTAGCTGTGTTCTTGGCTGATTAGAAATCAAATGCAAAGGAAAACTCTCAGCGCGCTCACTACCCAACCACTCCGCTCGCGGATACCATCGCGGATATCCACCGCAGTCTTCATAATCAAAGCTGGCTATTACATCTGAGTAGATCTCAATTTTTCCCGACGGCGTCTGTAATGGATACAACGTGGGGTCTCTCCGAAAACGCTCAAGCGTGTATTCCGCATCGGGCAACTGGCTTTCAACTGAAAACTGTTCCCCCTGCCAGAAGGTCTCGAAGTCTGGCAAATCAATGCCCTGCGTCGCTGCATTTGTACGTGTCTCGCAATAGATTTTTTCCACCCACTGCATTTCACTGCGACTTTCAGTAAACGCCTGTGCAAATCCCAATCGGGCCGACAGACCCGAGAAAATATCAAAGTCACTGCGGGCTTGTTTAAATGGGGGAACGACCTGTCGCATGGGGGACAAGTACACATCATAGCTACTGCCGCCGATATCGTTGCGCTCGAGCATGGTAGTACAGGGAAATACAATATCTGCATGTCGCGCCGACGCAGTCCAAAAAGCCTCATTGACGATAATAGTGTCGGGCTTGCTCCATGCTCTTCGTAACGCATGTAAATCCTGATGATGATGAAAAGGGTTGCCCCCTGCCCAGTAAATTAGCTTGATATCGGGATAAATTAGGGTCTGCCCATTGTAACGAAACGTTTTGCCCGCTTGGTTCAACATATCTGCATGCCGAGCTACAGGGATGAAGGCATTGCTCGGCGCAGAGCGCTCACCAATTTCTAAACCGAGCGAACCCATTTTGTAGTTTGGTATGCGTCTGCCGCCAAAACCCATGTTGTGAATGCAACCATACCCGTAGCCAATACCTGCGCCGGGTACGCCCATATGGCCCAGCATGGCGCCCAGCGTGGTGATCATCCAATATGGCTGCTCACCAAATACCTGACGCTGGAGTGACCAGCTAATGCCAAGGACACTGCGTTCTCGCCCCAGTCGCTGCGCCAGCTCCCGTATATCAGTCGCCGGAATCTCACTCAGCGATGATGCCCAGTCTGCGTCCTTAGGCTGGCCGTCGTCTGTACCTAGGAGATAGGGTAGGAACTTGTCAAAACCCACAGTGTATTTGTCTAGAAAGTCTTGATCATGCAGATTTTCGCCAACCAATGTGTGCGCAATCCCCAGCATAATTGCAACATCGGAGCCCGGACGACATGGCCACCAGTGCGCATCCAGCTCTCCGAGTACGTCATCACGCACGGGGCTAACATTGACAATATGAACGCCGGCTTTTTTAAGTAGGCGCAGCTGTTCCCGCGCGGAATGGCTTCCTATACCCCCTGCATTTACCTGCGCGTTTTTAATGGCTGCGCCGCCAAAAAGCACCATAGTTTTAGAATGACATGCGATTTCCGAGGGCGTGGGTGCCTCCCGTACGAGCTTTAGAAATGGCATACCCACAATATGCGCCATGATGACTTCAGCGGCTGCACTCGAGTAGGTATTAACCGAATCGACGTAACCACCGGCCAGCTTAAGGAAGCGATGTATCTGACTCTGCGCATGATGAAACCGCCCAGCGCTCGCCCACCCATAGGAGCTGCCGTAGATTGCGTCAGCGCCATAGTCGGTGTAAGTGTTTCGCAACGCATCTGCGGCAAGATCTAGCGCTGTCTCCCAGGAGACAGGAACGAACGGTTCTGATCCGCGACCTGCACCATCACTATCCCGACCCTTATCCAGATAGCCAGCGCGCACCATGGGACAGGGTACTCGAGCGCCGTCATCCAGCGCATCAAGCAGCGACTGCCCAATAGGCGACACCTCCTTATCTACTGCATAGGATTCAACAGATAATAGCTTTTCGCCGTCCGTTTCTACTCTATAGTTACCCCAGTGACTGCATGTAGGGACATGACGCTTGGTTCCTACCTTTTGATCTGTCATTACACCGCCTAATCGATTTCGGTATTCTCAAGATTGCGACACCCCTGTATTGGCTATTGCTAGAGCGTATTGCGGAAGATCTTGCCATCTTTCATGATGAACGGCATGGTTTTGATCTCTGCTGTGCCAGCGTCCCACCAGAGTGGGTCGGCGCCAACTAAGCTAATATCCTCTAATGGATTACCATCAATTAACAAAATATCTGCTAACGCGCCCACTTCAATTACACCCAATTTTCCATAGGGATTACGCCGTCCTGACAAGGCAACAAGTTCAGCAGACACCGATGTGGCGCGCCGCAACGTCTCGAAGTTACCAAACAACTCCGCCACGTAATGCAGCTCGAAGCGGCGCTGACGAATATGGTTCGCCGGCGGGCCAAATGCATCAACGGCAAATGGCACTTTAGGCTTATACTTTTTAATCAGTGGAATCAGAGGGTCCATCAACAGCTGAGCGACTCTTATTTTCTCTAGATTCGCAGGCCCCAGACCGGGAAACTCAAGTAGACGTGGTGACAAAGCATTGAACTGGGGGGCCAGGAATGCCCCCTTTTCGACAATTTTTTTAACCGAGCCTTCCCGAATCATCAAGCCGTGATCCACACACATAACACCAGATTCAAGCGCGCGATCAATCGCAGGGTCGTTTAATAAATGTGCCGACACATAGGTATCCCAGTCTTTCGCTGCCGCCACCGCCGCCATTTGCTCTTCAGGCTGATACTGCAGCGAGTCAATCGGATCAAAATCTGATCCTGCGCCCCCACTGCCCATCATCTTTATCTGAGTTGCGCCTTGACGCAGGTTTTCCCGCACCGCGCGATACACCTCCGTCTTACCGTCTGCAACAACCCCCATACCAAGTCGGTGACCCGCATCGATGTGCCCTGTACTAGGATGAGATTCTGCCGGTGTGCGAAAATCACCATGACCAGATGTCTGAGAAAGAAAAGCACCTGACGGATAAATACGTGGCCCAGGAATTAGTCCTTCATCAATGGTCTTCTTCAGTGCAAAGGTGTTACCACCCATATCGCGAACGGTTGTAAAGCCATCTGACAAAAAGTCCCGAGCTATCACCGTGGTACGTATCGCATTTTCCTCGGGGGTTACGTAACCATGAATATCCTTTAAAGATGTAGTAATCGCCAGATGGCTGTGCGCGTCAATCATTCCGGGCATCAGAGTACGACCTTCTCCCTCCACGATGTGGGCCCCCTCGGGCGCAATAATTTTGTTGTCACTCACCTGCGCTATCGTATTTCCGGTGACTAACACATAGGCGTTGCCGCGCAGTTGTTCGTGTACGCCGTCGAAGACATTAACATTGCGAAAGAGCACCGACTGATCGGCCGCCCAAAGCGAAGCCGTTTGTGTAAATAGCACAAGAAGAATAATGGGACGGAGTACTTGAAGCATAAACATAGCGGCACTTCCCTAATCTAAAACTGTCTATTGTAGTGTGGTCTAGCCCCGTTGAAAGCGACTTGTTATTCCGGGAAAATGATGGGTCGATGTTAAAAAAATTATGCGCCGCTATTTAAGCGATATCAATAAAGACCTGAAGCCTCGGCAAAAAAATCTTGTACGCGCGTAACGTTCAACCGTCAATTTTTTGGCAGGACAACAGCCAAACTTGAGCATACCTAATATCGACGGTACCGCTGACTATACGGCCAGCGCCAAACGGCTCGTCGTATTCAGGACTATCGACGACTTAAGCCGCTGAGTAGCAGTGTCTTCGCACTCTGGATCAGATGCCCACCCGTCAGTTGATTGCTTCGTCGAAACCACTCCAGCAACATACCATCGGTAAACGCGACCAGAACGGCCGCCTGTTCTCTCGGAAATAGATCCTGAACAAAAACACCTTCTTCACGACCCTGACAAACAACGCGCTCCATTTCCGCATGAAATACGTCATAAAGCTGCGCAAGAGAACTTTCAACCTCTTTATCATCGATACTACTTTCCATGGACATCAGAATGGGTAGCAATAACAATTCATTATTTAGCGCCCCAACTTCTGCCGCCCAATCAATGAACAATTCCAATTGCGCAGAGGCGTTGAGCCGAGATTCTTGCATGCGCGTAAAAGCGGCCTGATGCAACGCGGAGGACTCTGCAATCAATGACAAGAGTAGCGCAGACTTTCCCTTAAAATAGAAATAGATCGCACCTTTGGTTAAACCCGCCTCACGAGCAATATTGTCGATACTGGTTGCTCGATAACCCCTAGAGACAAACAACTTCAGCGCAGAAGCCAATACCAACTCGGTGCTTTGCGCTCGTCGTTCCTGATTACTGCGCCCGCTGGTAGATGGCATCAAGGGTCAGACACCTTTGTGTGGATTTTCGCGAAAGTCGCTTGGGCATTGACCTGTCCAACGCCGAAAACTGCGCGCAAAATTACTGCAGTCAGAAAAACCCAACATATAAGCAATTTCATTCACCGACAGGTCTGATCTCACAATGTATTCCTCTGCGAGCTCGCGGCGAGTATCTGCCAGCAGCTGCTGATAACTGGTGCCAATGGCTTTCAACTGATTGGCAAAATCTTGTCTACTCATCGACAGTGCAGCAACTAAAGAATTCTGTGAAAAATCACCACGGGGGAGTAAGTCAAATAATGCCATACGGGCTGCATTGGCCAAATCCACCTCGGTGGTAATAGTCTTTAAATAATCATAGACCAACTTTTCACTGTGTCGCGCCAGCTGCGCATTACCGCCGGGCAACAACTGGTCGAGATCCTCGGTCACAAAATGCAGTGTGGTCTCGGGGGCGTCATACTCTATCTCACAGCGAAAGTACTCATCGAAAGCAGCGGTATAGCCCTGAGGGGCCGCAAAAGAAAATGTCACTTTGCGAGGAGAAAACGCCGGTGAAACAACGGCCCGAATCATCTTGAGCATCGTTGCAGCCCATGCTGAGTCGTGTAAGAGAACCTCAAACGGGCTAACCCCAAATTCGGCAGATATAACTTGCCTGTAGATTAATTCACCCTCGTCATTGAACTCAACCCGCTCTCCTGTCGTCAGGTAAGCGTAGTAACGTTGTAGTCGCTGCCCAAAATCGCGGAGGGTCATAGAAGACGTTAGCATGACGCCAAAGGCATGATAGTTAATTGGATTGATACTTTTAGCAAAATTGAGGCCGAACAAGGCATCAACGCCGTGTGGAACATAGTTATTCAGCGCCCGGTGCAATTGACGCATGCAAATACGTGTGTCGAATGAAGGCACCGCATCCACATCGATGCCCACCTTGGCAAGTGCTGCAGTTCCGTCAATGCCATACAAATCCAGCGTTTTAGCAACGCCCAACGCGCTACCAATGTAACTTGATAGCGCTGGATTCTCAGCCGATTCGCTCATCCAAGCAGGGTCCGTATCATTAACAACGTAAGGACATTATGCGCTTTGCATGAAAAATGGAAAGGGGCTGTCGTTACCTCAGTTTACTAGCCGGCTAATTCAATTACAGCGTTGGCGGTAACCGTTTGACCCCGCTCACTATCAACCCACATGGCCAAACTTACTGTACAAGTATTGTTATCAAGCGACTCAACTACGCCCCTAAATCGTACGGTGTCACCCACCGCATTGAATATCAGCATACGCAACGGGCCGATTTTGCGTATGCGCGCTTTGGGACCCGCCCAGTCACGCATCAAGCGCTCGAACATACCCATCAAGAAGTAGGTATTGGCAAAAGCATCCGGCGCTCCCGTTGTCTGGGCCACGCCGACATCATGGTGCATGAGAGAAAAATCTCGATTTGCTCCCGCCTCCATAACTAGTCGCTGCAACGTGATAGGAATTTCAATCGAGGGAAGCTCATCGCCTATCACGACGTCTGCAATACTAAGACTGTGCGCTGCACTCATTAATCACTCGCCACTTTGGTCGCCACAAAGCGAAAAATATCTAGATAGGATATTGCGACCACTTCACCCGTTTGCTTGGTGAAGGTATCCTCTTGGCGCAGGAATGCACCCTCGCCTACCTTTAACTGCTTAGGCTTAATATCTACCAACTTGCTGGTACAGGTCACTACATCGCCAGGATATAAGGGTTCAAAAAACTCCACCTCTATACTCGTAGCAAAGCTTTTGTCGCAAGGCGCCGGCACGTCAAAAATAACGGGGATTTGTATTTGGGTTGGTACGTCGTCGATAGATGCAGGTTTATCACCTGGCCGCCAGTAGGCGGCTATACCATAGGTAAATACCATGGATGCCGGGGCAACGATGTCATTATAGCCCGCCGCCAAGGCCGCGTTGACGTCAGTGTGGATGTCAGCCGCAAACTCCTTAGGCTCTAGCCAACGACGAATGGAGCCTTGCTCCACAGGATCTGGCCCTGTTACTTGACCCACCTGCTTGCCCAATAATGACGCCGTTTCGTCCCAACTACCCCACAGACCCCAGCTGGTTTCAGACACCCCTTTTCACCGGCCTAAAATAGGGCAAGGTAATATCATCAGTCACATCCCGAAACACCACTTCCACCGCCATGCCAATATGAACATCCTCAGGCTCGCACTCCACCAGGTTGGTATGCATACGAATACCCTCTGGCAAGTCGATCCAAGCAAGAATAATTGGCAGATCATCTACAAACGCTTCCTCAACACCTTCATAGGTTACTGAGTAGGTATAAACCTCAGCCTTGCCACTGGCTTCTATCCAATCCAATTCCTGACTCCAGCACTTGGGGCAATCTCTGCGTGGATAAAAAATATTGCTATCGCAACTGTTGCAATGCTGGATCAACAGTTTGTGCTGTTTTGTACCATCCCAATAACCTTTGCTATACGGCTGAATTTCCGGCAACGGTTTGTTGTATTCGCTCATCGGACCTGCCTCCCAAAAACCGTAGTACAGGTATTCATAACTGAGCCACCGGATGTCGTGAGGATTGCGTGCTGACAGTTATCAATCTGTCGCTCACCTGCTTCACCGCGCAACTGCCGTACGGTATCGATATAAAACGCCATGCTGACACCGCTACCCGTATGGCCTCGACCCGTAGCATCACCCATTGTGGTACACGGTAAATCTCCACCCGGCCCACACCGACCAGACGCCCAAAGTTTGGCGCCCTCGCCCTCTTCACAAACGCCGTACCCCTCCAGTGCACTGGCCTGGGTATAAGGATAGGCGCCGTAGATCTGACGCAAGTCCATATCATGAATACTTAAACCGGCCTGCGCTAATGCATCCTGACTGGACTCACGATAGGCCTTACGATGAAATATATCTTTGCGCATAAAGGGTGTTGCACTCATAAAGCGCGTGCCGTGGCCGAGCTTGTAAACTGCCTTGTCGCTCATCTCCCGCGCAATTTCATGAGAAGTCACCACCATGGCACCACCGCCATCAGCGAGCAGATTGCACTCCTTAGCTAACAAAGGCGTACTGATTACACGCGAGTTGAGTACATCTTCGAGGGTAATAGGTTTTCCGTAGAAAATAGACATTGGATCAAGCGCGCCCCAACCACGCAACGCAACAGTAATCGCCGCCATTTCCGCCTGCGTTGCGCCCGTCTCATACATATAACGCTGTGTTATCAGTCCCATTGATCCATTAAAGGTTACGCCGTAGGGATACTCAAACTGCTTATCTAGTGGGGCGGTAGCAAAAAAATTGATCAGGTCTTGTGCCGGTATATCGGATTGCACTGTCGTATGAGGCACTAAAACAAAATCTGCCTGTCCACTTTCAATATGCTGTTCCGCCAGCCGAAGGCAGTTTGTCGTAGACGCACCGCCCGCATTGCAGATGGCAATGTCTCTGCAGCCTTCAAGCCCCATGACTTCTGGTATTTTGCCCAAGGACATATCGTTTTGCATGGCAGGTTGTGCCATCGGATTGTTTGATATCACCGCGCCAATTCGATTTTTATCGACGCCAGCATCATGGATAGCCTCCATGCAAACATCCAGTAGAATATCCCAACGTGTGCGCTCAGGATCGCGGAGTGTGGGTACTTCTCCAACGCCAATAATCGCTAATCCTCGTTTGCTCATATCTGGCCCTTACTGATTTATGCTTGAACCCAACGCTGCCTTGCAGCTGCAATCAACTAGATGACCTGTCTGCGGGTATTAATCGTCGTCGCTATACTCCGGACGGTGAAATAGATCCAGGTTGTCATCGATGCTTACTGCCAATGGACGCCGCAACGCGATCGTGTCCGGATCTGTAGGAATCATAAATTCCCAAAGTGTGTCGGGTATGGTCGTGCCCACAGTTCTTCGCCGATTAGCGTCCCATTCACCATCAAGACCAGTGTTCATAATTGAAGTGAGGTCCTCATCACTGATGCCCAAGACCGCCGTGAGCTTGCCAAAGGAATCTTGGATAAAGTTCAAGCGTGCGTCCCACACAGAACTAGAACGGACATTGTCCTGCAGCAATAGGTCAGAAGCGGCGCGCTCTTTACTATCAAACCACGCCAAGACTGCGGGAGCTCTGCGCTTAACCGCTTCACGCATATCTTCGTGATCAGCCTGATCCGCAGCTTTTAGCCAACCCTCCAGTCCAATCCGATGAAAGTAGAGTTCTTTGCCAAGATGCTTCACTAGGCCTTTTGTCTCAGCGCTAGAGCTCTCCTTAAACGTATTCAAGAGACTCCAAATAGCCACTTCAGCTAAGAAAGTCGAGACCAAAAAGTCACCCCAATTCTCCGGTGGTAACGACAGCATCTGCATGTCATGTAACTGCGTTCGGTCGCGGCCGAACTCCAATTGATGTTCGGGTAGGTCAAGCTCGTCTTCCAGATAGCGGAAAATCGCTCGAGTATGCCCCAAAGTATCCTGAGCCATTCCCGCAAATGCACTACAGTCCGTCAAACTTCGGCCGTTCAGCATCACCTTGATATACCAGTGTCCCAGTACCCAATCGGTGTCGGCAATACACAGCATATCCGCCACAAATTCTTTCTTCGCCTGTTCGCTCATCGTCATTGGAATAACCTCATCTTCAAATCTTGTCTTGTTCTTTTATTTGTCACCGGGCAGTTTGCCTTCCCACTTCATCCATCCAAACGTGCTATGGCATGCCTGACAAATCATCGATATTTCCGACACTGTGCCACCAAAGGGACTAATCACCTTGGTGCGCTTTGATTCACACCACGGACAAGCCACCTGGTCGTTGTATAAATCACCAAAGGCTTCCTCTGGGCCAGCATCTAGTTTTTCAGCGTTACTAGGTGTCGGCGCTTCGTCCACTGAATTCCTCATGCAGCACCAAGAATGTCGTTCGGCGCAATGATCGGAACCACGTCGTCTCTTCTTACCATGCACATCTCTACCCAAGGTTTTTCGGAGTACATCAGTCGTGCATGAGATAGCGCGAGCTCTGGATTTGGCGCGCTAAGGCAGCCGATATGCGCCAACGGTCCATCTCGGTTTTCACGCGCAAAGACTTCGTAATAATCGTAAGTAGTCACAGGGAGCGGTATTTTGGCTTTGACTAGGCTCATAATTTTGTCTCCTAAATACAGTAGCCGTGTTCACGGGCAATAATTCGTGCATCGGGTGTTATGTCATTGCGATTCCACTCGTGATGCCATTCAACCTTCACTTTGACCCGGGTGACACCCGCTACTGCACCTACCGCCTGCTTTACTTCAGACTGAATCAAATCCCATGCCGGGCAGCCAACGCAGGGGAACACCAGCCCAAGACCCACCACACCGCTCTCATTAATATCTACGCGTCTGATCATTCCCATAGCGGGCAAGCTCACGTTCATGTGTGGGTCCATCACGGTATCGAGTGCGGCCCGAACGGCCGACTCATTTACCACAACTTGCTGCCCCACTCTTCTCTCTGCAGACGCTCATAGCAGGCAGGCCGCATGGGGCCACCATTTTTAAAATTATCAATGGCGCGATCCCAGGTCGTCTCCTCCCACTCCCAGTCCATTTTCTCGGCATCAAATGTCATCGGGTATGGCATGCCTTCAATGACATAGGCTTGGGTTTCTTCGTCAAATCTAGCGGGGACATCCAAACCAGCCCGCTCGGCAAAATCGGTCGCCGACTTAAGCCATTTTGCGCGCATCGTATCGTTACTCCACTGCCTGACCTGATAGGTCAGTTGATCTGGATGGCCCTTGAGATGATCCGGGCGCCCATACCAGTGATAACCCCAGGGGAAAATCCAACGCACGGCATCTTCTACCAGCTGTTTAGTCTCATCGTTTTGATTGAAATAGAACTGTGTCCACAACGCACCGTGACGAAAATGAAAGGCCTCTTCAAAATTAACCTTCTTTAACGTTCTGCGATAAGGCGCAAAGCTACAGTTGAGCTCTAGATCCCATGTGGTAAATCGACCCGCCCTATCCAGAAAGGCCTGTGAAACCACGAACTCTGCGTAGTTTCGAATTGGAAATTCCATAATGGGTAGTGACCAGTAGGTGTTCGGATCAGCTTCAAATGCCAGCTTCTGCATATCAACGCCAAAGCGCTCGTAGAGCATACCCTGCTGGTGTGCATGGCCTACTTCGTCTTGAATCGTGCCACAGATAGCCACTTTTGCGCCGATATCAGGCGCAACACGAAAACCGGTATAGGCCCAGGTCAATACGGTGACCTCACTTTGCGCAGCAATTTCCAAGGTGCGCTGGAGTATTGCCCTGTACCTAGGTGTGAGGTCAGCCATATCCTCGATCAACTCTCCCGCTCGAATGCGTGCTAACAGCGCCTCTTCTGCCGCCTGCTCTGGAGTGATCTCTATCTTCTGCGCTGTGTTCATATCTTCCACCTTTACCGTGATACCCAATTAATACATACCGACTATACAGTATGTTTTGTATCTAACCATTGCCGTGTTCTAGTTCAGTGATTACTGCAAGCCCCTCTCTTCACCACCTCGATACACTTCACGCCATACTTTCATCGTTTTTACTCGGCG
Organism: Halieaceae bacterium UBA4452; assembly: GCA_002389505.1. Lineage (GTDB taxonomy): Bacteria > Pseudomonadota > Gammaproteobacteria > Pseudomonadales > Halieaceae > Luminiphilus. The sequence goes on from DGPA01000036.1 coordinate 26,805, forward strand.
CCCTGTGCGCTAATACACGCGAAACAATAGGGCTGTTTAGAACCGTCATGGCTGCTCACTTACCCTTGACTAGATATGCCAACTCCGCAGCAACAATGAACTCCACAGATCTACAACGCGCAAAGCGTAACCCAATGCTCATAAGCCAAAATCAATCAGCACCGCTACAACAAAGGCCAAGTCGCGGTTCACCAAATGCACCGCTCCACGTCGACATCAATCTGCGACTGACTCAGAAAACTGAGATTTAATGGCCCTCAGATCCGCACCTCAAGCTTTGTAGAGTCCAATAGAAGTCAGTCCATGGTCTAAGCCGGACTCCCTACAGCGGACAGCGCTAAAATATTGACCCGAATAAATATCAGGCCATCACTTTAGTGCAGCAATAGGGGGGGCTCTATGTTAAATCGGGCAAGGAATTAGTCAGGTGGGAAGTCAGCTAGCGTCAGTATCTCTAAACTCGCTGGGTGATTTACCTGTCCATTTCTTAAAGGCGCGAGAGAAATTTGCCGTATCGGAAAAACCGATAAGATAGGCTATCTCAAAAATTGGCAGGCCCTCTGACATATATGCTTCCGCAAGCGCTCGTCTAGTTTCATCCAATACTTCGCGAAACGTCGTGTTAGCTGCCTCGAGTTTGTTATATAGCGTACGTGTGCTCATGTTTAACGACTGAGCCACTTGATCTTTACAAGAGACCCCCGTGGGCAAAAGTCGCAGCAACTCTTTGTAAACACGCGCAGGAAAATCTGCCCTGTCGATCTTCTCAAGGTAATCTACGGTTAACTGTTCGTACATTTGAGTCAAATATGGGTTGGCACTGGGCAGTTTTTTCGATAGGTCCGACTCGTTGATACGAATCGCGGTTAAGGGCGCATCAAATATGACTGGACAGCCAAAAAATGCCGCGTACTTCGCCTCAAAACCTGTCGGACCCGGCCTTGCTACCGAGATGCTAAGCGGGAAAAAATCACTCTGAAGCGCCAATCGGACCGACTGCACAGTAATTGCCAAGAAACCATCAACTTGACTCGGGCCAATTTTCTCATCTGGCGTGTCCGTCTTCACTAATTCAAAAACACCTTCCGCCAGCGTTGCAGATATAAAATTATTGGTGGTAATTAAGCGATAGTGCTTGATGTAGCGATTCAGATACTCTCCCAGCGTTTCACTGGCATACATCGAGACGCCCAGCGAGTAAAATGTAGTTGGGTGGAGATATTTAGCAAAATGCAGGCCAAACAAGGGGTCTTTGCAACGCGCTTCAGCGAGCTGCAGCAATCTATACATCTTATCTGATGAGATTCGAACGCTGGGATCCCGGAGCGTATTGAGGTCTAATCCCACCTCGGTAAATAGGGCGACATAATCCCCGCCCGCGCCCTCGATAGCTTGAGCGATAACGGTACCAATACTACCTATCGTAGAATGTTCAACCGCCCGCATCAGATCATGCCTGTATTACCTACTCAGTAGATTTCACCATATTGCGGCATGCAATAACAAGGGCGCTCGCGCAGTCAAAATATCTATCGCGGCGCTAGGAAATAGTTAAAACTACTAGGGCCGAGCGTAAATCAGCCAGATCCCACGCGTCATCAGTGGCACCGCGAATACCAGAATAAAACTTAGGGCTAGAAACGTATAGCCAGTGAGAATGAGCGCAATAATACCTAGACTGCTTAGCGCCATACTGCTGACTACCATTCCTACTGCGACCGTACCGTGCCCCATGTTACTCAGGGATTTGCCACGACGGGTGATGTGCCAGCTATCAACTCTATCGAGAAACCCCTGCAGCATTCCCACACCGGTCTGTGCAATCAGCACAAATAAAACAGCAACATACAGATCTAGCAACAAACTGGAGCCTAGCGTACCCATGAGGTGATAAGCAGGTAACTCTGCCTGAATAATCGCCGGAAACTGACTCATGAATGCAGTGTGGAATATCAATCCGGGCACAACCGCCGCTGACGCCGCGCACATGGCTGCCAAGCCTGCCTGCATACGCGTTTGTATGCCTCTGGCGCAGTACAGTAACAGCGGGATGAAACCACCATTGACCAAGGCGTATTGAACGCCACCTTGCCAGGCATCCCAATTGACAGGCTCGCTAGCAAACGACGCTTGGATGTTCTGCGCTGGCTCACCGGTAAGCTGCACAACTAACGCCACCAACAGCAATCCCAAAGCCAGCACCGCCGCAATCATTGTCTTCTCAACGAGCGCCCTACCTTGATAGGTCAGCACAAAGACGACGGCTAATAGCCCAAGACTTCCCGCCCACGCAGGCAGCCCAAACCTTGTGTCGGCAATCGCTCCAGATGCAGTTGTGCAAACCGCCAGCGTAATCAGCATGCCCAATAAAATGACAATCTCATACAAAAACCAGAATCGGCCCAGTAATTTCTGAAAGAAGCCGCGGTACTCAAATTGATCGAACTTACGCGCCAATTCAAATGTGGCAAACAACAAAAAACTGTAGGTCACTACCACCGCCACTATGGCGATCAGGCCACCAACTGGCCCGTGACGACTAATAAATTCCATGATTTCACGGCCGGTGCCATAGGAGCCGCCAAAAACGACAGATAGAAACACTGCGGAAGGAATAATAAAAACGCGAAAGAGGTAAGAATCAAACATGGCTATCGCCCATCTTAATAACCAATAAAGCATACCATTCGTCTGGCACATCGTATTATCAAAGCGGGAACATGCTGGGTCACCGTTCTGACAGCAAATCTACTTAATTTGACAAGACGCCAACTCGCGGTGTAATCCACACTATAAAAACGAGACACGACGATGAAGATTATAGGTAACAAGCAACGGTCATCGATATAATCTCTATCGTAATCAATCAGCTTGTCGCTGAGGGCTGGCCATCGTAAGCACACAGCTAAAGCGGATTGGTCTCTTTACCCATGAGCATAGCGATAGACAGCGAGGTGTACGTTACGCAATGGATAAAAAACTTCTTATTACGTGTTTGAGTGACTTTCAGGCCAGAGAAGGCAAGCTATTATTTGTTTCTCCCGCATTGACAGTTTCAAAAGAAATGATTCAGCAGTATTGTCGCTCGGTAAACCAGATGGACTGGTTTCATTTTGATGAGGAGCGATGCGCAGCTTCTGATTTTGGCGCTATTATTGCGCCGGGAATGTTTACGCTGTCACTTATACACTCAGTGTATTTTGAAAACGTCGCGCTGCAGGGCTTACGCGCGCTATTTCTCGGCTCTGATCGCTTCCGTATCCTGCGTCCGGTAAAGGCAGGGGATCAGCTAACCCTTCGGTTTACTGTACAAAAAGTCGCACTACGTGAAGCGGGTTTTGCAGTGCATTATACCTTTGAATGGTTTGGGACAGGTCATGATCAGCCGGTAACATTGGGCGATTTTATTGTCCGCTATTGGCCGCTCTAGATTGTAGTTTTGCCTACTACCCTACAGCAGCTTCAAGGCGATTACTTTGTGCTCACAGTGTTCGGCACGCAGCCCTTTTAGCGACCCAATCCTTCACATGCGTCAGGAATTATTTGGCCAGCCATTTAAATTTTTAGGAGTGCAGCAACCGTGAACTACTCAAACTATGACTTTATAAAGTTTGATCGCAGCGAAGGCGTCCTGACCGTGAAGCTCAACAGGCCAGGCGCACGTAATGCAACGGATCAATATCTTCACAAAGAACTCTCGCGTGTATTCGCCGACATCGCACAGGACAAAAAAACAAGAGCGGTGATCTTAACAGGAGCCGGTTCTGCTTTTTGCGCTGGGGGTGACTTGAAGCACGGGCTGAATATGAACCGCGAACAAACAGATTCGATGACCGAGGAGGGACGCAAGATAATTATGGATATCCTTGACGTTCCTCAGCCAATCATTGCTGCTGTGAACGGCTATGCCATGGGTCTTGGCGCCACTTTAGCGTTGTTCTGTGATTTCGTTATCGCATCTGAAAACGCAGTATTTGCAGATACACATGTAACAGCTGGGTATGTTGCAGGTGATGGCGGAGCCGCTATCTGGCCATTACTGCTGGGTATCAATAATGCAAAGGCATTTTTACTTACCGGTGACTGGTTAACCGCCGCAGCAGCAAAAGAAATCGGCCTAATTCGGGATGTCGTGCCGGCTGATTTACTGATGGCGCATGCGCAGACTATGGCGACGCGAATGGCCACCGGACCACGTATGGCAATCGAGGGGACCAAGCTGACCATCAATCGGCTTCTTCGCAATGCAGTGGAAGCCACATTGGACTACGGCATTCAAAAAGAGAAGGAATGCATGCTGGTCAGTAACGATACTGTTGAAGCATTATCAGCATTTGTCGAGAAAAGAGCCCCCGTCTTTGATGGCACCTAGGCGCCACAACCCTCGGATGAGCCAGCAACGAAAGATCACGTCTGCAACTGCAATGATAACTGCTATGCTGAGCGCTGGTTTAAACGCAGCTCCCAGAGGTTAAGCACCATGAAACTATTTTATTCGCCTTTTCATACGTTCATTCACAAGGTTCTCGTTACTATTCATGAAGCGGGTCTGTGGGATGACGTCACTTTTGTACCCACCTACCCGTTTAAAAACCGCCAGGGCGAAGACCAGGGCGATGCCTACTCGATCGCGGCGCTAACCCCATTGGATAAAGTACCGGCTCTGGCGCTGAATAGCGGCCAGGTGGTGTACGGCAGTCAGGCCGTTGTTGAATGCCTTGACAGCATGAGTAAGTCTGGAAATCATCTGTACCCCGCTAAGGGGCCGGCTCGCTGGGACGCCATCACTCGCCTCGCTCTGGCAGACACCATGTTCGAGACCACGGTTATGCTGGTGATGGAAGGTTGGAATCCCGAAGAAAACCAGCGCATTGAATTTTTCGAATGGATCTGGCCGAAGATTATCCGCGGCTGTGACTCTCTAGAAGCCTCCTGCAAGCGAGGTTTCGACGGCTTCGATATTGGCCAGGCGTCAATGCTTCACGCGATTAGTTACATGGATTTTAGGGTGAACTTTTACGACGCCAAGGATCCCCTGTACCCAGATTTCGACTGTTTCGATGGGCGCCCTAATCTGAAAGCCTGGTGGGAGGAGTCTATCCAGCGGCCTTCGGTGCTGAGCCACTACAATCGCGACTTTGAGGGCGATGACTCGGCAGCATTTTTGCAAAAGAATGTTCAGGAGGTACTGGCGGCTCAGGGTGCTAAAAAATGATTAAGCATTATTACTGGCCGACGCCCAACGGCCACAAGACTGCCATCATGCTCGAGGAAGTAGAAATCGAGTATGAGGTCTGCACCATTAATATTTTGGAAGGCGATCAGTTCGACCCGGCGTTTATTGCCATCAGCCCCAACAACCGAATACCCGCCATAGTCGATACTGAAGGCCCGCGCGGTGAGCCCTATACGGTGTTCGAATCGGGCGCCATTTTGATGTACCTGGCAGAAAAAACCGGCAAGTTATGGCCACAAGAGGTGTCGGAACGCTACGACGTGATCCAGTGGCTAATGTTTCAGATGGGCAATGTCGGTCCCATGTTCGGCCAAAATGGTTACTTTCAAGGTTACTGTCCGGAGGACGTCCCGCTGGCCAAGGAACGCTATCACAATGTCTGCAAGCAGCTGTACGGGGTTATGGACCGTCGCCTGGCCGCATCGGAATACCTGGCGGGCTCGGATTACTCCATTGCTGACGTGGCCACGTTTCCTTGGACCATGCCCAAGCAACAGGACATGCACCGTATTGATATTACGCAGTACCCCAACGTCAAACGCTGGTCAGAGGCCGTGGCCCTACGACCGGCCGTACAGCGCGGCATCGCGGTCATGGCTGAAGATATGAAGGTGGGCAACCCCACCGAAGAGACGTATAAGAATATGTTTGGGTCTAAGCAGTTCACGCAGTGACTCGGTC
>DGPA01000036.1:32792-48756 GCA_002389505.1 Halieaceae bacterium UBA4452
AGAGGCTTTCAGACCTTCACGAACGTTCAAATCGATCCGTATGCAGGAACCCCATCTGTCCTATAATGGGCGCTCTTGAAACGGCAATCTATCGGTGTTGCTGATGCCTCATCAAAACAATCCCGTCCCTGTGAACCACGACGATTCGGCGGCCGTACCCGATAACCTCGGGGAACAGGCTAGCCTCACGATTATGCAGATGTTCGGCAGCGCCCTAGCAGCCATGGTGGGAGTACAATCGAAAGAGAAGCGCGCGCGAGATTTCGCAAAAGGAAAGGCTAGCCACTTCATCATCATCGGCGTCGTGCTCACGGCTGTGTTCGTTTTGACCCTAGCTGCTGTGGTCACCTTGGTGATGAAAGTCGCCACCTAGATACCCTGGTGGCTGACGCCACACGCGAGGGAGGCATCACGCTATGGTCCCGTTGAGTTCAAAACATTCAAAAAAAACACATGACTAGGGGAATAATGACATGACGACCTCGGGGCTGGTCCGACGAGTCTTGGTAGACAAAATCCTGCTGCTCCTTACTGTTTGCCTGCTTACTGGTTGCCTGCTTACTGGTTGCCTGCTCACCGCGTATGCCCATAGCGCTCCATTAGCAGATCAAGTATCACAGTCTATGGCTAAGCCGCCATTGGATTGTCCCACCGTTGTTGGCAGCAACACCCTCAACATAACCGTACCGTTCGCTGCGGGCGGAGGAAAGGATCTTTTGGCGCGAGGTTTAGCTGAGCAAATAAACCGTGAAGTCGGGCTACGGGTTTTGGTTCGAAACGTACCCGGCGCAATGGGAGCCATTGCCGCACGATCCCTGAAAATATCTGGCACCGGTAGCGTTTCCATCGCGATGGTTGATCCACGAATGCTTCTTTCAGCATCTTCGCTTGGCCTTGAGGCACCGCTGCTGACAGAAATATCGCCCCTGATGTTATTAGCGCGGGAGCCTGCGGTATGGATAGTGCGTCACGATGCGATTAAAGCCCTGTCCACCGGAGGTCGTTTTTTGGCCTCATCGAGTGAGCCTAATTCGCGAATAGTGCGTCCAGCAAAATTACTCATGCAGGATATTGTTGCCATCAAAGGCTATCGTGGTAGCGCCGACGCCTGGGCTGCGTTATCCCGTGGAGAGATTGATATCATGACGTCGACGGTGACGAGCGCGAAACGCTATCTAGATCGTGACGATAGTTTTGCCTCTGTCTGGATGATACTCGGCAACGCGCGCTCTGGGGAGTTCCCTGATGCTCCCACGCTAATGGAGCGCATGCAGACACCACTCGGCAGTGCTGCGCCTGTTTCAGAGGCGCAACGGGATGAGGCGGCGCGGATTAACCAGCTAGCGCATACAAATATGATGTTGGCGGTTGATGTGGGCATGCCAAGACCATTACAGGATTGTTTACGGGCCATAGTGGGCTCTGTGGTTTCATCTAAGCGTTTCCAGCGTGATATGCTCGCGCTCGGCGTTGTGTTAACACCGGCGTCTGTTGAGCAAGCTCAGTCTATCCTTTTGGATCTACTTTTGATGGTAGCTAACCCCGCGGGACCGCGCTAAACACTTATGGATAGAAAAGTGACCAACACGACGTTAACACTCGACGGTCCGCCACGAAACGTCCCGGGCAGCGTCAGGGGACTTGGGCAAAGCTCTCAAAGCGCAGCTTTCTGTTTAGACCTTGACCACGTTGATGTCGTGCTAAATCGCCTAACCCGCTGTTATACGCTCCTCGTTAATGAGCCAATCCCTGCCGTGTCGAAAAATGATTCAAGGATTTGGCCGCTTATTGGGACTGTCGTCAGTCAGCTTCTATACGAGAGCGGTTGGTCAGTGCGCCGTGACTTTCGCTGGGTGTGCAGCGATGCCTCTGGAAGAAGCCACGCTCACATCTACTGGCCAATCGCCATGTCGACGCCACTCAGCTCTGTACTCACGAGTCTTGTTGACTGCTTAGTAGCGTCTGACGAAGCGGCATTTGCTCAGCGCGTCGCAGGAAACTTACAATCGTTGCAGGATCAATTACAAGCGGCCTACCCCTTTAAAAAAATGTTGAACTACCGGTATCTCTGCGAGGCTGCGTACGTTTTACGTGTCCCATCACGACATATCAAGCAGACATTAATACTGGGCGTGGGCAGCAAGCAAAAGCGGTTTGAAAGTACGCTCAGCAGTGAGACGTCGTATTTGGCAGCCAGGGTCGCGGCAAATAAAGCAACAACCGCCATTTGGCTAAAGAGCGTAGGCTTACCGACACCCGCGCACCACTATGCTAGGTCGGCAGACCAGGCTGTGCGCCTCGCGGAAAAATTAGGCTATCCAGTGGTCGTAAAACCCAGTGATAAAGATAGGGGTGAGGGCGTCTACGCCGGCCTGCGCTCAGCACAACAAGTTCGCGCCGCTTTTGCCAGCGCAAGCCAGGCCTCCGACAATATTTTAATAGAAGAGCAAATTGCGGGATTGACTCATCGTTTCATGGTGGTTCACGGCGAAGTCATTCGCGTAGTGCGGCGTTTGCCTGGAGGCGTTAACGGCGATGGACAATCGTCAATTGGGGCGCTGGTGGCCGAAAAGCAAAGCGATCGCGCGGGAAAAGAAGGCGCATTACACAGCCCTTCTGCCGCATCTACGATTAGCTTAGATGCCGAGGCGTTGGAATTATTGTCCGAGCAGGCGCTTTCTTCTGAGTCAGTGCCAGAAAAAGGGGCGTTTATTCGATTACGGCGTCGGGATAATATTTCCAGTGGTGGGAGCAATCACGAACTGGATTTCTCTCAGCCCAGGTTGGTACATGCCGATAACTTAAGGCTAGCGGTTGATGCGACCGACGCTCTGGGTCTAGATATAGCCGGCGTCGATATCATCGCCCAAGACATTGCCATCTCATGGTTGGATTCATCGGCAGTGGTATGCGAGATAAATCTAGGGCCGCAGATGAGCGGAAGAAATAACCCACAGCGTTATCAAACGTTGCTCAATCTGTGTTTTCCAACAGGCTGGTCTGTGCCCGTCACTGTGCTGCTGATTCCAGAGAATCCTGACCAGGCTTCGCAGTTCATGGCATTAGCCCGACAGCCATCGGATCATCGCGTTAGCGGAGTGGGTTTGTCGTGTCGCGAAGGTTTATGGGTGGCAGGTTGTCGAGTATCACGCGGGTTTAGCAGCCATTTTCAGGCGGCTTCGGCACTGCTACTGCGCCAAGATGTGGATCAATGTCTTTGTGTTATGACGCCAAACGAGTTACTCACCTTTGGCTTTCCTCTCGCCCAAGTAGACCAATTACGGCTGGTGGCTATTGAGCATTTCTCGGCTCAAGAGCAGCAAGACATTGAAGTGGTGAAGCGGTGGCATGCCCTCGAGGTTCGTTGGTACACGGATAAACCATGATTGAAGCGTTGCAGCTGCTGGGTCAGGGAGACAGCTTACTGATTCTCATCACTGGCACGCTGCTCGTTATGTTCAGCTCCTTTATTCCAGGCATGTCGAGCATTGGATTTGCGTCGCTGGCTCTCGCTATTTCGGCAACCTGGTCAACGGAGCATGCCTTGATTTTGTTTGGCGCCATTACCGGAGGCGCTACCTTTATGGGGTCTGTTACCGCCATCCTCTTTAATGTGCCAGGTAGTGCATCGTCTAGCGTGGCTCTACTCGACGGTTATCCGATAGCCGCGCAAGGGCGCCCTAAAATGGCTATCAGCATAGCGGCTGCGTCATCTGCTATCGGCTCTCTGATCGGTGTTGTTTTTATGCTGCTCAGTTTACCTTGGCTTTCGGTACTCATCTCCCTAGTCGGTTCTTTCGAACTGACTATCCTTATATTGCTTGGGCTAATGTTGATCCTTCTACTGCCCTCCCCCTCGTTGTTTGCCTCACTCACGTCACTTTTGGCGGGGTTGTTAGCGGCGACCGTAGGTGCCGATATGATTAACGGGCTGCCGCGTTTGACATTTGGCTTGGGGTTTTTGTACGACGGCTTCGCTATTTTACCGCTCATGCTGGGTATATTTACGCTACCCGAATTGGTGAAATGGCTGCGACCCGTCCATTTTAATGAAACGGTTTCCGCCGTCCCTCGCCCCGACGACTCTGTAGTAGCGGGGCTTGTGATGCCCTTGCGTCACCTTCCGTTAGTGTTTAAAAGCGCCCTAGTAGGAACGATTGTTGGAGCCATTCCCGGTTTGGGTGGGCCAGTAGCGGGCTATGCAGCCTATGGTTTGGCCGCCAACAAGAAAGGGGGCACACCTGCCTTTGGTAAGGGCCAAGTCCGAGGGCTGATTGCACCGGAATCGGCTATCGATGCCAAAGATGGTGGCGTGTTGATACCCACGCTTAGTTTGGGGATTCCCGGCAGCGAATCCTGCGTTATTCTCCTCGCGGCACTAGCATTGCACGGTTTGCAGCCTGGCATGGACATGCTCACCCGGCATCTTAATATGACCTATTTACTGGTTTTTGCTTTGGTGGGCTCGAACCTGCTGACTTCGTGCGTTGGCGTTTTACTTGCCCCGGGGCTTGCCCGGATCCGTCACATTCCGCTGCAGCGCATGCTCCCCTGGACGCTCGTCATTGTGATGGTCTGTGTGAGTGCTTATGCTGGCGGCCTCCAAGGAATGGTTCAGCTGTTGGGGTTCTTTATTGTTGGGTTTCTATGTCAGCGCGCAAAAATCCCCGTAGTACCCTTTGTCGTCGCCTTTATTCTTGGGGGCATGTTAGAACGTAACACCGTTATCACCACGCAGTTGATAAGCGCAGGGCGCATTGGCTCGCAGCTGCTCATGCTATTTGCCTTAGCGTGTGTTGTGACCATTATTCTTGCGTATTGCTATCGAAGCCTTAAACGCCCCCGGCTGTCGATAGCTCAACAACCTGACCAACAAAATGAGCCCTCTGAAGCACCCGCTTTGTTCTGTATTGGTTCCATGTTATCGGCCACCGGTGGTTTTGCTGTGGTTCAAAGTGTGCAGATGGGTTTGGACGCTCTGTACTTCGGCATAGTTGCATCACTGGCGTTAGCACAGGGAACCTGGGTTATGCTTCGCGCGAAGCATTTATGCCTAAAACGGCGTACGGTCAGGGCGAAAAGTAGCTTGCCCGCTTCAGCAATCGCATTGACGAAAAGCGGGGCCTTGCGATTGTTGTGCACGCTCCTTGGTGTCATTGCGTTGCAACCTGTTGTCGGTCTTAATGTGGCATTGGCGGCGATGTTTAGCGGCTGGCTGTTACTAACCGAGCCTCGTCACACTTCTGCGACCAGCAGTAGGGCAAGCCTCGTTAAAGTGTTTGTCTCAGCGGCTTTGATGGCTTTGCTATTGGGGCAAACTGAAGTGATTATGTATGACCCCACGCTCAATATAGGGCTAGCAGGCCAGTGGTTGGAGTCCCTGTTTTAGTGCATGCTTAGGTTCATACGCCCTAGGGTTGAGTCAATATCCGAAGAGTTTAACCAACTATGATTGACGAAGCAGACGCGTTTGCAGCATGGGAGCTGGCTCCTGTTCATTGTTTAGCTGAGCATGGCTGCCTAGATTATCACCGAGTGTGGGGTTTGTTACGGCTGTTATTGCCCGCCAAACCCCTATTTGGTGAAGACACTATTGTTCAGGGGGTAAGGTCCTTGAGCAGCGGGAATGGGCGTATTCTGCTTTGTGGTGCGGCAGACACGGCGGTATTGAAACTCATTCTTGAAGTAGGCGAGGCGATGGATTGCGCACCCATGGTCGATGTCATTGAGCGTTGTGCCAGCGCTTGCGAAGTATTGCGTTTGCACGCCGCCCGTCGCGGGAGCAAGGTCAATGTCATTCAGGGCGATTTTTCTGATGCCGCACAGTTGTCTCTCCCGTCGCCAACGACTTATGATTTAGTCATCGCCCATAATATTTTAGGGCTCATACCGGGTGAGTTTAGGCAAGCCGTTTGCGCTAATTGGGCGTCATTGTCTGCCCGAGGATCGACACTGTTACTCGTGCAAACCTTATGCGCTAGCGACGTAGCCTGGTTAGATAGAAATCGCCCCCGGGATGTTGATTCTGCGTTAGCTACGTTACTCAATGGCTTGCGCTCCCGAGACGTCTCGGAACAGCGCACGAACGACATTTTGACCACGGCGCAGCGATTTTGGCAGGCCACTTGGCGTCAATCTCCGGCATTGACGGAAGCTTCAGTGAAATCTTTGCTCAGTACAGCAGGCTTCAGCACAACGCAGGTGCATTACGATGCATGCCTTGAGAGAGGCCCTTCATCGGCGTCGATAACAACACGCTCTGGCCACTCCCGTGCTCTGTTTATGGCGGTTCGGCGACGCCACGTGGCTGGCGTGGATTGAGCCCATGCATCAGATAAGGCGATTCGGTGATCTGCTGGCCAGTGCGATTTTGGGCTTGTCCAGTTTGAGCTATTCGACATGGTGTTCTGGGGCTTCAGATCATGAGTCAGCGCTGTATTTTCTACCCGAAATTGTTGTTCTCGCCGAGGCGCCTACAACACCCGTCCGGGGTACAGACAAGTGGGTTGTAGACCAAACGGATCTTGCGGCGTTCAATGCTATTACGGTGGCTGACGCCTTACGCTATCAGCCAGGGGTCAATATCCAATATGGCGCCTCCTCAGCGGAGGCGCGCGTCTGGATTCGGGGGTTTCGCGATCGTGACGTGCTTGTTCTGTACGATGGCGTTCCGATGGCATCCGCTTACGATGGAACCATTGACCTTAATGAGCTCACTAGTGGGCCTGTGCAGCGAATTCAAGTCTCCAAAGCGGCACCGTCGGTTATTTATGGTGCAAACGGTGTTGGCGGCGTGGTCGATGTCATTCCCTTGTCGCCTGAGGGCACCCCAACGCTGCTGCGGGCCGAAATTGCACAAGGACAAACGCGCGTTGTTCGTGGCGATACAAGCTTCACGTCATCGTTAGGTTCAGTTCTGATGAGCGCGGGCCATTCGACTAGCGATGGCTATCTTATGCCTAGTCGCTATCCCACTCAGCCTTATCAGATGGGATCGAGTCGCAATAATGCCGATTTCACGCGCGACGATATCCTCATTCGAGCGGTTTCTAACCGAGTCAGTATAGGAGAAACGGCGCTCACTTATATGAGGGTCTCAGCCTCCAAAGGCTTGCCTCCGGGCTTGGGTCCCGACGCACCTAAATTCGAGCGCTTGAACCGGTCGGATCGGCAGTCGTTTATCTTCTCACAACGGGTCGGGGACAGGGCTGCCTTAAAAGGCTATTACACTCGATATGATTTTGAACTCGCCAGTTATACCGATGGTAGCTACGGGACAGTCGATGAGGTCGACAAGGGCAGTGACGATGCTTTCGGTATAAGAGCCTATGGCCGCTTTGCATTGGCTGGTCTTGATGAAGTCATGCTTGCGGCATCTTATGGGCGTGAGCAATTTAGCGCTGACAACACCTTCCTAAATTCTACTTCGGAGTCAGTAGACACCTACACCTTCGCGTCGGAGTACAGCCGCGCGAGTGACCGCAGTCCGCTCGCTTGGCGAGCTGGCTTCATTGCCACGCACTTCGAGGGTGGCAATGGAACGCGCGTTAGGGCGTTTAACCCACAAATCGCTGCCGAGTATCAGCTGTCACCCATGACCACTATCAGCGGCAGCTATGCACAGCGCACACGCTTACCAAAACTTGGTGAACTTTATGAGCGGCGCTTTGGCAATCCCCTGCTCCGGGAGCTTGAGTCCAATAACGCAGAGCTGACCGTTACGACAAGCCTTGACAGTGGCCACCGGCTAAGTGCGTCCATTTTCCACAATGACATTGACGGATTGATTGAGAAACCTGCTCGCCAACTCCCATGGGAGAACTTGGATAACACCGTGATCAAAGGACTGGAGTTAGCCGGTGATTTTCGCGTTACTTCCCACCTGTCTTTGAGCGTTGGTGGCGCATGGGTGGATGCAGAGGAAACGACCCCTGCCGGGGTCAAACGCCAAATACGCAGCCGACCAAAACGGTCCGGTTTTTTAGATGCGCGTATGGAGCTTGGCGAATTCGATGTAGGTCTACGGGGTGAGTACGTTGATCAACTTCACGATGTTACCAAGACGGGTATTTATACCGAGCTTGACCGCTATGTTGTGTTGTCGGCGAAAGTCTCTTGGCGGGTGAGCGATGCGCTAACGGTGTATGCGAATTGCGCGAACATAGAAGACATTTATTATGAGCAAAAGCTGGGCTTTGTGCGCGAGGGTAGACAACTGAGTCTTGGCGCAATACTACAGATCAACTCGCGTTAAGCACTTAACTGGGGGTGATTTGACCTGCCGGATTTCTGCAGAGTTACGCTAAAGCCCAACAACACCGACCGCCTGTGAGTGCCTGTAGCTTAGCTGCCCGTGTAACCGGTCGATGTGCAGCGAAGAAGCCCGAATGACCCAAAGTTTACACATAATGACATGGGGCCTAACCATGGTCACTGTTAAGATTTCGCCCCATAAAAGCGAAGGAGGGCATCGTGTTCATCCTGTCGATCGCCAAAGTCGAACGGCGTGACATAAAAGGTCGCGTTACCTATCATTTCACGTGATCGGCAATAGCGACTGACGATGTTATTTCTACCTCAGAGGTCATCGTTAACTATGGGGAGGAGACGCAGTAGACTAGCTAGCTGTATTGACCCTCGATCACGGTCTTTTCTTACTGAGACCCCTCGGCTCAGGTATGTTGGGGATGGCATTTGGCGCAAACCCTTGGCAATGTTCCACATAATAAAAGGCATTCGCAATGACTCTTTCTAAAGCGTACTCCGTGGGCGATACCCGTGAACAAATCGATACCACCATTGGGCAGCATCTTGACACTGTCGCGGCAAGAGACCCCGAACACATTGCCTTAGTCGTGCCTCACCAGAACATCCGGTGGAGCTACGGTGAGTTTGTCGCCGAAGTGGATAAATTAGCGACCGGGTTGTTAGCCCTAGGGATTGGAAAAGGCGACCGTGTTGGCATCTGGTCGCCCAATCGTTATGAGTGGGTACTCACTCAATTTGCCACAGCAAAAATGGGCGCCATCATGGTATGCATCAACCCCGCCTACCGCCTGTATGAGCTTGAGTACGCGTTAAACAAGGTCAGCTGCAAAGCGATTATTACCGCTGAAGCTTTCAAAACCAGCCACTACCTGACAATGCTGCAGGCACTCGCCCCCGAACTAGAGGTTAGCCCACCGGGGGCGCTCGCATCAGCCAAACTGCCGCATCTCACCATTGTCATTCGCATGGGGGACGCCGCGTCGCCGGGCATGTTGAACTTTGACAAGGTCTGCGAGATGGGGGGAGAAGCAGAGTACCAACAGTTGCTCGGGTGCTCAGGGACGCTTAATGCCGCCGATGCTATCAATATCCAATTCACCAGTGGCACAACGGGCACACCGAAAGGCGCCACTCTGTCGCACACCAATATTTTAAACAATGCCTATTACTCTGGGCTCAGCATGCATCTCAGCGCCGCCGATATTTTATGCATCCCCGTGCCTATGTACCATTGCTTCGGCATGGTGTTGGGAACGCTGGCTTGTGTCGCCCATGGCGCCACCATGGTGCTACCCTGCGAAGCATTCGACCCTGGACCCGTACTGCAGGCCGTGCAGGACGAAAAATGTACGGCGCTACACGGCGTACCCACCATGTTTCTAGCTGAGCTCGATCTTCCGGGCTTTGCTGACTTTGATGTGAGCTCGCTTCGAACCGGCATTATCGCCGGTTCCACCTGCCCTATTGAGCTCATGAAACGCCTCATTGGTGAGATGGATCTCGCCGAAATTGTGATCGCCTATGGGCAGACCGAATGCAGCCCCATTAATGCAATGACCGCTATTGAGGATTCCTTTGAGCGGCGCGTCACTACTGTTGGCCGACCACACACTAACTGGGAATTGAAGATTATCCGTGAGGATGGAACAACCGCAGCCACGGGGGAAACAGGTGAGGTGTGTTCGCGCGGATACGGCGTGATGCAGGGCTACTGGGAGGACGCCGAACGCACTGCGGACACGATCGATTCAGAGGGCTGGCTGCATTCTGGTGATCTCGGTGAAATGGACGCGGAGGGCTTCATCAAAATTACCGGCCGAATAAAAGACATGATTATCCGCGGCGGTGAGAACATCTATCCGAGAGAGGTCGAAGAATTTTTTTATAGCCATCCGTCAGTTCAAGAAGTTCAGGTGTTTGGTATTCCTGACGAAAAGTACGGTGAACAAGTGGCCGCATGGATTCAACTGAAAGAAGGCGAGTCCATTACCAGCGAAGAGCTACAACAATACTGTGCCGGTCAGATCACACATTTTAAGGTGCCCAAACACATTAAGCTGGTCAACGAGTTCCCGATGACTGTCACCGGCAAGTTACAGAAATTTATTATGCGTGAGGAATACGCCGCTGAACTGGGACTTTCACCATGACCGGAAGCCGTTGGGTCGCGCAGTGGTTTACCCGCGACAGGTCGGATGCGCGTCGCTGTGCCGTACTGAGGTGAACGCAGCCCGGCCTATGCCATGACCTGTGGCTGCTCTTTAAGCAGTCACCGTTGATGGCACGACCGCCCGCCACCATAAGGCTCTGTGCGCTGTTGCAGCTGTTGTCACTGCATTGGTATGGGTGGTAAGCAGCCGTTTGGACTCACCCTGTCATTGTTAGGTAGTATGAGGCGATGAGGAAGTCTTTAAATGCACAGTACCTAGCCGTTATCGTAGTGCTCATGGGGGTACTGTTGGGTATTGAGGCTATATTGAGTGTCGTCGGCGTGCAGGAATCCATGGCCTTTCCGATTTTTTGGCTGGTCTTTTTTTGCTGGATTCTCTTTGGTAAGAAGTTACTCAAGAAAAGAGCAAGATGCATTTTATTGAAGCGCTAGAGCGCCTGTGGGATACCTGGGAAATCATGCTTGTGATTATTCCTATTATTATTTATCAACTATTTAAGCCATAAAAAAGCGACTGACTGTGAATCCCTTGCTTTACTTTGTTGGGGCCTATGCTGCTTATCCTCTCATGACGGTATTTGAAACCAGTGGCGTTGGCATTAACCGGTGAGTCTTATGTCTGTTTGTCGGCAGTTCTGTTCTTGGTGTTGTCTCATTCAAAAAAAATACGTTGCGTTAACATGGCTTCTGAGACGGAGAAATCGGGCAATTCATGGCATAGACCCTCGTTAGCTTGCCGCCATTACGGCGCTGATTGGAGCTTGTCGACAATCCCTTGATTGGCTTCGGGAAACGCATAGTCACTTAAGGCGTCTGTTGTCACCCATGCGAGGGGCTGACCCTCTACCCCTCGGGGCTCGCCTTGCCACTCTGGCACCGTATGTATGTCCAGAAGCACCTGCTTGTCGCCGTAGTCATGGCTAATGGTCATAAAAGGCTCCGAGCGCTGAATGTCAGTACCCAGCTCTTCGCGTAGCTCACGGGCCAGCGCATCATAAACGGATTCAGTCGCTTCGACCTTGCCCCCAGGGAACTCCCATAGCCCGCCCTGATGGGCATGGGCGGCCCGACGGGTAATGAGAATGCGACCAGCAGCATCGACGAGGATACCCACGGCGACGTGCACACTGCGAGACGGAATTGAAGGTGCCATACATGCTATCCAGTAAACCCCTAGGCCGCTCGGTGCGGCCGCTGGGTGNNTAGGTGCTAGGTTGCTAGGTGCTGGCACTCGTCAACCGAATCAGGCGTTGTCGGCATCTTCAGCGCCGTAAGCCGCTTGGCTGCCATGCCCATAGCCGTAGCCGTAGCCGTAGCCGTAGCCGTAGCCAGCACCATACCGTGAGCCATTGTAGCCCGTGGCGCTGCTGTCGAGCATGTTCAACACCACGCCGGCAAGGTTGAAGCCCCCTTGGCGAAGCCGGTCTAATGCGCCTGCCGCGCCTGCGACCGACGTTCCAGACCTGACGACCATGACGACACTGTCAGCATGTCGAGCAAGGACCAGCGCGTCGGTGACCAAGCCGAGAGGCGGAGAATCGATAATCACGTAGTCATAATGCTCGCGCACATGGCCCAGTAAGTCGCTAAACGCCTTGCTGGACAGTAGTTCGAGCGAATTACGTGTTTTCGGTTTACCTGCGAACAGCACGTGCACGTTCGCTTCCCAGATCAGCAGTGCGTCAGCCAGTTGCGCTTCGCCCGTCAGGAGTTCGCCCAAACCGACGCGGGCGGTCTGTTTTATTTCGGGGTGCCGGTGGAGAGAGGGCTTGCGTAAGTCCGCCTCAATGAGCAGCGTGCGCCCCATGGCCGATAACGCATAGCCTAAATTAATGCTTGTCGATGATTTGCCTTCACCCGGCCCTGCCGAAGTCACCATAATGACTTGGCAACCGTCGTCTTCGCGACCGAGCAACAAGCCGGTACGCAGAGTTCTAAAGGCCTCGGCGTACACAGAGTTGGGCGCTTTAATAAACCCAAAATACGGACGCGTGCGTTCGTCCCGGGTCAGGGTGTGCAGGGGCACAACCGCCAAGAGCGACTCCTGCAATTGGGTAAAGATATCCTCGGGACTGCGAATATTGCGGTTCATTGCCTCGGCAAGGAGGGCCAGCGCGGCGCCTGCAAGGAGCGCAAGCAGCGCCGCCAGCCCAACGATGAGACCTTTACGCGGCTTGACGGGAGCCTGGGGTACAACCGCGTGCTCCACAATACGCGCCGGTGCGTCTTGGAAACCCATGACCTCGGAGGTTTCGCGCACGCGATTGAAGAACATTTCGTACAGGCGCTGGTCAGCGTCAACTTTGCGCTCTAGCTCTTGGAGACGAAACTGCTGACGATTGAGCGTTGATACCTCGCTTTTGACGCTCGCCATTTGCGTCAAAAGACTCGCTTCGTTGGCCTTGGCAATACGGTACTCGGACGCAATGCCCGCGATGACCTGCTCGACCCGGGCGCGCAACGCCAAACGTGCACCGTCAAGGGAGGTTTTCGCCTGAATCATTTTAGGGTGTTCGGGCCCGTAGCGTTTCGCTAGGCGCTCCACGGCTTGGGCAGCGTCGGACTCAGCGGTCGCGGGCCCTTGAACGAGGGGGTGTTTCAACACCACCGGCGATTGCATTAACTCGGCCGTGTTACGGGTGTCCGTTAACTGCACCTCTTGGTAAACGGTTTCGGCTAGTGCCCGTGCCCGGCGCGCCTCCCCTAGCCGGCTGGTTAACTCCTGTAACTCTTGTACGCCCAAGGTTTCAATGCCCTGAATGTCGATCAAATTTTCCTGGTCACGAAACGCCTGCAACGCTTCTTGCGAGGCCGACAGGGTCGAGTACAGCTCACCCACGCGGCTAGACAACCACGAGCCTGCGGCACGGGTTGAATCGAGTTCGGCATCGAGCTGGCTCTCGACATAGACCGTTGCCATGACGTTGGGTACCTGCCCGGCCAGCGCCGGGTCGGGAGATTCGAAGGCAATGGTAATCAGGCTGGTATTTCGGATGGGCGTAATGGTTAATGCAGCCATAAACCGTCCGGCCACGCTCGCTAGATGCAGATCTTGTTGGCTCCTGCTGGCATCGGGGGAAGCTACCGGCGCCTCACCGCGGAAGGTAATGAGCTCAACGAGGAATTGACGCAAAGCCGACCATTGCTCGCCGAGCCATGACGGTTCAGGCTCGCGATAGCGATACAAGGGGTGGTTCACGAGGTTTAGCTTTTCCACCGCGCGCACGGCAATGTCGCGACTCTTGATTACCTCAAACTGCGTCGACAGGTACTCGCGGCTGCCCGTGGGCAAGCCGTAGACTTCGTCAATGGACACCGTGTTGGCTTTCTGGGAGTCGATCATGACCGTGGCGCTGGCGGAAAAAATGGGGGTGGCCGACAGCGCGTAAAACGTCGCCAACATGCTCACTACGACCCCTAAGCCAACAATAGAGCGCCAGTGCCGCAGTAAGGTATAAGCGAGCTGAAGAAGATCAATAACGTCGTCATCGTCGCCGCGTTCGCCACTGGGGTAGCGTCCCGAATACGNNNNGCCCGGATACGTGCCCGGGTAACTGCCCGCATTACCGGTGGGATAAGCCCCAGGATACCCTCCCGCAGATCCCCCCGACGCCCTTTTTGGCCCGGACGTAGGGTTGCCTGGCTGCTGCGCGCGAGGGGCTTGGTCGTCAGGGGTGGAGTTGGCCATGGTTAAAAGAAACTCTCTTCAATTTCAATAATGTCCCCGGGCGCGACGCGATCACCCATGGCCGCACTGCGTCGCTTGCCGTCGATGTCCGAGGTGATAAAAAATTTCGTGGGCGACGCCCGGTCGGTAAATCCACCGGCAATGGATACGGATTTTTCCACCGTTAGACCTGGCGTAAACGCATAGTTCCCGGGCTTCTCCACCTCGCCACGAACGAAAAATGGCCGGTATTCCACCATGGCCACGCTGACACGAGGATTAATAAGAAACCGGCCGCGCAGTCCCTCGGTAATGCTTGACTCGAGCTGCCTCACCGTCAGCCCTGCGACCTGTACCGCGCCTAGCAAGGGGTAAGATAACGCGCCCGAGTCGTCAACCAGCGCAGAAACACTGAGCTCGGGCTCGTCGAAGACCTCAATGGCAATACGGTCACCGGTATTTAAGGTGTAGTTAGTGGTCGCTGGCTGGGCAAACACCGGTAGTGCTGCGAACGTCACTGTCACTACTATGGCCCACATGACACCGCGCGCGCATCTCATTGGCGTACCACCCTGCATTCTAAAAGACAAAGGCTACCACGAAGGTAGCCCAAAACTAAGGTGATAAAGAGGCTACGCAAAGAATAAAAAGCAAGCCTCACTAGCCCTACCGACCCATTACAGCCCCAAGACGAACCCGATTGCTATGCTGTTATCGGTGTAACTGAGACCCCCTTGGCTCGAATCTTTGTCTTCGTAGTTGTATTCGAGATACACAGGCACCCGGCGCCAGTAGGTATAGTTTACCCGCACGCCGGCGTTGATGAGGTCATCCTCTCGATCACCGCCTGAGCCTTCGTAGGTATCTTTGCCCACAGATCCGCGCAGGTTAAGCGACGTGAAGCCGCCCACATCTTGGGTGACATCAAGACTCACTTGGCGCCGATCAATAAAATTGCCCACCAAGGTCGTCTCAGTGGGCGTCCGCGCTCCTCGAATATACACCTGCGTCCGCTCACGAGGCTGCAGTTGTACGTCGACCATCCAAGCCAAGCCGTTCGAATCTCCTCGACCGCTGTCGTCGAAGTCTTTAGTAAACCAACCCAGGCGTGCGGAGCTGGTCAGCCCTGCACTGGCCTCCCATTCGGCACCAGCAGTGATGATATCTTCTGTGCTGTTGAAAGAGGGCAGCGTACCCGCGGCGAAGGGGTAATCAAAATCGCTACCCTCGTATTGAATCGTCAAGTCGGTTTTGGGTGCTATGGGGTAGAAAAAATTCAGCCCCAACTGGCGTTGATCGTAGTCGCGAGACTGAGTGGAAGTCCGAAAGTTTTGGTACTCCTTGTCGAGCAAGCGCGCTGAGCCCTGTATGCGGCTAGCGCCCTTGGCGCCGTAGGTCAGCATGGCACCCGCCGTGACTTGCTCGTAGGTCACGGGTTCATTAATACCCTGACCGATGGCCCCTTCCGACAGACCCGTTCCGCGATCTTCGTGAATATCTGCCCAGCCGGCGTCAATATCAATAGCCCAGCGAGCTGTGGGCTCTATATGCGCTTGTGCGTCGAGCCGATGATCCCGGTAGTCGTTGGTTTCACCCGGCGGGTTGTCTCGGTAATAATTGTAATCACCAGAGTAGCTAAAGCCATAGGTATTGCGACGCTCCTGAGCCAAAAACTCAATGGCCGGCGTCAAGCGATATAGCGTCGCGCTTGTTTCATCGGTGGGGCGACGATAAATGTTACTCCGATGCTTGGCTTCAACGCCCAATGTCGGGGTGACTTCAAAGGGGCCCGCAGCTACTGTGCCCGGAGTGCCCGCTGCCAGCACCGCTGAGGCAGAGGCCTGCAGCGCCAAGACTAG
>DGPA01000036.1:48831-49069 GCA_002389505.1 Halieaceae bacterium UBA4452
AATCCTCGAAGTGCATTTTATTACTACGCCTTATTAGTGAGTACCGCCACCGAGGGGGCTGAGCAATGGCCTAGTCGTTTGACCCAATACCTGCCAAGACAGAAGCGGACAAAAGCGGACAAAAGCCGAAACACACTCGCCCAGAGCGAACCATAATGAAAAAATGGGATCATTAAAAGAAAAACTGCTACTATTTCTGGACATTAACGGGGCAAGCACCACCCCAAAAAACAGCACC
>DGPA01000007.1 GCA_002389505.1 Halieaceae bacterium UBA4452
CGCTGGTTGCGCAATATCGCTGTGGCGCTGGGCAATGCGGACACGTCAGCATCAGTGATCGCTGCGCTGGCCTCTCGTAGGGAGCATCCGTCGGCACTCGTCCGGGAACACGTGGCATGGGCCTTAGCACAGCACGCAGGGCATTAGCGCTAGGCTGCTACTTAGCCAACACGGTTGCGCCACGACTCAAGGGCAACCGGGTAAACCACTTAACACCAGCAGCCCCCGTATTGACTACCCACTAACCTAGGGCTCACAAATGGCGCGGCATTTTGGTTGCCCATTTTTCTACTGCCGTGAATACTGCCTGCCAGACCGTAACCAATATCCAATAAAGTACCAGCGAAGACGGAAAGGGGTAAAACAAAATCAAAAATCCTAATGCCATATAAATGATATGCCTCCGCTGAGATCTTTGTTCAACCGTGGGCATCGACAGCAAGGTGACGGCCATCAACACAAGTGGCAGTAGACTGAGTTGAGACCCAAAAAAATTTAACGTAAAGGGCAACAATCCCACCGAATCTGGATAGGCCAAGTTATCTATCCAAAGCCATGAAACCTCAGACCACTGTGGCATGTCAGCCAAAGCATTAAATGTAGCAATGAGGACAGGAAACTGAATCAGTGTGACTAGCATAGGTTTTAGGGAAAAAAATGGCGTCACGCCTAATTGCTTGTGTGCTGCCATGGCTCTGTGGTGCGCGTCTTCTCCTTCATAGTGTTGTTTAATATGTGCAAGCTGGGGTTCTAGTTGCCGTTGAACGAGGTTAACTCTCGTCTGCACTACTTGTGTATAGCGCGTGACGGGGTAAAGCAGCAATTTCACCAGCAAGCTAAAAAACACTAGCGCCCACACCCAGTTAGCCACTATTTTTTGATGAATCAACGCTAAAGTCTTTTCAGCCAGAGAAGCCATTAACGCCAGGGGAGGCCACAAATGAACGTAGCGAGCCTGCATGAGTTCATTTGCCACCTTGCCCAACGCTGGTTTATCCACCAGGTGGCATTCTTCTACGCTGGCCAGCACCGAAGGATTCAAAACCAACAACTGTTGGCCAATCATTTGCACTTTCATACCTGGCTGCTTGAGCGCCAGCACCTTAAACCGGCCCACCGCCACAAGCCACTCGGCGTCTTTGATCTGGTAGATATCATCACTAGGGAGTGCCCGAATATCAGTTCTGCTAACCACATGATAGCTAACGTTATTGAGATAGCTAGCGAGTCCAGCAAACGAATAGTTATCCCGAACCACGCCTGCTAAAATGTGACCCGCTGTAGAAGGTTGACAGTTTTTAAGGCGCTGAAGGTCAGCAGCCTCGCTCCACGCACTTGCTGATGCATTACACAGTAATAGTGCGAGAGTGAGCATCAGCTGTGAAAGCCAAAGTTTCAAGCAAGCAGCCATGTGTGACAACTTCACGAGGCGTTTTATGTCGATGATTGTGTTCCGTTTATCATGGCGTGTTCTCAGGAAGAAAGCCTCTCATGTGTTCATAATAGCTACTATGGCACGCGCTCCGGCTTCGTCTGCGCCACCCACATTAAAAACATAGGCAGCTAAATCTAACCCGCTATTATCTATTCGCAAACACTCATCCACAGGTAGAACACTGCAGTCTGCTGGCACTGTCATACCCACGGTATCTCGAATGCGTATTTCTAAAGGCACGATCCCAAGCCGTTCATAGTCTGGATCATTAATTTTTTTAGGGCCATCGATAAATATCACGGGCTTATTCAAGCCCAGTGCATAATCCAGCGCCGCACCCGACCAGTCACTGACCATCAAATCAGATGCATGCAACGATTCCTCGCCCGCAACATTGTCTTCGATGGTAAACAGTGGGTGATGCTTGAATTCCTTACTAATCTGCAAGATTTCAGTTCGAGCGAATTTTAAGGTTTGCGGATGAGGTCGGAGCGTTACCTTGAAACCACGGGTAAGTAAATTCCCCACTATGCGAAAAGCAAGGCCGCACTCAATAATGCCCTGCTTACCCCATGAAGGAGCTAGTAGAACATGGTTCGGTGACGGCCTTCCTGTTGCAACAAGGGATCGGCTATTCCGATTTGAAATAATTGAGTCTAAGCGAGCATATCCATGCTCAATTACTTTTTTTGGCCGGTAGCCATAGCGTTTCTCCATCGCTCGTAACTCTTTGACATGATGAGGGCCTGCGCAAAAAATCGTATCGTAGTACTCAAAGGCTCGCGGACGATACACCATATGCAGGCTCACCAACGAATGCTGTACATAAACATAGTGGACCGAGTGCGACGATTTTTTTACCTGATACTGATGCAAGTCGGGCATGGTCATCACCAACACATCAGCGTCTATATTTGCAAACAACCAATCTCGACAAAACCCTTCACCAATTTCGAAGCTCTTGTAATTTGGATGCTCAAAAACCAATCCAGGGTCATTTTCTGAGGAACTCAAAAAACAGATATGTAGGTTTGTCATGTCAAGAATTTGACGAATTAATCCCTGTAAATGAACCCAATAATTGCGACCCTCACAATAGAACACCAGTCGTCTCTCAGATCTTGGAAGACTATGAATATCTATCAAACTTCGAATATTACGAAGAAAAGATCTCACCATACTACAAACCTTTTTTCGCTATAACTCGACTAACCATTGGGTCTTCGTTTTTGAAGCGTGCTAAGCCTTGACCCGTTATCGAATACATCAACTTTAAGCCAACGACCTCAGCTAGCTCGCGCTCAAAGCGCTCAGTATCAACATACCGTCGATAATGCCCACCAAAATGTTTGACCAGTGATGCATCCTCCCGTGACCGAAACTCAAAATAAGCGACATCACGTTCCATCATGTGAGCGCCTAAGCCCTCGAGAAGGTTTGCTTGCTGACTCTCGTCGAGAGAATGCATGACAAACCGAGAGTACACCACCACCGAGCCGGACAATGAGCGCACTCTTGCCGCATCGACAGCTTTGCCGATGTCAATTTTATTGGTAATGTCACCCTGAAAAAAATAGGCATTATTGATTGCGCCAGCTTCGGCAAATTTCTGACTGCTTTCAATAGCGACCGCTGATAAGTCCATGGCTACCACCGTATGCCCTTGTGAGGCAAAAAAGAGAGCGTCTTTGCCGTTGCCACTACCCAGCTCCACGATAACGGCTTCTTCTTCAAGATCAGTCACCACCGAAACGCAAAACTGCGAGGGCACCGCACTCTTAAAGTCTTTATAAAAGCTATCCCAATATGTTTTGTTATTTAAGACTGTATGGGTTGTCATCGCTGCCTACTGATCGAGTGAACGTTAAGCTCACTGGCTTTTTTGAATGGTAAAAAACACCGAAAGGTTTACTGACTACTTATCTGACCTCTTATAGCTAACCGGATTCGCCTAGCTCACAGAGTCATCGTGCGCGATCTCATCCGCAGCTTTATCCTGATTACTCGGTTCGGAGGCACTAATTGCACGTCGCGAAAAAATCGACTTAATCTTGTACCAGTAGGTTTTCATCACCATACTTATAGCAACAAACATACCAATGATTGCCGACATAATGGCACTGCCTGAGCCAGGGTCAATGTATCCATAAGCCGGACCGTGCCAAGCGATTGACAAACAAATAACCGGGATAAAAAATCGCATAATAACCTCCTATTTATTGGTAACCGAGACGAAAGGCAGCTTCCGACTATCAGTGCATTACCAAAAATTACTCGCCAAAAATACACCACATGACCGGTGTTAATGCCTGCTCAATTGTCTGATTTCGACAGCCTCTATTGTGAGCAGACCCTTCCCTCCAAAGAAGGTTCTTAACTCTACGTGGTTCGCAGCTGAATCAAGTGTAACTGCCACCATCTCTTCCTGAACCGACCCCTGGGTATCTAAAAAAGATTGCCGAAACAATTCATGACTACTGCCATCAATAGTGACCTGCCAATAGCTTGTATTATCGCCCGCATTCGTGAATCGATGACGTACGGAAAATTGATACTGACCCGCTCTGAGGTGGGCATAAGGTCCGTATGTAATATAACCCGGATCATCTCCATCTCCTGCCTGACGAGCACTGCCAAACACGGCACCAGTTTGGCTTGGCAGCGCACTCGCCAAATAGCGTTTATACCTCGGTTGTCTATCTAATCCAAAATGTTCGGCGATACCAAATTGACGCGGCACTTCGCGTCGATGAAAGTCAGCATAATGACGTTCATCCTTGTCGGTATTACTCACCAGTATGTATCTGGGTGTTAGCACATCATCTTCAGCGCTGCCCAGCAGATCAATACCCTCATAGTCCTGGCACTTGGCACTACTCAACGTCGCTGCGCAAACAGTTTGGGCAATATCAAGCAGTGAGGCCTGTTGCGTCTTAATTTCCAAGGGGCCTGTCTCATTGAAACCTTTGATCATCAAGAACGGCTGATACCTCGATAGACACCATCGCTTCGATACTTGATATGATCCTGGGCTGAGGGTGAAGTTAAGCGGGCATTCTGGACCGTGGTCACTGGTGAAAATAATCATGGTGTTATTATAAATGGCTAAGTCTTTCAATTTATTGATTAGTGATTTCATCTTGCTCACCGCACAGGCAGTTTCTGCCGGTATTGCCGTCACGTATCTAAAGCCGGTTCCATACAGGTAATTACAGTCCTCATCAAATCGCACAGGTTCATGAGTGAATAAATAATGATGGAACTTCGCCGTAGGCCCGACATTATCTGACTTCATTGACGATATAAACGCCTCAAATTGAATGATATCAAGCTTGTAATGGGCTAGTGGATGTCGATCTCTGGCTACCAGCTGCGCCATTTCTTGGGTTTCATAATTCTCAAAATCCGACATTGCAGCGCGGCTAGCCAATTTGTTTAGCGCATCCAAGCCAGTATTGACCTGCTCTGGGAATGGGAATACTCGTAGCAAAGCCGCCTGTAACAATCGACGATACCCGCTCCGGTCATTGTTATGGCGAGCGTGATAGTAGTCGTGACTGTTCGTTGAGCTTCTCTCGCCTTGTTCAAAATCACCATAGGTCTCAATCTGGAATCCACTGTCACCCAGCCTTGAGGAAATAAACCGATCTTGGAAAAGAGCCGCAGCCGTAGTCAACATCTCCCCTGGTATCTGTTGGGGTAGCTGACCCATTTTAGTCGTCAGCGTAGACAGCGCAGAAAACGGCGCTACAGCGGTCACCTCAGGGAAGATCATAAAGCCGTCAAATCTTTCTGGAGATTCAGTGAGCAGCTCACTAACGTAACTCGACTGCACATTGTCAAAACTGACCAGTAAGATATTGGGTTGATCTGATGAAAATGGCAGCAGTGGTTGTTCTTGAATCTCAGGCGCCATAGCCAGAAGAACTTGTATCGTCACCACTACGGGACCCATCAACAGCGCTAGCAAAAGGGCTTTGTAATGCCCTATGAAAAAGAGCGAAGCGCCCCCTGCGAATAACCCTGCTAGTAAATAACGGCCCGACAGCTCAATAGTGTCTACGCCATCAAGCTTACCAACCGCCAGCGGCAAGTAGCATGCAAACAATATCGCTGCTATTGAGGCAAAGAAAACCCCCTTCTCTAGAGCCTTAGTCACCGTCGGAAATCGCAATAATAATAGCATCGCTGCTAAAAGACCCACAAAAGCGACGCCAAGAAATGGGGTCAGTTCAAGTAAAAATTGTGATGCAGTGAGAGCCGGAAAATCAGATCTATTTGCGCGGTAAACAAGCAAGGGGGCAATAAATAAAAGACTAACAATCACACCTGCAAGGGCCAAAGTCAGTTTGCGTAATGAAAGGGGGTAGGACATAGATAACTTTTGGACGGCTTGATCGCAGGCAGCAGTTTATCAGTTAGTCGATCCTTAAGACAGGAAGACTCCTAGCTAAACGTCTCGCGAATACGGGTAGAGCGGCAGGATACCGCGCTCAAAGTCCGCGATTTGCCGAGCAATAATCTGCATGGCCGTGCCCGGCCCCGTTGCTCCCGATATATGCGGGGTAATATGAATATTGGGGTGTGTCCAAAGGCTTGACTCCGCAGGTAATGGCTCGACAGAGAAAACATCGAGCACCGCTCCGCTAATGTGCCCGCTGTCTAACCCACTGAGTAGATCCGCCTCGTTCATCACCGCGCCACGGCTGACATTGACAACCACTGCGCCCCTGCGCAAGGACGACAAGATGGAGACATCGAGAAACCCATCGGTCTTTGGCGTGAGTGGAAGACAGCAAACGAGCAGATCTGCCTCGGACAATACTGACGTTAACCCCTGCTCACCGTGCCTGCAAACCACCCCATCAAGCGCTTTAGGACTGCGCGACCAACCGAGTACGGTAAATCCCGACGCTGCGAGCGTCTTGGCAATGTGTGAACCAATGGCGCCTAATCCCAGTAATGACACGGTAAATTCCGACGCTCGGGGTGCGGAACGGCTAGCCCACTGTGCGCGTTGTTGCTGCAGGCGATACGTCTCAAACGCGCGCTGATAGTGGAGTGTCCAATACAGCACATAATGGGCCATGTCCTGAGCCATGCTGGGATCCACTAGGCGAAATATTGGCGCGTCAGGCAGGGTAAGAAATCTGTCGAGATAATCGACCCCGGAACCCAGCGAAAATACGGCCCTCAAGTTAGGGTAATTGTCGAGATCACCGTCTGGATGATTCCAGATCAGGGCATAATCAATAGCGGCTACATCAGGCACATAGGGGTATTGAACAATGTCATGTGCCGGCAAGTATGTCTTGATTGCCGCGCACCACTGCCCGTGCTCGTGGCCATCAGCATTCAGTAGTATTGTCACCTAGGTTGCCTCAGCGGTTAGCGCTTTCAGACCAACAACGCCCACTATAATGAGAGCCATGAAGAGCGTTTTCGTTAGCGTTAATTTTTCGTCGAAAAAAACCACTGAGCCTACGGTTATTAACACTATTCCCACCCCGGACCAAACCGCATAGGCGGTAGAGAGATCAATCATGCGGGCAGCACGGGCAATGAAAAACAATGCCAAGCCAAAACACGACAGGCTCAGTAGCGAGAAGCCCAGATGACTAAAGCCGTTAGATAGTTTCAGACTCATGGTGCCAATTACTTCCACCACAATGCCGAGTACTAAGTAAGTCCACGCACCCATAGTTCGCCTCCTATTGTGGTCAGACTGTCGCCGAAGATAAGCGATAAGTAACACCCCTATTATAGACTTGCCACATTCATTGTCAGCAGCCTCGAGGCATAATGCTTATAAACCCGCATAAGCGCGTTGTTGTTGCTATGAGTTGGTGGCGCTATGGCAGCCGCAAGCGGGTCTGTCATGGCGTTAAGGTGAGAGGATTGCTACCATAGGGCAGTCGCATACTGGCTCGCGTAGGCGTTGTCACTGCGCTGACATGAGGATTATTGGTTGGAACTTGATAGACCTTTCCTTCGTCTACCTTTTGCTTTTGAGACGGAACGCCTCATTGCCGAGGTGGCGTCAATCAGTGAAGATGCTTGGCTACCGCATCCCTCAGGATTGCCGGGCAATAGCGCCGTGCCCTTGGTCTCCATAAACGGCGAGGCCAAAGACGGCTTTGATGGACCCATGGCCGCCACTCCACTGCTGTTGCAATCCCCCTACGTGCTACAGGTAGTCAGTAGCTTTGGCGAGGTCGTTGCCCGCAGTCGATTAATGCGGCTGGCACCCGGGGCCGAAGTACAAGAGCACGTCGATTTTAATTATCATTGGTACAGTCGTGTGCGGATTCATGTGCCGATCATCACGGCGCCTTCGGTTCGTTTTTTTTGCGGTGCGGACGAGACGCACATGGCCGCCGGTGAAAGCTGGCTGTTTGACTCTTGGCGTCGCCACCGGGTTATCAACACCTGGGACCAGCACCGAGTTCATCTGGTGATAGATATAGCGGGCTCCGCTGCTTTTTGGCGAATTGTTCGCGACCTGCAGCGATCGACTACGGAAATTGCGCCCCAGCACATTGCTTATCGCCCTGGCGCCCCATCAACACTTGTCACCGAACGCTTCCCCTGCGCGCCGATTATGGCACCGGGCGAGATGAGCGCGATTGTCAGCGAGCTAATGGACGACTGCTTGGCTAATCCTGACAACAACGCCGACCACCTCAACTACTATCACGATCTGCTGTTTGATTTAACCCATGACTGGCGACGTCAATGGTCATTGACTGGATTTACTT
The DNA here is from genome assembly GCA_002389505.1 of Halieaceae bacterium UBA4452. Lineage (GTDB taxonomy): Bacteria > Pseudomonadota > Gammaproteobacteria > Pseudomonadales > Halieaceae > Luminiphilus. The sequence goes on from DGPA01000007.1 coordinate 8,194, forward strand.
CCGAGGGCATTGACGGCTATCGAAGACTATTGCAGCGGGCTCGGTTGGGGCTAAAAGACAATCCGCGAGTGCTAGTCACCCAGTCCAATAAAGTGGGCATCAATCCCATTATCGTACAACGTATTTTGGCGGCAGCACTACAGCCAGGGCGCGCGCAAGAATTTGTTACGGGTGATAGTGAAAGACGCTGAAGTCTTGGGCGTAGCGTTCCTCAAGCTGCGCTCGCAACGGGCCATCTAACACGTCTTCATAAGATCGGTGGCTAGACGTATTTTTAAAGGGCAGCACCGTTCGAGGCAACGACAGCTGGTCACAGACCGAGTCAAAACTCGCCTGTAATGACTCGTAGCGCCCCACAAAATCCACGCCCAATTCACCCGAGGGATGTGCCAGCAAAGAGTACTGGGTGGCGATCAGCACCCGCTGCCTAAATCGTGGCCGTTCGAGAGCTCGCTTCATCCAAGTCGTCGGATCCTGCTCATAGCTAGGATCCGTTCGAGCGAGAAAAGCACACCCTGAAACAAAGCGCTCAAACGGGTGTCTGACAACAGCAAATTTAAACAGTCCAGCGAGTACTTCGCGGGGTACGACTGCGGAGAGTTGCTGAACCGACACATGCCCATGATTGATAGCCGCTATGTCTGCAAGCGGTGACAGTTGCTGGCCGTACCTGACCTGCTGCTCCCAATCCCCTGCTTGCAGGTGTTGTCGAAGCACTTCACGAACAGCGTGGGTGCCTGTTTTAGGAATGGCAAAAAAAACGAATCGTCGTGACTCAGAAAAAATCATCGGGGTGGATCGATTCCAAATTCCACGAGTATATCTTCGCCCAACGCTAGCTTTAAGGGGTCTAAATACTGCTCGAAATGGCGCCATTGATCCAAACCCGTTTGATAAATGGGCTGACGTACTTGCTCGGCACTCGGCGTTCGGATGGTGCGCTGGGTTTTATGGAACTCGAGGCAGCTAGATTCAAACTTCAGTTCACAAAAATCGAGGATTCGCCTCACTTCAACTTCGAAATTATTGACTAATTCTTCGTGCTGCACTTTTAGTACATAGCCCGGCAATACTCTGTCCCAATGATCCATTAAACTAACGTATTGTCGATAGTAATCACCTATTTCGGTGAGCCCATAGGTGAATTCTTGACCCTCGCCGAACAATTGCTTGAAGCCACTAAAGCAACAAGCCATGGGGTGGCGCCTTGCATCGATAATCTTGGCATGAGGCAGCATCAATTTTATAAGGCCCACATGGAAGAAATTGTTTGGCATTTTATCGATAAAAAATGGCGCGTCGCCACGATAAACACGCGTTTGCTCTAAAAATTGCTCGCCAAATTGGGCAAACAACGCCACTTCCAGCTCGCTCAAAATTTTTGGGTAACGAGGGACTTTATCGGCTTCCCCACCCCGTCCGCGTAACCTTTTTGCCAGGTCAAGAACGTTGTGCAACTCCATCGTGCCGTCCACCTTGGAGTGCGATGCCAGTATTTGTTCCAGCAAGGTTGATCCCGCCCGCGGCAGCCCAACAATAAAGATAGGATCGGTTGCGTCCGTGCCTGAATTTGACAGGCGACTGAATAATTCTTCAGTGCAGATTTCTATTTGAGCATCAATGCGTTTTGATAACTGCGTAGGGTCAAAATGAGTAGAGGGTAACTTTAAGCGGTTGCCGCGCGCGTAGAACTCAAATGCCTTGTCATAGCGCTTGGCATCCTCATGCGCTTTGCCAAGGGCAAAGCAGATCTGTATTCGGTCTAGCGTTGCAATTCCCTCCTGCTGCTCAAGACTTCCCATCTGCGCGACTTGGTCTTCATTGAATTTATACGATTTAGTATTTGCCAAACTCCAATAGGCGTCGCCATGACTGGGCTTAATAGCAGCGCTATCGTTGAACGCCTGAATCGCCGAAACGCTATCGCCGTTTGCATTAAATATATGGCCCTGACTAATGGGGATAAGATGATCCATTGGATACAGCTGTCTAAGCTCTTGGTACTCGGTCTTAGCAACCTCAGAATTACCAACGGCGAACGAGGCCGCCGCATAGGCCTTCTTAATTTGATCATTATCTAAAGGGTGCTGATGTCGTAGTTGGCTAGCAAGATCGAAAGCAGCATGGAATCGCTGCCTCCGCATAATTACGTGAAACAGTTGAATCGTCGCGGTAACGTTATCAGGCTCTAGCTCATGGAGTGTTTCAAGTAGAAATTGCGCCTCATCCAGCACGTTCTTTCGCGTCATGACTTCAGCGAGCAGGCGCATACCCTCGGCATGGGTTTTATTATTTCGCAAAAAATATTTACACAGTCTTTCAGCATCGTTGAGCCGCTCTGAAGACAAATAGCTGATAACCGTTCGCAATTCGGTCGGCAGTGTCCGCAGAAAACGAATCTGCTGCTGTGTTGTCCCCAGCTTGTCTGGCGCAAACGTTCGGTGCAGTGGTTCCAATAACTCCCAACATTTGACCAGTGATCCGTCGTGGAAAACCGCTTGTTCGGCAGCGCTAAGGGCTTGCTCAGGAAGATTGCAGGCCAGCGAGTTAATAGCGATTTCCTGGTGGGCTCTTGCCATAGTTGGAAAACGGGCGATCAGCTCATCCAAAATAGTCAACGCGCGAGTAGAATCATCCGACAATCGATAGCGCAGTGCGCTGAGATAGCCCAGGTTGGGATCATCTGGATAGTCACGCAGCAGCTGATCAATTATCTCGCCGGCATCAGAGACCTCGCCGTTAGCTAACGTTTGTTGGATAGCCTCGAGAGATTGGGCGGGCACCTGAGCATTATCCATGCCGTAAAAGTCTCCTAAAAAAAAGGGCGATCAACATGATCGCCCTTTATATAGCGCATTAGGCTCGCTCAGAAAGAATACCCGAAGCGCAGTCCCATAGTGCGTGGGCGCATCGTGCTAGACTCTGGGGTGAATTTACCTGCAGGCTGAACCACTAAACCCTCCTCCGAGGTAACATTATTGACGTACACTTCGGCTGTCCAGTTGTCACGTGCATAGCCAAGCCCTAAGTTAATAGAGGTTGCGGCGTCATTGACGTACCGAGTGTTGTCAGGAATGTTGCCACTAGAGTCTGCCACTGTACCGAAGCCACCGCCCTCGTTTTGGATGTCTATGCCAGACGTATTACCGTAGGCAAGGGCCTGCGTGTCTTCCATGAACGCGGCACTGCCGACAATGCCACTGACTGACTCACCGCGGTAAACCAATGATGCATTGAGCCATGCGTTGCCCTCAGCTATGTCGAAGTCATAGCGTGCCCGAATGTTTCCAGAAAAGCTGGGAGCCAGTGGTAGCTCTGAGCCTACTGGCACGCTCACACCTTGAAGCTGGCGATTAATTCGGGTTAGCTCAGTGTCGAGTATGCTCGCTGCACCACTGATGGTCAGTTGACCGGTAGCAGCCCACATGAAATCGACATCTAGGCCCCGCGTCTCTGCGTCTCCAACGTTCTCTAGGAATACCAAGAATGCGACGTTGCTCGGATCAAATCGTGCGACCTGAAGATCGGTAATTTCAGTCTGATAGAAGGTAGCGTTCAGACGTAGCCGATTATCGAGTAGCTCAGATTTAATGCCAATCTCAAAATTTTCTAGCTCATCGGTTTTTGCGACCGCGGGCACGACATAACCGTCATAGTTAGAACCGGCGGTTTGGTTGTTTGCAAACTGTCCAGCGTTGCGGTTTTGTGCTGGTGGTCGGTAACCCTCCGAGTAGACTGCGTAGATCATGATGTCATCGTTGATCCTCCAATCGAGAGATGCGCGCACAATCGTGTCATCTACCTCGGTGACGCCCGCAGTATTAATACTGGAAATATCAAGACGCCCATCCTGAATAGCAGCCAGCGTTGAGGCATTGTCACCGCCGCCCCGAAACATTCCCTTCGCAGAACCACCGTATGTCGCTGCGGCACCAGGATAGTTTAGCAGACCCAAAAATTCACTATCTGTCATTGTTCCTGCGTTATAAGCGCCCAGGGCTAGAAATCGGTCCGTGGGGCTGTTACTGAATCGATGGCTGTTACAGAAACCATCACCGGCCCCACCAGCGCCATTACCTCCATATCGGCAGCCAAAGGAGAAGTTTGAAGCACCTTGTAACTGCGTCTCAAAGTCGTACTTTCGCACGCTGACCGTTGCTGTCAGGTTGTCGGTGAGATCAAAGGCCAGTTGACCAAAGAATGCGACTTCATCTTCCGTACGCGTATAGTCATTGTAGAAGACCGTTGCGGGACTCGTCGGTCCGACTTGGTTCGTTCCAGCAACACCGGGAATGGTATAGTTCGCCAGTTGATAGGGCGATTGAGCACCTGCCCCGTAGTAGTTCACCTGAAAATCACTGAAGGCGTCACCGGCTGAGAAGTATTGGAACTCACCAATTGTTTTGGTCTCTACCTCACTGACATACACACCTGCCATGATGCGCCATCGACGATCTTGATCGGTACTGATTCTCAGTTCGTGGGTCGTACGCTCATTGGTGGTCGTATCGCGGTAGTTCTTGGTGGGGTCAAAACAGGTATTCTGATTGGTTGAACTTTCAGCGGCATAGATATTGCCACTACAGAGGTAGTAGGTAATGTATGCACCGCCGTTGTTGTAGTGCGTGTAGTCAATCAGAGAGTCGATTTCCCTATCGAGGTATCCACCAGCATAGACAACATCTAAGCCCGCAATGCGGCCTTCAAGCGTTAAGGTGGTTAGATCAAAGTCATCCATGTTGTTTTCAGGCGCAAATTTGGCAGACTTATCATCACCGAGGCTAGGGTCAATCAGAAAGGAGCCTTCAACATCTAACTGCTGGGAAGAATGCTGTACTAGCGCACTCCAGTCTTCCGAAATATCCCATTGTAGGCCTAACCGATAACCCGTATATGTCGCTTCGTTCCAATCATCTTTCACCTGATCTTCGTTGCTGGTCGATCGGATAACGGTGTTGGGGAAGTTGCGGAAATAAGGGCCAAATCCCAGTGAGTTTCGATCGATAACGTCGCCGGAAGGGGTAAACACCGAGGATGTGTTGTCAATCCAACCGCCTTGCTTGTTACTGTAGCCGACCGCTCTCACTGCGATGTTGTCGCTGAGAGGAATATTAATCATTCCCTCAATACTATTGCTGTCAGCACCACCGCTGGTTGACGCCATGCCAACATCGATCCTACCTTGCATTTCGCCCATTACTGGCTTGTTAGTGATCATTCTGACGTTGCCGGACTGAGAGCTGGCACCGAATAACGTACCCTGAGGGCCCGACAAGACTTCGACACGCTCCATGTCTGCCGCATACACATCGAGGTTCCGTGCGCCAAAGGAAACCGGCACTTCATCGAGGTACAGCGCTACACCAGGCGCTGAGCCCTGCGCCGAGGAAACGGTGACTGAGCTTTGCTCAGTCGCCGAGCCGCGAATATAGATTTCCCGCTGACCGGGGCCGATACCCGCGTCAACCACGTTGGGTAAAAAATTGACATATTCATCGAAGGTCATAATACCTTGCGAGCGCATAGACTCACCGGATAGTGCGCTAACAGAAATAGGCACGTCTTGCAGACTTTCGGAGCGCTTAGTCGCAGTGACTATCACTTCCTCGAGTTGAGCGTGCACAGGGGTGGCGACGATGGGTAATAAAGCCACGCCGAGCGCAGCGACCAAGGGACTGCGTTGAAACCGTTGAGTGTGAGACATAATGACTCCCTTTTTTTATGTGAATCCTCGAGAACGGACTATTTTTTTCGTTAACCACCCACTACCCTACCGAAGACGGGCCTCGTCTGCAAATCCACACTACAACCGCAATGCGCCTATCCTGCCATCCGACCTTGGACGCCCTAGTCATTTGCACCCATTAACGGCCGCAAGGACCACGTTTTACCTCTACCTTGTCGCTCTATCCGACCATCATCCAGCGCAATAACCTCAATGGCGTAAAATGACCGCACGATGACCGAGAAGGATCGCGCGCGCAGGGCAAGTTTGGGCTACACTATTACCACTAATAAGCGCGCGGCTGAGGCGAGTATGGCTATAGACGCATCCGGCACCACCCATGTCAACGCCATTGATGTCAGCAATCCAGAGATCTATCGCAGCGATTCATGGCGCCCCTTATTTGCGCGTTTAAGAGCTGAAGATCCGGTTCATTGGTGTACGAACGAGCAGTTTGGTGGCTTCTGGTCAATTACCCGTTTTGACGATATCGTCGCTGTAGACAGCAACCATGAAGCGTTTTCGTCGGAGCCAGCCATTACCATTGGTGACTATGGCGATGACCTACCGGTCCGCCAGTTCATTGCCATGGATCCACCTATTCACGACGTCCAACGCAAAGCCGTTCAAGGAGTCGTAGCCCCCCGCAATCTCGCCACCCTGGAAAGTGTGATTCGCCAACGTGTGGTGACTATGCTCAACGAGCTACCCATTGGCGAACCCTTTGACTGGGTCGAGCGGGTGTCAATCAATCTCACGACACAAATGCTAGCCACCATATTTGACTTTCCGTTTGACGACCGGGCCAAGCTTCCCTACTGGTCGGATATGGCGACCTCGCTACCCGAAATTGCCGGCGGTGATGGCGATAACGATGAGCGTACTCGCGCATTGACCGACTGTTTACACACGTTTACCACGCTTTGGCACGAACGTAAAAACAACCCCCCGGGAACCATGGATCTCATTAGTCTTCTGGCGACCAATCCCGACACCGCTACCATGGTCGACGACCCACTCGAATACCTGGGTAATATTATTCTACTCATTGTCGGTGGCAACGATACCACCCGTAATTCAATAACCGGGGGTGTCCTCGCACTGAATGAAAACCCTGGGGAGTACGCCAAATTAAAGGCTAATCATGACTTGGTGACCTCTCTGGTGCCCGAAATCATTCGCTGGCAGACCCCGCTGATGCACATGCGCCGTATTGCCACTCGCGATGTTGAACTCAACGGTAAAACCATTCGCCAGGGTGATAAGGTCGTTATGTGGTATCTCTCAGGTAACCATGATGAAACGGCCATAGATCGGCCCAATGACTTCATTATCGATCGGCACAATCCCCGCTACCATTTGTCATTTGGCTTTGGTATCCATCGTTGTATGGGTAACCGACTGGGAGAAATGCAGCTACGCATTCTTTGGGAAGAGCTTCTCAAGCGATTCAGCCATGTGGAGACCGTTGGTGCACCGGAGCGAGTGCTATCGAATTTTGTTCGGGGCTATAGCCAACTGCCCGTGGTACTGCATTTATAATGCACCCCGGCACCCACCTGAGCGAAGTAAGGCTGCCGCGAACAATAAAGGACCCATGACCCATGTACGGTTTGAAGAGGCCTAGCCTCCACCCTATTGTTATGCTGAGCATGCTCCTGTCATGGGGATCATGTCAGCCTGAGGTGATGGCCAGCGAGCAAAAGGTCAATCCCGCGTTATTGGATTTGCAGCTCAAGCAAAAGCCGTTGCTCCGCAAGCTTGGGGCGCGGGTCTATGCGACCGAGTTTATAGGTTATTCCAACCACGGCTTTATTGAGGGCGATACGGGTATCATTGTGGTTGATGGGGGCTGGTTCCCGAGCACCACGTCTCGCGCCATCGAGGAGCTACGACGATTCACTGACAAACCCGTGGTCGCCATTATTTACACCCACCTGCATCTTGATCACTTTGGTGGTATGGGTCCCATTATGGCGGGACAGTCAGCCGACATCCCCGTTTATGGACCGCAAGATTGGCAGCAGTGGGTCGTTCGTCTGCTGAAAACGGATCGAGAAAGCATTCTGCGTCGCGTCTATCTACAAATGGGTATGCTACTCCCCTCAGGGCCCGAGGGAACCGTCGGCAACGGCATTGGCCCCTCCCCTATTCCTGAGCCCAATGACCCGCTGAGCTACCCACCTACGATTGACGTCGGTCAACCCATCGATGTTGACATAGACGGTGTACCGTTACGGCTCATGCCCATGGAGGGTGACGTGTCTGAGCACCTGTGGGTGTGGCTTCCTGAGGATCGTATTCTATTCAGTGGCGACTCACCGCCACACGGGGTTTTCCCTGCGGTCGAGACTGCGCGTTTTGAAATCGGTCGTAATCCTGACGAGATGCTCAAAGCAGTCGAAACAAGTTTAGCATTGTCCCCCACCGCCATCGTACCTGGCCACTCCCGTATCCTTCAAGGACGAGAAGACATTGACAGCATCATGACGATGAACCGCGATGCCATTGGCTTCCTCATTGATCAGGTCAATCGCTATTATTTAAGCCATCGCTCGGTTGATGAACTGCTTGACACCCAACACCTGCCGCCGGCTATCGCAAACCACCCAGAATTCCAGCCTTATTATCACCGCTGGGAATGGATGGTGCGCCAACGCTTCGTCAAACTCGGCGGATTCATTGATGATTCCATGGACTACTTGTCGCTAAACGAATTCGAGGAGGCACGTCGATTGGTGCCTTTGTTGGGCGGGCGGGATCGCATCTTGGCCTTGGCAGAAACCAGCGTTGAGGGTGACCCACGCTGGGCTGCTCGACTGGCCAATTATGTCATGCAGGTCGATTCCGATGACAGCGAGGCGCGCAGCGTGCGACAGAAAGCGTTTTTAAAAGTCGCCCAAACCACTAACAGCGCTAACGAACGCAACTACTTGCTCGGACTCATTCTGGAAGAAAATGGCACTATCGATTTTGCCCGCCAACTCGGCCCGCTCAATCGTCGCGCCTATAGTAGTCAGACAAATTTCACGCTGTTGAAACGTCTTAAAACGCGCTTTCGGGCGGAAGCCGCTGACGCTGTCGAACTGCGGGTTAACGTTGGGGTGGGTGAGGAATACTTTACCCTCATCGTCATGCATAACGTCCTGCGTGTGGTGCCCATTGCTGCCCCTGAGTCAGTCGATATCGCCATGCGTCGGGACGATCTCGTCGCAGTGATCGCTCGGACAAAAACCCTGAACGATCTACCCGGGTGGGATGGCCAAAAAACCGCGCCCCTAACGGCACTGATCGAATGACTACCGGCAGGCTGCGTCCATCTTGCGTGTTAGCCATCAAGGCGTAAAAAATGCTCGCGATAATAGCGCAGCTCTTCAATGGACTCGCGAATATCGTCCAATGCCAAGTGAGCGGCTTTTTTCTTCAGCCCCGGCAGGTCAGGACGCCATCGGTTAGCAAGGATTTTTAAGGTGCTGACATCGAGATTGCGGTAGTGAAAGTAGGCCTCCAGGTCAGGCATATGCCGGGCCATGAAACGACGGTCCTGGCAGATAGAGTTGCCGCACATGGGTGATTGCCCTGGAGCCACCCACTGACCGAGAAAGTCTAGCGTGTCCTTAACCGCCCTACCTTCATTAACGTCACTAGCACGAACCCTTTCGGTCAACCCCGATTGACCATGATGGGTAGTGTTCCATTCATCCATAGCCGCCAGCTCAGCATCACTTTGATGAATGGCAATAACAGGCCCAACAGCCAGCTCATTGAGCGCTGAGTCGGTCACGATGGTGGCGATTTCAATGACCCGGTGTGCCTCGGGAATCAGCCCGGTCATTTCCATATCAACCCAAATTAAATGCTCGCCATTTGGCATAGTCGATCTCCCCTTTGACAGAGCAGTCTAGCAGAGCCAGCAGGACTGGGGCAGCGCTAGCAGGTACACTGCGCGCTATGGCAAAACGAAAACTGACCCACCAACAGCAGCGACGCATACGCACAACCCGGGAGCGCAAGCATCAACTTCCCGAGGGCGAGCTGGGCGATGCTCGACTGGGCATTGTTATTGCGCGCTTTGGACAGCGCGCCTTGGTGGAGGACAACGATGGCCAGCGGCGTCAATGTGTTATGCGCGCCAATATTGACAGTCTGGTCGCCGGTGATGCGGTTATTTGGCGACCCAGTGACGATACGGGGGTTATTGAGTCCCGGGATGCGCGTCGAACCGTCCTCAGCCGTCCCGATTACCGGGGTCATCTACGGCCAGTGGCCGCCAATGTGGATGTTATGTTTGTGGTGATCGCACCCAAACCCGAACCCTTCGACAACCTGATCGATCGCTACCTTGTAGCGGCCGAGCATGCGGGCATGCAGGCCGTACTCGTGGTCAACAAGGCGGATCTACTCACCAAGGACGATCCAGTGACAGCGCTAGCTAGCGCCTACAAGGCTCTCGGTTACCCCGTCGCGCAGACCGACGAAATCAGTGATCCCACAGCCGAGGCCATTCGGCCACTGGCAAACAACCAAACCTTGGTATTAGTCGGCCAGTCAGGGGTCGGTAAATCATCGCTCATTAATCGGCTAATACCCGATTTAGATATTCGTATTGGTGCCTTATCAGAGGCCATTGCTAAAGGCCGGCACACGACGACCGCCGCCGAGCTTTATCATTTGCCGAGCGGCGGCCACCTTATCGACTCCCCGGGAATCCGAGAATTCCACCTCCACCATTTACCTGCTGAAGACGTGGCCTATGGCTTTATAGAGTTCCAAGACTACTTAGGACGGTGTCGTTTTCGGAACTGCCAACATGACCACGAGGTCGGTTGTGCCATTCTTACCGCGGTGGCGGAGGGTAATATTAGTGCAGCGCGCTTACAGAGCTACCGCAATATCGTTGACGCACCGCGCCCAAATTGAATGCCATGAACTATAGGAATTCATCGACCACCCCGCTGCAATCCGAAGTAAAATACGGTACTTTCGCGCACAGCCGCTGTTCCTTATCAAGGACATTAAGCACTTTCACTTACCCCACTCCCAAGTAGATTTCGCCCATGACAGCTTTATTTATTGGTCTGCAAGCCATCTTACCGCAACACCTGCTATCCCGAGTCATTGGCGGGCTCGCTGACCTCGAGCGACCCATTTGGTTGAAAAATATACTCATCACCCTGTTTATGCAGACCTATGGCATTGCTCTCGACGAAGCCGAGCACACTCAGGCGGGGCAATATCGCCACTTCAATCACTTTTTTACCCGGGCATTGCAAGACGGTGCGCGACCGTTGGCCGGCAGTCGCTACCTGTCACCGGCCGACGGCGTACTCAGCCAACGGGGGAATGTGGAGGACGGCAAACTAGTGCAAGCCAAGGGTCGTTGGTACGACACACGCGGATTGCTCGCAGGCAGTGACGCTGAGGCATCGAGTTTCGACAACGGCTCATTTGCCACGGTTTATCTGTCACCCAAGGATTATCATCGGGTGCATATGCCTATGTCTGGCACGCTGCGAATGACACGCTACATACCCGGGGACTTGTTCGCCGTGAACGCCCGCACCACAGCGGGAGTCGATCAGCTCTTCGCACGCAATGAACGCTTGGTGTGTTTATTCGATACCGCCGGCGGGCAGTTGGCCGTGGTATTGGTCGGCGCCATGGTGGTCGCCGGTATTGAAACCGTTTGGGGTGGAGTGGAATCACCCCATCCAGGCACTATTCGGGAGCGACGATTTAACCCCGAAGACGCGCCTACCTTGGCGGCGGGCGAGGAGCTCGGCCGTTTTTTCTTGGGCTCAACCGTGGTGTTGCTCGCCGAGGACAGTGATCTTCAATGGCAAGCAGAGCCCGGCGATAGCGTTCTCGTGCGTGCAGCCTTGGCCAACTAGTCGGGTCCCCGGCGCTGCCTCAGCTAAAGATGGGTTTCCGCGAATGCGGCCAGGCGCGAGCGAACAATACCGGCAATGAACATAATGCCCGCGTGGGGATAGTCCTTGGTTTTTTCGACCAAGTAGGTCAATCCTGAGGTCAGTGGCGAAATATACTTATTATCAATTTGAGCGAGATTACCGAGCACGACAATTTTGGAGTCGGCACCGACCCGACTGATAATGGACTTGAGCTGAAATTGTGTCAGTCCCTGGGCTTCGTCGACTACAATATAGGCGTTATTAAAGGACCGGCCACGCATAAAATTCAAGGACTTAAACTGAATATTGGCGCGCTCCTTGACATAGTCAATGCTACCACCTGCGCAGGCATCGGTGCCGTGTAGAATCTCTAAATTATCATCGAAGGCCGCCAGCCACGGGGCCATTTTCTCCTCCTCGGTGCCCGGTAAGAAGCCAATATCCTCAGCCAGCGGTGGCGTTGATCTAGCAACGATTAACTTCGAATATTTCTTCTGCTCGAGAATGGCGTGCAAACCATAGGCCAGCGCCAACAGCGTCTTGCCGGATCCAGCAGGACCCGTGAGTACCGTCATATCAATGCTGTCGTCATCGAGCAAGCTCATTGCCATGGCTTGTTCAAGATTGCGTGGTGCGAGACCCCAAAACCGCTTGTTCATCAGGTTATCACGACTGTCCAAGCGCAAATAAATGTGCTCATCATCTATGTTTACCACATAAGCGAGAAAGTCATGATCATCGAAAACAAATTCATTGGGGTAAGCGTCGGGTAGCACCTCGCGCGATACCCGGTGCAGGGTCACATGATTGTCACGGACAGTATCGACGTCAGTCACGGTGGACCAAAAGTCACCCGCTACGTGCTGACAGCCCGTCGACAATAAATCAATATCATCCAGCACTCGATCGTGGCGATAGTCTTCCACGTGCTCTAGGCCCGATCCCTTGGCCTTGATGCGCATATTAATATCTTTAGTCACTAAACAAACGACGGTTTCAGGCGCTTCTCTTTGCAGACGTAAAGCGACATTGATAATGCGGTTATCATTGGTGTGGTCTTGGGTGACGTCTAGGAACGGGACATCGTCGTTTTCTTGAATCAGTTGGTCGGGATAAACCACCAGCTTACCTAGGAGCCCACTCAGCGCGGTGCCCGGAATGGGTACGCCCACTTGAATTTCATGGGGCGCGGCTGCGCCAATAATCTTATCGATCATTTGAATGGCAATACGCGCCTCACGACTGACCGGCTTTTCGCGCCGGTCTTTGATGTGATCGAGCTCCTCAAGGACCGTCATTGGAATAACGACCGTATGCTCCGCAAAGGTCGTAATGGCCGTCGGATCATGTAGCAAGACATTGGTATCAAGGACGTAAATCTTACGCTCTGCAACAGGACTAGCATCCATAACACGCTCCTACATGGACTGCACAAGGGGGTAGCTGGGGAAGTCGCAACACCGAGAGATATTCGAGGCGAGATGGCCTTGGTGGCGGACAAGCGTTAGGAGTGAGCCGTTGGTGGGCGGTCCCATCAGTGTCCCGGGGAGTGGCTTGATACGTCGAATAACGTCCGTCCTACTCATCTCTTTTCGGATGTTCACAGTAAAGCCCGCAGCTTCCCTGCTGTCAATGAAGATAGGGAAAAATGGTCTGAGACGATAAATCACGCTGACAGCGGCCGATAATTTCGCTACGATTCCCGGCTTCATTGGCGAAGCCTCGGTTTCGACTATATACATCAACCTAGGTTGTCAGGAGCGACTCGAGGCCATGCTGAACAATGATGCCCTGGCCCAGTTGAAGGGGCTCAAACACCAGATTGAGGCAGAGAAAGAGTACGTCGAGGCCACGGTCAAAGGGACGCTGAACCGCTACGGTTTTGCGGTCGTGGACGATGGACGCGAGATATTCATTCCGCCCGATGAAATGCTCAAGGTACTTCCCGGCGATCGCGTGCGCATTTGTATCCGACCGGCAAAAGCTCCAACAACTAAATCCGGCGCTAAAGCCAACGACAAAGCGCGGCGCACGGTTGCCGATATTGAAGCCCTCATCGACAGTTCCCTCGGAAGCTTTGTCGGTAAGGTGGTGAGCAAAGGCAAAGCCGTCTTTGTTGACCCCGACCACCCAGTGTTACATCGCTGGCTATTCCTGCCTGCGCATGCCCGTAACGGTGCGAAACCCGGCGATCGAGTTGAGTGCGCGGTACTGCGCCATCCCATTCGTGATGGCAGGCCCTCGGCGAAGGTACTGACTCAACTCGGTGATGACAGTACCCCGGGCATAGAGAACGCTTACAGCGCGCTACGCGCTGGGGTGCTGTCGGAATGGCCGTCAAATATCATAGCGACCATGGTCGAGCATGCCAGTCAGTGCTCACCCCTCGATGACGCTGACCGTCTAGACCTGACTCACCTGGCTTTCGTATCCATTGATGCCGCGCGCACGCAAGACATTGACGATGCGGTTTACGCGGAAGTCACCAGCGAAGGCTGGACGCTCTATGTGGCAGTGGCCGACCCCACCGCATTTATCGGTCACATTTCAGGCATTGAGCAGGCCCTTGCCCAGCGCGGCGCGTCGGTCTATTTTCATGGCGACATGATCCCCATGCTACCCGAGGCGATCAGTCGAGATTTTTGTGCGCTGGCTGAGGAGCACACGCGGCCGGCGCTGGTCTGCAAGATTAAGGTGAGTGATACGGGGGAGATTGGCGACTACGATATTTTCAGCGCCATTGTTCGCTCCAAAGCGAAATTATCTTACGGGGCTGTAGACCGCTACATTAGAGGTAATAGCGATGATCTTATTGCGTGGTCCAATCCTCTGGAAGCACTGGTACAGGCCTACCGAGCCTTGCGTCGCGCCCGAGAGGAGAGCGAACTAGTCATGGAGGACCGGCGTGAATTCCGCTGGCACCTCAATGAATGCAAACAGATTGCCCAGATTGAGGTCAGGGAGAAAATCGCGTCTCAGTATTTAGTGGAAGAATGCATGATCGCTGCTAACCGCTGCGCGGCCCACTTCCTTGCTGCGGCTAATGCTCGGGGCCCATTCGTCGTTCACGGTGGCTTTCGCAAAGATCGCCTTGATGAAGCGCGAGAGTTTCTTGACAAGCATTACCCATCGTTGACGGAAGCGCCCATTGAAACACTGGCAGGTTATCAGCGGGTACTCAAAGCACTGACCCATGCCGACGGCCCTTTGCCTCTGCGTGCCATGGTAAATCGGCTGCTGACTCGGGCCACCTTTAGCTGCACGCCCGGCGAACATATGGGCATGTCCTTACCGGCCTATACCACCTTCACCTCGCCGCTACGCAAAAATATCGATTTTCTGGTTCATCGACAAATCAAAGCTGTCCTGCAAGGTGAAACGGCCCATCACGCTACCGATGAGTTGCTCGAGGAGACCAGCCGTGCAGTGGCTCGCAGTCGAGACGCTAGCTGGACGGCGGAACGCTGGCTGGCGGCTAATTACCTCGCACAGCTCACGCAAGCGTCGGAACACGGTTTTGCCGGTATGATTAGCCAAGTAAACAGCAGTGGCTTTAGGGTCCGACTGCACGATACAGGCATTGAAGGGATCGTTGACCTGCGCAAGGATCCAGAGAAATTTAGCTTCGATAAATGGACCGCCAGTCTCACCTCAACGACTCGCCGCTTTCAACTCGAGCAGCACGTTGACATTATGTTTAGCGGGGCGTCTGAAAAAGAGGGCTGGCAGGCACAGTTCACGCTGGCTGATGGCTGCGGCGCCAAGCCACCCAAAGAATAGAGAGCGCGCAGTATGGCCACCACCCATCGGATTCAAACACTCTTCAACGATCCCGCATTGATCGGCACTCAAGTCACGGTCAACGGCTGGTTGCGGAGCAAACGCGACTCAAAAGCTGGCATTTCATTTCTTGCGATTCACGATGGTACCTGCTTCGACCCTCTACAGGCAGTGATTCCGAGCAGCCTCGATAACTACGACAGCGAGATTTTGGCATTATCCACCGGGTGTGCGGTGACCGTGTCGGGGGAATTAGTCACCTCCGAAGGCAAGGGTCAGCAGGTCGAAATCCAAGCGACACAGGTGACAGTGGTGGGCACCGTCGATGATCCTGAGGGTTATCCCGTCGCCAAGAAGCGTCATACCTTTGAGTATCTTCGCACTCAGGCACACCTTCGCACCCGCACTAATACTTTTGGTGCCATCACCCGGGTGCGTCATGTGCTCGCACGTGCCATTCATGAATTCTTCCATCGAGCGTCGTTTTACTGGGTCAATACCCCCATTATTACCGCCAGCGACTGCGAAGGTGCTGGGGAGCTTTTTCGCATTAGCACACTGGATTTCAGCAATCTTCCTCGCAACCCCGATGGCACAGTCGACCACAGCCAGGACTTCTTTGGCAGCGACGCTTTTTTAACGGTCTCAGGGCAGCTAGCAGTCGAGTCTCATTGTTTATCTATGAGCAAGGTCTACACCTTTGGCCCTACTTTCCGAGCGGAAAACTCCAATACGTCCCGGCACCTCGCGGAATTTTGGATGGTAGAACCTGAGATTGCCTTCGCTAACCTCGATGACAATGCGGCACTCGCTGAGGGTTTGCTGCGGCATGTTATCAGCGAGGTTCTCGAGCACTGCGCCGACGACATGGCCTTTTTCCAAGCACGCATCGACAACACGGTGATTAGCCGCTTACAAGGCATTGTCGACGCCAATTTCGAGCGCATGACCTATTCAGAGGCTATCAGTATTCTTGAAAACTGTGGTCAGTCGTTTGAATTCCCCGTCAGCTGGGGCATCGATATGGCCTCAGAGCACGAGCGATATCTTGCTGAAACACATGTCGGTCGACCCCTAGTAGTCACTGACTATCCAAAGGCCATTAAGGCGTTTTATATGCGTCTCAACGACGACAATACTACGGTGGCGGCCATGGACGTTTTGGCGCCAGGTATTGGCGAAATCATTGGTGGCAGTCAGCGTGAAGAGCGCCTCGATGTGCTCGACAGCCGGATGGATGAGCAACTCAAAGCCGATTTGTGGTGGTATCGAGACCTTCGCCGCTACGGAAGCGTACCCCATGCGGGATTCGGGCTGGGTTTTGAACGCCTGCTGGCCTACGTGACCGGCATGGACAATGTCCGTGACGTTATTCCATTTCCTCGCACGCCCGGCAATGCTGCCTTCTGAATACCCACATCAGGGGCGGCGGCATAAACACGGCTACAGGCATTGGTCTTTTCTTTGTCTAGGCAATGCTATTGTGAGGTCAATCGTGAGGAGGTAACCCCCCTGAACGGTACCGTAACCATGGAGCATGCACCAACGTGACAACAAACCCACCAGCCACCATTGCACTGCTGATGACCGGCGATGAACTCATGCGCGGTGACACGGTTGACAGTAACTCTGCAAAAATTGCCTGCGCCTTGGCGGAAACCGGGGTGGTGGTACAAGAAAAAGCCACCGTTGGTGACGATCGACAGCGCCTGTCAGCGGCGATCGCCCGGCTAGCCGAAGATCATGCCGTGCTTATTGTTAACGGTGGTCTCGGGCCCACATCGGATGACCTGACCGCGGAAGTGATTGCACAACTGGCCGGCATTGCCCTTGTCGAGCATGCCAAAGCCCGAACCCACGTGGAAGACTGGTGCGCGCGTCGGGGTATCACCGCCAACGACGCCAACTTAAAACAAGCGTTTATGCCGCTCGGGGCGCAGCTTATTCATAATCCTCGGGGCAGTGCCTTGGGTTTCGCCGTCGATCTTGGTCACTGTAGGGTCATTACCACTCCGGGGGTACCCAGTGAACTGATGGCTATGTTGCCGGAGGTCTTGGCGTTGACCAGTGAACGGGTCGCCACGCACAGTGTGCACACCCTCCGCCTTCAAACCTTCGGTATGGGTGAATCCTCCATTCAACAAGCCATTAATGACAGCGGTTACGCCTGGCCAGCTCAAGTCGCCTTGGGTTTTCGAGCGGGGCTGCCCCAACTAGAGCTCAAGCTCACCGTCAATGACGATGCGCACATCCCTCTACAGCGCGCTTGTCTCGATCACTTACAGGCGTTAATGGGTGACCATATTATCGGTGAAGCCAGCACAACCTTGGCACAGGCGCTAGCACATGCGTTGCGTGAACAGCATAAAACTGTCACCACCGCAGAGTCGTGCACGGGCGGCCTAATCGCCGCCATGATCACCCGTGAGCCGGGCTCCTCGGATATCTTTCAGGCGGGCTATGTCACCTACGCCAATGACATCAAGCACCGCATCCTAGGGGTTTCTCTCGACGATCTTGACCACCACGGGGCGGTCAGCGAGGCGGTGGTTCGTCAAATGCTGGTCGGCGCATTGGCACACTCGGGTGCCGATATGGGTATTGCGGTGTCGGGTATAGCTGGCCCCGGTGGTGGCAGCGAAGAAAAACCCGTCGGTACCGTATGGCTCGCTTGGGGTAGCAGCGACATTATGCATACCCGGCGAGTAGTCATCCCTGGCCCTCGAGATGACGTCCAACAGCTGGTCGCTGCCGCCGGCTTAGATTTGGTGAGGCGGCAGCTCTTAGGTCTGCCCACGGAACCTCAGTATTTTAGTCGCCAAGCCCAATAGACAATACGTTACCCAATCCCGGTGCCCGCCTAGTGGCGGGCAGATAGCTAGGGCTGTAGTCGGGTTACCTGCCAGGTGTCATTGTTAGCGACGTAGCGAAAGCGATCATGTAAACGATGCTCACCGCCCTGCCAAAACTCGATCTCTCGCGCCACCAACCGAAACCCACCCCAGTGAGATGGTCGCGGAATATCCTCACCCTCAAAGCGCTGGGCGACCTTTTCATAGGCGCTTACCAAATGTGCACGGCTGGCTATAGGGTTACTTTGACTCGACGCCCAGGCCCCCAGCTGGCTCTCGCGTGGGCGGCGGGCAAAGTAATCATCGGATTCGCGGGCGGCAATCTTTTCAACCACTCCCGTTACTGTCACCTGTCGATCCAATTCGTTCCAAGGGAATAACAGAGAACTGCGCGCATCGATCGTTAATGCGCGGGCTTTATTACTGGCATAATTGGTGAAAAACACGAAGCCGCCTTGACTCACTTTTTTCAGTAATACCATTCGCTGCCACAGGTTGCCGGAGGGCTCAATGGTGGCTAGCGCGGCGGCGGTAGGGTCCTTAAGTGCCGCATCAATCGCCTGTTGCTGCCACTGCGTGAACAGCTCAAAGGGTGATTCAGTGAGTCTGTCGCTGTCCAGCCCTCCCAGCACATAGTTGCGTCGATAATCGGCATAATTCATAGTCATTCCCGTGGTAGCAGCGGGCGGCAAAGGGTTACCCTAGCCGACCATTATACCGGCTTAGCCACACAGCAACAGCAACGGGGTAGAATCAGGCGCCACGAAACGGTAGCGTATCGGCCCTTGCGATGACCAAAAATGAGACCGATTATGATCAAGCCCCGCCAGCGAAACCCCCAGTCCTTGAGCCAGCAACCTAGTAGAACGGTCTACCAATGGGCGTGGGTACTGGCTGTGGCGATACTCATGACTACCCTAATTAACCCATCGGCAGTGGCGGTCGAAAGTGACGACAGCGATGCACCGCTTATCGATTTTCGCATGCGCTTTGTCCCCGACATTGGGCGGGGCAATATGGTGGTCGGCCCGGAAGAGCTGGCATCTCAGGCCGGATTGGCCATCCTCCAAGAAGGCGGCAATGCTATCGACGCCGCGGTCGCCAGCGGCTTTGCTCTCGCGGTCACCCTCCCCCGGGCGGGCAATATTGGTGGTGGCGGCTTTATGCTGATCCATCTCGCTGAGGAAGACCGCAACATCTTTATTGATTATCGAGAGGCTGCACCGGCCGCGGCAACGCGCAACATGTTCCTTCAGGGGGATGGCAGTGTAGATAAACAAAAAGCCTATTTCAGCCATGCCGCTTCCGGCGTACCGGGGACAGTGGCCGGCTTAATCCATGCGCTGGAAAACTATGGCAGCCTGCCGCTGGCCAGGGTCATAGCACCAGCCATCGCGCTGGCCGAAAATGGTTTCCCTATGACGGTAACGCTGCAAGAAACCATTAATGCACGTGCCGATCGCTTGGGTCGAAACCCCGCCGCCCGGGCGGTATTTTTGAGCGCGCAAGGTCGCGCGGTGGATCGCAACGCTCTCTTCAAGCAGCCGGCGCTTGCCGCCACGTTAAAACGCATTCGAGACGGTGGCCGCGATGGTTTCTACCGGGGCAAAACCGCGCAGCTCATCGCCGAGGATATGCGGGCCAATAGTGGGCTGATTACCCTTGATGATCTGGCCGCTTATCGGGCCATCGAGCGCGAGCCAGTGACCAGCAAATTTCGTGGCTACGACATTGTGTCGGCACCTCCGCCCTCTTCTGGTGGTATCCACGTTATTCAAATGCTGAAACTTCTCGAGCCCTATAACCTCGTAGCCATGGGGCATAATTCAGCGAGCTATTTACACCGTGTCATCGAGAGCATGAAACTTGCCTATGCGGATCGCAGCAAGCATTTAGGAGATCCAGATCAAACCCGAGTACCTATGGCGGCATTAATCGCCGACGACTATGCCGACAGCCGCCGACAACTTATCAAAGACAATCGCGCCACCCCCTCCAGTGAAATCCAAGCGGGTGACCTACTCTCCCCCGAGGGTCGTGATACGACCCATTACAGTGTTGCAGATAGTGCTGGTAACGTGGTCAGCAATACCTACACCCTCAATTTCAGCTTTGGCTCCCATATCGTTGTCCCTGGTACAGGCATTCTGCTCAACAACGAAATGGATGACTTCGCCGCGCGTCCGGGTTTCGCGAACGCCTATGGGCTCGTGCAGGGCGAGGCCAATGCGGTAGCACCCGGTCGTCGACCGCTGTCGTCGATGACACCCACCATCGTCATGAAGGCAGGCAGCCCACGGTTGGTGACCGGCAGCCCCGGGGGCTCGCTTATCATTACCGCTGTATTGCAAACCATTCTCAACGCCACCGTGTTCGATATGGATGTCGCCTCAGCATCCGCTGCACCAAGGGTGCATCACCAGTGGCAGCCCGACAAAGTCTACACAGAACAAGGTATTAGTCCCGACACTCTTCGATTACTGGAATCCATGGGGCACGTCATAGAACCTACCACGCGCACTCTCGGAAGGGTTAACTCAATCCAGCTCGACGGCCCTTGGCGCTACGGCTATTCAGACTTGCGCCGCCCCGGAGGGTACGTGGCACACTGATCTGCGGCTATTGGTGGGCATTTTTTTTCGGCAAGCGCACCTTCATAGTCTGCCGCGCAAGGGCCACCAGTTGCCCTTTGCTATCCCAAAAATCACCATCTGACTCAATAATGCCCGACGTCAGGTATCGGGATGTCATGCGCCCTAGTAGTGGTCCGGGCACAGGCAGACCTCGACATTGCACCGTGAGCTCAATGGTGGGCACCCATCCAAATGGACCGAACAACGTAAACGACGGTGGCGGCATAATATCCGCAAACATCAATAAATCGATACTGCCCATTGCGGCTTTGTCTACATGCTGAAGATAGCCTACGAACTCACCGCTGCGCGGTAGCTCGCCGCTCTCGAACACTTCATATCCAGTGACTAAGCGGCTGTCCACGCGTTGATGAATCTCCAAGTGTTGAGCGCGGCTGTCGTCGGCCATGGATTCAAAGGTCGGTGCACTGGGGGGCTCACCGCCCATCCATGTTTCCCCGGCCAGTAGGTCAAGATCGGTGTAAGCAGCGGTCGCCCTAACCCTCAGTTCATCATTCTGATACAAGCTTGCGGTACCGAAACTAGTGCCACGGCCCGCTTTTAGCAGCTCGACTTCAATAGTGCACACGCCAAGAGAGCACGGTGCCAAATAAAAGGCGTTGATCGAGAGGGGATCCTTGTGGGGCATAGTGTTTCGCAGCGCCCGCCCAATGACCGCAAGAACATAACCCCCGTTGGGTACCGACCCAATTCGCCAGCCTCGCTTTAACTCTCCCTGCCAGCGATTATCGCCCAGCGGAGTGACGGCGGTATCCTCTTCAAACTGCCCCACAGTGGCCTCCTCATTCATGGCGGTAAGTTACGCCGCGGTGCTCCGATTCGCTATGATACCCGTAGATACCCTATAGAAGGCACTGGGTGCACGAAATATACCCAGTGGCTATCGGCTATGAAGACTGTCTATACTGATTGAGCCAGCGGAAAGCGAGAGGAATTGGGTAGTGCCTGGACTCCACCTTGACAAGCTAAAAATAGGCGTCCCTGACGCGCAGCGCGCAGCGCGCGTGCTGAGCATGTGTGCTCTCGCTCTGGCCCTGCCAACTCAGGCTCAAGACACTGCCACGGCACCGGCCAATGAACTCGTGGTGGATATGCGCGAGCCCGCCGAGCCCGCACCCACGACCACACCCGTAGAATCTCCGGTAATACAAGATTTTACCGCGGCCATCGCCGCTATTGAGCGGCAAGAGGGTACCTATGGACCAGGGCTGTCTGAGCAGCTACTAGGGCTAGGGATTGCCTTGCAGCAACAAGCGCGGCATGAACAAGCCATCGACGCCTTCAAGCGGGCTGCACATCTGGCACGTATCAATACGGGGCTGTACAGTCGCGAGCAAATTGAACTGTTACGCCGCCAGATCGAGAGTCAACTCGCCCTCAAGGAGTATGAGGCTGTCGATCAACGTCAGCAGTACCTTTACCGCGTCGAACGCCGTGCACTGCGGGACCAGAGGGACTCTCCCTATGCTTTATTGCGTCATGCTGAATGGCAGCGGCTCGCCTACCAAGAGCAGGTCGGAGATGAAGACACCGTGCCGCTTCGACTACAGCAAATGTGGAACCTCTATCGCTTGTCGCTGACCGAAATGATCGACCATTTTGGTGAAGCCTCGCCGGAACTGCGCAAACCGCTAGTCGGCATGCTGCAAGCCCAGTATTTATTTGCCGGGCATCAACAATTCGCGTCTTCCCAGCGCAAAAACACCGCTGATTCGCCCTATGGCCCGTTGAGTAATTATACCTTTCGCAAAGGAGAAAAAGTGCTCAAGGCCCTGATTGAGCTAGGACTAATCCAATCTGACCTTATTGCCGTTACCACAGATAAACTCGCCCTCGCCGATTGGGCTTGGTGGTTTGGTAAGCGCAAGGACGCGCAACGGTATTATGACGACGTTCATGCGTTTGCACTTGAATCGGACGATGCCGTCGTTCAGGCTTATCTCCAATCGACGTTGGCTGAGCCCATTGCTCTGCCGACAGAAGACGATTTACAACCCCTACCGCCACCAATGTGGGATGATAGCGGAGTACTCGTGGTGTCATTCACCATCTCTGAAACGGGCAGGGTAAGCAATTTGGAACGACTGGCCGAGCCCGAGGTCGAAGAATACGAGGGTGGCATGAATCGCCTGTTACGCGTATTACGTCGGACCCGGTTTAGACCGCCCTTTGAAGAGGGTCGGCCGGTAGCGAGTGAGCCCATTACCTGGTCGTGGCAAGCCGCCGCCTGGCGTCCTCAAGCGAGCGTCGAGTAAGACGCGATCAACCACAGCCAGTAACAACGGTAGGAGCACAGCCATTATGCACCGACGCCCGAGCAAAATACCCCGTCCGTTAGCGGGGCACCGGTGGTGTCTGGTCTTGATAGTCTGCGTCGGCGTGTTGTCATTGACAGGCTGCCCCAGCGCCAGTACCCCCAGTCGACCCTCAACACCCTCAGTGACACCCCCGCCCCCGTCCAGCTCGAGTAGCAGCTCTAGCAGCAGTTCGTCCAGCAGCAGCTCATCGAGTAGCAGCTCTAACAGCAGTTCGTCCAGCAGCGGCTCATCGAGTAGCAGCTCCAGCAGCGGTTCCCCCAGTAGCGGTGCTTCAGGCAGCCCCTCGTCGAGTGGCGCGCCATCGTCCCCTTCCCCAGGCACGCCACCCTCAGGTGTGAATCCCAGTGGCAGCAGCGGTCCTCAGGGTAATGGCGGTGTGGAGACGACCCCCAATAGCAGCGCTATACCCGATATGAGTGAAAACCGTGATGGTGATGGCAGCAATAGTACCGAGCAGCCAACCGCGGCACCTGAAACGGGAACAGAGCCGGGCTTTGGCGACATTGCCGGCGCATCAGCGCTGCCCGATATGCGGGATAATCTACCCACTGTTGATGAGAGTTACGGCGAGGACCCCAGTGATAGCAGTGCTCCCCAAGGGAATTCTGCAACGGCCGACAACCAGGCCGCCGCAGAGACTGACGCCGGCTCCACCGATCCCAACCTTGATGACAGACCCACCGGCAGTGCCGGAAACACCGACGCTGACGGGAGCGAACCCGGCACCCGCGCCACTGGGGGGTTGGACGATATCAGCGCAGAGCAGGAGGGCAACGGCCCCTTAACTACCGCGGAGCAAGTGGCGATTTTAGATCGCCAGTTGGAGCAAAGCACCAGTGACTTCGACGCTATGATTTTGGAAGAGCAGCAGCGGCAGCGCGAGATTGATCGGGCCAGCGCTAGTCGCAGCCCCGCTCAGTCACCCGAAACTACCGGACCCGACACCGCCGGCCGTAATCCCTACGAGGACAATGTCGCCAGGGCAGGCGGCAGATCGGGTGGTGGTATAGGTGGAGGCATCGGTGGCGGCGCGCCCGAGAATCCAGCGATTTATAAGCCACCGCAAGACATTCCCGATAGCAATAACGACGATGTTGTCGCGCGCCAGCTTCGCGAAGCGGCGATGCGCGAGCCCGATCCACTCATTCGTGAAAAACTCTGGAATGAATACCGTAAATACACTGGCCTAGAGATCGTCGACCCATGAGACTATTTATCCTGAGCAGCATTGTCAGCGTGCTGCTGACGCAAACTGCTTGCGTCAGCCAAACCGTAAAGAGCACCTCGGTACCCCCGTTAGCGTATCCCACGACGCTGGTCAGTAATGACGAAGTGCTCGATGTTGGCGTCGCGGTATTCGATCCAGGGCTTGTCAGGGCCGATGGTACAGCGGTGGGCGATGAGGACAGCCAAGTGTTTCCCGAGGTACGACGCGCCGAAGCCATGTTTATGGCCCATGAGCTCAGTAAAACCCTACAGGAGGTAGGCGCCTGGGGTGCAGTCCGCGTTGTCCCGGACGGACAGCAATTTACTGACCTGCTAGTCAGCGCGACTATCGTGCAGAGCGATGGCGAGCAACTGGCGCTGGCGGTACAGGTCATTGATGCCCAGGGGGTTCGCTGGCTGGACAAGCGCTATCAGGGAACCACCAGCCGCTATGCCTACGATAGCCGTAACGCCGCCCGTCAAGATCCCTTTTTATTGGTCTATCGCACTATCGCCAACGACATGCTGGCCATCTTTGAATCGCTGCCCAGCGAGGACCGTCTCGCTATTCGTCACGTGGCTGAGCTGCGGTTTGCTCGCGCCTTCGCGACCGATGCGTTTGCAGACTATCTCAACCAAGATGACAAGGGTGTTTATCGCATTCAGCGGCTGCCCGCCAATAACGACCCCATGCTGGAACGCGTCCGGAACTTGAGACAGCGCAACTACGTATTTGTCGATACCTTGCAAGGCCACTATCAGACGTTCAGCGGCGATATGTATATACCGTATCAGGAATGGCGAAAGCTCAACTATGAGGAGGTCGTTGCTTTGAGAGAGCTGCAATCAGAGGCCAATGCCCGCCTTATTGCCGGGGCGGCCTCGGTCGTCGCGGGCATCGCTGCCCAGGGCTCAAACAACGCTTACACGAGGACCGCTGGCGCGGTCGGTATTGCTGGGGGCGGTTATCTGTTGAAAAGCGGCTTGGAAAAGCGAGCCGAGTCCAGTATCCACTCCCTTGCCCTAGAAGAATTGGGGCAATCCTTGGAGGCGGAGGTCACGCCACGGGTGATTGAACTGGAGGATCGCACGGTGCGCTTGTCAGGTAATGTGCAGGACCAATATGCCCAGTGGCGGGAACTGATGGCCGATATTTATGCGGCCGAGATCGGCGCTCTCGACCTGCCCAGCGAGGCAGCTGACGCTGATAGGATGCCCACCCAAACCACCCGTGGCGTACAGTAAGCGTTACTGCCCCGGCAACAGGACTGCACAGTGACCCGACAGGATACGCCTCTCAAGCCTAGCGAGTTTTCTCCCCAGACAACCACCGCCCACATCGAAGACCCAGCCAGTCAGCGACCTCACTGGCTGATACCTGCGACAGTGGGCCTGTTGTTGGTGGGTGTTATTGTATTTTTTGTGTTGCCTGCATGGGTATCTAATCGCGACCTCCCCCCGCCACTGACAGCCCCTCCCGCCGAGGTAAGCACAGCCGCTGTTAGCACCGACCCTGCGGATGCCGCTCAGGCCGAAGCATCGCCTACCCCATCAAATGAACGCTCACCCTTTGCTGAAGCGCAGTTACAAAAACAACGACGTGCCGCTCAAGAGGCCTTGCAAGCCGTTCTCACAGTGCAGGAGAGCTTGCTTGAGCGCGCTGTTGAACAATGGGCGCTTGAGCCTTACCAAGCCGCTATTAGTCAAGCAGCGATAGGTGATGCGGCCTATCGAGAGCAGCGTTTTGACGACGCCACCCGCGCTTACGGGACCGCCAATCAGGCACTGATTGACCTTGAGGCATCGATTCCCAGTCGAGTAGCGGGTGCTCAGGCACGCCTACTGGACAGTGTAGAAACGGGCGATGAACCAGCTGCCCAACAAGCCCTCGAGCTGCTGGAACGATTAACCGACAATGATCAACGTCTCGCCGGTTGGCGTGCGCGCGTTGCGGCAATAGCCACGGTCACAGCGGCGCTCAACGGCGCCGAAAAGGCAGCCATTAATAATGACTTTCAGCGCGCTATCGATGAGGTCACTGAGGCACTCAGCGCAGACTCGCTACACCGTCGGGCCGCCGAGCGGTTAGTGGCCTATCAGCAATCCTTGGTCGACAACCAGTTTCGTCAGGCGATGAGCCGCGGCTATCTAGCCCTTGAGAACAACCGCTTTGAGGAAGCAGCGCAGCTGTTCAGGCGCGCCACTACCCTAAAGCCCACCAGTTCAGAACCAGAAGCCGCCTTAGTTGAACTCCGCAGTGCCCGTACCGACGCCACCTTGCGGACCCTGCGCGCCGAGGGAATCGCGTTAGAAGCCCAAGAACAATGGCAGCAAGCGGTCGAACGCTACCAAGCGGCGCTCGCCATCGATAAGTCGCTCGTCTTCGCCCAGCAGGGAGTGACGCGGGCGCAACCCCGAGCCGTACTGCATCAGGCTGTTGAAGCGATTTTGGCGGATACCTCGCGCTGGGTGGATAAGCGCGCACTGCAATCCGCTCAGGCGCTGTTTGCCGAAGCGCAGGCTATTTCCTCACCCGGGCCGGTGTTAGCGGGGCAAACTCGGGCACTGGCCGATGCGCTGAGCTACGCCTTGACCGAGGTGGACATTACCGTGACCTCGGACGGCTTAACCGATGTCACATTGCTGCGAGTCAAACGCTTGGGTGCGCTCACCGCCACCACCGCCACGGTGCGGCCGGGAAAGTATACGGCGCTGGGGATTCGTAGTGGTTATCGAGATGTGCGAATCGATATTGAGGTCACCCCGGGTGGTCCCAACGTTGTCGATGTTCGCTGCACGGATACTATCGAGGAGGCCCTGTGAGCGAGGGAGCCAATAACAAGCGCAGCGACGCTGGGAACCAGGCCATTCCGGCGAGCCCGTTTGAGCCCCTGAGCCAATCCAAGCCTGCTGCTGCACGCCTCTCCTGGCCAAAAATAGGGGTGGCCTTGGCGGTCGCAGTGCTGCTGGGTTGCTTGCTTTTTCTGCTGACCGCGCGCTCTGTCGAGATTGCTGTGGACGCCATAGGCGAGCCTACGATTACTATCGATGGCTTTACTATTTCCTTGGGTGAGCGACAGCTGATCCTCCCCGGACAGTACCCCATGACGGTCACTGTGCCGGGCTACCGGCCCTGGCAACAGACGATTGAAGTAACCGATGATGACGCTCAGCGCATTGCCGTCAATCCCGCCATCTTGCCCGGGAAGGTCAGCGTGCAAAGCTTGCCGACAGGCGCTACGGTCAGCCTCGACGATACGTTGTTGGGCGTCACACCCATCGATGAATGGGGCGTAGCGGCGGGCAGCTATCGGCTGCGAGTGACTGCGCCTCGGTACCAGGCCTATGAAGCCTCCATTGACATCACTGGTCGCGGAATTCGTCAAACCTTTGCGCCACAACTCAATCCGGATTGGGCCGCCATAACGGTACGCAGCGAGCCTGAGGACGCGCAGATTTTCATCGACGGTGACCCGGCGGGCCGCACAAATTCGACCGTCGACCTCGCTAGTGGTGACCGTCAACTCACACTGCGACGGGCGGGTTATCAGGATCATGCGCTGACCATTGCAGTACGTGCCAGCATTCCTCAGACCCTTGAGACGATCACCTTAATACCCGCTGACGGCGTCCTGTCGCTGAGCTCAACGCCCACCGGTGCCATTGTTAGCCTCGACGGTGAATTCACCGGGCGAACACCACTCACGCTGGAATTATCGCCCGAGGAAGCACACGTTATCCAGCTCTCGAAGGTCGGCTATGCTCGCAAAACTATCTCGCTAACGCTGGAAAAAGGCGCGCTGAAGGAGCGGCAAGTGACCCTGATTCCGCAATTGGGGGAAGTGATTATCCGCGTCGATCCCCCTGACGCAGAGGTACGGGTGAACGGCAAGCTGGCCGGCGTAGGGAACCGAACACTGACCTTGCCCGCCTTCGAGCACCGGCTCGAGATTGGCAAACCCGGCTATGTCCGGGAGCGGCGACGGGTGACACCCCGACCCGGATTAGAGCAACTCCTTGACGTAACGCTGCTCACTGACGCCCAAGCCCGTAAAGCCGCCCTTCAGGAAAAAATCACCAATGCCCTGGGTCAAACATTAGTATTAATCGATCCACTCGCTGAGCCTACCAACCCCTTTTCCATGGGTACCGACCGTCGTCAACCGGGTCGTCGCTCTAATGAAGTCGAACACACCGTTCGTCTGGAGCGGGCGTTCTATCTCGCCACCACCGAAACCACTAACGCCCAGTTCCGATTATTTCTTGAAAGTCATGACAGCGGGCAGATCGAGGGCAATAGCCTCAACCGAGAGCGTCAGCCGGTGACTCAAATCAGCTGGCAACAAGCGGCGCGTTTCTGCAATTGGCTCAGTAAACGGGAAGGCTTAGCGCCTTTTTATCGGGATAATGAGGGCATTATGAAAGGCTACAACGGCTCCAGCACGGGCTATCGCTTGCCAACCGAGGCCGAGTGGTCCTATGCTGCCCGGGTCGAGGGCGAGCGCTATCGCCGCTTTGCCTGGGGCAATGACTTTCCACCGACCAGCGCCGTCGTCAACGTAGCGGACAACACCTCAGCATTGGTCACGGGCCGAATACTAAACGGCTACGCGGACGGGTATATTGTCAGCGCACCGGTCGGCAGTTTTCCTGAAAATCACCGGGGTCTATTCGATATGGGGGGCAATGTTGCCGAATGGGTACACGATGTCTATGTCATCCCCTCAGCCAATGCCGACATAGTTACCGACCCACTGGGCGGGCAGAACGGTGACAATTACACGGTTCGTGGTGCCAGCTGGGCCTTGAGCCGTCTGTCGGAATTACGCCTGACGTATCGGGATTACGGTGCCCGTGGTCGTGACGACCTGGGCTTTAGGATTGCTCGCTATGCCGAATAAATTACTGCAGCCATTGGCGTCGATCACCGAGGATAGCGAACATTGCCGCTGCGCCTATCGACGGGTCATGGCCTACGCCTTGGTGGCTGTGGTGGGAGTCACTGTAATCGTCAGTCATCCCGTCGTCGCGCAGAGTGCCGATAAACCCGTGTCGGTGAGCGAACCACCCTCAGACGCCAGCCCAGCTGGGCAGGACAATGCGGCGCTCAGCAGCACGAGCGCGGCGGAAACCGATAGCCAACGCTCAAATCCAGTGCAAAGTCCGTTACCATTACCCGTCGACGGGGCCGAAACCACCGGCAGTGACCAGCCGGTCAACGGCACATTGACCGATAACTATGAACCCTCGGAGCGCATCTCAGAAGATAGCTCTGTGTCTTTTCCCGTGGATATCTGAGGACAGGAATCATTTATGAATGTGCGAATGAATAATGAGTTTCTCTACCAGATATTTGCCCTTCTCATCGCGATTATCCTAGTCCATGGCCTCTACGTGGGTTTAATTCGACCTGCAGCTGACGCCCAACTAGCCGCACAAGCACTGCAACAGGCCGCCGGTGAGGCCATGGCTAGCCAGCGCACTCTGGTCATTGTCATTCGTGATTTTGAACAAGAAGCCTGTTTTATTTTGCTCCTGTGGGCGCTGGCCATTATGGGTTTTAAGGCCCGGCGTACCGTTGACGAACACCGGATGCTCGAGCGTCAGCTCATCGCTGTGCCTACGGGCACCAGCGTGTTGCCCCAAGACGCCCGAGAGTACTCGCGCAATCTGGAAGCTCTCCCCGATCAAGAACAAGATTATTTATTGCCCCGGGCGCTGATGAACGGGCTACAGCGCTTCGCCACCACCCAGTCGATACCCGCTGCCTCTGAGTCAGTTCGCGAGCAATGTGACATTGAAGCTGATCGCCTCGACTCCGAGCTGTCTATGGTGCGCTACATTTCCTGGGCAATACCCTCTATTGGTTTTATCGGCACGGTGCGCGGTATCGGCGACGCACTCGGACAAGCCTACAAGGCCGTTGAGGGAGATATTTCTGGCGTGACCGTCAGTCTGGGCGTGGCCTTCAACAGCACATTTGTTGCCTTGGTACTGAGTATTGTCATTATGTTCGCGCTCCACCAGCTTCAACTCTCCCAAGAGCGATTGGTGTTGAGCACGCAACGTTACGTCGATCGCAAATTGCTTCGCCACCTGGCGGTACCCAGACAATGATAGCGGTGGTCGATATCAATGACGTTGCTCTGCGTTTGTGGTGTGAGAACGAGTGCCTGCACTCCCCTGGCTATGCTTTCTATGACGGCGACCAGTATCACTTTGGCACGTCGGCCATGGCAACACGCCGGCGGACACCAAAATCCGTAAATACGCGCTACTGGTCGCAGTTAAATACCCAGCCGTTATCCTCAGCTTTGGGGCCGGCTCGGCATGCCGGCGATCTTGTGCACAGCCACCTCACCCAGCTGCACACGCTAGCCGGGCAACCTACAGAACTGGTGATGTGTACGCCCGGCAGTATGACTCGAGATCAACACTCGTTACTGCTCGGTATTGCTGAACACCTACCTTTCGACGTGCGGGGCTTGATTCACCGGACGGCGCTGTTGGCTGGCGCCAGCGCGCTAACCAGAGGCTGCCACATCGAACTCCAACTTCACCAGACCCTCGTCACTGCCTTTGAGCTACAGGACAATGGTATTCAGGCGCTGGACTCTCAAGCGCTGGCGGGACACGGGCTACTGGCCATTCAAGATCGCCTGGCCTCTACCATTGCCGAGTTGTTCGTGGTCCAGACCCGCTTCGACCCCTTGCGCAGCGCAGACACCGAGCAAACGCTGTACGATGCGCTACCCTCGCTACTGACTGACCTTACGGTCCAGAGCGAGGCACACATCACCATTAACGATTACAGCGTGCGGGTCACCGGCGATGATTTAGCGGCCATGGGTCAAGCATTCGCCGCGCAGCTTGACCCACTGCTACGCAGCGATTGGCCGGCGTTGCTTGATGATTCGCTCTTGCCGCTTCCAGGCTTTGAGTTACCGCGAGCCGTTTACACTATCAGTGGCGATGCTATGGCCAGTGTGATCAGCGAGCGAGTAGTCTCGTACCTGCAGACCCCCGACGAACTGACTTTGCGTCGACACGTGGCCCCAGTCGCGCATTCCTACGCTAGCGGCCCTGTCGTTGAGCCGACATCTGGACCGCGTAGCGATGACGGCGACCGAGGCGGTGACCTCGCCACTCCTATCGGGACATCCAGACCGACCCATCTTTTGCAGGGCATGCATGCCCGGCCGTTACACCACGGCGTGGCACTCAGCGGGGACACAAGGTTACATCTCGACGGCCATGGGGTGACGCTGACAGGCACCATCGACGCGGATCTACGCATCAACAACTCAGCGGCCCAATTAGGCCAAACCTTGGTGTCCGGAGATACGGTCACTGACGGCGCGGGGCTTCGGGCACAACTCATTATCGTCGAGAACTAACATGGCAAGGCGCAAGCGCCAAACATCCACCTTCAACCTGAGCTTTCTGGACATCATGTCCTGCGGCTTCGGCGCAGTGGTGTTGGTTTTTTTGATCATCGATCATGCTATGGATGTTGAAATAACCACCTTCAATGCTGACGTCTTTTCTGAGATTAACTTACTCGAGGAAGATATTCGCGAGGGTGAAGCGGGCTTGGTGCAGTTGCGCAATGCCCTCACCTCCACCGATCTGGCTATTGTTGATGCGCAAGGACTGGCCACGCGCGTCACTGAAGAACTCGATCGTTTCCAAAGCCTGATCGCGTCCCTCGAAGAGGAGGGATTGACTGACAGCACCGATATAGAGCGACTCAAGGCGGAGCTCAATCGCCTTGAAGAGCGCGTGACGCAATTGCGTCAGGCCTCCGAAGCGCAAGCAGGGCGCAGTGCTCGCGAGTTTACTGGCGACGGCAATCGCCAATACTTGACAGGGTTAAACCTCGGCGGTGAGCGGATTGTGATTTTGCTGGATGTATCGTCGAGTATGTTGGCCGATAAGCTCATTAATGTCATTCGACTGCGTAACATGGACGAGCAATTGCAGCGAAACGCAGAAAAATGGGTGCGAGCCCTCGATACCGTTGACTGGCTAACCGCCCAGCTCCCTGTTAACGCACAATATCAACTCATTGCTTTTAATGACCAAGCCGCTCCAGTACTGGCAAATTCGGCGGGTACGTGGTTGGACGTGGCTGACACCCAAACGTTAGAAGCGGCCACACAAGCACTGCGTGAACTAGTACCCAATCGCGGCACTAGCTTAGTTAACGCCTTCGACGCGCTCGACACATTACCCGATCGACCCGACAATATTTTTCTCATTACCGATGGTTTACCCACCCAGGGGGCTGAACCTCCTCGAGGCACGACCGTCACGGGCAGACAGCGTTTAGAGCACTATCGGCGAGCGCTTCAACAACTGCCCAAGGGCGTGCCGGTCAATATTATTTTAGCGCCCATGGAAGGTGATCCCCTGGCCGCCTCCGAATTTTGGCAGCTCGCCCAGGTGAGCGGTGGATCGTTCATGTCCCCCGCTCGTGACTGGCCCTAAGGAGCAAGACCATGCGTCAACGACGAGCGTCGCCTGAATTCTCCATATCGTTTCTCGATGTTATCTGCTGCGGGTTTGGTGCGGTCATCCTATTGCTTATGATCACCAAAACCGTTCAACCACAAATTCTTGAGCGATCGACCGTGCAAGCCGATGGTCGCGTGGCAGATCTGACCGAGCAGCTGTTTGAGATACGCGGCGAGACCACCGTCCTCAATCGTGATCTCAAAGCCAAACAAGAGCAGGTATCTACCTATGAGGCGCGTATCGCCATTTTGCAAGGCGCGCTGGCAAAAACCCGCTCGCGTTACGACAGCCTCGAGACCACCCGCAACCGCAACAGTATTATTGAACAAGAGCTGGCCATAGCACGACAAACGCTCAGCGAGGAGGAGCGACGGTTGCTGGGCGATAATGCTCAACGGAAAAATCGACTCATCGGGGGCATCCCCGTCGACAGTGAATACATTATTTTTATCATCGATACCTCAGGCTCCATGTTTTCCTACGCATGGGATCGAATGCTCCAAGAAATGGAAGCCACCCTCAATATCTACCCGGAAGTCAAAGGTATTCAAGTCCTCAACGACATGGGTAACTATTTATTCAGTCGCTACCGCGGCGAATGGATTCCCGACACCCCCGCTCGCCGGGCGCTGATATTGCGCAACTTGGCTAACTGGAACGTTTTTTCCAACAGTTCCCCGGTTGAGGGCATCACCGCTGCGGTGCGCACTTTCTACGATCCCGGCAAGAAAATATCCATTTATGTGTTTGGCGACGAATTTACCGGTGAATCCATTCAATCGGTGGTGAGTACAGTGGATCGACTGAATTCCGAGAACTTTGACGGTGAGCGACGAGTGCGCATCCATGGGGTGGGCTTTCCCGTACAATTCATTAGACCACCCCAGTTGCAGGTAACGGGGATAAGATTTGCTACACTGATGCGGGAATTGACTTATAAAAACGGCGGAACGTTCGTTGGACTCAATAGCTTTACACGCTAAAAAATTACGCCAAGGACTGGCTAGCA
>DGPA01000010.1 GCA_002389505.1 Halieaceae bacterium UBA4452
GGTGGATTCGAACCACCGAAGCTCGCGCGTCAGATTTACAGTCTGATCCCTTTGGCCACTCGGGAACCCCTCCGGAAGGGCGCATATTCTGTTGACGTCGAGCGATGATGTCAACCGCTTTTCACCGTTAATTTTTTACCTTCCCATCAAACTCCCCGGCCATCACGGAGTATTCATCAGATTCAGCCTGCATTTAGAGGCGCAGGCCGCCATCTACCTCAAATACCCGCCCAGAAATGTAATCATTAGTAAAAATAGCCAGAGCCATTTGAGCAATTTCGCCAGGTTCCCCCAAACGCTTTAACGGGATACCCGCAGCCATTTTCTCAAGCGCCTCAGGCTTCATACCCATGACCATCTCAGTCGCTATGTACCCGGGGGCAATAGCGCCTGTCCGAATGCCATAACGCGCCAGCTCTTTGGCCCATGTGACCGCCATGGCCGCCACACCGGCTTTAGTCGCGGAATAGTTAGTTTGGCCAAAATTACCGGCCATAGAGATGCTGGAAATGTTAATGATCACCCCTTCCGAACCGGACTCAATCATGCGTGCCGCGGCTTCGCGGCCACAGAGGAAAACGCCGGTTAAATTGACATCAATCACCATTTGCCACTGGGCCAGGCTCATCTTTTCGACCACCTGCCCGTCTTTTACCTTCAACATAAGTCCATCACGGGTAATGCCGGCGTTATTGATCAGCCCGTTAAGCTCGCCAAAAGTGTCGACAATAGCGTCGAACGTCTGGATAACGCTCTCTTCATCGGCGACATTGGCGACAAAAGTCTCGATAGTAGCGCCGGTTTCCTGTAGCGCATCTCGGGCGCTCGCTAACACATCGGCGTTAATATCGATTAATGCTAACCGAGCACCGCCCTCGGCGAACACCCGAGCCATCGCGAGGCCAAGCCCCTGAGCGCCACCGGTAATAGCAACCACTTTTCCATTGATATCCATAAAGAACTCCAAAAATGGAGCTGGCGAGAGGAATCGAACCCCCGACCGGCTGATTACAAATCAGCTGCTCTACCTACTGAGCTACGCCAGCCTGATACGGCGCCCAAGAGTGGAGCTACCGGAAAGGGTGCGAATAATGTCGATATCTTGGGCCGAGGTCAACCCTCAAATTCTACCGATGCGCGAATTGCCAATCCCTCCAAGACCAGATGGGGTCGCCACTCGCCTCTTACCCCGACAGCGAGTAACGCTTCACCACCCCCGCCCGTCAGGACGATACGGTGGTCAGGATGGCGATTAGCGACCAGCGATACCGCGCCGAATGCGGCGATCCATAGCCCGCTGGTCACGCACTGCGCTGTCGATTGGCCGGGTTCAGTGGACAGTAAGGCCGTGTCGGAGAAACGCACACGCCCAGTTTCGCGAATAAGCGCCTCTTCCATCAGCTGTACGCCGGGCAATATATAGCCACCCTGATGACAGCCATCGGCAGCGACTACATCGATCGTGAGCGCCGTGCCAGCATCAATGACCAATAATGGACCTGATCGCCCGTAACGGGCGGCTACCATTGCCAGCCAGCGATCAACACCCATGCTCTGCGGTTGTGCGTAGCTGTTCACCACATCATGCTCGCACCCCTTTGCTGATTCAATCATCACACTAGGCCAGCCCGCTGCCTGAAAACAATGGATCAGCTGACTATCAAACGGTTGCCCCGCGACGCTGGATACCCAAACCGGCAACACGGAAATATTGTGCAAATCTAGATCGTTGAGCAGGACCTGAGCATCTGACTCATCGGCAGTGGCTTGATGACTCCGCCGTGGGCAGCGCTGCACATCCAGCGCAGTTAATGGCTGACAGCTATCACCTACAGCCCATTTAATGCTGCTGTTACCCACGTCAATCAGTAAACAATCCATCGCCACTTAGTTCACCTCGGATTGAGGCCGGAGCGTTGCATCTCCACTGCTGACACTACGTTGAATGCCATCATCATCCAGTAGCAAAGCGCCCGCACCATCCACTCCAACAGCTATTCCCCGCTCCGATCCTACCGTGACGTAGCGACCTCTCAACAAGTCTCGTTGCTGCCATCGAACGCGCCAACCGCCAAAAGTCACGCTCGGAAAATCTACTAAACAATCCGTTATCGCCGTTAACAGTATCTTCGCCACGACGTTGCGCTCAAAAGGCGCCGCACGGGCCGCATCGATGGACGTCCACGCTTGGTCAATGCCTTGTGCTGGATTCGCATGCATCTGTACATTTAGCCCCACGCCTACAACAGCGGTACACTGGTGCGCGATGTCACCGGTTAAATCGACAAGAATACCCCCACATTTGGCACCATTGAAAAATAAATCATTTGGCCATTTCAACGCCAAGGCAATACCCAACTGCCGATCTAGTGCGTCAGCTATCGCGGCGCCAATCGCCAAACTCAGCCCTTGTAAAGCCGCTGCGCCCTGAGAAAATTGCCAACCTAACGACAAATAGATATTCCGGGCAACAGGGCTCACCCACTGTCGTCCCAGTCGACCTCGGCCCGCCGTTTGGTGCTCGGCGAACACGGCCTGCCCATGAATTGACCCGGTCTGAGCTCGCTCCAACAGCTCATCACTGGTCGACGTTGTTGAGAGCAGTATCTCTACCGATGCTGACCGCGATGCGATGCGCTGAGCTTGCAGCCAGTCAACACTGCGCAGGAGCGATAACGCTCCCCGATCATCGGTTTGAATGGCAAATCCTTGTTCGGACAGCTGAGCCAACCAATCCCCTGCCAATACTGGATCCACTCCCAGAACTAGCGCTAGGCTATCGAGGGATTGTGCAGGCGCGCTATCGAGTAATTTAAGTAAGTATGACGCTGACATGGGCGTCAGTGTAATGCAAAATCAAGACTAATAGCGGTACCCACTAAGATCGATCCCTCAAACTGATAGCGCTAGAGAAATACAGGGGAAGGCTCTCCAATGGAAACCGAATCAAACATTCCTACCGCCCAGCGATTCGCCACTATCGGACGAGCGGCCAGAGCGGGCTCAATGTTCCTCGCCCTAGTCGCAGGCATTTTGCATATCGCCATGCTTTGGCAGCAACCACTATCGCCCGAAGTGATGCTAGAGGCGGGGCGTGGAGTTCTATTACTGCTGCTAGCGATGGGTTTGATGGGCACTGCACGCTTGAGCCTAATACTGGCCATTAGCTTTGGCGCGACGTCACTATTCACAATTGAGTCTGCCTCTGACACCACGCGCTGGCTGTCTATGGTGGAAGTGGCGTTAATCATTTTGGCGCTGAGCGCACTGCTAATCTCACTCACTGAAGAACAGGATGCTCCCTAGTGTTTGAACCTTTTATCATTCTCGTGGCCCTGCTGTGTGGCATGGCCAGCCGGGCTGTTGGCTTTCCTGCATTGATTGGTTATTTGGCCGCTGGCTTTGTACTGCACGAGTTCAGTGTGAGTAGTGGGCCCCTGCTGACGGTGCTGGCAAATACCGGCATCACGCTACTGCTATTCACCATCGGTTTGAAACTCGATCCCAAAAGCTTACTGGAGTCGAAGGTATGGGGTTCAACCCTCATTCACATGGTCGTCACTCAGGCTGTGGTGTTTATCTTGTTAATAGGCCTTATAGCGCTTCTGCCGAGTATCGATCTATCCATGGGTGGCGCCGCTATTATTGCGTTTGCACTGACATTTTCTAGCACTGTATTCGTTATACAAACTATGCAGGAGCGGGGTGAGACGCAGTCAAAGCATGCGACGCTCGCTGTTGGCGTGTTAATCGTCCAAGACCTGATAGCCGTCGGCTTCCTAGCGATAGCAGCGGATAAAGTGCCCACGTGGTACGCCCTCGGCGCGCTGCTGATTATTCCCTTAAGGCCGCTGATATTGCGAATTCTCAGCATCGCCGGCTACGGCGAGTTGTTGACGCTGCTTGGCTTAGCGCTCGCCATAGGCTGCGCCCAGTTATCTGAGATGGTGGGAATCAAGGGTGATTTAGGCGCGTTGATCGTTGGCGCGATTCTCGCTGGACACCCTAAATCAAAAGCCATGGCGGCCAATCTGGTTCAGCTTAAAGACTTATTCCTGATCGGTTTTTTCCTATCTATCGGTCTTAGCGGGTGGCCCTCGACTCCCTTAGTCATTATCGCAATCTGTCTGGGCTCACTCGCCTGCGTCAAACCCCTCCTGTACTTTCCGTTGATGACTCGATTTCACACCAGCCCACGAACAGCCGTGCTCGCTTCCAGCGTTCTGGCCAACCATAGTGAATTTGGCCTGATCGTCATTTCCGTCGCCGTGGCAGTGAATTGGGTGGACGCTGAATGGAGTGCCGCGTTGTCTATCGCAGTAGCCATAAGCTTTCTTGTCGCAGCACCCATAACCAAAGCCAGTCACGAATTCTACCGCAAACACCGCAGCAAATTACTCAGCTTCCAGTCTCCAACGCTGATCGACAGCTATGAACCGACCGATGAAGTACGTGTTATCGTCCTCGGCATGGGCCGCGTGGGTACTGGAGCCTATGAGTCTTTGGCCCCTCAGTGGGGAACATGGCTGCTCGGTGTAGAGTCTATTGAGGCGAAAGTGGCTCACCACGTTACCGAACAGCGACGGGTCGTCTGGGCTGACGCTTCCGATCCAGATTTTTGGTTCAGACTTACATTAAAAGAGGTCCAACTCATAATGCTTGCCCTGACCAATCATCGAGAGAATATGCTGGTCGCCGAGTTACTACGCAGTATCGGCTTTCGCGGGCGGCTGGCGGCGGTTGTTCGGCATGAGGATCACCTGCAGGAAATGCATGCTGTAGGCATTTCAGCGTTCAATCTTTACGCTCAGGCGGGTTCCGGCTTCGCAGCACACGCCAGCGAACTGTTAGCCGCCGATCACCCACAAGCTAGCGCCCGAACCGAATGAGTGTTGTCATAGTAGACTCACCCCTGGGCCCACTCCGGCTTGCTGCGTCAGCTGACGCCCTGATCAGCATCGACTGGAAGTGGGTGCAACAGCGGGAGGCGGTCAGCGTTAATCACCCTGTTTTACAGCAAGCGGCTAGTCAGCTCAGAGACTACTTTAGCGGCCAACTTACTCAGTTTTCGGTGCCATTAGCCCTGCGAGGAACCGCCTTTCAACAACGTGTTTGGCGCGCACTCTGCCGCCAACCGTTTGGGACTGCTACCACTTATGGGGATTTAGCAAAGACTATTGGCCATCCAAAGGCGGCGCGCGCCATTGGTGGCGCCGTTGGCTCAAATCCAATACCCATTATCATTCCCTGCCACAGGGTGCTGCGTGCAGGTGCTGAACTCGGCGGCTTCACCGGTGGTCTGACACGAAAAAAAATCTTGCTGTCCCTCGAAGGCATCCACTGGAGCTGAGGGGCTAAGCGTTAATATCAGGCACCATTTCGTCCTTCAATCGCTCTATCGCATCTTTCAAATGCAGCTTTTCTTTTTTTAGCCGCTGAATAAGCAACTGGTTTTGATAGGGCTGTTGTTGTAAATCCGTAATCTTGGCATCGAGGGCTTTGTGACCGGCTTGCAAGGTCATGAGGCGCATAGTGGGGGTCACCTCATGATTAGCAGCGCTACCATGAGTTTCACTGCCATCCTTCACACCGCCCGTCGTCATATTGCGTCACCATGGGTTCTTGTCTGGACGTTAACCCCAAGCTGTAAATGTGGCAAGTCAGTCAAGGAGAGTAAAGCTTGCTGGCCCAGTCTATAGAGCTATCGGCCCCTGCGACGAAATGCTCCACCAATAGCGTGTCACGCTCGTTGTAACACATTGGTTGACCCGCCGCGTTCCGGACAAAGCCTCCGGCGGCGGTGACAAGGGCATCTCCGGCCGCGACATCCCACTCATAGCAGGGCGAGGTCCGTGGATAAATATCCGCCTCGGCATCTACTAACCGACAAAATTTAACGGCGCTACCCGCATTTATTCGCTCCGTACCGCTGCATACCCCATCGAGCCGCTCGAGTACCGCTAAGACCCTCGCATTGCTATGGCGGACACTTGCCAATACTCTTAGGGGTGATAAAACATCTAGGTGGCGTACCCGCAGCGGCGTGCAGGCATCCTGAGTGCAACGCCAAGCGCCCACCCCGGGCGCGCCTATATAGAGCTCGTGAGTAACCGGCAATACGATAAAGCCCAGTACTGCCCGCGCCTGCCAAATAAGCGCAACATTAATGGTAAACGCATCGGTACGGTCAATGAACTCCCGAGTACCATCGAGTGGATCCACCAACCAGCAACTCTGCCACTGTCTGCGCTTGGCAATCTGTAACTCAGTGGACTCCTCCGAGAGCACCGGTATGTTTGGGCAAAGCGCCATCAACCCGTCGTGAAGAATATGGTGAGCTGCTCGATCAGCCTCGGTAATGGGGCTATTGTCGTCCTTGCGATCCACC
>DGPA01000037.1:0-3472 GCA_002389505.1 Halieaceae bacterium UBA4452
AAAAACGGGAATATCGCAGGATGCTTGTAAGCGTCGTTCAATTTCGAAACACTCGGGAGACTTGATATCCTCAAGATTAATGCCGCCATAGGTACAGGAAATGGCCTGAACTGTGTTAACAAACAAATCAACATCTTGGGTATCGACTAATACATCGATCGCATTAATATCAGCAAAGCGCTTGAACAACAGTGCCTTCCCTTCCATGACCGGCTTGCTGGCCAAAGCACCTAAATTGCCCAAACCTAACACCGCAGAGCCATTACTGATAACAGCGACGCTATTGCCCTTACCGGTATAGCGGTAAGCGAGTTGGGGATCACGGGCAATTTCTAGACAGGGCTCCGCCACCCCTGGGGAATAAGCCATGGCTAAATGTCGCTGGGTCGAGGCCGGTTTACTCAGCTCAATACTGATTTTTCCCGGGATCGGTAGTGCGTGATACTCCAAAGCATCTTTCATCAACTGCTTAGACATAATGTTCCCCAGCACACAGGCTGTATGGTTATTCTAGGTGCGAAGCACGCCCCCAGAACTGTTTTTCAAAGCAAAAAAAACGCCGGCGTGGCCGGCGTTTTTCCCGTCGATCCTCAGCTTACTTCTTAAGACTGCGACCTGCAAAACGCTTGTTAAAACGATCCACACGACCGCCTGAGTCAACCATCTTTTGTTTGCCCGTATAAAATGGATGACACTGACTACAGACATCAATAGTAAGATCATTGCACATAGTAGAGCGAGTTTTTATTTCGTTGCCACAACTGCAACGCGCGGTTACCTCTTCGTACCGCGGATGAATATCTGCTTTCATGGATTTACCTCGTCAGGTTGCTGACGCTCAAAAAAGAGCGCGAATAGTACCAGAGGGGGGCCGCTTTTCAACCCCCTTAGTCGCGCGCAGGGGCTTTAATTTACACAATAATACGTCTCGCGAGCGCTACCATGGGGGTAGCCATGCCTATCTAGGGGTACCATAGCCCCCTCAGGAGGAGTACCGCAGTGACCGACGTACAGCCCGACCATGCCACAGCGACCCATGCCCTCGCGGTTTACCGTTGTGCTGTCCCCGCACCGTTGCTGACCTTACTCGATTACCTACCGCCCCTGAATTCACAGGCAGCGCCACTGCCCGGTACGCGCGTTTGGGTGCCCCTAGGGCGCCGAACGGTTATTGGCATTGTGATATCCGTCGAATCTGACACTGACCTAGACCGCAGCAAACTGAAGGCCATTGACGCGTTATTGGATGCACAATCCCTCTTTGACAGCCCACAGATGGCATTATTGACTTGGGCAGCGCGGTATTATTTACACCCTCCAGGCGAAGTCTTTGTCTTGGGGTTAAGTCCCCGCGAACGCCGGGGTGAGCCGACAGCCCCCACCGGCAAGCCAGGGGTGAAGCTGAATGCTCGCGGGATCGGATTGCCAGCAGGTGCCTTGAGTCGTGCAAAAAAACAAGCATTACTCTTAACCGCACTCCAGCACCGACCGCACTCCCTTGAGGAGCTCGCCGATCAAGGGCTTTCGCGAGCGGTGATTCGCGCATTAGCCGCCAAAGACTTGATCGAATATTGCGACATCAAAGGCGATCATCGCTGGGCTAGCCGGGATCATTTAGACCCTACCGAAGAACAGCAACGAGCCATCACTACCATTAACAGTAAGGAGAGTGGTTTTGTTTGCCACCTGCTAGAGGGCATCACAGGAAGCGGTAAAACGGAGGTTTATCTACAGTGTGCCGCGCAGGTCATTGAACGGGAACAGCAAGTACTCATTTTGCTGCCAGAAATTGGCTTAACACCGCAGATGCTCGGCCGCTTTCAATCCCGGTTCGATGCCCCAGTTATCATGCTCCACTCGGGCCTGGCTGACAGTGA
This sequence comes from Halieaceae bacterium UBA4452, assembly GCA_002389505.1. Lineage (GTDB taxonomy): Bacteria > Pseudomonadota > Gammaproteobacteria > Pseudomonadales > Halieaceae > Luminiphilus. The sequence continues at coordinate 1,878 of DGPA01000037.1, forward strand.
GCGAGACCGACATTGGGCCATGGCACGCGAAGGCGCCGCGGCGATCATATTGGGCACCCGCTCAGCGGTATTTGCCCCTTGCGCCAGACTGGGCATGATCGTTGTCGACGAAGAACATGACCACTCTTTCAATCAGCAAGACGGGTTACGCTATTCCGCGAGAGACGTTGCAGTCAAGCGGGCACAGCTTAGTGGCTGTCCTATTATTTTAGGGTCGGCGACGCCGAGCCTAGAGTCGTTGCGCAACGTTGAAGAAAATCGCTATCGCCTACTTACATTGTCCGAGCGTGCTGGTGGTGCGTCTGTTCCCAGCAAAAAGGTGGTGGATATTCGTGGGCTAGCGCTCGAGGCCGGATTGTCTCAACCGCTATTGTCCGCGGTACATTCGACGCTGTCCGCAGAGAAACAGGTATTGCTCTTTCTTAACCGACGAGGTTTTGCCCCAACACTGTTGTGCCATGACTGTGGATGGCTATCCACCTGCGATCACTGTGACGCGCGACTTGCCGTTCATCGCAAACCCACTGAACTTCGCTGCCACCATTGCAACAGCAAAAAATTTCTTCCACGCTCCTGCCCCAACTGCCAAGGCTCTCGCCTTGTCAGCACAGGTCTTGGCACCGAGCAAACCGAACTGACATTGCAGCGGCTGTTTCCATCATTCCCTGTATTTCGCGTCGACAGCGACAGCATGAGCAGCCGACATGCAATGGATAATCTCTCGCAACAACTCGACACCGGCGAGCCGTGCATTATTCTCGGCACTCAGATGCTGACCAAGGGCCATCACTTTCCCGCAGTGACTACAGTGGGAGTTATCGACGCCGATGGCTTGCTGTTTAGTCCAGATTTTCGTGGTGAGGAACGGCTTTTACAATTGTTAACTCAGGTCGGTGGTCGAGCGGGCCGAGGGCATCACGCCGGTGAGGTCATCATTCAAACTCACTACCCCGATCACCCGCTTATTCAAGCGGTAATGAACCAAGATTATGGCGTACTAGCGCGGGACTTGCTGAACGAACGACGCCGGCGAGGCCTCCCACCGGTGGGTGCCATGGCAATGTTACGCTGCGACAGCACGGATTTTAATCAGGGTTTGGCGTTTTTATCGGCGATAAAAGCCCAACTCAGCCGGGATTCCGCCATTGTCTTAATAGGCCCTATTCCCGCCGCCATGGCCCGTCGAGCAGGCCGCTACCGCGCCCAATTGTTGCTGCTGTCGAGCGATCGCCGAGCACTGCACCATGCGGCGACCCAAATGGCATGGGTTGCCGATGGCGTAAAGAAAACTGGAGATATTAAATGGTTTATGGATATTGATCCGGCCGACAGCGCTTGAGTTGCCCTGCACGGAAGATCGATACGCCTATGGCATTACTGCCCCTGTGAAAATAGGTCGCGGCAGGGGATAATAGCGGCACGAGCGGCACAGGCATGCCGACACAACCACCACCGTTAGTTCTGGATACCCTTATGAAGCAAGCGCTCGCCAACCTCCTGAGTCAGGCATTGAGCACACTTGTCGCCGATGGCACGCTGACGGAGGATCCCGGGGTGACGCCGCAAATTGACCACACTAGGGATCCTAGTCATGG
>DGPA01000037.1:3520-41984 GCA_002389505.1 Halieaceae bacterium UBA4452
TGAAGTTGTTGGCAGCCTTGCCTGACAATGCCCTCATTGAGAGGACTGACATTGCCGGGCCCGGCTTTATCAACGTCTTTCTCACCCAGGCCAGCAACACGCAAGTGGTTGCCGATATTTTAGCGGCAGGCAACCACTACGGTCACTCGACTATCGGTCAGGGTAGATCAGTACAAGTAGAGTTTGTTTCAGCGAACCCCACCGGCCCTTTGCATGTCGGTCATGGGCGAGGCGCTGCCATTGGCGATGGCTTATGCCGACTGCTGGCAGCAACAGGTTGGTCGGTTCACCGAGAGTTCTACTACAATGATGCGGGCCAGCAAATCAGCAATCTTGCGCTGTCAGTGCAGGCACGAGTTATGGGTAAAACCCCTGAGGACGCCGATTGGCCTGAAGACGGCTACCGCGGGGAATACATTGTTGATGTCGCCACGGCCTACGCCAATAAAGAGACCGTCAGTTCATCAGATCGACAAATTACCGCCAGTGGAGACCCGCAAAACTTGACGAATATGACGGCGTTTGCCGTCGCTTGGCTACGCAGAGAACAAGATGCGGATCTAGAGGCTTTCGCTGTGCGATTCGATGAGTACTTCTTAGAAAGCTCGCTGTACGACAGTTACGCTGTTGATAGCGCGGTTGACCGCCTCTCGGCCAATGGTTTCACCTATGAGCAAGCGGGCGCCCTATGGTTGCGCAGTAGTGAATTTGGCGACGATAAAGATCGCGTTATGCGCAAAAGTGACGGTGGTTATACCTACTTTGTACCCGACGTTGCCTATCACCTGAGCAAATGGCAGCGCGGCTTCAAGCGCGTCATTAACGAGCAAGGAGCCGATCATCACAGTACCATTACGCGCGTTCGCGCCGGGCTGCAAGGTCTCAAAGAAGGTATTCCCAAGGGTTGGCCCGAGTACGTACTACACCAAATGGTGACTGTCATGCGCGACGGCGCAGAAGTGAAATTGTCTAAGCGTGCTGGCAGTTATGTCACGCTAAGGGACCTAATCGATTGGGTGGGGCGCGACGCCACTCGGTTTTTCTTGTCCGCCCGTGCTGCAACATCACAACTGACCTTTGATATTGATCTAGCGAAATCGCAATCCAACGAGAACCCGGTGTATTACATCCAATATGCCCACGCACGGATCTGCAGCGTAAAAAACAAAGCGGCTGGCTTGGGAGAGGGTTGGCAGCCTGAAGGGGGTTTGGCACATGTAGATCAACTAACAGAGCCCGAGGCACTCAGCCTAGCGCTGGCTATTGGCCGCTTTCCCGATGTCGTAGAGGGCGCTGCAGAGCGCTTAGAGCCGCATGAGATCGCCAACTATTTGCGCGAGGTAGCCGCGCAATTCCACAGCTTTTATAACGCGTTAAAACTCATCGATGAGGCTCAGCCATCGCGCTCGCTCGCGCGTCTAGCGCTGGCCGAAGCCACTCGACAAGTATTACATAACGGGTTGACTCTTTTGGGTGTTTCGGCACCGGAGAGCATGTAAGTGGCCCCACAAGGTACTAAGAAGCCATCGACCCATCGCTCACCTCGTCGCCCAGCGACACGCAAAGGTGCTGAGCGTCAGGGACTGAGCGGCCCTCCCTCGCTGACCATGGCCCATGCCAAAGGATTTCTAGCTGGCGCACTCGCGGGCGGTTTACTCGGTGCTGGTGGCATCACATACCTGTCAACAGAGGGTAATGGGGGGTCTCCGCTAGCGCTACCAGAAGCAGTGGACAGCTCGGGGCTCAACCCGACACACCATTTTGATTTTTATGAGCTATTACCCAATCAAGAATTAGATTTTTCCTCTGATCTCGAACCAGCCGAACTTGAGGCACGCCGAGCAAATGACGATTTATATGTTTTGCAGGCGGGGTCATTTCGCACATTGGCAGATGCTGATCGTCGGCGAGGCGAGCTGGCACTGGTGGGACTCGCGGCGACGATCGAACAAACAACCAGCGTAAAGGGTACCTGGCATCGGGTTTACGTTGGACCTTTCGACAGTCGCTCGGCCATGGCTGCAGCTCGTGCAATGACTGAACAACAATCCATTGACACGCTGCTGCTAAAACGACCGCGCACTGCACCATAGCTAGGCTTAATGACTACCCTTGATTTCCGCGCATGTCATCTCCACATCATTAACTCCGACAAAGGAGCGTTCCATGGAACAGTACCGGGGCACCACCATACTTTCTGTTCGCCGTGACGGCGTCGTCGCGATCGGTGGTGATGGTCAAGTGTCTATGGGCAATACGGTCATGAAAGGCAATGCCCGTAAGGTCCGTAGGCTGTTTAAGGATCAAGTGCTGGCAGGCTTTGCAGGCGGCACCGCCGATGCGTTCACGCTCTTTGAGCTGTTTGAAGCACAGCTGGAAAAGTATCAGGGCCAGTTAACTCGAGCGGCTGTGGAACTCGCCAAACTCTGGCGCACCGAACGAGCGCTGCGGCGCCTCGAAGCCTTACTCACCGTAGCAGACACCAATACCTCCCTGGTCATTACCGGGAACGGTGACGTTATTGAGCCCGAAGACAATTTAATTGCGATTGGCTCAGGTGGGCCTTTCGCTCAGTCCGCTGCTCGCGCAATGCTCGACACCACGGAGATGTCTGCAGAAGCTATTGTCCGCAAGGGCCTGGAAATTGCTGGCGATATTTGCGTGTATACCAACCACCACCATACTATTGAGACCCTGGGATAATTCATGTCAGTTATGACGCCAAGAGAGATCGTTCACTCTCTCGATCAACATATTATTGGTCAAACCGAAGCCAAACGAGCAGTGGCTATTGCATTACGTAATCGCTGGCGCAGGCAGCAACTGGACGCGGAGCTACGCGCAGAAATCACACCTAAAAATATTTTAATGATCGGGCCCACCGGAGTCGGTAAGACCGAGATTGCACGGCGGCTCGCCAAGTTGGCCAACGCACCGTTTGTCAAGGTCGAGGCCACCAAATTTACCGAAGTTGGCTATGTGGGCAGAGACGTGGAATCGATGATTCGCGACTTGGTGGAAACCTCCCTAAAGCTATTTCGTGAAGGTGCCATCGAAAAGGTTCAGTTTCGCGCCGAAGAAGCAGCAGAAGAGCGCATGTTAGACATCTTGCTGCCACCCGACCGCAATGACGCCAACGCATCGACACGCCAAATTTTGCGCAAAAAGCTACGCGAGGGAGAGCTCAACGAGCGAGAAGTTGACGTTGAAGTGAGCCATCAGGGGGCCGGTGTCGATATTTTAGCGCCACCCGGCATGGAAGAAATGACCCAACAGCTACAAGGCCTGTTCTCCAATATGAAGAGCGGTAGCAAAACACGGAAAATGCCGGTAACGGAGGCGCTCAAGGTATTGCAGGAGGATGAGGCCGCTAAGCTTATCGATAACGACGATCTGAAAGCCCAAGCGCTTGAGGCGGCAGCGCAAAACGGCATCGTTTTTATCGACGAACTCGACAAAGTAGCAACGCGTGGTGAGACGGGTGGGGCCGACGTATCAAGGGAAGGTGTTCAGCGAGATTTATTGCCCCTTGTCGAAGGCTGCTCAGTGACCACCAAACATGGCACCATTGAGACTGATCATATTTTATTCATTGCTTCAGGCGCTTTTCATTTATCGAAGCCCTCAGATTTGATTCCCGAGTTACAGGGTCGTTTGCCGATTCGAGTGGAGCTCAGTGCGCTGACACCCGATGACTTCAGACGTATTCTCACTGAGCCAAAGGCTGCGCTGACCGCACAATATACCGCGCTCATGGCGACCGAAGATGTCGCCATTGAGTTTACTGAGGACGGCGTAGCGCGACTTGCTCAAATCGCTTGGCAGGTCAATGAACAGGCTGAAAACATCGGCGCACGGCGACTACATACCGTCATGGAACGACTGCTCGAGGAAGTGTCGTTTACTGCCGCCGACGCGGGCCTTAGCGGCTCCACCGTTGTTATTGATAGCGAATTTGTCGATGGCCGTCTGGGTGATTTAGCCAAAGACGAAGACCTGTCGCGTTTTATCTTGTGAAGCACCGAGTTTTTTTGCGATGACAACCGTTACTCGAATTCATTATTCACGAACCCGCCATGTTTTAGAGCTGGCCTTTGATGACGGTAGCGAAGGGGAACTCAGCGCTGAATTTTTACGGGTACACTCCCCCTCCGCAGAAGTGAGAGGGCATACGCCGGGCCAAGAAGTGTTGCAAACCGGTAAACGCAATGTAGCGATTACCACTATTAACGCCGTCGGTCACTACGCTATCCAACTGGTGTTCGACGATGGCCACGACAGCGGTATTTTCACCTGGCCCTACCTGCTTGAGCTGGTGCAGGATAGCGCAGGATTATGGGAGCGTTATCTCAAGGCGGTGCAAACGGCGCGCAGCAGTCGCGACCCCGAGATACAAGTACTCCATTTCAAACCCTGATGAAACATCCATCCTCAGTTACACTACAACAACGATAATGCTGGACACCTAGCCATGACTGATGAGACCCGTAGAGCTGAGGATAGACAAGACACGACTCATTTTGGTTTCACAACCGTTAACCGCGATGACAAGGTACATTTGGTTCGCGGCGTTTTTGATTCTGTCGCTAGTCGCTACGATATAATGAATGACTTAATGTCAGTGGGTATTCATCGGTTGTGGAAGCGCTTCACGATTGAGCTGAGCGCAGTCCGTCCTGGTCAAACAGTGTTAGATATCGCCGGGGGCACCGGTGATCTATCGGCTCGATTCTCGACATTAGTCGGCGCCCAGGGTAAGGTTATTCTTGCCGACATCAATGCCTCAATGCTAGCGGTGGGTCGCGATAAATTGCTCGACGCCGGCGCCTTTGGCAACTTACATATGGTGCAGTGCGACGCCCAAACGCTGCCATTTCTTGACAACAGCATTGACTGCATCACCATTGCTTTTGGCCTGCGTAACGTCACCGATAAACAACTCGCCTTAGAGTCTATGGAGCGTGTTTTAAAGCCGGGCGGTCGCCTTCTGGTGTTGGAATTCTCCAAGCCCACCAGTGCATTGTTGCAAAAAGTCTACGACACCTATTCATTTCGGATTCTTCCTATGATGGGTCGCTTAGTGGCTAACGACGAGGATAGTTATCGCTACCTTGCCGAATCCATTCGTCAACACCCCGATCAGGAAACGCTCCTAGGTATGATGGAAGAAGCGAGCTTTGTCGATTGTCAGTACCACAATATGACCGGTGGCATTGTCGCAGTCCATCGCGGCATCAAGGCCTAATCAATGCAAGACCAACATGACCCCGCGCTGCTCACAGCCGCAACAGCAGCGCTCGAAGCCACCATTAATCAGGCGCTGACGTTAGCCCCGGGTGCACGCAAAGAGCTGGCAGAAATGGCCGACACCGTTATTGCCATTGACTGTAGCACGCCAGCGGTGGCTATCTTTATCACTATTACTGAGCAGGGAAAGCTGGAGGTAAGTGGTTACTCGGAGGCTAAAAATAAAACCCTAGTGCGGGGCTCTTTGGAGGATTTTTTGGCCTTGGCGATCGCCGATGATCCAGCGGCAATGCTCATCAACAGCGATCTAGAAATCATTGGCCAGACCGCACCACTGCTCACCTTGCAACAGATTATTACGCGCATGGACCTCGATTGGGAAGCACCGCTGGTAAATGTGCTTGGGGACGTGGCGGGACACCAGCTGGCTCAGTGGCTGCGAGGCGTATTTAGCTGGAGTAAAGACGCCAGTCAAAGTCTGCGGCGCCAGCTATCAGAATTTATTCTTGAAGAGGGGCGGCTGTCACCCCCGGCCGCGGAGCTCGATGTTTTCTTTGATGATATACAGAGTCTGGGGTTGCGTGTCGATCGGCTAGCGTCGCAACTACAGAGATTGGCACGCAACGTCGACGGGCGGGACTAATGGTGCGGCGCCTGCTCAGCGTTTATCGCACTATCCGTCGCCAACGTCTGGATACGCTGCTACCTGACGCTCACAGGCCATGGATAGTTCGAACACTCTTTGCGCTCAGCCGATTGCCTGCCAGTGAACCCCTCGAGGATCGTGGCGACCGACTGCGCCAAGCGCTGGAAGAACTGGGGCCCGTGTTTATTAAATTTGGTCAGCTATTATCGACCCGCCGCGACCTGTTGCCTGACGATATCGCGGATGCACTGGCTTTACTGCAAGATCAAGTGCCGTCGTTCCCTACGCCAGAAGCCATAACGCTGATCGAAAAATCCCTCGGTGCGAGTATCGATGCCTTGTTTGCCGAGTTTGAACAGACACCACTGGCGGCCGCTTCGGTAGCACAAGTTCATGGAGCTGTCCTATCCACCGGCGAAGTAGTGGTGGTTAAGGTACTACGTCCGGACATCGAAACCACTATTCGCGCAGACCTCAGGCTTATTAAACAGCTGGCATTCTGGGTAGGAAGATTCTTTAAAGATGGTCGTAGGCTACGGCCAATGGAGGTGGCAGCAGATTATGAACGAACGCTGCTCGATGAACTCGATTTACGCAGAGAAGCGGGTAATGCATCTCAGCTTCGGCGCAACTTTCTCGATTCAGGCTTAGTGTATGTGCCCGCCGTGCATTGGCCATTGGTAACTCGCGACGTCATGGTGTCGGAACGCATCAAGGGCATTCCAGTGAGCGATATCGACACACTCCATCGCCTTGGGGTAAACATGAAGCTTCTCGCTGAACGCGGCGTGGAGATATTTTTTACCCAAGTGTTCAGGGACAGCTTCTTCCACGCGGATATGCATCCGGGCAATATTTTCGTCGATGCATCAAACCCTGAAGACCCGTCTTATCTTGCGGTCGATTGTGCGATTGTTGGTCAATTAAGCGAATCAGATTTGTACTACTTAGCAAGGAACTTATTGGCCATTTTCAAGCAAGACTATCGCTTGGTCGCTAAACTCCATGTTGAATGTGGCTGGGTGCCGGCCGACACACCGGTCGCCGAGTTTGAGACTGCCATGCGGACCCTATGTGAGCCAGTGTTTGAGCGTCCTTTAGAGGACATTTCATTCGGGACCATGCTAGTGACGCTATTCAGAACCGCGGGCCGTTTCAATATGGAAGTCCAGCCCCAGCTCGTGCTACTGCAAAAAACATTACTCAATATTGAGGGGCTCGGGCGGCAACTGTATCCCGAGCTCAACCTCTGGGATACCGCCAAGCCCTTTCTAGAACGCTGGCTCAGTGAACGCTACGCGCCCCAGTCAGTATGGAAGCGATTGCGTGACGACGCTCCGGCCTGGCTCGAGACCCTGCCCCTCATACCCGATTTAGTCTTGGCTAAACTCAGGACGGCGCCGGTCAACAAAAAATCTAAACCCTCAACCACGCTCTGGATGGCTTTAGGCGTTGTCGGTGCAGGCGCCTCCGCACTGGCAATAGCGCTGAGTCCAACACTGCCGTGGCTAGCCGGCGCTGGCGGTGCACTATTTGCTCTCGCTATACTCAAACAACGTTCTTAACAGCTCTGGCATAATGCACCCATGACAATTGAAGCGAATACGCCGACCACCATGCAGCCCCGCTGGAATAGCGAGGGTTTAATTCCAGCTATCGCGCAGGATGGCACGACGGGCGAAGTGCTTATGTTGGCGTGGATGAATGCTGAGGCGCTCGCACTCACACTGAAGGAGCGGCGCGCGGTGTACTGGTCGCGCTCGCGCAATGCTATTTGGCGTAAAGGCGATACTTCGGGCAACATACAGGCGTTGCTGAGTATTTGCCTAGACTGTGACGGCGATACCCTGTTGTTAAAAGTTCGGCAGATCGGTGGCGCTGCCTGCCATACCGGGCGCCGGCACTGTTTTTTTTACCCGCATCACGACGGCCAGTCATGGGTATTAAATGAGGAACAATCATGAATGACATTCTGGACGCCCTCGCCATTACCCTAGAAGAACGGAAATCGTCGGCCACTGACGGCTCCTATGTAGCATCACTGTACGCGCTTGGTTTGAATAAAATGCTTGAGAAAGTCGGTGAAGAAGCCACCGAAGTAGTTTTAGCTGCAAAGGATCTTGATGCCAGAAAAACCACCGATGCCCAACACGCTCTTGCCGGAGAAGTGGCAGACCTGTGGTTTCACTCAATGGTTATGCTCGCCCATTTTGACATGAACCATCGCGCGGTCATGGATGTTCTCAATCAGCGATTTGGTCTGTCAGGACTGGAAGAAAAAGCCGCTCGAAAAGCGCATACTGACGATTACTAAGGAGACCACAGCCACGGTGCGCTGTTGAATCTATGACTCGAGAGCCCGCCGTGGTCATCGATAACGTTTACAAGTTTGGAGGTCTTATATGCTCGGTGGAATCAGTATTTGGCAGCTGCTAATCGTTTTAGCCATTGTCGTCATGCTTTTTGGTACGTCTCGTCTGAAAAATATAGGAAGCGATCTCGGTTCAGCGATCAAGGGGTTTAAAAACAGTATCAGCGATGACGATGATAGTAGCGAGGGCGATGTTACAGACGCCAGCGCACAAAAGCGCGATCAGGCAGACGACGACAGCAAGGGGTGAGAAGCATTATCGTCCAGAGGCTACGTCATGTTTGATATGGGCTTCACCGAACTGTTGCTAGTCGGTATTGTTGGCTTATTGGTGATTGGGCCCGAGCGCCTACCTGGCACCATTCGAACGACAATGGTCTGGGTGAATCGTATTCGTCGAAGTTTTAACGACGTGCGTACAGAGGTGGAGCGCGAGCTGCATAACGATGCGGTCATGCAGGAGCTCCGCGACAGCGCAACCACCCTAAAACAAGACGTGGCGGCCATCACCAAGCCAGTTGAGACACAATTACATGAAGTGGGCGATCACTTTCGCGAGAGGACTGATAGCAGCGGCGATAGTCTTGACCGTGATCAGCCGCTGACTAATGAACCATCAAGCTCAACGGCCCAACACCCGCCACCGAGCGGTGAGAAAGCCCATTAATGTCTGATCAATTGCACGACGATCCGCAGCCCCTCGTTGCTCATCTCACGGAACTTCGCGATCGACTGTTGCGTGCCCTGTTATCGGTGTTGTTGATATTCATTTGCCTATTTCCCTTTGCCAACGAGATTTATACCTTTGTTTCTGAGCCACTAAGGGCATTACTGCCCGAGGGCTCTAGCATGATCGCTACCGATGTTGCCTCGCCGTTTCTAACCCCCTTCAAGCTGACCTTAGTCACGGCCATCTTCCTTGCAATCCCGGTCATTCTTTATCAGCTGTGGGCATTTGTCGCACCGGGTATGTATCGGACGGAAAAGCGCGTCGCGTTCCCACTATTGGCCTCCTCGGTCATACTTTTCTACGCCGGTGCGGCCTTTGCTTACTTTGTGGTTTTTCCGCTAATCTTTGCTTTCTTCACCAGCGTTGGGCCAAGCGATGTCGCAGTGATGACCGATATAAATCGCTATCTAGATTTTGTTTTGAAGCTGTTTTTTGCCTTCGGTATTGCCTTTGAAATTCCCATCGCGGCAGTAATACTCATTTGGACTGGCGTAATGACACCCGAGGCCCTGGCCAAAAAGCGGCCTTTTATCATTGTCGGATGTTTTGTATTTGGTATGTTGCTCACGCCCCCAGATGTCATCTCACAGTCGCTGTTAGCGATACCCATGTGGATGCTTTTTGAGGTGGGGGTGTTTTTTGGTCGCTTTGTCCTAAAACGTCGCCTAGAGACCGACGACACACCGTAGACGTTGACGCCCCCCCCTATTACTTAGCCTGAGCGACCCACCCTTGAGCCACTCAGTAACACCTAACCCCAAGGATCCAATGTCTTTTGACTGATACTGACCCAAACGCGCCAACACCCACCAAAAATTTCGGCCCTTTAAAGCAGTTATTACACTTTTTATGGCCTCACAAGTGGCGCCTCGTTGCCGCTTCCATCGCATTGGTGTTTACCGCCTTAGCGCAGCTATCGCTCGGTTATGGTGTTCGAATACTGATCGATGAGGGATTCTCCAGCACCGACAATTCCGGCTTAAGGCAGGCTGTCGCCTTTATGATGGTGGTGGGTTGCGCTATGGCCGTTGGCGCGATGATTCGCTTTTACTTGGTGACCTGGCTTGGCGAGCGCGTTAGCGCGGACCTGCGCAGCGCAGCTTTCAAAAATTTAGTGCGCCTTCAGCCCAGCTATTTTGAAAGTAATGAGGCCGGTGAAATCATGTCCCGGCTCACCACTGACACCACGTTGCTGCAATCGCTGATTGGCTCTTCGGTCAGCCTCGCCGCGCGCAATGGCCTGTCGCTAGTCGGCGCTCTGACCATGATGGTCATTACCAACGTGAAACTCAGCCTCATCATTTTGCTGGTAGTTCCACTCACTATTTTACCCATCATGGTCTTTGGTCGACGGGTGCGCACATTATCGAACCAATCGCAACAAAGTATTGCGGAAGTCGGGAGTCGCGCCGGTGAAGTCCTCCAGGCGATCAAGGTTGTGCAAAGTTATAACCGTGAAAATTTAGAGCAGCAGCTATTTGATGTCAGCGTAGAGTCGGCATTTGCCATTGCCAAACGCCGAATTCTTCAGCGGACTATTTTAACCGGTGTGGCTATCACCTTATTGTTGGCGGGCCTTGTGGGCATGATGTGGTCGGGGGGCCAAGACGTCATCCAAGGTCGCATGAGCGGCGGTGAGTTGGGTGCTTTTGTTTTTTATGCAGTCATCGTCGGTAGCGCTTTTGCAACGCTGTCTGAGGTGTGGGGTGATCTCCAACGGGCAGCAGGCGCCGCGGAACGACTACTGGAATTGATGGCCGAACGCAGCGCTATTGACGACAACGGCGTTCGGCAACCTGACCGGCAACAGGCTATCCGATTTAATAACCTCACTTTTGCTTACCCTAGCCGTCCCAACAACCCCGCGTTAATCGATTTCGAACTCACCGTGGATGCAGGTTGCTCCTTGGCGCTGGTGGGGCCATCAGGAGCGGGTAAGTCAACCGTGTTTGAATTGCTTCAACGCTTCCATGACCCTCGGCTGGGTCATATTAGCTACGGCAAAGTCGATATTCGCGACATACCGCTCGATGAGTGGCGCGACAAAGCCGCGCTAGTACCTCAGACGCCGGTACTGTTTAGCGGTGATATTCGACACAATATTGCCTACGGCAACCCTGAAGCTAGCGACGCGCAAATAGAGTCAGCGGCCCGCGCAGCCTACGCCCACGATTTCATTATTCAGCTGCCAGAGAGCTACCAAAGTCAACTGGGAGCGCAAGGCGTGCGACTATCTGGCGGGCAGCGCCAACGGCTTGCGCTGGCTAGAGCCATTCTCAATGATCCAGAAATACTGCTGCTCGATGAAGCGACCAGCGCGCTGGATACTGAAAGCGAATATTACGTGCAACAGGCGTTGACCGAGGTCATGCGTGATCGAACGACTATTGTTATTGCGCATCGTTTATCCACCATCATGAATGCTGATAAAATAGCCGTTATAGAAAACGGTCAAGTCATAGCCACAGGAACTCATCATCAGCTACTGGATAATTGTCCGCTCTACGCTCGACTGGCCAGTCTTCAATTTGATGAGTATCGATTAGAATCCCCTACCAACGATTCAGCTATCGTCTCTTAGGGAGGCGTTAATCGGTGGCGGTGACAGGTGCCGGCCCTAGTCAGACAACAAGCCGTAGCCCTCGAGGTGTTAGTGCGAAAAAAACCCGCAAACTGCGGGCTTTTTTTAATGCTCAATCCTTGAAGTCCTTAACCCGATAATTCACGCACCAATTTACTCAATGTTTCTTTGGCATCACCAAATAGCATGCGCGTATTTTCTTTGTAGAACAGTGGATTCTCAATACCAGCAAAACCTGAGGCCATTGACCGTTTGAGTACAAAGACTGTCTGCGCATCAGCCACATTAATGACCGGCATGCCGTAAATTGGTGAAGATTCCATTTCTCGTGCGGCAGGATTTACGACGTCATTGGCACCGATGACAATGGCCACGTCGATCAACTCCATGCGTGGGTTTATTTCATCCATTTCAAGCAGCTGATCGTAAGGCACGTCCGCTTCTGCGAGCAGCACATTCATGTGCCCTGGCATACGTCCAGCGACGGGATGAATGCCAAAGTTGACCTCTGCACCGTTGGCTTCCAACAGGTCGCCCAGCTCTTTGACCACGTGCTGGGCCTGCGCCACTGCCATGCCATAGCCTGGGATAATCGCCACATTGGTGGCGGCTTCAAGAATGTAGTAGGCGTCTTCAGCAGTGATTGGCTTAATTTCACCGTCAATTTCAGTCGCTTCGTTAGCGACACTGGCAAACCCAGAGAACAATACGTTACTGAGGGATCGATTCATGGCCTTGCACATAATTTGGGTCAAAATAATGCCAGAGGCACCAACCAGTGACCCGGCAACAATCAACACGTTGTTATTGATGGCAAAACCTGCGGCACAAGCGGCTAGCCCCGAATAGCTATTCAACAGGGAGATCACCACTGGCATATCAGCACCGCCGATAGGGATCACCACCATAATGCCGAACACCAACGATAAGCCAATCACCGCATAGAGCCATGTAGGGTCAGTGGGCTGAAGACAAAACATGACTGCACTGCCAACCACACCAGCAATGATGAGCGAATTGACCAGCTGTTGGCCCTTGAACATGACCGCACCACTACCGAGTATCTCACTCAACTTGCCATAAGCAATCAGTGAGCCGGTGAGTGTGACGCCACCAATCAGTATGGACAACACAATGGTAACAAGGGTGAAAGTAGCCGCATCGGGTGTCAAAGCAGCCCAACCGACCAGTAATGACGCCGCACCACCCAAACCATTGAACAGTGCCACCATCTCGGGCATTGATGTCATGGCGATGGCGCGGGCAGCGATAGCACCGATAGCACCACCGACCACCATGCCAGCCGCTATCCAAGTAAAATCAACGATGCCTTGGTCGAGAAGGGCGACTACAATAGCCGTCAGCATGCCCACGGCCGATATCATATTGCCCTTGCGGGCAGTCGCAGGTGAACCGAGCTTCTTTAAACCAAAAATAAATAAGCCTGACGCCAGCACATAGCCTAGGGAAATCACTACCGATAGGTCCACGATTAGCCCTCCTTCTTCTTAAAGAAGCTCAACATGCGGTCGGTCACCATATAGCCACCAACGACATTGATGCTGGCCAGCGCAACCGCGCCCGCGCCCAACCATTGAGCTAGATCCTGGTTACCATTGCCGGCAATCGCTATTGCTCCCACAACGGTAATCCCCGAAATCGCATTGGCACCTGACATGAGTGGTGTATGAAGTGTTGCAGGCACTTTATTGATCAGCTCGAAGCCTAAAAAAACGGCCAGCATTAGGATAAATAAGAGATATTCAGCGCCATTCATTTCAGCTCGCTCCTTCAATGATTTCTTTTATAGTAGCGTGGACGACTCCGCCCCCGTGAGTAATGACGCAACCTGGCAAAATGTCATTTTCAAGATTGAGTACAAAGGTCTTACCGTCATTGTCCCAGCTATCTTCGACGAAATTGAACAAGTTGTTGGCATACATAGTCGTCGCGTCCCGCGCGACCACATTGGCTAAATTCCCGGTACCCACAATAGTCACGCCGTCGACGGTAACGACTTCATCAGGCACAGAGCCTTCAACATTACCACCCGTCTCCGCCGCCATATCCACCACGACCGAGCCAGGCGCCATGCCCGCGACCATATCTTTTGTCACTAGCACGGGCGGCTTCCGGCCAAACACTTGCGCGGTTGTAATCACCACGTCAGAGTCGGCAATGACGTCTTTCTGAGCCTGCCGCTGAATGTCTACCTGCTCGGGCGTCAGCTCCTGTGCGTACCCGTCCTTGGTCTGGCCCGTATCACCAAGGTCAATATCGAGAAACTTGCCGCCCAATGACTGAACCTGTTCTGCGACCACAGCCCGGGTGTCAAATGCCGTGACCTTTGCGCCCAGTCGCTTGGCGGTGGCGATAGCCTGTAGCCCGGCGACACCGGCACCAATGATAAACACCTTGGCCGGCTTCAAGGTGCCTGCTGGCGTCATCATCATGGGGAAGATGCGCGGCAATTGCGTAGCGGCAAGCATGACCGCCACATAGCCCGCTAAGTTGGCTTGTGAGCTCAGTGCATCCATTTTTTGACTGCGGGTCGAGCGAGGAATCATCTCCATACTCACCGCGGTAATATTGTTTGCCGCAAACGTTTTGATGAGTTCATGCTCATTGAAAGGATCAAGGTAAGACACATGAATACAGCCGCTTTTGAGCTTGGCCACTTCATCAGTCTCTGGCTTACGTAACCGCAATATCATATCTGCGCTACCCAGTAGCGCATCTCGATCGGCCTCTATTGTCGCACCTTCAGTGCGGTAATCTGCGTCACTAATACCACAGCCGGCGCCAGCGCTTGCCTCGATCACCACGTCAGCACCTAGGCGAATTAATTTTTTTACCGTCTCTGGGGTAATGGACGCACGGTTTTCTCCCGGGTGCGTCTCACGAGGAATCGCTAATCGCATATGAACCAGCCTACTAGTTGTTGAGTGTCGGGTAACAAATACGCTCAGCAACAGTTACCTGAATCTGCGCATACTCGCTTTATTTTTTGCTTATATTATTGAGATTATTCGTGCAACGTTTTTATCCTGCCTGAAGTTGCAAAAACGGGTTCAACCAGCGGTATTGCCAGCTGGTAAATTGCAAGGGAGCATCAAGCACAGCAAGGCATATACATTCCTCGCCATCGATAGCCGTTGGTGCATGAACGTCTGAGGCATCTCGAAACACAAAGTCGCCGGGATGGTAAGTGCCCAGCTCGTCAGAGAACCCCCCTTCTAACACCAAGGTCATTTCAGCGCCGCCATGACGATGGTTGGGGATGTTACCGCCAGCAGCAATCCTGTAAAGCGCAAATTCGCGCTGATCATCGCCCGTTTGCAAATGACTGACGCTGAGTGAGCGCGTCACCCGTTTCCATGCCAGCTGGCTAAAATCGCCGTTAATGATGCGATTCAATAACCCGGGCAAATCAACTCGCCTGTGCCGAACACGCTGCTGGATGAAGCTCAATGGCACCGGCTCGTCAAGTCGTGCAAGGATAGAATCGAGTACGGATTCAGAGACCGCTACCGGCACCAGCTGCTCCATAAGCACACCCCCAATGGACTGCAGTTGCTCAGTAGAGCCACGGCAGCAGTCGCAGTAATTGAGGTGAGCTGAGACACACGCTGCCTGAGCAACAGGCAAGGTACCTGCGGCAAAATCGATGAGAATATCTGCTGAAGGGTGGTGCTTAATCATTTTCTGTCTGCCCCGTGACGCACTGGGCCTTAATGCCAAAGCGTCTTTTCACTGTTCATGGGAGATCTACGCACAATGACGGGAACTGGTTTACACGCGTGCCATTTGCACTTGCAGTTTCTGAATAGCCAGTCTAACCCGAGACTTCACCGTGCCTAAGGGGAGGTCAAGCTCTGCAGCCGCCTCTGAGTGGGATTTACCTTCCATATATACCTTGGCTAAGATTTGCGCTTGATCCGGGGGTAGCTGCCCCATAAGCGCCTTCACCCGCGCTGCACCACGACGGGTATGGAGCACGGCAAACGGCTCCTCATCTTCGAGCTCGATACTCAAATCATCAGCCGCCAGCGGCGTGTCAAATTTTTGCAGGCGGCGAAACATATCGGTACGACAGTTCCGAGCGATGGTGTAAATCCAGGTGCTAGCCGCCGCCTTCTCAGGATTAAAGCCGTCGGCCTTCTGCCAGACTTTTAGCATCACTTCCTGAACGAGCTCATCCGCATGGGTCTGAGACAAGCTAGAGCCAGCAAGCGCAAATGCCTTAATCAGCGGGCCAAAATGGCGAAAAAATCGGGTGAACGCGGCTCGATCATTTGTTTTACCGATTAACACCAGGCATTCACTCCACTCATCGGTGCGCCGCCCTGTAGGGGCAGACCAACTCGTTTTGCGCTGCTCGACCTGCTTTTTGTCGTCCATCATCTCAGCCATCCAAAACCGCGTAATAGCTCGAGAATACACGAAACAGGGGGTCGCGTAAGCTTGACTAGCCGGCCTGATCCATGCCTAGGTCAGTATCGTATGTTAGTGATGATCACATAATAGCGGGGGATGCGCGTGCTGTGAAAATAGCCATTGTTGGTTCAGGCATTTCAGGGCTCGGCTGTGCCCACCGATTGCACAAGCTTGGCCATGATATAGCGGTCTTCGAGGCGGGCGGCCGTATTGGCGGTCACACAGCGACCTATGATGTTCGCTTGGGCGCACGACGTTACGCCATCGACACGGGCTTTATTGTCTATAACGACTGGACCTACCCGGCGTTCATTGAGCTAATGACCGAGCTAGGGGTCCCCACAAAACCCACAGAAATGGGGTTTTCGGTGAGCGATATCGAGACCGGTCTAGAGTACTCGGGGTCTAACCTCAACACGTTATTTGCCCAGCGGCGTAACTTGCTGTCGCCGCGCTTTTTGCGCATGGTACGAGAAATTCTTCGCTTCAATAAACACGCTGTCGCCGACCTCGAAGCAGGCAGGCTGTCCCCCGACGAAACCCTCGGGGAGTATCTGCGCAAAAATAAGTACAGTGACACCTTTCGTCGCCAATACTTACTGGCAATGACCTCGGCCATTTGGTCGGCAGATATTGCTGACGCTGCTGAGTTTCCCGTTGAATTCTTCATTCGCTTCTTCCGTAATCATGGGCTTCTACAGGTCAAAAATCGTCCCCAGTGGCGGGTCATTGAGGGTGGCAGCCGTGAATACCTTGCACCGCTGACCGCAGGCTTTGAAGACCGTATTCATCTGAACCACCCGGTCCAAGCGGTTGTACGCGAAGTCAATCAACCGATAAGCCTGCGCTTTGTCAACGGTACGGCGCAGGCATTTGATCAGGTGGTGATGGCCACCCATTCAGACCAAGCTTTGAAACTGCTGCAGGCGCCTACTGCCCTAGAGACCGACATTCTTGGTGCCATTCCCTATCGTGACAACGACGTGGTGTTACATACGGACAGTCGATTACTCCCCAAGGACCGCAAAACGTGGTCGAGTTGGAATTACCGTCTCAAAGCCGGCAGTCATCGTGCTGTCGTCACCTACAACATGAATATATTACAGGGCATAAACGCACCAGAGACCTTCTGCGTGACCCTCAACGACAGCGACGCCATCAACCCATTACGAATCCTTGGGCGTTTTAACTACGCGCATCCTCAGTTCACTATTGGCGCCGTCAAAGCCCAGACCCGCTGGCATGAAATTAACGGCACTCACAACACCTGGTTTTGTGGTGCCTATTGGCACAATGGCTTTCATGAGGATGGTTTACGCAGTGGTTTGCGCGTGGCTGACGCAATGACTGAGGTCCGGCAGGCACTCGCGTGATATCAAGACTGTATCGCGGAACCCTTTATCACCATCGGCACTCTCCGACTCAGCATACCTTCCACTATAAAGTGTTTATGCCCTTTGTTGACCTTGAAGCTCTGCCCGATCTAGTGGATAACATTCCCTTTTGGTCGGCCAAAAGAATAGCCCTAGCGCGATTCAAGCGGGCAGATTTTCTGGGTGATCCGACACAGCCGCTTATCGGTGAGGTGCAACGGCGAATTCGCGAGGAGACCGGGCGCACCCACGAGGGAAAGATTTATTTGCTGGCCAACTGGCGTTATTTTGGTTATCAAAATAACCCCATTGCCTGTTATTTCTGCGTCAATCCTGAACAAGAACTGAGCTTTGTGGTCACGGAAGTGACCAATACCCCCTGGGGTGAGCGCCATAGCTATGTGCTGGAAGCTCCCGAGTCCAATGCGCCGTTGGCCATTGAGTTTAACAAGGCTCTGCACGTTTCACCTTTCAATCCAATGAATATGATCTACCAATGGCGCAGCACGGTACCTGACGATACACTGGCCATTCAGTTAACTAGTTTTGAAAATGGTCAGCGGATTTTTGATGCCACCTTGTCTTTACAGTCGGAGCCCTTCAACCGGCATACGCTAATGTCTGCGATACTACGTTTTCCTTTCATGACCATGAAGGTGGGGTTAGGCATTTATTGGCAGGCGCTGTTGTTGTGGCTTAAGAAGACCCCGGTACACCATCACCCAAAAAGTGGCTAAAGCGATAAAATCAACCCGCCTAAGGATTGGACGTAAGCTATGAACAATATGAGCGTAAAAAATATCTCCCGGCTACCTGTCATCAAGCGTCTACAACACCCACATGTTGCTCGGGACTTATTTCTACGGCTCCTACAACGGATTGAAGTGGGGTCGCTTACGGTGCACGAGGGCGATGAGGTATTTCATGTGGGTAACGATGCGCGGCCTGAAGAGCCCCACGCTCACGTGACTATTCACAATCCCCGCACCTATTGGCGAGTGCTGACTGGCGGAACGATCGCTTCGGGTGAAGCGTATATCGATGGTGATTGGACGAGCCCCAATGTCACCGAAGTTACGCGTTTATTCAGTGCGAATATGGCTACCATGGCAGCCATGAAAGACAAGCAACATTGGTGGACTAAGTTGGCTTTGAAGCTTGCCCACCTCGGCAATCGCAATACCCAAAGTGGCTCAAGGAAAAATATATCCGCGCATTACGATTTGGGTAACGACTTTTTTGCGCTTTTCTTAGATTCCAGTTTGATGTACTCATCCGCGGTTTTTCCATCATCAGACAGTAATCTGGAAGACGCTTCGCGTCATAAACTTGAGCTGATCTGCCAATCCCTAGAATTATCAGCCGATGATCACCTCATTGAAATAGGAACCGGCTGGGGAGGCATGGCGATCCATGCAGCAGAACATTATGGCTGTCGTGTTACCACCACGACTATCAGCGAGGAGCAATTCAATAAGGCCCGCGAAGAGGTCAAAGACAAAGGGCTAGAGGACAAAATTACCGTTCTTTGCAAGGACTATAGAGATCTCGAGGGACAGTTCGACAAGCTTGTTTCTATTGAAATGATCGAAGCTGTAGGCCACGAGTTCTATGAAAGTTATTTCCGCTGTGTGAGTAAATTGCTAAAACCGCACGGTAAAGCCGTCATTCAAGCCATCACCATTCCCGACCAGCGTTACGAAGAGGCTCGAGACTACGTAGACTATATAAAACGCTACATTTTCCCTGGGGGCTGCCTACCATCCATCAAAATCATCAGCGAAAATCTCGCCCAGTACACTGACATGCAAATGATCGATCTCATTGATATCACCAAAGACTACGCGCGAACACTTGAAGCATGGCACCATGCTTTTCTTGAGCAAATGGAGGTCGTACGAGAGATGGGTTTCGACGATCGGTTCATTAATATGTGGCGCTTCTACCTGAGCTATTGTGAAGGTGGTTTTCGAGAGCGAATCATAGGCACCTTCCAAATTACCATGGCGAAGCCCGGCTACCGGCCCGCATAGTTATGTTGCTGTCGTTAACGCCGATCCTTTTCCTCGTGGGCATGCTCGCTGGCGCTGTTCAGCTGTTCGGGGCGGATGCCTCCTACGGCCCCAACCAAATAGCGCTGGTTATTGCTACCGGACTCACTGGTCTGGTCGGTCTCTATCGAGGTCTACGCTGGGACGACATTCAAGAAGGGCTAGTGGCCGGCATTCGCATTGGCATGTCACCGATACTCATTCTGCTGGCAGTTGGTGCGTTGATTGGTAGCTGGATTTTAGCCGGCACCGTTCCCGCCATGATTTACCACGGGGTTGCTCTACTCAGTCCGAGCTATTTCTATGCGGCTAGCGCCGTTATCTGCGCCCTCGCTTCTATCAGTATTGGCAGTTCCTGGACCGTCGCTGGCACTCTTGGTATAGGGCTCGTTGGCATTGCTAACAGCTTCGGCCTATCACCCGCCATGACAGCTGGCGCCATTATTTCTGGGGCCTATTTCGGAGATAAACTCTCGCCCTTGTCAGATACCACGAACTTGGCAGCCGCCTGTGCGGGCGTCGATCTGTTTGCCCATATTCGACATATGCTGTGGACAACGGTCCCGGCGTTTTCTACCGCGCTGCTGTTCTTTCTCATCAATAGTGAAGACGCTGGCAGGCCCCCTGAGGATATCGCTGCACTGCGAGCAGCGCTGGCCATTGAGTTCAATGTCGGCATCGTCAGTCTCCTGCCATTGGTTATTATGTTGGCCTTCATTGCTCTGCGCATTCCTGCCTATCCAGCTATTCTTCTGTCCACCCTAGTGGGCTGTATTTTTGCTGTCGCCTTTCAGGGTGATGCTGTCCGCGCGTTTGCCTTAGGGCTTTACCCCGATAGCCCAGCGCCCACGCTTCAAGGTATTTGGCAGGTGTTATTCGCGGGCTACAAAGGTGCCAGTCAGGATGCCGCGTTGAACGATTTACTGAGCAAAGGCGGAATGTCGAGCATGCTCAATACCGTTTGGTTGATTATTTGCGCGCTCGCCTTTGGTGGTGTTTTAGAGCGCACGGGCATCCTCAAGCAAATTCTGGACGCCGTTCTACAGCGTGTGCGCAGCACCGGTGATCTCGTGCTGGCGACTGTCTCAGGTGGCGTTGTGACGAACCTGCTGGCCGCTGATCAATTTCTCAGCATAGCCCTCCCGGGGCGCTTGTTTACCGTAGCCTACGATGAACGTGGATTGGATCGCCTGAACTTATCTCGTACCTTGGAGGACTCCGCGACGTTGACATCGGTACTGGTTCCCTGGAACACCTGCGGTGCGTACATGAGTGCCACCCTAGGCATTGCCACCATTGAGTATGCTCCTTACGCCGTTTTTAACTATGCTTGTCCGCTGATTGCGATTGCCTTCGGCTATTTACTGATCGCACAAAAGCGGGTCGGCCTCGAGTTGTCAGCCCAATGACCAACAGTGGGGTTAGCCGAGAGGCGGACGCCCAAGCGGGGTCCACGCAAACTAACCATGCCTGGAATAGCTTGGCCTGGGACCACTCTGCGCCCTTTATGCGCTGCTTTGAGGTACGCGCTGAACACATCGATGCGCTAGCGCACACAAACAACACCATTTATGTGAATTGGTGCATGGAGACCGCCTGGGCACACACGACATGCCTTGGACTCGGCGCCGCCGAGTACCAATCCCTGGACCGCGCTATGGCACTACGGCGTGCCGAGTATGATTACCTCTGCGCGACTCGGCTTGGCGACACCGTTGTCGCCGGCACCTGGATCACTGGCTGGGATCGGCGCTTGGTTATGAAACGCCAGGTTCAGCTTATCAATGCACTTACCGGAACGGTGGTGCTACGAGCCCGCTTAGACTTTGTCTGCATTGAGATTTCTTCGGGCAAAGCAAAACGCCCTCCCCCGGCTTTTATTGACCACTACACCCCCGTCATTATCAATCCTTAACCATCACGCCCTAGACCAACTGAATGCCAGCGTGGCGTCCATGTGACTGAGTTTCTGTTGACACATGAGCAGGCGGTCGACGCCGAGCGCTACCCCCGCACAATCGGGTAAGCCCGCCAAAAGTGCTGCCAATAAGCGCTCATCAATGACTTGTTCAAGCTGTCCTCGCCGCTGTCTGTTGTGGTTATCTGCAGTGAATCGCGCCCGCAAGTCATCGGACTCTTTCGCCTCCCAGTAGCCATTAGCCATCTCGAGTCCATCGACGTAACATTCAAAGCGCGCACCCAGTGCCACACCGTTTCTATCAAACTGCCGCGCTAACGCTGCTTGGGAGGCAGGGTAATCAACCACAAAAACCATACCCCAGTCACGCATGCCTGGCTCAATCACGTGGCTCATGCATAGATCCAATAAACCATCACGGTCGAGATCAGGCAGGGGTTGCGCCAGATACTCTCCCGCTCTATCAGCGAGCGCCTGGTGGCTGGCAAGATGTGGGTTCAGTGACAAGAAATGCTCAAAAAGCGCCTGCCAAGGCCAGACTTGCCAGCTCTGAAGTTCGAGCAACTGGCAGAGTAAGTCAGCGACTTCTCGGAGCAATTGATGATGATCGACACCCAGCCTATACCATTCAAGCAAGGTATATTCAGGGTTGTGACGAGAGCCTAGCTCGTCTGCACGGAAGGCTTTGCTGATTTGAAATATATCGCCGCTACCCGCTGAAAGCAGTCGCTTCATGGCATATTCGGGGGATGTCTGTAGATAGCGATGCTCGCCACCACCGACGTCAACAGACAAGGCTTCAAGGGCAGGGTCGGTCACACCTGCCTGACACAGCAGCGGCGTCTCTACTTCTAACACCCCTCTGAGGGCAAAGAACTGTCGGATGTCGGCCAGTAAGCTCGCCCTAGCCGACAAGGTTTCAAGTGTGGCGCCCGGCTGCCATGTGGACATATCAATGACGGCTAGCGCGACTCACATACTCACCAGAGCGCGTATCAACACGTACCACTTCACCCTGCAGTATAAATAGTGGCACGCGGACAACGGCACCGGTCGTCAGGGTGGCGGGTTTGGAACCCCCTTGCGCGGTGTCTCCTTTTAGCCCGGGGTCAGTTTCGATGATCTCTAATTCAATGAAGTTAGGCGGTGTAATGGAAATAGGACTGCCATTATACAAAGTCACCTCGTACTTCTCCTGCTCTTTGAGCCACTTCTGCGTATCGCCCACCGCTGCAGCCTCAGCTGCGTGCTGCTCAAAGGAGTCGGAATCCATAAAATAAAAGAACTCTCCGTCGGTATACGAATACTCGAGACTGCAATCCAAGACATCGGCACCCTCCAGTGACTCGCCAGACTTGAAGGTACGCTCCCACACTCGACCCGACCTCAAGTTACGCAACTTGACGCGGTTAAATGCCTGCCCTTTCCCAGGCTTAACAAACTCATTCTCCAGGATCGAGCAAGGCTCACCGTCGAGCATAACTTTCAGCCCAGATTTAAATTCATTGGTCGAGTAATTTGCCATGCTATCAATCCTTTGTTCGGTCGCAGCAGATAATAACCCAGCTGTGCGCCAAACGCAGGGGCCTGTGACTCAGTTTATCGAAGCGCTCATTTCGCTCGCCGCGCCCAGCAAATACAGCACCCCGTCGAGACCGATCCAACGAATGTTGTAGGCCGCCTGAGCGCGAACAATGGGTTTCGCCTTAAAGGCAACACCCAGGCCCGCGCTCGCCAACATGGGCAGATCATTAGCGCCATCACCGACAGCTATGACTTGAGAGCAATCAATCCTTAGATCCTGAGCTAACGTCTCAAGCAGCTGCTTTTTGCGCGCGCCATCAATAATGTTGCCCACGACGTTACCCGTTACTTTGCCTGCAACGACATCAAGCGCGTTGGCGTGAATATAATCAAAGCCATACAGCGTTTGTAAATACTGGGCGAAATAATCGAAGCCCCCCGATACGATGGCTGTTTTTATGCCACTTCCACGCAAGGTGGTCAGCAGCTCTGACACCCCGCTGGTCATTGGCAGGTTATTGGCGACGCTGGCTAGGGCCGCCTCATCCAGGCCCCGCAGCATGCCTAGCCGCTCACGGAAACTGGCTTGAAAGTCCAATTCACCGCGCATGGCTTTTTCGGTGATCGCCGCTACCGTATCGCCAACCCCTGCTAGCTGTGCCAAACGATCAATCACCTCGCATTGAATGAGCGTAGAATCCATATCAAATACGGCGAGCTTATAGTGTTGCTGACGCACCGCCATCGCTTGCAAAACGCAATCTACACAATGACGCTCAGCTAACGCTTCTAAGCGATCCCGAAGTTGCGTCACATCAGACACATTTGCCACCGCATAGGTCTTAATAGCACGTTGATCTGCCAACTTTCGTGGCACTGCCACACTACGCTCGTCAATAATATCGACCCGTGTTTCCGCTAATAATGTGCGCATAGGCTCATCGTGGTAACAGCCCTCTTGGGGCGACATCACAGTAATGGCGTGACTGGCCTTGGTCATTCGAAGCTCCGAAGTGTTACGAAGGGCAAGCATACCGTAGGTAGGGTGTTTATACTGCACAGACGATAAGCCATGGACTTCCCTGTGCGGACATTTCTGGATTACCTCGCTCGTTTTTCACTGGGGCAGCAGCTGGCGCTCACCGCTAGCTTGTGTTGCTTACTGGCGACACTGACTCTTGTAGCTTTATCGGCTAAGTCGAGTCGCTACACTCAAGATAATTTACAGCGCGATCACGGCGAAGCTGTGGTTGCACAGCTTGCCCGAAGGCTATCGACGGAACTCGCCATCAATGATCGCCTTGGGGTTGCCGGCGAACTCAACCAGCTTGTTGAGCAAGCCGGTGTAGTCGGGGCGCGGGCGCTGAGCGTTGAAGGAAAAGTGCTAGCGGCTGCCGGCAACTTTGCTAACAGCGATGCGCTATTTCGAGCAACTATTAACGTCGCCGGCGATTCGGCCGGTACCGCAGAAATTAGCCTCAATACTCGGGATCAAAATGCCGCTCAACTTCGGCTTCAATTGGCCTTATCAGGTTTAGCGGTACTGTTAAGCATCGCAGTGTACATAACCACTCGAACTATGGCCCATCGCCTGGCGAGCAACTTGAGCGCGCTCAGCGCTGAGCTGGCGTCAGTCACCGGCAGCACTGTCGATAATAGCAATGAGGTGGCTGCGTTACGGGCGCACATCGCCGCTTTACCTCTCGATTTACTCAGGCCACCGGTAGTCGGTAATAGCAGCACCGATCATTACACGAATACGGCGATTTTATATCTATACTTTCGCAGTCTGCCTGGCTACGTGGATACCGTCGATGAACAACGACTACAACGTTATGTCGCTACTGTTCACCGACTCATTTACGGTGCCGCAGGGTTTTATGACGGCACATTAGAGGTCGTTCGGCAATTTGGTTTGGCGGTGTTTTTCACTGGCAAACACCCGTTGGGATCCCCCGCACTCCGGGCTGCCAGCTGCGCATGGTTGATTCAAAAGGCAGCACCAGACATAGAAAAAGTGCTTAGATTGTCGGTAAGCCTAGGCTTGGCAGTAGGTGGCAGTGAGCTCGGTAGAGGCGATGCAAAAGATATTTACCCCGGACTCTACACGCAATCCGCCCTCGATGAATTGCACAAGCTTGCGAGCAATGCGGGCAATGCAATTAAGCTGGCAACGCTGGTTCTAGATGACATCGATTTGACTACACGCATAGGCATTGATAATACTGACAAAGAGATTCCTGTCGTCGGTGCACCCTCTGATACCCATCGAGATCTCATCGAGCGCCAGCTTCAAGTCCTGCTGCGCGCGCTGCTCAATCAGGAGCAAGTCGGTGACGATCACGCTGATTGAAGCACGCCAAAGCCAGCCACTTTTTGGAAGCCTTTCGGTAATTTATTGCCTCGCCGACCACGCTCGCCGCGATAATGCTCAAGGTCTGAAAACTTGAGCTTTAGATGCTGTCTACCGGCAGTGACCTGCAAGACGTCAGCGGATTGCAATGTGCAAAGGCCCACTAATAACTCTTCTCTGGCCGCGGCACGAGCCGAGGGAATACCAATGATTTTATTGCCTTTACCGCGGGCTAATTCTGGTAAGTCTGACAACGGAAAAATTAACAAACGCCCCTCATTGGTAACCGCTGCGACCAATAAATCTGCTCCCTCGCCAATAACAGCAGGAGGGATCACCCGGGCACCCTTCGGTAACGACAAGACCGCCTTGCCGGCTTTATTTTTAGTTTGCAGGTCGGAGAAGCGGGCGACAAACCCATAACCCGCATCGCTAGCGAGCAGAAATCGATCATCAGAAACCCCGGTGAGCAGTCCCTCGAAAGTGGCCCCCGATGGTGGACTGATACGACCTGTCAGCGGCTCACCTTGCCCTCTCGCCGAGGGTAGGTTATGGCTTGCCATACTGTAGGCACGACCCGTGGAGTCAAACACCACCGCAGGTATGTTGCTGCGACCCCGGGCAGCAAACTTAAAGCAGTCTCCGGACTTATAGCTTAGGCTCTCGGGATCAACTTCATGCCCTTTGGCGGCCCGAATCCAGCCCTTTTCTGACAGCACAATAGTGATTGGATCAGCGGTACTCAGTTCCAGCTCATTGAAGACTTTCGCCTCTTCACGAGCGACAATGGGTGAACGACGCTGATCCCCATGGTTATCGACTACCGCTCTCAACTCTTTTTTTATCAACGTTTTCAATCGCGCTTCGCTACCCAGCGTTTTCTCAAGATAGTCTCGCTCTTCGTTGAGCTCATCTTGTTCACCACGAATCTTCATCTCTTCGAGCTTCGCTAAATTACGTAGCTTCAAGTCGAGAATGGCTTCGGCCTGTATATCTGACAAGTGAAACCGCGCGATCAATGCGGGTTTTGGCTCGTCTTCCTCGCGAATAATCTTAATGACCTCGTCGATGCTCAAATAAGCGACCAGATACCCTTCAAGGATGTGTAGCCTGCGCATAATGCGCTCAAGTCGATACTCTAAGCGGCGGCGTACCGTTGCTCGTCGAAAAGATAGCCATTCGCTCAACAGTGTGCGCAGCGACTTCACGCTTGGGCGGCCATCCATACCAATGACATTAAGATTCACCCGGTAGTTGCGCTCAAGATCGGTACTGGCAAATAAGTGGCTCATTAAAGCGTCAAGATCAATGCGGTTTGATCGAGGAACCACCACTAGACGCGTTGGGTGCTCATGATCAGATTCATCACGTAGATCTGACACCATCGGTAGTTTTTTCGCCTGCATTTGCGCGGCAATCTGCTCAAGCACCTTAGAGCCAGAGACCTGATGGGGCAAGGCATCGACAACAATAGCGCTATCCTCTATGCGCCACGCCGCGCGCATTTTCAAACTACCTCTACCACTGGCATACATTGCCCGAATATCCTCGGGCGAGGTAATAATTTCCGCATCGGTGGGAAAATCTGGGCCTTTGACGTGGGCGCATAAGTCGTCAGTAGTCGCCTTCGGGCGATCTAATAAATGGATTGCGGCTTCAACGACCTCAGTGAGATTGTGAGGGGGAATGTCGGTGGCCATTCCAACGGCAATGCCCGTTGTGCCATTGAGTAATAAATTAGGCACCTGTGCGGGGAGCACCACCGGCTCATCTAAGGTGCCGTCAAAATTTGCCTGCCAGTCAACGGTGCCCTGCCCAAGCTCACCCAGTAGTACTTCCGCATATTTTGTTAGCCGTGATTCGGTATAGCGCATAGCGGCAAAGGACTTGGGGTCATCGGGTGAGCCCCAATTACCTTGCCCATCTACCAGTGGGTAGCGATAGCTAAAATCCTGTGCCATAAGCACCATCGCTTCGTAGGCCGCACTGTCGCCATGAGGATGGAACTTACCGATGACGTCGCCTACCGTGCGCGCAGATTTTTTGTATTTTGCTGAGGCTTTAAGGCCCAGCTCACTCATGGCATAAATAATGCGTCGCTGGACGGGTTTGAGGCCATCACCAACGTGGGGTAGAGCGCGATCCAAAATAACGTACATGGAATAGTCAAGGTAGGCTTTCTCTGCATAATCGCGCAGTGATAGCGTCTCAACCGTCGTCGAACCTGGATTTACATCAACCATGAATTTTCCGAAATGTACACTCAGCTACTGTGTTTACGCCTTAAGGCAACAACTTCTTCATTGAGTTCGCTAATGGACTTCGCCATGTCGACCAACAGGCCCTGCACTGCAGCGGGTCGGGAACGAATCAACTCAAAGAATCGATCCTTGGGTACGCGGATTACCGAGCAGGACTCCATCGCTCGAACGGTCGCGTTGCGATGACTGCCGGTTAACGCCGCCATGGTCCCAAATAACTCGCCTGGCCGAATCTTGGCGACCGCCATGTCATTGACGAGCACCTCTGCTAGACCCTCTACCATGGAGAAAATGTCGTCTGCGGGATCGCCCTGCTGAATAATAACTGACCCTGAAGGATAGATTTCAGAGTTACCCCCCATCCCCACAGCCTCGCGGATATGCAGCGCGTTAAGGCGCAATAGTAAGGACACATGTTGACCGACGACCCTCGTCCATCGAGCTAACAAATCGCTCTTGTCTGCCATGGCGTCCATGAGCGCCCGACGATCATAACCGCGGATAAAAGCCCCCCCTTCGGATCCGTACAGTAAGGTACTGACTCCCGCTGGAAGATGATCGGTATCGGGGTATACCAGGTCACCCGCTTCCAACACACTCACTACCGTATTGCCGTGGAGGACTGACACCAAACCCGATTCAACGACCCCCAAGGTGTTGCGGGGCATGGCGCGAAATTCTGCGGCAGGGGATGAGCGTAACTCTATTAGCCTCGACTCTACTGAGGCGGACGCTAAAACACCGCGCAGGGTCGTTTTGACATCCTCGTTGAGGGTTTGAAAATCTGCTCCGGACTGTGCGGTTGCCAACATAGCCTAAACTCTAATCCAGTACTTTGAGTCGCCATCGTAACGCAGACAGTGGCACTCGGCCACGCAATTTGTAACACTCAATGCCTTCGTACTGAAGGCAGGGTCACGCTATGAATAGTCCCGAACGTTTCGATCGCAGCCAACTACAGTGGCACTGGCAGCATTTTGAGTTATTCAGCGTTAAACAGTGGCACGAGGTCCTTCATCTTAGGGCGAGGATCTTTGTCGCTGAACAGCAGTGCCCCTATGTCGATCCAGACAGTAAAGACTGCCTAAGCTGGCACCTTCAGGGGTGGTTGGATGGCACTACTGTAGCAACGCTCAGAGCGGTGCCTCCCGGAGTGAGCTATACAGAGAGTTCGATGGGTCGCGTTGCGGTCGATCAGTCGCTGCGAGGAACACGACTGGGATGGGAGATGATGCACATGGGTATCGCGTTCAACCACCGTATGTGGGGCACCGGCATTCGTATTAGTGCCCAGTCGCACCTTGAACAATTTTACCATTCACTGGGCTTCGATAGCGTCGGCAAAGCCTACCTCGAAGACGACATACCCCACATTGAGATGTTGCTGCCCGCAGCCGAGCGAAGCACAGCCGCCTAGGGCACACCGTCAAGCAGCGCTTCGGGCGGCTCGTTTACGCTCGTGCTCGAGCAACAGCTTTTTGCGCAGCCGAATACTGTTAGGAGTGACCTCCACCAGCTCATCGTCTTCAATGAACTCCAGGGCCTGCTCAAGGGTATGGACAATGCGCGGTGTAAGGGTCAGTGCTTCATCAGTACCCGAGGCGCGCACATTGGTTAGCTGCTTAGCTTTGGTGGGATTTACCACCAAATCATTGTTT
The DNA here is from genome assembly GCA_002389505.1 of Halieaceae bacterium UBA4452. Lineage (GTDB taxonomy): Bacteria > Pseudomonadota > Gammaproteobacteria > Pseudomonadales > Halieaceae > Luminiphilus. The sequence continues at coordinate 32,671 of DGPA01000037.1, forward strand.
CGGCTATGCAGTCCGACAATCTGGCCCTCATAAACATCAACATTAGGTGGCGTAAAAAGGCGACCGCGATCCTGCAGTGTAAATAACGCGTAGGCTAAGGTTTTGCCTTTCACCATAGACACCAATACACCGTTGTTGCGGTTTCCTAGCTCTGATTTGGCGACCGGCCCATAGTGGTCGAAGATATGGGTCATGATTCCCGAGCCCGATGTCAAGGTCATAAAGAGCGAGCGGAAACCAATTAGTCCCCGAGCGGGAACAATAAATTCGAGCCTGATACGCCCATGGCCGTCGGGCACCACATTTTTCAGTTCCGCGCGGCGCATACCCAACTCTTCCATAACGCCGCCCTGATGCTGATCTTCGCAATCGATCACTAGGGTTTCGTACGGCTCCGAGACAACGCCGTTAATTATTTTTTGAATAACTTCGGGACGCGACACGCCCAACTCGAAGCCTTCTCTGCGCATGTTTTCAATGAGCACGGACAGATGTAACTCACCACGACCTGACACTTTAAATTTGTCGGCGCTGTCACCTGGCTCCACACGTAGCGCAACATTGTGAATTAGCTCTCGCTCTAGGCGCTCCTTGATATTACGCGACGTTACGTATTTACCTTCTAGTCCCGCAAAAGGCGAGTCATTGACCTGAAAAGTCATGCTGACCGTCGGCTCGTCGACTGATAGTGGCGGAAGCGCTTCAGGGGTAGTGGTGGCACATAACGTATCTGAGATATTTAGCACCTCAATACCCGTCACGCAGACAATGTCACCCGCCTCAGCTTGGTCTACATCATTGCGGTCCAAACCGTGGTAGCCCATCACCTGCAAAATACGTCCGTTGCGGGTACCGCCCTGACGATCGACTATCGTCACCGGTGTATTGGGCTTCATCACCCCTCTTGTGATCCGACCTACACCAATCACCCCGGTATAGCTGCTGTAATCTAGTGCTGAAATCTGCATCTGCAGCGGGCCATCGGAGTTCACCTGGGGGGAGTGAACTTTATCAACCACCGCTTGAAACAAAGGCGTCATATCATCGGCCATGGCCTCGTGATCCTCGCCCGCGATGCCATTGATTGCTGAGGTATAAATGATGGGGAAATCGAGCTGCTCCTCGGTAGCACCAAGGGTATCAAATAGGTCAAATACCTGATCGACAACCCAATCGGGGCGAGCACCCGGACGATCCACCTTGTTAACGACAACGATAGGATTAAGACCGCGCTCAAAGGCTTTTGAGGTAACAAATCGTGTTTGCGGCATGGGGCCGTCCACCGCATCAACGAGCAGTAGCACTGAGTCAACCATCGACAGTACGCGCTCCACTTCGCCACCAAAATCGGCGTGCCCGGGGGTATCAACAATATTAATCCGGTAGTCATTCCATTTTATGGACGTATTTTTGGCGAGGATAGTGATACCGCGTTCGCGTTCCTGATCGCTGGAGTCCATGACGCGCTCCGCCCCCACGTTCTTGCGATCTAAGGTTCCAGATTGGCCAAGAAGGCAGTCGACGAGGGTGGTTTTCCCATGGTCAACGTGAGCGATAATGGCGATATTGCGAAGTTGACTAATCACGTGCAGGGTCTCTTGACAGAAGTAGGGGCTTTTGGAGCGCGCGGAGTGTACCAGAGACGACACTGAATTGTGGGGTTTGAGACAGCGGCATATTACCGATCGGACCGCCATTATTCGCACCATTTGGGTGCATAGGGCTCGCGCAGAATAGAAAAACACCGGCAAGGCCCTGGCAGCGAAGGCCGAACAGCGATTTCTGCCCCAATTACCCTGCCAATCCTCCGCTGGCCACTGCATCATGCACCACGATACGCACCAAAATAATGCGTAACGCACTGATGTAGTGCGAGCCGGAACCGCTGTTATCACCGCAACAAAAATAAATCGATAATAAAGTTGACTAAAATCAGTGGCTTAATGAATTTTATCAAGAGATATGCAATCTGGCACGCTGGTTGCTCTTCCCACACTAGCGAAAAAATGGCACGGTTCGTTGCCCGCGCTCTTGCACGACAAGCCGGGTTGGTAACTACTAGTAACATATGAAGGAGAAACACCATGTCCGAGCGCACGCTCAATTTGATCAAAGATAACGACGTCCGATGGGTTGACCTGCGATTTACGGACACCAAAGGCAAAGAACAGCACGTGACGATTCCTGCATCGGAAGTCGATGAGGACACCTTCGAGGACGGAAAAATGTTCGACGGGTCGTCCATCGCTGGTTGGAAGGGGATTAACGAGTCGGACATGATTCTTATGCCCGATGACGCCACATCGGTGCTCGATCCCTTTACTGACGACAGTACGATTATTTTGCGGTGTGATATTGTCGAGCCGTCGACGATGCAAGGGTACGAACGGGATCCACGCTGCGTGGCCAAGCGTGCCGAAGCGTACCTATCAGCGACAGGTATCGGTGATACTGCGTTCTTTGGCCCCGAACCAGAATTTTTTGTCTTTGACGACGTTAAATGGCATGCAGACATCAGCGGTGCCGGCTACGCTATTGGCTCTGAGGAGGCCGCATGGTCCTCAAATCAGCACTTTGAAGACGGTAATAGCGGTCATCGAACGAGAGTCAAAGGGGGTTATTTTCCTGTCCCCCCCGTGGACTCATTGCATGATATACGCGCAGCCATGTGTACTGCCATGGAGCAGATGGGCTTGCCTATTGAAGTGCATCACCACGAAGTGGGTACGGCTGGGCAGTGTGAGATCGGCGTTAAATTCAACACGCTGGTGCAGAAAGCCGACGAAGTGCAGATTCTCAAATACTGTGTTCACAACGTCGCACATGCCTACGGCAAGACCGCCACCTTTATGCCCAAGCCTCTGGTAGGTGATAACGGCTCGGGCATGCACGTCCACCAGTCGGTATCCAAGGACGGCACCAATATCTTTGCCGGAGACGGGTATTCGGGTCTTTCAGACACGGCCTTGTTTTACATTGGTGGGGTGATCAAGCACGCCCGGGCCCTAAATGCCTTCACCAATGCGTCAACCAACAGCTACAAGCGTCTGGTGCCCGGCTTTGAAGCGCCAGTCATGCTCGCTTACTCAGCGCGCAACCGGTCCGCCTCGATTCGCATACCTTACGAGCCGTCACCAAAAGGCAAGCGGGTGGAAGTTCGGTTCCCCGACCCGACTGCCAACCCATACTTGGCCTTTGCGGCACTATTAATGGCTGGAATTGACGGCATTCAAAACAAGATCCACCCCGGTGAGGCCGCCGATAAGGACTTATATGATTTATCACCAGAAGAAGGCCAAGCCATTCCAACCGTCGCGTCTAGTCTGTCCATGGCTCTCGAAGCCCTTGATGGTGACCGCGAGTTCTTGACCCAAGGTGGCGTATTTACTGACGATATGATCGATGCCTACATCGCCTTAAAGCAAGACGACATTAAGCGCCTTGACATGACGACACATCCCGTCGAGTTCGATATGTATTACTCCGTGTAACACCAAGCTCGCCAAAAAGCCCGCCCTTGGGCGGGCTTTTTTCTTTTCCCAATAAAGGCAAAACGCCGGCATTCCGCTGCTAGCAAACCGCACCAAAACAGTGCAGTGTGGTCACTAGTCAAACAGGAGAGCTAAGCTATGCAGCAAAAACCACCTGCGAGTGCATCAACCATAATCGCCGTGGTGTTGGCGGGGTTATTGGCCAGCGGAGCCACCGCTCAAATTTATAAATATAAGGACGCCCAAGGTAATACGGTGTTTAGCGACAAGCATCCAAATGGCGGCCAAGATGGTGAGGTTGAGGAAGTTAAACTCAACGCGATTAATAGCGCTCAGACACCACCCAAGATGTTGGCGCCAGAGTCTTCAAACAAGGCCGCCAGCGCCGATGTCATCCGTTATGAAACCACCATTATCCAACCCACGAATAACACCACCATAGCCATGGGCCCCGGTGATTTCGTTATCACCGCACAAATTTCACCCGCGCTGGATACCGACGAAACACTTCGACTGAACATGGATGGCGTGCCAATAGGTAAAGCACAGCGATCGAGCAGCTGGCAACTGAGCAACGTTTTTCGAGGCGAGCATAGTCTGGTCGTTGACCGCCTTCAAAACAGTCGCGTTATCAGTAGTTCAACCCCGGTCACCGTCTATGTGTTGAGGCCTTCCGTTCGCTAATGACGCTATCCCACGCCCACAGTCCACATCCCGTTGAAGGCGTTGAGCAAAATGGCTTTCATAGCGGCACTTTCGATATGCTCGCCACCAGTGTCTTGTTGCTCGATGAACGATGGTATTTAAGGGCGATTAACCTCGCTGGAGAATCCTTATTTGATGCCTCGGCGTCCCGAGCCGTTGGCGAGTCACTGGAGCAGCTAGCCCAGCTCGACAATGACTGGCGCGAGCTGCTGACTCAAGCCCAAGCGGAGGATTGCCCCGTCGTCCGACGCGGCATTGTGTTGCTATTACGCAGCGGCCTCCAGCAGGCCGTGGATCTAACGATCAGTCCAGTGGCACATGATTCTGGCGTCTACCTGCTACTCGAGCTCACGACCGTGGATCGACTCTATGCCATCAGTGAAGGTGAAAATCTTTGGGCATCACAAGAATCGCTGCGCCAAATCATCAAGGGCCTTGCCCACGAGGTCAAAAATCCTTTAGGCGGTATTCGAGGCGCCGCGCAGTTACTGAGCAAGGAGCTAGCCAATCAGGGGCTAGCCGAATACACCGAGATCATTATGGCGGAGGCGGACAGGCTACGAACGCTCGTCGATAAGATGCTGGGACCTCGGGAAAAACTAGATCTGCGTGCCACTAATATCCACCAAATTACCGAGCATGTTCGACAATTAATTGAGGCTGAGTCTCAGGGTGAGGTGGACATTGCCAGGGATTACGATCCGGGCCTGCCGGAATTTCTCACCGATAAAGATCAGCTGACCCAAGTGCTCCTCAATATTACTCGTAACGCTTGGCAAGCAGTTGGGCCGTCTGGACACATTACCCTGCGTACCCGCTCGCGACGCCAATACACCTTAGGCGGCCACCGACACAAACTGGTGTGCGCCATCGAAATTTTTGATGACGGCCCAGGCGTTCCTAAAGACATCATGCCGCAATTATTTTTACCTATGGTCACGGGTCGAGCCAATGGCACCGGTTTGGGACTGTCTATCGCGCAGATGATAGCGAATCGACACGGTGGCCTGATCCAGTGCCACAGTGAGCCCGGCGCCACGGTATTCACCCTTTTGTTACCCATGGAGACCTAATAAGCATGTCAGCCACCCCTACCATCTGGATAGTCGATGACGATCGATCAATTCGCTGGGTTGTCGAGCGCGCGCTTACTAATGCAAGCTATGCCTGCGAGACGTTTGAAAGCGCAGACGTCATGTTTGAAGCGCTGCGTACCGACACGCCCGCCGTTGTCGTCAGCGATATTCGCATGCCAGGTACCGATGGCATTGAACTACTAGGGCATCTGCGGGAATCCCACCCGCAAATTCCCGTGATCATTACCACTGCGCATTCAGATTTAGACAGTGCTGTTGTGTCTTATGAAGAAGGCGCCTTCGAGTATCTACCCAAGCCGTTCGATGTTGACGAAATGGTTGCTACGGTCGAGCAGGCGTTAGCCCAAACACAAGCGCTAACATCAGACATTCCGATACCTAAGGAGAGCAATGGCAGTGCCGAGATTATTGGCAATGCCCCGGCAATGCAGGAGGTTTTTCGGGCTATTGGTCGTTTGGCGCAAAGCCACATTACCGTGCTGATTAACGGTGAATCCGGCACAGGTAAGGAGCTGGTTGCGCGTGCTTTGCACAGACATTCACCTCGAGTTAATGCGCCATTCATTGCACTCAATATGGCCGCCATTCCCAAAGAGTTGATGGAGTCTGAGCTCTTTGGTCACGAAAAGGGGGCGTTTACCGGCGCCACCGGTCGTCGAGAAGGTCGATTTGAGCAGGCCGATGGGGGCACGCTCTTTCTGGACGAAATTGGCGACATGCCCGCAGAAACCCAGACCCGGTTATTACGGGTGTTAGCCGACGGTGAATTTTTTAGAGTCGGCGGAATGACGCCAGTGCATGCTAACGTGCGCATCATTGCCGCCACCCACCAAGATCTCGAACAATTGGTGGCCGAAGGCCTATTCCGAGACGATTTATTCCATCGTCTCAACGTTATCCGCATGCACTTACCTAGCCTGGCTGAGCGCAACGAAGACATCCCTCAGCTGCTGGACTATTTTTTAAGGCGAGCGGCAAAAGAGCTGGACGTCGATGCCAAAGTGCTCGGCGCGGAAGCTGAGCGATTCCTGTGTCAGCTGCCTTGGCCAGGCAATGTCAGACAACTTGAAAATACCTGTCGCTGGCTCACCGTCATGGCTGCAGGTCGAGAAATTCATCTGTCTGATTTACCCCCAGAACTCCTGCAACCCACTCGCGGCAGGCAAGTAGACGAGGAGAGCGATGACAGCTGGCAGTCGCGCCTAGCCGGCTGGGCACAATTAAGGCTCGCCGCGGGGGAAACGCAGGTGTTACGGCGGGCGCTGCCTGACTTTGAACGCATAATGATGACCGCTGCGCTTGAACACACCGACGGTCGACGCGCAGAAGCTGCAGAGCTATTGGGCTGGGGCCGGAACACCCTTAGTCGCAAACTTAAGGAGTTGGAACGCCGCAAGTAACAGCTCGCATAAGCCGGGTCAACCGCCGCCACACCCTGGTAAGTCAGCGACGATGTCAGATGGTGAGCTCAGTGCGTTGCACCATCCTCCTCGCTCGGTGCCGCTTGTTCAGTGATCGCCGTTTCACCGCCCTGTGCCGCCTGCTGCGCCACAGCCTGACGATACATTGCGTCAAAGTTTACCGGAGCTAGCATCAACGCTGGAAAGCCCCCTTTGGTCACCAGCGAATCGATGCTCTCACGAGCATAGGGGAATAAAATATTCGGGCCAACAGTAGCCAAAACCTGACGCAGAGATTCTCCCTCAATGCCTACCACGTAGAAAATACCTGACTGCTGCACTTCGACGAGAAATGCGGTGTCTTCGTCGACCTTAGCGGTTACCGTGAGGGTTAGTATGACCTCAAAGTTACCCTCCTCATCGATACGTGAGCTTTTAGTGTTTAAATCAACGTTGACATTAGGCTGCCATTGTTTTCGAAAAATATCCGGTGTGCCGGGTGACTCAAATGACACATCTTTAGTGTAAATACGCTGCAAAGTGAATTGCTGTTGGGGGGCTTGATCCTGTGCTGCGGCCTGTTCATCAGCCATGAAATTCTCCTAATAAAGTGAAGGTTTAACCATTGTTTAACGGGTTTACGCGCGGCCTTGAGTCAATCCATCGAGATCGCCGCAGCGCTCGAGCGCGTGCAGCTCGTCACAGCCGCCTATGTGTTGATCACCAATCCATATTTGCGGCACGCTGTTACTGCCCGCTCGCACCGACATAGCTTGGCGAACTGCTGCATCACCATCAACGGGAATTTCTGTATAGCTCAGCGATTTGCCATTAAGTAGCGATTTAGCCCGGACGCAAAACGGACACCACCGGGTGGTATAGATGGTGATAGCTGCGGAGCTCACTCGGACACCACGGGTAATTTAAGAGCATTCCATTCCATCATGCCACCCGTCATTTTTTGGGCACGCTCAAACCCGTTAGCCCGCAATTGCTTGGTGGCTGCAGAGGCTGATTGGCCCATTTTGCAGACAACAATCATCGGCTTTTCTCGGTATTTATCTAACTCAGACAGGCGCGAGGAGAGCTGCCCAAGAGGTAGATGGTAGGCGTCGACGATGTGACCCGACTTGTAGTCTTTGCCGTCACGAATATCGAGGAAAATGCCTTCTTCGCTGTTGACTAGGTTGATCGCTTGCTGCGGTGACACCGCGGGACCCGCCTTGCGGGACTCATGAACGAATAGCATGCCGAGCGTTGCCGTCAGTGCCAGCACCAGTAGCCACTGCTGAGAAATAAATTCTAGGATCAGATCAAATTGCACAGATGAGTCCAGCGACGTGTAGCTTTACGGTAAAATACCCTCGCCGATAGCGTGCGCGAGCAGACGAGCGGGGAGTATAACGGTTTGCGCATGGCGGCTCCACTCTCTATCGGTATTGCGCTAACGGCATTGGCCCATAGACATTGACGCTGACAACACCTCTGACGATGAGCGCGGTACACTACACGGCTGAACACCCTAGGACCTAAATGATTATGGGCACGACATTGCTGATCATTCTCGACGGCTTCGGCTATCGCGAGGAGACTACCGATAATGCGATTGCGGCAGCGACAACCCCTCATTGGGATCGCCTGTGGAAAGAGGCCCCCCATACGTTAGTGTCTGGCTCGGGGCTCGATGTTGGCTTACCTGAGGGTCAGATGGGCAATTCTGAAGTCGGCCATATGAGCCTGGGCGCGGGGCGAGTTGTTTATCAATCGATTACCCGCATTGACAAAGCCATCAGTGACGGGCTGTTCGAATCTAATGCCGTTTACACGCACGCTATTGACGCGGCGGTCAGCAAAGGCAAAGCCGTGCATATTATGGGATTGCTATCGACGGGTGGCGTCCACAGTCATGAGCAGCATATTTTCGCTGCACTGCGGCTCGCCGTTGATCGAGGCGCTAGCGCTGTCTACTTACACGCGTTTCTCGACGGCAGAGACACCCCACCGAAAAGCGCACACGCTTCTATCGAGGCGGCTGAAACGCTATTTACAGCACTGGGCACAGGCCGTATTGCCAGTCTTCATGGGCGCTACTGGGCCATGGATAGGGATAATCGCTGGGATCGCATTGCCAAAAGCTATGCGCTGTTAACCGAGGGCATTGGCGAGTACGAGTACGCATCCAGTCAGGCTGCATTAGATGCTGCCTATGCACGCGGCGAAACTGATGAATTTGTCGCGCCGTCGCAGATTGGCGAGCCGGCTCCCTTTGAAGACGGTGATACCGTGTTGTTTATGAATTTTCGAGCTGACCGAGCTCGGCAACTCAGCGAATCACTAACCGACGCCGACTTTAAGGCGTTTGAACGCCGGCAATGGCCGCGCATTCATTTAGCCACTACCACCGACTACGGCGCGGCGCTCAACTGCGCAATAGCCTTTCCGGCTGAGATCATTAGCGACAGTCTTGGGGAAGTCGTTTCGGCGCAAGGCCTCAAGCAGCTGCGCATCGCAGAAACTGAAAAATATGCCCACGTCACGTTCTTCTTTAGCGGTGGTCGCGAGAGCGTGTTCAACAATGAGACTCGCCTATTGATTCCCTCACCCGATGTGCCTACCTACGA
>DGPA01000024.1 GCA_002389505.1 Halieaceae bacterium UBA4452
CCCTTTATTCTTCCTATACTTAGAAAATTTGTGATATACCTTTCATTTCGCCGTGATTTCAGCTCGCGCGCGTTTGATTCGTTCATTTGGGATACGTCCTATGAGATATGTGATGTTGTGTCTGATTCTAGTCGTCAGTGCTGGCTGCGTGACTCAATATGCCGCTCTTAACGAATACGCCAAGGTACAGAATCAATTTGTCATGGGCATGTCCCGGAATGACTTCTACACTCTGGCAGCGCCTGTAATTCAAAACACAACATCAGACGCCCGCCGCGACTCTCAATTTTATGTGGATGAGGGTCGAAAATTTGAAATCGTCTATCTTCGCTCTGGCTGGATTAGCGATGGCGCATCTACAGATGACGAATACACCCCCTTTATCTTTGTCGATGATGTTCCGGTGGCTAAGGGTTGGAAAACGTTGGGGGGCATGAGGGTTACCTCAACCGACATTAAGAAAGCTGAGGCGGGGGCCACAAAAATAGATATTGCGCAAAACAATAATGGCAGCGGGGGCAATAAGTATTTCAAACCATATTGTCCCCCGAGCAAATACCCAATATATGGCTGCGATTGAGCATCACTTTACGGTGTGGAAGAACCCCTGGCAGCACAGAGGTTTCCGAGAAAGGAGAGAGAAGAATGGGAAAGTTTTTCATAGGAGCACTACTCATATGGCCTTATGAGTAAAGAGACTGAAAAAAACGCTCACACACCCATGATGCGCCAATACTTCTCGATGAAGCGCGAACACCCCAGCGAATTATTGTTTTATCGGATGGGCGACTTTTATGAGCTGTTCTACGACGATGCGAAGCTCGCAGCCCAAGTACTCGACATAACGCTGACCGCACGAGGCAAGTCAGCTGGGGAACCAATACCCATGGCCGGTGTCCCCTACCACGCCGCCGAGAACTACCTAGCACGCCTCGTGCGCGCAGGACACTCAGTCGCCATCGCTGAACAAGTGGGCGACCCCGCCACCAGTAAGGGGCCTGTCGATCGAAAAGTCGTCCGAGTGGTAACACCGGGAACTTTGTCGGATGAATCGCTCCTAGACGCCCAAACAGATGCGCTACTACTGGCACTGTCCCATCGCGACAACCTCTTTGGATTGGCATGGATCGACGTCGCAAGCGGGCGATTTCTAGTATCAGAAGTCGAAGGTGAAGAGGCCTTGCGCGCCGAAATAGAGCGGCTCAACCCTGCCGAAGTGTTGATTTCCGAAGGCTGTCAGTACGCCCCTCTCCTCCATCGCACAGGCGTTCGACATCAACCACCTTGGTACTTTGATCAAGAAGCCTCTGAACGGGCGTTGAACGAACAATTCCAAACCCAAGACTTGCGAGGCTTCGGCTGCCAAGATCTTACCCTGGCGATTAGGTCATCAGGCTGTTTGTTGGAATACCTTAAGGATACCCAGCGCAGCGACTTGCCGCACTTGCAGGGTATTCGACAGGAGAAACTGTCTGACAGCGTGCAACTCGATGCCGCAACCCGTCGAAATTTAGAAATAGACCTCAACCTCACGGGCGGCGAAGAGCACACGCTCTTTAGCGTGATGGCGACGACAGTGACGGCGATGGGCACGCGCCATCTCCGTCGGTGGCTAAATCGCCCCCTCAATGATCAGCACGAGCTCGACGCTCGGCTCTGCGCGGTACAGTCGCTGACTGAACAATTTGCTTTTGAAACGCTCAGAAAATCGTTAGCTCCAGTGGGAGACGTAGAACGGATACTAGGCCGAGTGGCCCTGGGGTCCGCGCGTCCTCGCGACTTGACCCGCCTAGCAGATACACTAACAGCCCTACCCGCCATCCGCAGTACCTGTCTAGGCATCGACAATCTACCAGAGAAATTATCGCAACTCGCCAATGACTTGGGTGACTATCCAGAACTGGTTGACGAGCTCGATCGGGCACTGATAGACAATCCACCCGTACTGATCCGTGACGGTGGCGTTATTGCTGAAGGGTATGATGCAGAGCTCGATGAACTCCGTAACGTCTCCAAAAATGCCGGTGACTATCTCGTTAAGATCGAGCAAGAGGAACGTGAAGTTACAGGCTTAAGTAGCCTCAAGGTGGGCTATAACCGTGTCCACGGGTACTACATCGAAATCTCCAGAAGCCAGTCAGAGCAAGCTCCCGATCGGTACATTCGCCGCCAGACGTTGAAAAATGCTGAGCGATTTATCACACCCGAGTTGAAGACGTTTGAAGACAAAGCCCTATCGAGTAAATCTCGCGCATTAGCCCGCGAGAAAGCATTGTATGAGAAGCTAATCCATCAGCTGCGCGTGCATCTGGGCCCCTTGCAGACCACCGCTGCCGCGCTCTGTGACTTAGATGTCCTCGCCTGTTTCGCAGAGCGAGCTACTCTGCTCAACTGGTGCCGACCAGAGTTCAGCACATCGGCGCTCATTGACATTCAAGGCGGAAGGCACCCTGTCGTTGAACACATCAATGAGTCGCCTTTTATTGCCAATAGTACTCGGCTCGATAACAGCCGTCGTATGCTATTAATCACTGGACCTAATATGGGTGGTAAGTCGACCTATATGCGCCAAAACGCGCTCATTGCACTACTCGCTCATGTTGGCAGTTTTGTCCCTGCAGATCAGGCACGTCTGTCCTTGCTTGACCGAATATTTACGCGTATTGGCTCCTCTGATGATCTGGCATCGGGTCGCTCGACCTTTATGGTAGAAATGAGCGAAACCGCCAACATTCTCCACAACGCGACACCACAAAGCTTGGTGCTCATGGATGAGGTGGGTCGCGGTACGAGCACATTCGATGGCTTAAGCCTGGCTTGGGCCAGCGCCATTGCATTAGCCACGCAAGTCAGAGCATTGACATTGTTTGCGACTCACTATTTTGAGCTGACCGCTTTACCTGAACACTATAGTTCGATGGCCAATGTTCACCTCGATGCCACTGAGCACGAAGATCATGTGGTATTCATGCACCACATCCAAGAAGGACCGGCTAACCGAAGTTTCGGCTTGCAGGTCGCAAAACTGGCGGGAGTTCCCGCCGAGGTCCTGACGGTGGCGCAAGATAAACTCAGCGAGCTCGAAGCTGGCGACACGAAAATCCACCTGCCGGCTCCGCTAATACCCAAACAACCTGACTTTTTCCAGATCTCAGCACCACACCCCGCCATTGAGACGCTAAAAGAGTGCGATGTGGATGCCTTGACGCCCCGGGACGCGCTTGAGTTGCTTTATCGCCTAAAAGATCAGATCTAATAGCGCTACATATTCAAATTTGCTTCGAGTGCAGGTATCCTGCACCCGGCGTTAAACGAGGATAACGACTATGACATTTGTAGTGGGCGAAGATTGCATCAAGTGCAAACACACCGATTGTGTTGAGGTCTGCCCGGTAGACTGTTTCTACGAGGGACCCAACTTTCTCGTCATTCATCCAGACGAGTGCATAGATTGTGCATTGTGCGAGCCCGAGTGCCCTGTCGATGCCATTTTCTCAGAGGATGAATTACCCGCCGACCAGCAAGATTTTCTGGAGCTCAATGCGGAACTGGCCGATATGTGGCCCAATATCACTGAGAAAAAAGACCCGCTGCCCGACGCACCTGACTGGACAGGCAAGCCCAACAAGCTCGAGCTACTTGAGCGTTAAGCAAGAATCAGGCGCTTTGGCCAGCAACCTTGCTCCTTCAGCACCGGCGTCTAACGCCGTGCGAGTATTTTTAATGGATCGATAGGCTTACCCCGGCGGCGGATTTCAAAGTGTAATTTCACTGAGTCAGTGCCCGTGCTGCCCATGCGAGCAATCGCTTGTCCGGCAGAAATAGTGGCACCCTCGGAGACTAGAATCGCATCGTTATGCCCATAGGCGCTGAGATAATCATCGTTGTGCTTAATAATGATCAGGGCACCGTAGCCTTTTACCCCAGTTCCCGAGTACACCACTACCCCTCTCGCCGCGGCTTTAACCGGCGTTCCGCGACGACCAGCGATATCGACACCTTTGTGTAAATTAGTCGAATAAGAACGAATCACCTTGCCCTCGCCCGGCCACAGCCATCGCGCGACCGGCCCCAAGGGCGCGCCTGACGGTCCCCTTGACGGCGCTGTAGTGCCGGTGTTGCCGGCACCGCTCTGGCCTGTAGAGGGGGCGTTCTTGGCAGCAACATCTGACTGTTTGGCGGTCGTTCGTAATAGTTGACCGATGAAGATGTCATAGGGCGGCGACAGGTCGTTCATAGCCGCCAGCTGACTAGCGCCCATGCCTAGGGTCTTTGACAGGGAGTAGAGGGTATCACCTTTGGCCACCCTAATGACTGAGGCGTTTGCACCGTTCGGTTTCGCTACGGCACGCTGGTTGGCAGCCCTTGGCGAGGATGGGGTGATAACCCGAGTCTGCAGCGTTTGCCCCACGTAAATAGCATAGGGGGCGCTGATATGATTAATATCTGCAAGGGTCTTAAAGTGCATGCCCAGTACGAAAGCAATCGACGTCAGGGTGTCTCCGGTACGCACCGTATAGGGTTGACCTACTATCGCCGCGGATTCGTTTTGCCCAGTTCTCGCATGTCGAGCGCTCGTCGACGTTGAAGACCGTCCGCCACTTCGATCTTCTATGGGCGCCGGGGGGTTGTCTGCGCAGGCAACCATAACTACGGCGGTCAGTAATATGACCTGCCGACAATTCATTTACTGAACTCCGACCGTTTGCACAGAGGCATGGCGATGCATGATCAAGACAAGCGCTGCACCGACTAGTCCAGCGATCAAACACGCTGTCAACTGGTGCTCACCTTGGCTGAGCGCAAATTCAACCGGCGTTATTGGCTGGGTTTGCAGGATTCGGGTGTGCCCATCCTGATCAACTACCGTGCTGATCACCCGCTGCCATGGCCACAGGGTCACCAATGATCCCGCTAAAAACCCAATCAACACCGCCATTGTCGCTTGCCGCCGGGAGGAAAGCACCCAGGTTAACGCCTTGGAAAATAGCAATAAGCCCAACAGGCAACCCAGAGAAAATAAGCCCAACAAGGGCATATCTAGGGTAGTGACTGCTGTAATAACCGGCGCGTACATCCCCAGCAAGAGTAAAATAAAACTCCCAGAAATACCGGGCAAAATCATGGCGCAAATCGCTAACAGACCGGCAAAAAAGAAGCCCGGCCCGCCGCTAAAAAACCCTGCGCCCGGGGCGAGACCAATGGCGATCGCCACCCCGGCACCCAAGCAAAAGCCCCAAATCCCAAACCCACTGCTAATGACACGCTCCTCACGTCCGAGCACATAAATAGAGGCAAGCACCAAGCCAAAAAACAAAGACCACAAAGGCAGTGGGTAGCTACGCATCAGTAGGTGAATAATATTTGCGAAAAGAAACACAGACGTGGCCATGCCAGCTAGGAGTAACAGCAGGAAACGGGCATCGATTTGAAGCGAAAGATTACGCCACTGACCGGTGAACAAAAAACCGACCGTCTGTGCATTTACCGATGACAGTGCGACCAGTAATCGATCATAGATACCGGTTATCAAGGCGACCGTTCCCCCAGATACTCCGGGCACAATGTCAGCGGCCCCCATAGCCATGCCGCGTAAAAATACCCCGCCAGCGCTCATCTCTCTGGCGCTGTTCATCCGCGCTCCGTGCCACTGAGCATAGGGACAAATTTAACCGCCTCAATAATCGTCGTTTCGGGTCCCTCGGCCCCGAGTGTCACCATAACTAACTGCTGAAGCTTGCCACCGATCGGTAAGATAAGACGTCCCTCGGGGGCCAGCTGAGCGATTAATTCAGTCGGCAGATGCTCTGGAGCCGCAGCACCTAAAATGACATCGAAGGGGCCCTTATCTGCCCATCCTTCCAAACCATCGGCGTGACGGAGCTGTACATTGCGCAGCCGGAGCGCTCTTATTCGCGCCCGCGAACGATCGAGCAAGCCTTTAATGCGCTCCATAGCGTAGATTTCACCGACCAACGGTGACAACACTGCGGTTTGATAACCACAACCACTGCCAATTTCTAACACCTTATTAGGCCGACCGCCTAAGAGCGCCAGTTCAGTCATTCGAGCAACGATATAAGGCTGTGAAATTGTTTGTCCCCAACCGATAGGCAAAGCGGTATCTTCATAGGCCCGGTGCGCCAATGCTTCATCGACAAACGCATGTCGAGGGGTGGTACGAAGGGTATCTAAGACGGCGTGATCGCTAATGCCTTGTTCCATAAGCCGTGTAATCAAGCGCTCTCGCGTGCGCTGTGAGGTCATGCCAATGCCTTGTTTGTCCATCGCTAGGGGGTATCCGTAAGGGGTAGGGGTAAGAGCAAGACAACCGCATGGCTGGCAATCCCCTCCTCGCGACCAACAGCCCCCAAACGCTCTGTGGTGGTCGCTTTCACGTTAATATTGCAGACATCCGTACTCACATCAGAGGCGATATGTGCCCTCATAGCATCAATGCGGCTCGCCAAACGCGGTTGCTGGGCAATAACCGTGATGTCGATATTAGCAATCTGAAATCCCTCGGCAGTGACTTTCACCATGACTTCACGCAGTAAATGTCGACTATCAGCACCTCGCCACGCTTGGTCGGAATCAGGGAAATGTCGGCCAATATCACCTAGCGCCGCAGCGCCCAGAAGCGCGTCGCACAGTGCATGCAGCACCACATCGCCGTCGGAATGGGCGATCAAACCACGCGCAAAGGGGATTTTTTCTCCACCTAACATAACGTGGTCACCATCACCAAATGCATGGACGTCAAAGCCGTGGCCGATTCGCATAGTAGTCAACCCACCCTCAATTGTGACTGCAGATACATTTCCGCTAGCGTTAAATCTTCCGCGACCGTTATCTTTATGTTACAGGCAGAACCTGCCACGACGTGGACGGAAAAGTCACCGCTTTCCATTGCACTGGCTTCATCAGTAATCACATCGCCGCGGGCGAGACAGGATGCCAATGCTGCACGTAATTCGTGTAGACGGAACATCTGCGGCGTCTGAGCCCGCCACAAATGAGCGCGATCTAGCGTCCCGACGATTTGACCTTTATTGTCCACCTGTTTGATGGTGTCGACACTCGGTTCAGCCAAAATAGCACCGCAGCGGTGTTCATTGACGTAGCCAATCAGTCGTTCTAAATCGAGCAGGGGTAAGCAAGGTCGCGCCGCATCATGGACAATGACCCAATCCTCAGCCTGTGCTCGTGTCGTCAGCGCGTTGAGACCAGATAACACTGAATCGGCTCGCTCCGCGCCGCCTGAAACCGTCGACACACGAGGATTATTTAGGCTAGGAACTGTTGCTGTGTATTCATCGCTAGGGTCAAGGGCAACGACGATACCGAGAATATCTGGGTGAGCTAGCAAACGTCGGAGCGTATGCTCCAATACCGCTTCTCCAGCAATAGTCGCGTATTGTTTAGGCACCTCGCTGGCCATACGACGACTGGCGCCTGCAGCCGGCACTACCGCCCACAGCCCCATCATGGTGGGTTCCCTGATTCAGCGGGATCAACGAACTGATAATACAGTTCGCCCTCCTTCACCAATCCCAAATCCTCTCGGGCGCGTTGTTCAATCACCAGATGACCATTTTGAAGCTCAAGAATTTGTTGCTCTAACTGGGCGTTGCGAGCCTGCAGCTGCGCATTTTTGGACTGCTCTTGCGCCATATTCGCCTGTAAACGCACGGCCTCAGCAATCCCACCCCCGGCCAACCAGAGCCGGTACTGCAG
>DGPA01000003.1:0-26043 GCA_002389505.1 Halieaceae bacterium UBA4452
TTACGAGGCAACCTCGACCTCACGTAATTTCGACGCTTTAGCATAAGGCAACGCACGCTGATGCACGACTCGACGGACCTTACTGGGTTTTGGCAGGATAACGTCAAGGTGCCCGCGCCAGCGCGCCGGGTTGCTGTCTTCCCGAAGCTTGGTCGTGATCGCGTAGTCCAGAATGCGCTCAATCCGCCCCTGCACGCGTTTGGCCGTCTCCGTCTTCTCCGTCCAGATGGGTGAAAGCACCGATAACACGTCCTCAGTGGATAATTCATGCACTGGCGTCTCGCCGATCAGGGGATATGCGTGCTTTTCCAGGGTATTGGTCCATTGCTGTGCGTGCTTGCGGTTACTCCAGGCTGGCGCCTGCTGATCGATATAGGCGGTGGCGACTAATTTGAACGTGCTCGCCCTACGCTGCTCGCGCGCGGCCGCGATCTCTGACTGAGCAGCAACTGCTGCCTTTTGGCGGTGACGAACGGCCAAGGGATCGATGCCCTCTAGGCGCACCAGTTTTCGTGCTTCGTCTCGCCGGATCCGCGCCTGTGCGAGAGTGACGGCAGGATACCCGCCCAGCCCAAGGTCGCGACGCCGACCATCCATTTGATAGCGATAGATCCAACTCTTACTCCCACCTTTAGCTACAGCGAGATATAGCCCGTCGCCATCACCGTACAAGCCACGAGTCTCGGCCTTGTCCACGTCTCTTGGGGTTAGCGACACACGATACTCCGTTCACCCAGCATTGCTCTTCCCATCATTTACCCAACACTTAAAACGAAGCATAGTGTAAGGAAATGAAACAGTCGAGGGTTTTAATTGCGTAGAAATGCGGCTTTGTAGATAGAATATCTACAGCTTCAAGGTATTTCAGAATGTTTCACTACGATACAGAAAAGTGGCGGAGCGGACGGGACTCGAACCCGCGACCCCCGGCGTGACAGGCCGGTATTCTAACCAACTGAACTACCGCTCCAGGTAGACGATGCTCGAAGCACCGGTTGCTGCATGCCGACCATTAACCCAAAAGGAGTAAATGGTGGGTGATGACGGGATCGAACCGCCGACCCTCTGCTTGTAAGGCAGATGCTCTCCCAGCTGAGCTAATCACCCCACACAGGAGTCGCGCATTATAAAGAGGAAGTTCAAGCTGTCAACGATTTCACAAACCTTTTTTAGCGGCCTATGGTATCAAGGTGTACACTGCGCCGCCTAAACACAACCGCTATGCCACAACCGATTTTTCATGAGGACGCTGACGTGGAGCTTTATAAAGATTTTAGATTCGAGGCCGCGCACAGATTGCCCAACGTACCCGAAGGGCACAAATGCGCTCGCCTGCATGGGCACTCCTTCTTTGTGCGTCTTACGATTACCGGTGATGTTGACCCGGTCACCGGTTGGCTCATGGATTTCGATGACATCAAGCAAGCGTTCGAGCCACTGCTTGAACAGCTTGATCATCACTACCTCAATGACATAGCTGGACTGGAAAACCCCACCAGCGAGTTACTCGCCCAATGGATTTGGTCGCGCCTCAAACCAGCGCTTGCCCAGTTGTCAGCGGTTGAAATTCGCGAGACCTGTACAGTCGGTTGCGTCTACAAAGGCGATTAATCACGCTCAAGCACCCCAAACCTGCGTAGTCGCAAGCCCAAACGCGCGTCGATGGCTGTCGCTGAGCACTGCTCACCCCTGCACTGTTATGCACAAGGCCGATTAAAAAGGTCATTACTGGCGAGTTAGCGTATTATAACGTCAGACTACTAGAGAACAACTTTATATCCTATTGTTTTTAATCACTTTTATGGTAATGGTTAAATTTTAACCACTTTGAGTCAGATGGGTAGCTACCGTGACTGACGAGCCAGTTAACCAAATTACCCACCAAATTATCCACAGGTTCTGTGGAAACATTTCATCAAATGTAGTCAGTTTTCCTCCGGCTCCAACGTAGTCTCGGGGCAGCTAGCGCAAAAACGCGACTACCTGCCGATTGAAGCACTGCGCTTGCTCTGCATGTAGCCAGTGCCCCGCGTTATCGATCGTCTCCAATCGATAATGAGGAAATAGGCGAGCAATATGTCGCTCATGCTCAGCTTTCACATAATCAGACAGGGCCCCACGAAGGAAGAGCGTGTCTCCCGCAAAAGGCCCGTCGGCATGCAGGGCCTCGCTAAGCCGGGCGTAGGCCTCGCTAAGTCCCTCGCGATTGAGCTGCCAGCGGAAAACATTCCCCTCATCACGTTTGAGGCTAAGCAATAGAAATTGCACAACGGCTTCATCGTCGACGGTTTCTCGCAGGATATCGGCTGCATCGCGCCGCGAGGAGCAGTTTTGCAGGGCTACATTAGCCAATCCCTTTAAAACCGACTGGTGGGAAGGTGCATAGGCGAGAGGGGCGATATCAGCCACCACCAGTTTCCTCACTCGATCCGGCTCGGTCAGTGCCAACTGCATAGCCACTTTGCCCCCCAGAGAATGACCGACAACATGCGCGTTAGGAAGCTGTTGCTCAGTCATCCAAGATGCAACGGCCTGAGCATAGCCCTGTATACTCGCCCGCTCGCTCCAAAAAGAGCGGCCATGATCAGGCAAGTCGAGGCTATATACTGTAAATTCTTCGCACAAGGCTCTAGCGATACTCGCTAAATTACTGCCCTGACCAAAAAGACCGTGAAGCAGCACGACATTTGGGCCATTTCCAAGCACACTAGCGTGTAATCGGTTATCCATTACCTGCTGTCCTTTGTTAGCATGGTCTGACTGTTTATCGAAGGGAATCTTGCTATGTCCAACACACTGAGTCCAAGCTGGGGCGTTTATTGGCGTCTTACGACCATTCTACCGTTAATCCTCATGCTGTTGGGTTGCGCCACATCAGGTGGCGGCGGCTTCAATGACACCACACGCAGCAACGATCTCAAAGCCGATCTACTGGCCACATCGAACTTAACTGATGTCGTCGTTGCCCATGTCAATCTCGGCGCACCATCACGCAATTATGTGGCACGCGCCGAACCAAGAATCGATGCGCAGGTAGCAAACTACTTGAGAAACCATGGCTATAAAGTCCATCCCCAGCGGGAGTTTAGCCAGCGTTGGGAGAACGCTAAACTCATATATGGCGACCCTATTGACCCCACCACGGGCCGAGTCAACCGCAAGACCTTCGCGCTAATGGTCACCGCAGTACGCGACCAAATGCGCGAGCAGACCAGCATAAATACCATCGTCTTCACCGACTTGATCGAACGCGAAGTCTATATTGCCTCAGGCATGAATCGCGTTGCCCGCTTTGACGGCGTCAGTCGCAAGCCCTCCTTGCGAGGTGCAGGTAGTGGAGTCACCTCAGAGTTCGACTGGGGAGCACCTGTGGCCGCTATTTCCATTCAGATTGGCGTGTACAATTTAGATCTAGAGCAAGTATTCCTAGGCATTGGTGGCATTGACCTGTCTGATGCTATCGACACACGTTCGGGTCGAGGCTTTGTTCGTCGCAAGGATATACTCGACAACGAGACCTTCATTGAAGAGGGCTTACAGCTCGCCATGCATCCGCTCATTGCGATGAATAATTGGCCTGGCCAAAGGCCCGAAGGCGAGTAAGTCTTAGTAACCTAACACGGTAGCACCACGCTCAATGCACCACATAACGCTGAGCACACCCAGCAATAATACCGGTGACTGACTCAGCGCCGGGTGACTGCTGATAGCCCACCGACCAAGGAAGCGACCCAGCAGCAGCAGAATGCCAATAAACGCTAACTGCCCCAGCTCAATCCCCACATTGAAAAACAGCAGTGCCAGGGGCAGATTGGTTTGTGGTAATCCTGTGTCCGTTAATGCACCAGCGAACCCCATACCATGTAATAACCCAAATCCACCCGCCAACACCCAGGGCCAGCGCCACAACCGGGACTGGCCTGAAGGGCGAGTCAGTTCAACGGCGAGCACAAAAATGGACAGCGCAATGAGGAACTCAACCGCGTCCACGGGGTAACTCAGTACGCCCAACGTTACCAGCGCCAGCGTGACGCTGTGCCCGCCAGTAAAGGCAGTAATGGTAACAACGAGCCGCCTTCCACCACTGACTAACAGCAATAGGCCCATCACAAATAGCAGATGGTCCGGGCCACCCCAAATATGCTCGGCGCCGAGTACCGTGTAACGACCAACGACCGATAAAGGGTCGGCCTCCTCGGGAACAACAAAGCTCGCCCGCCCTTCGGTGAGTACCGCCTGATGATTGATGCTCTCCTGCAGTATCAGAGTCAGTAACGCCGACGCCTGATTGGCAGCAAGGCCAGTGACGGCAATCGGACGACCCACTAATCCACCTTCACACCGATGAGTACTCTGCTTCAACTGACCGCTGCCCTCCAGCAAGAAGGGTGATTCGTCGAGCAGGACACAGTGCTTCGGTAATTGGGGCTCAAGAGGCACATTACTGACCTGTTGAACCGGAGTCTTCCAGCGCACAGAAAAATCACCCGACGGCAGCTCCTCTATGCGTAAAGACGACGGCGCAAAGCGGTGCGCAAACACCACTGCGGGGATCAGTAGAAGCAGTAACAGACACCAGCGACTCACGAGCGACGCACCTCATAAGCCATCATCAAGGCGTCAACCTCGGCGTTGAGTACGGTTTGCTCACGGGCTGACGTTAACTGCCACTGTATTTCCCCGCGTACTTCCTCAAACGATTGACGAGAGGCGGGCCGATAGTCCTCAATAAACACAACGTGTGCGCCGAATACTGAGGGAATGACCCCCAACCAACCCAACTGCCCGTCCTGTACACGCGCTTTCAGCGCCGCGCTGAAGTCACGCCCAAATCGGCTATTAATATCTGTCCAGCGAACCTCGTTAAATCGATAACCCTCAAGAAAAGCCGTCCCCAACTGGAGGGCTTGTTGAGGATCGAGCTGCTGACGCTGAATCTCCATGAAGACGCGCTGGGCCTGATCAACATCAACGCCACCAAGAAAAACATGGGCAAAGGAAATGCGCGCGGGCGCCATAAACTGCTCGGTATTAGCGTTAAAAAAAAGCCTGAGCTCTTCTTCAGGAATAACCGTCAATCTGGCAGAGGCGACTAACCACTGCTCCATCATTTGAATGAGCCGCCTGCGGATAACCTCATCGGTCAGGTGCATATTGAGCGACAAACCTCGTGCTATCCGCTCAGTGTGGGAAAGATTGTCATCGGGAAATAGAAATAACATGTTGCGAATAATGCGCTGGATAACCGCTGAATCTTCGCGGTACAACTGCGCCTTAACCGCTTCCCGAAACAGCACCTCGTCTCGCAGTTCGCGGTCAATAAAGCGCTCCATTTGCTCCGAATTGGGCGACTCACCAACCATTTGTGCATACCCGTTAACCAAGAGCTGAAGCCGTGCGGGGCTCGGAGGTCCGAGTACGGGTGCGGGCGAGGGAAACCACACCAATAGCTGCCAATACAAGGCGGTACCCAAGACAATAAAGTGCAGCCACGGCGGGCCAGGCAACCAGCGCTGGGTAAAAAAAGAGGGGTTCATCGCCTAGTCTTCAAAGTGACCAACACGCTTTTCTACAGTAGCTGCCATCGCTTCTTGCACATCCACTTTGCTCATCATTCCCGCATTCCACAAGGCGACATATTCAAGTCCATCCTCCACCGAATGATCTCGAGTATAGTTAATCACTTGCTTGGTACCCCGGATGGCAAGCGGTGATTTCCCGGCAATCTGTTTGGCAACGGTTCGAACACCCGCATAGAGCGCCTCACGATCGTCAAATACGCAATTGACTAATCCCGCTGCGAGAGCTTCATCAGCCCACATAAAGCGGCCAGTGTAGGCCAACTCCCTGACCAGACCTTCCGATATAAGACTGGGTAAGTTTTGCAGCGTCCCGACATCGGCGACAATACCGATGTCTATTTCCTTCACGCAGAACTTAGCGCTGGCATCGACATAGCGCATGTCCGCGTAACAGGTCATATCTATGGCCCCACCAATAATCGCACCATGCATAGCAGCAAGCACCGGCTTCCTGCAGTCTCGCAACGCTTTAATATTGGTTTGCAGGCTCCGGACATGCGTGACAAACATTTCGCTAGCACGCGCGGGGTCTTCATGTTCAATCAAAATATCTTGGAACATGGCCAAATCAATGCCCGCGCAGAAATGTTTGCCCGCACCGGACAAAATAACCACTCGAACCTCCGAGCAGCGATCAGCCCATTCAAATGCCTGCTGCAACTCCACCCACATAGCGGCGTTCATTGCGTTGGCGTGTTCCGGACGATTGAGCTGAATATCAAGAATATTATCCGCGCAATCGAGGGCCAAGGTAGAAAACACCGGTACATCGGTCATGACATGCTCCTCTTTTTCGTTTCTTCAGTCATTAGGGATTACGGAACACCAGTCGCCTGAGAACTATCCCTCAACCCTCGTCAACACCGGTGAGTAGGGAGCCGGTAAAGAGGCTCACTGTACTGATGATGAATGGCCTTCAAGGGTAGCTTACTCCGGCTAAAAATGGCTAATAAAGTTGTTGCTGGACTCATTAGGCAGCGCTTTGCGAGGACCTTCAGGGGAGCCCACATATAAAAAACCGATCACCTCATCGGCAGGCGCCCCGCCTAACGCGGAAATGACTATGGGATCTCGGGCCATTGCACCGGTTCGCCACATAGTGGCGTAACCTATCGATTCCGACGCCAATGACATGCCGTACAACGCGGTAGCAACAGCTGCCACCTGTTCGCCACGCGGTACCTTTGGATGCTGTTGATAGTTGAGCAAGCCAGCAATGATGAGCGGCGCACGCAAGGGCGATGCCCGGACCTTCGTTAGCTGCGCGTCGTCCGCTTGGGGATGTCGAAGTGCCAATGACTCGGCAAAAAGTTCGCCGAGTCGCTGCCGCGCGTCACCGGCGACAACCACAAAACGCCAGGGCCGCAGTCGTCCATGATCGGGCGCCCGTAGACCGGCTTGCAAGATGAGATGTAACTCATCGTCTTGCGGCCCCGGCGCACTGAGTCGCGAGTGAGAGTTTCGTTTAAGGAGGGCATCGATAACCGACATGAATTGATCCATGGTTGCGTGAACACGCTATAGGATAGCAAGTCCACGGCCCCTGTGAATATCAATCGATACGCCAGCCCTCAGGCATGGCGGTGTCGAGCTCGATAATTTCACCCCCCAAGGTTAGCCGGTGCTTTGTTATTTCAACGTCATCAGGGCTCAGCACACCGTCATTAAACACATAGGTCGGCGCCCAATCATTGGCGAGTCTGCGGGATTCAATCACCTGACGCTCACCCTGAACAGTGTCCGTCTGGCTTTGCCATTGGCGCATTCTAGCGCTGCCATGGTGGGCCGTTAACAGCTCCTGAGTGGCACTCGGGCTTAGCACGACCGCGGTCGCGTTGTTGCCACCGAAGCCTTTGCTATTGACCAAAGAGTAATCTCGAACATCAGCCGCCGTGATTTTCAGGGAAAACTGCAATCTGTTGCAGCGAACATCCTCAGCCACGCTATCAATGGTGTTGATGGCCGGCAACAAGCCTGTCTCCCATATACCCAGAGCCGCCGAGAGCTGATCTCCCGAGGCCGCGCCCAGCGAATGGCCTATGTGGCTCTTTATGGCGACCACCGGCCACTCATTAACCCCAAAGGCCTCCGCCACTCGACTTAATATGTCCGATTCAGTAACGCGATTCTGCGGTGTTCCGGTGCCATGGGCCTGCACCATGCCCCCCGTGGACATGCGCTGCTCGCCCAAAATGGCCCGCACTGTCGAGGCTGCCTTGGCCATAGTAATAAAATTTCCCGCACCAGGTCCGGTCACAGATTGCTTGGCGCCGTCAGCGTGCACAAAGACATCGGGGACCGCGGCCAACATTGGCGCACCCAATTCAAGCGCCAGCTCATCGTCCATGAGCACCACCACCTGCGCGGACTCCGCCATAGTGAAACCACAATTTTCACCAAATGGCCGGCATGCACGACGGGCATCAACGGCCCCATGGCTCGCCAAGCCGTCCAATTCACGCAAGCCCTTATCGGTAGCCAAAGCCCCCATAGCCGCGTAACCCTGCATGACCTCGGGTAAAATGGGTGCTTCAGCCGCGCCGATAACAGCGATCCGCGCCCGACCGTCACGAATATCTCTAACGCCTCGCTGCAAATTGTAGAGAAACGTGGCGCATGCACCCAAAGCAGGGCCCGTTTGACCCATTGAGCGCAACACATACGCGTTGAGAAAATCCCCTGGCATTTCGGCAAAGCCGAGGGGACACTGTTTCGAGGTGACTTTTTTGCCCTGTGCTGGTCCCTGTAGCATGCCGCCCGACCCCGCATCATCTAGCTGACCCATTGAACTGCTCACATAGACACTGACGCTGTCAGGGGCTACCCGGCGCATGACCGCTGACCAGGGAATACCCAGATCGGCTAGGGCATCCGAAGCCGCAAAGACGCTTATTTGCAGACCTCGAGGGTGGTTACGTGAGGCGTAAATAGCACCGGGATCAAACCCCGTCGGTAACTGCCCCGCCGCACTCACCTCAAATGGTCGACACCCCGGCAGCAAGAGCTCACTATGGGCGGGGATGGCTATATCGGTGCGCCGATTTGCACCGGGGGTGGGTTGCAGCGCTGGATTGATCGCATCGATGTATTGGGTCGCCGATATATCGGCCGTGACTGCCTCTTTAAGCGTTACGCGACGGCCAAAGGGCACCGCCGCAGGATCAAAATAGCCAGCTTCAATCCGTCGGATGAGTGTGCCCTGCAGCTGCTGTTGTTGATCGGCATTGGCCATAAGCTGCCCCAGTGAGGCATGCTGCTCGGCGCGCTGCTTCGCACTGAGGCCGTCGATGACCAGTCGCTTAAAGCTGTGTCGATGTGAACTTCGCCCAGCGCTGTTGATACCCCCTGACGCTACCAATATAGGTAATCGCAACATGTAATAACGTCTCCTGGTTAGCACGGCGTACGCGGGGCATTGTAGTGCCTGCACAGGCTGCTATTATGTATATAAAGTCAATTTATATAATTATAAGGCCATTATGCCCCAAAGATCGTCCACCTCACCTATTACCATCGTCGGCTTGGCCCATCGTCAAATGCTCGCGACGTCGATGACCTTACCGGTGGAGATTTTACGGGCCGCTGCCCAAGCTAGCCCTGGGCGACTTCGAAGAACGGTCAATCTACATGTGATGGCCAAACAACCCGGGGTTATCGAAGTCGCGAACGGACTCGCTATTGCCAGTCAGGGGTTTGATCACGGTATCCTCCCCGACGTCCTTCTCATTCCTGCTATTTGGCGAAATCCACATCGCGTCATCAAGCAGGAACGCTGGCAACTTGAACTCATTGAGGCGGCTGCGGCAAACGGTTCAACCGTTTGCAGCGTGGGCACGGGGAGTTATTTATTAGCCGAAACCGGATTGCTCGATCATCTGCCCGCGACTACTCACTGGCACTGGTTTGAGGATTTTGCGGCGACTTACCCTCGCGTCAAATTGCGCCGCGACCGACTCATTACCCAGAGTGACAACCTGTTTTGCGTGGGTTCTGTGAATTCGATTGCTGACTTAATGGTGTACGTGGCAGGACTATTGTTTTCACGGAAAAGTGCGTTGGCCATAGAAAACCAGTTCTCGCCTGAGATACGACGACGCTTCTCACCCCACGAGTTAGGTCCGTGGAGTGAGAGCCATAATGACGAAAAAGTTCTCGACGCCCAGCTTTACCTGCAAAAGCAGCTGCGCGCACCTCTCGATGTAGCTGCCGTAGCCAAGGCCGTGCATTTAACCCCGCGAACGCTGTCGCGACGCTTTAAACATGCAGTAGGTCTCAGTATGGGCAGCTACCTCAACGACCTCAAAATACAGGAAGCAAAAAGTCTTCTTCACCACAGCAACCTGACCATCACCGATATTGCTGGAGCCGTTGGCATACCCGATGCGTCACATTTTGCCCAGCAATTTCGCCGTCATACCGGCGTAACGCCACGACAATTTCGCGCTGCTGTGAGGGGAAAGCCCTTTCGACTCGAATCCTAAGGACCATTGCGTTGACAAAAAAATCGCCGAAAGTTCTCGTGCTTTGTCACTCTTAGTGCGCCTAAAGCGTCATCACTAAGACCTGCGCTCGTTCAGGCAACGACAATCCAAGTAAATGTTCGTGTTGTAAGGAACAGGTAGGTGTTATAGCGTTGCGAAACAAAAAGTAATGTGTCCACCATACCCTATGATCGTTTATCTATTCGCGTATGCTTCACACCATAATTGCCCGTTTGCTTCCTTGCAAAACACTGCAGCTGCGCTTCGTCTCTAGCAGTGCTTGATAACAAAACCCTATTGCTCGGCAAGCTACGCGCTACCACTCAATGAAAAGGTTCTCTATGTCTCTACCCAATGGCTATCAGCTTAACTACTTACCACTATCGGCTGTTTTTTTCTGCGGTGCGATCGCTTCCCTCTTGCTTGCCAACGCTCCAAGCTATGCGACTGAGCAGCTGCCTCTTGCTGAAGAAGCAGACGTCCTTGACTTCACCGTCACCGCAGGGTCTTGGATGTCAGTGAGCGTGTTGCCCAGTGGCAAATCTTTCATTTTTGATCTTCTCGGCGATATTTATCGCGTAAATATAGACGGGGGTGACGCCGAGGTCGTCACTGATGGAATGGCTTTTGACTCTCAACCTGTTGTTTCACCCAATGGAGAAAAAATTGCTTTCATCAGTGATCGTAACGGCAAAGACAATTTATGGATCGCCAATGTTGATGGCAGTGAACCCATAAAACTGTCAGAAGAATCCTACGCGCAAATGATCAGTCCAGCTTGGAGCCCAGACAGCCAACACATCGTCATCACCCGACGTACCCAAGATGTCGAGCTTGTTCAATACCATATCGACGGCGGCACGGGCGTCACCCTGACTCAAAATGGCGACACGGACGCTACCAAGCAGCTGGCTGGCATCGGTGCTGCATTTGATCCTAAAGGCACGTTTATTTACTTTGCTGAGCGTTTAGGCGGCCCTGATTCACCCACTAAAAACTTTCCGGTAACACAAATTGTTCGCCTCAACCTAGACACGGGAGCGCGGCTGCAAATCACCCGCAGTGAAGGCGGAGCAGTACGACCCCTCGTTTCCCCTGATGGCCAATGGCTAGTTTATGGTACGCGCTTTGAGGCCCACACCGGTCTGCGCATACGAGATCTTCACAATGGCCATGACCGATGGTTAATTTATCCAGTGCAGCGCGATACCCAAGAAAATGCTCGCCCCTCAAGTCGAGGCATGTTGCCAGGGTATGCTTTTACGCCTGACAGTAAGGCCATCATTCTTTCAAGTGATGGCCAATTCAACAAAATTAATCTTGTCGATAGCGCTTCGGTACGCATTCCATTTTCGGCAGATGTAGCAATACCAGTGGGACCAGACTTGACACAGCACTGGAGAGTACCGGAAGGCTCATTTCTGGCGACATTGGCACAAGACCCTGACATTTCACCCGATAATACCCGGATGGTTGCTAGCGTATTAACTGAACTTTATACACTGGAGAAAAACGGAGCCCCGCCCAAGCGACTGACCCCCAAAAATCTCTGGTCTTTCAAGCCAGTGTATTCGCCTGACGGGCGATGGATTGCATTTGTTAGTTGGTCAGCAAATGACGGTGGTCATGTGTGGAAAATTCGAAGCGATGGTAGTGGTAAACCCCGGCAGTTGACGGACAACCCAGCGTTTTATACTGACATTGTTTGGCAACCTGACGGCCAGCGTATCTGGGGTCTTCGAGGCAATGAATGGATGCGCCATCAAGACTATAGTGAGTTCAGCGGTCTCAGTATTCCGCTTGAACTCATATCCCTACATCATGCAGGTAAGGATGAGAGCGTTGTTTTAGAAGCTGGCGACGCTAGAGTGCCGCATTTTGGACCCGAGTCCGACCGTATCTATCTCAGTGAAGCCGGTACGTTATTTTCGATCAACCTTAATGGGGAGGATCGCCGCAATATTATTCGTGTTAGCGGACCGAAAGGTAACCGCTTTGCTAAAGATGCACCGGGTGCTGAAGAACTGCGAATATCCCCAGACGGCAACTTCGTCTTGGCACATGTCATAAAGCAGGTCTGGCTGCTCCGACGGCCTCGCGTCGGCGCTACCGTTCCAGAAGTGTCGGTCAGAAACGGATCAACACCCGTAGCACAGTTAACTGACATAGGTGCGGACTACATTAAGTGGAGTAACGGCGGAAAAACCGTCATGTGGACGCTTGGCTCTACTATTTTTGAGCGCGGTGTTGAGACAATCGAGTTTGCGTCTAATGCCTCTGAATCAGATTGTCTTCTGGACTCGGACAGTCCAGAGGTCTCCGCAGTGGACGCAAACCACTGTGAAGACGACGTCGACACCATTTTCAAACCACAGGAAGAGCATGACGCGGTTACACGGACTGCCTTCAATGTTGAAATTGATCAAAATACCCCTGTCGGTCACGTCCTACTGCGTGGCGCAAACCTGATTTCTATGGAAGCAACAGAAGCCGTGGAAATGGGCGCCATACTGCTCAGTCAAGATATATTG
The DNA here is from genome assembly GCA_002389505.1 of Halieaceae bacterium UBA4452. Lineage (GTDB taxonomy): Bacteria > Pseudomonadota > Gammaproteobacteria > Pseudomonadales > Halieaceae > Luminiphilus. The sequence goes on from DGPA01000003.1 coordinate 12,595, forward strand.
ATTACCAACAATCGCATTGCCGCTATTGGCGAAACGGGCAGTCTTACCGTTCCATCTGACACTTTCATTGTCGATGTGGCAGGCAAATGGATTATCCCCGGGATGATAGATACACATGCGCACTGGGAATTCAGAACTGGCGATGTACTCGAACCGTCCAATTGGTCCATTTCAGCAAATTTGGCCTATGGCGTAACCTCAGGTTTAGACGTACAAACAGCGCAGCATGACTATTTTGCCTATCGCGACATGCAACGAAGCGGTCAAGTGATTGGCCAACGGGCATTCATGACCGGTCCCGGCATATTTGGCGATAATGATTTTCTCTCTTATGACGCAGTCCACAGTTATCTGCGCCGCTACAGCGATTATTATAAAACCCCCAATATCAAAGCCTACATCTCAGGCAATAGACAACAGCGACAGTGGCTGATAACCGCTGCCAACGCATTAAACTTGATGCCCACGACCGAGGGTAGTGGTGATCAAAAGCTCGATCTGACACATGCGATTGATGGAATGCATGGCAATGAACATAACCTGCCGGACACGCCACTCTTTGATGACGTCATTCAGCTGTTCGCGCAAACACGAACGGCTTATACACCCACTTTAATCGTGCAATACAATGCTGAAAGTATGCGCGAGTATTTCTTCACTCGCTATGAGATCCATGACGACCCAAAGCTGAGTCGATTTTATCCCCATAACCGCTTGGATGAATTAACGCGTCGACGACCCAGCTGGGTACGTGACGACGAATTCCGCTTTAAAGAAGGCGCAGCCGCAGCCGCTGCTATTCAAAGAGCGGGAGGGCTGGTGGGCGTAGGCGGCCATGCGGAGGTGCAAGGTCTAAGTTTCCACTGGGAAATGTGGGCCTATGCCATGGGTGGAATGACGTCCGCTGAGATTTTACGTGCGGCAACGATAGACGCGGCACATATTATCGGCGCCCCTAGTGACCTCGGCTCCATCGAAGTAGGCAAACTGGCCGACTTAGTCATCTTACATTCAAACCCAATAGAGGATATTCGTAACGCAATCGACATAGATAAAGTCGTTCAAAATGGCCGGCTATTTGACGGACAAACTCTCGAGCAGTTGTGGCCAGAACAAATACCCTTTCGGACGAGCTGGTGGCAAACAAATCAAGAAAAACCACCCATGCTAAACGTCCATGACAGTACGCAGTGACTATGAGAAAAAAATAGAGACATGGGACGGACAGAGCGTTTCCTTAAAAGTTCGGCAAAGTTGCCACTTAAGGGGCAGGTTCCTTTACACTAACTCGAAAGCTACTGGGAATAAGATTATGATGGCTGACGTGATGACCGTCATGCAGAACGATTTAGTTATGCTGGCATTGCCGTTCTTTCTTGCCGCCCTGCTGATTGAGTGGCTATGGGCAAGAAAACAACTGCTGCCCATTTACGAAAGCACCGACTTCTGGACATCTATGCGTGTCATGGTGTTGACGATTTTTGTCGATGTGCTGCCTAAATTCGCCGGCATCTCACTGATGTTCGTCTGTTATGAATTCTCGCCACTCAAGGAATGGGTTGGCAGTACACCCGTGTGGTGGGTAGCCTTGTTTTTTCTTGATGACCTCACCTACTATCTCTTCCACAGGGGTAATCACGAAATCCGTTGGATGTGGGCAGGCCACAGCTCTCACCACAATTCACAATATTACAACTTGGGTACCGCGCTGCGTCAGGGTGTCGGTGAACGCGTCACAAAATATTTTTTTTGGTGCCCCCTCGCTTTGCTTGGCTTTCATCCGGTGATGATTGTCACCATGTTGAGTATTAGCCTGATTTATCAATACTGGCTGCACACAGAAGCCATTGACCGTATGCCGAACTGGTATGAAAAAATATTCAACACGCCCTCACACCACCGGGTTCATCATGGCTCAAATGTGCGCTACCTAGATCGCAATCACGGCGCAATCCTCATTATTTGGGATCGACTGTTTGGTACTTTCAGTGAAGAACTCACCGCTGAACCCGTGCGTTATGGACTGACCAATAACATTACCTCCCACCGGGCGATTCAGGTAGCGTTTGATGAATACCGCGAAATCGCCAAGGATGTGACCCGCGCCGAGCGCTGGCAAGACAAGCTCGCGTACCTATTAAGAGCACCTGGATGGAGTCACGACGGGGAAGATAAGCGCTCTGATACCTTACGCAGCAAGACGGGCCTCGCCTGACTAACTCAGCAAGCTAACGTGGACACCCGGGCACCTAACCGGGGGGTGACTAACACCGTTGAGTCCATGCGCTAGCTGTGGCTAAATGCCGCTCCCCTTCTCGTTGCGATATACACGGAGACGCACCATGGATGAGCCAATTTATATAGTGAGTGGCGCACGCACCCCAATGGGTGGCTTGTTGGGCGATTTAGCCACTATCTCTGCTACTCAGCTAGGTAGCGTGGCCATTGAGGCAGCACTTGATCGTGGTGGGGTCACACCGCAAGCGGTAGATGAAGTGTTCATGGGCTGTGTGTTGCCCGCTGGCCTCAAGCAATGCCCTGCACGCCAAGCTATGCTCGGAGCGGGCATTCCCAGTAGCACCGGAGCAGTCACCATAAACAAAGCCTGCGGCAGCGGTATGCAAGCCACAATGCATGCCATCGATAGCATCAAAGCGGGCACGAATCACATAGTCATGGCTGGCGGACTGGAGAGCATGAGCAATGCACCTCACCTTTTACCCCGTGGTCGTACCGGCATACGACTTGGGCACGGTAAAGTATACGATCATATGTTTATCGACGGCCTTGAAGACGCTTACACGGGCGGTGCAATGGGTGGATTTGCTCAACAAACAGCCGATGAACACGGCGTAACCCGAGAAGCTATGGACGCCTTCGCCATCGAAAGTCTGACCCGCGCGAAGGCAGCTATTGATGGTGGTAAGTTAGTAGCGGAAATGGCGCCTGTAACGGTAACAACCCGCAGCGGTGAGCATCAAATCACCAACGATGAGCAGCCCCACAAAGGCAATATTGAAAAAATCCCCAGTTTGCGTCCGGCGTTTGCCAAAGAAGGAACCATCACAGCGGCCAATGCCAGCTCTATTTCTGACGGTGCCAGCGCCTTAGTCGTTGCCAGCGAATGGGCAGTCCGCGAGCATACATTAACCCCGATGGCAACCGTGCTAGCGCACAGTCGCTTTAGCCGCGCACCCGAGGAATTCACCCTAGCGCCAGTGGGAGCCATTGAGTCACTGCTTAAGAAAACCGGTTGGCAGGCAGGCGACGTGGACTTATGGGAAATTAATGAAGCGTTTGCCATGGTCACCATGCTGTCAATGAAGGCTTTTGACTTAGATCATGCCCGGGTCAACGTGCACGGTGGTGCCTGCGCCCAGGGTCACCCCATTGGCTCGACGGGATCGCGTATCATCATCACCCTCATGCATGCCTTGCGACACTATGGCAAACAGCGGGGCGTTGCCGCATTGTGTATTGGCGGTGGCGAAGCCACTGCTATTGCTATTGAAATAACTCACTGAGGACAGTGTTGTGACGCTCGCTTCGGTACCTGAACTCCTAGATGATATCCGCGCCGGTAAGATGGTTATCCTAATGGATGACGAGGACCGTGAAAATGAAGGGGATTTAATCATTGCGGCAGAAAAGATCACCCCTGAAATCATTAATTTCATGGCGACAGAGGCCTGCGGTTTAATCTGCATGCCGATCACCGAAGAGCGTGCTCGTCAGCTGCGGATTCCGCTCATGGTGCGCGATAATCGCTCACAACATGAAACCAATTTTACGGTCTCAATTGACGCCGCGGATCAAATCGGACCCGGAATTAGCGCCGCGCAGCGGGCACACACCGTACGCAAAGCCATTGAAAAAGATGCCAAGCCCGGTGAAATCCGCCAACCGGGTCATATTTTCCCACTGGTCGCGAAAGCCGGTGGCGTGCTCAAGCGCGCCGGTCATACCGAAGCGGGCGTAGACCTTGCCCGAATGGCGGGACTGGCACCCGCGGCGGTGATCATTGAAATCATGAATGCCGATGGCACCATGGCTCGCCGACCTGAACTGGAAGTCTTTGCGGCCACTCACGACTTAAACATGGGCACCATTGCCGATCTGATCGAATATCGATCAATCCATGAGCAATCCATTCACTTCGAGCAATGTCACACCATACAAACCGAATGGGGGCCGTTCCAGCTACACACCTTCAGAGATCTGATTGACGAGAGCGCGCACTTTGCCCTCCAGCGAGGCGCCATCAGTCCCCGTCAACCCTTACCTGTTCGGGTGCAACCCATCAATCTGCTACGGGATGTGTTGGGGACACAGCTGGCATCGGGGCATCAGGGCTGGTCCTATCGCTCAGCCATGGCGCATATTGCTCACAGCAATAGCGGGGTCTTGGTGTTGGTGGGTCAGCAACAAGGAGCAGTACCGCTACTCGACGACGTGCATCAGTTTTTCGCTGCCACTAGGCCCCCTCCACAGCCACAAAATTATCGTCTAATTGGTACCGGCGCACAGATTTTGAAGCACCTAGGCGTTGAACAAATGCAGCTGTTATCTGCGCCGCTAAAATTCAACGCCCTCTCGGGTTTCAATTTGGAAGTCACTGAATTTGTTAGCGAGCCCCATTCAGCACAATGACTGCGTAGACGTTCACCAGCAAATGCGGCTATTACAGACATCAACGACCTCTTGATAACGGCGCAGCTAGTAGCGCTATTGATGCATAGTGAGGAGCGATCCCAGGGAAGCTCGGTCCGTGCACACTTGATTAGCGGGATCCTTCCAATCGGGATAGCCAAACGATAGCCCCCATAACAGCATTTGATCATCGCCAAGGCCCAGCTGAGGCTTGATTGCGTTTGCCATGAAACCCAGCGCTGTCTGTGGACATGAACCCAAACCGTTTGCGGTCATGCCTAACATGACGCTCTGGGCAAACATGCCTAAATCGCAGGCCTCTCGTAGCCCAAATTGGGACGGCATAGTGAAGAAACAAACGGCAGGTGCGCCAAAGAATCGATAGTTGTTAAGAAACCAAGCCTGTCGTTGATCCTTCTGTTCCCGCGGGATATGAAGGGCCTCATAAAGTGCTGTAGCAGAAGCATACTGGCGATCTCGATAAACCCCTTGGTATTTCCCCTCATAGGGATAATCGGCAGCCATATCGCCGGCAATAAACTTCTCAGGCAGTTCCTGTCGCAGTTTTTCTAATTTGTCTCCCGTGACGACATGAGCGAACCAAGGCTGCGTATTGCAGTTGCTGGGCGCGCGACCAGCATTTAAGAATATATCTTCAATAACCGACACCGGCACGGGGTCTGACTTAAACGCTCGTATGGAACGCCGTCCCTCGGTGATGTGACGAAACGCCTCTCCTAACGATCCCAGAGTGGACACTATAGTCTCCCTAAGGAAAGATTTATAACATTTGGCTTAGAACCCGCGACTGAGACCGACGCACGCCGCGCCAGGATTGATGCGTTATCATCAAAACCGGCTGATTGACACCCATAATCAATCGCAGATCCAAGCAAAAAGCGCGTTGACGAAGCTATTGGTTCCAGGGACTCCGCCCTTGGATTTCATGGGGCTGGTTAGCCAGCGACCAATCTAGTGGTAACGCCTTGACGGCCGTGGCGCTCTGGGCCTTGGTAGAAGCTATGCAACTACTATTGTTTAGCCATGCTATGGCGGTGCTCAGCGAATCTTCCTGCGGATCAGTAAATTCACGTGTAATGTCATCGTCCGCAGGACAGAGGGTGAATCGACCGGTCTCATTTAATCCCGAATAGTACCGCCCTTGTCCCTCACCATTAAGGACCTCAAACGACACCAACCGAAGCAAGGTATCGCAGTTTGTCTGTCTAAACGCGTACTGTCCCACCGCCTTTCCACGCGTGTCACTGCCCACTAAAACGACATCTATGTAAGGGTCCACAGAGTTAATGACGAGCTCACTGGCAGACGCAGAAGCGTCTGTGACAATAAATGCAATACGCATCGGGCTGACGCTGACGTCCGGTTCGACAAAGTAGACGCTCTGGTTGTAGTCAGGTGCTCGCTTGTCGTTGTGCGCGATCCGATAGCTTTCACTGCCTGGAACGAGCGCGCCAACGAAAATATTCAACATTTGCTCAGCAACCGACAGCAGTCCCCCGCCGTTGTAACGTAAGTCTATAACCAAGTCGCTAACGTTAGCGTCACGAAATACTCTTGCCATTTCTTGCAACCCTGGCTCGGCATTTGTAGTGAAGGCCCTAAAGTGAACATATCCGATGGGATCATTACCGTCTCGATTGATTAGCAGCGGTTCTCCAGCAAAAGCTGGGACGTCTACTTCGCGCTTTACTAACGTGACATCAAAAATTTCGTTCTCACGCTCAATTCTAAAGCGCCGCTCAACACCCTCCTCAGACGCCCCAAAAATATCTTCTATTGAGGCATTGCGAGCTGCAAGGCTATCAATAGATTCAAACACATCTCCGCTCAGGGCGATGGCTAATACTTTATCGCTTCTGCGCACAGCAGCGTCGCTAGCAGGGCCGCCTTCAAAAACATCGATAATGCGGAAAGCGTTAGTGGCATCAAAACCATATCGAAAACCAAAACCTATATAAGCACCCGAGGTGATTGCCGTTCCATCTTCCACTACCGTTGTAAGATAGGAAAAGCCGGGATCTCTTCCATCCACCGCTAAAGGGGCTGTCAGAGCCCTGAGATAGGCGTTTGCGTTGACATAGTTATCGGGGTTGATGTCCGCGAGCTCATCGTACCAAAGGTACCATTGGTTGCTAGCTTCTCGAACAAATTGTTTCTGTGCTGAGATACCGCAAGAAGCACTTCCACCGTTATTAATGTCATCGATATATGCCCTCGCAGCATCGAGGGACGCGTCGGTAGCATCCACATTTTCAACGCTAGTTCGCGCCTCAACCTTATTGTAGGCCAAATAGTTTTCGGTGTAATAGGAGGCGGCGGCGGCCTTATTCAATAAGGCTTTGCGGTCGGTACAGCCCGCACCATTAATCAGTGCCAATACCAACTGATCAACGACGACGGTCGCGCCAGCGCCATTGACCCAATATTCTCTACCTGCTTCTTCTGGCGCTCTTGTGAATAAATTTTGATACAGGGCTTCCACCACATCATTTCTTGATAACGTGCCCAGGCCTTCCAGATATTCGCGTTGGTAAAGCACAATATTTTCACGAAGTTTTTCTATAGTGAAGCCATTGGCAAAATCATCAAGCCAATAGGCCAAGCCCGGACGGTCTGCGCCTCTTGAGAGCAATCCGGTGTAGACCAGCTGTATCTGCTGTTCAGTCGATAAAGTGTCCAGATTGGGGACTGAAGAACACTCCGCACCCTCATCTGCCAACGCCGGGATGGTGAAGAGTAGGATTAGAGCTGTGGTTCCTAAGCTGTGCAAAAATCGCATAATTCCCTTCTCACTGATATTCATGAAGACTATATTGGCTACGAATAGCGATAGCCTCACCCAAAAATGGGCACAAGCAACGAGTGCAGGTATGGCCAAGGCTGACACGCTTACTTTACTATTGTTTCATAGCCGTCGCCAAGCGCAGCCCAGCGATTAGTCGATAGTGGCGAAATAACTCCTCGCCGCGGCCATGACCTTCGGCGCCAGTAGGAGCGTGCTTAGCATTGTCGGAATAGCCATTAAGCCATAACTGGCTGAAATGAGATTAAAGACCACGTCAATACTCACGGTCGCACCAAAGACCACCGCAGCAACAAAAAACCAGCGGAACCAATGCTGCCACTGGGCGCCAAACAGAAAGCCAAAGCACTTAGCACCATAATACCAGCCGGTAAACATCGTCGTCGTGCTCAGTATTAAGGCCACAAAGCCCAGCGCCATTTGACCGATCACGCCCATTTCCGAGCGAAAAGCGTTAGCGGTGAGGGTAATGCCTGATAACTCCCCGGGGGTACGCCAGTCACCGGCGAGTAAGATGACCAGGGCCGTACAGGTGCAGATCAATAGCGTGTCGAATACTGGGCCCAGCGTCGCCAGCACACCCTCCCGAATAGGCTCGTTAGTTCGTGCAGCGCCGTGGGCCATGACTTCCGTTCCAACACCTGCTTCGTTAGAAAAAGCACCGCGGCTTATCCCCACCAGCATGACACCCATAAAGCCCCCAGCTATCGCCTGAGGGTTAAAGGCTTCCACCACGATAGACACCAACACTGCCGGAATCTGTGGTAGGTGGTTGGCCAACACCCAGAGGGTCATGAGTACATATATCACCACCATTAACGGCAGTGCCGCCTGGGCCACCTTGGCAACCCGCTGCAGACCCCCAAAAATCACTGAGGCAACCACAGCGGCCAAGCCCACTCCCGTCACTGCCCCGGCCCAGAGGGGGGGGGCGCCAGAAAAAAGCGTATCGGCAATCAGCGCACTGAGTTGATTGGCCTGAAACATGGGTAAGGTTCCGACTAAACCAGCAATACAGAACAGTATCGCGAGGGGATAAAACGCGCTAGGTAACGCTTCACGAATAACATACATGGGACCACCTTGGAGCTGCCCTAGGCTATCTCGACCGCGAAACATAACGCCCAATGAACAGGTGAAAAATTTTGTGGCAATACCCACTACTGCCGATACCCACATCCAAAATACTGCACCGGGGCCGCCAGCGACTATCGCCAAGGCAACGCCGGCAATATTGCCCAGTCCCATAGTGTTGGCGAGCGCAGCCGCGAGGGCTTGGAAATGTGTCAACTCACCGGGCGCGTTTGGCGTGTCGTACCGACCCAGCATTATTCCGACAGCATGGCCGAAGTAACGGTAGGGCAGCGCCCGAGAAAACACCAAGAAGAAGAGTCCACCTCCAATCAACAAGCAGACCAAAGGCAAGCCCCACACCACATCAACGAAGCTTTGAGCAAAACGCTCAAGCTGTTTCATAGGCGGGTGCCACTATGAAGGATTGGGGTGCGCAGCGGCGCCAACGGCACATGAATCCACAGGAAATTCATGTTTCACCCCAGCCATGCATGAGGGCTACTCGCTTCCTTATAAGATACTGGATGATGCACGCACCCCTGAGCTGTTTGCCTACCACAATGCCACAGGATTGATGATCATCTGAACAGCGCCTTTCAAACGCGCCTGCCCAAGCACGAACATAAATTCACTGATCGACTCGCTCGCCAAACGACCGGTATTCATTGTCTCCAACAGATAAATGCCGTGCTCTTTGAGTAAGATGACGTGGTCATAGAAAATTTTGTCCCCCTGTTGGGGTGGCACCGCACCCACGCCCCAAGTATCCGCCCCTACAGCCACTGGCTTTAGCGACGCCAAGTAATGCGCTGCATCATTAGTGATGCCAGGAATGGTACTGACCCACACTTCGGGCTGAGTGGACAACATCGCATCGGTCCAACCCGTATGAATTAATACGACATCACCCTCTCGTACCACTATTTTTTGGGCGGCCATAGCCGCGCTTAAGTCGTCCCTAGTGATGGGCTGTCCTGCAGATAAAGCGTCAACACCAAAATGAGCTGCCATATTGACTAGGACCCCGCGAGCCACCAAGGGTGGCACCTGACTAATATCCAGCCGCGTAAGTCCGGTAATAGCTGCAAAGTCAGCGCCACGATTACAGTTGTAAAAAACCCCCGCTTCACCCATGTGGCCCAACCCATCCAGCTGTGGACCCGTCCCTAGCCACATTTGCAGCACATCATCATTCGCCGATGCATTCCATCCAAACGCCTGGGTGGAATCCATGCTGAAATGCTGCCCGGGCTGCACTACCTGTAATTGCGTGTAACGCGGTGGATACGCCGGCATGCCAGGTTCAATAACAATACCTAGCGGGTGGCGCTGACCCTCTTTCACCAACGCGGCGGCGGCTTTTACCTTTGCTGGCGTAATCCGATTCGCTGCACCTATTTGATCGTCAACACCCCACAGCGAGCTACTGCACTCCTCTGTCGCCAGTACCGCTGGCATAAAAATGAGACCGAAAAATAGCGTAGTAAGTAAACGTATCATTTTGCCTTCTCTCCATAGTAGTCAAGTCATGTAGGCCGCCGGCCACGCGTCGCTGGGTTGATGGATAGCAGACCGAGGCGTCTTACTATCTATCAAGAAAAATCGTACCGGTCCGGCCAGAGATGTCGGTACTATATAACCGATTGAGCCAAGGATTGGATCGCCCGGAGTCAATCAGCATGTGGTAAGCCACTCAGCTATGGCCTGGCCAATCTCCACAGGAGAGTCCTCCTGGATAAAGTGTAACCCCTTAACAGTGACCTCGCGCTGATGGGGCCAGCGTCGGCAAAACTCCCGTTGCCGACCCACTAAAATAGATCCGGGCTCAGCGTTGATAAATAACTTTGGCAAGTCACTGCCGGCCATGAACGCACCGTATGCTTCCACCAGCGCCACCACCTCCTCGGGTTCACCGGCTATTGGGATTTGTCGCGGCCAGTTCAGTAAAGGCTGCCGGTCTTCAGCCTGTACATGAGGCGCGCGATAGGCCGTCATCTCAGCCTCGCTCAGCTCCCTGATAATTGACGCTGGCAGCACCGCCTCAATGAATAAATTGCGGGTGAGAATGAGCTCCTCACCTTTTGCTGAGCGGAACCCTTGAAACATACCTACCGCACTGGCCGGCCAATCTGACCAAGCCAACGGACTGACAATCGCTTCCATATAAGCCACACCGCGCGTTCTCGATGGATGACGCATGGCCCACAGGAAACCTATGGCACTCCCCCAGTCGTGAACTACCAAGGTGACCTTATGATCTGCGCCAATAGTTGTTAACAATCCCTCGACATAGCGATAGGCGGTTTCAAGGGAGTAACGATGGGCGCCTTCACTGGCAGGCAGCTTCTCTGAGTCGCCTTGCCCAATAAGATCGGGGACAATCACTCGCCCTGAGTCCAGCAACAGCGGTATGACATTGCGCCATAAAAAAGACGACGTCGGGTTACCGTGTAACAGCACGATAGGCTCGCCTTCGCCCTCATCAATATAAGCAATCGATCGTCCCGCTACAGCGGCGAATTTTTTCTCAAAAGGCATGGTTCCAGATAGCAAAAAATGACTCCCTGCCAGAGGTGAAAACCCATTCTTGCCTGCCTAGTCTGTTCTGATTGGCTATAACAATTCCGTGGCAGGTGGCTATTTTGGCCTTAGTATTTATTAATATCGGGCTCGTCTGTTTTGGCAAAGAACTTTCGCAGCGCAAAAATGACAGCAAACGACAATGCGGCGACAAAGGCACTATTAGCCAGTACTGAACGAGTAAACACCGTCGGCGCAAGCCCGGCATAAAGGAGCACGCCGTTGACAAGACTGCCCACACCAAACGCCAGCAATACATACCCTGCGGGTAATACCATCTCGCCCACAATTAACAATAGCCCAATCGCTATCCACGCTTCACCGGTCAAAAAATAATCAAGCATTTTTTTGCGCTCCCAACACGCCCGATAGCAGCTCTAAGCTACCCAGGGCTTTGGTGATATCGGAAGGTATGACCAAGGTTTTGGCATTATCTGCCGCTGCTAGCCTGCCAATGGCATCGACCTGCTTAATCAGCACATCATAGTCCACGGCCACCTGCCCGTTTTCATTGATCGCCTGGGCAATAATGCGCGTTTGTTCTGCTGTCGCTTGGGCTCTCTTTTCAATCGCAAAGGCTTCAGCCTCAGCGGCAATCCGTACCGCTTCAGCGCGCCTCTGCGCATCATAGAGCTCCGCGTCCGCCGACAGTTCAACCCGTCGGCGATCTCCCTCAGCGGTGGCAATGACCGCGCGCTTTTCACGTTCCGCGTTGAGCTGTTGACGTTGGGCTTCCTTTGTTTGGTTGTCGACTTTGACGTCTGTAATTTCGGTTCGGGTAATCTCTAAACCCCATACTTCTGCCGCATTTTGGAGGTTTTGCAGCACTTCATCACCCATTTGCTGGCGAGAACTTTGCAGCTCGTCTAAATCCAACTTGCCGGCAGCCGACCGGACAATTGATTCCGCCGTTGTCTGTACTGCCTTAGATACGTCGGCAATGCGATAGACCGACTTGGCGGCGTCTATCACGCGAAAGAAATTCGTGGCCTCTAGGCTGACTTCCACGTTGTCCCGAGTTATCACCGAAATATCATAGGCGTCGAGCTGACGCTCTAAGACACTGACTTTGTGGGCAACGTTATCAAGAAATGGAATCAGTATATTAAGGCCCGCGGGCAACGTACGGCTATATTTGCCAAAACGCTCGATCACCCACTCTGCGGATTGTGGTACGACTTTAACTGAGCGATAGACAATGACCGCAAAAAAAGCCAACACCGCTAGTAACAAAATATTGCCTAATGCCATTGAGGAACCTCTTGGTTTAATGGTGACTTTATTCAAGAATACTGCAAATCGCAGGTATTTGCAGTGTATCGTTCGATAGCTGACCCACGCATAACAGGCTATCCTGCAAATAAAGCGCTGTTTTTTTTGCTCCACAGCTCAATATTCAAAGATTCATCTGAGGGCAAAACAACGGCGGGCAAAATCACCACCCATGCACTAGCTAGGAATCACTAAGACATGCGCTTAAGAATTCAACGAGACCTTCGTCGATGGCATCGCTGGCTCGCGGTGGCGGTCGCCATTCAACTACTGGCGTGGACCGTAAGTGGAGTGTTTTTTGCCTTAGTCGATATTGAAGGGGTGCGCGGCACACCCCATCGCCAAGCCGTTGCCGATGCAAACATTACTACTCAAAGTATTGACTGGGTCGAATCTCCGGCGCAAAAAATTGTGTTAAGAAATCGACTTCCGAACGAAACAGTTGTGGGGGTATATCGACAACAAGGGGCTGATTGGTTCACCCTAGCGGGGCATCCACTCACTACGCTGAGCAAGGACGAGGCGCTCTTGCTGGGTCAGCAGCTCACTGATCTTTCCCCCAATGAAGCGGTGTGGATTGACACGGCGGTCGAGGGTTCCGAGTACAGGGGTGCCGACCTACCCTTGTGGCGCGTGTATGCCACCCATGAGCCATCAACCGTCGCGTACCTTGACGCCCTTACCGGTGAGGTTACTGCCATTCGCAATACCTCATGGCGGTGGTGGGATTTTCTCTGGTCGCTGCACATTATGGATTACGGTGACCGCGACACGATTGGTACTTGGCTACTGAAGATTTTTTCCGTTCTAGGTCTAGCCAGCGCCCTTGCAGGGATTGCCCTGTTTATTTCACTACCCAATAAATGGCGCTGAATACTCTGCTCGTGAATCACTGGTGCTGAGTGCCAATAGCCGTATTAGGATAGCGGTCAGTCTATGCTGTCGTGATGCTTACCTGCCATAAGCGACCGCCTGACCCAAGCGAAAATCCTCACACGACGACTCAGTTGGGCGCACTATGGGCTTTTACAATGCCAAAACACAGGACT
>DGPA01000003.1:26093-30737 GCA_002389505.1 Halieaceae bacterium UBA4452
TGTGGCTGAGGAGTCTCTATGGCATCGAGAGTGATTCACTCCCACATCATTCTGTTTGCAAGGTGGCAGTCCGAGAAGGATTCCCTTGATGTCCCGCTTGCTTGAGAAGCGTATTTTTCAATGCTCTCAATTGATAAGGTAGCATTAACATGGCGGGCGTAGTCACCAACGTTAATAGCGTCGCAAAAGTCAGTCCTGAAACGATGGCTTGAGACAACGGTACCCACAGTGATGACAGCTCACCGCCGTGTACCACGGTTCTATTGACTAGATCTATGCTGTAGTTGGTGGCCAATGGCAGTAAACCAAAAACGGTAGTGATGGTGGTCAACATCACCGGGCGCAGGCGCTGCGCACCTGTGCGAACAATGAGGTCAGCATAATCTAACTCAGGATGCTCTCTGCGCAACTGGTTGTAGGTATCGATCAACACAATATTGTTGTTCACTACGATACCCGCCAGCGCAACAACTCCCACGCCGCTCAATATAGCGCTGAAAGGATTGCCAGTGATTAACAAGCCAATAAGAACACCGGCGGTAGAGAGAATGACAGCAAACAGAATCAGTAGACTTTGGTAGAAGCTATTAAACTGCGTGACGAGTAGTACGAACATCAAGAGCAATGACATGGCAAAAGCGACGCCAATAAATGCCAAGGTCTCGGCTTGCTCTTCGTTCGCACCTCTAAATTCAATTTTTAGTCCCGCCGGCCAGTCTTGGCTGTCGATCCACGCCTGAATCTCTTTCACTTTGTCATCCGCAAGCACATTGGGTGCTACGTTCGCTAGCACCTTCTTAATGGGAACACCGTTAACGCGTTGAATAGTACTGACGTTGGGCATGGGCTCAAGGGTGACGAAATTCGACAGCGGCACCAGACCAGTGGGCGTTGAAATATTCAATGTGTTCAAAGCCATGATGCCCCGCTGGGCACTTGGATAGCGTACCCGGATGTCCACGGCGTCATCAGCTCGATCCGGTCGGTATTCACCGACTTTTACGCCATTTGTCACCAGCTGTACTGCGACACCCACTTGGCTTACGTCTGCACCGTAAATAGCTGCCTGTGCACGGTCAACATTAATCTTAAACTCAACGCCAGGCAGCGAGCGGGTATCATCAACATCCCTGATCCCGTCAACTTCGTTGATCATGTAATTAACAACCCTCTGTACTGCTGGATCAATCAACGCTCTATCATACGACGAGAACTCGATATTTAAGGGCTTGCCTATGGGTGGACCCATGTCCATGGCTTGAATTTCTACTTGAATGCCAACAATGCCTTGGGTCCTTTCGCGAATTTCCTCTAAAATCTCGGTGCTACTTGAACGGCGATATTGTTGATCATAAAGCTCTAGGAACATGCCCCCCACTTTATCTAATCCCCCATCCCTGCCTGGAGTACCACCTAACTTCGTGAACGTATTGATATACTCGATACCTTCTACATCAATAATTTTATCTTCAACCTCAGTGACCAGCGCATAAACTTCATCGACACTTAGGTTGCCTCGAGCACGCACACTGAGCTGGGCGAATTTCGTCTCACCCTGACTGAAATAAATAAGGCCATGGCCATACTGCTGGTAAGCCCAAAATGTGACCAGTAAGCTGCCTACGGTTATCGCTATGGTCACAACGGCATAGCGCGTGGCAAAACCCAGCATGCGGGCGTAGAGCCCGGTCAATGATTTAAGTGTTCGTGGGTCACCGTCCTCAAGTATTTTCAACGTATGCCGATTTACTTCACTTACGCTACCGGCTTTGCCAATGATAGAGCCAATGACGGGTCCAAATACTAGTGCGTAGAGGAGCGAGCCGCTTAACACCGTAAATACGGTGACGGGCAAATAGAACATAAACTTGCCCGACACCCCGGGCCAGAAGATCAGTGGCAGGAATGCAGCAAGCGTTGTGGCTACCGAGGCGGTTACGGGCCAGAACATGCGCTTGGCGGCGAGCAAATAGGCTTCTTGACTGCCAAAGCCCTCGGTCATTTTTCGATCGGCGTATTCAGTAATCACGACCGCTCCATCGATGAGCATGCCCAAACCCAGCAACATGCCGAACATCACCATGAAGTTGAACGAGTACCCCAGCAAATAAATAAAGATTAGCGAAAATAAAAACGACACCGGTATACCTAAACCGACAACAATGCCACTGCGAATACCCATCGCTGCCACGACAATAACCATAACCAAGCCTAGTGCAGTAAAAATATTGCCCTCGAGTTCAACCACTTGGCTTTCAGCATAGGGGCCTTGGTCTTGAGAGTACGTAACCTCCACTTTGGCGGGCAGACTTGGCCTAAGTTTCTCTACGGCGGCTCTGGTATTACTTATGGCGTCTAAGACGTTGTAATTCGTGCGTTTAACAACCTGCAGGCCTATGCTGACTTTACCGTTTATTCGCGAATAGCTAGCGCGATCTTTAAAGGTGCGCTTGATCGTGGCTACGTCTGACAAAGTGACAACCGTGTCACCTTCGGTTTTGATAGGCAGCTCAAAAAGGTCTGCTGCATTTTCAATAACGCTAGGCACTTTAATAGAGAACCTACCTTCACCATTGTCAATACTGCCTGCCGGAATTAGCCGATTATTTCGGGAGATACTGCTAATGATTTGTTCTGAGGAAAGTTGGTAGGTTTCCAGCTCGCTAGGATTTATTATTATTTCCAGTAATTCTTCTCGGTCACCAATCAAGTCCGCAGAGAGAATTCCGGCCTGGCCTTCTATCGCGTCCCGTAGATCTAAAGCCGTGGTGTAAAGGAGTCGCTCCGGCACATCGCCAGCTACGTTAACCTGAATAGTAGGGCGGTCTGACGTGGATATTTCTTGAATAATTGGCTCTTCGGTCGTGGTAGGGAATTCCACCTTCGCTCGATCCACCGCTTCTCGAGTGTCTGTCAGGGCTTGATCTAAGTCAAAGTTTGCGTCGAACTCCACGAGTAATGTTGCCGCGTTTTCTGCCGCAAACGCATTCAGCTCCTTAATACCTTCTACTTGACGTAGCTCGATCTCAAGAGGCATCACCAACAGTCTTTCCGCGTCTTCGGGCGAAATACCCTCGTTGAGAACGGTAATAACAAACAAGGGAACCTCTATTTGAGGCTCACCCTCTACTGGAATGGCAGCACGGGCCACCAGGCCGGCTAAGACAATCATAAACAGTAGCAGTAGGCTGGTTCTAGATCTCGTAATGGCAGCTTCTAAAAAGTTAAACATAATGCCTGCCTATCTCTTTGAGATATTTGGATTTTGAAAAACTGGATCGACGCGTTCACCTGGGACCACCATTTCTTGCCCCACGGTAATGACATCACTGATATTTGGCAGGCCGGTGACCCACACACCCTGTTGATCTTCGGCAACGAGCTCCACGGTGTGAAAAGTCACTCTATTGTCTTGGTCAATCAGACGAATGCCATAACCTCCATTATTATCCAAACTAAAAAGGGCTGGACTAATATTTTGGGCTAATACGCGATCAACCGGGATTAAAATTTCTGTTGTTATACCCGACCGTAGGCTTAAATCGCTGTTATCTATTTCTATTTCAACGGCGTAGGTGCGTGTTTGTGCGTCGCTTTGCTGGGCTATAAAGGTAATTGGCCCTTGGACTTCACGGCCGTCGGTTAACACTCCCTTAGCGATTACCCCAGGTTGAATGTCAAGGATAGATCTTTCGGACACTCTGCCGACAATAAGCATGGGGTCTAAGTCAACCACGGTTGCACAGGTTGCGCCTACCGCAACATAGTCGCCTACTTCCATGCTAACGTCTTCTATCGAGCCGTCGAACGGTGCCCTAATTTGGGTTTTAGTCACGTCTAGCTCGCGGCGATCTAAAACAGCCAACGTCTGGGCAAGCTTAGCCCGCGCTGTAGCAATGGCGTTTTCCGAGTTGTAGCCCTTGATTTTGAGTGTTTTTGCACCTTGGTATTCGAGCTGTGCTTGAGCTACTGCTTCTTTGGCTTCGGTGAGAGACGATTGCCTGTCCTCCATAGCGAGCTCGCAAAGTACCTGGCCCGTCGTCACCTTGTCGCCCTTCTCAACGCTGCGAGAAATGATTTTCCCGGCGATTTCGGCCCGCACGTTGACGGTTCGCTTGTTTTGAGTCTTGCCACGAATGGTTTCAAAACGAATTTTTTCTGTCGCCTCAAGTCGCGTTACTCGAACTTGAGTAGGCCTCGAATCACCTCGTATGCTGTCGCTATTGCTTATCTGCTCTTGAATCGAGGGCTTACTTGCCGGTTTTTCGGCAGTTAACACCCCTGACAACAGCCAAACTAGTATCAATGTTGCTATCACGATAGCCCAAATATGGGTGGTTCTCATTAACCGCTCCTTGAGAAGACACTGAGGCCCTGTTTCTACTGCCCAACACGTGTTTTGGATCTGCGCGCGGTGAACCTTCTGAGAAAGAAAGCCTTCGATAGGTTTACTGTAAAAATGATCCCAAATGGCTCGCTGACAAGCGGACCTGGGTAACGCATTATTACGATCCCGAGAGCCATCGACTTCACTTTGACCAGCGTATCGGCTTTTTACCGCTAGCGCCTAGCTTGGCTACACCGCGCACTGTGGGCACAACACCATTGCGTAGCGGGTTGAATTGGTGGAGCCAGGCGGGATCG
>DGPA01000001.1 GCA_002389505.1 Halieaceae bacterium UBA4452
GCCATGGTTTTTTCAGTGGCGTCTTTGCTGATGTGGGGTTTGGAGTTCGCTTCCTGCGAAAAGAGGCAGCGTGGCAGGTGGCGCCCTGGTTGGGGGCACCAGGAGGGGCCGGGCAGGGGCACCCTGTTCCTATGGCGCCCACAGATGAATCATGTTTTTGGTTAAATGGTGGGCCCAGTAGGACTTGAACCTACGACCAATCGATTATGAGTCGACTGCTCTAACCAGCTGAGCTATGGGCCCGAAAAAGGACGGCAAAAGATCAGGTAGTTTATCAGAACATCGACCTGCGGCCAGCCTATCGATCACATTTCCTGCGCTTTGGGCGGCATACTCAGTTTTTAACCACCACTTTGCTATCAATTAGGTTAGTGTGGCAGTGGGGGATGCGTTCATGAACAATAATCAACTACTTCATCGGGGGAATGTCAGTGAAGCGCGCGACACCAGCGACAACGCTTTGCCGTCGAAAACAGTTGCCGGGTCAATGCCAGAGTCAATCCCGACGACTCTCACGCGGTGGCGGCGTGAGTGCTGGTATGCCATCCACGGTATGCCAGAACTATGTCATGGTAAGACCAACCTTCGCACGAGCGATGCGTTGTGAAACGTAGCGCAGAGTTACAGTTACAAACCCGCCTCATTGGAGCGGCCAACCACGCAAGCCATGAACTCCCTCCATGGTTAGTCGCAGATTTACGCGCTGACCACGCCGGCGAGGCAGGTGCCGTCATGATGTATCGCGGCATATTGTCAGTCAGTAAAGATCCTCATGTTCGCGCTTTTGCTGAGAGGCATTTACGCACTGAGTGTGGGCATTTGGCGAGCATCGCCGAGATCATGCCAGCCCGCTCCCAGACCCGGCTACTACCGATTTGGCGCATGATGGGATGGCTTACCGGCGCGCTATCCGCCTTATTGGGCCCCCGCGCGGTCTTCGCTAATGTTCAGGCGGTGGAAACCTTTGTCGACCACCACTATCAAGAGCAAATTATCCGGCTTAGTGCAGAGGGGCCCTTTGCTGATGTCAGACAGCTGTTAGCCGACTGCCGGCAAGATGAAATCGATCATCGCGATGAGGCGGCAGGCTTAACCATGGGAAATGTCGGTCACATGGCTAAATGTTGGCAGGTGTTGATAGCCATGAAATTTAAGGTTGCCGTCTGGCTGGCCCGAAAATTTTAGTGTTTTAGCCAGCTCCACACGCGGCTGCCCCGGTTGCCCGGGGGCGGTGTTTAAGCGGGTTCCCAGCTTTGTGGCAGCGCGGCATTGACCACTCCACCGTCAACGGCAATTGACTCACCCACTACATAGTCACCCGAGCGCGCAGCGAGGTATATAGCGACCCCTGCCATGTCCTCGTCAATACCAATACGCTTATTGGGTATGGCGTCGGCAACGCTGTCACCATGATCTCGTGCGGCTTGATTCATGTCTGAGGGGAAAGCGCCCGGACAAATAGCCGTGACGTTAATGTGATCTTCAATGAGTCGAGCGGCTGTGCGTTTGGTGAGGTTTATAACCGCAGCTTTCGATGCTTGGTAGCTATAGGTTTCCCAGGGATTCAAACGCAGGCCGTCGATAGATGCGATATTAATCACCTTGCCGGGCTTATCGGCTCGCGCTGCTGCACGTAATAGGGGAAAAAAAGCTTGGGTTAGGAAAAAGGGTGCCTTCACGTTGAGCTCCATGACCTTGTCCCAGCCTTTTTCTGGAAATGCCTCAAAAGGTGCACCCCATGCGGCGCCGGCGTTATTCACTAAAATATCCAGTGCGCTTTCTTTGCTGGCATAGGCGTCAGCCAAGGCCCGACAGCCGTCGACAGTAGAGACATCCATAGGTAAAGAAAAACAGTGATCGCCCAGCTCCTCGGCGACTGCGTCGCAGATATCTGCTTTACGGGATGAAATATAGACTTTGGCGCCCTGGTCGAGAAAACCCCTTGCGATCATGAGGCCAATACCCCGCGAGCCGCCGGTAATGAGTGCGGTACGGCCCGCTAAAGAAAAGAGTGATGATGTATCCATATGAGTTCCTATTAGGTGTCAACTGACGCGAGGTTGAGATAGATATTGTTACCTGCGCACCGTCAGTATAGCGTGCTGTGGCCCTGTCGCTAAACCGTTAACGCCATGTCCTGAGTGGCAATTGTGTCGCATTGGCGCCAGTGGTGCTACGCTAATCAGGTAAGCGCATAGAGTCAATAATTATGCCGATGTTATCTAGGCCTGAAAGTGTAGATACGTTGCATTGTGGACAGTGAAAATCTTATGACTGACGATATTCCTAGCCAGGCAGAATTGGCCCGGCGTTTGCAGTATACGGCGCGGCTAGCGGTTGTGGGCAAAATGGCCTCGGGGGCCGCTCACGAGCTCAATCAGCCACTTAACGTTATTCGTATGGCGGCATTTAATCTAAAGCGGGCTATTCAAAAGAATAGGCTCGATCCCGAGTTGGCGTTAGAAAAGCTAGCGAGGATTGATGAGCAAGTCACCCGTGCCGCGCGGTTAACCGCGGGCATGAAGGCATTTTCCCCGACGGCGCTGTCCCAAGACATAGTGCTTAGGCCCAGTGACGCCATTGCTGCAGCGCTCGAATTACTCGCCAAACGCTTTTCAGCCGCCGATGCAGAGCTCCATTACCAGCCCACTGATGTCGCCTGTGAAGTTCAAGCGGCGCCTACTGCCTTGCAAGAGATTATTTTTAATCTAGTGGATAACGCAGTGGAAGCGTTTATTCGCCAAGGACCTCAAGAGGTTGATGTTGCCGAACAAAGTAACCCCCGCATTATTGGCGTAGCTGAAAGCGTTGCCGAGGGGATTTTCAAACTAGTCATTACTGACAACGCGGGGGGCATTGACCCTGAAAAACGCACAGCGTTACAGGCACCTTTTGCCACTGAAGCCGACGATGGTACGCACCCCGGCATGGGCCTCGCCATTTGTCATGAAGTGGTCGCTGGCTTGGGCGGTTCCTTTGATTTGAGCAGCGATTCAATCGGTACCACCGCGACTCTATGCTTTCCGGTGCGGTGCTCAGCGGTTGAGTGACAGCATGTAGCGGCCGACCTCAAGGCGCATGGCCTCTGACAAGTGATTTTGGGGGGGCATAGTAGGGAAGTCAGGCCGGTTTTTCTCAGGGGCGGCTATGTAGCGTGCAATAGCCTCTACGTCGTCGCCGTATTGCGCTTGAATAGCCAGCACCGGGGGTCCAATCATACGCACATTGAGCGTGTGGCAGCCGGCACAGATACCCTGATACACCAGCTCGGCGCCGTTAGCATCAACGGTAATGACCCGCGGTTCTGCAGGTTCCTCGCGCATTTTACTGGTCACTCCCCGTGACGTGTTGGGGGGCGGTGCTACGCTGGCGACCGCATCGGCTGCACGCACGGTGGTACGCGCACAAACACCCCAATCATCTAAACCATAAGTACGATAAGCCGTTTTCTGACTGATGCAGGAGCCGCGTTCGGCATCTGCCGCTGCGTTATAAGCCAAGATATCGGGTCCCTTCGTGGACAGTTGGGTCAGCATGAGCGCCCGGACGTCAGTGACTGGATCATTGCCATTGTCATACATAACGTTGTCACGAATTTGAACGCGATCCGGGTTAGGGTCCGATTGCGGATCTCCGGCGACATCGGTTGCAAAATCTTGACTGGTGATAATGATACCCGCGGTGTTGTTGCCGGAAATAATATTGTCTTCAATAACGACGTCGTCCCCAGCGAGCACCAGTACGCCGGTCCCAGCAGGGATGTTCGATACCAATGAACCCGGGATCGCAAAATTGGGCGTGTTGTTATTAATAATGGTGTTACGTCGAATAATGGCGTCGTAGGAGGTCTTTATGGGAAGTCCCGGCGTTATGAAGACAAGAATGCCACCGGTATTGTTATGCGCTATGTTGCCCTCGACTAAGGCGTGTCGAGAGTTCTCAATTTCAATGCCGGCGACATTATCGAAGACGCGATTGTTGCGCACGTCAATGTGGTCACACATGCCCACATAAATCGCAGCATCTTCAATGCCACTGAGAATATTATTTTCAATGAGACCATTTTCGCCGAATTCAGGAAAGATACCGTAGACGCCAGTGTCAATAATCCAATTGTTTCGAATAGAGAAATTATTGCCGGCCTGGCCCATGATGGCATTACCCTTGTAGTGCGTTATTTTGAACCACTCGACGCTAAAACCGTTACCCGAGTACAAAATCGCATCGTTCAATTGCTTGTTGCCTTCAAGGGTCGGCCATTCGCCGTTTTCGATGACTCCCTGTAGCGTAATATTATCTTTGTCGACGTATACGGTCTCCTCATAGATGCCCGGATAGACTCGAATGGTGTCACCGACCTGAGCGCGGGTAATGGCCTCTTGTATCGACTCGCCGTTTTTAACTTCAAGCGTTGCGGCGCCTACTGCGTGACTGATAAACGCAATGGCTAATGCCATAAGTGTGAGGGTTTTAGTCATGGGACTGCTCTCCTGTCGAGTCATGTTGCTGCCGTCGCGCGGCGACAGCGCGCCCAGGCGCTAAGCCTGAGGGGAGTTCCACTGGAATGGTGGGTAAAAAGCTTTGATCAGTCAATGCGCCTAAGAATAACACGACATCGTCAAGTTCTCGGTCACTGAGTTCTGGGGTCCATATATGCCAATGGAGCTTGAGATCCTCACCTTCAGGTACCCCATGACCTCGACCGGCGGTATAAAATGCCACGGCCTCTCGCAGGCTGTCAAAATTACCCGCGTGCATATAGGGTGCGGTCAGCGCGCTATTGCGCAGCGAGGGCACCCGAAACCCCGCGCGCTGGGAGGCGTCGCCACTCACGCCTTGGGCGCCTATATCTAAGGGCGCGCCGTCGCGCTCAGGAACGCCCAAAACGGCAATCTGTTGGTTCGTGAATGTCGGCGGCGTGTGACATTCTGCGCAACGGGCGACAAAGGAGCGAAAAACATTGAGGCCGCTTATCTCCCGGGGGCTCAGCGCACTGTGCAGTCCATGGGCGTACAGATCATAGCGGCTGTTGAGTGATACCAGCGAACTCTGGAAGGCGACTAATGCGCTGCTGAGTTGCTCAAGGGTGGGGCCCTCGCCAGTAAATGCGGTGTTAAACAGCTGGGTGTAGCTGGCATTGGCGCGCAGGCGCGCTAACAATGTATCGGGGGTATTGCCCATTTCATGAGGAGAGTACAAGGGACCTTGCATTTGCGCTTCCAGCGAGGGTTGGCCCCCATCCCATAGCAGGCGCTCCATAAACGTAACGTTCCATAAGGAGGGGGCCGATCGCGCTAGCGCCTGTCCATTGGCACCAAGACTCTTGCGCCGACCATCGCTAAAGCCAAGGGCTGGATCATGACAGCTTGAGCAGGCCAGTCCTTGATTCGCCGACAGGAGCGGATCAAAAAACAGCAGTCGACCCAGATCAATTTGCTGCGGGGTAAAGCCATCCCGCCATGGGGGTAGGCCCGTCTTCAGGCCACCCACGCCTTTATCGTGGGGTGACGCATACTGCAAGTATTGGCTGTGAAGTTGACAGCGGCCTTGCTCGTCAATGCGCGTCGCGGGTGGGCAGTAGCCTGACAGCTCAATAGCGGCTAGCAGTGGCGACCAGCTGACTGCGACACACAGTAATAGCGTTCGGAGCGAATAGATCATGGCTGCCCAGCGAGCGTGCTGACATAGTGAGCAATGTCTTGAATAATCGCCGATTCCTTCACCGCTGGCGCAAAGCGATGCATCTGCGCGCCATAGCGGTCATCTGGGTGAGTTCCTCTTCTGCCATCGCGAAATTTTTCGTACTGCGCAACGAGGTACCAGTCATTGAGCGCGACTAAACTCGGCGCCTGCAGCGCGCTATTGCCTTGGCCCCTCGAGCCATGGCACGCCGAGCATAAATTAGTGTGATAGTCCTTACCTCGAGCCAATCGTCCAGACAGCGTGGGCTGGGGTGCTTGATCGGGTAACAAGGTAACAAGCTCAGCGATTTGCTCAAGCTCGGAGGGGCTCATGCCCGCCAGAGAGGCGGCCATGCGCTGCCCCTCGCTGTCATCGGGGTGGGCTCCTCTAACGCCTGATTGAAAATGCTGTAGCTGGCGCCCTAGGTACCAAGAGGGTAGCCCTGTGAGCTTGGGTGCTGCCTGGGCTTCATTTCCACGGCCATCACGGCCATGACAACTTGCACAGGACGATAGCCAACGTTGCAGAGCTGGGTGCTCAATTCCCGTCAAGTCCGCACTGGCGTTACCGGTGGTTGAGTCGCGGCTGTCACAAGCGGAGAGCAATAATATAAGTCCACAGATGGACAGGATGAGTGTGCTGCGCTGTAGTGTGACCATGATGTGTGCCGCTTTTTTATTTATCGAGCTAGGCTATGCCTAAACGGCAGCAAGCTCAAGACGCACCTGCCCACAGCGCGTCTGTTGCAGGTTAAGGGTGGAGCGTCCTAGGGCAGATTTACCTGACCTACTCGTCGAGGAAACTACGCAGGTAATCGGAGCGGGTCGGGTGGCGCAGTTTACGCAGCGCTTTGGCTTCTATTTGACGAATACGTTCACGGGTAACATCAAACTGCTTGCCCACCTCTTCGAGGGTATGGTCAGTATTCATATCAATGCCGAAGCGCATTCGCAACACCTTCGCTTCACGCGCGGTTAATCCCGACAACACATCTTTGGTGGCTTCCGTAAGCCCCTCGTCGGTCGCTGAATCGATCGGGCTGGCAATAGTGCCATCTTCAATGAAATCACCCAGATGCGAATCCTCGTCATCGCCAATAGGGGTCTCCATAGAAATAGGCTCCTTGGCAATTTTCAGAACCTTGCGTACTTTATCTTCCGGCATTTCCATCCGCTCGCCGAGTTCCTCAGGGGTCGGTTCGCGGCCCATTTCCTGGAGCATTTGCCGGGAAATACGATTGAGTTTGTTAATCGTCTCAATCATGTGCACGGGAATACGGATAGTCCGCGCCTGATCAGCGATAGAGCGAGTGATGGCTTGTCGAATCCACCATGTGGCATAGGTGGAGAATTTATAGCCGCGCCGGTACTCAAACTTATCTACCGCTTTCATGAGGCCTATATTGCCTTCCTGAATAAGGTCGAGGAATTGCAGCCCTCGGTTGGTATACTTCTTGGCAATGGAAATAACCAGACGCAGGTTTGCCTCGACCATTTCTTTCTTGGCGCGCCGAGCGCGGGCTTCACCCATACTCATGCGGCGATTGATTTCTTTGATCTCGGCAACGGTGAGTCCGGTTGCGTCTTCCACCTCGGCAATGCGGCGCTGCATGCGTTGAATATCGTCTTTGTGCGTATTGATGCGCGTACCGACATCTTTCTTACGTGCCACTCGAGATACCCAGCGGCTGTCGCTTTCTGATCCTTGAAAGCTTTTGATAAATTCTTTGCGGTCCATGCGACAGTCGCGCACAACAATGCGCGTAATCTCGCGCTCCTGGGTGCGAATGGTGAGTAACGCACGTCGAGGTTCATTGATCAGTGGGTCAAACACTTTTGGTGTCAATTTAAAGAACTTAAACAGCTCGCCCAGCTTTACCATCTCAGCGATGCTTTTCTTATCATCGCGACTCGTGCTTGCCAGCATCTTTTCGGTTTTGGTGCATTGCCGTTTGAGAGTTGCAAAGCGCTTTTTAGCTTCGACGGGGTCTGGGCCCGATTCGGTTTCGGTATCGTCATCACTGGTATTGGCCGCCGCCGCTGCTGTTTGATCGGCAATTTCCTGTGCCGTCGGCACGTGGTCAGCGGGGTCAAGATAGCCCACTAAAATGTCAGCTAACTTTCGCTCTTCTTTGGCGACTAAGTCATAGTCGTTGCACAGTTTGCGTACCACGCCGGGGTAGTGCGCCAGAGCTGTCATGAGCTCGCGGATGCCCTCCTCAATACGTTTAGCAATGACGATTTCACCCTCACGAGTCAGCAGCTCGACGGTACCCATTTCGCGCATATACATGCGCACTGGGTCGGTCGTCCGTCCCGCCTCGTTTTCAACTGCAGCGAGGGCCGCTGCCGCTTCCGCCGCAGCTATTTCGTCGGCAGATCGATCGCCCTCGGTCAGGATGAGCTCGTCGGCGTCGGGTGCCTGCTCAAAAACCTGAATGCCCATGTCGTTGATCATCTGGATGATGTCTTCAACTTGATCAGGGTCGGATATATCCTGCGGGAGGTGGTCGTTGACTTCGGCGTAGGTGAGGTAACCTTGCTCCTTGCCTTTAGCGATAAGTGCTTTGAGGCGCGATTGCTGGTGCACTTTTTCGGACATTCGAAACCCTATGGTAAGCCGCTGAAAAATAAGAGCGAGATTGTAGCGCGCAGCGACCAGAGCTGCCACGCTAAAAAGCTGATTTGCTCACTATTTGGGCAAATTGTTGTTATTTTTGCCACCAGGGGTCAGTTTGGCTGATTTTTTCACAGAATCAACCCCTTGAAGCTAACGCCGTGTGCTTTATTGTCGGCCCGCGAGCACGCGGAGTTGCTGGGTCAAATTCAGCAGTTCGCGTTTTTCTCCATCGCTAAGCTGGGCATAATGTCGCCCTTTCAGTTCATTAATCTTCGCCCGTAGCTCAGTGAGCGATTGCGCGTTGGCGACGCGAGCCATCAGCGCGGTAAAGAGTAGCTCACGACCTTTGTCATCTTCTAGTCCCTCTTTACTCGCCAGTTCAGTCAGCAGTTGACCTTCGGGCGTGCCGTACCAAAATCCCAACAATGCCGCGGTGGTGGTCCCAGCATCCTGCTGAATTTGGCTGACAAAATTTTTCAGCAGCGCACTATCCCGCCTGCCATCACTGGGTAGGCTGTCAATGTCAACCTTGGCACCCAGTGCCGGATCTAAGACGAGCAACCCAAGCACCTTGTGAATATCGTTGTTTGCCGCCGGGCTTAGACTATGATCGACGGGCTCAACGTCTGACGCCTCGGGGGGTGCATAATCCTCATCGTAATAGTCAGTGTCGGTATCGGGCGTGGGGGAGTGCTCAGTTGCCGCTTCAACTGAGCTGTTAGCGGGCACGCTGGCGCGGACCACCGGGGGCGTCTGTAGGCGCTTCAATGAGTCAACATCAATGCCTGTTTGATCAGCCAATGCTTGATACATGAGTGTTTTGAAGACGCCTTCCGGAAGCAACTGCAGGAAGGGCGCCGCGGTCTTTGACAAGCGCGCCCGGCCGTCGAGGGCAGTAATATCAATACCTTTGGCGAGATGCTGGAACAAGAACGTCTCTAGGGGGGATGCTTGAGTAAACAAGTGCTCGAGATGTCCCTGTCCCTTGGCCCTCACCAGTGAGTCGGGGTCTTCCCCTTCGGGCAAGAACAGAAACCGGACTTGCCTACCGTCATGCATAACCGGCAGCGCCGCTTCCAAGCCCCGAAACGCCGCTTTGCGCCCCGCTTCATCACCATCAAAACAAAAAATGACTTCTGGCACGTGGCGGAATAGCCGATCAAGGTGCGCCTCGCTGGTGGCGGTGCCGAGGGTAGCTACCGCGTAATGGATGCCATGTTGCGCCAGGGCGATGACGTCCATGTACCCCTCAACAACAACAATGCGCTCTAACTGCCGATGGGCTTTGCGCGCTTGATATAGCCCGTATAACTCCCGAGACTTATGGAAGACTGGGGTCTCTGGTGAGTTGAGATACTTGGGCTTGTCATCCCCCAAGACCCGGCCTCCGAACGCAATCACTCGCCCTCGAGCGTCTACAATCGGAAACGTAATGCGATCTCGGAATCGATCGTAAATACGTCCTTTGTCATTTTTAACCAACATACCGGTGGTCATCAGATGCTGCTGCTGTTGCTCGGTCGCTGCCAAGGCCGACAGAAGATTATCCCAGCCTGGCGGTGCAAACCCAATGCGAAAGGTCTTGGCTATCTCGCCACTGAGTCCGCGCTCTTTTAAATAGCTTATAGCCCGCTTGGCGTCGGGGTGTTTACGCAAGCTCAGCTCATAAAATCGGGTGGCTTGCTCTAGCTGCTCAAGCAGTGGTCGCTGGGTATCTTGGCGGGAGACCTCGCCCGGTCGGCCTTCCTCTTTGGGGACCTCTAGTCCCACCGTTTGGGCGAGGGACTCCACCGCCTGTGGAAATTCTAGTCGCTCATAGTCCATGAGAAAGCCGAGGGCATTGCCGCCTGCGCCGCAGCCGAAGCAATAGAAAAATTGCTTGTCAGGGTTGACGCTGAACGAGGGCGTTTTCTCATCGTGGAACGGGCAGCAGGCAGAAAAGTTTTTACCCGTTTTTCTCAGCTTGACCCGGCGGTCAATGACATCGACGAGATCGACTCGGTCAAGCAGGTCATCGATGAATTTCTGGGGTATTTTTGCCAAGGGATTATCAATTCAGTAAACGGTAGCAGAGTTTACCGCGAAGCATGCGCCCTGCCCATGTCCATCTACGGATAACCGCTAACTATTGAGTTTTGACTTCACTAGCTGGGAGACGACGGCCATATCGGCACGTCCTTGGAGCGCCGGCTTGAGTTTGCCCATCAGCGGGCCCATCGCCGCCATGCCTGTCGCGTCAATCGATGCCAGTGCGTCACTAATCAGTGCGTTGATCTCGTCGGCGCTGAGTTGTTCGGGCAGGAAGCTTTGAATAACGGCAATTTCGGCATCTTCTTTATCGGCTAACTCTGGACGATTGGCGTCGCGGAATTGGCTTGCTGAGTCCCGCCGCTGCTTGAGCATCTTGTCCATAATGGCTGTGGCGCGCGCATCATCAATGTCAATCCGCTCATCTACCTCAACCCGCTTCACTTCGGATAATATAAGGCGAATAGTCAATAACCGCGCCTTGTCTTTGGCTCTCATGGCCGCTTTCATCTCGGCCTTAATGGTGGCGACCAGCGTCGCCTCGTCACTCATCGTGACGCCTAGTAAAGCCGCTGATGCTTGCGGTTCTCGCGGGACATTTTTTTAAGATGTCGCTTAACAGCCGCAGCAGCAGCACGCTTGCGAACGGTCGTCGGCTTTTCATAGTGTTCACGCTTGCGGACTTCGGCCAACAACCCAGCCTTTTCGCATGCCCGCTTAAAACGTCGCAAAGCGACATCAAAGGGCTCGTTCTCTTTAACCTTAATGTCAGGCATTCACTTCACTTCCTGTTATACAGTTCTCGGACAGGCCACCCGGGCGTGCCCTGTTGAAAGGGTGGCGAAGTATAGGCGGGTATTAATGATTTTGCAAAGCCGCCCGACGTGGTAGCTTTGCGGCCCATTGGGAAAGATTGACGACAAGAGGTAACGGTGTGCGCATTCTGGGCATAGAAACCAGTTGTGATGAAACGGGCATTGCCTTGTATGACACGCAACACGGTCTATTGGCAGACGCCCTCTATAGTCAGGTCGAGGTGCATGCTCAATACGGTGGCGTGGTGCCGGAGTTAGCGTCGCGAGATCATATCCGCAAGACGCTACCGCTCATAGATCAAGTATTAGCCGCCGCTAACTGTACCAAGACAGCGCTCGACGGGGTGGCGTATACCGCTGGTCCTGGCCTAGTGGGGGCGTTAATGGTCGGCGCCACCCTAGGTCGATCATTGGCGAGGGGTCTGGGCATTCCTTCTCTGGGGGTGCACCACATGGAAGGTCACCTGCTTGCCCCAATGCTCGACACCGACCCCCCAGCCTATCCGTTTGTTGCTTTGCTGGTGAGCGGTGGACACAGTCAGCTCGTACGGGTTGACGGGCTAGGCGTCTATGCGCTCTTGGGTGAATCCTTAGACGATGCTGCAGGTGAGGCTTTTGATAAAACCGCCAAGCTCTTGGGCCTGCCGTATCCCGGCGGTCCCGAGGTTGCTAAGTTAGCTGAGCAAGGTGATCCACAGCGGTTTACCTTCCCACGTCCGATGATTAAGCAGCCGGGCTTAGATTTAAGTTTCAGTGGTCTGAAGACCCACACGTTGACCACCGTACGTCAATGCGTGGCCGAAACGGGTTTGACCGAGCAAGACAAGGCCGATATTGCCTACGCCTTTGAGCGAGCCGTGGTAGAGACCTTGGTCATAAAATGTCGTCGGGCGTTGCAACAAGAGGGACTGCACACCTTGGTAATGGCGGGCGGAGTCAGCGCCAACTTATCACTGCGCGAGTCATTAGCCACGAAGCTTGAACCCGATGGCGTTGACGTGCACTACCCGCCACTGCGCTTTTGCACCGACAATGGTGCCATGATTGCTTACGCTGGCGCTCTACGGCTATTGGCCGGTGAGCGCGATGGTGCGCAGGCAGACGTGCGAGCGCGCTGGCCCATGACTGAACTGTCGCCGCCGGAGGGCGCCTATGCCTGATAAAATTCTGATTCATGGACTGCGAGTTGAAACGGTTATTGGGGTTTATGACTGGGAGCGAACCATACGCCAGCCCTTGGTCATTGATCTTGAGCTGGCTACCGATGCCTCGGGCGCCGCAGCGACCGACCAAATAAGTCATGCCTTGGACTACGCTGCGATATCCAGTCGGGTCATGGAAGAAGCCGCGGCGTCATCTTTTCAACTCATTGAAACGTTGGCGGAGCATCTTGCTAGTTTGGTCTTGAGAGAGTTTGGCGTGGGCTGGTTGCAAGTGCGTATTATGAAGCCCACCGCGGTACCCGACGCCGATGGGGTTGGCGTGGTTATTGAGCGAGGGTTGCCGCAATAACACGGATCTGGCGTTCTTTTATCGCGGCCCCCAGTGCAGGTCCTGTCAGTGTGTTAGTGCCGGTCGACGCGGCATTGATCTGCCGAGCAGCCTCACACGCTCGCCGCAGTAACCTCGTCGTCGGATGGGCATCGGCTGAGTGACCCTCCAGCGCCGCCAGCGTCGCTAAAAAACCGTCGAAGGGTTCATCTCGTCGGAAACTGTCGAGACCCTTGAGCAAATCAAAGCACCCTGATGCCTGACGCAGCGCATTTTTAGTCGCTGGTTGGTACCGAGCGACGCCATTGGCCAGTGCCTCGAACAGCTTAGGTGCCTTGAGCGCCCGACAGGTTTGCGTCGCGTTATCGGGGGATAACGTGGCCAGCAAGGCCGCCCACCGGCAATCGACCCGGGTGGTGTGAACCCGGGCCCGGGTGAGATGATCAATACCGTTACTGAGTGCCAAGGCGGGCATTAATGCCTCGAGGGCGCCGCAGTCCTTGAGCACGGAAAAGTAAATCTCCGGCTGGGATTCTGCAAGTGCGCGCTCAGTCTCTGTCCAGATTCGTTCGACAGATAAATGTGCCAACTCTCCCGCCGCCACAATGCGCTGCATGAGCGTCAGGGTCTCTGGGGCTACGGTGAAGCCCAAATACCCATAGCGGCCAGCAAATCTAGCGACTCGGAGTACCCGCAAGGGGTCCTCAATAAAGTGCGGGGAGACATGACGCAGCAGGCGCTTCGCTATATCAGCCCGACCACCGTAGGGGTCAATAATATCGCCCTCGTCGGTCATCGCCATGGCATTAATGGTTAAATCTCGACGTGCTAAATCTTCCTCAAGGGTAACTGAAGGATGCGCATGGACTTCGAAGCCATGGTAGCCGCGCCCCGACTTGCGCTCGGTGCGCGCAAGGGCGTATTCCTCCTTGGTCGATGGATGTAAAAAGACCGGGAAGTCTTTGCCTACTTGGGTGAAGCCCCGGTCAAGCAGCGCCTGGGGAGTTGCGCCCACCACGACCCAGTCCACCTCTGAGTGGGGGTGGTTGAGTAAGCTGTCGCGAACGGCGCCGCCCACTTTTAAGATTTTCATGGCTGTATGCCTAGCGGCTTGTTGGGCGGTGACTGAGCTGAGGTAGGTAGGCTTTGAAATCGCTCACCGGTCTCCAGAGCCAGAAATGTCAGTGGACCACCCCAGACGCAGCCAGTATCGAGCGCGATACATTGCGCGTTCGTGGTCTGTCCTTCCAGCGCCGCCCAGTGCCCAAACAATACCTGCTCGGTGGGCTGGAGCTGATTGGCGTGGTGAAACCAGGCGTCAACGGGCTCATTGTTCAGCCGCGCCCGCGTCGGTTCAACCCCTTTGCTTTTCATATCTAAACACCCCGACGGCGTGCAGTAACGCATGCGGGTGAGATAATTCGTGATTAGCCTTAAGCGCGCTAGCCCTTTAATAGGCCTAGACCAGCAGGCGGGCTCGTTACCGTACATGGCGTGATAAAAGTAGTGGGCATTGGCGCCTTGTAAATAATCTGTCACTTCCTTTGCATAGTCAGCCGCCTGCTGTGTCGACCACATGGGTGGAATACCCGCATGAACTAAAACATAACCCGACTCGCGATAGACAAGCGGCTGCTGTCGCAGCCAAGCTAATAACGCCGGCGCGTCGGGGGCCTCTAAAATATCGCTAAAGTTATCCGAGTCGCTCATAATTCCCGCCCCCGCATACGTGGCGAGAAGGTGAAGATCATGGTTACCTAATACGACTTTGACGCATGCTTGGTGGTTGTAAAACCAACGCAGCGTGTCAATATTATTTGGGCCGCGATTAATTAAATCGCCCACGGACCACAGCACATCTTTGTCAGCATTAAAATCGACGTTTTTTAGTAACTGTTTAAAGGGTTCAAAACAACCTTGAATATCGCCAACAACATATGTGGTCATGTTATTTACACCGATTCCGCGAGCGTATTAGCCAGTGAAACAAACGCTGAAAGGCTTAAGGTTTCAGCGCGGCAGCCGGGATCGATATGTAATGCCTCTAATTGCTGGTCATCAAACACGCCCTTAACATTATTGCGCAGAGTTTTTCGGCGCTGAGAAAAAGCCAGCTGAACCACCGAAGCCAGTTTTTTTCGATCACAGCGGGGCACTTCGCCAGGGGATTTCGGGGACAGTCTTACAATGGCAGATTGGACTTTGGGCGGCGGCTGAAAAGCCTCGGGTGGGACGTCAAACAAATGACTAACGTGACACTGATACTGGCTCATAATGCCTAGACGCCCCCAGTGTTTAGAACCCGGTTGCGCGGCTAGGCGTTCGACCACTTCGCGCTGAAGCATAAAGTGCATATCAAGAATACTACCCGCCGATTCAAGCAGCTTAAAAATAATAGGGGTGGAAATGTTATAGGGGAGGTTGCCAACAATCCGTAACGGTTGACCGTTTATAACGAGCTGGTTGAAGTCGAACGTCAGCGCGTCGGCGTTGTGCAGTGCGAACCCCGGATATACGCTAAATGACGCCAGTAACAGGGTGATTAAATCGCGGTCAAGCTCAATGGCGTCGAACCGACAACGGGAAGGGACCAGTGCTTCAGTGAGTGCTCCCTGCCCCGGGCCAATCTCGACCAGATGATCATCGGCTTGAGGCGCTATCGCGCGTGCTATGGCCTGAATGACCGCGTCATCCTGCAAAAAATTCTGCCCAAAGCGCTTTCTAGGCAGATGTCCGACCCTTGCTGACTTCATGGATTCGCTCTCACTGCGCTATGGGGCTTGGCAAGGGTTTTACGCGCTCGCCTAGCCGTGGTCAGCTGCCTACTGCCGGCGGTCACTGTTAGCTATCTGTGCTCAGTGCGCAGGTAAGCGGTGCTCACTCGTTGATGAGACAAGAATCGAGCGAGCCACCGTTGGCGATGAGTTCACGAAAGACCACGGGCATACGACCGCGACCGGTCCACTGAACCTGTTTTCCGTCCACCAATATTTGGTATTTTGCCGCCACCTTTTTGCCTTTCCGTGCGCCCGCTTTTTTCTTGCTTGGTCGACGCTGGGCTGTTTTTTTATTGGCTAGCTTTGCGACGTCGTTTGCACTCAACCCCATATCAGCCATTATCGCTGTGAGCTTTTTAATGTCAGCAGCGCGTTTTTTAGCTTGTTTATTTGCGTCACGCTTTCGCGCGGCGTTCAAGGTCGCATTAAGGTGATTAATCGCGCTTTCTATTTGCTGGATCGTCAAGGCTTTCGCTAGGCGGTTGGCAGTCGCCTTAGATTTTGCTATCGCCAATAATGTGTTAGTACTGGGCATACGTTGTTCTCCACAGGTAGTCATCGATTAATAGGGATATAATAACTCGAGCACGGTATTCTCGAATACCATTTATAAGGAAAACTAATAAATATTATCAGGAAATTAATAAACAGTGCTGCTGAATATGCATTTCACGCTCTATTTTTCATCTGACATAAGACGAGTGCTTGATGAATAGCTGCCAGTAAACTATCGGCGCGGGCCTTCGATGTTCCCGCTAAATCGAGGGCAGTACCATGGTCAACCGAAGTTCGCAGGAAAGGCAAACCCAGCGTAATGTTGACCGCTTCACCAAAGCTCGCGTATTTCAGCACCGGCAAGCCTTGATCGTGGTACATAGCCAAATAGGCATCGGTTGTTTGGCGAATATCAGTATTAAAAGCGGTATCTGCCGGCAGAGGGCCCTGTAATATCAGCCCTTGACCACGTAACTTTTCAATAACGGGCCTAATAGTTTGCTGTTCTTCATGCCCTAAATGCCCCCCTTCCCCTGCATGGGGATTAAGCCCAAGAACCGTTATACGCGGCGATGCAATGCCAAATTTTTTGATCAGTTCGGACTGCAGAATAATCAACGTCCGCTCTACATGCTGACAGGTAATGGCATCTGACACGTCGCGTAATGGCAGGTGAGTGGTCGCTAGTGCCACCCGCAGGTCACCGGCCGCCAGCATCATGACTACCTGTGGGGTATCACTCAGCTCAGCCAAAAACTCGGTATGGCCACTAAACGGAAAGCCCGCATCGTTAATAATAGATTTCTGTACCGGGGCGGTAATCATGGCCTGGGCTTCTCCGGTCTCACACAGCGTGGCCGCCAAATTAAGCGAGGCTAGGACGTAACTAGCGTTACGTGCATCGAGTTTGCCGGGGGTGGCTGGGACTCTCAGCGGTATGTGGATATAGCGCAGAGTCCCCGCTTCTGAGCGCACTGGCGGGGCATTGGTATTGGCCGGTACTAGCGCCACCTCTAATCCTAGCTGGCGCGCCCTGACTTCTATGAGTGCGCGATCGGCAATACAGACTATCTCGGCGGGCCAGTCTTGTTGGGCGGCTTTGATGACGATATCTGGACCAATACCCGCCGGTTCTCCAGCAGTAATAATAAGCCGAGGAATCACGCTGGGCTCATTGTGCGAGTCAGGGTTCACTTTATGTCGACGAACGCCTCTTCGCGGATCTTACGTAACCAAGCTTCCAGCTCCTCTTCATATTTTTGATCGTGAAGATAATTCATCACTTGGCGTCGGCGCATGTCCTCGGCGATATTTTGTTCTCGTCGTCCCGTCACTTCCAAAACGTGCCAGCCAAACTCTGAACGGATGGCTTCTGACATTTCGCCGACGGGGGTTTCCCCCATGGCCGCCTCAAATTCGGGAACCATCTGTCCAGGACTGGTCCACCCTAGCTCGCCGCCTTCTTGCGCGGAGCCAATATCGTCCGAGAACTCTTTTGCCAACGCTTCGAACGCTTCGCCGTCGAGAATACGTTGTCGTAGGGACAGCGTGAGCGCCTTGGCTGCCTGGTCGTCCAGCACCTCATTGGGTTTTATGAGAATGTGTCGAACTTCGGTTTGGTCAATCATCCGTTTGCGACCGCGCTCATCTACTAAATATACGAGATGGAAGCCCGCACCACTGGTTACCTTTGCGGTATCACCTGCACCAAGCGCAGGGATGACATCGGTAAACATACTGGGAATGTCTGCAAGTTTACGCCAGCCCAAATCGCCGCCTTTGAAGGCGTAGAGATCTGTCCCCGATACCGCCTCATCAAAAGCTTGACCGGCGAGTATTTGAGCGAGCACTCTATCTACAAAGGCCTCTTTGCTTGCTTTCTCGGCTTTTGAGTCATTCTTTGACACCTCAACCAAAGCCTGTACTACTCGAAATTCGGGCTGCGTCATGGCTTCGCCCTCGTCAGTACCCATGAAGTTATCGACTTCTTGCTCTGAGATCTCAATGCCGCGATTCACATTGCCTTGCTGGACTCGCTGTAGCGTCAACTCTTGCCGTACTTGCTCGCGCATAGCAAAAAAACTCTCCCCCTGGGCCTCAACGGCACCCCGAAACTGCTCCAGCGTGAGATTGTTTTGTCCAGCCATTCGGCGCATAGCGTCGTCAAGCTGAGCATCGGGAATGCGAATGCCATAGCGCAATGCTAGTTGCATCTGAATGCTTTCGAGGATCAGCCGATCCAACGTTTCACGCACCAAGATCTCTTGCTCGGGTAACTCGACATCCTGGCGTTCGAGATTCTGAGTGACCAGAGTCAGGCGTTCACGTAACTCGCTCGCTAGAATAATATCGTCATCGACAATGGCGACAATTTGGTCGAGCGTTTCAACCTGAGCGCTCGTCGTATTAACACCCAGTAGCGTTAACAACAGGGCGATGAGGAGGGATCGACAACAGTGACCGTGCTGGATAGTTAGCATTGCAGGTTCGTCTCAGCTTGTTTGATAAGTGAGGTAGTATAATGAATCATTCAGCCCTGTGAGTGGAAGTGAATATGTCCCGATTATTGTCAGTGTTTCTCACCTGTTGGGTGACGGCTGTGTTGCCGTGCATGGCTCAGAGCACTGCAGGGGGGCCGGCCAATGCCCTGGGACAGCCGCCAGCGAGCAGTGAATCCACCGCTTTCGCTGACATTATTAGCGCGAGTGAATATCGAGAGGGCTTTCTGCCTCTTTACTGGCACGCGGCTTCAGGCACATTGTATGCCCAAATCGATCAGCTACAGCAGCCATTTATCTATTACACCAGTTTGTCTCAAGGCGTTGGCTCCAATGACCTAGGCCTCGACCGCGGCCGGCTGGGTGATACGCACTTGGCACAATTTGAGCGAATCGGCCCGAAAGTGTTGCTTATGGCACTGAATACCCGGTTTCGAGCCCACTCTGACAACGCCGCTGAACGGCGCGCGGTCGATGAAGCGTTTGCTCGTTCGGTGCTGTGGGGGTTTGAGGTCGCGGGGCAGTCGTCAGGCAGAGTATTTATTGATATGACGGCGTTTGCGCTAGCCGATAGCTTTGGGGTGAGCGAGCGTCTAGCTGCGTTAAAAGAGGGGAAATACAGCACAGATGCGTCTCGCTCAGCGATTAATGCGCAACGCACCAAAGGCTTTCCTGATAACTCAGAGATTGATGCGCTCGTCACCTTAACGGGCGAGTCGACGGGTCAGTACTTAACCACCGTGTCGCCCAGTAGGCATAGTGTGACCGTGAATGTGCATCATTCCTTTGTCCGATTGCCTGACGGTGGTTACACGCCGCTTCCCTACGACCCAAGAGCCGGGTTCATCGATGGCGGGCAGCGGTTTATGGATTACGCGACGCCGTTGGGTCTGCCGGTACAGCGTGCCTACGCGTGGCGTCACCGTCTACACAAGCAGACTCCCGACGCGCCAATGAGCAAGCCCGTTGAGCCCATCGTTTACTATGTTGATCCCGGCACGCCCGAGCCTATTCGCAGTGCACTACTCGAAGGTGCGTCCTGGTGGAATCAGGCCTTTGAGGCCGCGGGCTTCCTCGATGGCTTCCAAGTCAAATTACTCCCCAATGACGCCGATCCACTGGATGTTCGTTACAACGTCATCCAGTGGGTACATCGATCCACCCGCGGTTGGTCCTACGGCTACAGCATTCGTGATCCGCGCACCCAAGAAATCCTCAAAGGCCATGTCACCTTGGGGTCCCTGCGTGCCCGCCAAGATTATTTAATTGCCGAGGGGTTGCTGGCACCCTATGGAGACGGTGAGGACAGCGAGACCGTGAGCGCGCAATTAGAGGCCTTCACGCTGGCACGTATTCGCCAGCTGGCCGCCCATGAAGTGGGCCACACCCTCGGTTTGGCGCATAACTTCGCCGCCAGTAGCAACGATCGTGCGTCGGTGATGGACTACCCCTATCCGCTGGTCACTGTGGGTGACGCCAATAACATTGATGTTTCTGATGCCTATGCTGTTGGCATAGGTGCCTGGGATAAACGGGCGATTACCTGGGGCTATGCAGACTTTCCTGAGGCGACCAATGCGGCGATCGCTCGTGACGCGATAATAGCGGAAACCATTGCTTCAGGGCTCAGCTATGTGGAGGGCCAGCACGCCCGGGCAGACAGTTTCGCCAGTAGCGGTGGAGCGTGCCATAGTCGTGGTGCCTTGTGGGACAATGGCGCAGATCCGGTCGCTGAGCTCAATCGACTGATGACGCTACGGCGCGTGGTGCTGGATAGATTCTCCGACGCGGTTATTCAGACAGGTGAACCCCTCGCGCG
Source organism: Halieaceae bacterium UBA4452 (assembly GCA_002389505.1). Lineage (GTDB taxonomy): Bacteria > Pseudomonadota > Gammaproteobacteria > Pseudomonadales > Halieaceae > Luminiphilus. The sequence goes on from DGPA01000001.1 coordinate 20,225, forward strand.
CATTGAGGAAGTGTTAGTGCCCGCGTATTTAATGCATCGTTACCAGTTGAAGGCGGCCGGCACGGTCTTGGGTGGTCGTGACTTCGTTTATGCACTCAAGGGCGATGGACAGCAGCCCACCCAGCAAGTCGACCCTGGACGTCAACGCGACGCGTTGGAGGCCCTACTCGCCACCTTGGAGCCTTCAGCCTTGCAGCTCTCGACAGCCCTGATAGAGGGGATTCCCCCGGCGCCGCCGCTCACCGGCAACCCCCGTGAGCAGTTCCGGCGTGATACGGGCTATCTTTTCGACCCCATCGCGACCGCCGGTAGTGCCGCAGAGCTGACCCTACAGGTGCTGCTCGATCCGACGCGGGCGGCGAGACTCAATCGCCAGCGTATCTTGGATAAACAGCAGTTCGATTTCCCCCGGGTGTTGGACAAATTACTTCGGGCGACTTGGCAGGCGACACCGACCCGTGATCCCTACCTTATGCAGTTACAACAGCGGGTGCAGCAACTGGTCATGACCAAGTTGGCCCATCTCATGGCTAATCCACAGGCGAGCATCAGCGTCCGAGGCCAAGCCTTCGAGGCCTTGAGCACATTGCATGGCTGGCTGTCCGAGCGATTGTCCAGTGGCGGCAAGGTTGACAGTTGGCAGGCTCACTATCGGTTCAGCGCGGCGCGCATTGACGCCTTGATGGCAACAGAGGACGCTTTTCTAACCCCCGCGCTGCCCGTGCCACCGGGGTCACCCATTTAAAGGGCTGACGTCACTGGAGCGACGTGAGAGCGAGCGGGGATGACGAGTATGAGCGTTAGATTGGGCTTATAGCGAGCCGTTGTCTACCCAAGCGCTTGTCAACCGGGCATTGATTTTCCACAGTGTCTCGTGCGCCAAGGCGGGTTACCGACGCTTTTGCTTGCGCTAGTATCGATCTTGGAAGCCTCGAATCATATCGCCCAGTAAATTGTCGACGCGATTGCCAATACCGCCCATGCCTTTTAAGACGAATTGAAACTGCAGGGAATCTTCGCGTTCGAGTTGGGGGTCGGTGAAATCAACAAGGGCGCGGCCGTCGGTATCGACGTAGCGCATATAGAGCGCTCTGACTTGCCAGCAGCAGTCATCGTATTCCACGCCGAACAGTTCCTCTACCGCAAGTGACGCTTCGATACTGTATTCGAAGGCGGCAAACAGTCGCCAGTTGTCGTTAATGGTGAAGTAGGTAGAAAAGTTGGCCTGCTCGGTCGTCGATTGCTGCCTTTGTGAGGGTGGTGGCTCCCGCAGCGTATAGCCCGCATTGAACACGCTGCCATTACCGGGTCGATAGCCAATGTGTAGGCTGGCCGCGTCAAAGGAGCGCTCTTTGCTGTCATAGAGCAGACTCGAGCGGAGAGTCCAGTTCTCGGTGGGCAGCCAATTGGCCTGGGCAGCGACCGCAGAGCGATGGTCGGTTAACGGCGCATCGCTAGCGTTCAGGCGTACGCGACGGTCGTCGAAATAGTAAATCTGACCAATACTGGCGTTTAGCCGTTCCCGGCCATCGCTGTTGGCAAATAGCCGAGTGGTAATGCCGACCGAGGCTTGGTGCGCATCGTCGAGCCGGTCGTAGCCTGAAAAGCGCGTGTCTCGATAGAGCTGATTAAAGCTGAACGTCAGTTCTGCGCTGTCAAAGTCGGGTTGATCGCCTTGCGCATCGTACTGACTGTACAAATAAAATAGTCGGGGCTCCAGCGTTTGCGTGAACCCCTCGCCAGCGAGGGAAAGCGGGCGCTCAAAGCGTAACCCGACGTCGAGGCTGGCAGTGGCTGAGTGTGCGCTGGGCTCCTCGTTTGAGGCGGCGTTGGTGGGTGATAACAAAGACTCATCAAGTCGATAGCTAAGGTGTCGATAGCTGACGGTAGGGGTGACAAAGCCTGACAGCCAATTCATGGGGTAGCTGAGCCCCAGATCGGTGTAGAGGCGTTGACCGGTCGTGCGCTCATCACTTGCCTCAAAGCGAGAGTACTGGGCTAGGGCGATGGGCTGTAGCCCTAACCAGCGGGTGTCGCCGCGCCACTGCGCGGTGACTTGCGGTAATTTCTTATAGTCGTTACCAATGTCATCGACCAAACTCTGGAACGCCTGAGCCTGCACGCGGACTAACCAGTCCTCACCTAAATAGTCCAGCTGCCCCAGCTGCATCAACGCGGTTTGTCGCTGGCTGCTCAGCTGTTGGTTATTCAAATCGCGAATGTATTCCCCGTCGCTGACTCGGGTGTAATTAAGGCGCGTTCGCCAGCTTGTACCCATAGTGCCCGTTTGTTTGACGCCGACTAGCCAGCGCGTGCCATCGCCGTCCTCAGCGTCCGCTTTGTATTTCTTATCGCTACCCAGATACGCGCCATTGACCTCCCATGAGCCCAGCGCATCGCCCAAATAGCGAGTGTTGATCTGGTGATTGAGTCCTCGTTCGGCAATATAGCGGGGCGAATACGTGGCGTCGTAATGGGCGGCAAGGTTGATGTAAATGGGTACGGTGACATCGAGCCCGCCGCGAGTATCCGAGCCTATGTCGGGCCACAGCACGCCGGTTTTGCGGCGCTCATCAATGGGGAATTGAATCCACGGGACATAAAACACCGGCGTGTCACCGATATAGAGCTTGGCATCTCTCGCTTCACCGACGCCGGTGCTGGGATCTAGGTCAATCTGTCGACTGCTCAGGTACCAGCGTGGATTGTTTGGCGCGCAGTAGGTCATACTGCCCTCAGTAATGGCGAGTTGCCCGTTGGCGCTGCGCGCTAACTGTGTTGCCGAGCCAGTCATATGACTGTCATGCAAGGCAAAGCGGGCGTCGGTAACCGTGGCGTATTGTCGGCCACTGTCATAGGTTGCCTGCTCGCCCCGGACGACTACGCCCTTCTCACGCAGGGTGACATTGCCTTCGGCCACGCCTACCTGTTGTGCGCGGTCAATGCGCAGCCGATCGGCGCGCAGGGTGCGATGGCCTTGGGCGACTGTGACATCTCCCTCAAAGGTCATCGCGCTCTCGGTGACGCTGGAGTCGCTAGCACTAATGTCAATATTAGCACTGGCGGGATCGACCGTTGAGCGGTTTGCTAGGGGGTCGATAAAAGCCCCTCCGCACTGGCGACAGCGGCGGTCATGCTGGTCAGCCGGTAGCGTCTCAAGAGGGTGCCAGTCGAGTGATTTAACGACGGCTTGCGAGTGTAAAACGGTGCCCGGCTGTTCTGACGCCACGGAGTTCGCGCTGTAAGTCGCCAGCAGACCACTGATAGCGATGGCCAGCAGACTGTTTGACCTGACAGGGCTGGGGCAGCGGCGTAATGGGACTCGTTTCACTGGCGCTCGACTTAATCCGTGGCTAATGGGGAACAGCGGGATACCGGGTTGCTCCTCGTCTGGGTCGAGCATGATAACTCATACCTGTCCAAGGCACACGATGCACATATCCACACAGCGAGTGCGCGGCATGGTGGCTACGCTGACGGTTTGGACTGACCAGTAACGGACTATGCTTAGAGCGGTTGCCCCAATAGTGGCGCGGCGCGCCTTGACTCGAGCCGCAGAAGCCGGTTACACTTTTATGGCTAACCAATAAGGGTAAAAAGACATGAAAACTATTGACGTTGCAGCTTTGCAAGGCTTTCGACATATCAACCAATCGACTGCAGTGACCGCGGCAAAAGTCGGC